>NZ_JBITDB010000003.1:602385-1273908 GCF_044453825.1 Kribbella sp. NPDC051620
CACTTCGCTCTTGCACTTCGCTCTTGCACTTCGCTCTTGCACTTCGCTCTTGCACTTCGCTCTTGCACTTCGCTCTTGCACTTCGCTCTTGCACTTCGCTCTTGCACTTCTGTTGCTGGCGGTTTAGGGGTTCTTGGCGGGGAGGTCGATGATGAAGCGGGCGCCGCCTTCGGGGCGGGAGGTGGCTTGGATTGTGCCGTGGTGCCATTCGACGTGGCGGGCGACGATGGCCAGGCCGAGGCCGGTGCCGGTGCGGTGGGGGTTGGGGGGTGTGCCGGGGGTGCCGCGGCCGAAGCGTTCGAAGATTCGGTCTCGGTCTGCTTCGGGGATGCCGGGGCCGGCGTCGTCCACGTGGATGACCACGCCTTTGCCGCCGGCCTGGACCAGGACGCCCTTGCAGCCGCCGGCGTGTTGTTCGGCGTTGTCGACCAGGTTGGCGATGACGCGTTCCAGGCGGCGCTTGTCGGCGTCCATCGTCAGGTCCGCGGCGTCGGGTGCCACCTCGGTGATCTCGCGGCCGGCGGTGGCGTCGGCGGCGGCGCGGACCAGGTCGCCGATCCGGACCAGTTCGCGGCTGCCCTGGTCGCCGCCGTCGTCGCGGGAGATCTCCAGCAGGTCGACGACCAGTTGGCGGAAGCGGTCGAGGTCGTCGCCGAGGAGTTCGACCGGCTCGCGTACCGAGGTCGGCAGTTCCAGGCGGTGGTTCTGGATCAGTTGCATCGAGTTCATCATCGTCATCAGCGGCGTGCGCAGCTCGTGGCTGACGTCGCCGGCGAAGCGCGCGTCGGCGATCACGCGTTTCTCCAGCGCGGCGGCCGTCTGGTTGAAGGATCGGGCCAGTCCGCCGAGGTCCGGATCGTTCTCCGCCTCGAGCCGGGCATCGAGCCGTCCGCGCGCGACGGCCGCCGCGACCTGGGTCAGCTTGGCCAGCGGCCGCAGTGCCACCGTGCTGGCGAGCCGTCCGACCGCCAACCCGAGCAGCGCGGTCACGATCGCGGCCAGGATCAGGGTGAGCTTCAGCGTCCGCAGTGTGTTGTCGAGGCGGTTCAGCGGATGCAGCTCGAAGAACGCCTCCCCCGGACGCCCCACCGGTACGCCGACGGCGAGCACCTCGTCCCCGCCGACCACGATCCGCCGGTCCACCTTGACGCCGCCCTGAGCGCTCTCCGCCATGTCGGCCGGTATGTCGCTCGCCTTCGCCGACATCGTGTACCAGGCGCCGTCGTAGTGCATGAGCATCGCGGCCGAGTCCGTCGACGGCAGCGCCTCCACCAGGTCCATCACCATGGCCGGCGACTGCGGTACGACCGTCCCGCAGTTGGGCTCCTGGTCGAGCCGGCGTACCGGACCGCAGGACGACGTCAGGCCGTAGAGCCCGTAGTGCAACGTGTTCGCGTTGTCGGTCGTCTCGACGATGGCCGACGAGATCCGCTGGTTGGTCAGATAGTTGGAGACCACGCTCCAGGTGACCAGCGCCAGTACGCCGGACAGCCCGAGGGCAAGCAACCCGTAGGCCAGCATCACCCGGTCGCGCAGGCCGAACCGCCGCCGCAACGTCAGCTCACCAGTCGATAGCCGAGCCCCCGGGCGGTGACGAGGTGCTTGGGGGTGGCCGGGTCGCGTTCGATCTTCAGCCGCAGTCGGCGGATGTGCACGTCGACGATCCGGCTGTCCCCGAAGTACCCGTAGCCCCAGACCTTCGACAGCAGATGCTCGCGGCTGCACACCTTGCCCTGCAGGCTGGCCAGCTCGACCAGCAGCTTGAACTCGGTCCGGGTCAGCGGCAGCACGCACCCGTCCCGCACCACCTCGGCCGCCGGTACGTCGATCTCCAGGTCGCCGATGACGAACTGCTCCAGTACCGGCGTGCCGTTCGGCTCGACCCGGCGGAGCAGGGCCCTGATCCGCGCCGACAACTCCTTGGCTACGAGCGGCTTCGTAACGTAGTCGTCCGCGCCCGCCTCCAGCCCGGCAACGATGTCGTGGCTGTCGGTCCGTGCCGTCACCATGATCACCGGTACGTCGCTGGTACGCCGAATCTCCCGGCAGACCGTGAAGCCGTCCCGGTCCGGCAGCATCAGGTCGAGCAGGACCACGTCCGGCGGCGCGTGCCGCAGCGCCGTCAGCGCGTCCAGTCCGTTGGCCGCCTCGGACACCTCGTAGCCCTCGTCCTCGAGGGCGAGCCGCAGTACCCGCCGGATCCGCGGTTCGTCGTCAACCAGTAACAAGCTGTGTGCCACGGGACAAGTGTCGCTCGACATGGGGCTGTCTCCCAATGGGCTGCCCTGGGTGCACATGTCGTCTGTCATGAGTTCTTCATCAAACAGCCTCGGGTCAGATGACAAGACGTTGACGCTTCAGTGACCGAGGCGCCGGGGCCGGGCGGCAGTTCTAGCTTCGGCCCTATAGAGGGCAAGTCTCGCGAGGAGGAAGTAATGGCCAGTTCCGGAAGACGGCTCGCGGTGGTGGCGATCGTCGCCGTCACGAGTCTCACGCTGGCAGCGTGCAACGCCGACCAGGGAACCACAACCGCGGGCGGCGGCACCAATTCAGGCGGTACGCCGGTCACCGGCGGCACCCTGAACATGCTGGGCAAGGGCGATGTCGACTACATGGACCCGAACGTCAGCTACTACTCGGTCGGCTACACCAACCTGCGGATGTGGAGCCGCCAGCTGTTCACCTACCCGGCCGAGCCCGGCGGCAAGAACACCACGCCGGTCGCCGACCTGGCCACCGATCTGCCGACCGTCGCGAACGGCGGGATCAGCGCGGACGGCAAGACGTACACGATCAAGATCCGGCCCGGCGCCAAGTGGAACACCAGCCCGGCCCGCCAGGTGACCGCGGCCGACATGGTCCGCGGCGTCAAACGGACCGCGAACCCGGTCCAGCCGTTCGGCGGCATCCCGGACTTCTACGGCCTGATCGATGGCTACTCCAAGTTCGCCGACGGGTTCGCCAAGGTCGCCAAGACCCCGGCCGCGATCCAGGCGTACATCGACAAGACGCCGCTGCCCGGCGTGGTCGCCAAGGACGAGACCACCGTCGTGTTCAAGCTGACCCGCCCCGCCTCGTACTTCGTCGGCATGCTGACGCTGTCCGCCTTCTCCCCCGCCCCGGTCGAATCGCTCAAGTACCTGCCGGCCAGTACCGAGCTCGGCAACAACTTCCCCTCCGACGGCCCGTACAAGGTCGACTCGTGGGTGCCGACCAAGTCGGTCAACTACTCCCGCAACCCCGCCTGGGACCCGGCCAGTGACCCGGTCCGCAAGGCGTACGTGGACAAGATCGTCGTGAACGAGACGGTCAGCCAGGACTCGGTCCAGCAGCAACTGCAGACCGGTACGCCGTCCGCCGACATGGAATGGGACGTCGCGCCGCCGCCGTCGCAGCTGCCCGCGTTGCAGGCCAAGAAGGATCAGAACCTGACCATCGGCGACACCGCGGGCAGCAACCCGTACGTCATCTACAACACCGTCTCGCCGAACAACAACAAGGCCCTGGCCAACCCGAAGGTGCGGCAGGCACTCAGCTACGCGATCAACCGCGACCACATCCTGCAGGTACTCGGCGGCAAGACGCTCAACCCGCCGCTGACCCACGTGCTGCCGGACGTCATCGTCGGCTCCAAGCAGATCGATCCGTACCCGTACGACCCGGACAAGGCCAAGCAGTTGCTGGCTGAGGCAGGCTTCCCGCATCTGACGCTGAAGTTCCTCTACCGCAACGCGACCGAGGGCAGCAGCAAGACGTTCCAGACCGTCCAGCAGGACCTGTCCAAGGCCGGCATCACCGTCACCGGCGTACCGTCGCCGAACGCGGACTTCTACGTGAAGTACCTGCAGGTACCGACCGTTGCCCAGCGCGGCGTCTGGGACCTGTCGCTGGCCGGCTGGGGAGCCGACTGGTACGGCAACGCGGCGCTCTCCTTCTTCAACCCGCTGTTCTCGGGCAAGCCGTCCTTCCCGCCGGTCGGCAGCAACTTCGGCCTGTACGACGATGCGACCACGAACACCCTGATCCAGCAGGCCATCGCCGCGCCGACCGAGGATGCGGCAGCGGACCTGTGGGCCAAGGCGGACGCCCGCGTGATGGAGCAGGCGGCCTTCTACCCGCTGACCAACAACAAGCAGGCGAACTACCACGCCGAGCAGGTGCACAACGCCGTCTACGTCCCGTCGCTGCAGAACTACGACCCGACGAACGTGTGGCTGGCCAAGGACAAGCAGGGCTGACCAGTGCCCAACACTGAAGCACTGCTCCAAGTTCGAGACCTCAGAGTCTCGTTCGACACCCCGGACGGCACCGTCCGCGCCGTCCGGGGGCTGTCCTTCGACGTCGAGCGCGGCCGGACTCTCGCGGTCGTCGGCGAGTCCGGTTCGGGCAAGAGCGTCTCGACCCAGACCATCACCGGTCTGACCCGGGGCGCCCAGGTCTCCGGTACTGCGTACTTCGACGGCACCGACCTGATCACCGCCGACGCCGGCACCCTCCGGCGCTTGCGCGGCGCCAAGATCGGGATGATCTTCCAGGACCCGCTGTCGAGCCTGCATCCGCAGTACCGGATCGGCTGGCAGATCGTCGAGATGATCCAGGCGCACGACCGGCAGATCTCCAAGCAGGCGGCCCGTCGCCGGGCCGCCGAGCTGCTCACCCTGGTCGGCATTCCCCGGGCGGCCGAGCGGATCGACGACTACCCGCACCAGTTCTCCGGCGGGATGCGGCAGCGGGTGATGATCGCGATGGCGATGGCTCTCGACCCGGCGCTGCTGATCGCGGACGAGCCGACGACGGCGCTCGACGTGACCGTCCAGGCGCAGGTGCTGAGCGTGATGCGCAAGCTGCAGGAGGAGTTCGGCACCGCGATCATCCTGATCACGCACGACCTGGGCGTGGTCGCGGAGATGTCCGACGAGGTGATCGTGATGTACGCCGGCGCGGTGATGGAACGGGCGCCGCGCCGCGACATCTTCTATCGCAACCATCATCCTTATACGCAAGGGCTGCTGGCTTCACTGCCGGCGCAGAGCGGGAAGCGGCTGACCCCGATCCAGGGCACGCCGCCGAGCCTGATCAACCTGCCGGTGGGCTGCCCGTTCGCGACCCGGTGCCCGCATGCCTTCGACCGTTGCCGGGTCGAGACGCCGCCGCTGGCCGACGTACAGGGTGATCCACGGCACCAGTCGGCCTGCTGGCTCGACCATGACATCACCAAGGCGGTGGCCTGATGACCGAAACCCTTGTCCAGCAAGCGGAAACCCTGCTGAAGGTGCAGGACGTCCGCAAGGAGTTCCCGACCCAGAGCAAGGAGGTGGTCAGAGCGGTCGACGGCGTCTCGCTGGAGGTGCGCAAGGGCGAGACGCTCGGGCTGGTCGGCGAGACCGGCTGCGGCAAGTCGACACTCGCACGCTGCATCGCTCACCTGTACGACGTGACGTCGGGCGCAGTCTGGTTCGACGGGCGGGACATCACCAACCTGACCCGTCGCCAGATGCGGCCGTTGCGGCGGGAGGTCCAGATGATCTTCCAGGACCCGTACGGTTCCCTGAACCCGCGCCGCCGGGTGGGCTCGATCATCGGCGATCCATTCGCCATCCACGGAATCTCGTCGGGGGTCGAGCGCAAGCGCAAGGTTCAGGATCTGATGGCGCTGGTGGGGCTGAATCCCGAGCACTACAACAGGTTCCCGGCCGACTTCTCCGGTGGCCAACGGCAACGAATCGGAGTGGCTAGGGCGCTCGCGCTGCGGCCGAAGCTGGTGATCTGCGACGAGCCGGTGTCAGCGCTGGACGTGTCGATCCAGGCGCAGATCATCAACCTGCTGGCGGATCTGCAGCAGGAGTTCGACCTCACGTACGTGTTCATCTCGCACGACCTGTCGGTGGTGCGGCATGTGAGCGACCGGATCGCGGTGATGTATCTGGGCAAGATCATCGAGGTCGCGCCGACCAGCGAGTTGTTCGAGCAGACCCGGCATCCATACACGAGAGCACTGCTGTCGGCGCTGCCGGTCGCGGATCCGGACACGGCCGACAGCCGGGAGCAGATCATCCTGATGGGTGACATCCCGTCGGCGACGAATCCGCCGGTGGGATGCCGGTTCCATACCCGGTGCCCGAAGGCCCGGGTGCAATGTGCCGAGGCGGAGCCGCCGCTGGAGCCGGTTTTCAACGACGATCCGGCGCATCGGACCGCGTGCTTCTTCCCGTTGACGGTCGGCGAGGACCTGTCGGCCGCAGTACCGGAGTTGAAAGCATCATGACTGCCGCGCTGGAGGTGATCGAGGCGCCGGCGGCTGCGATCGAGGGGCGCAGTCCGCTGGTGCTCGCTGTCGCGCGGCTGCGCAAGGACCGGGTGGCGATGATCTCGCTGGCGGTGATCGTGCTGATCGTGCTGATGGCGATCTTCGCGCCGGTGTTCGCCTCGATCACCGGGCATCCGCCGAACGAGCAGTACCGGGACATCGGGTTGACGCCGGACGGTCTGCCCAAGGGGCCGAACGGGACGTTCTGGCTCGGCACGGATGATCTGGGCCGGGACATCTTGGTCCGGATCGCCTACGGGGCCAGGGTTTCGTTGCTGGTCGGCGTACTGGCGACCGCGATCACGGTCGCGATCGGCGTGGTACTCGGCCTGGCGGCCGGGTTCCTCGGCGGGATCGTCGACACCATCCTGGCCCGGCTGATCGACGTGGTGCTGTCGGTGCCGTTCCTGCTGGTGGCGATCGCGCTGGTGTCGGTGACGGGCCCGAGCCTGACGGTGACGGTGTGCGTGATCGGGTTCTTCAGCTGGGCCTCGGTGGCGCGGATCGTCCGTGGGCAGGTGTTGTCGCTGCGCGAGCGTGAGTTCGTCGAGGCGGCCCGCTCGCTCGGTGCCGGCGACACCCGGATCATGTTCGTCGACGTGCTGCCGAACGTGCTCGCGCCGGTGATCGTCTACACGACCCTGCTGATCCCGGTCGTGATCGTCACCCAGGCGACGTTGTCGTTCCTCGGTCTCGGCCTGCCGCCGCCAACGGCCGACTGGGGCGGAATGATCAGCGCCTCGCAGAACTACTACACGACCGCCTGGTGGTTCATCTTCTTCCCCGGGATCGCGCTGCTCGTCACGACGCTCGCCTTCAACCTGTTCGGCGACGGCGTGCGGGACGCGTTCGATCCACGGGCCGACCGGTTGCGCTGAAGGGAGTCCGTGATGGCGCTGTTCCTGATCCGCCGGATCGGCCACGGCATCCTGGTGCTCTGGCTGATCTCACTGGCCGTCTTCGGTCTGTTCTTCGTTGCCCCCAGCAACGTCGCGCAGACGCTGGCCGGCCGGCAGGCGACGCCGGAGACGATCGAGTTGATCAAGCACCGGCTGGGTCTCGACCTGCCGGTCTGGAAGCAGTACCTGCACTTCGTCGAGAACGCGGTGCAGGGCAACCTGGGCTACGACTACTACCACCAGGTCGCGGTGACCTCGATCATCGGGCAGGCATTGCCGATCACGGTGTCCCTCGCCCTCGGCGCGGCCGTGCTGTGGCTGCTGCTCGGGGTGTTCAACGGGGTGATCTCCGCGGTGCATCCGCGGTCGCTCGCCGATCGCGGCCTGACCTTGTTCTCGTTGTTCTTTTACTCGTTCCCGTCGTTCCTGCTCGGCCTGCTGCTCCTGTACTTCCTGTACTTCCAGTTGACCCTGGCTGGGTACAAGTGGTTCCCGGCCGGCGGCTATAGCAGCATCAGCCAGGGCATCGGGCCCTGGTTCCAGCACATGTTGCTGCCGTGGGTCGCGCTCGCGTTGCTGCTGGCGGCGACGTACACGCGATTGACCCGCGGGGCGATGCTCGACGTACTCGGTGAGGACTACATCCGTACTGCGCGGTCGAAAGGCATCCGCGAACGCCGCGTGATCGTCCGCCACGGACTGCGCAGTGCGCTGACGCCGGTCGTCACCCAGTTCGGCATCGACCTCGGTCAGCTGATCGGTGGCGTCGTGGTGATCGAGACGGTGTTCAGCCTGCCGGGTCTCGGCCAGACGGCGATCACCGCGATCAACCAGCAGGATCTGCCGGTGATCATCGGGATCGTCCTGTTCGCCTCCGCGGCCGTCGTGGTCTCGAACATCCTGGTCGACATCGCGTATGCCGTCCTCGACCCGAGGGTGAGGTTGCACTGATGAGCGCGGTATTTGGCTGGGGCCTGTCCGGTCACGCGTTCGAAGGCGTTGCGGAGGACCTGGACGAAGAGGACCTTGGTGAGGTGGTCGCGCACGATGGCAGCGGCGGGTTCGGCGTCCGCGAACTTCTCGCCGAGAAGCTCAAGGAGTGGGCGGAAAGCAGCAGCGGGCCTGCTGGCGGCAGGGATCCGGACCGAGGCGGGTAGCTGGTCCAGCAACAGCGCGCCGCAGGTCAGGCGTTGGCGACGGCTCGGCCGCGGCCGGGCGTACCCGCCAGGTCCTGGCCGTGGGACTCGCGGCTGTAGAGGTGGATCTCCAGGCCGTCGGGGTCGTGGAAGACGACGAGCCAGCCGATGGTGGCCATGATCAACCGGTGCTCGATGCCCAGCGCCGTCAGATGCTCCTGCCAGGCGTCGACGGCCGCTTTGTCCTTGACTCCGAAAAGCACCGGGTCGAAGCCGGACAGGCCGGCGATGTCAGGGCGTTCGCGCAGGGCGAGGCCGCTGTTGCCCAGGCCGGCCGCTTCGTAGGCGACTCCCCGGACCACCCCTTCCTCGTCCGGGAACTCGAACTGAAGAGTCAGCTCGAACACCTTCTCGTACCACTCCCGGCTCACCGCCAGATCCCGCACCGGAAGCTTCACCCCGAAGATCCCGTCCAATGGCGCTTTCATCACGGCCCCCCACCTCATAGATTTGAACTACATGCAATTAGTTTGAAGCTGATTCCAACGAAGTGTCAAGGGGTTGCCGCCGTGGCCGAGAAGCGCCGCTACTCCAGTGCCCTGCGCAGTGAGCAGACCGAGCTCGCGCGCCGCCGGATCCTGACCGCGGCCGGCGCCTTGTTCCTCGACCGGGGCTACCTCGGTACGACGCTCGCGGCGATCGCCACCGAGGCCGGCGTCAGCGTGCAGACGGTCTACAACGTGATCGGTGGCAAACCGGCCGTGCTGAAGGCCGTGTACGACGTCCAGCTGGCCGGCGACGACGAGCCGATCCCGATGGTCGACCGCCCGATCTACCAAGCGATCGCGAAGGCGCCCGACGCCCGCCAGTGCCTCGCCCTCTACGCGAGCCTCGCCCGCGGGATCGCTGAGCGAACCACCCCGCTGATCCGGATGGCCCGCGCCCAGGCGGCCACCGGCGACCGGGACCTGGCGGAGTACCTCGAGACCCTCGACGGCGAGCTCGACTTCGGCGCCCGGTACATGGCCGGGCACCTGGCCGGGAAGTACGGTCTGCGCGAAGGCCTCGACACCGGTACCGCAGCCGACATCCTCTGGTCGCTCAACGGCTCAGACCTCGCGCACCGCCTGGTGAACGAACGCGGCTGGGGTTGGGACCGCTACGAGCAGTGGATGGCCGCCACCCTCGCCGACCTCCTCGTCGGCCAGGACGCCGGTCGGCTTGAATGAGGGCTGAAGCAGAGGCCGGACGACGGGAGCAGGCTCGGTGACGATCGCGGTTTACGGTGCGGGTGGGATCGGTTGTTATGTCGGTGGGCGGTTGGCTGCTGGTGGTGCGGACGTCGTCTTCATCGGGCGGCAGCGGCTGGCCGATGAGGTGGCCGAGCACGGGCTGCGGCTGACCGACTACCTCGGCGCCGACCTCGTAGTACCGGCTGTGCGTTACGAGACGACGCCTACTGCCGCTGCGGATGCCGAGCTCGTCCTCGTCACGGTGAAGTCCGCCGGTACTGCGGCTGCCGCGGACGAGCTCGCGTCGGTGCTCAAGCCCGACGCGGTCGTGATCAGCTTCCAGAACGGCATCCGCAACGGTGAAGTACTGCAGGAGCGGCTTCCTGGGCACACCGTGCTGACCGGGATGGTCCCGTTCAACGTGCTGAATCGTGGCGGCGGCGTCTTTCACCAAGGCACCGAGGGAGCGCTTGACGTGCAGAAGCATGCTGCGCTCCAGCCCTACGTAGCAGCCTTCGAGCGGGCGGGTTTGCCGTTGAAGCAGCACGACGAGATTTTGCCGGTCCAGTGGGCGAAGCTGCTGCTCAACCTCAACAATCCGGTCAATGCGCTGTCCGATCTGCCGCTGCGGGACGAATTGGCCCAGCGCTCGTACCGTCGCTGCCTGGCCGCTGCTCAGGACGAGACACTGGCGTTGCTGAAAGCGGCCGGTATCACGCCGGCCCGGCTCACTGCGGTGCCGGCGCACCGGATGCCGTCATTGCTGCGACTGCCGGACTTCGTCTTCAAGCGCCTGGCGGGCAAGATGCTCGCGATCGACCCGCTGGCCCGGACCTCGATGTGGGAAGACCTGCAAGCCGGTCGGCCGACCGAGATCGACTACCTCAACGGCGAGGTCGTCCGGCTCGCCGAATCCCTGGACCGCGGGGCGCCGGTCAACGCCAAGCTCGTCGAGCTGATCCGCACCGCCGAGACCGGCCAAACGACCGCCATCCCCGGTCCGGCCCTGCTGAAGATGCTGGGGTGCTGAGCTAGGCCGAAAGAGCTGCTGCCGCGGGCAGCCGGGATGCGTCGGCGATCGGCCAGTTCTGCGGTTTTGGGCCGAGGGCGGTCAGCTCGGTCAACTGCAGTTCGCACCACGGCGACAAGTCGGCTCGTGCGGTCAGGTCGTCCCACTCCACCCACTCGTATGCCGCCACCTCGGCCTCGTCGGCCACCGGTTCGCCAGCGCACGTGACCCGGAACACCGGGCACAACTCGTTCTCGACCAGGCCGTCCGGCATGACAGCGCGATACCGGAACTCAGGGAGTACCAGCTCGACCGACTCAGCCACCAGACCTAGCTCGTCGGCCAGCCGACGCCGTACGGCGGATTCCATCGACTCGCCGGGCAGCGGATGGCCGCAGCAGCTGTTGGTCCAGACGCCCGGCCAGGTGCGCTTGCCGAACGCGCGCTGGGTCAGCAGCACCCGCCCGCGATCGTCGAAGACGTAGCTGGAGAACGCGAGATGCAGTGGCGTCGCGGCGTGATGCACCGTCGCCTTGGCCTCGGTCCCGATCGCACGACCGTCGCCGTCGACCAGAACCACCATCTCCGTCTCCACCCACTGAGCCTAACAACTCGCTACCTGGCCGGGGCCCCGGCTGTTAACCTGCTCGGGTGATCAAGCGACTCGTGCAGTATCGACCGGCTCTGGGACGAGCCGGCCTGCTGCTGTAGTCCGCTCCACCCCAGAGCCTCCGAGGCAGGAACCGTCGTGGTTCCTGCCTCTTTCCGTTGCCGGAGGCGCTGAACCGGGTGCCTCTGTTCCCCGAGAGGATCCCCGAATGACCGACGTACCGGCCGTGCTCGAACGGCTGCGGCGGACCACCGACACCATCGTCGGCGAGCAGGACCTGATCGACCGGCTCGCGTCCGGCCGCCGGCTGCGGGTCAAGTACGGCGTCGATTGCACCGCGCCCGACCTGCATATCGGCCATGCGGTCAACCTGTGGATGATGCGCCAGTTGCAGGATCTCGGCCACCAGGTGGTCTTCCTGCTCGGCGACCTGACCACCCGGATCGGCGACCCGACCGGGCGGTCCGAGACGCGGCCTACGCTGACGCCGGAGCAGATCGAGGTGAACGCGGCGTCGTTCCTCGAGCAGGTGTCCCTGGTGCTGCGGACGGAGCCGGACGTTTTCGAAGTACGGCGGAACTCCGAGTGGTACGGATCGATGGAGGTCGCGACGCTGCTCGGGTTGTTCAGCCAGGTGACGCAGGCGCAGTTGATGGCGCGGGACATGTTCCGTGACCGGGTGGCCGCTGGGCGGGAGATCGCGTTGCATGAGCTGATCTACCCGGTGCTGCAGGGCTACGACAGCTTCGCGATGGACAGCGATCTCACCATCGTGGGGTCCGACCAGCTCTTCAACGAGCAGCTCGGACGGCATTTCCAGCAGCGGCTCGGGGCGCCTCCGCAGGCGGTCGTGATCACCACGATCACGCCGGGGATCGACGGCGGGCCGAAGCAGTCGAAGTCGCTGAACAACTACATCGGGCTGACGGATTCACCGAAGGACAAGTTCGGCAAGCTGATGAGCCTGCCGGACACGCTCGTCCAGACGTACGCGCACGTCTACAGCGAGCTTCCGCTGGAGATCGTCGCGGCGCTTGGCGAGGCCGCGGCACATGGCGGTCCGGCGGCGCGCGATGCCAAACTCAAGCTGGCCGCTGCGGTCGTGACCCGCTACCACGGTGCGAACGTCGCGAAGGCCGAGCGGGCGGCATTCACCGAGCAGTTCAGTCATCGCACCATCCCGGCCGAGCTGCCGGAGGTCGCGGTGAAGACCTCCCGGCCGACCATCCTGGAGTTGCTGCAGGCGGCGCGTCCTGAGCTGAGCAACTCCGAACTGCGCCGGCTGATCCGCCAGGGAGCAGTCTCGATCGACGACCAGAAGGTGCTCAGCCATGACCGACATGTCCTCCTCACCGGCCCCATCACCCTCCGCTCCGGTTCCCGGACCTTCCACCGCATCGTCGCCGACCTCTGAGACGAAGACCGTGGAGGCGCTGGTCAGCCTCGGCAGCCGGTACCTGGGTCAGGTACCGGCCTTCGAGGCGGACCGGCCGTGGTGGTCCGAGGTCGCGGCGACGACTCGCCACCTCGACGAACTGCTCGGCGTACCGACATTCGTCCTGCGTCTCGTGCACGCCGACAACGCGGAACTCGGGCATGGCGGCCGGGTCGTCTTCCATGTCCAGGCCGCTGGCGAGCCGCGAGCCGGCGTACTCGATCCGACGCCGCGCCCGGACTGGCCGGGGATCATCGCGCCGCATCCGTTGCGAGCGACTTGGGCTGAGGTTGACGGCCCGCAGCGGCTGGTGGACTGGGCGACTGGGATCGTCGGGGCTTTGGGCAAACCGGTCCAGTACAAGACCTGGAATCTGTCCTGCTTGATCCAACTGCCGGAAGCCGGCGCGTGGGCGAAGGCGACCAGCCGCTTCTGTAGCGTCGACGCCGACGTGATCAACCACGTCCACCAGTACGACGAAGCGCTCGCGCCGGCCGTCCTGGGAGTCGACCTCTCGCAGCGATGGTCCCTCCTCGCCCACGCCCCCGGCACCGACTGCTGGGAACCCGACCCGGCCACCGTCCAGGACATCGTCAGCCGCTGGGTCGCGGTACAGGCGGCGATCGCCGGCGACGACCTCCGCGTCCCTCAGCTCCTTCCCTCCGACCTACCGGCCGAGCTGGATCGCCTACTGGCCGGCGAAGTAGGCGATCGCCTGTCCTCGGAGGAGCTGGGTCAAGCCCGCACCCTCCGCGCTCGCCTCCCTGCAATCATCTCCGAACTGGACTCCGCCGGCCTCCCCAACACCTTGGTCCACGGCGACTTCCACCCCGGCAACTGGCGCTCCGACGGCACCAACCGAGTAATCGTCGACTGGGCCGACAGCTACGTCGGCCACCCCGCCACCGACCTCCAGCGGTTGGTCAACTGGCTCCCTCGGGAGAAGCGTCCTCTTGCGATCGAGACCTGGGTCGCGGCCTGGCGAACCGCCCTACCGACCAGCGATCCCTTGCGCGCCCTGAAGCCGATGTCTGTCCTCATCCACCTGCTTGGCGCCGCCACGTACCAGCGCTTCCTCGACAACATCGAACCCAACGAACGCATCTACCACGAAGACGACCCCACGAACGAGATCCGAGCAGCCATCCAAACAGCCCGCACCGCAGGCTACTGACACCACCGCGCGGCCGCGCGGGTAGTTGCCATCGGCAAGAACCTCCAAGTCACGCCACCGAACACCCCACCAACCACTCAACGCAAATGACTGCGGATCGCGTAGCCGGGCGCCACCGGGTTGGCGTGCGGCAGCGAACCGGAACCGGACCGCCAACCCATCAATCGCCCCCACCCACCCGCCCCCGGCAGCCTCGGCAACCGGTGCGCCGAGGCCGATTGATGTACTGGAGCTCCGAACCAGTTGCCCAAGGCACCTTGTGCTCCACCTGAGCATTCCCCGGCCACGGATCCACTCACGTCGAGCACAAAGTCGCCCAAGAGCCGGCCACCAGGCCAGGCCCACCCGCAAACCCACCGACCTCGCCGGACATCACCTCGCCAGAAGCCGACCGGCCTCTCCGGACGCCAGTTCGCCGGACGTCAGGTCGCCAGGAGGCGGGCCGAGCTCGCGGCGGGCTCGTTGGGGCGCCGGTTGGGTAGTGGTGGTGATTCCTTCGATCGGTGGGCTGGGTGGCGGAAATCGGCTGAAGGGTCGACCTTTTGTCTGGCAGGGTGGTTGGGGATGGATGGGATTTTGAAGTGCTGTCTCAATGGGGATCGGTCGCGGGCCGATCATCCTGGTGTGCCGGTGAGTCCGGCGGAGCTTGCGCAGGCGGCGTACGACGCTGCCGTGGCAGGTGCGGATGCGGTGCATCTCCATCCGCGTGGGGCCGACGGGCGGGAGAGCTTGCGATGGGCCGATGTCGGGGCGGCCGTGGGCGCGGTACGGGAGCGGTGTCCTGGGTTGCCGGTCGGGGTGTCGACCCGGGAGGAGATCGAGCCCGATTTGGACACTCGCTTGGCCCTGATCGGTGAGTGGGACGCGGGGCCGGACTTCGCGAGTGTCAACTGGCATGAGGAAGGCGCCGAGCGCGTCGCCAGACTGCTGCTCGAGCGAGGGATCGGGGTTGAGGCGGGGCTCTTCACTCCGGACGCGGCCCGGAAGTTTCTGACGTGGCGGGGTCCGGTCGTGCGCGTGCTCGTGGAGGCGATACCAGGCATCTCACCTGGTACGGACGGCATCGCCGCGGCGCAAGCAGTGCTCGACATTCTCCCCGCCGGCGTAGAGCTGGTCATCCATGGCGAAGGCGAGTGGGCTTGGCCGGTACTGGAGTGGGCTCGCCGGCAGGGCTACGGACTGCGGGCCGGGTTCGAGGACATGCTGGCTGGGCCGGGTGGAGAGAGCGTCACCGACAACGGCCAGCTGGTCGGCTACATGAGGAGCAACAGATGACGATTCTGGTGACCGGCGCGACCGGCAATGCGGGTGGCGCGGTCGTACGTGCGCTCGCTGCGCAGGGCATTCCCGCGAAGGCACTCGTGCGCAGGTCGGTCGAGTTGCCGGCCGGAGTCGAGGCGGTGGTCGGCGATCTCAACCAGCCGGACACCTTCGCCGACGCGCTCCATGGGGTCAGCGGGTTGTTCCTGCTCAGTGGGTACGACCGGATGAAGGAGTTGCTGGCGAACGCAGTACAGGCCGGTGTACGCCGGGCCGCGCTGCTGTCGAGCAGTTCGATCGTCGGGACGAGAACGGACAACGCGATCGCGGAGTACCACGCCGAGGCCGAGGCTGCCGTCGAGCAGTCGGGGCTGGAGTGGACCTTCCTGCGCCCGAACGCGTTCATGTCGAACACGCTGCGGTGGCTACCGCAGATCCAAGCGGGCGACGTGGTCCGGCTGCAGTTCCCCGGCGTACCGATCTCGACGATCCACCCGGACGACATCGCCGACGTCGCGGTGGCCGCGCTGACGACGGACGGGCATGCGGGAGCGGCGTACCGGCTGAGTGGTCCGGTTGCGTTGAGGCCGGCCGAGCAGTTGGCGATCGTGGCCGAGGCGATCGGACGGCCCTTGCAGGCTTACGAATTGAGCGCCGCCGAGACGCATGATGAGCTGTTCGGGTCGATGCCGGCGAAGTACGCGGAGGCGATCGAGTCGTTCTATCGCGACGGCATCATCGACGAGACGACGGTAACGGACACCGTAGAGCAGGTCACCGGGCACGCGCCGCGGACCTTGCAGGAGTGGGCTCGTGAGAACGCGCGGCTTTTCAGCTAGGCATCAACTGGCCAGGCTGCGCAGGTGCGAGATCATCGTGTTCACGGCCATCTCCAGGGGCTTGGGGTCCCGTCGTACCTGACTGAGCAGCAGGCCACCTTGGACCGCGGCCAGCATCGCCAGCGCGAGTTGCTCCGGGTCCGCGTCCGCGCGTAGTTCGCCGCGCTCCTGCATTCTGCGCAAGCCCTGGTGGATCAGGTCTTCCCACATCGCGAAGGCGTTCGCGAGTTGCACCCGGGCGACCGGATCGGTCTCGGAAAGATCGCTCGCCAATGAACCGAGCGGGCAACCGCCGGCGCATTGCACCTTCGTCAGAATGCCGACCATCAGATCTCGCCAGCCGTCTAGTGCCGGAAAGCTGTCGAGTTGGTCGAGGCCTTGATGCTGAACGTCCAGCACCTGGCCGGTCTGATGGTCGATCACCGCGAGTACCAGCGCGCTCTTGCCCGGGAAGTAGTGGTAGAGCTGTGACGGATTGACCCCGGCCGCCTGCTGGATGTCCTCGATCGTCGTCCGCGCGACCCCCTGCTCGAGCATCAGTTGGGACGCGGCCGCGACGATCCGCTCCCGGGTCGCCTGGCCCTTGCGCGTGAGTGTCATGGCTCGAGCATACAGATTTTGGAGTTGATACTCCATTTTCGACTCCACATTATTGGAGCATCTACTCCAACTAGTGGGAAGAGACTTCAGATGACTCAGGACTTCGCCGGGCGGACGGCACTCGTCACCGGCGGTACCAGTGGGATCGGCCGGGAGGTTGCCCGGCAGCTCGCTGCGCGGGGAGCGCACGTGGTGATCAGCGGGCGGGACGCCGTGCGGGGTGCGGCCGCGGTCGAGGAGATCCGGGCGGCCGGCGGTACCGCGGACTTCGTCCGGGCCGAACTCGATGACCTCGCCAGCGTCCGGTCGCTGGCCAAGGAGGCGATCGCGGTCGGCGGCGGGCACGTGGACGTGCTGGTCAACAACGCCGGGGTGTTCCCGTTCGGGGCGACGGCCGAGGTTGCCGATGGCGTGTTCGACTCGACCTTCGCCGTCAATGTGCGGGCGCCGTTCTACCTGGTCGCTGAGTTGGCGCCGGCGATGGCGGAGCGCGGGCACGGATCGATCGTCAACGTGACGACGATGGTGGCGACCTTCGGGATGGCGGGGATGGCGCTCTACGGTTCGACGAAGGCCGCTTTGGGGCTGCTGACCAAGTCGTGGGCGGCGGAGTACGGGCCTTCCGGCGTACGGGTGAACGCTGTCAGCCCGGGTCCGACCCGGACGGAGGGGACCGAGGCGATGGGTGACTCCCTCGGCGAGCTGGCGACCCAGGGGCCGCTCAATCGGGTCGGGACCGTGGCGGAGGTGGCGGCCGGTGTCGTCTTCCTCGCGTCGGACGCGGCCGCGATGATCCACGGCACCAGCCTCCCCATCGACGGCGGCCGGCTGGCCGTCTAGGCGTTCGGCCAGCCGGGCGTTCGGTCGGCTGGGTGGTTTGGGCTTAGGCGGGGCTGAGGGCTGCTACGTACTCCGTGCCGGTGCAGACCGTGCCGAACTTGGGGAAGACGTAGGAGATGGCGAAGTCGTGGGCGGTGGCGTCCAGGCCGGTCATCGCGTCGGTGACGTAGACGGTGTCGTAGCCGTGTTCGTCGGCGGCGCGGCCGGTCGACTCGACGCCGAAGTTGGTGGCGATGCCGGCCAGTACGACGGTCTTGATGCCGCGCTCCCGCAGTACGTCATCGAGGCCGGTCCGGTGGAAGGCGCCGACCGTGCGCTTGACGATCTCGACGTCGCCCGGCTCCGGGTCAAGTGCGAACCCGCTGCCTTCAGGCTGGACGTCAACGTCCGGGCGCTCGACCCGGACGTTGACGACCAGCCCACCGGCAGCCCTCGTGGCCTTGGCCAGTGCCGCGCTGCGTTCGAGTACCGCCGGCCCGGTCAGCGGCGCGGTGTCCAGCGCGATGATCCGGGGCATCAGGTCGATCAGCACCAGTGCCGTAGTACGGGGCTCCAGTTCAAGAGTGCTCACGCTTTCGGACTCTATGACATGGTGGCGGCCAGGCTGTCGGCGAATATGGTGTCCTTCTCGGTAGCGGAGAAGCCGAAGCGCCAGGTGCCGCCGTCGTACGAGCCGGGCTCCCAGGCACGCCCGCCGGGCTGCCAAAGGGGTTGCCAGGCGATGGCCGCGTTGGCCGGGTCGTACCAATGGTTGTCGGCCGCCCACGCCGAGCCCTGCTTGTAGGCCGAGACCACGCTCAGCCCAGGACTCGTCGCCATCGACCACTTCGGGAGCCCCGGATAGTCGCCGGTGCGGCCGAAGCCGGCGGGATCGCCCTGGTCGGTCAGCGCGGAGTCCACGTTGAAGGAGACCTCCCACAGCGGGGCGGACGGTTGGGTGACCTTCCAGCGCAGGCTGGTGTCGAAGGTCTTCGCTCCGAAGACGAACGACCAGTCGACCGTGATCAGCTCATCGCCGAGCGGAATGCCCTTCAGAGTAAGCGCGTCACCCTGCACCTGTACCTGCGCCGCCGCGCCGGTGAGGTCGGTCGCACCGAAGTTGCCGACCCCGAGATAGGGCGCGGTCGCCCGCGACGACGAATCCAAGGCGGGCTTGTACTGCCCTTGTCCGGCCGGATCGACATCCAACGCGCTCAGCACCGCCCGCGGAGTCGTCTGCACCGTAGCTCGGTAGTACTTCGTGCTGACCACCATGCCCTCAGTGACCTGCGTCTTGCTGAAGTCGAGCGGCGCGACGAACAGCCCGCCCTTGCCCCAGCCGGCGCCCGTCACGTACCAGTCGTCCCCATCCTGGACCACCTCCGCCGCATGCGACTGGATCGTCCCGACCAGCTGGTCGATCGTGAAGTGCAGCGGGTCCTTGCTCTTGTAGACCTTTGTCGATTCATAGCCACCATCGCAGCAGACGAACAGGTACCAGTCCTTGCCGCGCTGGACGACGAACGGCGACTCGGTCGGCCCACCGAACGTACCGGCCTGCGGGTGCTGGAACGCGATGTGGCGCTCGCCCCAGTGCTTGAGGTCAGTACTGGTGCGGTAGGCAACGATGTGGTTGCCGCCGCTCGGCGTCGAGTTGGCGGTGTAGTACATCACCCACCGGTCGCCGACCTTGCGCACCATCGGATCGCGCCCGTCGAAGCCGTCGGTGAACAACGGGTTCGCCGGGTTCTTCGTCCAGTGCACGAGATCGGTCGAGGTCGCCAACGACAACCGGTACGCCGTATGGTCGGCCGTCCCACCCGCATAGAACATGTAGTAGGTGCCGCGGTCGTACATCACGTACGGCGCCCAGATATGGGTCTCCCCTGCGGTCGGATCAGCGACCAGCGCGGGTGGCTGCTTGGTCCACGGACCGGTCGGCGACGGCGCGGTGGCATGGCCGAAGCTCTTCTCGTCGAGCGGGTTGGCCGGCTCGGCGTGGGTGATCGCGTAGACGTGCCAGGTCCCGGTCTTGCGGTCCTGGATCATCGTGTGGTCGTTGTAGTACCAAGGACTGGACTCACCGACGCTCGGGTCGTAGACCTTCACGAACTTGCCCGCGGCCACGACTTTCTCGGTCCTGCTGAAGGACTCGTGCTTGATCACGGACAGCTCCAGATCGAGAAGGTCGAGGCCTGCCAGGTATCCGGTCGCGGCTGGATTCTTGCCGGTCAGCGTCAGACGTAGTTGGTGCTTGCCCTGGGCAAGTTGTTTGGCGCCGAGGTCGACCTTCTGGGTCGTGACGCCGGTGGCGGCGTACCCGTCGAAGGTGGCCAGCTTGGCGCCGTCGATGCTGAGGTCGACGATGCCGTAGTCGGCAGCCTTGGTCAGTACGGTCGACAAAGTGTAGCTGCCCGTGGTTGGGACGGAGAAGGGCAGGACCACCCGGTCGCCTGCCTTCGTTCCGTGGATCCAGAGCTGCGCGCCTGCTGACCAGTTGACGCCGCAGCAGTTGCCCTGCGGATCGACCGGCACAGTTGCCTCGTCGGCCGGGAGCATGGACTCGCCTTCGATCCGGATCGTGCTGCCCGAGGTGGCCTGCGCCGTCGCGGATTTCGGTCCGGTGTTGCCGGCCAGGTCGACCGCCGCGACGCGGTAGGTCCAGGTCTCCTGCAGGCCGATTCCCTTGTGCACAAAGCCGGGCACCCGGCTCGTGCCGACCAGCTTCTCGGCTTCGTTCTTCTTCGCGGCGTAGATGGTGTACTTCCCGATGCCACTCTCGTCGGCCGGTTCGGACCAGTTGAGCGCGATCGCGTTGTCGGCGCGGCTGGTGGCGGTCAGGTTCTGGACTTGGTCGGGGGCGCGGCGGTCTGAGTACGGTCTCACCAGGGACTGCACGACGTAGGTCGCCGCGGTCCAGGCGGTCGTGGGCCTGAGTTCGATGGTCAGCTTGGTGCGTCCGGAGGTGATTGCTGCGGGCAACTGGTAGTTGTCGTCTAGCCAGCGTTGCTTGGTGTTGCCGAGGGGTTGCGACCAGGTGCCGGCTTCCCTGCCGTCGACGAACACTTTGGCCGACTGGCCGGGTGAGTTCTGGTCGCTGGTACGACGGAGTGCGACGCCGCGGTTGGCCGGGTCGACCTTCGCGGTGAAGCGGATCGGCGCAGGGCTCGTCCTGACCTGGTCGGTGATGGCGATGTCGTCGTGGTCGCCTTCGTAGACACTCGTCAGGTCGGCCTGGGTTGCTGTCGGGCCGTCCGCGTACTGGTGTTGCCGGCGGCTCTGCGGGTCGCCGGCATCGATGCGGTCGGTTTCACGGGCGCCGTAGTTCGGAGCGGAGTACAGGAAGGCTGTTGAGCTGTAGATGGCGGGTACGTCGTCCTGCTGGCCGTGTTCGATGCCGAAGGTCAGCTGGTTCTGGAAGCCGATCGAGTCCGTGACGTGCAGGCGGAACGCGCTGTCGCATTCGTTCTTGCACTCGCCCGCTTGGACCTCGTGGCCGGAGTTGCCGTGGAAGGGCGTGGAGTAGGTGCCTTGGTTGAAGTACCAGCCGGACTCGTAGTAGTCCTCGGTGCCGGTGCCGTGGATGGCGGGCGTGCGCTCGCCGTCGACGTAGACGCGCTCGTCGCCCTCGAGGTAGCCGCGGGTGTTGCCGTCCGGCTGCAGCCCGTCCATCGTGTGCGAGACGCCGACGAACTTGCCGCGGCCGGTGGTGTCCGCGATCAGCCAGTCGCTGCCCATGGCCGGCTGCGCTCTCTTGGAGATCGCGGTGAAGTAGCCGGTCTTGCCGGTGAGGAGGCCGGCCGCTGCCTTGACGTTGCGCGCTGAGGTGACTTCCGCTTGACCTGCAGTCAGCTGGTACTGCGTGGTGTTGACAAGTTTGACGGTGGCGCGGGCGAGGTACGGCATCGGCCACCAGGACTGGTACCAGCCGTCGGGGTCCATCGCGAAGAAGAGGGAGCGGACGTCGTTCTCACCCAGGCCGGAGCCGAAGAATTCGCCGAGCGGGGCGTCGACGCGCTGCCGGCCGTCTACGGTGACCTGCAGCCTTACGCCGGACAGGAGGGCGTCGGACGGTTTCACGCGTTCGGCGTCGGCGGGCGTTGCGGCGTACGGCATCGAGTGGGAGCCTTCCCAGTTCTGCTTGGTGATCTGGTAGGCGTGGGCCTGCTCGTCGGCGACGTGCTGCGGGCCGACGTCGAGGGTGTCGGTGCGCTTCGTTGTGGTGCCGACCTCCGAGTCTGCCCAGTAGGTGAACTCGTTGAAGTCGAGATCGGAGGAGACGAACTCGTTGCGGATCTCGATCTTGGCTTTGCCCGCCGTGAGGCTTGCGGGGAGGTTGACGACCTGGTCGGCCCATTGCGCGCCCTTGGCCGGCAGCGGCGTCCACTCGCCGGCCTGCACGCCGTCGACGAAGACCTTGGCTCGCTGATTGCCGATCCTCAGATCCATCCGGCGGATCAGCTTGACGCCGGTGTTGGCCGGGTCGACCTTGAGGGTGAACTTGCTGCCGCCGAGAAAGGCGCGGCCGTCGTCGGCGAAGGTCTTCAGGTCCAGGCCGACGAGCTGTGGGAGCTTCAGGTTCAGCGCACTGATCTCGCCGGGGCCGTGGGCGTCGGCGAGCGTGAGTTGCTTGCCGGGGGCAAGGTTCACCGTTGTCTTCGTGGTCCGGGCCTGCGGCTGGGCGGGCTTGGGGTCCTTGGTGCCTGACGCCTTGAGCAGCGCGACTACGTCTTCTGCTTTGTCGGCCGGATCGAAGGTCTGTACGCCGCTCGCGTCGGGGAACTCGCGGTAGTCGACGTGGTAGAAGAGCGGGTTGTTCTGGACGGTCACCCGCATCGACGTCTGGTACGGCATGGGTACTCGGAGGTAGACGCCGCCGCTGCTCTGGAGCGCGTTGGCGACGAGTGGGTAGACGAAGGGCGCGCCCAGTTTGCCGTCGACGACGTCCTGGAGGTTGGCGTCGAGCACTGTCTTGCCGTCCAGCTCGACGGTAATGGTGCCGGTCTTGCGGACGTCGCCCTCGTCGCGGGTGAACCAGATCGAGGCGACCTCGCCGGGGCCGTCGTCCTCGGCGATCACGCAGCCTGCCGCGGTCGTCTTCAGGCAGGAGTACGTGCCGTCGAAGCCGTCATTGTTGGTGCCGTCGCGGCCGAAGCTGGAGAACTGCTTGGTGCGGACGCCGGTCTGCAGCTCGGGGAGGCGGTCGAGCCGGCGGTAGACGTCCCAGCCGATGGGGCCGTTGCCGTCGGCGGTGCCGCCGGGGTTGTTGCCATTGGCCGCGCTGCTTTCCGTGCTGATGCTTGGCGCGGGGGCGTACGTAGTACCGGCTGCTGTTTGAAGGGTGGCCGGGACCACCAGAACCACGCCGAGAAGGGCGGCCACGGCGCGTCCGAGTGAGCTGGTCATGGGCGGACCTCACGATCTGGGAAATCGATTTCTCAGATGTCTACCACCGAATCGGAGCGGTTGAGAAGGGCTCGGCGGGAATGGGAAGCGTGTTCCACCAGTTGGCCACCCGATGGACGACCCTGTTGCCGGTGGCAGCAGACTGGTCTCGCACTCAGACTTCCAGCACTCACTCGCAGGAGACATCCATGAGTACTGCTCCAGCCCAGATCGCCGTCACCGGACTCGCGGTGATGGGCCGCAACCTGGCCCGGAACCTGGCTCGCAACGGCTTCCGCGTCGCCGTCCACAACCGGTCGCAGGGCCGGACGGACGCGCTGATCAAGGAGTTCGGCCACGAGGGCGAGTTCACCCCGGCCGCCGACCTGCCCGAGCTGGTCGCCTCGCTGGAGCAGCCGCGCAAGATCATCATCATGGTCAAGGCCGGCGAGCCGACCGACGCGGTGATCGACGAGCTGGTGCCACTGCTCGACGAGGGCGACATCGTCATCGACGCGGGCAACGCGCACTTCGCCGACACCCGGCGGCGCGAGGACGCACTCAAGGCGAAGGGGCTGCACTTCGTCGGCGCCGGCGTCTCCGGTGGCGAGGAGGGCGCGCTGAACGGGCCGAGCATCATGCCGGGCGGTTCGGTGCAGTCGTACGAGTCGCTCGGGCCGATCCTGACCAAGATCGCGGCGCAGGTGAACGGCGAGCCGTGCTGCGTGCACGTCGGGCCGGACGGCGCCGGGCACTTCGTGAAGATGCTGCACAACGGCATCGAGTACGCCGACATGCAGCTGATCGCGGAGGCGTACGACCTGCTGCGCAGCGTGCTGGGACTGAGCGCTCCGGAGATCGCCGACGTGTTCCGGGAGTGGAACACGGGCGACCTGGAGTCGTTCCTGATCGAGATCACCGCGGAGGTGCTGAGCCAGGTCGACGAGTCGACGGGTGGGCCGTTCGTGGACGTCGTACTGGACCAGGCGGAGCAGAAGGGGACCGGGCGCTGGACTGTCCAGGTCGCGCTGGACCTGGGGATTCCGGTGAGCGGGATGGCGGAGGCCGTGTTCGCGCGGTCGCTGTCCGGCGACACCGTGCGGCGGTCGGCGGCTGCCGGCGTACTGGCTGGGCCTTCGGATGCTGGGGTCTCGGTTGATCGGGACGCGTTCATCGATGATGTGCGGCATGCGCTGTACTCGTCGAAGCTGGTTGCCTACGCACAGGGGTTCGACGCGATCCGGGCGGCTTCGGACCAGTACGGGTGGGACATCGACCTCGGGGCGATGGCGAAGATCTGGCGGGGTGGGTGCATCATCCGGGCGCGCTTCCTGGACCGGATCAAGGAGGCGTACGACCGGGACGCGGCGCTGCCGTCGCTGCTGGTCGATGACTACTTCAAGGAAGCTGTGGTGAGCGGGCAGGACGCTTGGCGTCGGGTCGTCGCGACCGCAGCCACTGCGGGCGTGCCCGCTCCGGGCTTCTCGGCGGCGCTGTCGTACTACGACGGGCTGCGGGCCGAGCGGCTGCCTGCGTCACTGATCCAGGGGCTGCGGGATCTGTTCGGCGCTCACACGTACCACCGGGTGGACCGTGAGGGCGCTTTCCACCTCGACTGGTCGGGGGATCGCAAGGAGCACTCGGCCTGATGCTTTGAGCCTGGCCTTTGTTGGCCTGACTCGGCCTGGCTCGGCCTTGATTGGTTGAGCCAGGCTTTGAGCGGCGTGGCGATTGGCGCGGGGGGTCGAACGTATGTTCTAATGTGCTCTCAGCGCCAGCCCGCTTCGGCGGGGACATGTCACCCAGGGAGATCGCCGCAACGATGACTGTAGACACCTTCGCAGCAGAAGCTCAGACCGACGCCGTCGACACTCCCGAAGCGGCGCTCGACTCTTCGGCTGCCACCGACACGACTGACTCGGCCTCGACCGCCGAGGCACTGGCCGCCGACGCTTCGGTCGACAGCACGGCCTCCTCCGACGACACCGGCTCGGCCGAGACCGCCGCGCCCGTCGCCGAGAAGCCGAAGAAGGCGCCGGCCAAGAAGGCGGCCCCGAAGAAGACCAAGACCCTCGAGCTCACGCTGACCGTCACCGGCACCGCCGACGGCGAGTGGAAGGCCGAGCTCAAGCAGGGCAACAGCTACATCGCCAAGAACCTCCTGGTCGCGGCCGCCGCCGTCTCCCGCGCGGCCAAAGAGCTGCACGAGGACCTCTCCGGCCCGATCGACGAGGTCATCGACGCCGCCCGCGAGCAACAGGCCGCGAAGGTCGCCGCCCTCGAGGCCGAGCTCGAAGCCGCCCGCAAGGCCCTCGCCGAACTGGACGACTGACCCGCATTTTCCTGCCGGCTCATCACCGGCAGGCCCACCCGTCAGCCACCGGCTCGCCCCGGCCGGGTGACGGGCACACCCCAGCAACCACCCCAAACGACCCACTCCCACCCCCGGCGAGCCCTCGATGCTCCCCTGGGGTGATTGGTGGCGCCCGTTGAGGCGTTGACCGATTGATCCCCCTTGAGGCGTTGACCGTTGATTGGTCACGCCCCCCTTGAGGGGTTGACCGTTGATTGATTGAAGGCTCCCCCGGTGGCTGGCAACTTCCCTTTGTCGGTGGCTGGTGGTTTCTCCAGAGAGCTGCTCCAGAGGCGTCCGGGGCGGTTGGCTGGGGAAGGTGATGAGGTGGTGCCGGATCGGTTGAACTGTGGCTGAACGCAGTGTGACCGATCCGGCACGCCGCAGTGGTGGGCGAAGGTGGTTCGGGCGTCGTAGGTTGTTTGCCTGGGCCGGTCCCGTCGGGCCCTGACCGCTCCGAACAGAAGGGGTCAGATGAGCACCTTCCATGACCTGGGATCGTTGTTGCTCGTCCGTGGTGCCGATGAGCTGGAGCACGCGGGTGGCACGTTGTACGTGCACCTGCATCGGGTCGCCAAGCGGCTCCGCTCGCTCGGAGGTTCCGAGACGCTGGTACTGGCCGGGCTGGCGCATGCGGCGTACGGGACGGATGGGTTCCCGACGCATCTGTTCGACTGGCAGGAGGAACGGCCGGTACTCGAGGCCGTCATCGGGCCGGAGGCGGAGTTGCTCGTCTACCGGTACGGCGCCTGCGAGCGCGAGACCACCTGGCGCGACCTCGCCGAGCACAGCACGGTGACGGATCGCTTCACCGGTACGTCGGAGGAGCTGACGTCAGCCGAGCTCCGCGACTTCGTCGACCTCACCATCGTCAACGAGCTGGACGTCCTCGACCACGCCCCGGACCTCAAGCCCAAACTCCACGCGTTCCTCACCGAACAGATCCCCCGCTGGCAGTCCCTCGCCTCCCCCGCAGTACTCGCCGACGCCCAGCGCGCCCTAGCCCTCTAACCACCCACCCCACGTCACCCCACTCCACCCACCGCTGCACCCAAGCGACCTTGAGCACCCACCAGTCGCGCCTTCGCCGATCCCGCGACTACTCGGTGCTCAAAGTGGAGCTCGCCAGGGCGACAGTGCCGACTTTGGGCACGGAGCAGTCGTCTGCGGGGCAATTGCGTGGCTGGTGGGTGCTCAAAGTGGTTGGTGTCCCGGTGGGGCGGGCGGCTAGTCGGCTTGGGAGAAGGCGTGGATTGTGGTGGTGACGAGGGCCAGCAGGGTGGTGATGATGGTTGTTGCCACGCAGAGCCAGAGTGGGAGGCTGGTCAGTAGGACGGTGGCGGCGAAGGTCAGCGGGGCTACGTAGAAGCCGGCTAGGCGTGGGTGGTTCCTGATCCAGCGGAGTACTGCGGGGATCGGCATGCCGATGGGCGCCAGGAGAAGGGCTGCGATCAGGGCGACCTGCCAGCCTCGGGCGTTGAGTACCAGTGCGCCGACCAGCAGCCAGCCGAACGGAGCGAAGGCCAGCAGCCACCACGGCGGCTGCCAAGCATCCGGCGTGTATGAGCTGTCGGAGTGCGAGTCGTCGAGGTGCGGGTCGTCGAAGTGCGGGTCGTAGGTGTGCGGGTCATGGGTGTACGAGTCGTCGGAGTGCGGGCCGTCGGTGTACGAGTCGTCGGAGTGCGGGCCGTCGGTGTACGAGTCGCCGGTGTGCGGCTCGTCGGTGTGCGAGCCGTCGGAATGCGAGTCGTCGGTGTACGAGTCGTCGGTGTACGAGTCGTCGGAGTGCGGGTCGTGGGTGTACGAGTCGTCGGGATGCGGGTCGTCGGAGTATGGGTCCGCCGGGTTGTGGGCGGGGTCTTCTGGTGTCACGCCCATCGCCCCCTCTGTCGGCTGGGCCCAACAGTTCGAGTCTGGCACCAGCTGAACGGATTGCTGGAAAACGGCCCGTTGCCGACGCATGATCGGAACATGGCCCGCTACGAAGTGATCGCCCGCGCCACCATCGATCGACGCCAGTCCACGTCCGCCTACTTCACCCTGGCCATGCTGTCCGGTCGCCTCGACAAGGGCATGCACCTGCGACGCATCGAGGACCTGCCCGACGGCAAGGTCGCGCTCGTCCTGCAGCACAAGTTCAGCCCGCGGAAGACCGACGAGGCGGCGCTGATGGCCAACCGTACGCTCGCCCAGCTCGGCATCCCGGCCAGCCAGGTCCTGCAGGTCGACCTGCTCCGGCTGTCCCGCAAGGGCCCGACCCTGGTCCGCTCCTGGACCGGCCCCGGCAACCCGCCCGGTCCCGACCTCAGCGGGGACCGCGAGCCCCGCAAACCACTGCCCACTCCGCCGCACTTGAAAGCCTCACTAGATCTCCCCAACGACTGACACAGGACGCGCCCGCCTCACCCCGTGACACGGACGGGGTGGCCCGGCGGTTCACCCGGTACTCCGGACAGCCGACCGAACGGGGTCCGGTGCGGCGCCTGAGCGGGCGCGGCAAGCCGGGACGGCCGGCTGGTTCTCCGGTACTCCGGACAGCCGACCGGATGGGGTCCGGTGCGGCGCCTGAGCGGGCGTCGCCGACTCCGGCGGATGCAGCCGGCAAGGCGCGGCGGCCGGCTCGTTCTCCGTTACTCCGCGGCGGCCGCCGGACGGGGCGGGCCGCCACGGGGGTCAGCCAGTCAGAGCGGGCGGCCACGGGGGGGGTCAGCCAGTCAGAGCGGCCGCCACGGGGGCAGCCGGTCAGGGTGTGAATACCTCGAAGGCGGCCGCGTACGTCGTACCGAGTCTGGTGCCGTGGGCGCGGCTGATGCCCTCGAGGAACTCCTCCGCGTCGAAGTGCGGCCAGTTGAGCCCCTCGATGTAGGCCTTGTGCGCCTTCAGCGAGTCGACCCCGACAGCGAAGGTCTCCGTCGTGTCGATCGCGTGCTTGCTCCTCGGCGAGCCGGCCGCCCACACCTGCCGTACACCACCCCAGCGCTCGCCCTCCTCGGGGAAGATCCACCGGTTGGCGGCATCCCGGACCGCGTCGAGAGTAGCCCGACCGGTGTTGATGTGGTCGGCCTGGTTCAGCAGCGCTTCGCCGTCCCAGGTGTCCCAGAAGTTGTTCGTGATGACGATCTCGGGCTGGTAGCGGCGGATCACGCCCGCGATCAGCCGGCGCAGCGCGACGCCGTACTCGATCGTCCCGTCGGGCTGGCCGAGAAACTCGACCACGGGGACGCCGACGATCCGGGCCGACTCGATCTGCTCGGCCTCCCGCAGTGGGCCGCTCTCGGCCGGCGCGATGCCGTCGATGCCCGCCTCGCCGGAGGTGAGCAGGGCGTAGACGATCTCCTTGCCCTGGCCGGTCCAGCGCGCGATCGCGGCGGCGGCGCCGAACTCGAGGTCATCTGGGTGGGCGACGACCGCGAGAGCCTTGGTCCAGTCCTCGGGCAACGCTTCGAGCGGTTCCGGTGCAGTCATAGCGGAAGGCTACGGCCGGGGCGGTTCGTCCGGGTACGGGTTTGCCCCGCAACACCGGCGATTACGCCCCGAAGACCTGCCGGGTGTACGGATTCGCGAAGGTACGCCGCGGATCGAGCCGGTCACGGACCGCGAGGAAGTCGTCGAACCGCGGGTACCGCTCGCGGAAGTCGGACGCCTGGAGCGTGTGCAGCTTGCCCCAGTGCGGCCGGCCGCCGAAGGCCCCGACGATCTGCTCGAAAGCGTCGAAGTACTTGTCGTGCGCGAGCCGGTGGTACTGATGAATGGCGACGTACCCCGTGTCGCGCCCGTACGCCGTCGACAGCCAGATGTCGTCGGCGGCCGCGACCCGGACCTCGATCGGGAACGGCAGCCGCTCCCCCGACCGATCGATCCAGGAGCGCAACTGCCGCACGACCTCGACCACGTGCTCGCGCGGTACGGCGTACTCCGACTCGCGAAACACCACGTTGCGCTCCGAACAGAACACCTTGTACGACGAGTCGATGTACTCCCGTGCCGACAGCGCCCGGGAGGCGAGCTGGTTGATCCGCGGCACCAGCCCAGGACGGCGTACCGACAGGCGGTTGGTCCACTCGAAGACGCGGTTGGACAGGAACTCGTCATCGACCCAGCCCCGCAGCTTGCCGACCGGGGACGCGCCGACGCCGGGACCGACCCGGTTGTTGCGCTTGGTCAGCGCGACGTCGGTGTGCGGGAACCAGTAGAACTCGAAGTGATCGTTGCCATCGGCAAGCTCATCGAACCCGTCCAGTACTTCGCCCAGCGGCAGCGGCATCTCCTGAGCGCGCAGCAGGAAGGCCGGCACTGTCTGGACAGTGAGCGCCGTGATCACGCCGAGCGAGCCGACCGAGACCCGGGCAGCGTTGAACACATCCGGGTTCTCGTCGGCCGAGCAATGCAGCACCGAGCCGTCGGCCGTGACGAGCTCGAGCCCGACGATCTGCGTTGCGATCCCGCCGAGCTTCGCGCCGGTACCGTGAGTGCCGGTCGAGATGGCGCCGGAGATGGTCTGCTTGTCGATGTCACCGAGGTTCGCCATCGCCAGGTCGAACGACGCGAGGCCCGCATTCAGCTTCGCCAGCCCGGTCCCCGCACCCAGCGTCACGCGACCGGACGCCTGGTCGGCGCTCGTGATCGAGGAGAGCCCGTCGAGCCGGACCATCGCCTGCTCAGGTACCGAGCAGCCGGTGAAGGAGTGGCCGGAGCCGACCGCCTTGAGCTGCTTGCCCTGCTCGGCCGCCGTCTTGACCATCGCCGCGACCTCGTCGACCGACGACGGCCGCAGGGTCTCCACACCGGTCGCCGACTCGGTACCGGCCCAGTTCCGCCAGGTGGTGCTCATCCGAAGTTCTTCCCCT
This sequence comes from Kribbella sp. NPDC051620, assembly GCF_044453825.1. NCBI lineage: Bacteria > Bacillati > Actinomycetota > Actinomycetes > Propionibacteriales > Kribbellaceae > Kribbella > Kribbella sp. NPDC051620. The sequence continues at coordinate 632,291 of NZ_JBITDB010000003.1, forward strand.
CACCCCGGTAGGTGACGAGCTCGGTCAGCTCGTTGCCGTCGATCGCGTGCAGTACGTCGAATCGTTCCAGCATCTCGCCCGCCTTGGCGTAGCGCATCCAGACCCGGTCGCCGATCCGCAGCCCGCGCGCGTTCTCGCCCACCACCGGCGTCTGGACCTCGCCGGCGCCTTCGGTCCCGAGCAGGCTCAGCCCGAGCGGCCAGCTCGGCGAAGGCAGCCGCGACTTCTTGGCCGGGCCGGATGCGACGTACCCGCCACCGAACAGGGTCGCGATTCGCGACGTCGGCCGGCGGACCACCCCGAGCGCGTAGGCGACCGCATGCTCCGGCTGGAAGACGTCGTACTTGTCGAAGAGCGTGGGCCCGTAGAGGCCGGAGCCCGCGGTGACCTCGGTGACGGAAGGATCGGCGCTGCTGACCTCGATGCTTCCTGTACCGCCCGAGTTGACCAGTCGCAGCGGCGCGACCTGCTTGAGCGCGTCGACGATCAGGCCACGGCGGTCGGACAGTTCGCGGGCCGAGAGCTTCTTGACCAGCCGGACCGCCGGGGACGTGTCCGGCAGGCCGGCGATCTGCGCTTCGTAGAACATCACGCCGACCAGCTCGAAGGCGTCGTCCGTAACCACTCGGCGGGCGAGTTCGAGCGCCTGCTCCGGCGTGCGCAGCGGCGACCGGCGGACACCGAGGTGCTGGCCGAAGATCCGCAGCGACGCGTCCACGTCGAGGCAGACCCGGATCCGTTCGCCGCCACCGGTCGCCGCCTTGATGTAGGCGAGCTGCTCGAAGTCGTCGATCATCAGCGTGATCCGCGACGCCAACTCGGCATCGCCGGCCAATTCTCGCAGCGCGGCCCGATGCACGCTCGGGTAACCCATCAGGATGTCGTCGACGCCGTTGCGCGCCAGCCAGATCGCCTCCGGCAGCGCGTAGCTCATCACGCCGTGGAACCCGGGCCGGTCGAGCGCTGCTTTGATGAGCGCCCGGGAGCGCACGGACTTGGACGCCACGCGGATCGGCGTACCGGCGGCCCGGCGGACCAGATCGTCCGCGTTCCGGCGGAACGCGGCCAGATCGACCACCGCGTACGGCGGCTCCAGCTCAGCCGTCAGCCGCGTGTACCTGTCGAAGTCAGCCATGTCAGGAGTTTAGAGCGAATAAATACTGAAAGGTAGTACATCTTTACGGCAAATCGATCACAGCCTGCAGCGCCGGTACCACGGCGCGCGCCCAAGAGGTCTGAGCAGCGGGACTGGTCGAGGCCTGGGCCAACAAGGCCACGGTAGAGCCCTTGAGCGTCGAAACCTCGACAAACGCCTCGGCAGCTTCGTAGGAACGGACTGCGGCGACCGCATCTGGGGAGGACCAGAGCTGTTTGACCTGGAGGCCACCCTTGGTGCCGCAGGCGGACATGCGAGCTTGGTAGCCGGTGTAGTACGCCTTGGCGCGGGCGGAGTCGGCGAAGCGAAGTACTAGAGCCGTGGCCGACTTGCCGGCTGGTGTGCGGTAGGTGCCCTGCAGTACGTGCGCCGGGACCGGTAGTGAGTCGGTAGGGAGCGGGTTGCCGCAGCCGACGGGGAGTGCTTCGTAGGCAGCTTGCTGGGGTGCACGGCTGCGGGTCCAGGTGTCGTTGCCCAGGAAGCCGGCCTCTGCGCCGCCGGGGTCGGTGTAGGTCTTCCATCCTTTGCCTAGCTTGGCAGGGGCGGGGAGGTTCTTGGCCGAGACTGGTCCGGCTGCTGCGGGCGGAGGGGCTGTTGCTTGCTCCGGGAGCGCGGGAGGCTCCGCGGCGTTGGTGGGCGGGGTTGTGTTCAGTGTGTTGGTGGGGACCGGCACAGTGCCACCTGCTTGCGGCACCTGAGTCGGGGCGGGAGAGGCTGCTGGCTCAGCGCTGCAGCCGCACAAGAGAACTGCAGCGCCGAGGGCCAGAGCTAGTGCGGCTTTCACTGGGGCTCGAAGTGCTGGTAGTCGGGCTGACGCCAGCCGGCTCCCCAGAAGTAGCCTGCGCTGCGCAGTGCCTTCGTCGGAGCGCTGGTGCTGAACAGCATCCCGGCCCGGACGAGCGACCGGTTGCGGTAGGCCAGGCCGTTCGACGGGTACCAGACGTTGTTCGCCGCGAGGTACGGGTTCTCCACGGTGTTGATGTCGATCGCCCAGCCGTAGGAGTGCGGCGAGAGCGCGTACGGGTTGCCGGTGACCTGGCGGCAGTTGAAGACCGAGGTGTTGTCCGCCGCCATCGACCGGATGTCGCTGCCGCCGTACAGGTCGACGCGCTGCATCCGCCGGATGGGGAACTTCGCGTTGAAGCTCGCGGTCCAGACGGTGATCATCTTGGCCACGGCCGCGTCCCGGACGATCAGCTCACCGCGATGCACCAGACCGTCGAAGCCCCAGTAATTCAAGGTCAGCAGGCGCAACTGCGACGGTTTGACCGGGCAGCCTGCCCGGTAGGTCTTGTTGACGTAGCCCGCTCCGACGAGGGCGACCTTCGCGTTCACCAGTGCCTTGATGGTGATCACGGCATAGCCGGACGCTTCGACGGAGGCTGCCGGGACGCCGAGCGTGATGACCCGGACGGTCTTGGTGGCAGGCAGGTTGTCCGGCACCGGTACTGCGAACGTCCCGTTGGCCGCGATCCAGGCACTCGTCAGGGTCCGCCACTTGCCGCCGTACCGGTCCTGCAGGCCGACGAGCTTCTTGCCCGGCTCGGGTGGAGTCAGCTTGCCGGTCAGCTTCACGCCGGTCAGCACGGTGTAGGACGCGGCCGGCTGGTTCATCACCAGCGTGCGGTTGAGCACGGTGACCGTGCGATCGAGTGTCGCGCCGAGGGTGCCCGGGTTCTTGTTCCCGATCACCACGCGGAAGGTCGCGGCGCCGGGGGTCGGCAAGGTGTACAGGAACTTGTAGGCGCCGTTGGCGATCGTGCGGGTCGAGCCGCGCAGTACCCAGGTCGTGCCCTGCTGTTGCCACAGGGTCAGGTACCAGTTCGCGAGGCCGCTCTCCATCCGGCCCGCGAGCGTGATCGGGCGGTCCTCCCACGCGTTGGCCGGCTGAGTCAACGTGATCGGCGTCGCCACCGCCGGGGTCGGCGGTGGTGTCGTGGTTGGCGGTGGTACCGGTGTCGTCGTCGGCGGGTCGGCCGGAGCCGGCGTCGGCGTGGTGACCTCAGCCGCCGCCGGTGGTGGCGCCGCGGTCGTCGGTGGCGTCGGACCCTCCGCGGCTGCCGCGACCGCTGGAACCAGCGCAAGACACAACACCGCCGCGAAGACGGCCGAACCCAAGGCACGAGCCTTCATGGGCCAGTCCTCCCCAGTTGCGGGAGAGCCACCCCAGCTCTCCTCTCACCTACTAAGAGGCTTCTACCCAGGAAGACGTCACACTCTGCCCGAAAAGTTCGACTATTCGTGCAATCTCTTCACGGCGGCGTCGATCCGCTCATCGGTACCGGTCAGCGCGACCCGCACATGCCGCTCACCCGCCGTACCGTAGAAGGCTCCCGGCGCGACAAGGATGCCGCGCTCGGACAGGGCCTCGACAGAGCCATAGGCGTCGTACGCCGGGTTGCTGGCCCACAAGTACAGGCCGCCCTGCGACAAGGTGATCTCCCAGCCGGCAACGGTCAGCGCGTCACGCAGTACTGTCCGGCGGCGGATGTACCGGGCGCGCTGCTCGTCTACATGCACGTCGTCGGCGAAGGCAGCGGCCATCGCGGCCTGGATCGGCGACGGGACCATCAGGCCAGCATGCTTGCGCACAGCCAGCAGCTCCGCGACTACTGCCTCGTCGCCCGCTACGAAGCCGGCGCGGTAGCCGGCCAGGTTGGAGCGCTTGGACAGCGAGTGCACGGCGAGCAGGTTGTCGAAGCTGCCGCCGCAGACGTCAGGGTGCAGTACCGACACAGGGGTCGCATCCCAGCCGAACTCCAGGTAGCACTCGTCGCTGACCAGCAGTACGTCGTTGGCCCGGGCCCACTCGACAGCTGCGCGCAGGTCGTCGGCAGAGGTGATCTGGCCGGACGGGTTGCGCGGGGAGTTGAGGTAGGCGACCCGTACCGGGCCCTCGTACTGCGTGGGGTCGGCAACCGGGATGCTGGTGGCCCGGGCGAGCGCTGCCCCGGCCTCGTACGTCGGGTAGGCGAGGTCTGGGATCAGTACCGTGTCGCCGGCGCCGATACCGAGCAGGGTCGGCAGCAGCATGATCAGCTCCTTGGTGCCGATCACCGGGAGGATGCCGTGCTGCGGGTCGACGTTGGGGACGTCCAGCCGGCGGGCCAGCCAGTCGACGGCCGCCTGGCGCGCAGTACCGGTCCCGATGGTCGTCGGGTACGCCGGTGCGTCGGCCGCGTCCGCCAGCGCCTTCTTCACCAGCTCAGGCACCGGGTCGACCGGGCTACCGATCGACAGGTCGACGATCCCGTCCGGATGGGCTGCCGCCTTCTGCTTGAAGGGAGCGAGCTTGTCCCAGGGGAAGTCCGGCAAACGACTGGAGGTGGGTGCGAAGGTCACCCCTGCATTGTCTCCTGCGCTCCGTCCGGCCGGTCAGCGACCGCCCGCTCCGTGGAACCTTCGGTGAGGAAGCCGGTGGCGGCGGCTACTACGGCGGGGTCGCGGAGAACCCGGTTGTGGCCCAGGCCGTCGGTGAGGTGGAGTTTGGCGTCGGGCCAGCTGTTGACCAGGGCGATGCTGCCGTCGGCGGGGGTTTCCCGGTCGGTGCGGTCGTGGATGGCCAGCAGGGCGGGCAGTTCTCGTTCTTCGGCCAGGGTGTCGATGATCGGGATCGCCGCATAGCTCTCCATCGGACCGAATCGGCGGCTGAAGCGACGGATGAACTGCTTGCGCGTCCGCCGGCCGAAGCCGAAGTACGTCTCGTACTGATCCAGCACATCGCGGAAATCGGTGGCGGTCGCGAGGAACACCAGCCTTCGCGCGGTGAACCCGTTCCGCAGCGCCAGCATCACACCGGCCGCTCCGATCGAGTGCGCGACCACCCCGTACGCCGGCCCGTAGGCGGCGACAACAGCCTCGAACGCATCGGACAGCTCGGGCAACGAAGACCGCTCAGCACCGTCCCGCCCGGCCCCCGACTCCCCATGACTCGGCGCATCAAAGGCGACAACCCGGAATCCCGCTTCGACCAGCGGCGGTACGAAGGCGGCCAGCTGAAGCCCCCAACCACCCCACCCGTGAACGAGGTAGACCGTCGGCCCGTCGCCCCAGCTGAGCCCACGCACCAGGCCGTTCTCGAACGGCAACTCCAGCGCCACCGATTCCGGTAGCTCCACCCGAAGCCGCTTGGCCTGCTCGGAGACCTGCGGCAGCCGGAACCAGATCGAGTCGAGCAGCTTCGCACCCACCGCGGGCGCGACCAACTCGAGCACCTGGAAGATCCTGCGCTGTCTGTTAAGAGTCCGACCGTTCGTGCTTTTCTTTGCCGCCATGACTGCTCCTCAGGGGAAGGATCTAGATCCTGGCCGCCCGGAGCAGCGCCTCGAAAGCGGCGCGGGCCCGATCCTCGGCCTGGGGGTCGGCCAGCAACCGGCTGGCCAGGTGGTACGACATCAGCACACCGCGGATGTCGAAGGCGTACTGCTCCGGATCCGCGTCCGCGCGGAACTGCCCCTCGCTGATCCCGGTCCGGAAGACGGTGGCGATCGTGTCGACGTAGTCGCGCTCGATCTGCACCACCCGGTCACGCACGGGACCAGGCGGGGCATCGTCCAGCTCGGCCGAAACGCTGGCGAAGAAACAGCCACCAGGCAAGGCGAGATCGCCGTTGTCCCAGCGCAGTTTGCGATCGAACAGCTCCCGCAACCGCGGCTCGCCGCGCGGCATCTTCAGCGCCGGCCGCAGCACGCGCTCGGCGAACAGCTCGCCGGCCCAGTCGATCACCGCGACCTGCAACTGCTCCTTGGACCGGAAGTGCCCGAACAGCCCGCTCTTCGACAGCCCGGTCCGGTCCGCGAGCAGCCCGATGGTGAGCGCGCCGAGCCCGACCAGGCTGACCTGGCGGGCCGCCTCGTCCAGCACCGCGGCGCGCGTCTCCTCACCCTTGCTCACGGAATCATAAAAGCACGATCGTTCGCACCAGAGCAAGCCGGTTCAGCACGGCCGGCTCGGGTCGACCTTCCGGTGGATGGCGTCGCCGATCTCCTTGAGCTGCGCCAGCTGCTCGGGAGTCAACGCATCGATCACGTACTCCCGGACGGCCGCGACATGCCCGGGCGCCGCCGCGACGACCTGCTCCCACCCGGCATCGGTGAGCTCCGCGACGGTGATCCGGCCATCCTCGACATCGGGCCGGCGTACGACGAAGCCGCGCTTCTCGAGTCGCTTCACCACGTGGGACAGCCTCGACAGCGATCCGTTGGCGAAGCCGGCCAGCTCGCTCATCCGGCGCGAGCGATCGGCCGACTCGGACAGCCCCGCCATCACCAGGTACTCGAAATGGGTCAGCCCCGAGTCGCGCTGCAACTGATAGTCGAGCACTCCCGGCAGCTTGAACATCAGCGCGGCCAGTGACATCCAGGCCGCCAGCTCATCCGGCGCGAGCCAGCGCACCTCGTCCTCCCCGGTCATACCGACAGTGTAGCGACTTAGTTGACGCTTCAAGTCATCACGGCTAGGGTTGACACATCAACTAACACAACGAGAGCGGAACGTCACTGATGAATGTGTTTCTCTGGATCGTCGCCGGCGTGCTGGCAGCCTTCTTCCTCGCCGCGGGCCTGACCAAGCTGAGCCAGTCGAAGGCGAAGCTCGGCGAGAACCCGCAGATGGCCTGGACCAAGGACTTCTCCGCGGGCACGATCAAGCTGATCGGTGGCGCCGAGCTGCTCGGCGCGCTCGGCCTGATCCTGCCGGGCGCCTTCGACATCGCCCCGGTGCTCGTCCCGCTGGCCGCGTCCGGCCTGGCGATCATCATGATCGGCGCGATCATCACCCACGCCCGGCGCAAGGAGTACCCCCAGATCGGCATCAACACGGCGATCCTGATTCTGGCCCTGGTCGTCGCCATCTTCCGCTTCGGCCCGAACAGCTTCTGACCTCCACCATTTCGGCGGTTGACCGCCGAAATGGTGGAAGAGGGGCGGGGTTAGAGGTAGAGGCCGGTCTGGCCGTCTGCGAGGCGGCCGGCGGCCACCGCGTGCAGGTCGCGTTCGCGGAGCAGGACGTAGTCTTCGCCGCGGACCTCGACCTCGGCTCGGTCCTCCGGGTCGAACAGCACCCGGTCGTCCACCTCGACGGTGCGGACGTTGGCGCCGATCGCGACCACCTTCGCCCAGGCCAGCCGGCGGCCCATCTGCGCGGTCGCGGGGATCAGGATGCCGGCCGAGGACTTGCGTTCGCCTTCGACCTCGGTCGAGACCAGCACCCGGTCGTGCAGCATCCGGATCGGCAGCTTGTCGTCGGCCAGCCGCTTGCGAGCCGTCACCGGCGACCCACCAGCTTGCGGATCATGACCAGCATGCCGAGGACGCCCACCGCCGCTGCGCCGACGGCGACCAGCTTCTGGGTGCGCAACTGCCCGCGCTCGTCGAAGACCTGGGCCCTGGCCTGTTCGACCTGCCGCTTGGCGACGTTCTTCGGGTGCGCCCGGTCGACCAGCTCATCGACGGTCGAGGCCAGTCGGGCGCGGGTGGCGGCGATGTCCGCCTCGATCTGCTCGGTTGTCCGAGCCTTCGTCTCCGGCACCTGGGGCTCCCTTCACAGTGTTTGATCCCATCCTTTCAGACCCGTCTTGCAGGTCAACGCTGGAGCTCCACGACCACCTTGATGTCGCCGGGCTCCTTGACCAGTGCCCGCGGCCACTCCGACAGCGGCACCGATCGCGTGATGAGCCGCTCCAGCCAGGCCGGGTCTGCGGCGAGCAGGACGTCCACGGCGTCCGCGTAGTGGCGCTTGGCCGCGTTCACGGTCCCGACCAGCACAGCGTTCCGTACTACGAGCTGCCGCGTCAGCGCGTCGAGTTGTACGTCGATGGACGCCGGGCCGGGCGAGATCCCGGTCAGACACATGACGCCGGCCGGTGGCAGCAGCTTCGCGCAGTCGAACACGAGCTGCCCGGCACCGGTCGCCTCGACCACCACGTCGGGCGCCACTGTCAGGTCCGACAGGTCATTGAGGTACTCCGCGCCGAGGTCCCGCACCAGTTGCGGCTTGGGGCCGTCGGTGGCGAGGTCGAGCACATGCACGGTGTACCCGCGCTGGCTGGCGATCAGTGCGGCCAGTAGCCCGATCGGGCCGGCCCCTGTGACCAGCACGTGCTCCGGGCCGTACCAGGATCGGGCGCCGACCCTGGCGATCTGGTCCCACGCCTTGGTGAGGATGCTGGCCGGCTCGACCAGTACGCCGAGGTGCCCGAGTTGCTCTGGCACCGGGACGGCGTAGTACGGGTCGACCCGCCAGCGCTCGGCGCCGTAGCCGTCCATCTCCTTGATGCCGCGCTCGGTGTAGCGGCCGTTGCGGCAGAAGTCCCACTCGCCGCGTGCGCAGGCTGGGCAGGGCTCCGGGTCGGGGCGGCGGACTATGCCGGCCACTAGATCCCCGGTAGCGAAGCCTGAATTGGCTGGCGCCTCCAGGACCCGGCCTAGCGACTCATGCCCGATGACCAGCCTGTCGGCGCCAGGACGGCCAGTACCGAACAGGCCGCTGCACAGCTCGATGTCCGTGCCGCAGATCCCGGCGAGCAGTCCCTCGACCAGTACCGAGCCGTCGGACTTGGGAGGCTCCGGTACCTCGCCGACCGACGCAGAGTCAGCCTTGCCCGGCACCACCGTCATCGCCCGCATGAGACCACTCTGCCCCATTCACCCCGGTTGAAGCCGTCAGGCCAGGCGGGTGATGTCCACGGTGACATCGATTGCCGTGGCGGCTCCTCCCGAGTAGATGCCCTTCAGCGGCGACACGTCCCCGTAGTCGCGACCAGTGGCGACCCACACGTGCCGGTGAGCGATCGGGATGTCGTTGGTCGGGTCGTACCCCCACCAGCCACCCGTCCACGCCTCGATCCACGCATGGCTCTCACCGACCGCCGTCTCCCCCACGGCCGCATCAGCCTTGGTGTGCAGGTAGCCGGAGACATACCGCGCCGGTACTCCGACAGCGCGGAGCATCGCCAGCGTCAGGTGCGCGTAGTCCTGGCAGACCCCTTCACCGGCCTGCCACGCGTCCACTGCCGACGAGTGCACGCCAGTGGTACCGCGCTGGTAGGTGAGAGTGCCGTGCACCCACTTGGAGATGGCCAGGACGGTCTCTGCCGGGCTGAGTCCTTTGCGTAGGCCTCTGGCGATCGCGGCCAACTCCCTGTGCTTGGGGACGTACTCCGCGAACTCCAGGTACTCGCCGTACCGGTCGAGGCTCTGGGGTGAGCGGACGTCGGCCCAGGTCGCCTCCTCGTCCGGGGTGGGCTGTTCGGTGGTCTCGACGACGGAGGCCGCGACGACCTTCAGTTCGGTGTGCGGAGCGTGCAGGTCGAAGGAGTTGACCTCAGTGCCCCAGTAGTCCGTGTAGCGGTAGGAGCGGGCGGCTGGGACTGTCTCCAGCCTGGCGACCATGAGGTTCTGCCGGTCGTCGCTGCGCGGGGTGAGCCGTGCCTCGTTGTAGGACTGGGTCACGGCCGTTGCATAGCGGTAGCCAGTCGTGTGGACCACCCGGAGACGCCACTTCACAGGTTCACCTCCGCGTTGTTCCACTCCACCCAGGGCACCGCATGGAAGTACTGCTGCGACACGGCCTCGCCGACCTCGCGCACGGTGGCCTGCAGAGCCTGCAGCCGTCCAGTGAGGTCGTCGAGCAGCTCAGCCGGTCGCAGGAACTCCAGGTCGCTCCGGGCCTTGCCGAGCAACCTGCTGGCCTCCGCGCTCGCGCCGATGCGAGCGGACTCGCCATGCTCGAGCTCCTCCAGGCAGGACTCGGCTTTGGTCAGCGCATGGAAGACAGAGCGCGGGAAGAGCCGGTCCATCAGCAGGAACTGGACTACCCGGGATGCATCCAGGGCGCCCCGGTAGGTACGCAAATAGGTGTCGTGGGCGCCTGCTGAGCGCAGTACTGTCACCCACCCCGGCGAGGTCGGCTTGTCGCCCACCCGCGACATCAGCAGCCGCACGATCATGTCGACGCGCTCCACCGACCGCCCGAGCACCAGGAAGCGCCAGCCGTCGTCCCGGCTCATCGTGGAGTCCGCGAGACCGGCGAACATCGCCGCGCGGTCCTCTACGAAGGTGAAGAACTCATGCGGGCCCACCCGGCGAGCAGCGCGCTGCCGCTCGGGCACTGCGTTCCACATCGAGTTGATGCAGTGCCACAGTTCGCTGGAGACCACTTCACGCGCCACCCGGGTGTTCTCGCGGGCACTGGAGATGGACGAGACGATCGAGCCGGAGCGGTCCGGGGACATCGCGACCAGCTCGGTCAGCGTCCACACGTCCAGGGTGGTCCCCTTCGGCGGTTCGATGCCCAGGACGGCCAGCAGCCGGCGACTGGCGGTGTCGGCGTCCACAGTCGCGTCCTCGAGCAACTGGTGCACCGACACGTCGAGGATCCGGGCCGTGTCGTCCGCGCGTTCGACGTACCGGCCGATCCAGTACAGCGACTCGGCATTGCGTGCGAGCATCGTCAGCACCTCCCCATCACTGTTGCTGCTGTTGGGCGACGTTGAGCTCCGGGCCCTGCTCCGGAGTACTGGCCTCGTCCGAGCGCAGACCGGCCGCGGCCAGGCCACGGCCGCGCAGCTCGGCGTCCTCGTCGGACGCCCGGGGAGCCAGCACCCAGGTGTCCTTGGAGCCGCCGCCCTGGGACGAGTTCACGATCAGGCTGCCCTCCGGGATCGCCACCCGGGTCAGACCGCCGGGCAGGACGAACACGGACTCGCCGTCGTTCACAGCGAAGGGCCGTAGATCCACATGTCTCGGCTGCAGCCGCTCACCGACCTTGGTCGGCACAGTGGACAGCTGTACTACGGGTTGCGCGATCCACCCGCGTGGGTTGCTCCGGATCCGGCGGCGCTGGGCGGCGAGCTCCTTGGCCGACGCATCCGGGCCGAACACGATCCCGTAGCCACCTGAGCCCTCCACCGGCTTGGTGACCAGCTCGTCCAGCCGGTCGAGCACCTCGTCGTGCTCCGCGGGCAGCCAGCAGCGGAAGGTGTCCACGTTCGGCAGCAGCGGGGTCTCGCCCAGGTAGTACTTCAGGATCTCGGGCAGGTAGGTGTAGACCAGCTTGTCGTCGCCGACGCCGTTGCCGATCGCGTTGGCGATCACCACGTTGCCGGCCCGCGCGGCGTTCACCATGCCCGCGACGCCGAGCACTGAGTCAGGTACGAAGTGCACCGGGTCCAGGAACTCGTCGTCGATCCGCCGGTAGATCACGTCCACCCGCTGCTCGCCCTCGGTCGTCCGCAGGTAGATGACGTTGTTGCGGGCGAACAGGTCCCGGCCCTCGACCAGTTCGACCCCCATCTGCCGGGCCAGGAGCGAGTGCTCGAAGTACGCCGAGTTGTAGACGCCGGGAGTCAGCACGACCACGTTCGGGTCCGTAGTACCGGTTGGAGCGGCTGCCCGGAGCGAGCGGAGTAGGTGGACGGCATAGTCGCCTACTGCGCGTACCCGGTGCTTGGCGAAGAGGTCCGGGAACACCCGGGCCATGGTCCGGCGGTTCTCCATCACGTAGGACACCCCGGACGGGCTGCGCAGGTTGTCCTCCAGCACCCGGAAGTCGCCTTGCTCGTCCCGTACTACGTCAATGCCGGCCACATGGATCCGTACTCCGTTGGGCGGGGCGATACCGGCTGCCTGGCGGTGGAAGTGCTCGCAGGAGGTGATGAGGCGGCGGGGCAGTACGCCGTCCGCCACGATCTCCTGGGTGCCGTAGATGTCCGCCAGGAACGCCTCCAGCGCCCGGACCCGCTGGACGATGCCTCGCTCCAGCCGGGCCCACTCGGACGCGGTGATGACCCGTGGGACCAGGTCGAGCGGGAACGGCCGCTCCTCCCCCGACAGCGAGAAGGTGATGCCCTGGTCGACCAAGGCCCGGTCCAGCGCCTCGGACCTCGCGGTCAGGTCCGCGGGCCGCAGGGGCGTCAACGACTCGTGCAACCGCCGGTACGCCGGCCGTACCTCCTCGCCGCCGTCGAACATCTCGTCGTACGCGTCGGCATGCGGCCGCCCCGGATCGAGGTAGCCGTCGAACAACCGTGGGCCAGCGGGGCGGATCGGTGCGCGGCTCATCTGCGAATCTTCACCCACGGACGCCCACCTGGCACCCGGATCCGGCGTCAGTTTTCCTGCACGTAACAAGCGAACCGCATCCGTGTAACACAAGCGCTTGCTCCGGGCCGGAGCCGCTTGAACGCCGGTCGGCGGCGTACGGCAGAATGTCGGACAATCACCTGATCCTGGGAGGGGCACTTCATGTCCGATCGTCTGGCCGCCGGCGACGCCGCACCTGATTTCACCCTCCCCGACGCGGACGGCAACGACGTCTCGCTGGCCTCGCTGCGCGGCAAGAGCGTGATCGTGTACTTCTACCCGGCCGCGATGACGCCGGGCTGCACCAAACAGGCCTGCGACTTCCGCGACTCGCTCGACTCGCTGCAGGCCCACGGGTACGCCGTACTCGGCATCTCCCCGGACAAACCGGCCAAGCTGGCGAAGTTCCGCGAGCGCGACGGCGTCACCTTCCCGCTGCTCAGCGACCCGGACAAAGAGGTGCTGACGGCCTACGGCGCGTTCGGCGAGAAGACGATGTACGGCAAGTTGGTGACCGGGGTGATCCGCTCGACCTTCGTCGTCGACCCGGACGGCAAGATCGCCGTCGCGCAGTACAACGTCAAGGCCACCGGCCACGTGGCGAAGTTGCGCCGCGATCTCGGCCTCGACTGATTGTCAGGACATTTCCCGAAGGTAAACCCGCAACCGTTTCATAACGGTGGTCCAGGGAACGTCCGGTTGGGCGGCCCGTCGGTGTGATTTGGATCACACCAGGTTCTCACCTGTTCGCAGCGGAAACACTACGTTCCGTCATATTTACCGACCTCTCAGGGACGAGCAGTACTGCGGGCCTGCTCCGGGTGCAGTTGCAACCCCGCATCGGCTGCGTGGACATCGGCCGCGCTCTTCGCCCTGACCAGTGCAAACCGGGTAATCTGCGCGCGCAGTCTGCCTCTGGGAGGGAGGGACCTGCCGCGATGGGAAAACACTCCTCTGCGGTGACGAAAAGTAACAACAACAACCGGCGTCCGCTGTATCTGACGGCCGCCGGGCTACTGGTGCTGTCGTTGGGCGCCGTCTTTGTGGTCCGCTCCTTCGGGTCGGAATCCGGTGCCGACGGGTTCCTGGGTGGTAAGTCGTGCAACGACAAGACCCAGATCCGGCTCACCACCACGCCCGAGATCCAGCCCCTGCTGGAGGCGGCGGCCAAGGCCGTGGCGGACCGCAAGGACGACAGCAGCACCGCGTGCATGCAGTTCAACATCAGCGCGGCGCCGTCGTCCAAGGTGGCCAGGGACATCGCCAACAACGCGGAGGGCCGGCCCGATCTGTGGGTGCCGGACTCCTCGCTGTGGGTGTCCCAAGCCGACGACGGCCAGTCGGTACCGACGATCGCCGTCCCGTCGGTCGCGAGCTCACCGCTGGTACTGGTCGGCCGCTCGGACAACTTCGCCGACATCTCGTCCTGGCTCGGCACGTTCGCCAAGGCCAAACCAGCCCTGCTCGACCCGCTGAGCCAGTCGCCGGGCGCGCTGGCCCTGCTCGCCATCCAGGCGGAGCGGGCAAAGACGACGGCCGCCGAGACCCAGGTGGGCCAGGTGATCGTGCCACTGGCCCAGCAGCTCGGGTCGATGGCCAAGCCGTACACCGACGTCAACGGGTTGCTCGGCCGGGCCGGACAGCCCGACAGCGAGCTCGTCGTACCGGCCTCGGAACAGAGTTTCGTCAAGTACCAGGACGAACACCCCGACTCGGAGTTGAAGGCGATCGTGCCGCGGACCGGCACGCTGCTGCTCGACTACCCGATTGCGGTCACCACGTCGTCGGACAACGAGGTGTACTCCGACGCGGGCAAGGCACTCGGCGAGGAGCTGATCAACAACAAGGTCGCCCAGGCCCGGGACGACCTCGGTTTCCGCGACGCGCTGGTCAGCGACCTGGGTGGCGGCCGGGGTGTCGGTGCGGTCAGCCGGCTGCCCGTACCGTCGACGGCGGCGATCAACAAGGCACTGCGCGACTGGACCCGGCTTTCGCTGTCGGCGCACTCGCTCGCGGTGGTCGACATCTCCGGCTCGATGGCCGAGAAGGTCGGCAACAAGACCCGGATGCAGCTCACGGTCGAGGCCGCGGTCGGCGGCCTGAAGCTGTTCCCGAACAACGCGGCGCTCGGCCTGTGGACGTTCTCGACGAAGATCGGGAAGGACAACGCCGACTTCAGGGAACTAGTCCCGATCGGCAAACTGTCGGATGCCCAGCGGCAGAGGATCACCACCGCACTGGCCGGCCAGCAGGCGATCAAGGGCGGCAGCACCGGTCTGTACGACACCGCGATCGCGGCTGTCCAGGCAGTCCGCAGCGGTTACGACTCGAGCGCCGTGAACGCCGTCCTGCTCTTCACGGACGGCAAGAACGACGATCCGGGCAGCCTCTCGCTGGCCCAGACCGTGGCAACCCTGAAGGGCACCAGGGACCCGGCCCGACCGGTCCGGATCATCGCCTTGGGCATGGGCCCGGACGTCGACCTGACCGAGCTCCAGGCCCTGGCCGGCGCGACCGGCGGCCAGGCGTTCGTAGCGAAGAACCCGCAGGACCTGCAGACCGTCTTCATCAACGCCCTGCAGAGCCGCTGACGATCGGCGTCCCCCTAAGATGTCACCAGGGGGACGCCGATCCTCCAGCCAGAGTGGTGGAATGGCAGACACGCCGGCTTTAGGTGCCGGTGCCCCCGGGCGTGCGGGTTCAAGTCCCGCCTCTGGCACCCGACTGCGGCATACCTGCCACCCAAATCGGTTCAAGTAGACGAGCTCGGCGAAGCGCTCCAGTGCGTCGCCGAGCTCTTCTGCGTTCACCCACAGCGGACCTTGGGCTGACCAAGGCATTGACCGGGGACAGCAGGCGATCCTACTGTTCAGCGAACCGGTTCGCGAACCGGTTCGCTGAGTCTGGAGGTAGCGATGAACATCGGGGAGATTGCCCGGCTGGCCGGGGTGTCCCGCAGTACGGTCTCGTACGTGCTGTCGGGCAAGCGGCAGGTGAGTCCTGACCTGCATCGTCGGGTCACCGAGGTGATCGAGGCGTCGGGCTATCGGCCGAGCGCCACCGCCCGCGCGCTTGCCGAGGGGACCACGCGCACCATCGGTCTTGCGATTCCGCCGCTCGGCGGTCATCTCAGTGTCGATCAGCTGCATTTCGTCGGCGCGGTCAGTGAGGCCGCCGCGGACGCCGGGTACGACGTACTGCTCTCGCCCAGCGGTGAGCAGCGGCGGCCGGCGTTCGATCGCATCATCGAGCAGCGGCGGGTCGACGGGATCATCTTGATGGAGACCGTGCTGCACGATTCGCGGGTGGCCAAGCTCGCCGCCGAGGGCTTCCCGTTCGTCACCATCGGACGGACCGGCGACGACACCCACGGCTGGGTCGATCTCGACTACAGCGGTCTCGTTGCCCACGGCATCGAGCAACTGGCCGCGGCGGGTCACCGCAAGGTTGCCCTGATCAACCGCCAGCAAGATCTGCTGGATCACGAGTACGGGCCTGCCTACCGCGCTGCCGACGCGTTCGGCAAAGCCGTTGTCGAGCTGGATCTCGACGGGCATGCGGAGTGCTGCGATGACGACAACTCCGGCGCCGACGCCTGTCTGGACCGCATCTTCGCGGTCATGCCGGACGTGACCGCTCTGCTCACCATCAACGAACGGTCGCTGACCGGCGTGGTCAGCGATCTCCAGGCCCGCGGGCTGCGGATCCCCAGCGACATCAGCGTGCTGGCGATCGCGTCGGAACGCAACGCGACGTCGGTGAGCCCGATGCTCAGTGCCGCCGACGTTCCCACCTTCGAAATGGGCACCGAGGCGGTTGCCGCCTTGCTTCAGCGGATCGCGGCGCCTGAGGATGCGCTGCCCAACCGCCTCTTCAGTCCACCCTTCGTCGACCGCGGCAGCGTCGGCGCTCCCGCCTAGCTCATCAGCCCAGCTACCCGGTTGACGCACATCCCTGTTTTCACCGAGTCCGGCGCGGACCGCTCCCCGCTCCGGCCGCCCCACCGCCCCCTTGAAGGAAAGGTGAAGACCCATGCACCAGCTAGCCCGTACTGTCCGCGCGGTACTGTCCGCCAGTCTGCTGATCACAGCTCTGGCAGTTCCCGCCGGTCCAGCCGCCGCAGCTGACCAGTCCGTTACGGTCGACCTGGCGACGACCACCGGACCAGCCACCCGCGCTGGCGCCGGATTCCTCTACGGCCTCAACCAGGACGGCACCCAGCCACCCGACAACCTGCTGAGCCCACTCAAGGTCACCTCGGCTCGTGGCGGCGGCGCCCGGCTGCCCGGCCACGGCTGGATCGGCGGCGCCGGTACCGGGTACCAGACCCGGATCACGTCCGCCCTGGCTCAGGTACGGCGACTGACCACAGGCCAGTACAACGCGAGCTACGACCTGCTCGTCAGCGACTTGTGGGGTGCGGACACCGAGCAACCTTCCAACACCGTCTATCCCTGCACCAACGGCGACTGCTCGAATTGGGTGTCGTTCATCGGCAAGGTAGTCGCCGACGTGCAGGCCAGCGGTCTGCGAGTGCGGTACGACGTCTACAACGAGCCGGACGGCACCGGCTTCTTCCCACCGGGTGTGAACACCACGCAGTACTTCCAGATGTGGGACTCGGCGGTCCGGGAGATCCGGCGGCTGGTCCCGTCCGCCCAGATCACCGGTCCTGGGGTCTCCAACTGGAACCCGAACTACCTGGGCACCTTTCTGGACCACGCCAAAGCCGCCGGGACTCTGCCGACCACGCTGGACTGGCACTTCAGCGGTCTTCCCTACCAGGACGTGCAGACTGCCCGCTCGTTGCTGTCCCAGCGCGGCATCAGCGGGATCGACCTGTCGATGAACGAGTATCTGCACTCCGATGAGCAGCACGCCGGGTACCAGGCCTGGTACCTGACCCAGCTCGCCAAGTCAGGCATCTCCCGCGCCAGCCACGCCATCTGGTCCGACTGTTGCGTCGGCGGAACGCTTGACTCGACTCTGGTCCGCGACAGCAGCGGCACACTGCGGCCGACCGGACAGTGGTGGGTCTACAAGTCGTACGCCGATGTGAGCGGCCAACTGGTTGCTGTCAGCAACAACGGCGCGAGCACGGATGCTGTTGCCGCGAAGGACGAGGGCGCGCGACGGGTCGCAGTACTGCTCGGCGACCGGACCGGCAACACCGGCACCACGCGCGTGACGCTCAACGGCGTCAGTGGGTTGCCGTGGCTCGCCGGTGCCGGCGGGGTGCAGGTGACGCTGCAACGCATCCCGGACCAAGGGCCGTTGGATCAGCCCGCAGTGGTCAGCACCCAGGTTGTCGCAGCGAACACGTCGTCCGTGCAGGTGACGATTCCGTGGACCGGAGCGCAGGACGCGTACTTCGTCACGTTGACCCCGGCTGGGTCTGGTGCCGTCAGCACGGTCGATGCGACGGCGACGGCGGCCGGAGCAAACTACTTCGAGTACGGCGCGAACTGGGGCCGTACCGACGGTGTCCCCGACATGTACGCCGGAACCGCGAACTGGAGCTTCACCCCCGGCTCAACCGCCCGCATCCACTTCACCGGCACCCGCCTCACCCTGCATGCGGTTCGCGACCAGGACCAGGGCCGGATGCTCGTCCAACTCGACAACGCCGCACCCGTGACCCTCGACAACTACGCAGCCACCAGAAACGCCTCAGGCATCGTCTGGACCAGCCCCACCACAACCCCGGGCCAGCACACCGTCACCATCACCGTCGCCCCAGACAGAAACCCCGCCAGCACCGGCAACAACATCGCCCTCGACTACGTCGACGTGAGCCCCTGAGGAACCTCCCTTCTCAATCGTGCCGCAGGCTGTCGAAACCGCGGCAGCTCCGCGACGATTGCTTTCCTGTGGCACTCACTGCTCAGTGCAGTGCGGACCGTCCAGTGGATCGGGCTGCGAATTGGGTCATCCAACGCGGATACGTTGCGACTCGCGAGGTCAGCGATCGTCCGCAGAGGGCTGGGTGGCGAGCTCGCGTTGGCCCATTGAGCGGTGACAGGAGCAGGCGATGGCATTGCACGGTTACGACGTGGTGATCGTTGGTGGAGGCAGCGCGGGATGCGTGCTCGCGGCCAGGCTGTCGGAGCAGCCTGACGCGCGAATACTGCTGATCGAGGCAGGCTCTGCAACAGGCCCTGCGGAAATGTCGATGGTGCCCGCCTGGCCGTCCTTGATGGGCGGTCCAGTGGACTGGAACTACGCGACGACCACGCAACCGGGGCTGGGCGGTGGCGTCGTGCACTATCCGCAGGGCAAGGTGCTCGGCGGGTCGGGCCGGATCAACGCCATGGCCCATCTGCGCGGACATCGTGCCGACTATGACGACTGGGCTGCGACCGGCGCGACGGGTTGGGCGTACGACGATCTGCTTCCCTACTTTCGGCGCAGCGAGGACGTCCGGGACGGCGACGCGCGATACCGGGGATCCGGCGGGCCTTTGCGGGTCGCGCCCGCGGCCGTCCCGCATCCGATCGCACAGGCAGGCCTCGCGGCCGTCGCCGAACTCGGGTATCCGCTGTCGGCGGACCTCAACGGAGCATCTCAGGCCGGTGGCGGCCGGCTGGAGATGACCGCGATCGACGGTGTTCGGCACTCCGCTTTCGAGGCGTATCTGGCGCCGGCCGCCCACCGCGGCAACCTCCACGTGGTGACCGACGCGCACGTGCGTGCGCTCACCATGCGCGGCGGCCGGTGTGTCGGCGTCGAGTACGTGCGGGATGGTGTGGCGGAACGCGTCACCGGTAGCCAGGTGGTCCTGGCGGCGGGAGCGATCGGCTCGCCGCAGTTGCTCATGCTCTCCGGAATCGGGCCGGCGGCGGAGTTGCGCAGCATCGGCATCCCCGTTGTGCTCGACGCGCCGGAAGTCGGCCGGAATTTGCAGGACCACCCGCTGGCAGGGCTGGTCTATTCAGCCCGCCCTGGCTTCCCGGTCGGGGTCAACAACCACGCCGACGCCGTCGCGATGCTGCAGTCCCGGCCGGACCTGACCCGACCGGACGTCCAGCTGTTGTTCATGGACATCCCCTTCCACCCGCCGGCCATGACCGGTCCTGAGACGGGGTACACCATCGGTTTCGCACTCCTGCGCCCGCACAGCAAAGGGCAGGTCCGGTTGGCTTCGGCCGATCCGTTCACGCCGCCGCTCGTCGATCCGGGGTTCTACGCCGACGAACGCGATCTGTCGACCATGGCGGACGCGCTGGCGCTGGCCCGAACGGTAGGGGCGACGGACGCCTTGTCTTCCTGGCGAGCAGAGGAAGTCCTGCCAGGACCGTCCGTACAAAACCCGGCGGACATGCACGCGTTCGTGCGGCGCGCGACCGGAACCTACTTCCATCCAGTGGGCACCTGCCGGCTCGGTTCGGACGCGGGCGCCGTCGTCGACACCGAACTCCGGGTCAACGGTGTCGACGGTCTGCGCGTGGTAGACGCCTCGGTGCTGCCCACGATCGTCTCGGCCAACACCAACGCCACAGTGGTCGCGATCGCCGAACGGGCGGCGGAATGGGTGTCGAAGGGGTGAGGGTCAGCCGTCGATGAAGACGGTCACGCCGTGGGTGAAGAAGTCCTTGGCGGCCGGCCCCTGCTCCCGGGAACCGAACGAGGACGCCTTCATCCCGCCGAACGGCGCCCAGAAGTCGACGCCGGTGGTGGGAGCGTTGACGCGGACCATGCCGACCTCACTGTCACGCAGGAAGTCGAGCACGGCCCGGACGTTCGTGGTGAACAGTCCGGCCGACAGCCCGTACGGCGTGTCGGCAGCGATCGCCATCGCGTCCATCGGGTCGTCGGCGCGAACCAGCGCGGCGACCGGCGCGAACACCTCCTGGCTGAGCAGTACGTCGGGCCGTCCGGCATCGACCTCGACCAATGCCGGCGACAGTACGTTCGTACTCCGGTCGGCCGAACCACCCGACAGCACCCGGCCCCCGGTTTGTCCGAGGGCGTCGAGGGCCTCCCCCAACGCGGCTTCGCCGATCACCGGCCCGGAGACCGTCGTCTCGCGGGCCGGGTCGCCCACGCTGAGCCGCTCGACGGCGTCGACCAGCCCGTCGCGGACCGCGTCGTAGACCGGTGCCTCGACGACGACGCGGCTGGTGGCGGTGCACTTCTGGCCGGCGAAGGCCATCGCGGAGCCGGCGATCGTGGCAACCGCCCGGGGAATGTCCGCATCGGCCAGCACCACCGTGGGATTGCTGCCGCCCATCTCGGTCTGGCAGGGCAGGGCCCGTTCCGCGGCCCGCTTGACCAGCGACAGGCCGACCGGCGTACTGCCGGTGAAGCTCAGCCCGTCGGCACCGCCGGTGTCGAGGAGCTGGTCGACGACCGTCCTCCCGCCGGCGGCCAGGCTCAGCAGGCCGGCCGGGAGGTGAGCCGAGAGGATCTCCACCAGCGCGGTGGCGACGCCGACCGCCTCGGAGGATGGCTTGAGGACGACGGCGTTGCCCCAGGCAAGCGCCGGGACGAGCTTCCACAGCGGGATCGCGACCGGGAAGTTCCACGGGGTGACGATCGCGACCGTCCCGAGCGGGCGCCGGGTGGTGAACTGCACGCCGCCCGCGGTCGAGCCCGGCAGGACGTCACCGGACGGCATCAGGATCGAACCGGCGTGGTACCGCAGGATGTCGACGCCGCGCTTGACCTCCGCGCGGGCCTCGGCGATCGGTTTGCCGACCTCCCGGACCACCAGGCCGGAGACCCGTTCGTGGTCGGCCGCCAGCGCGGCGGCAGCGGCGTACAGGGCGTCGGCGCGTGCGGTGGCCGGCTGAGCGAGCCATTCGTGCCGGGCCTGCCGGGCACCCGCCAGGAGGCCGGCGACCTGCTGCGGTGACGCGACCGGGAACTCCCCGATCCGGTCGGAGCGGTCGAAGGGGTTGGTGCTGGTGATCTGGGACGTGGGGGACATCGTCTCGCTTCCGTCGACGGCTGGGCTGGGGGTTCCCGTCGATCGTGGCGCCCGGTACGCCGCTGCGGCGCGTGACCGGTCCATTGGACGGTCCGCCGCGTTGTTGGCCGGTGTGGCGGTCACGACAGTGGCGGACATGACGAATCCCACTATCGCGGCCGGCCGCCGCCTCGATGACGCACAGGCCGCCGACCTCGCTCGCGAGCTGTACGACGCGGAGACCTCGAGCACCCCGATCGTCCCGATCAGCCGGCGTCACCCGGAGGCCACGATCGCGGACGCCTACGCCATCCAGGCGGCCGGGACCGCCCTGCGTCAGCAGGCCGGTGAGCTGGTGCGCGGCCGGAAGGTCGGTCTGACCGCCAAGGTCATGCAGGCCCAGTTCGGCGTCGACAGCCCGGACTTCGGCGTCCTGATGGCGTCGATGTTCCATCCGGAGAACACGCCGCTGAGCAGCTCCGCGCTGATCGCTCCCCGGGTCGAGCCGGAGATCTCCTTCGTCCTGGACCGGCCGCTGCGCGGACCGGGGGTGACGGTCGCCGACGTACTCGCGGCAACCGCGTTCGTGGTGCCGTCGCTGGAGATCATCGACTCCCGGATCACCGACTGGCAGATCTCCATCGTCGACACGATCGCCGACAACGCGTCGTCGGCCCGGGTGGTCATCGGGGGTACGCCGACGCCGCTGACCGAGGTCGACATCCGCTCGATCGGAGTCGTACTGCGCCGCAACGGCGCGATCGTCGAGACCGGCGCGTCGGCCGCGGTGCTGGGCAACCCGGCGACGGCGGTCGCGTGGCTGGCGAACACGCTGGCGCCGTTCGGTGAGCACCTCGAAGCCGGTTCGTTCGTGATGCCCGGCACGTGCACGCGAGCCATCGACGTGACCCCCGGCGACACCGTACGCGCCCAGTTCGACGGCCTCGGCGACGTGACCGTCGGCTTCGTCGCCGACCCGGTCTCCACCACCCCGGCGACGGCAGGAGCGAACCGATGAGCCTTCTCGACCTCACCCGGCTGTCCGGCCGCCTGGACGAGGCCGCGACGGCGCGGACCACGATCGCGCCGTTGACCAAGGACAACGAGCTGACCCAGGACACCGCGTACCAGATCCAGCAGCGACTCGTGCGCGCGCGAGTCAAGCGCGGTGCACGAATACTGGGCGGCAAGCTCGGGCTGACCAGCCGGGCCAAGCAGATCGCGATGGGCGTGCACGAGCCGCTGTACGGCTTCGTCACCAGCGACATGCTGGCCGACGGCGCCGCGCTCGACCTGGACCGGCTGATCCACCCGCGCGTCGAGCCCGAGATCGCGTTCGTACTCGCCGACGCGCTGGACGGTCCCGGCGTCACGGCGGCGGACGTGCTCGCGGCCACGGCGTACGTGTGCGTCGCCCTCGACGTGATCGACAGCCGGTACGACGGTTTCTCGTTCACTCACCTGGACGCGATCGCCGACAACGCCTCGTCCGCCGGTTTCGCGCTCGGCACGGATCTGGTCCGGCCGACCCGGGACCTGTCGCTGGCCGGTTGCGCCCTCGAGGTCGACGGCGTGGTCGTCGACTCCGCCGCCGGCGCGGCGGTGATGGGTCACCCGGCGGCCTCGGTCGCGTTCATGGCCCGCGCGCTGGCCGAGCGGGGCGAGCGCCTCGAGGCCGGCTGGGTCGTGCTCTCCGGCGGCCTCACCGCGCCCGTTCCGATACGCCCCGGCACCACGGTGACCGCGAGCGTCGCCGGTCTCGGCAGCGTCACTCTCACCGGCGTCACGGCCTGACGGCCGCTTCAGAAGGGAAATCGCCATGCCTTTCATCCAGGTCAATCTCGCCCGCGGACGCACCGCCGAGCAGAAGCGCGAACTGGTGCTCGGACTGTCCCGGGCCGCCGCCGACGCCCTCGGGGTGGCCGAGTACTCCGTCCGCGTCTGGATCGTCGAACTGTCGCCCGACGAGGTCGCCGCCGGCGGCGAGATCCTCTCCGAACGCAACCGTGCCCCAAAGCCGTCCGGAGAGGTCAGATGAGCCACTTCGTCCTGGCCCACGGCGGCTGGCACGACACCTGGTGCTGGGACCCTCTGGTCCGCGCCCTCGAAGCGCGCGGTCACCGTGCCACCGCCGTCCACCTCCCGAGCGACGAGACAGGCCAGGGCGCGGAGGCGTACGCCGCCGCGATCGCCACCGGCCTCGAACCGTCGGGCAGCATCGTGGTCGGCCACTCCCTGGCGGGTCTGGCGCTGCCGCTCGTCCCCATTCTCAGCAGCAACCCCGCGTCCGTCCCGGCGTCGCCGCCTGGTGTGGTCACTGCTCTGGTCTTTCTGGCCGCATTGCTGCCCGAGCCAGGACGGAGCTGGCGGGAGCAGCTTGCGGATGGGAGACCGATGGCGCCCTGGTTCTACGCCCAGGGCCTCCCTCGGCAGCGGCGCGACGACGAAGGACGGACGTACTGGCCGACGGACGCCGCGGCTGAGTTGTTCTTCCACGACTGCGACCCGCAGCTTGCCGCGGCGGCTGCCGGCCGGCTGCGGCCGCAGGCGCCAACGCCTGTTGAAGAAACCACACCCGTCAGCAGATTTCCGGACCTGCCGACGGCTTACATCATGGGGCGCGAGGACCGCGCGGTCTCCCCGGAGTGGGTCCGCGCGACCGTCCCGGAACGGCTCGGGATCGCGCCGACCTGGATCGACGGCGGGCACAGCCCATTCCTGGCCCGCCCCGCCGAGCTCGCCGACGTGCTCACCGGCATCGCGGCCTCGGCCCGAGCGATCGAACACGGAGTACGCCAATGACGACCACCTCACCGACCCAAACCATCCCGGGGCTCGACGCCGAGCACCTGGCCGTACTGACGCGCACCGTCGCGGACTTCCTGCATCGCGAGGCCGCGTTGCTCGACGACTGGCGGCTCGACGACTGGCTCGCGCTGATGGATCCGGAGATCAGCTACCGCGTCCCGGCCTGGGAGTTCGAGGACGGCGACCCGCGCACCACGATGCACGTCGTCAACGACGACTGGAAGCTGCTCCAGGGCCGCGCCAAGCGGCTGCGGAGCAAGCACGCGCACGCCGAGAGTCCCAAGTCGCACACCACCCGGCAGATCTCGAACGTCCACCTCGTCGAGCGCGACGGCGACCGGATCCGCGTCCGCAGCACCTTCGCCACGGTGCGGTTCCGGCTGGGTCAGCTCGACCACTTCGTCGGCACCTACACCCACCAGCTCCGCCTGCTGACGCCCGAAGACCCGTACTCCGAGCTGCGGATCGTCGAGCGGGTCGCCCGGCTCGGTCACCCGGTCGTCGACGCCGGCGGCACCGTCTCGATCATCCTGTGACGGGCGGACTCCGATGACCGACACCGACCGGTACGACGTCCACACCCATGTCGTACCGCCCGAACTGCCGCTGGTCGCCGCCCGGACCGCCGCGGCCGACAACCGCTGGGCAGGGCTCCGCCACGACCGCGCGCGTCCCACCACCGCCGACGTGATCGTCGCCGGCCGGGTGTTCCGCACGATCCGCGACGTCGCCTACGACTTCACTGCGCGCCGGGCGGAGATGGAGCGCGACCAGGTACGCGGGCAGTTGCTCTCGCCGATGCCGGAACTGTTCGCCACCTGGGCTCCCGCCGGCGCGGCCCGGGACCACGCCCGGGCGTTCAACGTGTGGCTGGCCGCCGAGGTGGCGGCCGGCGCCGACGCTTTCCGGGGCCTCGGTCTGGTCCCCGTCCAGGCCCCCGAGCTGATGGCCTCGCTGCTCACCGAGGCGAAGGAGCTCGGCCTGTCCGGTGTGGAGATTCCGTGCACCGGGCCCGACGCGCCGCTGCACGACAGCCGGTACGAGGAGTTCTTCGCACAGGCCGAAGCGCTCGGCATGCTCGTCTTCCTGCACTCCGTCGGCAATCTCGTTGCCTTCAGCAACCAGCTCGCCGGTAGCGCCGCCGTCTTCCCCGCGCGGATCGGCGAAGCCGTGGCCGGCCTGATCGCGAACGGCGTGCTTGAGCGCCATCCGCGGCTCTCGCTGCTGGTCAGCCACGCCGGCGGCGGGCTGCCGGCCTCGCTCGCCCGGCTGGAGTTCGTGCGCGGCATGAGCCCGGCGATCGACGAGATCGCCCCGCTGCCCGGCGCGACGTACGCGGCGCGGCTGTGGTTCGACCACCTGGCGTTCGACGCCGAGCTGCTCCGCGGCCTGGCCGCGTTGGTCGGTACCGACCGCATCGTCTTCGGCAGCGACTACCCGTTCCTCGCGGGCGACGTCGAGAGCGTCTTGCGCCATCCAGTACTGCCCGAGCACCTCGACCGCGCGGTCAGGCTCGACAACCCCCAGCGGCTGTTCGGCAGCCTCCCGACTCCGCACTCCGCCGGCACCCCTGTCAAGGAAGGGACACCGTCATGACCCAGCTCCTCCCGGACGTTCGCGAGACCGGACCGATCGACCCCCATGCGCTCGTCGACGACCGCCCTGACGACGGCTGTTTCCGGGTCAACCGGCAAACGCTGATCGACGAAGAGATCTTCGCCGCCGAACGTGACCACATCTTCGACACCTGCTGGCTGTACGTCGGCCACGAGTCGGAACTGCCGGCCAACGGCGACTACCTCGCGCGTGAGGTCGCCGGGCGGCCGCTCATCTTCTGGCGAGACACCACCGGCCAGGTGCAGGTCTACCTGAACACCTGCCGGCATCGTGGCGCCCTGCTGTGCCGCGTGCCGAGCGGCAACGCCAAGGGGCTGTCCTGCTTCTACCACGCCTGGACCTACGCCAGTACCGGCGAACTGAGCGCGCTGCCGGACGAGGCCGGGTACGGCGAGAACTTCGACCGCGACCGCTTCTCGCTGCTGCGGCCGCCGAAGATCGGCAGCTACCGGGGTTTCGTCTTCTGCTGCTTCGACCCTGACGCCGTCGATCTGCCGACCTACCTCGGCGAGGCCTGCGACTACCTCGATCTGGTGGCGGATCAGTCGCCCGAGATGGAGGTGGTCGACGGCATGCACGAGTACTCGATGGACGCCAACTGGAAGCTGTTCGTCGAGAACAGCCTCGACGGCTACCACCTGCTGCCCTTGCACCGCACGTACTTCGACTACCTCAAGGAGGCCGAGGGCTCGTTCCTGGACCCGCGCAAGCAGACCCGCGCGGAGGACCTCGGCGGTGGCCACGCCGTCATCACCGTCGAGGGACCATGGGCGCGACCCGTGGCCCGCTGGACACCGGCGATGGGCGAGGAGAACCGGGCCTGGATCGAGGAGCAGCGGCAGCTGCTCGAGCAGAAGTTCGACCCCGACCGGGCCCGGCGGATCGCCGAGACCGACCGGAACCTGCTGATCTTTCCGAACCTCGTCATCAACGACATCATGGGCATCGTCGTCCGGACCATCACCCCCACCTCGGCGGGCCGGACCCGAATCGCCCAATGGAGTCTGGCCGGCCGCGGAGAGCCGGCCGACGTCCGGGCCCGCCGGCTCGACTCGTACATCACGTTCCAGGGACCGGGCGGCCTGGCGACGCCCGATGACATGGAGGCGTGCGAGTCCTGCCAACTCGGCTTCCGCAGCGCGAAAGAGGTGCCGTGGTCGGACATCTCCCGCGGTATCGCCAAGGAACGTACCGGTGAGCCGTTCGTTGCTTCCGACGAGATCCAGCAGCGCGCGTTCTGGCGTCACTGGCGCGACCTGATGTCGCGCTGAGGACCGGCGATGAGGATCAGTGCCGCCGAACGACTCGAGGGCCGCTCGGTCTCCGACCGGCTGATGCTGATCCTCGACACCGTCGCCGGGCGGGGCGGCGGGGTGGGCCTCACCCGGCTCGCCGCCCTGACCGGGATCTCCAAGCCCACCGTGCATCGGCTGGCCGGCGAACTGACCCGCCACGGGCTGCTGGCCCAGGACGCCGATGGCAGCTACCGCCTGGGACTTCACCTGTTCGAGCTGGGCCAGCAGGTTCCGGCGTCGCGCCGGCTCCGCGACGTCGCGCTGCCGCTGATGTCCGACCTGCTGCAGGCCACCCAGGAGATCGTCCAGCTCGGCGTGCTCGACGGCACCGACGTCGTGTACGTCGAGAAGCTGACCGGTCCGCACAGCATCCGCGCTCCTTCCGCCGTCGGCTCGCGGCTGCCCGCCTACCGCAGCGCGCTCGGCAAAGCGATCCTTGCCTTTAGCAACGAAGAGCGCGTCGAGGCGGTACTGCGCGCGCCGATGCCGGCCGTGACGTCGGCCACCATCACGAGCCCGGACCGGCTCCTGCGCGAGCTCGACGCCGTCCGGGTACACAGCCTGGCCTATGACCGCGGTGAAACCCATCCCGGCATCGTCTGTGTCGGGGCGCCGATCCTCGATCAGCAAGGCGTCGCGATCGCTGCGATCTCGATCACCGGTCCACCCCAACGGCTGCGCATCCAGCAGGTCGCCATGGCCGTCCGGACCGCTGCGCTGAGCATCAGCAGGACGCTGTCGTTCCCGGCCCTGCCCACCCGCCCGGCACCATCGAAGTAGGTGCCGGGCGGGACCGGGTTCAGGGTCGTGCGACAGACACGCTGGCTCCGGTCGAGAAGTTCGCACTGATTCGAGAGCCGCGCGCCAGTGGGAGCGCAGCGGTCAGCCCGCCGGTGATGACGGTCTGCCCGGCCAGCAGGCCAGGCAGACCGCGAGCAGCTAGGGCCGCGCACAGCCAACGGACGCTCAGCAACGGATGCCCGCTGGCGGCGGCAGCGCTCGCGGTCGCCGCGATCTCCCCGCCGATGCCGACGGCAACCGACAGGCGATGGCAGTCCAGCGCTGACACTCCGAGCTCGGGGCCGAGTACGACGCCCGCGGCCGAAGAACCGTCGGCGGTGTTGAGCTCCGCCGTGAAGCGGTAGCCGTCCCAGACGGAGTCGACGACCTCCAGACTCGCGTGTACCGAACCGACGGCGGCGGCGATCTCGTGCAGCTGCAGATCGTGGCCGGCCAGGTCGCGCCCGAGCACTACGGCGACTTCCGGTTCCACCCGCGGCTGCACGAACGTGTCGCTCGCGGCCCCGTCGGGCAGGAACATGTCGTCGTACAGCGGCCCGTAGTTCGGCGCTGTGACGCCCATCTGCTCGCGCATCGCCTTGGAGGTGTAGCCCAGCTTGTAGCCGCAGACCGTCCGGCCCTGGGCCAGGCGCAGCGCCGTCAGCTCGTCCTGCACGGCGTACGCGACCTCCATGTCCCATGCCGCCGGCGCGGACATCGATGCGGCGTCGAGCAGGGCTCCGCCGGTATGCGCAGTGTGCAGCCGCGCCGCCAGCTCCTGGATCGTGACCGGGCCGGCCTCACCCTGTACCGCGCTCATCGGAGCACTCAACTGTCTGTCCCTTCGCCTCGTTCGATGACCTTGCCGCCCATCGTGAGCCGCCCGGCAGCCTCGGCGAGCGGGGCGAGTCCATTGCACGGACCAGTCGATTGAGGCAGCCGCGCCACCTCCACAGACTCGACGACACCGGCAGTCCCACCGACAAGGAGCGAAGACCATGGGCGAGATCCTCGGCCTCGGCGTCACCCACTACCCGCCACTGAGCGGTGTCGACGACAACCTGACAGCGGTGTTCCGGGGTGCGCTGGCCGACCCACTGTTGCCGGCCGAGCTCAAGGACCCGGCGAATTGGCCTGAGCGCGCCCGCGCCGAGTGGAGCGACGACGAGGGCCGCGCGGCCGGTCGCTCGCACCGTGAGCAACTCCGCAAGGGCTTCCGCCGTACCCGCGAGGCCCTGGACGCCTTCCAGCCCGACGTGGTCCTGATCTGGGGTGACGACCAGTACGAGAACTTCCGCGAGGACGTCGTCCCGCCGTACGGCGTACTGGCCTATGACGACATGGTCGTGCATCCCTGGAAGCACGCCCACGACTCCAGCAACATGAAGGGCAAGCCGAACGTGTGGGGCGAGGGTCCCGACACCGAGCGACTGGTCCGCGGGCACCGCCCCTTCGCGAAGCAGCTGGTCGAGAACCTCCTCGACGACGGCTTCGACACCACCTACGCCTACCAGCCGCTGCACCACCCGTCGTTCGCACACGCGTTCCTCAACACCGTGCTCTACCTGGACTACGAGCGCACCGGCTTCGAATACCCGGTCGTCGCGTTCCCGATCAACTGCTACGGCCGCAAGGTGATCAGTTACAAAGGCGACATCACCCCACTCGGCGTCGAGCGCGAACTGGACCCACCGAGCCCGTCGCCGGCGCGCATCATGGCGCTCGGCGCGGCCGTCGCGCGGGCCTGCCTGGCCAGCCCGTACCGCGTCGCCCTGGTCGGCAGCTCCAGTTGGTCGCACAGCTTCCTGGTCGACTCGACGTTCCGGCTCTTCCCCGACTCGGCCGCGGACGAGCGGATGTACGACGCGCTGACCCAGGGCGACTACAAGGTCTGGCGCGAGACGTCGCTGGCCGACGCCGAGAAGTCCGGTCAGCAGGAACTGCTCAACTGGTGGGCGCTGCTGGGCGCGATGGACGAACTCGGCCGGACCCCGACCTGGAGCGACTTCGCGCCGTCCAACATCTTCGTCTCCAACAAGGTGTTCGCGGTGTACGAGCCGGGAGCGGGCAAGTGACCGCCGAGCACGTCGACGTCGCGGTCGTCGGGGCCGGCCCGGCCGG
This sequence comes from Kribbella sp. NPDC051620, assembly GCF_044453825.1. Classification (NCBI taxonomy): domain Bacteria; kingdom Bacillati; phylum Actinomycetota; class Actinomycetes; order Propionibacteriales; family Kribbellaceae; genus Kribbella; species Kribbella sp. NPDC051620. The sequence goes on from NZ_JBITDB010000003.1 coordinate 662,057, forward strand.
CCTGTTCGCCGGCTTCTACGCCGGTCTCCGCGGAATGCGGACCGCCTTCGTCGACTCCCTCGACGAACCCGGCGGGCAGGTCAGCGCGCTCTACCCGGAGAAGCTGATCCGCGACGTCGCCGGTTTCCCCGCGATCAAAGGCCGGGAACTCATCGCCCAACTGCTTGCCCAACTGGAGCCGTACGACCCGGTCTGGCGGCTCGGCAGTCCGGCGACCGTGCTGGCGGACAACGATGCGGGCTTCCGGCTCGCCACCGCCGACGGATCCGAGATTCTCGCCCGCGCAGTGGTGGTCACCGGCGGCGTCGGGACCTTCACGCCGCGGACCCTCGGCATCGGCGACGAGTACGTCGGCCGCGGGGTCACCTACTTCGTCAAGGACCCCGCAGCGCTCGCGGGCCGGCATCTGGTGATTGTCGGCGGCGGCGACTCGGCGTTCGACTGGGCCGACACGTTGGCCGAGGTGGCCGCGTCGGTCCGGCTCGTGCATCGGCGCGACCGGTTCCGGGCGCATCCGGACACCGTCGGGCGCGTCCTGGCCGACGACCGGGTCGACGTCCACACCAACAGCCGGCTGGTGAAGCTCGCCGGGCAGCCGCTCGAAGCGGTCACCATCGTCACCGCCGACGGTTCGGCCCGGACCGTACCGTGCGACCACGTAGTCGCGGCGCTCGGGTTCGTCGCCAACCTCGGACCGATCGAGGGCTGGGGACTCACCCTGGAGGACCGCCGGATCCGGGTCGATGCCAGCATGCGCACCAGCCGCCCCGGTGTCTTCGCGGCCGGTGACATCTGCACCTACCCAGGACGAGTGCCGCTGATCGCGGTCGGTTTCGGCGAGGCGGCCACCGCGGTCAACCACGCCGCGGCCTACATGGACCCGCACGCGGCGGTCTTCCCGGGCCACTCGACCGACGAGGCCGGCCTGGACCAGGTCCACTCGCTCGAGCCCGCCTGAACCGCATGCACCACGAGGAGGAGATCCCATGGCTTTCGTCATCACCGGCGCCTGTACCGACCTCCAGGACCGGTCGTGTCTCGAGGAGTGCCCGGTCGACTGCATCTACGAGGGCGATCGCAAGATGTACATCAACCCGATCGAGTGCATCGACTGCGGCGCCTGCGAGCAGGTGTGCCCGGTCGGGGCGGCCATCAACCAGGTGAAAGTGGCCGGGACCGAGGACGAGGTGCACATCGTCGACAACGCGGCCTTCTTCGAGACCGTGCTCCCCGGCCGCGACGCACCACTCGGTACGCCGGGAGGCGCGTCCCGGCTCGGCCGGATCGGCACCGACACGCCGCTCGTCACACAGGCCGGCTGACGGATCCATGGCACCGGGCGGAGCCGGTCGCGCAGCCTCCGTGCTGGTGCTGCTGACACCGCTCGTACCGCTGGCCCTGTTCGTCGCGCACCCGGTGCTGTCGGCCTCGCTGCTCTCGACGGCGGCCATCGCTGTGCACCAGCCGCGTCGCTTTCGCCGCACGTGGGCGGCAGTCGTCCGGGCGTACGCCGTCGCAGCGGTCGTCGCACTGCTCGCCGTGGCCGTTGGCGCTGCACTCGGCACGGACGCCTGGGTGCCGGCGACGGTCGCGGCGGGTGTGGTGCTGGTATCACGGAGTGGTCGCGTCCACCCGCCCACCGCGGGACTGCCGCTCGTTCTGGCGGGTAGCGGTGCGGCTCCGGCCGCTCTGGCAGCCACAGCGGCCGGGCTGGCCTACGTCCTGATGGGGTTGCGGCTCCTGTCTCGGCAATGGAGCGACGCGCGTCATTTGGTGCACGATGGAGGTCAGCGCGAGTCAGCTCGCCGGAGGATGGGGTACACGATGCGGATCAGTGCGAGCGAGACAGCCGCTGGTCGTGACACGGTCGGCCGCACCGCGCTGCTGCTCGAGGCGGTCTCCCAGCACCCCCTCGGGATCGGGCTGACCGAGCTCACTGCCGCGACCGGGATGAAGAAGGCGACCGTCCACCGGATCGCGGAGCGCCTCATCACGCACCAGCTGCTCCAGCGGACCCTGCACGGGTACCAGCTGGGCCTGCGGTTCTTCGAGTGGGCCCGCAATGTCCCGGTCAGCAGGATCTTGCGCACCGCCGCGATGCCGACGATGGCCGAGCTGTCCACCCGGACCGGTCTCACCGTCGAGCTGGCGGTCTGCTCCGGAACAGACGTGGTGATCGTCGAGCGGATCCCCGGCTCGGTGTCCGACACCTCGATGCTGCCCGACCGGCGCCCGGCACTGCACACGGCGCTCGGACTGGCGATCCTGGCCTTCAGCTCGCCGACGATGCTCGACCACGCACGCGAAAGCCTGCCGACCACGACTCCTCCCCTCGATCCGGCGACGCTGGACGCCGAACTGGCCGACGTACGCAGGCACCGGCTGGTCCGCGAGACCGGGCGGTACGACCCGCGGTGGGCCGTGGCCGCCGCTCCGGTCGTCGCGATGGCGTACCTCGGAACGGACGACTTCCCGGCCTGCGCCGTGATCGGCGTCATCGGCCCGGCCACCACCGCACACGTCGAACGAGCCGCGCCGCTGGTCCGCGACGCCGGCCTGGCGCTGTCGCGCCGGCTCAGTGTGCTGCCCTCCCACCCGGCGGAGGAGTGGCCCGTTCCCGTCGTACCGCGGAGCTGGGATCCGTGGCCGGTCGACCCAGTGGACCCGGCTCTGGAGTGATGGGGGTGCGGCGTCCGATCCTCTGACTCAGTCGTCCAGACAGGAGTCACAGATGGAGCTGCAACAGTTCTACATCGGCGGTCACTGGGTCAGGCCGAGTACTACGGAGGTCGTCACCGTCACGTCCGCGAGTACTGGCGAAGCCGTTGGCACGTACCCGGCCGCGACAGTGCAGGACGCGGACCGGGCCGTCGCCGCCGCCAGGGCCGCGTTCGACCGCCCCTACGGGTGGCGCACGTGGGCTCCGGAGGCTCGCGCCGAGGTGATGGAGCGGATGGCGGGCGAATTGCGTGCCCGCGGCAAGGACATCGCGCGCCTCGTCAGCATCCAGAACGGCATGCCGATCGCCATCTCGCAGCAGGTGGAGGCGGAGTTCCCGGCGCTGATGCTGGAGTACTACGCCGGCCTGGCGCGCCGCACGCCGGTCGAGGTCGAGCGAGACGCGCTGACCGGCGGCAAGACTCGGGTCCGGGTGGAGCCGATCGGCGTGGTCGTCGCCATCGTGCCGTGGAACTTCCCACAAGCGCTGGGGGCACAGAAGTACGCCCCGGCACTAGCGGCCGGCTGCACCGTCGTGATCAAGCCGTCCACCGAGACGGCGCTCGACAGCCAGTTGCTCGCCGAGGCGGCCGACGCCGCGGGACTGCCGCCGGGCGTGCTCAACATCGTGCCCGGCGACCGGAACGTCGGGATGCATCTGGTGGAGCATCCGGACGTCGACAAGGTCGCGTTCACCGGCTCAACCCGGGCGGGACGGGAGATCGGTGCCGCCTGCGGCCGGCTGATCCGCCCGGCGACGCTCGAACTGGGCGGCCGGTCGGCGGCGATCTTCCTCGACGACGCCGATCTGGACCTGAGCCGGGTCGGTGAGGCGCTGTTCGGGGCGACGCTGCTCAACAACGGCCAGACCTGCTTCCTGTCCACCCGGATCCTCGCGCCACGGTCGCGCCATCGTGAGGTGGTGGAGGCGCTCTCGGCGCTGGCGGGTTCGCTGGTGGTCGGTGACGCGCTCGAGCCGGCGACCCAGATCGGTCCGCTGGCGACCGCTGAGCACCGGACGCGGGTCGAGGAGTGCATCCGGCTCGGTCGGTCCGAGGGCGCGAAGCTCACTGCGGGCGGCGGCCGGCCCGAAGGAGTCGGCGGCGGATGGTTCGTCCAGCCGACCGTGTTCGACGAGGTCGACAACGGGTGGCGGATCGCGCGGGAGGAGATCTTCGGACCGGTGCTGACCGTCACCGTCTACGACGACGAAGCCGAGGCGGTCCGGCTGGCCAACGACTCCCCGTACGGGCTGGCTGGGACGGTGTGGTCGGCCGACCGGGAGCACGCGAATGCGGTAGCCCGGGAGCTCAGGACCGGTTCGGTCGGCATCAACGGATACCTCCCCGACCTGGCCGCGCCGTTCGGGGGCTTCAAGTCGAGCGGCATCGGTCGGGAGCTCGGGCCCGAGGGGTTGAGTGGATACCAACTGACGAAGTCGATCTACCAGTTCTAAAGTTGAAGAATTCAACCACTTCTTCACGCGATGGGAATCGAAACGTGCACGAACAGCTCGAAGAGGCCGATCTGGCGCTCATCCACGCGCTTCAAATCTGGCCCCGGGCCGGCTGGAGTGCGCTGGCAACCATCTTGGACAGCTCCGCGTCCGCGCTGGCCAATCGATGGACGCGGCTGCGGCAGAGTCGATTGGCCTGGGTGTACGCGTACCCCCTGGGCGGAGTCGCCCCGGGAAGCAGCCAACTCGCGATCATCGAACTGGACTGCACGCCGGCCGCCGTCGATGAGGTGGCCGAGCGCCTGGAGAACTTGCCCTACGTTCGCGGACTGGAGTACGCCGCCCGCGGCCGGCATCTGATGCTGATCATCAGTGCACCGTCGTTCACCCGGATGTCCGAACTCATCATCGACGAACTGGCCCGCACTCCCGGCGTCGCATCGATCCGGTCGCACTTGGGGACTCAGATGCACGTCGAGGGCAGGCAATGGCGTCTCGACTCGCTGGATCCCGGCCAGCGGGCAGCGATCCAGGCAGCTGCCCGGCTCACCCAGCACCACCACCGGGGCGGCCCTCCGGTGGATATCGAGTCGTCGACCTACGCTCCGCTCGTGATGGCCCTCGGCAAGGACGGCCGCGCCACCGCCACCGAGATCGCCGACCGCATCGGCCGCCCGGCCTCCACCGTCCGACGGCAGCTGACCCGCCTGTTCAAGGCCGGAGCACTGGCCATGCGCTGCGAGGTGTCGCAACTGCACACCCGCTGGCCGGTCAGCGTCAGCTGGTGGTGCCGCGTCCCCACCGCCCTTCTGCCATCCATCGCGGACAAGATGCGCGCCGAGCCGCGGGTCCGGATGTGCATGTCACTCACCGGCCCGGCCAACTTCGTCGTGTTCGCCTGGACCTCCGACCTGACCGACCTCATGAAGCTGCAGGGAACTCTGGAAGATCTGCTGCCGGCAGGCGGAGTGATCGACACGTCGGTCACGCTCCGGACCAGGAAACGAGCCGGCTGGCTGCTGTCCGCCGACGGCAGGCTCGACCAGCGCGATGACTGACCGCGCATCCTCGATCGATCCTGCCGAGGATCCTTGCCGACTCGGTCGCTTCCATCACTGAATCTGGAATTCTGAGCGAATCGAACGACTTGGCCCACCCCGCTGGATGGCGATCTTAGATTCATTCGACCAGCGGGGTCGCCTGATCGGAGTCGTTCATGACCGGCCAATCCACCACAGAACCTTCGCGCTCACCAGACCAGGACACCACCGGCCGGTACCAGGCCACGGTGACTGTCCTCGTCCTCGTCGAACTACTCAGCGGCCTCGTCCAGGGCACTACTCCAGCGCTCGTGCCCCAGCTGGGCAAGGAGCTCGGCATCTCGCCGGCTGACCTCAGCTTGATCGCGTCGGTCAATCTCCTCTCGGCCGCGATCAGTGTGCCGATCATCGGCCGGCTCGGTGACATGTACGGGCATCGCCGGATGATGCGGATCGCGCTCCTGCTCGCACTCACCGGCGCCGCGCTGTTCGCGTTCGGGCCCAACTTCGGTGTCATGCTCGTCGGGCAGGCATTTCTCGGCGCGCTGGCCGGCGTACTCCCGCTCGAACTCGGGATCGTACGCAGCCGGATCCAAGGACCGAGGGCCCGAAGCGCGGTCGGTTTCCTCTTCGCAACCGTGATGCTCGGCGGTGTCGCCGGATTCGTCGTAGCCGGCGTTGCTCACTCGTCCCTCGGAAGCGCCCGCTCGGCGCTGGTGATTCCGGTGGTGCTGTTGGCCATTGCGGTGCTGCTGTCCGTCCTGTTCGTGCCGGACAGCAGCGTTCGCGCGGTCCGGGCGATCGACTGGGCGGGCGCTGCCACGCTCAGCGGTGGACTGCTCCTTCTGCTGTGGACGGTCAGTGGAGCAAGGGAGCGTTCACCGCTGGTCACCGTCCTTCTGCTCGGCGGAGCGGCAGCCCTGCTGACTGCATGGGCCCGGATCGAGTTGCGTGTCGAGCATCCGATGGTCGACGTCCGCACGCTCGTGCAGCCGCAACTGCTGCGGTTCTACCTGGCCAGCCTGCTGCTCGGCGTCGGCTTGATCGGATCCCAGACCATCGGCCTCACCTTCCTCGCCGCCGATCGCACCATCGCCGGCTACGGCCTCGATCTCACACCGGAGCGAGCGATCCCGGTGCTCGTCGGCGCCGGTGTCTGCGGTGTGCTCGGCGCCGCGCTGATGGGGGTGATCTGCCGCACCTTCGGCACCGCTCGAACGGTCGTCGTGAGCATCTGTCTGGAAGTGGTCGTGAACCTCGTTTTCGTTGTCCACCACGATTCTCTGGCCCTGTTCATGATCGTGACACCGATCGCCGCGTTCGGCAGTTCACTCGCGTTCTCGTCGATCCTGGCGCTGATCACCGAACGTAGCGACGGCACCAAGGTCGCCATGGCGACTGGGATGTACAACACGCTCAGAGCACTGGGCGGCAGTCTCGGCGCGGCGGTGTTCGCCTTCGTGCTGTCAACCCTCAGGCAGCCCGGGAGCACGCTGCCCACCGAGGGCGCCTACATCACGTCGTGGTTCATCTGCGCGGCCTGCGGCACCGCCGCCGCCCTCTTTGTCGTCCTCCTCGGACGCACAACCCGAGTCGGAGAAGCCAACTGATGACAAGCACCATCCCGCATACCGCCGCTGTGATCACCGAAGAGGACATCTGCGTCCCCATGCGTGATGGCACCTCGCTGCGGGCGGATCTGTGGCGACCGGATGTCAGCAGACCGGTGCCGGTGCTGGTCTCCCGTACGCCCTACGACCCGATCATCGCGCATGCCGCTCTCCAGCCGGACCGGCTCGCGGCCGAAGGGTTCGCCGTACTCGTACAGAGCTGCCGTGGCCGCTTCGGTTCCGAAGGATCCTGGTCCTACATCCACTCCGAAGTAGAGGACGGCTACGACACCGTCGAATGGGCCGCGCTCCAGACATGGTCCAACGGACGGGTCGGCATGTTTGGTCAGTCCTATGGCGGCAACGCGCAATGGCTGGCAGCGCAGGCCACCCCACCGCACCTTGAAGTGATCGCGCCTGAAGCATGCGCTGCCGACTATTGGGAGGGCACCTTCGACTCGGGCGGCACCTTCCGCCTCGCACTCCGGATCGGCTGGACCGCCCACGTAATCGCGGAGATGGCCGAGGAATGGGGCATCCAGGATCCCCAGCTCCGAGAGCTCAGCCGGGTGACCCACGAGGTACAGAGGGCCGGCCGGCAGGACGACCCCGCAGTCCTCGACACAGCACGGGCTCAGGCAAAGGCCGCTATGGAGGCAGTCTTCCGCACCCGGCCGCTGCGCGACAACCCGCTCTGGCACGGCCGCGCAAGCTGGCTCGACGAGGCCTTCGACCACGAGTCCCGCTACGACTCGACCTGGTTGCGAACCAATCCGACCAGCCACTACAGCGCAATCGACCTGCCCGCGCTGCACGTGGGCAGTTGGTACGACATCCATCTGGGTGCCACCCTGCGGCACTACACCGGCATGCGCAGGCAGGCGCCGTCCGAACGAGCACGCCAAGCCCAGCGCCTCGTCATCGGCCCCTGGGACCACTGGCACCCCGCAGCCAGCGCAGTCGGCGAACTGGACTTCGGCCCCGCTGCATCAATCGACATCACCCAGCAACGCGCGGATTGGTTCCGGCGCTGGCTACACGACGAACCCGTTACAGAGCAGGCACCGGTACGGATCTTCGTGATGGGCGAGAACAGATGGCGCGACGAGCAGGAATGGCCCCCGGCCCGGGTCCAGTACACCTCCTGGTACCTCCATCAGGACGGGCTTCTCAGCGACCGGCGCCCGCCCTCGGATGACGGCACCGATTACTTCACCTATGACCCACGCAACCCCGTACCCACCAGAGGCGGTCGCCTGCTCGGCAGCGGCGGAGAGCTGCCCGGGCCGGTCGACCAGCGCGAGAACGGCGATCGGGCCGACGTCCTGACGTACCTCTCCGACCCGTTGCCCGCAGCAACCGAACTCACCGGCCCGGTGACGGTCGATCTCTGGGCCTCCACCGATGCCCCGGATACCGACTTCACCGCAATCCTCGTCGATGTCCATCCCGACGGGCGAGCGTTCAACCTGTGCGAAGGCGCGATCCGTGCTCGGCACGCTGTGCCGAGCACCCCACTGCGTCCGGGCGCCGTCTACCTCTTCCACATCGATCTGGCCGCGACCAGCGTGGTACTGGCACCGGGTCACCGGATCGGCCTCTACATCTCCTCCAGCTGCTTCCCCGAATGGGAACCGAACCCGAACACCGGCAACCCCCTGGGCACCGACACCGAGGCCGACCTTCGCGTTGCCCAGCAGGCCATCCACCGCGATCACCGGCATCCCAGCCGAATCATCCTCCCGATGATTCCTCGCTGACCACGAGACGCGGTATGTGGAGTGCGAGCAGACGGAAACTCATCCCTTTGCCATGTGTGTCGATCGCCACGGAAGTGGTCACGCCACCGTCCAGGGAGTTCCGGCAGACGAACTGCAGAGCAGGCAGCAGTGGCAGCTCGAACCGTGTCACGCCGCCGTTGACGAGATCAGCAAAGTGATCGTGGACCCGGTCAGCAGTGAGCCACCGGGCCAGCCATGCGTAGTCCGCGTCGTCGTACGGAATCACCGTGATCGTGGAGGTGTCGCCCTTGTCACCGGCGCGGGCATGGGCGATGTCATGCAGTCGCATCTACTGCTCCGGTCTCCAAGATGGTCGTCTCGGGCCGGACGGCATCTCGGTGCACGAAGGTCGAGACGATGCCTATCACCTCGGTGGTGCTGGTGCGTACGCCGCCACCTCCGGCTGGTCCGTTCGTGTACAGCGCCTCCACCTCGTGGCATACGTCGCCCGCGCGCTCCGCGTCGCCGAGTGCTGCGACGCGCAGCCGGCAGTGACGATCACGGTCATGGTGCTCATCCCGGCCGCCTGGTGGCATCGAGCCGATCAAGTCGAATCGAAGCTCGATCCCGGTACCGCGAAGCCGGTCTGCCACGACCTCGCCGGCCAGCCGAGCGCGTGCTTCCGCGTTGGGACCTACGTAGGAGATCTCCGCCTCAGCGCGGTAGCCGGCCTGATAACCCACACTCACCTTCAACTGGTCGGGCCGCGGCCGACCGACAGCTCCTTGGACAACCACTCGATCTTCGGCACTTTCGCGGACTGTGACGCTGCGAAGATCCAGCTCCACGTCCGGGGTCAGGTAGGACCCTGGGTCGGTGACCTCGTAGAGCAATTGCTCAACGACAGTGCGCCGGGTGAGCGACCCTCCGGTTCCAGGGAGCTTGCCCAGCTCGGTCGAGGTGTCCGATGCCACCTCCGCGAAGGGAAATCCGAGGTCTGCCAGCCGATGCACGTCCTTGTGGCCAGGGTCTGCGAAGTATCCTCCGGTCAACTGCCCCGCGCACTCGAGCAGATGGCCGACCAGGGTTCCGGACGCCATCTGGGTCCAATCTGTGAGGTCCCACCCAAGTCGGTGGGCGAGCGGCGCGAGAAAGAGCGAGGGATCGGCGACGCGCCCCGTGATGATCACCTCGGCGCCCCGCTCGAGGGCCGGGAAGAGAGCGACCGCCCCGAGGTAGGCGTTGGCGGAGATCACCTCGCCGTGATCTCCGAGTGGACGGCCATCCTCGAGCGCCGGCGAGTCCAAGTCGATGAGAGCCAGCACGTCGTCGCCCGTCAGGACGCCCACCTTCAGGTCCAGCCCCTCGCCACGGGCGATCTGCACAGCCACGTCTCCGGCTCCCAGCGGGTTGGCCGCACCCATGTTCGTGATCAGCCGAACCCCCTGCCGGTGGGCCACCGGGATCAGTGCCTGAAGCCTTCGGACGAGCAGCGGGTCGTACCCCTGCGCGGGGTCGTGCCTTCGCCGTTTGTGCCCCAGTGCGATCGTGCGTTCGGCGAGGCACTCCAGTACGAGGTCGTCGAGGCCGGCCGATTCGACGAGGGCGACGGCGGGCTCGATCCGGTCTCCCGAGAACCCCGCCCCGCCACCGATCCTGGCCTTCTTGGAAATCATGCTGCTCTCCTGACTCCTCAGAAGGGCTGGGTGCCGTGCTCGCGCATGTAGGCGGCGTAGGGAGCCGCACTGAGCACGCCACCGTCGACCGCGTGCACGCTGCCCGTGATGAAGCCGGCGTCGTCCGAGGCAACGAACGCGACGAACTTGGCGATGTCGTCCAGCCGGCCGAGGCGCGGAGTCGCGTGGTGCCGCTCCATCGTTTCCAGCCACGGGGACCCGTGGAGTGCCTCGCGTGCTCGATCGGTCAAGGTTATGCCCGGCATGACCGCCACACAGCGGATGTTCTGCTTGCCGTAGCGAGCGGCGACAGAACGCGTCATCGAGTTGAGTCCGGCCTTGGAGGCGCCGTAGGCGAAGCGGGTGGGCTCACCGATCACTGCGGAACCAGAGGAGATGTTCACGATGACCCCGCCCCCGGTGTCGATCATGATGGGGATGGCGTACTTGCATCCCAGCATCGGGCCACGCAGGTTCACCGCCATCGTGAGGTCCCACAGGTCGGTGTCCATGACAGTCAGATCGTCGTCCTGCTGAGAGGCGACGGTGGCCGCGGCGTTGTTCTGCAGGATGTCGAGGCGACCGAACCGGGTGATCGCCTCTGCGATCATCGCTTCGACGTCCTTCTCGACCTGCACGTCGACCTGGAGGCCGTAAGCGGCAGCCCCGGTACTGGCGATCTCCGCCGCACGTTTCTGCGCTGCCTCACCGTCGATGTCAGCGAGCAGGACGGCTACGCCCCGGCTCGCGAACTCGGCGGCACAGGCGGCGCCGATACCACCACCGGCGCCGGTGACAACTGCCACTTTTCCCTGCATGTGTGTCCTTCCAGGGTCACTGGGTTCAACTGAAGAAGATTCCGCCGCCGTCGACGGGGATGGTGCAGCCGGTGAGATAGCTCGCATCCGGACCGGCCAGGAACACCACGACCCGGCCGACGTCCTCCACGGCCCGGCCGGAACGGGGGATCGAGGTCTTCGCCAGCAGTTCCCGCAGTTCTTCAGGCCGGTCGCTGAAGTACTGCTCGGCCGCTTCGCCGAGCACAAATGGTGAGAGTGCGTTGACGGTGATGCCATGGCGGCCCCACTCGCGCGCGGCAACCCTGGTCAGACCTGCGATTGCTCCCTTGGCTGCAACATAAGGGCCGTATCCGGCGCGCCCTTCCAGCTCGGATCCTGAACGGAGGTTCACGACCCGACCGCCGGCCTGGCTTTCCCGAAGATACGGAAAGCACTCCTTCATGAACAGGAACGTGCCCCAGGGCCCGACTCTGAACGGTAACTCGAACTCAGCAAGGGAGACTTCGGACAACGGTATGCCGGGTGTCTGCGCCATCGCGTTGTTGACGAGGATGTCGACGGTGCCGAACCGATCGACGACAGTGGAGACCGCCGCTTGGACCTGATCCGGTTCGCGAACGTCGCAGGTCAATGGCAGGCCAGCTATCTCGGCAGCCACCGCTTCCGCACGATCGCCATCGGCATCGACCACCGCAACGGATGCGCCGGCACCGGCCAACGCCGTGGCGATGCCGCGGCCGATGCCTTGGCCGGCACCGGTCACCAACGCTGACCTTCCCGCGAGGGGACCTGGCGTCATCGGAGTGCCTGAAGGCTGAGGCTCGAGCCGTTGTCGCCGAGCCGGACCGACACGGTGCCATCCGGTGCGTTGTCGTCGATCAGCGGGAAGTCCCGGCTGGAGAGCGTGACCCGCAGCCGATGTCCGGCCAGAAGCCGATGGTGTGCCGGCCACAACGTCACTGACAGAACGTATTCGTCACCTGGTTCCACGGCGGCCAGGCCGGCGCTTCCATCGCGGTGGCTCGCGCGGAGCCATCCGTTGGTGATGCGAGTGGAGGCGCCGTCCTTGTCGACCTCCTCCAGGACAACCGCTACATTGCCGTCGGAGGCGCTGAAAGCCAGCCGCACATCGGCCTTGAGCTCACCCGCGATCACCAGGTCGGCCTGTCCAGGTTCGGTCTCGAAGACCAGGCTGCCGGTCGACACGTCGAAGGTCGACACCGTCGATTCCCCGGTGGCTGATTCACCCGGCAACAGTCTGCCGCCCGAGGCCAGCACAAAAGTGACCGGCCGGGACTCGGGAGGCGGCCAATCCGCGTACTGACGCCAGCCTTCCCGGGGCATCTCATACGAAGTGACCCTGGCCTGCGGGAGCGCTCCAGGAAGATCAGAGAGCCAATAGTCCAACCAGGCAAGGTAGGCCGCGGCGCCGATGTCCTCGAACTGACCCGGCACCATGCCGTGGGACCAGGGCCCGGCGACCATCCACGTCTGCTCCGGCCGAGCACGGAAGTTCTCGACCATGCCGAGCCGGTACGGATCCAGCCATCCACCGACGTCCAGCACCGGAATCCGGAGACGATCCCAGCGGGCTTTGACACTGCGATCTTTCCAGTACTCGTCGTACAACGGATGTTGCGGGTACGTCTGGAGCGTCTCCGGTGCGGTGTCCCGCTGCCAGTCACGGATCTGAGCGTTGGCGATTCCGCCACGGTAGATCGTGTTCTCGTACCAATCGCTGAACGCCTGAACGGCGATGACCGTGGTGAGGTGTTCCGGCGCGTTGACAGCCGCCAGCAGTGAGTTGTGACCGCCGTAGCTCACCCCCATCTGCCCGACCTTGCCGGTACAGAACGGAAGCGCGGCCAGCCACTCGATCAGCTCGGCGTTGTCTTTCTGCTCCTGTGGACCGAAGGGGTCGACAGTGCCTGGAGAGCCGCCGGTACCACGAACGTTGCAGACGACAACGATGTAGCCACGGGTGACGAAATGCCCTGCGCCGGCGGCGAAGAACTGCACGGCGTCGTACCCGTTGAACTCGAACACGATCCCCGGGAACGGGCCGGGCGCGGGATCTCCGTCCGGCGTCGCCGGCCGATGTAGCTCGCCGGTGAGGAAACCGCCGTCGTTCATCGGTATCTCGATCTGCTCGGCATGCACGCCGAACGTCGGCGGGCGGTCGTAGGTGAAGAAGGGGTCCGTCGCCGAGACGGTCGGGGCAGGCAGGTCCGTGCCGATCTGCTCGATGAACTGCGCCATGAGCTGGGCCGGTGTCAATGGGTCGGACATGGTCGTCCAATCTGCTGTGGTCCGGTAGGAGGCTGCCGCCCTGCCGATGCTAGTTGGAGGCGCTATCTGGCACCGCCGCACCAAATAATCGCTCATTCATCGGCTCGGCAGGACGAGAAACGTGCAATCTGGATCCAGTCCGCTGCAGCTTGCGCTCGTCCAGCCCCCAGCCACGGCCGGTGGCTGCAGCTGGGGACCGATCGGGCCGATACCGGTTACAGCGCGACGATGCCTTCGCCGGCAGCACCGTGCGGAACGGTGACCGAGCCGACCCGGGTGAGGGAGCCGTTGGTATTGATGCGGTAGGCGTTGATGTTGCCGGCCTGGCCGGTACGGACGTACAGGTTCACGCCGTCGGAGGATGCGGTCAGATCGACCGTACCGGCGTCGGTGCTGGTGGTTCCGGTCGTGGCCAGGGCGCCCTGGCTGTCAACGGTGTAGCCGGACACGGAATCGCTTCCAGCGTTGGAGAGATAGAGCCTGCCGCCGACGGTGGCGATCCAGCAGGTGGCCGCTTGACCCGTCGCAGCGGAGTCCAACGCGGTCAGAGTGTCGTTGGCGTTGATTCTGAACGTCGCGACAGCGTTGGGCCCGGCCTCGGCGACGGCAAGGTGACCGGCCGCGTCGAAGGAGACCGCGAACGGTACGGCGCCGGGCAGGGTGGTGACGGTGGGCCAGGACGGCCCGAGCAGTCCGACCCGGAAGATATCGATGCTGTTGGCACCGTTCTTGGTGGTGACGACGAGCCGGCTGCCGTCGGGAGTGAAGGCGATCTGACCGGGTGTGCTGGTGAACTCGGGCGTCTGGAACGGATCGAGGCCCAGACCGCGGTGCCACGGTCCGATCGGGACCAACCGGCCGGCGACCTGCAGGTACCCCTGGATCGAGCCGCCGTCACGCGCGTTGAGCACGTAGACCAGATTGTCGTGCACCGCGATGCTGACCGGGAAGTCACCGCCGGAGCCGACGACCTGGCGGCGGACGAGCTGATCACCGCGAACGGAGAAGGTCGTGATCGAGTCGCTGCCCGCGTTCGCGGCGTACAGCAGACCGGAGCGCCGATCGTAGGCGAGTGAGCCCTGCGACGCTGTGGCGTCGACGACCGCTCCATCGAGGATGCCGCCCTTCCCCCCGGTGGCGTAGCTGCCGGCCTGGACCAGGCTGCCGTCGGCGCGCCGGTGGTAGGCGACCACGGTGTTGCCGGCCGAATCGTTGCTCTGGACAAAGACTGCCCGGCCCTGGCCGGACGTGGACAGCGTGGCGGCGCTTGCCGGGACGGTCAGCACGACCGCGGCAAGTGTCGCGCCGACGGCCAAGGCCGCGGCGGTGAAGACGCGTTTCATCAAGGATCCTCGCAGAGTCAGTGGCGGACCGGCCGGTAGTCGCCGGGGCTCAACGCACCGGCCGGGCTGCGTCGCAGCCGCCGTCCACTGTCGTCGAGCGGTCCTCGGCATCGCATCCGTCAGAACCCCAGTCGGGAATTCGGCGATCAGCCGCGGAGCTGGCGACGCGAGGTGATCTGCAGTTTCGCGAAGACGTTGCTCAGGTGCCACTCCACCGTTCGCGGACTGATGAACATGCGTGCGGCGATCTCGACGTTGGACAGGCCTTCGCGCACCAGCAGCACGATCTGGGCCTCCTGGGCGGTGAGCTTGTCCGCGCTGCCTCCATCGCGGCTGCGGATGCTGCCGCCTGCTGCGCGCAGTTCGGCGCCGGCGCGATCGGCGAAGGCCATCATGCCCATGTCGGTGAACATGGTGTGAGCGGTACGCAACTGTTCCCGCGCTTGCGTGGGCCGACCACCCCGGCGCAGCCACTCGCCGTACAGCAGGTGGGTGCGGGCAAGCTCGCCCCGCACGCGGGTGCTGCTCAACTGCTCGATGGCAGATCGGTACAGCCCGTCGGCCGATGCATCGTCGGCGACCAGGGCACGGCACCGGGTCTCGACACCCACGGCCCAAGCGGTTCCGGCGACTGTAGTGATGGCGCTGAGCTGCTCGATGCCGGCCCGGGCCTGATCGAGTTGCCCCGACCGCGTTGCCGCCTCGACCAGTTCGGCGAAAGCGCCACCGGGCGGCATGTTGGTCGCGAAGTACTGCTGAGTGGCTTCGGTCGCGGCGGTGAGCGCTACCGCGTACCGCCCGGTCCCGTTGGCGAGGACGGCCTGGCTCCAGCTCATGACGCTGAGACTCAGGCTGGTACCCCGAGCCTTCAACTCGTCGGCGCTCTGCTCGGCCAGCGTGGACAGCGAGGTGTCGTCACCTTGCCAGGCGGCGCAGAGCACCGCGCTCATGGGCACCGCCGATGTTCCGGTGACGTCGCGGACGGTCCGCAGCTCGTCCAGCAGGGATCGGGTCTCGGTGAGCTCGCCGGTCAGCACATGGAGGCTGGCACTGGAATCGAGCGCCAGCGGAAGCGTGCTCAGCGCGCCGGCGCGCCTGGTCAGCCTGACCTTGCGGGTCGCGAGTTCGGACCAGCTGTCGATGTCCCACAGATGGGCCGCGGCAGCGCAGGCCAGCGGAAGCCACTCGATGTCAGCGTCGGTCAGATCGGGCGCCCGGAAAGCTTGCACCGCCACCCGGAGCAGCGGTACGCCGGCAGGGTAGCCGTCGGCGAAGCGGACGGTCAGGCCGTCGAGAAGCAGATCGGCCGCGCGGGCTGGGGCAGGCGCGGGAGCGGCGCTGCGCAAGGCTCCGGCCAGTTGCAAGACATCGACCTCGGAGCCGAGCGCGCCGGCGAAGGTCGCGGTCGCGACCGCCTCGATGTAGGTGTCGCGGCTCCGCTCGACATCTACCGAACCGAGTTGTCCGGCGGCCTGCAGCAGCACTGCGAGCGTGTCCCTGCTGTCGCCCAACGCCCAGGCCGCCCGGGCCCGAACGATGTCGGCGCGGGCCCGGTGCAACGGGTCCAACGGTCCGGACTGGGCGAGTCCGACCAGGTTCAGCGCTGCCGGATAGGCGCCCGCGGCGTACTTCGTTTCGGCAGCTGACACCGCTCGCGCGGCCCGGCGGGCCGGGTCTGGGGTGAGTTCGACGCTCTTGTTGAGGAAGGCCGCCGCGGCCGCCGCACCACCGCGAGCGCGCGCCAGGCCGGCTGAGAGCTCCAGGTCCGCGGCAAGCGCCTCATCGGGGCCGGCCGCGGCCTGGGCGAAGTGCCAGGAGCGGCACTCCGGGTCCGAATCCGCGGTGACCTCGGCCAGGGCGCGATGCGCCAGCCGCAGGTCCTCAGGACTGGCAGCCCGGTACACGGTCGAGCGCACCAGAGGGTGCCGGAAACCCACGCGCGTGCCGATCTCGATCAATCCGGACTTGGTCGCGGGAGCCAGCGCCTGCGATCCCAGCCCCAGGCGCGTCGCCGCGCGCCACACCAGCTCGGCGTCGCCGGTCGGATCGGCTGCCGCGACGAGCAGCAGAAGCCGGGTGTTCAGCGGCAACATCGCCAGGCGTCCTTGGTACACCCGGTCGAGCCGGGCCGACACTGCCGCCGCGCTGGGAAGCCCGAAGCCACCGGCTGCCTCGGGCAAGGTCAAGTCCTTGGGCAGCTCGAGCAGGGCGAGGGGGTTGCCTTGGCTCTCGGCCAGGATCCGTTCGATCACCCGCTGGTCGGCCGCACCCCGGAACGTTGCCGCCAGCAACTCGCGGGCATCCTGCTCGGGCAGGCCGCTGACCACCAGTTCCGGCAGCTTGTCGAACCCGGTGCCCTCGTACGAATCCCGGACCGCCAGGACCAACCCGACCGACTCCGCCTGGATCCGCCGGGCGACGAAGGTCACGGCACGGAGGGTGGCGGTGTCGAGCCACTGTGCGTCATCGACCAGACAGACGAGCGGTCGTTCGGCCGCCGCATCGGCGAGCAGTCCGAGCAGCGACAGACCGATCAGCAACTCGTCCGGCGTCGGACCAGCGGCGAGTCCGAACGTGATGCGCAGCGTGTCCCGCTGTGGTTCCGGCAGCCGGTCGAGGCGACCGAGGAGTGGGGCAACCAGTTGGTGCAACCCAGCGAAGGTGACGTCCGTTTCTGGCTCGACCCCTGCGATCCGCAGGACCCGGCAGTCGGTGGCCTCCGCGGCGAGGTGGTCGAGCAGGGCGGTCTTGCCGATGCCGACCTCGCCACGGACGACCAGCGCTCGGCTCATGCCGGCCCGGACCGCTTGCAGCAGTTCGTGGAGCACCGCGCGTTCCTCGCGTCGGTCCCGCAGCATCGAAGTACCGCCGTTTCTCAGTCCGGTCAAGTGGTCGAAAGAGTAGCCGCGGGACTGGCGGGAGGTCACGATCGCCACCCCCGGGTAGTCCCCGGCGAAAATCCCCGTGGTGGCGCCCGGGGCTTTACCGGGGCCTGGCGGCGCCCGTTGCGGCGATCGTCGGCGGGTGACATTGGTCGGCCCCCGCTCGTGGTGTCAGGAATCGATCGCGGCGCCGGAGTTCGTCGGGCGTTCGCTCGAAGCGTCGCTGTTGCGCCGGCTGGTCCGCGACGCCCGCGCGGGCGGCAGCGCTGCCCTGGTGGTGCGAGGACCCACCGGCATCGGCAAGACCGCTCTTTTCGACAGCGTGGTGGCGGAGGCGGACGGCTTCCGGGTGGTCCGGCTGCGAGCCGTTGCGACCGAGGCGAACTTTCCGGGTACCGGCCTGCAGTTGCTCGGCGACAGTCTGGCGGACGGCACGCGAGATGTGCCGTCGCTGACTCCCACGCTCGGGCTGTTCCCGGCCGATGGGTCCCAACAGAGACGAGAACTCGGGGAGCGTGTCCGTCGCCTGCTCGACGAGGGCTCCGCGCGCCGGCCGCTGCTCTGTGTCCTGGACGACGCTCATTGGTTCGACGAAGCGTCCGCGCAGGTGCTGGTCTATGCCCTCAGACGGCTGGCCGGTGGCTGTGTCTTTCTGCTCGCGGAGCGTGAAGAGTACACGTCAAGGCTGGCGGACCTGCCCTCCCTCGCGCTCGGTCGGCTGTCCTACGCTGACCTTCGGATGCTGGTGAGCGCCGTCGTGCCGGGCGGTGTGGATGAAGTGGTGGCCGGCCGGGTGATCCGGGAAGCCCGCGGCAATCCGCGGCTTCTCCTGGAGTCTTTGCAGGGCGTGTCGCCTGCGGCTTTCGCCGGAGGCTACGCCGTACCGGGTACGACGCGCGCCAACTCATCTGCCGAGCCGCCGACCGGGCTCATGGACCTGCCCGAGGAAGGCCGCCGCCTGTTGCTGTTGGCAAGTGCTGATCCGACCGGCGACGCCAGCCTGCTGCGCCGCGCGGCCAGGACACTAGGACTGTCCTTAGACGCCGTCGCCGCGCTGGAATCGGCCGGCATGATGAGGCTTGGCGTCCAAGTGCTGTTCGGCTCCCCCGCGCTGCGAATGTGGTGCTACCAACGCGCCACCGAGGAGCAGCGCCGGGAGGTACATCGGGCGCTCGCGACCGCCACCGACGGACATTCGACAGCGGATCGGCGCGCGTGGCATCTCGCGCAGGCCGCCGAAGGCAGCGACGAAGAGTTGGCCACGGAGCTGGAGCGCACCGCGACCACCGCCCAGCAACGTGGTGGCCCGGCTGCTGCGGCCGCGTTCTTGGAACTCGCGGCCTCATTGACGACGGACGTCGCGCTGCGCAGCAGTCGCGCGCTGACCGCGGCGGCCGCGAAGCGGGAGGCCGGGGATCCGGACGCCGCCGCTCAACTGCTGACGGTCGTCGATACAAGCCTGTCCGATCCCCTGCTGCAGTGGCGCCTCGAGTACGAGCGCGCACGGCTGATGTTCGCGACCAGCCGGGGCCAGGCCGCAGTCGACTGCCTGCTGCGCGCGGCAGAGACGCCGAACCAACTCGACACACCTGCTGCAGACAACGTCCGGTTCGAGGCCGCCGTCGCCGCAGCACTCACGGCCGGCAACCGACGCCGCGACCAGTACCGCCCAGCCAGCCGGTACGAGTCCACCGCCGTAGCCACGTCGACACCGGACGGCCTCTTCCTGGCAGGGCTTTCGGCTCGGCATTCGGGCGCCGGCGCAGAGACATATCGGTTGCTGCGCGCCGGTGTGGACGCCGTCCAGCGGGCCGACTCCGAACTCGAGACGCCTGAGTGGTTGTGGCTGGTCGCGTGGGTCGCCCGCGACCTGTGGGACGACGACGCCTCCGCCGAGTTCTCTGCCCGCTCCGTTCGACGCGGTCAGGACAACGGCGACCTGGCCCGGCTGCCACACGCGCTGTTTCAGCAGGCCCTGACCGAGATCCATCAAGGCGACTTGCGAACGGCCCGGGCGCTCGCTCGGCGATCAGAGTGGTTGTCCGGCGCCATCGGCAGTCCACCGTTGTCCGCCGGTTCGCTACTGGTGACCGCCTGGCTGGGCGACGAGCCGCTTCTGGGCAGCATGCTCGACTCGGCCCGGCGTGACGCCGGACACCGCGGCGAGGGGCTGGTACTCGCGGCGGCTGGGCTGGCCGAAGCCGTTCTCAACAACGCTCTCGGACGCTACGACGTGGCATTCGTCGCGGCGTTCGACGTAGTACGGGACAAGCCGCTCGGACTGGTTGGGCCCGGTCTGGCCGAACTGATCGAAGCCGCCGTGCGCAGCGGACAACTCAAGGAGGCGGCGGAGGCGCTGGACGTTCTCTCCGAGCAGACGAGAGCCGCCGGGACCGACTGGGCGCTCGGAGTCGAAGCGCGGTCACGTGCGTTGCTCGCCCCGGGAAACCTCGGCGAATCCCTTTACCTGGAGGCCATCGAGCGACTCAGGCGCTGTCGCGGCCGGACTGAGTACGCCCGCACGCAACTGCTGTACGGGGAGTGGTTGCGCCGCCAGGGCCGACGGATCGATGCCCGGCCGCACCTGCGTGCCGCGCACCGAACGTTCACCGAGATCGGGGCGGTGGCTTTTGCCGAGCGGGCACACCGCGAGCAACTGGCCACCGGCGAGAAGGCACGGAGCCGGTCAGTGGACGCGCTCGTGCAGCTCACGCCACAGGAGTTGCGGGTGGCGATGATGGCGCGAGAAGGGCTGACCAATCCAGAGATCGGCACCCGGCTCTTCATCAGCCCACGCACCGTCGAGTACCACCTCCACAAGGTGTTCGACAAGCTGGGCATCGCCTCCCGGTCGAAGCTGCATCTCGCTCTGGACCATGCCGCGATCCGCACCTCCCGTGGTTCGTCGACGGACAGCGGCGCTACCGGCTGATCTCCCCCATCGACGCGACACCCGTCAGGTCGACACAGGCGATCCCTCGACGGTCGACCACGACGATGAGCACGTTGGAACAGCCGACGCACCGCGCGACAGTGCCAGGTCCCCCGGTGTACACCAGCATCTCGGCGATGGCTTGCTCGTGTCCGCACCGGCCGCAGGTACACGGTGTCGCGGTCATCTCCGCGCCGAAGACGTCGTACAACGTCCCGCCGATCGCGTTGCCGTCAAGGTGCGTCACCGCTCACCTCCCTGTTCCGCCGAAGCGTTCGGCACGGATACTCGCGCTGTCGTGGCCCAGCAGGACCAGCGCGCTGGTGGCAGTCTCGACGAAGTCGGTCGGTCCGCAGACATAGACCAGAGGCCGATCGGCCGGCGACCAGGCGACGTCGGAGATCAGGTCCTGGTCGATGCGACGCCGGTACCCCTGCCAGCCTGGCGGTTGGTCGCGGGTCAGCGTCACCGAGACGTCGACGAAGTCGTAGGCCGCGAACTGGAGCAGTTCGTCGCGGTAGATCAGCAACGGGAGCGACCGCGCCGAGCACAGCAGTCGGACCGGCACGGTGCTGTGGGTCGCGCGATGGTGGTGAAGCATCGACCGGAAGGGCACCAGGCCCGAGCCGCCGGCGATCAGCAGCAGTGGGCCTCCCATCGAGTCGTCCCAGACGAAGTAGCCGCCGATCGGGCCGCGGAGCTCGATCTCGTCACCAGCCCGGAGTTCGTCGGCCAGGTACGGCGAGACTTCGCCGTCAGGGAGACGTTCGACAGTCAGCGCCAGGTGCTCGTCCTCCGGACCCGATGCGATCGAGTAGCTGCGTTGAGCCTGGTAGCCGTCGTCCGCCGTCAGCCGTACGTCGATGTGCTGACCGGCCCGGTGACCGGGCCAGGCCGGCACCTCGACAGTGATCGTCGTGGTCTGCGCCGTCTCCGCGACGACGTCGACGACCGTCCCCGGCTGCCAGCTCAGTCGCCGCTGTACCGCTGTTCTTTCCACGGGTCTCCGTAGTTGTGGTAGCCGTACATTTCCCAGAAGCCCGGCTCGTCTCGCGTTCGCAGTTCGAGGCCCTGGATCCATTTGGCGCTCTTCCAGAAGTAGAGATGCGGTACCAGCAACCTGGCCGGTCCGCCGTGCTCAGGTGCCAGCGGCGCACCGTCGTACCCGTTGACGATCCAGGCCTTGCCGCCACGCAGGTCGGCGACGGGCAGGTTGGTCGTGTAGCCACCGTCGCAGTAGGCCGTCACGTAGCGGGCGCTCGTCACCACTTCCGCCAGCAGGGTGTCGAGGCTGACGCCGGTCCAGACGGTGCCGAGTTTGGTCCACTTGGTCACACAGTGGATGTCGGCCGACACCGTCTCCTGCGGGAGTGCCCGCAGCTCGGCCCAGGTCCAGGTCACGGGACGGTCGACGGCACCGCGGATCGTGAACGTCCACTGATCGAGTGGCATCCGCGGCGTCGCGCCGGCCGACAACACCGGGAAATCGGCCGTCGGGTGCTGCCCGGGCGGTAACCGTGCCGTGAGTACGTCATCGGCCTTGGCGCGTCGCCCATGGAAGCCGCGCGAGATCACCATCGGCGCTCCTGTCTGCCTATCGGGTGTCCACCGTCTCACCGACCAGCACCGCTCGCACCCGGGAACTGCCCAGTGGCTGCAGCGGCGTGGCCGGCCTCAGACGAAGGACCGGGCACTTCCCGGGCACGAGCCGGATGCGGTGACAGGCGACCCGATGGCAGGGTCCCGGTTGCGACCGACAGAGACCATGACTGCGACCAGGGACAGAGTATGAAAATCAACCCGGGTCACCGCGGAACCGTGATGGGCGACGCGCTCTTCACTGGTGAGGTATGGATCGACCACCTGGCCCGCCCGGGTGAGGACACCTCGCTGAGCGTGCAGCAGGTGTACTTCACCCCAGGCGCCCGGACACCGTGGCATGAACACCCTGAGGGGCAGGTCATCAACGTGATCGCGGGCGTCGGGCGGATCCAGGAACGCAATGGCCCGGTCCACACCATCCGAGCGGGCGACACCGTGACGACGCCCCCCGGTGAATGGCACTGGCACGGCGCGGCCGCGGACTCGGCGATGACGATGATCGCCATCCAGGGCGCCGACCGCGATGGCGGCATCCTTCACCCGGGCGAACCCGTCACGGACGCGGAGTACGACGCCTGAGGCAAAGTGGTTGACTTCTGGACATACTTGCGTGCGCAAGCAATACTCGCAGCTGCATCGCCCGCTGCCGCCACCACCCACGGCTGCTTGCCACTCACGAAGGGCACCACGATGACTCCGTCCAGACGCAACGTCCTCACGTTCGCCGCACTCTCCGCCTCAGCCGCGACAGGACTGTTTCCCCTCTCCCGGAGGGCTGCCGGCGCGTCCGGTGAGCTGCCTGACTATCTGGAGATCCCGGCGAGTTCGATGGGCCCTGCCCTCAACCCCGACGGCTATCACGTCGGGCGGATCGAAGGAAACCTCTACTGGGTCACCGATTCGTTCTACCAGTCGATGTTCCTGACCACCCGCACCGGCGTCGTACTGGTCGATGCCCCGCCGACGATCGGCCACAACCTGCAGCGCGCCATCGACGAGGTCACGCAGCGCAACGGCAGGCCGAACAAGGTCACCCACCTGGTCTACTCGCACTTCCACGCCGACCACATCGGCGCTTCGGTGATCTTCGGCAAGGACGTCGTCCGGGTGGCGCACCGGGAGACCGCGCGCCTGCTGCGTGAGACTCGCGACCCGAACCGGCCGATGCCGACGATCACCTTCGACAGCCACTACACCCTGCGCGTGGGTGGCGAGACGCTGCAACTGGACCACCACGGCCCGAACCACACGCCGGACAACATCTTCATCTACGCACCCAACCAGAAAACCCTCATGCTGGTGGACGTCCTGTTCCCCGGCTGGGTGCCGTTCAAAGGCCTGGCCGTGTCCCAGGAGATCCCGAACTGGGTGCGGATGCACGACGTGGCGCTGCGCTATCCGTGGCAGACCCTGGTCGGCGGCCACCTCGGCAGGCTGGGCACGCGCGCCGACGTGGCCCTGCAACAGAGCTACGTCAACGATCTGCGGACCGGCGCCGAGGCCACGATGGCGAGCCTCGACCCGACCCCCTACTACGCCAAGTACGGCCCGACGGGCAACGCATGGGCGATCTTCAAGGAGTACCTGGACGAAATCACCCGCCAGGTCGCGGACCCGGTGATCGCCAAGTACGCCGGCACGCTTGCCGCGGTGGACGTCTACACCTTCGACAACGCGTTCGCGATGCTGGAGTCGCTGCGCATCGACACCGGAATCCTCGGCCCGATCCACTCATAACACGCGGATCGGATCAGCACGGCGCCGATGGGCATCATGCGTGACGGCCGCGCGAGGGATCGTCCCCGCGCGGCCGTCGGCAGTTCAGGAGGTGTGGCGCGCCGCGTTCTCGATGACGTCGCGGACCAGGCCCGGGTGGGAGATCAGCGACAGATGGGAGGCGTTCACCGTCGTCACGTCGGTGCCGGCTCGCTTGGCCATGAACATCTGCGCGGCGGCGGGCAACGCGTGGTCCGCGGTGCCGACCACACCCCAGCTGGGGATGCTCTTCCAGGCCGGCGCCCCCGACATCTCGCCGAGCGTGGCGGCCGCGATCGGGCGCTGGATGGCGGCAAGTTCAGCGGCCTTGCCGGCCGAAAGATCGTTGGCCAGAACGGACCGGAACAGCGCGGGCTTGATGTAGGCGTCGACGACACCGTCCGCCACCGGGACGAAGTTCAGCGCGTCCGGACCGATCTGACTGCCGGGGAACTGGGCGGTCAGCCCACCCAGGGTCTCCCCCTCTTCCGGGATGTAGGCGTCGACGTACACGAGCGCCTTGACGTTGGTGTTGCCGGTGGCGGCGTTGGTGATGACGAACCCGCCGTACGAGTGTCCGACCAGGATGATGGGGCCCTGGACGGTCTTGAGATAGCTGGTCAGCGAGGCGGTGTCATCGACGACGCCGCGCAGCGGATTCGGCGGCACGGCGACGGTGTACCCGTCGCGCTGCAGGCCGCGGACGACGCCGCTCCAGCTCGAGCCGTCCGCCCAGGCGCCGTGTACCAGCACAACCGTCGGCTTGGCCGCCGGCTGGCCGTAGCTGCCATCCGTCGTCGTGGATGCCGACGCGGGCGGGACGATGGTGGCCGCAAGCAACAACGCGGCGCCCAGCAGGGCGGCTCGGAGGCCGCGCTTGCGGGACCTCGATGAAAACTGCATGGTCTTTCCTTCCATGGCGTGCAGGGGAAACGCGTCGCGGCAGCGGCGTGTCGAAATCGAACGGTCAGAGGCCCTGGCGTTCGAGCCAGCCAAGCGTGAAGTCGGCGACTTCGCGCCAGCCGTGGTCGATGACGAGGGAGTGGCCGCGGTCGGGGAACGACTTGTAGTCGGTGACAGCGCCCGAGCCCGCATAGAGCTTGTACGCGGCCTTGGCGACCACCTCGGGCACGGTGTGATCCTTGCCCCCGCCAATGATCAGCAGCGGTCCACGGTTGCTCTTCCTGGTGTCCACGGCGGCGGGCGAGTTCTTCTTGAAGTTGGCACTGCTCGCCTCGAACAGGGGCTTTCCGGGGCCAGGGATGGCCCAGCGCTCGAACAGTTCGTTCGACTCGGACTCCGGGATCGCGTTACCGAACCCGTAGCGGAACTGCTTGCTGGTCAGCGAGACCGCCTTCTTCTTGTTGCCCGGCCTCGCAAGCACGGGCAGGCCCGATCGAATCTGGGCGAGCGGTACCGGCTTGACGCCCTTGATCTGGCCGGGGTCGATCCCCACAGCGGCCACCGCGCCTCCGTTCGCCAGCAACTTCTGGGCGATCAGACCGCCGAAGGAGTGGCCGATGACGATCGGCTTGGCGGCCAGGCCGTTGATGAAGCGCTGGTAGCTCGCGGTGATGTCGTCGATGCCCTGGCCGGCCAGCGCAAGCGGGTTCTTGCGCGTTGCGTCCACCGTCTCGGAATCACCCGGCCAGCCAGGGGCCGACGGCCGGTAACCGGCTCCCTCGAAGACGGGAAACCAGTTCTGCCACGCATCCGAATGGATCCAAAGCCCATGGATGAAGACGACCGGGGTTGCACTGGACATGTCTGGCTTCCTTCGCGCTCAGGGTGAAATCATTTTTAATAGTCCATCAAGTTGCTTGCGAGCGCAAGCAATGTACTCTCAGCCCATGAGAGCTGAGAACTCCTCCCGCCGGCGCTTCCTGGCTGCCGCCGCCATCACGATTCCAGGGGCCGCCCTGCTCGGCGCCGGGGCGATGCAATCGGCGTCGGGTGCTGTGCAACCCGCGACGGCACTGCCCGACTTCGCGCCTGTCCCGCCATCGGCGTTCGGTCCAAAACTGAACGATCGCGGCTACTACGTCGGTCGCGTCAACGGCAACCTCTACTGGGTCACCGACGCCTTCTACCAGTCGATGTTCCTCACCACCCGTACCGGCGTGGTGCTCGTCGACGCACCACCGACCATCGGGCACAATCTCTTGCACGCGATCGACGAGGTGACCCGTGCGAACGGCCGCCCGAGCAAGGTCACCCACCTCGTGTACACGCACTCGCACGCGGATCACATCGGCGCGGCGGGAATCTTCGGTCACAACGTCGTCCGCGTCGCGCACGAGGAAACCGCGCGCAACCTGCGGGTCGCACGCGATTCGAATCGACCGCTGCCCACGAAGACCTTCGACGATCACTACACACTGCGGGTCGGCGGTGAACGTCTGGAGTTGTCCTACCACGGCCCCAACCACACATCGGACAACATCTTCGTCTACGCGCCCGAGCACGAGACGCTCATGGTCGTGGACGTGCTGTTCCCTGGCTGGGTGCCGTTCAAAGGCCTGGGCGACTCACACGCGATCGGCGGCTGGGTCCAAGCGCACCAAGAGATCATGCGCTACCCATGGAAGACCTTCGTCGGCGGACACCTCGGCAGGCTCGGCACCCGCGCCGACGCCGACCTGCAGAAGCAGTACGTCGACGACCTGGCCACCGCGGCCAAGGCAGCCCTCGCCGGCGTGGATCCGACTCCGTACTTCGAGAAGTATTCATCGACGGGGAACGCGTGGGCCATCTTCGACGCCTACCTCGACGAAGCCACCCGGCGTACCGCCGAACCGGTGATCGCCAAGTACACCGGTGTACTCGCGGCAGCTGACGTGTTCACCGCCGACAGCGCCTTCACGATGCTCCAGTCGTTGCGCATCGACAGTGGCATCCTGGGCCCGTTCGGTGTGCGGCCGTCATGACGGCCAGAAGGTTGTCGATCATCGGTTCCGTCGTCTATCTGCTGTGGGCCGCCCTGCACATCCAAGCCGCCTACAAGGTCAGGCAACTGGCCGACTCGGTCCAGCCGTCGATGATCCAGGGCAGGCTGAACCAGGACAGCTGGATGCTCCTGTGCGCGGCCGTCATCGTCGGGGTGGTTTCCTTGCTCATGCTCAGGCGAACCTCGGAGCTGGGTTACTGGCTCAACCTCGGTGTGGCCGGCGTCAGCGACATCGGCTTCATCGCGTTCGTCCTGGTCCCCGGCTACGCGAAGCCGTGGCCGGGTCTGGAGGGGCCGGTGCTTTGGGGTGTCGCCTGGATGTTCTCGACTGCGGCGCTCGTCATGGTGCGACGCGGTTCAGCCGAAGGCGTGCGAACTGAGGTTGGTGACCAGGCTCATCTAAGGTGAGAGCTCCTATGCCAAGGAGCTCGCCGTGCAAGCAGGCAGAGCCTCGCATCGAGGAGCGGTGGATGTCGAAGAGTCAGAGGCGGGCCGGCGGGGAGCGCGCGGGTGGCCCTGAGACGAAGCTCGAGGACGTGGTCGCCCGCGTCCACCAGGAGACTCCTTTGTGGCAGACCTACCTCTCGGTCCATCGGCAGATCGTCGACAGGCTGGCCGAGCAGATGCTGAACGACCACCAGTTGCCGCTGGAGTGGTACGACGTACTGATGAATCTCGCTGATGTACCAGGCCACCAGCTGCGTCAGCGAGAGCTCAGCGATCGCCTGCTGCTGAGCGAAAGCGGTGTATCCAGACGGCTGGCGCGAATGGCGAAGGCCGGCTTGCTGGAACGCACCCCGGCTGACGACGATCGCCGTGGAGTGGCCGTGGCCCTGACCGAGAAAGGCGCCGCAACCCTCCTGGAGGCCACCGATTCACACCTTGCTCTCGTCGCTCAGCTGTTCACCGACAAGCTCACCGCCACCGAGCTGATCGCACTGCCGCAGATCCTGTCCAAGCTGGACACGAGGACCGACTGAGGCGGTCAGCTTGGTTGGGCCGCGCGGTCGAGTAGCGTTTCGGCGAGGGCTTGGGCGTCGCTCAGCGGCCGGGTGTCGTTGAGCGAGGTCGCCAGGGCGCGGGCGCCCTCGAACAGGACGGCGAGTTGGCGCCCAAGGATCTCCGGTTCGCGTGCGCCGGCCTCGGCGGAGGTGGCGATCAGGCTTTCGGCGAGCTCGCGCTTGTGACGCCGGACCAGAGCTGTTGCCTCAGGCATCGTTCCGGCCGCTTCGACGGCGACGTTGTGCAACGGGCACCCTCGCACGGTCGTCGGCGACGAGCCGGCCGGGAGCTCGGCGAACAGCTCCAGGATCCGCTCGCGCGCGCTGAGATCCCTGCGTCCCAGGACTGCTTCGGCCAGTAGCGCGCCGTCGGACTCGAGGCGTTCCAGGTACGCGGTGACCAGCGCCTCCTTGCTCGGGAAGTGCTGGTAGAAGGTCCGCGTCGACACGTGCGCCGCGTCGGTCAGCTTCGCGATGCCGGTGGGGTGGATCCCGTCGCGTGCGAACAGCTCCACCGCGGCGCGGAGAATGCGCTCCCGCGCTCCGCGTCCGCCCTTGGCCGCGCCGGCCGCCGCTTCAGTCGTTGCCATGCCCAAAGTATAGCGATCGGTTTACTTCCGTGATCAGGCCTGCTAGGTTCCAAGTACAGCGATCACTTTACTTTGAGAGGAACAACTGATGCCCACCCAGAACTTCGTCGCGGTCCCCCACCAGACCGTCCGGTGGTCGATCGACACCGGCACGTCCTTCGAGGACTTCCGTGCTCGCTACGAAGCCGCCGTACCGGTCCTGGACCTCGAGCGGATGACGGCGCTCCGCGCCGAGCGGGCGAGCTGGGAGACCGTGCTGGCCGCTGCCGCGCAGAACGCACCACACGGGTTCCTGCGGTTCTGGAGCACCGATGTCGGCGAGCTCATGCAGCTCGCCGGCGATCAAGGCTCCTGCAGCAGCTACCTGATGGGGAACCACACGATCGCCGAGCGGATGTACCGGCACGACCCGGCGGTGATGCTTTACGCACCGCTGCGGACGACGATCCACCAGGACCAGGACGGCGTGACGCGATTCTCCATCGACCAGCCCAGCAGCCGGTTCGGCAGCTTCGGGAGCCCGGACATCGCGACCGTCGGACTGGAACTGGACCGCAAGGTCGCCAACCTGCTGCGCGTCCTGGACGTCTCCGTGCCCTCGGCCTTCACCGCGGCGAGCGACCAGTGAACGGCCCGGACTCCGGCCGCTTCGCCTCGCTGAGCGTCGCGGCGGCGGCCGCCGCGATCCGCGACGGTGACATCACGGCCACGTCGTACGCCGACGCCCTTTTGCAGCAAGCCCGCAAGCACGCGGATCTGAACTCCTTCATCACCATCGACGAGCCCGCCGTACTGGCCGCGGCCGAGGCCGCCGACCGGGCGCGCGCCGCGGGCTCGACCGCTCCCCTGCTCGGCGTCCCGCTGGGCGTGAAGGACAGCTACCTCACGCGCGGCCTGCGCACCACGCTCGGGGTGGAGATCCTCGAAGGCTTCACACCGACCGAGGACGCCGACGTGGTCGAGGCGGTCAAGGACGCCGGTGCCATCGTGTTCGGCAAGAACAACCTGGTCGAGATGTCGTACGGGCTGACCGGGGACAACAGCCGCTACGGTCAGGCGAAGAACCCCTACGGCACCAGGCACATGACCGGCGGGTCCTCGAGTGGCTCCGGCGCCGCCGTTGCAGCCCGGATCGTGCCGGCGGCCTTCGGCGGGGACACGGTGGGTTCCATCCGGGTACCAGCAGCACTGGTCGGTGTCGTGGGCTTCAAACCGACGACCGGTCGGTGGCCGGCCGGCGGAGTGGCGCCAATCTCCCACACGCTCGACACCCCAGGCATCTTCGCGCGCACCGTCGAAGACTGCGCGCTGATCGACCACGTCGTGACCAGGCAGACCGCCGCCGAAGCGGCCGCCCGTTCCAGTCTGGAGGGGACGAGATTCGCCTACGCGCCCAAGCAGTACCTGGAGCCGATCGAGTCCGAGACCGAAGCACAGTTCCGCGACACCCTCCAGCGTTTGCGCGACGCCGGCGCCGAGGTGGTCGAGATCGACCTCGGCGAGGACTTCTCCGAACTCGCCGACCGATTGACCTGGAACCTCTTCTTCCGCGAGACGATGCAAGCCGTCACCGAGTACCTGCACCGTCACGACGTCCCGGTCTCGTTCCACGGCCTCCACGACGCGCTGAAGCCGCAACTCAAGGGTCTGTGGAACGAATACGTCGTTCCGGGTGCACCAGGCTTCATCTCCCAGCAAGCCTACGAAGCGACCCTCTCGGTCGACCGCCCTGAACTTCAGCGCCGGTTCGACGAAGTGTTCACTCGCGGCGGCTTCGACGCACTGCTCTCGCCGACCACGCCGAGCCCAGCGCCGCTGATCGAGCAGCAGGCGACGTTCACCATCGAGGGCGAAGAGGTCAGCCACCTGCTGCTGGCCAAAAACACCGTCCCCGCCAGCGGAGCCGGCCTGCCGAGCATCAGCGTCCCGATGGGCATCACGACGCGCGGCCTTCCCATCGGACTCGAGATCGACAGCGCCCATGGCGACGACAGGAACCTCCTGCACCTGGCGCGCCAGGTCGAAGGTGTACTCGACAAGCTGCCCGCTCCCGAATGAAAGGCCCTGGTACCCGTTGGGTATCACAGAGCGCGGAACAGGTCTTGGACGTCGTCTCCCCGGCTGCGGCATCGTCGTCAGCGAATGAAGGGAGCGAGATGAGTGCAACGGTCAAGCCTGGAATGGATCGGGACGCGGTGTTGTGGTCGGCATCCGATCACAGCCGCGCCGACCGGCCGGTGCTGGTGATGCTGCACGGCTGGAGCTACGACGAGACCCACCTGTTTCGGCTGCTTGTCCCCGAGCTGCCGCCGGAGCTGGTGGTCGCGTCGATCCGGGCGCGGATCCCGGAAGCGGGCGGGTACGCCTGGTTTCCTAGCCGGGGCAATCCGATCGGCGATCCACAGCCGGCAGTCGCGAACGCGGCAGCCGAGGATGTGCTGCAGTGGACCCTCGGCATCGAAGCGCCGTCGATCGGCCTGCTCGGCTTCTCCCAGGGTGGCGCGATGGTGCACCAGCTGATGCGGCTCGCTCCGGACCGGTTCGCGTACGGCGTGAGCCTCGCGGGTTTCGTCGTACGCGACGACCAACCCGGTGACGTCACCCTGGCCGCGTCCCGACCGCCGGTTTACTGGGGCCGCGGCGAAACCGACTGGGTCATTCCCACCGCAGCCGTCCAGCGCACCGAGCACTGGCTGAAAACCCATGCCACCGCTGAGACCCGTGTCTACCGCGGCCTGGGCCACGACGTCGCCGGCCCGGAGATCGCCGACCTGATCGAGTTCGTCACCAAGCAGATCGGACAAGGGTGAGATTCATGCGTCACGACATCGAGTTCGACGCGGAAGGCGCTGCACTGCGCGGGTGGTTCTACGAGGCCGACGGCACGTCGGCTCCTGCGCCGTGCGTGGTGATGGCTCATGGCTGGACCTCCACGCGGCGGATGTATCTCGACCGGTTCGCCGAGGTGTTCGCGGCTGCCGGTCTGGCGGTACTGGTCTTCGACAACCGTGGCTGGGGCGATTCCGGGACGGCGATCGGCAAGCCGCGGTACGAGATCGACCCCTGGGAACAGATCCGGGACTATCAGCACGCGATCACGTACGCGCAGAACCGGGCGGAAGTGGACCCGGACAGGATCGGCGTGTGGGGCACGAGCTTCTCCGCGGCACACGCGTTCGTGGTCGCCGCGATCGACCGCCGGGTCAAGGCGGTGAGCGGACAGGCACCCTTCATCAGCGGCCGGGCGACCTATGCGAACCTTGCCAGGGTGAGCAATCTCGTGGTCGGCCCGGACCGGTTCACGGCGGACCGGCGAGCCAGGGCATTAGGCGAACCGGCCGCTACCGTGCCGGTCATAGGTACCGATCCCGGTGAACTGGTCGGGTTACCCACCCCGGACTCCTTCGAGTGGTTCACCGCGGCGCGAGCCGAACTCGATCCAAGCTGGCCGAACACAGTCACCTTGCGCAGCCTGGACAACTTCTACGGCTACGAACCGGCGCGTTATCTGCCGGACATCACCCCCACGCCGCTGCTCATGATCGTCGGCCGCGAAGACGGCTTGACCGGCGGCAACTTGGCTGCCTCCGCCTTCCAGAGCGCCGCGGAGCCGAAGAAGCTCGTCTTCCTGCCGGGCGGGCATTTCGACGCCTACTCCGGCGGCGGATTCACGGTCGCTTCCCAAACCTCCCGCGACTGGTTCGCAGAGCATCTTTCAATCGGCCGGCCGTGACGGACGGGAAGGTTGCTGCCCTACTGTGCCGAGCTCTTCTTGCGGCTGCGGGAGGCGCGGAGGTTGTTGATGTTTCCGCAGCTGTGGACGTCGTGCCACAGGCCGCTGTGGTTTCGGGAGGTGTCGTAGAAGGCCGATCGGCAGCCCGGTTCGCGGCACAGCTTGAGGCGGGCCCAGGTACCGGTCAGCTGTGCAAGCAGGATCTCCGACCAGACAGCTGACGTCAGCCAACCGCTGTCCGTGCCCTCGGGTTCGATACCCACTCGACCTTCCGCGTCCGCAACGAGGGTCGCCCGGGCACGTACCTGGATGTCCACAGGTACACCCTCAGGACGCTGATCTGCCGGTACGGCGAGCAGACCGGCCACTGTTGATCGCAGTTCCAGCAGCTCCCGCAGGCCCGCTTCGTCCAGGACGAGGTCGGGCGCGGTGAGGCCGCGGACCTCGGCCCATTGCCGGGCGGCGTTCTGCAGCCAACGCTGCGCTGAGGGGTGGTCGAGCAGTAGTTCCTCGCCGTCGCGTTCGACCGCATGCGTGTTGACGAGTTCCTGCACCAGGCCCAGACCGGCCGGTGCGGTACGTGCTCCGAATCTCTCAGTCGCTACCCATGACATAGGTAAAGCCTACTTGACTTCGGTCAACGGTGGCGACTAGTGTCCACGACAGAGACAATTGCCATTTAGAGTATGTCAAGAATCAAGGAGATCTGTGATGACCACTGTCAGTGGCGCGACCGTTCTGGTGACCGGCGGGCAGCAAGGGCTCGGCAAGGAGATCGTGCGCGAACTGCTCCAGGCAGGAGCCGCGAAGGTCTACGTCACCTCGCGAAACCCGGTGGCCCAGAATGACCCGAGGATCGTCCCGGTCAGCTTCGAGTTGGCGGATCCGCACGCCGCAGCCGAGCTTGCCCGCGTCGCCGGTGACGTCGACATCGTCGTGAACAACGCCGGAATCATGACGGTCGGTCCCCTGCTGGACGACGATCAGGCCGAGGTCGACCGCGTCTTCGGGATCATCGCCTTCGGGCCGCTGCGCGTCGCGAAGGCCTTCGCGCCCGTACTGGCAGCCAACGGCGGAGGGGCGCTGATCAACATCCACTCACTCACCGCGTGGATTGCCGGATTCCCCGGGTCCGGAACCTATGGCGCCGCGAAGGCGGCTCTGATCTCGTTCACCAACACTCTGCGCTCGGAGCTGTCCGCGCAGGGCACGCACGTGCTCGGCGTCCAGCTGGGCCTGACCGACACCGACCTGGTCAGTGGGCTGGACGGACCGAAGAACGACCCAGCCACCGTGGCCGCGGACATCGTCGCGGCATTGGAGAAGGGAGACCTCGAACTCCTCGCGGACGACCACAGTCGGCACTTCAAGGGCGCTCTTGCCGGTCCGGTCGAAGCACTCGACGTTTCCCGCTGACAGCCCGCCCACACCACGATCGCGAAGGACCTCCCTTGCCGTCCGACTCAAGTTCTGCGACACCTCGCGACCGGCTGCTCGATGCGGCTGGGGAACTCTTCTACCTCGAGGGCGTGCACGTCGGTGTGGATGCGGTGTGCAAAGCGGCTGGGGTGTCGAAGAAGTCGATGTACCAGGTGTTCCGATCCAAGGATGCGCTGATCGCGGAGAGTCTGACCCGCGTAGGTGTGGAGTTCCTGGCGGCGCTGGTGCCGAGTGGCAGGGACGAGCGATCGCCCCGGGAGCGGATCCTGCACCTGTTCGAGCGTCAGGACCAGATGTCGGAGTTGAAGGCCTTCCGGGGTTGCCCGTTCGTCAACACCGCGACCGAACTGAAGCAAGCTGACCATCCAGGCAGTGTCGTCGCCCGCGCCTTCAAACAGCAGATGACCGACTTCTTCCGCACGGAGGCGATCGCTGCGGGGATCGCCGACCCGGCCGTGCTCGCGACCCAGCTGACCATGGTCTTCGATGGCGCGAGTGCCATGGCTGTCGTCCGCGCGCAGCCGCTCGGGGGTGCCGGCGTCGCGATGGCGTCGGCCGTGCTCAGCGCGTCAGTGCTTCACGAGAGGTAGAGCGATGCTGGACGGTCGGCCCACGTTGTGGTGAACGGTGTGCGTCACCGGTTTGAGCACGGTTGCCGCTCCGGGAGCCTGTCCGGTACCAGGGTTGCGGGCGAACCGCGGGAACGCGCCGCCCGAGATCTGCAACCGGATGCGGTGCCCGACACCGAACCGGTGTGCCGTGGGGTCGAGCGTGATCCTCACCCTGCGGACTTCTCCAGGCGTCGCGCCCGGCTCAGCGAATCGGATGATCCGGTCGGTGACGTTGATCGAGCGACCAGTGGGGTCGACATCGCAGATACGGGCGAAAAGGTCGGCGTTGGCGTTGTCGGAGGCCAGGTGCAACTCCACCACCGGCCGGCCGTGCACCTCGACCGATTCGGCGAGCGGCGCCGTGGTGAAGGTCAGTACGTCGGCACGCGCTTCCAGCTTCCGGTTGTCCTGAGCTCCGCCGCTGAGGGCCATCACCCGGCCGCCGACCGACGGCGTCGGAGCTGCCGGGTCGTAGCGGAACTGCGTGGTCCCGGCCTTGTCGGCGGGGTCAGCCAGCGTCAGCTGCCGCGCCGTCTGCAGGTACCAGGTGGTCGTTGCCGTGTCTTCTGGCGGCCAGGTCTGATGTTTCTGCCATTCGCCACCGACAAACACCTGGACCGGCGCCTCGTGCGTCGCCGGAGCACGGCCCGCAACGTGGGTGTCGAGCCAAGAGATTGCCTGCGGCATCGAAATCTTGTTGTCGACGGTGAGGTGCGTCCACGGGCCGATGGTCATCGCGACCTCGACGTCGCGCGATCGCAAGGTCCGGTACTGCTCCAGCGTCTGGTTCAGGAAGTAGTCGTGCCAGCCGCCGATCAGCAGGGTGGGCACCGTGGACCGAGACAGCGCCTCGGTCGCGCGGAACCTGTCCCAGTAGGGATTGTGGACGTCTGGGTGGTCGATCCACTCGTCGTACCAAGGGGCGCCCTTGCCGCCCAGTTCGTTCATCGTGCCCCGCAGTGGAAGCCGTTCCAGCGCGCCGCGCAGCCTGCGCTCGGCCCGCATCATCCTGATCAGACCGGCGACCGAGCCGACGCTTTCCTGGTGCGAGAGAAGGTCGCTCCAACTGAGCATGTTGAACAGGTCGAGCGGACCCTGCTGATAGGCGGCGTCAGCGAGATCGTGCACGCCGATCATGACGACCATCGCCTTCAGCTCCGGCGGCGGATCCATCGCCAACGCCCACTGCGTGAAGCCGAGGTAGCTACCGCCGGCGGTGGCAAGCCGTCCGTCGAACCAGTGCTGAGAACGGAGCCACGCAACGGTGTCCTGACCGTCGTCGGGCTCGCTGACACCTGGCATGAAGGTGCCTTCGGAGCCGTACGTTCCTCGAGTGCTCTGCAGCAGGACGTGGTAGCCGCGTTCGGCGTAGAGCTGGGCCGACAGCAGCGCGTACGGGAAGCCGCGGCCGTACGGGCATCGGACCAGGATGGTGGGTACGGCGTCAGCAGTCACCGGGATGTAGTGATCGGCGAGCAAGGTCACGCCGTCTCGCATCCGTACCTCGATCTTCCGCTCGACCCGCACCCGGTTGCGCCTCGCCGGCAGCTGCCACTGCCGTCCGGCAGCCGCGCCGATCAGGCGCTGGACAGTTCCGAGTGGCTTCGGACTGCCCGGCGTCGGGGTGCCGCTGTGCATGGTTCTCCTCGGTCGTGGTCGGAGCTTGTACGGACGCAGCTCACGGAACGGTGTAGCCGCCGTCGATCGGCAGCGCGACACCGGTGATGAACCCAGCCCTGGACACAGCGCGTTGACCCGAACGCCGAGAGCGGCGACCTCGAGCAGTTGCACGATCGCCCTACGACTGGGCCTACCGCCGTCTGCCAGCACCAGTTCAGTGAATACCGGACCGGCCTGATCACCTAGATCAATGCACGCGATCGGCTGCACGATCCGCTCAACTTCGCTCCGATAGTGACGATGGACCGTCAGGCCGGGGCTGTGCTTCACTCAGGCAGTGAGCCATCTCGAGGAACTCGGGCGCCGCATCATCCGGCTGGCCGGCGACGACTTGCGCCCAGCCTGGTTGGGCGACGTTCTGGTGTTCACCGCGGCACACGTCACGGAGCCGATGAGCGCGGTAACCGAGCCCATGCTCGTGCTGGTCGTGCAGGGAGCGAAGCGGTCCACCCTCGGCGATCGCGTTTTCGAGCACCATTCCGGTCAGGCTGTGGTCTTCACCGTCGACCTGCCGTTGACCTCCCAGATCATCGACGCAAGTCCACGCAAGCCGTTCCTGACCCTCGGCCTGCGCCTTCGGCCGGCGACCATCGCGCAACTGCTGCTCGACGCAGGGCCCGCCCCAGCCGGATCGCACGATGGTTCGGGAATGGCGATCAGCGACGCGGACGGCGCCCTGCTCGACGCTCTGGTACGCCTCCTACGGCTGTACGACGACCCGCGCGATCTCAAGGTGCTGGGCGCCGGAGTACGGCGCGAAATCCACTGGCGGCTCCTGAACGGACCACACGCCGCCCTGATGAGACAGGCAGGCATGGCCGACAGCCGTCTCGCGCTCGTGGCCCGCGCCATCGATTGGGTTCGTGCGCGCTACGACCACGTGATCCGCATCGACGAGCTCGCCTCGGACATCGGTACCAGTGTCTCCTCCCTCAACCGGCACTTCCGCGCGGTCACCGCGATGAGCCCGCTGCAGTACCAGAAGCAGATCCGCCTGCAGAAGGCCAGGATGGAACTCATCGCGGCACCGCACGACGTGGCGGCGATCGGCCACTCGGTCGGCTACGACAGCCCGTCCCAGTTCAGCCGCGAGTACCGGCGCATGTTCGGCGCCGCACCGGGCCAGGACGCGATCCGCCTCCAGTCAGCCGTCATCGTCCGCGAATAGCGCGGGTCATTCCCGCGCTGAAGGGCCTTCGCGGCGTCACAGATCGCGATGGCGTGCTGTCTCAGCAGGTATGAACGCACACAACCGCCTCGGGGAGTTCATCAAGGCCCGGCGCGCTCTGCTGCGGCCGGCCGATGTCGGACTCGCGGGACCGCCGAGTCTGCGCACCACCGGGCTCCGCCGCGAGGACCTGGCGACGCTCACCGGTATCAGCGCCGACTACCTTTCACGACTCGAACAGGGCCGGGAGCGCAACCCCTCGCACCGAGTCATCCATGCCCTGGCCGAAGTCCTGCACCTGGACGCGGAGGCGACCGGGCACCTGCACCGCCTGGCCCACCCGCAGCCGGCCATCGACCGATCCGTGTCCGAGGAAGTCAATCCGGACCTCAGCCGGATGCTGGCAGCCTGGCCGGACACCCCGGCCATGGTCGTCGGCTCCGGGCTGGATGTTCTGACCGCCAGCCCGCTCGCGGCCGCCCTCTACTCACCGGCCGGGCCACGACCGAACCTGCTGCTGTTCATCTTTCTGAACCCCCTGGCCCGGGAGTTCTTCGTCGACTGGGAAATCGTCGCCACCAGCGCCGTCGCCGGCCTGCACGCGATCTCCTCCACTCCGTGCGAAGCGTCGGCGCGACGGCAAGCGCTCGTGGCCAGGCTCCGCGAGGAGAGCGCCGACTTCGCACGGATCTGGGTCAAACACGACGTCCGCCTGCCGAAGTACGACGTGGTACGGCTTCGGCACCCCGACGTCGGCCGGCTCGATCTGGCCTGCCAGACGCTGACGGTGAACGCAGCACCCTGGCAGTTGCTCAACGTCTACCAGGCCGAGCCCCGAAGCGCCGCGGAGAAAGCACTCCGTCAGCTCGCGTCCATCGCCGACTGACCAGTCCGAGCTGGGAGCCGAGCTCCTACTGGCCCAAGTGGCGAACGTTGTTGTAGGGGGTCAGCCCGTTGTGTGGGTTTGGTTCGAGGTGAAGCCTTCTTGCTGGGTTTGTTCGGAGGCGACGCGGACGCCGTAGCGGTAGGCGAGTTTGCCGCCGAGCCAGCCTGAGAAGCTCAGCAGGGCCAGGGCGACGAGGCTCAGGATGAAGGCGCCGGCGCTGGCCTCGTCGATGTCTCCGGAGGCACGGATCCCCAGGTTGACGACGAAGAGGACGACCACGGTCAGGTTGAGGGCCATGTGGGTCAGGCCGGTGCGGAAGGCCGGGGTGCCGCGGGGAATGATCAGCAGGTCCAAGACGCCGAAGATCGCCGCCACCAAGGCTCCGATGATGCCGATGCAGATCAGCCAGTACGCGCCTCTGGCGAAGGTGGCGTCGTCGTCACCGGTCAGTGCCACGATGTCGAAGATCAGGCTGGCCACCCAGGCTCCGATCGGCACCGTGACCATCACCGGATGGAAGGGATGCCCGTACGGGCCCGCCAGCGCCGTCTTCGGCTGCTTGCCGTTGGAGTCGACGGTCATGGTGACCTCCGAGAGTGGATGCGGGAGCTTTACCGCCCGGTACCCACCCTCACTCTGTGCATTCGAAAAGGCTCAGAGTGACTTGAGGTAGGCCGCGCCGCGCGGAGACAGTTCGTAGCCGGTTTCGAGGCTGTAGGTGAGGCCCAGGTTCTTCAGTTTGCGGACGTCCAGTTTGAAGGTGGGGGTGTCGCGGCCGAGGTCCGCGGCCAGGTCGGCGGCGCGGACAGTCGGCTTTTCCTCGATCTTCCGCAGGGTGGCCGTGGTCCACGCGCCGTGGCGGCTCAAGGAGTCCAGTTGGGCCAGCCGGGTACGGAGGTCTTCCAGGTCTTCGGGAGTCAGCTCCGCGGTGGCGGCCAGTTCCTCGCGGGGATCCGGGCCCTCGACCAGATGGAACTTGATCAGGAAGGTGGGCCAGTCGTCGTTGCCGCGGAGGCGGCGGCGGACGTCTCGGGCGTTCTGCCGGTCGGCGGCGAAGATGTCGTCGTCGTAGTCGGAGATCAGGTCCGGGTTGACCTGGCGGACGCTGTCGATCTCGATCCGGCCGGCGTTGGTCCGGTAGATCCGGCCCTCGACCACGCGCGGCTCGGCCCAGCGCCGGTACGCCGCGGTGATCTTGCCGGCCTCGACGCCGTCACGGTCTGATCCAGCGAACAACATGTCAGGCCTCCAGTGCTTTCGCCACGATCGGGGCGAGCTCGCGCAACGCCTTGCCACGATGGCTGATCGCGTCCTTCTCCTCGATCGACAGCTCGGCCGTCGTCCGGTCGTACCCCTCGGCGGCGAACAGCACGTCGTACCCGAAGCCGCCGGTGCCACGCAGTTCGCGGATGACCGAGCCGGGCATCTCGCCGCGGACGACCACATCCTCGGCACCCTCACGCACGAACGCGACGGCCGCGACGAAGGAGGCTCCCCGGCGCTCGTCCGGCACGTCCTCGAGCTGGCCGAGCAGCAGCACGTTGTTGGCGTGGTTGTCCTTGGCCGGTCCGGACCAGCGCGCGGACAGTACGCCGGGCATGCCGTTCAGCGCGTCGACGCAGATGCCGCTGTCGTCCGCGATCGACGGCAACCCGGTCGCGGCCAGCGCGGCATGGGCCTTCAGCAACGCGTTGCCCTCGAAGGTCGGCTCGGTCTCGGCCGGCTCCTCGTACGCCGGTACGTCGCCCAGCCCGAGCACCTCGATGCCGGGCACGATCGGCGCGAGGATGCGGCGGAGCTCCTCGAGCTTCTTCTTGTTGTTCGAGGCAAGCAGCACCTTGGTCACGCGAGCGCCTCCAACTGCAGCTTGGTGAGCTCGGCGCAGCCCGTCGTACCGAGGTCGAGCAGGCTGTTCAGCTCGTCGCGGTCGAACGGGGCGCCCTCGGCGGTGCCCTGTACTTCGATGAACTTGCCGTCGCCGGTGAGCACCAGGTTCATGTCGGTCTCGGCCCGGACGTCCTCCTCGTAGCAGAGGTCGAGCATCGGGGCGCCGTCGATGATGCCGACCGAGACCGCGGAGACCGAGCCGGTCAGCGGCTCGCCCTTGAGCGCCTTGCGGTCGCGCAGGAAGGAGACCGCGTCGGCCAGGGCGACGTACGCGCCGGTGATCGCGGCGGTACGGGTGCCGCCGTCGGCCTGGAGGACGTCGCAGTCGAGCAGGATGGTGTTCTCGCCGAGGGCCTTGTAGTCGATCACGGCGCGCAGCGAGCGGCCGATCAGCCGGGAGATCTCGTGCGTACGGCCGCCGATCCGGCCCTTCACGGACTCGCGGTCGGAGCGCGTGTTCGTCGAGCGCGGGAGCATCGCGTACTCCGCGCTCACCCAGCCGAGGCCGGACCCCTTGCGCCAGCGCGGCACGCCCTCGGTCACGCTGGCCGCGCAGAGCACCCGGGTCCTGCCGAACTCCACCAGCACCGACCCCTCGGCATGGTCGAGCCACTTCCGCGTCAGGGTCACCGGCCGGAGCTGATCAGGAGTACGTCCATCGATACGAGCCATGCCGGAAACCCTATGCCTGAACCCGCCCCACCTCCGCATCGGCGGTTGGGTGGCCTGTGGACAACGGGCGGAATTGGGTGAGGGCCATGCGGGCGGCCCAAGGCGTCAGGTCTCCCGCACGGCGGGCTAGCCAGGGGGTGCCTTCTCGGAGTAGCCAGAGGGCGTCTGCCCATTTGGAAGGGGTGGCGCCGGCGCAGTCCAGGGATGGGGGTTCGGCGATCGGCAGGCCTTGGCGGTGGAGTTCGTCGGCGAAGGCCCGGGCCAGGCGGCGGTGGCCGCGTTCGCCGGGGTGGAGACGGTCGACGCTCCAGAAGTCGCGCTGGTAGACCTCGGGGTAGTCGGCCATGTCGATCCGGATCCCACCGAAACGCAGGTACAGCTCGTCGTACACGGAGTTGACCTGCTCGATCCGGTGCCACAGTGGCCGGCGCAACCAGGCCGGCAGGCCGAAAACCTGGCCGTGGTCGTGGAAACGCACGGTCAGCAGCGTCGCGCCGCGCCCGGTCAGCTGCTCCGCGCAGTGCTGCAGGCAGTCGCGGATCTGGCCGGCGTCGAAGGTCGACCGCAGCGTGTCGTTCACGCCGACGATCAGGGAGGCGAGGTCGATCGGGCCCGAGCCGGTCGACGGAAGCTGGTCGGTCGCCACCATCGGCGCGGTGGCGCCGCTGGTCGCGAAGTTGGAGAACGTCACACGGTGGGAGCTGCCCAGGGAGTCGGCGAGCAGCGAGGCCCAGCCCCGCCACCCCTCCCCAGGACGAGAACCGGCACCGGCCAGGTCGGTCGTACTGCCGTTCATCGGGTCCCCGACACCAACGGTGGTCGAGTCGCCGAGTGCCACATAGTGGAGGGTCACATTCCGTCATGGTGACGGGGCTGTCCGATGCCTGGGCGGACCTGAGATGACCGCTCGGTTGACACCTCGGAATCTCAAGGGTGTTGAAGATCGGAACTGTTCGGACATAGGGTTTAACAATCATCTATGTGCAGGAGTCGCTCGTATGACTACAGAAGACCTCCGGTTCGGCGTGGTGGGGCTCGGCGCCCGGAGCCGCCTGGCCAAGCATGCCCATTCGCCCGGCGAGGGATCCCGGATCGTCGCCGTCTGCGACCCCGTCGAGGCGCAGCAGCAGGCCGCGCTCGCGG
Organism: Kribbella sp. NPDC051620; assembly: GCF_044453825.1. Taxonomy (NCBI): domain Bacteria; kingdom Bacillati; phylum Actinomycetota; class Actinomycetes; order Propionibacteriales; family Kribbellaceae; genus Kribbella; species Kribbella sp. NPDC051620. The sequence continues at coordinate 703,639 of NZ_JBITDB010000003.1, forward strand.
AGTACCCGGACGCCCAGGCCTACGCCGACCACACCGACCTGCTCGACCTGAAGCTGGACGGGGTGTTCCTGACCACGCCCGACGACCTGCACGAGGATCCGGCGATCGACTTCCTCCGGGCCGGCGTCGCCGTCTTCGTCGAGAAGCCGCTGGCCATCACCACCTCCGGCTGCGACCGGGTGCTGCAGGCGGCGTACGAGACCGGCACCCGCCTGTACGTCGGGCACAACATGCGCCACATGCCCGTCGTCCTGACCATGCGCGAGCTGATCCAGCAGGGCGCGATCGGTGAGGTGAAGGCGATCTGGTGCCGGCACTTCGTCGGCCACGGCGGCGACTTCTACTTCAAGGACTGGCACGCCGACCGCCGGCGCAGTACCAGCCTGCTGCTGCAGAAGGGTGCCCACGACATCGACGTGATGCACTGGCTGGCCGGTGGCTACACCGTCCGGGCGAACGCGCTCGGCGGCCTCACCCTGTACGGCGGGATCACGGATCGCCAGGACCGTTCCGGCCAACGGTTCTCGGAGTTCGTGTCCGAGGACAACTGGCCGCCGCTGAGCCAAAAGGGGATGGCGCCGGTGATGGACGTCGAGGACCTCTCGATGGCGAATCTCCAACTGGACAACGGCGTTCTGATGTCCTATGAGCAGTGCCACTACACCCCGGACTACTGGCGCAACTACACCGTGATCGGCACGGCGGGCCGGCTGGAGAACTTCGGCGACGGACCCGGCGATCTCGTCAAGGTGTGGAACAGCAGGCGTTCCGGCTATCGCGCGGACGCCGACATCGTGGTCGAGATCCCCGACGCGGACGGCGGTCACGCGGGCGCCGATCCGCGCCTGGTGGCGGAGTTCGTCCGCTTCGTCCGCGAGGGCGGCGCGACGCTGACCTCCCCCGTCGCGGCCCGCGCGGCCGTCGCGGCCGGCTACGCGGCGACCACTTCTCTGCGCGACAACGGCACGCCGATCGACGTCCCGCCGCTGGACCAGACCTTGATCGAGTACTTCGACCGCGGCCAGACCCGCTAGCTTTCCAGGAACTCCCGCAGTACCTGACGAAGGGCATCCGGCCGCTCGCGCCACGGCGAGTGGCCGGCTCCTTCGATCACCCGGAACTCGTGCCCCGGCGAGTACTTCGCAAGCTCCCGTACTGCGCCGACCGGACGCGGGTCGCCATCGCCATGGATGAACCACACCGGCATGGGCAGCTCTCCGACCTGAGCAGCCAGCTCATCGTCGGGTACCGCGTTGGCCAGCGCCCGGTTGGCGGCGAAGTTGATCGGGTACGGCGCGGCCGCGTCCTCCAGCGCCCATTGCCAGGCATGCTCGCGATCGACGTTGTCGGTGAACCAGGACAGCGCCCGGAACTCGGTCTCTTCCTCGGGCGATCGGCTTGTCTGCAAGGCGGTCAGCCGCTTCACCTGCTCCGGCGTCATGCGGCGGTCGCGCTCCTCGTAGTACGGGGTGTGCCAGTCGCCGATGCCGACCCCGCTGAAATGGCCGACCTTGGCCACGTACGCCGGGTAGGCCGCCGCATAGGTCAAGGCCAGCTTCGCGCCGAACGAGTGGCCGAGCACAACGATCTGCTCGTGTCCCCAGTACCGCCGGAGCTCGTCGACGTCTTCCTGAAGCCGTTGCATGGTTTGGTTTTCGGACGGGCCGGAGCCGCCGCACCCACGTTGGTCGAAGCGGTGCACGACGGTCAGGTCGTCAAGCATCGCAGCCACCGGCTCGAGGTAGTCCCACAGGCCGGGGCCGCCATGCAGCAGCACGACGGGCGGTGAGGCGGTCGTCGTGCCGGTGGTCCAGGTGCGCAGACGGGTGCCGTCGGACAGCGTGACGAACTCCATCGTCAGATGTCGAAGACGGCGTTCGGGGTGGCGACCAGGACCTCTCCCGGGTAGGTGCGGCGGGCCCCTATCCCCTGGGTTTCCCGGTCGAACCAGGGCGGGACGTGGGTGATGACGAGGCGTTTGACCCCGGCTTTCTTGGCGTGTTCACCCGCGTCGGCGGGCGTCAGGTGGAGATCGGGCGGGTTGTTCGGGTCGTCGTCGCGCAGCGCGGCCTCGGCCAGCAAGAGGTCGGCGCCACGGGCCAGCTCGATCAGCGCCTCGTTCGGGCCGGTGTCGCCGGTGTAGACCAGGGACTTGTTGCCGTGCTCAACGCGGATCGCGTACGCCGGTACCGGGTGCACCATCGCCACGGTGGAGACGGTGAACGGCCCGATCTGCTGGATCTCCTGCCAGGTGTGGAACTCCAGCTCCTCCTCCATCCCCGGATCGAGCGGCAGGTCGTAGGCAAGCGCCATCCGGGCGGACGTGCCGGGCGGGCCGTAGACGGGGATCCTGGGCAGCGGCGACGACGGCGAGTACTTCGCCGCGACGTACAGGCCGCACAGATCCATGCAGTGGTCGGGATGCAGGTGGGACAAGGCGATCGCGCCGATCCGCGGCACGGACAGATGGCGTTGCAGCGCGCCGAGCGCGCCGCTGCCGAGATCGAGAATGAGGTTGAACCCGTCGGCGGTGACCAGATAGCTCGAAGCAGGCGAGTCCGGCCCGGGGACGGACCCGGAGCAGCCGAGCACAGTGAGCTTCATATCTTGAACATTACCGGCGGGTTGCCGACTTCGCAGAGCGACCAGAGCGTCGCCGAGGGCAACCAAATGCGGCCGGCATCGTCAGCGGACCCAGGCGAACTGGTCCACGCCGGAGATCACCGGGCCGAGGAAGCGGGAGCCGATCGCGGCGAACTCGTCCGGGCTGCCCGTGGTCACGAAGCGGTGCCTGGGCGCGGGCAGGTCGTCGGCCCGCAGCAGACCCTGCTTGGTCAGTACGCCGTAGACGTCCTTGGCGCACTCCTCCGCACTGCTGACGAGGGACACGTTGTCACCCATCACGTACGAGATGACGCCGGTGAGCAAGGGATAGTGGGTGCAGCCGAGGATCAGCGTGTCGACGCCTGCGTCGACCAGCGGGTCGAGGTATTCATGCGCTGCCGCGAGCAGCTCCGGCCCGGACGTGATCCCGGCCTCGACGAACTCCACGAAGCTCGGGCAGGCCTGCGTCATCAGTTGCACCTGCGGGGCGGCCGCGAAGGCATCCTCGTACGCCAGTGAGGTTGCCGTTGCCTGCGTGCAGATCACGCCGACGCGCTGGCTTCTGGTCGCCGCCACGGCCCGGCGGGCCGCGGGCAGGATCACCTCGACGACCGGTACGTCGTACCGCTCACGGGCGTCCCTGAGCATCGCGGCGCTGGCCGAGTTGCAGGCGATCACGAGCATCTTCACGCCGGCCTCGACCAGGTGGTCCAGGCATTCCAGCGCGTACTCGCGGACCTCGGCGATCGGCTTCGGGCCGTACGGCTGGCGCGCGGTGTCACCCAGGTACAGGATCGGTTCGTGCGGCAACTGATCGAGCACCGACCTGGTCACCGTGAGCCCGCCGAAGCCTGAGTCGAAGATGCCGATCGGTGCGTCTGCCACGTTTCGAAGCCTAACTCTCGCAGGCCGGAATGCCGTTACCGGGCAGAGCTGAAGTAAGCCTTACCTGGCTTCGTTCAACGACACGCCGGAGTTATCCACATCTTTACTCTCAGGAATTGCAAAGTGACGTGACCCAGGCCACTCTTAGCGGATGTGTTTCCAACCGCCCCCAGCGATGCCATGAACCTGGTGGTCCAGATCGCGGTGGCTTACACCACCACCGGTGCACCGAATCCGCACCCCAGCAACGCCGCGGTGGCAGGCTCTGCCGCCGGTCCGGCCGTGGAGACGAGCACGTCCAGCACCAGCGCGGGCGCCGATGTGGCGTCGGCGATCGGCCCGACGGGCTTCCTGCTGCTGATCGCGCTCGCCGCCTTCGCCCTGTACGTCGTCTCGCTGTCCCTGCACCCGAACGCGAAATGCAACCGCTGCAAGGGCGCCGGCCGGCACAAGGGCTACTTGTTCAGCTACGCCCAACGCCCCTGCAACAGCTGCAAGGGCCGGGGCGTCCACCCCCGACTAGGCCGCAAAGTCCTCTTCAAGACCCAGACGTAGTACCGGCTCTTCAAGAGCCAGCCGTAGTTCCGGCACCAGCCGTCGCCGACCGCCCGCCCGCCCGCGGGACGGCTCAGCGCGGCTGACCGCGGCCGCCTTCGCCGAGCCCTGCCGAGCGGGCCCGCAGGATCGCCTCGGCCCGGTCGACCGCCTGGATCTTGGTCAGCACATTCGACACGTAGTTGCGGACCGTCTTCGGCCGCAGCCCGAGCCGGTGCGCGATCGCCACGTTGCCGAGGCCGCCGGCCATCAGCGTCAGGATCTCGTGCTCGCGCTCGGTCAGCTCCGCGAAGACCGGCTCCCGGCTCGGTCGGGCCGCGACCGCGATCAGCCGGGCCGCCACCGCACCGGAGAACACCACCTCGCCGGCCGCGACCGCCCGGATCGCCGCGACGATCCGCCCCGGTTCGGCGTCCTTCAGCAGGTACCCGCGCGCGCCGGCCCGGACCGCCTCGAACACCGACTCGTCGTCCAGCATCGTCAGTACCAGCGGCGCGACCCGTGGCGCCCGGACGCCCAGCGTGCGGATCAGCTCGATCCCGCTCAGATCCGGCAGCCCGAGATCGACCACCACCACGTCCGGCGCGAGTCGCTCGATCCGCTCGAGCGCCTCGGCCGCCGTACCGGCCTCGCCGACGACGGCCAGGTCCGGTTCCAGTTCGATCCGGGTCCGCAGCCCGAGCCGGAACATCGGGTGGTCCTCGACGAGGACGACGTCGATCGGCTCGGCCGTCGGTACGGCGTGGTCCGCGGTCATAGCGGGATCCTGCCGTAGACCCGGGTCCCGGTGCCGGCCGAGCTGATCTCCAGCCGTCCGCCGAGTGCCTCAGCGCGCTCCCGCATCGACACCAGCCCGACCCCCTCGGTGATCGCCTCACCGAACCCCCGGCCGGCATCGACGACCGACACCTCGATGACCTCGGCATCCGCGGTCACCTCGGCCGTCGCCGACTGCACACCGGCATGGCGTACGACGTTGGTCAGCGCCTCGGCCACGATCCGCAGTACGGCGACCTCGACGGCGGCGGGCAGCGACGCTGGGAGCTCATGGTGCAGCTGTACGTCGAGCCCGGCAACGCGGAAGCGCTGGACCTCTACCTCAAGTGCGGTCGCCAACCCGGTGTCCAGCCCGGCGGGCCGGAGATCCCGGCTGACCCGACGTACCTCGGTGATCGCTGCGCGGGCCTGGTCTTCCAAGTGGGTGAGGAGGTCCTCCGGCCGGATCCCGCGCTCGGTCGCGAGCCGGAGCGAGTCGACCGTCAGCAGCTGTCCGGCGAGCAGCGGACCGACCACGTCGTGCAGATCGCGCCGCAGTCGTCGCCGCTCGTCCTCGCGGGCGGTGGCCGAGACGGTCCGGGCGGCCAGCAGTTCGTTGGCCTCGCGCTGCGCGCGCAGTACCAGGACAACGAACGGCAGTACCTCCTGCAGCCCTCTGCGTTCCCGCCGCGACAGCTGCTTGCCGTCTGCCGGCGCGACGAGCAGGGCGCCGAGCGCGGTACCCGAGCCATCCACGACAGACTCGCGGTGAGCATCACTGCCCAGCTCGCCATGGGTCCACAGCGGTTGGTCGTTCGAGTCCAGCACGGTGACGGCCGGCAGGACGAGGACGGCCGCGATCGTCTCGGCCAGGTTGGCCGGGTTGCCGTCGCCGTCTGCCATCCCGTGGGCCAGAACCGCGGCCACTCCCCCGGGCCGACTGCCGGGTCCCAGAAGCCGCTCCCGGAACCAGCCACCGGCCCGAACCAGGACCAGACCTCCAGCTAGCGCAAGCGCCGCGACAACTGCCGCACCGACCGCGGAGGCGGAAGCTCGTGCCATCGACAGACTGGCGAGCGCGACCAGGCCGACGTAGGTCACCAGCAGAGCGACGACTGCGCCGCCGTAGACCACGGCCCTCCGCAGGACGAAGGTCACGTCGTACAGGCGGTAGCGCAGCAAGGCGAAGGCGAAGCCGAGGATCAAGACCACGAAGGCCAGGTACGCCGTGATCACCAGGCCGAGGTGCCAGTACTCGACGACGCCCGCCGCGGACAGGATGCCGGCGACCACGACGTTCCCGCCCAGGAGGACGAAGGAGAGGATGAACCATTTCGCCTGCTGCCGTGCTGTCCAGTCGGACACCCGGACGTAGCGGTGGATCTGCACACCGGCCAGCAGAATCGTCGACAGCAGATCGAACAGGCCTTTCGGCGCTGAGTCCTGGCCGAGGACTCCGGCCTGGACGGCGACGGCGATTCCGGCGCCGAGAACACCCACCACCAGCCAGCCCCAGCGAAACCAGCGCGGATGCCAGCGGCCGTCGGGAAACAGCCCGACCAGGAGCGGCATCGTCAGCTGGATGGCTGCGATCAGCACGCCCCGCAGCACGGCCGCCGTGCCGCCTCGCTCGGCCAGTTCATCGGCGAACGGGCCGACGAACACACCGCCGAGCTGGATACCGGTGACCGCCGTGAGCAGCGACGGACGCCGCCACACCAGGACGAGACTGACCCCCAGCGCGAGCAGGAGGAGCGCCCAGCTGATCACCAGGACGACCGTGGCGTAGGCGCCTACCGACAACCTGACCGTGGCCAGCAGGTCCTGCGTCGGCCTGGTCGGACGCTCGAACGGCAGGCAGATCCCGGCTTCGCACGGGACCGTGATGCCGCGCCACAGCCCGGGCGTGCCGATGGCCGCCGTCGTGAGCGCCACCAACGTGACTGTCACGGCGACGACCTGGGCCGACCGGATGCGATCCAAGACGAGCTCCCCCTCCGGCGGCCCGATCAGGCGGTCACGGCGGACCGTGCGGTCCGTACCATCACGATGCCGACAATCGCCGCCAGCAGCAACGGCACGACCGGCGGCGCGCCGAACGCGACGGCCGCGACCAGTACCGGGACGGTGAGCACGGCGACGACCACGCCGGTACGGCGAGCCACGGCGGCCCGGCGCAGTACGACGATGACGCCGATCAGGGCCAGCGATCCGGCGACCGTGCTGAGCGCGATCGCCGGGTCGTACAGGGTGTCGTAGACCTTCAGCCAGCGGCCCGGGTGATCGATACCGATCGAGTACTCGAGCGCGAAGACGACGATCCAGCAGACCGGCATCACCGCAGCCGCGGCCACCGCTACCCGCCCGAGCGCACCCGCTTCCCGCAGGGTGGTCGCCAGCCGGACGCCGGCGACATAGACGCCGAGCGCGACCATGATCACGCACAACGGCAGGATCCCGCTCCAGATCTCGTTGTACTCGTGATTGACCGGCGCGATCGCTTCCGCCGGCAGGTCGTTCAGGCCGACGCCGCGTTGTTTCGCGACCTCGCTGAGCGCGTCGTCGTACCCGTTGCCAGTGACGATCAAGGTGGCGACGAAGAGGACGAAGCCGGCGAACGATGCGATCAGCAGCCAGCCGGATCGGCGGAGCCGCTGCTTGTCGTCGGTGCTGAGTGAATGCGGTACGGCCGAGCTGGTCGTCGTACTGGCCATGATCCCTCCCAGGGTCGAAACGGTTGTCTCGACCCTGGCTGCCCCGGCGTCCCGCTCACCAGGGACACAGCGTCCCGGCCGACTGGGAAATCGGCCCGGTGGATCAGGCCCAGAGCTGGCCTTCCAGGCGGTCCTCGGCTTCGTCGATGGTGCCTTCGTAGGCGCCGGTGGAGAGGTATTTCCAGCCGCCGTCGGCGACGACGAAGGCGATGTCCGCCTGCTCGCCCGCCTGGACGCATTTGGCGGCCTGGCCGAGCGCGGCGTGCAGGATGGCGCCGGTGGAGATACCGGCGAAGATGCCTTCGTTGTCGAGCAGTTCGCGGACCCGGCGGACGGCGTCGCGCGGGCCGACCGAGAAGCGGGCGTCGATCAGCGACGCGTCGTACAGCTCGGGGACGAAGCCCTCGTCGAGGTTGCGCAGGCCGTAGACCAGTTCGCCGTACCGGGGTTCGGCGGCGACGATCCGCACCTCGGGCTTGTGCTCACGGAAGAACCGGCCGGCCCCCATCAGCGTGCCGGTGGTGCCGAGTCCGGCGACGAAATGCGTCACCGACGGCAGGTCGGCGAGGATCTCGCGCGCGGTGCCGTCGTAGTGCGCGGCCGCGTTCGACGGGTTGCCGTACTGGTAGAGCATCACCCAGTCCGGGTGCTCCTCGGCCACCTGCTTGGCGACCCGGACCGCCTCGTTCGACCCGCCCGCGGCCGGCGAGGAGATGATCTCCACGCCCCACATCCGCAGGATCTGCCGGCGCTCCTCGGAGGTGTTCTCCGGCATCACGCAGACCATCCGGTACCCGCGCAGCTTGGCCGCCATCGCCAGTGAGATGCCGGTGTTGCCCGACGTCGGCTCGAGGATCGTGTTGCCCGGGCGGAGCCGGCCGTCCTTCTCCGCGTCGAGCAGCATCCGCAGCGCCGCCCGGTCCTTGATCGAGCCGGTCGGGTTGTGGTCCTCCAGCTTCGCCCACAGCCGCACGTCGCCCGAGGGCGACAGCTTCGGCAGGCCGACCAGCGGCGTACCGCCGACCGAGTCGAGCAGGCTGTCGAAACGCACGATCAGCCGCCGGCGACCGCGGGCAGCACGACGACGACGTCGCCGTCCTTGACCCCGGTGGACAGACCGCCGGTGAAGCGCACGTCCTCGTCGTTCACGTAGACGTTGACGAACCGGCGCAGCTCCTCCGGCTCACCCTCCACGATCCGCTCCTTCAGGCCCGGGTGGGTGCCGTTCACGTTGTCGATGAACTCGGCCAGCGTGCTGCCGTCCCCGTTCACCGCCTTCTCGCCCCCGGTGTAGGTGCGCAGAATGGTCGGGACGCGAAGCTCGATCGCCATCTCAGTTGTCTCCTTGGTTGCTGTAGGCCGCGACGACCCTGACTTCTTCTTCGGTCACCGCGCCGTCGATGATCCGGTACGACCGGAACTCCACCGGCCCGTCGTACGAGGCCTGGTCCGCGCCGTCCCGGGTGGAGACGAGCACGTAGTGCGCACCCGGCTCCTGGGCCAGGTTGATGTCGGTCCGGGACGGGTAGGCCTCGGTGGCCGTGTGCGAGTGGTAGATCACCACCGGCTCCTCGTCGCGCTCGTCCATCTCCTTGTAGAGCCGGAACAGATCGCCCGAGTCGAACTCGTAGAACGTCGGCGACATCGCCGCGTTCAGCATCGGAATGAACCGCGCCGGCCGATCCGATCCGATGGGCCCGGCGACCACTCCGCACGCCTCGTCCGGGTGGTCCCGGCGCGCGTGCGCCACGATCGCGTCGTACGTGGCCTGGTCGATGGTGAGCACGGCTCCACGATACGGAGCGCACGAAGGCCGCCCTGACAACTCTGTCCTCCGTCCACATACTGGATGGTTTCGGAGCGTAGTCAAGTGAGAATAATGAGTGACCATGAGGGGACTACGTAAGTACTGGGGATGGCTGCTTTTCTTCGCTCTGATCACAACCGCTTGGACCTGGCGGCTGGGTCCCGGGGTGCTGATCGCCGGGTGGCTGGTGGTCACCGGCTACTTCCTGTTCCAGACACCGGTCTGGTGCGCCGCCGACGGCCGCCAAGGACCGTGCCGCAACAACGCCTCGGGCATCTTGATGGGATGCAAGCTGCGTCAGCACAAGTGGCAGAAACTCAAGCTCGCCGTGGTGCCGAAGCGGTGGCGTGAACTCAACAAGGGTCTCTGGGTGAACGGCACCAAAGCGCTCGCCACCATCACCACGATCGTCGGCATCATCTCCGGAATCGTCAGCACGATCCTCTCCGTCGCAGCCGCCTGACCGCCATCGGTCAGCGGGGAGGATCCTGTCCGGACCTCGGGAGGAAATCACCCCCGATCCGAGCCATTTTCCTCCCCGGTCCCGTCGGCGGAGGGGATGCGGGCTGGGGGCTACCAGCGGTCGTGGACCTGGGGGCGGATGAGTTCGTCGTAGACGGTTTGGACGACCTTGAGTTCGCCTTCGGTGAGGGGGGTGAGGGTGGCGGCGCCGATGTTGCCGGCTACTTGCTGGGGGTTGCGGGCGCCGGGGATGACGACCGAGACGCCGGGCTGGTCGAGGATCCAGCGGAGGGCGAACTGGGCCATCGTGGCGCCCTCGGGGACTAGCGGGATGAGGCGCTTGACGGCCTCGAGACCGGTGGCGAAGTCGACGCCGGAGAAGGTCTCGCCGACGTCGAACGCCTCGCCCTTGCGGTTGTAGTTGCGGTGGTCGTCCGCGCCGAAGGTGGTGTTCTCGTCGTACTTCCCGGAGAGCAGCCCGCTGGCGAGCGGCACCCGGGCGATGATCCCGACGCCGGCCCGCTCAGCGGCCGGGAGCACCTCGTCGAGCGGCTTGAGCCGGAACGCGTTGAGGATGATCTGCACGGACGCGACGTTCGGCCGGGCGATCGCGGTCAGCGCCTCGGCGCAGGTCTCCACGCTCACGCCGTACGCCGAGATGCGGCCCTCCTCCACCAGCGTGTCGAGGGCGTCGAACACCGCGTCGGTCGAGTAGACGGGGGTCGGCGGGCAGTGCAGCTGGACCAGGTCGATCGTGTCGACGCCGAGGTTCTCCCGCGACCGGTCGTTCCAGGCGCGGAAGTTGTCGAGGGTGTAGTTCTCCGGCGTCTGCTCGACCCGGCGACCCATCTTGCTGGCGACGGTGAGCTCCGGGTGCTCCTTCAGCACCTGCCCGACGAGCCGCTCGCTCCGCCCGTCTCCATACACGTCAGCCGTGTCGATGAAGGTGACGCCACCCTCGATCGCCGAGTTCAGCACGGCGAGCGCGTCGCTCTCGTCCACCTCACCCCAGTCAGCCCCCAACTGCCAGGCCCCCAGCCCAACCACACCAACCTGACGACCAGTACGCCCCAAAGTCCGCTTCTCCATACAACCCACCCTATGCTCCGCCGGGCTGCGCCCGGCGGAGCAGGAGATGGTAGGCACCGCTGGTAGGCGGAGGTCTAGGAAAAGCGGAGTGGAGGAAGCGCCAGCCCGCGCAGCCGGTGGCCGCCGGGCTTCGCCCGGCGGAGGTGGGGTCAGGCTTTGGCCAGGGCAATCGCGAGCTCAGCGCCTTCGGCGACGTTGAGGGTCAGGGCGAGGGTTTCTGACATCAGGGTCTCGCGGTGTTCCTCGAGCGCTGCGAGGGTGGGGGCATCGGCTGTCACGGTCAGTGCGATCCGGTCGGTGACGTTCAGCTCCGCGTCGCGGCGGGTCTGCTGGACCGCCCGGATGACGTCTCGGACCACGCCTTCGCGCTGGAGCTCGGGGGTGATCTCGAGGTCGAGGAGGACGAAGCCGCCGTTGGTGAGGAGGCCGGGGGCTTGGCGGCCGGCGTCGGCGGTTTCGGCGAGGGTGGTTTCGAGGGTGTACTCGCCGTCCTGCAGGGCGATGCCACCGGCAACCACCTCGCCATCGGGCGAGACGGACCAGTCGCCGGACTTCGAGGCTTTGATGGCGTTTTGGACCTCGCGGCCGAGGCGGGGGCCCGCGGCTCGGGCGTTGACTGTCAGCCTTTGGGAGACGGGGGCGTCGGTCTCGTCCACCTCGGTCAGGACGACCGACTGGACATTGACCTCGGCTCGGAGGATCGGGACCAGCTGCTCGAGCGCCTTCGCGTCGGCGGTGGCGACCGTGAGGGTGCGCAGTGGCTGGCGGCCGCGGATGCCTTCGGATTTCCGGATGGCCGACGCGACGGAGCAGATCTCGCGGACTCGTTCCATCCGGGTGACCAGGTCAGGATCGGCGGGCAACGAGTCGACGGACGGCCAGTCGGTCAGGTGGACGGAGCGCTCGCCGGTCAGGCCGCGCCAGATCTCCTCGGCGGTCAGTGGCAGCAAGGGCGCAACCACCCGAGTGACCACTTCGAGGGCGGTGTAGAGGGTGTTCAGGGCAGCCTGGAAGGTCTCGCCCTGGTCGTCCCAGAAACGGTCGCGGGAGCGGCGGATGTACCAGTTCGTCAGCACCTCGAGATAGCTGACGACCGACTCGCAGGCCGAGGCGATGTCGTAGCGGTCCAGTTGCTCGGTCACCTCACCCACGAAGACCCGCAGACGGGCCAGCAGGTAGCGGTCGAGCTCCACCTCCGACGACACCGACCAGGTTGCCGTCGCCGACGCCGCGTTGGCGTAGAGGGCGAAGAAGTACCAGGCGTTCCAGAGCGGGATCATCACCTGCCGGACGCCGTCGCGGATGCCGGCCTCGGTGACGACCAGGTTGCCGCCGCGCAGGATCGGCGACGACATCAGGAACCAGCGCATCGCGTCCGCGCCGTCGCGATCGAACACCTCGCGCACGTCGGGATAGTTCCGCAGCGACTTGCTCATCTTCTGCCCGTCGCTGCCCAGCACGATCCCGTGCGACAGGCACGACGAGAACGCCGGCCGGTCGAACAAAGCAGTCGCCAGGATGTGCATCGTGTAGAACCAGCCCCGCGTCTGCCCGATGTACTCGACGATGAAGTCGCCCGGGAAGTGGTGCTCGAACCAGTCCGTGTTCTCGAACGGGTAGTGCACCTGCGCGAAGCTCATCGAGCCCGAGTCGAACCACACGTCCAGTACGTCGGCCACCCGTCGCATCGTCGACCGGCCGGTCGGGTCATCCGGATTCGGCCGCGTGAGCTCATCGACGTACGGGCGGTGCAGGTCCGGTACTGCGACACCGAAGTCCCGCTCCAGCTCCTCGACCGATCCGTAGACGTCGATCCGCGGGTACGCCGGATCGTCCGAGCGCCACACCGGGATCGGCGAACCCCAGAAGCGGTTCCGGCTGATCGACCAGTCCCGGGCGTTCTCCAGCCACTTGCCGAACTGCCCGTGCTTGACGTGCTCCGGCACCCAGGTGATCTGCTCGTTCAGCTCGACCATCCGGTCCCGGATCCGGGTCACCTCGACGAACCAGCTCGACACCGCCTTGTAGATCAGCGGATTGCGGCACCGCCAGCAATGCGGGTAGCTGTGCACATAGCTGTCCTCCCGCACCAGCGCACCGGCCGCGGCGAGATCACGGATGATCGGCCGGTTCGCGTCGAAGACATGCTGACCCACGTACGGCGGCACAACGGTCGTGAAATGCGCCCCGTCGTCGACGGTCAGCAGCGTCGGGATCCCCACCGCATCGCAGGCGAGCTGGTCCTCCTCGCCGTACGCCGGTGCCATGTGCACCACGCCAGTGCCGTTCTCCGTCGTCACGTGGTCGGCCGCGATCACCTGGAAGGCGTTCTCGGTGCCCCAGCGCGCGGTGTCGGCGAAGAAGTCGAACAGCGGGGTGTAGCGCAGGCCGATGAGCTCGGAGCCTTTGAGCCGGCGCAGGGGTTCACCGGACAGCTGAGCCTCGTACGCCGAAAGTCGCGCCTCGGCCAAGATCGTCGGCCGGCCTGAGGCGTCCTGAACCACCACGTAGTCGATGTCCGGAGCAACAGCCATCGCCAGGTTGCTCGGCAACGTCCACGGCGTCGTCGTCCAGGCCAGCAACCGCTCACCCGTCTCCAGCACCACCGCGACCGTCACCGACGGATCCTGCCGCGGCTGGTAGACGTCGTCGTCCATCCGCAGCTCGTGATTCGACAGCGGCGTCTCGTCGTTCCAGCAGTACGGCAGGACCCGCAGCCCCTCGTACACCAAGCCCTTGTCGTACAGCGTCTTGAAGGCCCAGATCACCGACTCCATGTAGTCGCGATTGAGCGTCTTGTAGTCGTTCCCGAAGTCCACCCAGCGCGCCTGCCGGGTGACATAGGCCTGCCACTCGTCGGTGTACTTCAGCACCGATGCCCGGCACGCCTCGTTGAACTTCTCGATCCCCAGCTCGAGGATCTCCGCCTTCGTCTTCAACCCGAGCACCCGCTGGGCCTCGAGCTCGGCCGGCAACCCGTGCGTGTCCCACCCGAACCGCCGCTCGACCCGGTGCCCGCGCATCGTCTGGTACCGCGGCACCAGATCCTTCACGTACCCGGTCAGCAGGTGCCCGTAATGCGGCAGCCCGTTGGCGAAGGGCGGCCCGTCGTAGAAGACGAACTCGTTCTCCCCGTCGATCCCGGCCGCCCGTTGCTCCACCGACGCAATGAACGTCCCGTCCGTCTCCCAGTACTCGAGCACGTCACGCTCGATCTGCGGAAACTCCGGGCTCGCGGTCAGTCGGGTCTTGCCGGCCTTGGGGTAGCTCATCGCCCGATCGTATGCGGCCCGACGCGGACCGCGCTCGGCGATTAGGGCAGGCTGTGGACAACCCTCAGCGGATGTTGTGCAGGAGGGCGGACTGGAGGTAGCCGAGCCAGTCGTAGAGGTCGTAGGTGAGACGGCGGGGGTCGTCGTCGGGGAGTTTCTCCCAGACGCCGTAGTCGTCTTCTTCCTTGATGTCGAGGCGGGTGCCGATGGCGAGCCGGAGGTCATTCAGGGCTCGGAGCCAGGCGAGCTGGGTGTCGCCCTCGAGGGTGATGCCGTCCTCGGGGGAGTTCTCCAGCGCGGTGAGCACCAGTTTGGCGTCCGAGGCCTTGCTGTCGCGCAGACCGCGCTCGGTGAAGCGACGGAACTCCGCCGACGCCTGGTCGTCGGACTTGTACGCGTCCGGCAGCAGCCGTTGCAGTACCACGTCCTCCGGCGGCGAGGTCGGCCCGTCATTGTCGAGCAGCGCGGCCAGCGGGTCGCTCGACTCGGCGGCGCGCGGTGGCATCCCGTCGTACAGCAGCTCGACCAGGTTGCGGAGCAGGTTCGCCAGGATGTCCGCCTCGTGGTCGGCGAAGCTGACGATCACGGTCTTCTTGCGCTTGCGGAATCTCGTCACGACTTCTCACAGGTGGCCCACAGGCCGTACTGGTGCATGGCCTCGACGTCGCGTTCCATCGCCTCGCGGCTGCCGTTCGAGACGACCGACTTGCCCTCTTCGTGGACCTGCATCATCAGCTTCTCCGCCTTGGCCTTGGAGTAGCCGAAATGGGTCTGGAAGACGAACGTGACGTAGTCCATCAGGTTGACCGGATCGTTCCAGACGATGGTCACCCACGGTGGACTCAACTCGATCGCCTCGTCGATCTCGGGGCTCGCGAGTTCACTCGGTGCGGTGGTCACTGAACCATTCTCTCCATCATCGGTTCCAGACGCGCAATAGGCTGCCCTTGTGAACGCTACGACAGCGCTGCTGACGGACCACTACGAGCTGACCATGCTGCAGGCCAGCCTGGCCGACGGCACGGCGCATCGCCGGTCGGTCTTCGAACTGTTCGCCCGCCGCCTGCCCGACGGGCGCCGGTACGGCGTGGTCGCGGGCGTGAACCGGCTCCTGGACGCGCTGGAGCGGTTCCGCTTCGACGAGCAGACGATCGCCTTCCTGGCCGACCGCGGCATCGTCGACCAGGCTACCCGGGACTGGCTGGCCGGCTACCGGTTCAGCGGCGACATCGCCGGGTACGCCGACGGCGAAATCTTCTTCCCGGGCTCGCCGGTGCTGGTGGTGGAGTCGAGTTTCGCCGAGGCGGTGCTGCTGGAAACCGTCTTCCTGTCGATCCTCAACCACGACTCGGCGGTCGCCTCGGCGGCGTCGAGGATGACCTGGTGGGCCGGCGGCCGGCCCTGTATCGAGATGGGCTCGCGCCGGACCCACGAGGAGGCGGCGGTCGCGTCCGCGCTCGCGGCGTACATCGCGGGCTTCGCGACCACCTCGAACCTGGAGGCCGCCCGCCGCTTCGGCATCCCGAGCGCCGGCACCGCCGCCCACTCGTTCACCCTGCTGCACGACACCGAGCGGGACGCGTTCGTCTCCCAGGTCGATGCCCTCGGCAAGGGAACGACGCTGCTGATCGACACCTACGACCTGACCGAGGCCGTGAAGACCGCGATCGACGTCACCGGCCCCGAACTCGGCGCGGTCCGGCTCGACTCCGGCGACCTGCCCTCGCTGGCCGGGCAGGTGCGGGAGCAGCTCGACGCGCTCGGCGCGACCAAGACCCGGATCATCGTGACCAGCGACCTGGACGAGTTCCAGATCGCCGCCCTCGCGCCCGCCGCCGTCGACGGGTACGGCGTCGGCACCTCGCTCGTCACCGGCAGCGGCTACCCGACCTGCGGTTTCGTCTACAAGCTGGTCGCCCGCGAGGACGCCGACGGCACGATGCTGCCGGTGGCGAAGAAGAGCCCGGACAAGATCTCGATCGGCGGCCGCAAGTACGCGCTGCGCCGCCGGTCAGCCGCCGGCGTGGCCGAGGCCGAGCTGATCGGCGTCGGCGAGCCGCCGGTGGACGACGGCGACGACCGCGAGCTGCTCAAGCCGCTGGTCGAGGCCGGCAAGATCGTCGGCGGCACCACGCCGGCCGAGTCGCAGGCGCACCATCTCAAGGTCCGCGACGAACTCCCCCGCAGCGCCAGCCAGCTCAGCCGCGGCGAGCCCGCCATCCCGACGGACTACATCGGCGACCTCCAGACCCGCAACCCGTTCGCTCCCCGCAGCGCCATCTGAGCACCATCGAACCAGACACCGGTACTACGCAAGCCTGCCCCGGCTCCGGGCGAGGCGTCGCACGATGGCGAACGTCAACGCCCGGGGCCGGGTCGTTCTCAGGAAAAGCTGACCGAGTACGAGTTGGTGGTGAAATTCAGCCCACCGCTGGACGACGTGATCTCGAAGCCGAATTGCACCTCGTTCATCGTCGCGTCACCGATCCAGCCGCGATTCTTGATCCAGTTCATCACCGCTTTGATATCCACACTGCCGGAATTGGTGTTGCCGGACCGGAGGAACGAGAAGACCTGGTTCGACCCGTTGCTGCCCTTGTAGACGTCCCAGCTGTGGCCGCCGACGCTGACGCTGGTCTGGTAGCTGCCGATCGGGCCGACCGAGCCCTGCTTGTTCATCCAGAGCATGATCTCGTAGGCGTTCCCGCCGGCCCAGATGTCGTACGCCGAGGTGTAGGCCCCACTGCCCGGCCGGCTGACGTTGAAGCTGCTGGTCAGGCTGCCGAGCGCGCTGATCTTCTTGCCGACGTTGCGGGCCGAGTGCGGGTAGGCCTTCACCCCGCCGGTGTTCGGGTGGTTGGCCCAGACACCCCAGTTGGAGTAGGAGTTGGCCCAGATCGACTGCGCTCCGGCACCACCGCCCCAGACGTCGTTGCGCACCGTGTAGCCGCCGTTCGACCAGCTGCCGAACTTGTCGCTGGACGTCCAGCTGGCCGCGTTCGCCGGCAGCGCCGACAGTGCCGTGACCGCGAGCAGCGTCACCAGCGCCACCACCGCCGACCTCATGGATCTACTCATCATCATCCCTTTCCAAAAGGCAGGGGAACGGAATTTCGGAGTCGCCGTCCGTCGAATTCGAATCGAATTCGACAAATGCAGGCAATTGCTATTGCAGCGGCGAATGCCAGAACTATCCCAGCGCTTATGCCACAGGTCAACGGTCATTTCGCTCTTGACAAAGCGAGCCCGCCACTCGACCCTGTACCTGAGAAATCGAAGCGCTTCGACCTCGAAGCCCGGACCCCGGAGGCAGCCATCGTCACGATCGCCGACGTCGCGCGGCACGCAGGCGTCGCGGCCAGCACGGTGTCCTATGTTCTCAGTGGCAAGCGGTCGATCTCCAGCGAGACCCGCGATCGCGTCCAGGACAGCGTCCGGGCGCTGGGCTACCGGCCGAACGCCAGTGCCCGCGCGCTCGCCTCGAACCGGTCGAACGTACTCGCCCTGGTGATCCCACTCAGGGCCGGTATGCACGTGCCGGTGCTGATGCAGTTCGCCACCGCCGTGGTCACCACCGCCCGGCGATACGACCACGACGTCTTGCTGCTGACCGCCGACGAAGGCCGCTCGGGGCTCGAGCGGGTCTCGCAGAGCGCGCTCGTCGACGCCCTGGTGGTGATGGACGTGGAGTTGCACGACGAACGCGTCCCGCTGCTGCGGGAGTTGCCGATGCCGTCCGTGCTGATCGGGATCCCGGCCGACACCGACGGCCTCACCTGTATCGACCTCGACTTCTTCGCCGCTGCCGAGCAGTGCGTGGACCATCTGACCGATCTCGGCCATCGCAGCATCGCCTTGCTGGGTACGCCGTCGGCCGTGTACGAGCGGCAGACCGGCTTCGCCGCACGGACCCTGGCCGGCTTCCAGGCCGCGACCGAGCGTCGGGGCGTCGTCGGGATCGAGACGCCTTGTGAGCCTGCCTTCGACGCCGTGCTCGACACCGTCGAGGACCTGCTTCAGGAGCACCCGGGCATCACTGGCCTGGTCGTCCAGAACGAGCCGATCATCGGACCGCTGCTCGACGTACTGCGCCTGCTCGGCCGCCGGGTCCCAGAAGACATGTCCCTGATGGCGATCTGCGCCGACGACGTGGCCGAGCGGCACGTGCCCAACCTGTCGTCTGTCACGCTGCCCGCCGACGACATCGGCCAGCGCGCGGTCGAGATGCTGATCGCCAAGCTCGAAGGCAGCCAGACCGAGGCGGTGACCCTGGTGCCCGCGCAACTCGTCGCCCGCGCGAGCACCAGCGCCGCCCCCGATGTTCATGCCCGTACCACTGCCTGACCCCCGGCAGCGAGCGTCAACGGGCTCACGACCTGGGTGCCGGACAGCAATTCGTAGCCCTCGATCGGCAGCTCGACCGCTACGTCCGAGTGGTTGATCAGAATCGTCCAGGTGCTCTCGCCGGCCCGGCGGCGGACCCGCTCCACCCCCGCGGGCAGCTCTGGTCGTTCGATCCCAGCGTCCCGGACCACCTGCTCCACAAGGGATTCATAGGCCTCGTCCTCGAGCTGGGTCGACACGTACCAGGCCACGCCCGAGCCGTACTCGTTCCTGGTGATCGCCGGCGAACCGTCGAGCACACCGCCGGAGTACCGATCTACTGCCTCGGCGCCGGCCAGGTCGACCTGCTCGCTCCACACCCGCCCCCGACCACCGGAACGAAGCCGTACCTCGTCGACTGGGGAGAACTCCTCGACCCTGACGCCGAGAACCTCGCTGAACGCCCCGGGATAGCCACCGAGCCGTACCTGCGCGTCCTCATCCACGATGCCGCTGAAGTAGGTCACGAGCAGCCGCCCACCGCCCTCGACATAGCGGGCGATCGACGCCGCGGCCTGATCCGAGACGACATAGAGACTGGGTACGACCACCAACCGGTACGCCGAAAGGTCAGCGCCCGGATCGGCCAGGTCGACGCCGATCCCAGCAGCCCAGAATTGCCGATGCGCCGCCTGCACGGCCGCCAGGTAGTCCAACTCGGTCGACGGCAGATGCGTCGACTGCATGGCCCACCACGCCGCGGCGTCCCACAGGATCGCGACGTCGGCCTCGACCGCGCTGCCGTCGAGCTCAGCCAGTCGTGGCAACAAAGCGCCGAACTCGGCGACCTCCCGGAACCTCCGTGATTCGGCGCCCGCATGCGGAACCATCGCGGAGTGGAACATCTCCGCCCCACCGCGCGAAGCGCGCCACTGAAAGAACAAGGCGCCCCGCGACCCGCGAGCCAGATGGGACAACGAGTGACGCGCCATCCGGCCGGGCTCCTTCGTGTGCAACCGATGGCCGTCGTTCAGAGTTCCGGCTGCTTGCTCCATCAACAGCCACGAACCCCCGCCCGCCCACGAGCGGGCCAGGTCCGCGGCGAACGCGGTCTGTTCCTCGGCGCCACGGCCGGCGCTGCCGGGATAGTTGTCGATCGCCACCAGATCCACCTCGGCCGCCCAGCGCGCATGGTTGACCGGCACCCAGCCGCCGAAGACGAAGTTGGTGGTGATCGGCGTCACCGGAGACACAGACCGCAAGATCGCCTTCTGCTCCCGGAAGGCGTTGAGGAGCTCGTCCGACCAGAACCGCTTGAAGTCCAGCGCCTGAGTCGGGTTCACCAGGTACTGCGTGGCGCGCGGCGGCTGGATCTCGTCCCACGTGGAATACCCCTGACTCCAGAAGGCGGTAGTCCAAGCAGCGTTCAGCCGGTCCAGGTCGCCGTACCGCTCCTGGAGCCACAGACGAAACGCTGCGGCAGCGTGATCGCAATAGCAAGTGGTCCCGTACTCGTTGTGCACATGCCACATCGCCAGCGCGGGATGCTCCGAGTACCGCTCCGCCAGCGCTCGAGCGATCCCGGCCGCCGCCTCCCGGTACGCCGGCGCACACGCGCAGTACGTGTCCCTGCTCCCGTGGGTCAGCCTGATGCCATCGGCGTTCACCGGTAGGGCGTCTGGATGGCGCAGACTGAACCACGGTGGCGGAGAAGCCGTCGGAGTGGCCAGGTCGACCTGAATCCCGCCGTCGTGCAGCAGATCCAGCACCTGGTCGAGCCAGCCGAACTCGTACCGGCCCGGCTCGGGTTCGAGGCTGGACCAAGCGAAGACACCGACCGTCACCAGGTTCACGCCGGCGCGGCGCATCAGGGCGATGTCTTCCTTCCAGACCTCTGGCGGCCATTGCTCGGGGTTGTAGTCCCCACCGAAGTAGAGCGCCGTCATACAGGTTCTCCATAGGGGATGCCGAGGCCGTTGGTGGACACGTAGACCCGGCCGAACACTCGCGGGTCGCCGGCGATGGCGTCGTTGGTGGACGCGTACTGATGCCGGTCGTCGTTCACCCGCACCCATTTGCCGCCGCCGTCGTCGGACCGGAAGATGCCATGCACCCCGTTGACCTTGCCAGAGGTGAAGACAGTCATCTCCGTCCGGCCCCGCGCCGCCTTCCCGAATCCCACCGTCAGGGCCTCCTCGATCGTTGCCAGCCGTTGATAGCTGAGCCCCTGGTCCACCGACCGATACAGTCCGCTCGCGCCGGCCGCGAGCCAGCAGTGCCCACTCCGGTCCAGCACAGTCTCGAGCTTGCCGCCTCCGGTCGGCAAACCCGTTGCCGATGGCAAGAAGGTCGCGCCGCCGTCGAGACTCCGGTACGCCGTACCGGTCGCGCCGTCGAAGGCGTAGAACAGACTCGGACTCACCCGGTCCGCGACCATCGCCACCTGGTTGGGCAATCCGGTCACCGCGGTCCAGGTCGCGCCACGGTCACGCGAGTAGTGCGGCGGCACGTCACCAGGCACCCAGACGATCGTGCGTGCGTCCGTACCGACGACGATCTTGCCAGGCTGGGTCGAACCACTGGGCTCCCCCGCGAACGGCTGCCAGCTGATCCCCGCATCGGTCGAGTAGGCCCCGCGTTGCAGGCTGCCGCCGTACGCGACCCTGACGACGAACCCCTCGGCCTTCGCCGCGTAGTCAACGCTCGGCGAGGAACCGCTGACCGGATTGGCGGCCTGCCCATCCGGCGGTACCACGTCCAGCCGGTCATGCCGGTAGACGCCGATGTCGCCGAGCGCGCTGATCAGCGGAGGACCCCACGGCGGGCTGATCAGGTCGAGCACGGCCGTCTCCTCCAGCCCCTGCGCCCGGACCGACCAGTGCGTACTGCGACCGGCCTCGGCGTTCGTCACGTCGTCGGTGCCGAAGATGGTGGCGCCGGTGACGTACATGACCTTGCCGGAGTCGAAGGGGTCGATCGAGATGTCCCCGATCATCCAGCCCAGCTTCGGCGTCCCGTGGAAGTTCAGGAACGGCGCACCGGACGTGTCGAGGACGATCTTCGCGCCGATCGAGTGCCAGGTCGCTCCCCCGTCGACGGACCGGAAGATATCGTCCACCGGACCCCAGCGGCTCATCGTGGACACCATCACCGTGCCTGGGTTTCGCGGGTCGATCGCCAACCCGGCATAGCCGAAGCCTGCTTCACCACCGGTGTTGGGCCGCAGCGGCGTGATGTCGGTCCAGACGCCCGTAGCCGTGTCGACCTTGTGGACCGCTCCGTCATACATCTCGTACGGCCCGGGCAGATCGCCATAGGTCAGGTACAGGTTTCCGTCGGGCGCCAGCTCGCCGTGGTGGGGCAGCAATCCGGTCGGTTGCCCCGGTACCGGCGACCAGCTCGCGCCACCGTCCGTACTGCGCCACAAGGGATTCGCCCGATCGGTCGAGCCGACGTAGATGGTCCGCGTCGGACGGCCCCGCCGGGATGTCCGCGGATCGAAGAAGACGAAACCGAGTCCGATGCCCGCCAGACCGGTCGTCGGGAAGCTGTCGACCCGGGCCCACGTCTCACCCCGATCGGTACTCCGCCACAGGCCCTGGTTGCGCGTACCGAAGTACAGGACCCGTCCATCGCATGGGTCGACCGCGAGCCGCTCCCCCATCGAACGACCCGGCTCGTTGCCGCCCAGCTTGAACGGCAGATCGATACGCCGGAACGTGCGGCCCTGGTCCGTCGAGCGAAGGATGGCGCCGTTGATCGGCGACCACTCGTTGGTATAGGTGCCGACGGCAAGGTAGAGCCGCGACGGGTCCCGCGGATCGAGGGCCAGGCTCTCGACGCCGGTGAGGCTCCAGTCCTCCAACCCAACCCACTCGAGCAACTGAACCCAGCGGCGGCTCCGCTGGTCCAGCCGGGCGGCGCCGCCGATGTCGGTCCGGGCGTAGACCAGTCCACGCCGGCCGGGATGATGGATGATGCCGGTGACGAACCCACCCCCGACGATCTCGACGTTGCGCCACCGGTACCGCTTGGACGAACCAGGTACTGCCGCAGCCGACTGTGGCAACGCCGCGACGGCGACGGCCGCACCGGCGCCCAGCCCCAGGAAGTGCCTGCGCTGAAGCGTCATCTGACTCCTTCTCGTGGTGATGTCAGCCCTTGACCGCGCCGATGATGACGCCCTTGGTGAAGTGCTTCTGGATGAACGGGTAGATGACGAGGACCGGCACGATCGCGATCACGACGATCGCCATCTTGATCGCCAGGCTCGGCGCCGGCGACAGGCCCAGCCCGGTCGACGAGGTGACCCCGCCGGCGCCGGTCGGCAGCACCTGTGCCTGCACGATGTAGGTCCGGAGCACCATCTGCAGCGGCCACTTGTTGTTGTCGTTGAGATAGAGCATCGCGTTGAAGAAGGCGTTCCAGTAACCGACCGCATAGAACAGCCCGACCACCGCGACCACCGCCCGCGACAGCGGCAGCACGATCCGGGTCAGCACGGCGAACTCACCGGCGCCGTCGATCCGGGCGCTGTCGATCAGCTCGCTCGGGATGCCCATGAAGAAGGACCGCATGACGATCAGGTTGAACGCCGACACCGCCGTCGGCAGGATCAGCGAGCCGTAGCTGTCGATCAGCCCCAGCGAGTTGACCACCAGGTAGCTGGGGATGATGCCCGGCCCGAACAGGAAAGTCAGCAGCACGACGAACAGCAACGGCCGGTGCAGCAGCGATCCGGGCCGCGAGAGCCCGTACGCCGCGAGCACGGTGATCGCCAGGCTGAAGAACGTACCGATCGCCGTGATCCCGGTACTGATCAACAGAGCCCGGGTGACCACGCCCCCGGACAGCAACTGCACGTAGGCGGCGATCGTGAGCTCCCGCGGCACCACGACCAGGCCACCGGCCCGGGTGACTGCTTCGGTAGTGGACAGGCTCGTCACCACGACGACGTACAGGGGGAAGGCGACCAGCAGGACCACGATCCCCAGCACGACCGGCTTGCTCAGCCGTCCGAAGAAGGTGGGCTCCTCCTCCCAGACCGGGCGGCCGGTTTCCTCCTCCGGGCGGCGCCGGGTGAGGCGGCGCGGCAGGGCGACAGGTTGTGTGGTCATGATCGGGAATACACCCCCTGCTCGCCCACCAGGTGAGCGAATCGGTTGGCCAGCAGGACCAGGACGAGTCCGACCAGTCCCTTGAAGAGGCCGGCCGCGGCGCCATAGCCGAAGTCGCCGACGAGCAAGCCCTGGTAGTACACGTAGGTGTCCAGTACTTCGGCAGCGCCGCCGCCGACCGCACTGCGTTGCAGGATGAACTGCTCGAAGCCGACCGTCAGCGCGTCGCCGAGCCGGAGGATGAGCAGCAGCACGATCACCGGCCGCAGCCCGGGCAACGTGATGTGCCAGAGCCTGCGCCAGCGGTTGGCGCCGTCAGCGGCGGCAGCTTCGTACAGCGCCGGATTGATCGTGCTCAGCGCGGCGAGGAACACGATCATTCCCCAGCCGGCGTCCTTCCAGATCGACTGCGCGGTCACCAGGACGATGAAGCTGTCCGGCTTCGTCATCAGGTCGACGGCGTTGTAGCCGTGCGACCGCAGGGTCTGCGCGAGCAGTCCGGCGCCACCGATCATCTGCTGGAACAGCGAGACCACCAGCACCCAGGAGAAGAAGTGCGGCAGGTAGACGATGCCCTGGACGATGGTGCGGAGCCGGACCGACAGCACACTGTTGAGCAGCAATGCCAAGAAGATCGGAATCGGGAAGTAGAACACCAGCTGGAAGGCCGTGATGGAGAGCGTGTTCAGCAGCGCCGACCAGAACGCGGGCTCGGAGAACATCCGGCTGAAGTTGGCGAACCCGACGAATTCGCTGCCCCGGATTCCGGCGTACGGCGAGTAGTCCTGGAAGGCGATCACGTTGCCGAGCGTCGGGAAGTAGTGGAAGACCCCGAGCAGCACGATCACCGGCGCGACCATCAGCAGCAGCGGCCAGTCCCGCCGCAACCGGTGCCGCCAGCTCGCTCCGCCGGCGGCCTTTCCCTTCCGGCGGGCTGCCAGGCGCGACGCGCTACCGACCGTTGTCACTGAGAACCTTGGCGTAGAAGTCGCGGCCCTCGTTGCCGCCGTTGGTCTGCCACTCCTTGACGGCGACCTTGAGCTCGCTGACCGGCCGGCGGCCGCGGTAGATGTCCTGCAGCTTGTCGTCGAACGGCTGGTTCAGCGCCGCCATCTTGGTCGGCTGCTCGACCCGGATGCCCTCGAACAGGTTCTTCTCGCGGTGCTTGGCCGCGTTGTTCTCCCAGGCGCTGAGCGCCTGGACGTAACCGGGATACTCGCTCTGGGTGATCGCGTTCGGCCGGCCGCCGAGGAAGATGTACGTGCTGGCCACCTCCTTCTGGCCGAGCGCAGTCAGCTTGGGCGCCCCGGAGCTCTGCCGGGTGTAGTGCTTGCCCTCGACCCCGTAGTTGTAGAGCTGGTTCTCCTCGGTGCCGAACGGCGCGGCCGTGTAGTTCAGGACCCCGAGCAACTCGGCGATCCGGTCCTTGCCCAGGCCCTTCTTCACGAAGGTGAAGATGCCGGCCGGATCGCCGCTCCAGACGATCGGCGTCCCGCCGTCGTGGGCGAACGGCTCGACCGCCTGCATGTCGAACTTCGGGTTGATCGCCGACTGCCGCTGCAGCGACTCGCTCCAGGCGCCCAGGCCGTCCTGGCGGATGACCAGCTGACCGCCCTCGAACAGCGGCTTCTGGTCGGTGGCCGCGTTGCCGACGACGGTCGGGTGCACGTACCCCGACTGGAAGACCTTGCGGACGAAGGCCACCGCCTCCTCGAACTCCGGCGTCTCCACCTTGTTCACGAGCTTGCCGGACGAGTCCTTGCGCCAGCTGCCCGGCACCCCGAAGGCACGCTGGACCTCGTCGGTGATCGAGCCGAACGCCCACCGGTTGGCCTTCGCGTCCGTCAACTGCTTGCCCAGGGCCAGCAGATCGTCGGTGGTCTTCGGCGGTGCGGCGCCGACCTGGTCGAAGATGTCCTTGCGGTAGAACAGCGCCCACGGGAAGCCGTCGGAGGGGAACGGGACCGCCTTCAGCTGGGAGTTCCAGACGCCGTACGCCCAGGCCCTGGTCGGCAGGTTCGCGAGCATCGGGTACGCCGCGGCCTTGTCACCAGCAAGGTAGGGCGTCAGATCCTCGAACAACTTGTCCACCGCCTGCCCGAACCGGGTCAGGCCGGCGATGTTCCAGCCCGGTACGCAGAGCAGTTCCGGGACGTTGCCGGAGGCAAGCAGCGGGCCGAGCTTGTCGCCGTAGTCGTTGCCGCTCAGGATGTTGAACCGGACCGGCGCCCCGATCCGCTCGTTGTTCGCGTCGAAGTACGAGTTGCTGCCGAGCCCGGGCGGCAACGGCGCCCACAGCGGGGTCATCGCCGACACCTCCTTGCCGCTCTTCACCGCCTTGTCCGGTACCGCCCGCACCAGCTCGGTGGGGTACTTGGTGAAGCCGGGCGAGGCGCCGTTCTCGCCGGGCAGGTCGGGCTTGACCGAGTCGTAGGCGATGTACTTCGGCAGCAGGCCGCCGAGCTTGTCCTCGGTCTCGGCCCGGCCGTTCGCCGAACTGCCGGAGCCGCCGGACGAGCAGCCCGACAGCGTCACCCCGCCGGCCGCGACCGCGGTGCCGGCGCCGAGCAGGGACAGGAAAGTACGGCGGTTGGTCGAGCCGCTCCCGGATCCGATCACGATGAATTCTCCTTGCGACTGGGAACGGGAGGCCGTCCCGGAGTAGAGTTAGTTGGGCTGGTAGCCAAACAAATTAGCTCACGACGGATATCGCCACAAGGTGTAGAACTGAGCCAGGGCGATACCGCCCCGCCGAGCCGAACAGGACAGACCTTGACGAATCAGACCGCGGACCACACCGACGTCCGGGCCGCCAACCTGGCCGTGGTGCTCGGATTCCTGCGCGCCAACTCCCCCTGTTCGCGCGCCGCCATCGCGGCCGGGACCGGCCTGAACAAGGCGACCGTGACCAGCATCGTCGGCGACCTGATCGACCGCCGGCTGGCCCGGGAGACCCAGCAGACCCAGAACCACGTCGGCCGGCCGGCCACCCTGCTCGTCCTCGACGGTTCGGCGTACGCCGCGATCGGGATGGAGATCAGCGCCCGCGGCCTGACCGCGATCGCCTACGACTCGGCCGGCGGGCAGTTGCTTCGCTGGCACCGAACCGGCCCGGGAGCGGACGCGGGCCCGGCCAAGGCCGTCGCCGCGCTGGCCACGCTGGCCCGGCGAGCGATCGCGGCCGTGCACGCGTCCGGCCGTGACGTTCTCGGCCTCACGGTCGGAGTGCCCGGCCTGGTCAACCGGGACGGCGTCGTCGTGCTGGCCGCCGGTCTGGGCTGGCGTGACCTCGAGCTGCGCAAGGATCTGGTGGCGGCGCTCGGCCGGCCGGCCTTCCCCGTGCTGGTCGAGAACGACGCCAACCTCGCCGCCCTGGCCGAGCACCGCTACGGGCCGTACGCCGGAAGCGCCAACCTCATCCTGCTGTCCGGTGAGACCGGGGTGGGCGCCGGAGTGATCTGCGACGGGCGACCGTTGCGCGGCAATCTCGGCTACGTCGGCGAGATCGGGCACCTGCGGATCAGCCCGGACGGACCGCTGTGCGGCTGTGGCCGGCACGGCTGTCTCGAGGCCGTCGCCGGCATCCCGGCAATCCTCGCCCGGCTCGAGCCGGGCGAGCTGCCCGACGCCGACCCGCAGGCCCGGACTGAGGAACTGGTCAGACGGGCCGAGGCCGGCGATGCGGCCACGATCGACACCCTGGCCGAGGTGGGAACGCTGCTCGGCCAGAGCGTCTGCGGGCTGGCGAACATCCTCAATCCGGAGCTCGTCATTCTCGGCGGCTCCTACGCCGCACTCGGCCGCTGGCTGGTACCGGCGGTCGAGAAGGAGCTGATCGACGGCACCCTGGCCCCCGAGGCGGGCGGCTGCCAGGTGGTCGCCTCGACGTTCGGGCACGAGGCGACGTCGATCGGCGCCGTCGCGCGCTCCCTCGACCAGCTCGACTCCGGCCGGCTGCCCAGCGTCGGCACCGGCTGAGGTCCGCCGGCTTCCGCCCGGGCGGCGCCGTCGCCCGCTCCCTCGACCAGCTCGACTCCGGCCGGCTCCCGGCGCGGTCCATCCGGGCTGAGATCTTGACCGTCCGCGTGGAGGGTGCGACCCTCTGTGTCAATCCATCGAAGCGCTTCGATCTCCAATCGGAGCCGCCCAGGCGTTCGACACATTGTCGAAGCGCTTCGACAACGCCCCCGTCGGCAGACGGCCGAACGCATCCCGGAGTCCGATCCCGATGAGCAATCCGCCGCCACGCTCACCCCTTCCGCCGTTCCGCGATCCGGCCAGGAAGCTGCCGGAGCGGATCGGCGATCTGCTCGACCAGCTGACTCCGGCCGAGAAGCTCGGCCTGCTGCACCAGCATCAGGCGGCCGTCCCGCGGCTGGGCCTCGCCTCCTTCCGGACCGGCACGGAGGCCCTGCACGGGGTTGCCTGGCTCGGCCCGGCGACGGTCTTCCCGCAGGCCGTCGGTCTGGCCGCCAGCTGGAATCCCGAACTGGTCCGCGCCGTCGGCTCCGCGGTCGGCGACGAGGTCCGCCGCTTCCATCACGAGGATCCGGCCGGCGTCGGCCTGAACGTCTGGGCCCCGGTCGTGAATCCGCTGCGCGATCCGCGCTGGGGACGCAACGAGGAGGGCTATTCGGAGGATCCGTGGCTCACCGGCGTACTGGCTGTCGCCTACGGGCGGGGCTTGACCGGCGACGTCGAGGGGACGCTGAAGACCGCGCCGACGCTCAAGCACTTCCTTGCCTACAACAACGAGACGGACCGCTGTACGACCTCCAGCAACCTGCCGCCGCGGGTGCTGCACGACTACGAGCTGCCGGCCTTCCGCGCGCCGATCGAGGCCGGCGCGGCGGTCGCGATGATGCCGTCGTACAACCTGGTGAACGGACGTCCGGCACACCTGAGCCCGCTGATCAACGAGCTGGTCCGGACCTGGACCGAGGACGACCTGCTGGTCGTCAGCGACGCGGGCGCCCCCGCGAACCTGGTCGAACTGCAGCGGTACTTCGGTGACAAGCCGACCGCGTACGCCGCGATGCTCAAGGCAGGCGTCGACAGCATCACCCAGGACGACAACGACGCGGGTCCGTCGATCCAGCTGCTGACCGAGGCACTGACCCAGGGCAAGCTGAGCGAAGCGGACATCGACCACGCGGTCAGGCACGCACTGGCGATCAGGTTCCGGCTGGGCGAGTTCGATCCGGCCGAGCTGAATCCGTACTCCTCCCCCGCGGCGGACGTGGTCGGCTGCCCCGCGCACCGCCAACTGGCCCAGGACGCCGCGAGGCAGTCCATCGTGCTGCTCAAGCACGAGTGCCAGGTACTGCCGTTGAGCGCCGAGACGACAAAGCGGGTCGCGGTCGTCGGGCCGCTCGCGGACACGCTGTTCGAGGACTGGTACTCGGGCACGCTCCCCTACCAAGTGACGGCTCGGGCCGGACTGATCGAACGGCTCGGCGCTGATGCCGTCGACTACTGCGAGGGCGTCGACCGGATCGAGCTGCGGACCAGCGCCGGCTGTCTCGGCGCCGGTCAGGACAAGTCGGTCAGGATCGGTGATACCGGTGCGTTCGATCTCTTCGACTGGGGCGGTGGGGCGTGGACGCTGCGATCGGTCGAGACCGGCTCCTACGTCACGGTGACCGATGCCGGCTCGCTCGTCGCCGATCACCCTGGTCCCAGCACGTGGGAGGTCAAGGAGACGTTCGAGCTGGTCGCGATCGGCGAGAGCACGTCCGTACTCCGGCATCGCAACAGCGGCCGTTTCGTCGAGCTGACGGACGGCGAGGCGATGGCGACTGCCGAAGAGGCGACGTCGGCGACCGTCTTCGAGATCGTCACCCTGATCGACGGCGCCGCCCGGGCCGCTGAGCTGGCGGCCGCCGCGGACGTCGCAATCGTTGTCGTGGGCAACCACCCGCTGGTGAACGGCCGGGAGACCGAGGACCGGGCCGAACTGGAACTGCCGGCCGCCCAGGACCGGCTGGTCCGCGCCGTGCACGCGGCCAACTCGCGAACCGTGCTGGTGATGTCGAGCAGCTACCCGTTTGCGGTCGAGTGGGCCGATCAGCACCTGCCCGCGCTGCTCTGGTCGGCCCACGGCGGTCAGGAGTACGGCCGGGCGCTTGCGGACGTACTGTTCGGCGACTCGGACCCGGCCGGCCGGCTGCCGCAGACGTGGTACCGATCGGCTGCCGACCTGCCGGATCTCCTCGACTACGACATCGTCGCCACCGACTCGACGTACCTGTACTTCCGTGGCCGCCCGCTCTATCCGTTCGGGCACGGCCTGAGCTACACGACCTTCACGTACTCCGGGCTGCGCCTGGACTCGCCCTCCGTACCGTCCGACGGTGAACTTCTGGTGAGCCTCACCGTCACGAACTCCGGAACCCGCTCCGGCCGCGAGGTCGTCCAGCTCTACACCCACCAGCAGCGATCCCGGGCCAAGCAGCCCCTGCGTCAGCTCCGGGATTTCCAGCAGGTCGCGCTGGCCCCCGGGGAGAGCGTCGAGGTGCAGTTCCGGCTCCAGGCCGCCGACCTCGGTTTCTGGGACGTCACCCGGAACCGGCGGTGCGTGGAGACGGCCCGGCACAGCGTGCTGATCGGGAGGTCCGCCACGGACACCCGGCTCACCGGATCCTTCGACGTCGCCGGGGAGTCGATCCCGCCGCGGGCGATCTTCACCGCTCCGGTCGCGGCGACGGCCTTCGACGAGTACTGCTCGATGACGATGACGGACACCACACCGGAGTACGGCGAGGCCGTTCGTTCGCTGGAGGCCGGCGCCTGGCTCGCCTTCGAGGACGTGGACCTGGCCGACGGCGCCGCCCGCTGCATCGCCCAGGTCGCCTCCGAACTGACGGCCGGCACGATCGAGCTGCGGCTGGACGACCCACTGCACGGTCTGCTGCTCGGCACTGTGCAGGTTCCGTCGACCGGCCATCGCCATACCTGGGTAGACAGCGACACCCCGCTCGCTGCGGCGAGCGGGGTGCACACCCTCTATGCGGTGTTCTCCACCGCATCCATCGGACTGGAGAGCCTCACCTTCGAACGGTGACGGTGAACCGCTCGCAAGTCCCTTCGACGACGCGGGCGGTCGCCTCGCCGTCGACCAGGGTCAGCTCGACGACCGCGGCCGTCCCCCCGTTCGGCCCGGGGAGACGGACGCGCGTCGACTGTCCCTCGGTGGGGACGTACCAGCACAGCTCGACACCGTCGGCCCAGTCGTAGTCCGGGCGGTCGTCGACGGCGCCGATCGCGATCACGGCGCCTTCACGGACCAGTACCGGCAAGCTGTCGAAGCCGTGCGTCTGGGTGACCCAACGGCTGCCGGCCAACTGCTCGCCGGTCAGCAGGTGGGTCCACGTGCCTTCGGGGAGGTAGAACCGGACCTCGCCGTCCTTGCTCATCACCGGTGCGACCAGCAGGTCGGGCCCGAGCATGTACTGGCGCTCGAGGTAGGCGACGCCGGGGTCCGCCGGGAACTCGAGCACCATCGGCCGCATCACCGGCGTACCGTCGGTGTGGGCCTCCTCGGCGACCCTCGCGAGGTAGGGCATCAGCGACATCTTCAGCTTGGTGAAACGACGCAGTACGTCGACAGCCTCCTCGTCGAACGCCCACGGCACCCGGTACGACCCCGAGCCGTGCAGCCTCGAGTGTGACGACAACAGCCCGAACGGCACCCAGCGCTTGAAGACCGCCGCATCCGGCGTTCCCTCGAAGCCGCCGATGTCGTGACTCCAGTAGCCGAAGCCTGACGACGCCAGCGACAGGCCGCCACGCAGCGACTCCGCCATCGCCTCGAAGGTCGACTCACAGTCGCCGCCCCAGTGCACCGGGAACTGCTGCCCGCCGACGGTCGCGGACCGTGCGAACAGGACGGCATCGCCAACGCCCCGGTTGTCCTCCAGCAGCCCGAACACCGCTTTGTTGTAGAGGTACGGGTAGTAGTTGTGCATCCGCTCCGGATCGGAGCCGTCGAACCAGGCCACGTCCTCGACCGGGATCCGTTCGCCGAAGTCGGTCTTGAAACAGTCCACCCCGAGGTCGATCAGGACCTGCAGCTTGGCCCGGAACCAAGCCGTCGCCGCCGGGTTGGTGAAGTCGACGATCGCCATCCCGGCCTGCCATTTGTCCCACTGCCAGACCGATCCGTCGGGCCGCTTGAGCAGATAGCCGAGCCGCCGGCCCTCTTCGAACAGGATCGACCGCTGCGCGATGTACGGGTTGATCCACAGGCTGATCCGCAGGCCGCGTTCCTTCAGCCGGGCCAGCATGCCGGCCGGATCCGGGAAGGCCTCCGGGTCCCAGACGAAGTCGCACCAGTGGAACTGCCGCATCCAGAAGCAGTCGAAGTGGAAGACGCTCAGCGGCAGGTCCCGCGACTCCATCCCGGCGACGAAACTGCTCGTCGTCTCCTCGGTGTAGTCGGTCGTGAAGGAGGTCGACAGCCACAGTCCCATCGACCACGCGGGCACCCGGGCGGGACGTCCGGTGAGGGCGGTGTAGCGGCGCAGTACGTCCTTGGGTTCTGGACCGCTGATGACGTAGTAGCTCAGCTCCTGTCCCTCGACGCTGAACTGATTGCGGGCCACCACCTCCGAGCCGACCTCGAACGAGACCTTCGCCGGGGTGTCCACCAGTACGCCGTACCCGGCACTGGTCAGGTAGAACGGCACGTTCTTGTACGCCTGTTCGCTCGACGTACCGCCATCGGCGTTCCAGATGTCGACGACCTGGCCGTTCTTCACCAGCGGGCCGAACCGTTCCCCGAGTCCGTAGACGGTCTCACCGACGCCGAGCGCGAGCTGCTCGTGCAGGTACTGCCGGCCGTCGGAGTCGGTGATCAGGCCGATGCTGCGGGCCGAGGAATCGGTCAGGGTCTTGCCGTCGCGTTCGAAGCGCAGATCCCAGGGCCCGTCGAGCCTGAGTACCGCGGTGAGGTCGGCACTGGTCAGCCGGGCGACCTCGTCGTCCACCTCGATCTTGACCGGATGATCGTCGTCGGCGGTCAGCTCGAAGGCGGGCCGTGGTGGCAGTCCCCCGCTGTGATGCTGGATCCGGACGCCGATCACGCCGGCCGCGGGCGAGCTGATGGTGACGGTGAAGAGGGGCTGGTTGAGGGTGTCCCCGCGGCCGATGATCTGCTTCGCGGGCGCATAGGCGACCAGCGACCGCTCCGTCGTCTCGACGCTCTCGACCGCGGCCGGGCGCAGCCGGGTCAGGCCGGGGCGAAGCTGCCAGTAGCCGTCTGTGAACTTCATCTACTGCCTCTCTACTTGACCGCGCCGGCGGTCACGCCGCGGGTCAGGGTGCGCTGGAAGATCAGGAAGAACACGACCGTCGGGAGCAGGCTGATCAGTGCCCCGGCGTTCGTGGTGGTGGCGTCCATCAGCCGGTCGCCCTGCAAGGAGGCGAGGGCGAGCGGAACGGTCTGGGTGCTGTTGTCGATCAGCATCACCAGCGGGATGAAGAACTCGTTCCAGGTCCAGATGAAGAAGAAGATCAGCAGCACCGACAACGTCGGCCGCACGGTCGGTACGACCACTCGCCACAAGGTGGTCCAGCGGCCGGCGCCGTCCAGCGCGGCGGCCTCCAGCAACGCCTTCGGGAAGGTGCCGAGCACGGACGCCAGCAGGTACGTCCCGAAGGCGCTCTGGATCACGGTGAAGATGATGATCACGCTGAGCCGGCTGTTGTAGAGGCCGAGCGTCTTCGCCATCGAGTACAGCGGGTAGACCAGCGCCTCCTGCGGGATCATGTTGGCCAGCAGGAAGAGCGCGACGATCCACATCCGGCCGCGGACCCGGCCGACGCCGAGCGCGTAGGCGTTCAGCAGCGACAGTACGACGCCGAGCACCGCGACCGAGCCGGAGATGATGATCGAGTTGAGCAGCTTGCCCCCGAAGTGCACCTGCTGCCAGTACGTCTTCAGGCCGTGCAGCTGGAACGACTCCGGCCACGCCAGCGGCCCGTTGCCCGAGTAGTCGGCGGGCGACTTGAAGGCGTTCATCACCATCACCGCGAACGGCACGAGCACCAGCGCAGCGGTGAGCACGACCAGCGCCAGTACTACCCAACGCGCCGCGCCCTGCTTGTACCGGTCGGGATCCTTCCGGGTCACCCGGCTTCGGGTCAGCGTCAGTGTCGTCATGACTCGGCCCTCCCCTGGACCTTCAGGAATCCGATGCTGACGGCAACGATCACCAGAGTCAGCGCGGTCGCCACGGCAGCGCCGTACCCGACCTGGAGCTTGTTGAAGAAGGCGTTGTAGGCGAAGTACGACGGCACCGTGGTCGCGTTGTTCGGACCGCCCCGGGTCAGTGCCCAGATCGGGCCGAACACCTTCAGCGCCGCGATCGTGCAGGTGAGGGTGACGACGAAGGTCTCCGGCCGGATCTGCGGCAGGGTGATTGCCTGGAACCGGCGGAACCAGCCGGCGCCGTCGATCTCAGCCGCCTCGTACAGGTCGGGGTCGACCCGCTGCAGCGCGGCCATGAAGATCACCACCGGGTAGCCGATCTGCACCCAGATCATCACCAGCATCACCATCGGCAACGCGGTCTTCGGATCGCCCAGCCAGTCGTGCTCACCCAGGCCGATCACCTTCCCGACGGCGTTGACGGCGCCGTCGGGACGCAACAGCCAGCCCCACAGGATGCCGGCCACGACGACCGGCAGTACCTGCGGCAGGTAGAAGGTGGCTCGCAGGAAGGAGGCCGTCTTCTGCCCGAACCGGCGGCCGATCACGTCGAACAACGTGGCCGACAGCACCAGCCCGATCAGCGTCGGGACCACCACCATCGCGATCACCATCGCCGCCGTGTTGCGGAACGACGTCCAGAAGACGTCGTCGTGCAGCAGCCGGTCGTAGTTGTCCAGCCCGACCCAGCGCGGATCGCCGATCCCCGACCACTTCGTCAGCGACAGGTACAGGTTGGCGCCGAACGGGACGGCGACGACGGCGGTGAAGGCGACGGCGCCGGGCAGCAGGTACCACCAGTAACCTGCCCTGCCCCGGGTCATCCGTTCTTGATTTCTTGGACACCCTGGTCGTAGGCCTTGCCGAGGTCGGCGAGCACCTGGTCAGGGTTCTTGGAGCCGTTGATCAGCGACTGGCCGCCGGCCACCAGCACGTCGTAGTACCCGGGGACCGGCCAGTCGGGGTAGAAGGCCAGGCCGTCGTCCTTGGTGATCGCGTCGAAGTTCGCGATCAGCTCCTTGTTCTTCGGGTCCGTCACCTTCGACAGGTCGGCCTTGACCGGGACGCCGCCGTTGTTGGCCATGATGGTCTGGATCTCCGGCCGCATGGTGATGTCGATGAAGTCGTAGGCGAGCTTCTTGTTCTTCGACTGCTCGGGGACGACCCACAGGTTGCCGGACGAGCCCGCGTTCAGCTTGTTGCCGGGGAACAGGAAGGTGCCCCAGTCGAACTTCTTGATCTCGCTCGCGAACCGGCCGTACCACCACGAGCCGCTGACGATCATCGGCGTCTTGCCCGCGATGAACGCGGTGCCCATGTCCTCGGCCTTGAGGCTGGCCGATTGCTTCGAGATGTAGCCCTTCTGGACCCAGTCGCGGAACGTGTCGGCGCCGTACTTGAGCGGGTCGGACTTGAAGTCGACGCTGCCCTTGTACAGCTGGTAGTTGTCGACGAACGAGCGGTCGGCCTTGGACAGCGCGAGCTCGTAGTACAGCTGACCGGCCGGGTACTCCGCGCCGGCCATGCCCAGCGGCGTGACCTTCTTCGCGACGAAGGTGTCCATCGCGGCGGTCAGCTCGTCGAGCGTCTTCGGCACGGCAACGCCGTACTGCTTGAAGAGGGCCTTGTTGTAGTAGACCATCACGTACTCGCCGTAGTTCGGGATGCCGTACCACTTGCCCGAGCCCATCACGCCCTTCTCGTCGTACCGGGCGGTGGTCTGCAGGCTGGGGCTGAGCGCCTTGTCCCAGCCGCGGCTCGCGGCCTCGTCGCTCAGGTCGGTGAGCAGCCCCTTGGAGCTGAGCAGGCCGGCGGTGGCGTTGCCCTTGTTGTACTCCATCAGATCCGGCGCCTGGTCGGAGCCGAGGATCATCGACGCGTTCTGCTGGATCTGCTCGAAGCCCTTGCGCTCGAACTGCACGCTGACGCCGGGGTGCTCGGTCTTGAACACCTCGATGGCCTTGTCCCAGGCCTTGCCCATCGCGCCGTTCGCGCTTTCGTAGTGCCACAGCTTGAGGGTGCCGGTGCCGGTGCCGGTGGCGCTGCCGCTCGCGCTGTCGTCGTCGCCGCTGCCGCAGCCGGCCAGGACGAGGGCTAGCGAGACGATCGCCGCCCCCACTGAGATCATGGTGCGGGGAGACCGCATGGGTGTACTCCTTTGAACGGGTGTCTGTCCGGTGGTTCCTCAGTCCGTCGTCGCGTTGCAGCGCGGCGACGGACACTCACTACTTGTTCTTGTTTCTTCTGGATTCGCCGGTGGTTCCGCGGACCTCCAGCACACAGGGCAACAGCTCTTGGTAGGTCGACGACGTGTCGCCGTCGGCGAGGCGCCGAAGCAGGACCCGGGTCGCGGCCGCGCCGACCGCCGCGCCCGGAGACGTCATCGCGGTCAGGGCCGGGCTGGCCAGATCGGCGACGGCCGCCGACGTCACCATCGACACGACCGACACGTCCCAGGGCACGTCGAGTGCCGCCTCGCGCAGTTCGGCCAGGATCCCGAGGGCCGCGTTCTCGTTCATCACCAGGACACCGGTCAGCCGCGGGCACAGCTCACGGGCGGTACCGATCGCCCGCCTGCCCCCGGTGGCGGTGTCCTCACTCGGCACCATCACGCCAGTGATCCCGTGCCGGGCCAGCGCCGCCTCGAATGCGGCGGCGGTTCTCTTCGCCGGCCCGTAACCGCCGGCCAGGCTGGCTTCCGAATGGTTGACGTAGGCAATCGTGTGGTGACCCAGTTCGACCAGGTGCGCGACCGCGTCGTCGACGGTCTGCTCGAAGTCGATGTCCACACTGGCGAGCCCGGTGGTGTCCCGCGTCCGGCCAATCAGCACGAACGACGCCTCCAGCTTGCGAAGCAGATCGACCCGCCGGTCCTCCAGCTGGACCTCCATCACCAGGAAGCCGTCCAGCAGCCGCTGAGTCGCCAGCGTCTGCAGCTCATCCGCGTCACCGGTGCCGACCGGACACAACATCAGGTGGTACCCGGCCTCCCGCGCCGCCTCGGTAGCCCCCGTGACGAACGCCGTCTCGGTCGCCCCCAGCCCACGCCCGGTGAGCGGCAGCAACAGCCCGATGATGTTGCTCCGCCGACTGGCCAGCCCACGCGCCATAGCGTTCGGCTGATACCCCAACTCAGCCATCGCCGCCAGCACCCGCTCCCGAGTCGCCTCGGAAATCGGCCGCGTCCCGGTCAGCACATAAGACACAGTGCTCACCGAAACCCCGGCAAGCCGGGCGACATCCGTCATCGTCGCCATCGCCACCCCTTCGGCCTCGTCGAAACGCTTCGACGAAGCGTTTCGACAAAAGGTAGGTCAGGACTTTCCAGCCGTCAACAGTTCGGGTTCAGGCGGGCAGGTAGGTGTTCAGGTAGTCGTTGCGGAATTTGCCGTTGGGGTCGTACTTGGCGGCGAGGGCGGTGAAGTCGGAGATTTTGGGGTAGCAGTCGCGGAGGGTGGTGGCGTCGACGGTGAAGACCTTGCCCCAGTGGGGGCGGGCGCCCAAGGGGAGCAGGGCTTCTTCGAGGGCGGCTACTACGGGGCGGACGGCTGGTTCGTCCTGGATCCAGGTGAAGTGGAGGGCTACGGTGTCGCGGCCCTGGCTGGGGCTGAGCCAGAGGTCGTCGGCGGCGATGGTACGGATTTCGGAGATTTGGATGACGGGGGCCAGGCGTTGGCCCAGGGCCTTCAGTTCCTCGAAGGCCTGGGGGGCGGCTGCTCGCGGGACGAAGAACTCGGACTGGAGTTCTTCGCCGTTGCTGGGGGTGAACTCCAGGCGGAAGTGCGGGAGGCGCTCGTTCCAGGGGCCGGCCACGCCGCCTTGCTGGGTGGCGAAGTCGGCGGGCATCGCTTTGATCGGATGGCGGGCGCCGTCGGCGATCCGGGCTCCCAGCCAGGACGGTTCGTACGGCGTACCGGCGAGCATCTTGCGCCACACCATCACGTCCGGGTCGACCCAGTCGGTGAAGGCGCTCACGCTGTAGGCGCTCGAGAAGATCTCCTCGAAGTCCGTACCGAGGCGCGCGACCGGCAGGCCGTCGTACACGACCTGGCTGATCTCGTACGACGGTTGCGTCTCGAGCTCCAGCTCGACGGTCACCCCGAGAGCGCCGAGCGAGACGATCGCGCCGGGGAAGTCCGGGTCGTCGCGGGTGAGCGTGACGAGTTCGCCGTCGGCGGCGATGAAGGTGGTGCTGGTGACAGCGGCCGCGAGGGTGCGGTTGGCGTCGCCCGAACCGTGCGTACCGGTCGCGCAGGCGCCCGCGACGGAGATGTGCGGCAGTGAGCCGAGATTGTGCAGCGCCCGGCCCTCGTCCTGCAGGTACGCCGTCACCTCCCCGTACCGCAGGCCGGCCGCGATCGTGACGGTGTCGTCCGCCTCGAGAGCCGCGATCCTCGGCAGCGCGGCCACCGAGACCAGTGTGCCGTCGGTGTCCGCGATCCGGTTGAACGAGTGCCCGCTGCCGAGCACCCGGACGCGCTCCGACAACCGCACCAGCTCCTGCATCTCCGCCACCGTGCGCGGCGACCGGACCTCCGCCGAGAAGGTGATGTTGCCTGCCCAGTTCTTCGTCATGCGCCTCACGCCCTTCGCTCGTCTGCCTGAGAGCCTTCCATACCGCCTCGGATAGGTTGATCCGCATGCCCTCTGAAGCCATTGCCTTGTCCCAGGAGCTGTCCGCCACCGCCGCCGAGGCTGCCCGGCTGGTGGCCGACGATCTGCGCACCGCTTTCCGCGGTGGCATGGACGTCGAGTTCAAGCGCGACAAGCACGACCCGGTGACCGTGCACGACCGCCGGGCCGAGGCGGCGATCTCGGAGCTGCTCACCAAGCGCTTCCCGGGCAGCACCGTCGTCGGTGAGGAGGACGGCGCCCACGAGGGCTCCGGCGAGGTCACCTGGTACGTCGACCCGATCGACGGTACGGCGAACTTCGCGCGCGGACTCGCCTTCTTCTGTACGTCGATCGGCGCGGTCCTCGACGGCCGGATCGTGGCCGGCGCGATTCTCGACCCGATGGCGGGCAACCTCTTCACCGCCGACCTGTCCGGGGCCTGGCTGAACGGCAACATCCTCCGCTCGTCCGGCCCCCGCGACGAGGCCGAGGCGACCATTCTCACCAGCTATCCCAGCGCGCGGGACGTGGCAGAGGACGGCGCGGAAGGCCTGGCCGCCTTCGGTGAGCTCGTGTCGGCGTACGGCACCCTGCGGCGGCCGGGCAGCGCAGCCCTCAGCCTTGCCCACGTCGCGGCCGGCTGGGTCGATGCGACGGTCGGCTTCTCGGTCAGCGCCTGGGACATCTGCGCGGGCCAGCTCCTCGTCCAGCAGGCCGGTGGAACCTATCTCCCGTTCGGCGCGTCTGGATGGAACCAGCCGCACTACGCGGCCTACACCCCGGACCTTGACCCGGCCGGCCTGAAACACTTCCTGGCAGCTTCCCAGAAGTAATATCGAAAGGAACCATCTTGCGTTTCACCAAGTTCACCGCCCTCGGACTGGCCGCGGTACTGGCCGGCGGAACCGCCGTCACGGTCGCGCTCAAGGGAGCCGACAGCTCCCAGGCCGCCACCCAGGCCACGGCTGCCACAACCGCGATCAGCTGCAGCACCACGCTCGGCGGCAGGGACTTCTACGACGGCCCGTCCGCGTCGAAGATGTACAACGACCGCTTCAGCGTCAGCGCCGCCGTGCCGAACCTGAGCAAGTACACGCCGCAGGGCATCGGCACCTGGTGGAACTGGGACGGCTCGAAGGACCTGCTGCTCGTCACGGCCTACCGCTCGGGCGCGAACTCGCAGATCATCGGGATCGACCCGGCCACCAACAAGACGGTCGGCGTCGTCGCGATCGCCGCCACCCATGGCGGCGGGATCACCACCAGCAACGGCTGGGCCTTCGTGCAGGGCAGCACCAACGGCATCCGCAAGTACAAGCTGTCCACGCTGAAGACCGCGATGAAGGCGGCCGGCACGCCGTACGTCAAGGCGGTCGGCGCGGAGCGCAAGGTGTACGGCGCGTCGTTCCTGACCAGCTACGGCGGCTACGTCTGGTCCGGCAAGTTCAACGACAAGGGCCGCGACAAGATGTACCAGTACAAGATCAACAGCAACGGCTCGCTGACCACGATCAACAAGGCGTGGGAGGTGCCGACCAAGACGCAAGGCCTGCTCGTCACCGGCACCCACTTCGTCTTCAGCACCTCGTACGGCCGGACCAACCGCAGCAACCTGTACGTCGTCCGCCGCGGCCAGCCCGACCTGGACAAGGCCAAGCTGAAGTGCTTCCGGGCACCCAGCATGTCCGAGGGCATCACCGAGTACGGCGGCCGCGCCTACCTCGTCTTCGAGTCCGGCTCGCACCTGTACGCCGGTGACCCGAAGACCCTGAACGTGATCAAGAACTTGCACAAGGCAACGATCAGCTCGCTCACCAAGCTCGCCTGACGACACCTGGTCAAATCCCCGGCCGGCGGTCGGGCGCATGGTTTGATGACCAGCGCCCGACCTCCCGGTGATCAAGGAGTACCAGCGCGTCATGATCGTCTCGTTCGGGATCGCGGGCCTCTGGTTCGCCCTGTTCCTGTTCACCTGGATCCGCGACCGGAGGGTGCTGCGCAACGGCGTGTACCTGGTACTGACGATCATGTTTGCCGGGATCGGGACGGTCTTCGCGCTCGACGCGGTGTCGGGCACGGCCGCGCGGCTGCTCGTCGTCGCCGTGCTGGTGGCGATTCCGGTGATCATCTTCGTGCTCGCGATCTTCCTCACCGTCAACGGGGTGACGATGTGGAAGCGGGAGGGCCATCGGCCGGCCAACCTGCTCTCGCTCGCGGCCGGGCTGGGCATCATCGGGTATGTCGTCTTCAACCTGATCGTGACGCAGTGGTCGTCGCCCAAGGTGGATGTGGTCCAGTCGACGCTGCTGCTCGCGCTGACCTACATCTCGTTCCTGTTCGTCTGCTTTCTCGCGTACTCGTTCGTGTACGCCCGGATCCGCGGCTCCCGCAAGGTCGACTTCATCGTCGTCCTCGGCTCGGGCCTGCGCGGCAGCCGGGTCCCACCGCTGCTGGCGAGCCGGCTCGACCGCGCGCAGCTCACCTGGGAACGAGCCCGCGCCAAGGGCCGCTCGCCGATGCTGATCACGTCGGGCGGCCAGGGCCCGGGTGAGGACATGCCCGAGTCGCACGCGATGGCGAAGTACCTGGTCGACAAGGGCGTACCAGCTGACCAGATCCTGCTCGAGGACCGGTCGACCTCGACGTTCGAGAACCTGACGTTCAGCCGCGAGATCATGTACGACCTCAACCCGAAGTACCGGTGCCTGATCGTCACCAACAACTACCACGCGCTGCGCGCCGCCTTCACCGCCCGCAAGGCGAAGGTCAACGGCCAGGTCCTCGGCTCCCCCACCGCCGCCTACTTCTGGCCCAGTGCGACCATCCGCGAATTCGCCGCCGTCCTGCTCGACCACAAATGGATCAACGGCATCATCCTCGGCCCGATCTTCCTCAGTGGCCTGGCCAAGCTGATCTTTTGACCACTCACAGCATGATGACGGCCGCGATGATGCCGGCCAGTACGACGAGGATTCTGAGCAGGGTCGGCGGGAGCACCCGGCCGAGGTGCGAGCCGGTGTAGCCGCCCACGATGGAGCCGATCGCCAGCAGTCCGGCGACGGTGTAGTCGATGTCGGCGACGAAGACGAAGATCAGGCCGGCGACCACGTTCGCGGCCAGCAGGGCCAGGGTTTTCAGGGCGTTGACGACGCGGAGATCCAGGTCGAGGCCGAGGCTGAGGACGGCCATCATCATCACCCCGGCGCCGGCGCCGAAGTACCCGCCGTAGACGCCGGTCAGCGTCGCGAAGACGATCGTCGCGGGTGACATGGCGGTCCGCGGCACGTGCTCGGAGATGTTGCGGGCGCGCAGCCAGCGGGAGATCCAGGGCTGGGCGCCGACGAGCAAGCAGGTGAAGAGGATCAACCACGGCACGATCGACTCGAAGACACCAGGCGGCAGGGCCAGCAGCAGTACGGCACCGCCGACGGCGCCGATCGCGCAGGCCACCATGACAAGCCTGCTCACCCGCGGTTGCTCGCGCAACTCCCGTCGATAGCCGAGCGAGCCGCCGAGCGCGGCAGGGATCAGGCCCACGGTGTTCGACACGTTGGCGACCACTGGCGGGATCCCGAGCGCGATCAGCACCGGAAAGCTCAGCAGCGACGCGACACCGACCGTCGAGGTCAGCACGCCGGCGCCGAACCCAGTGGCGATGATCCCAAGATGCTCCGCCCCCGTCACAACTCCTCACGCAACTCGCCCGACCCACGATGTGGCCGGAGCACGTCCTCACGGACATCGCCCGACCCGCGATGCGGCGGCGGTGCATCCTCGCGGAGATCGCGCGACTCACGATGTGGCCGCGGGACGTCTTCGCGGAGTAGGGCTACGTCGCTGACCAGTAGGACGTGTTCGTGCATGGCCGCGGCTGCTGCTTGGGGATCGCTCGCGAGGATCGCGTCGGCTATTCGTTGGTGGCCGGCCAGGGACTCGCGGGGGCGACCAGGTTGAGACAGCGACTCCAGCCGGGTCTCCTTGATCAGGTCCTCGAGGGCGCCCATCATCTGGGCGAGCAACTCGGATCGGGCCGCTCGCGTGACGGCTCCGTGGAAGAGTTCGTCGCCTTCGACTCCACGTCCACCGGCTGTGATGTCGCGTTCCATCTCCTCCAGGGCGGCGCGGATGGCCGCAAGGTCAGCGTCGGTACGCCGTACCGCTGCCAGCGCCGCAAGCTTCGACTCCAGCGCATCCCGCGCCTCGATGATCTCCGGCAGCCGGTCCGCATGCGCGCGGATGGCGTCGATCACCGCACCCGTCCGCGCCCGATCAGTCAGCACGGTCCCGTCGCCGTGCCGGACGACCACCACGCCGATCACCTCCAGCGCGACCAGCGCCTGGCTCAGCGTCGCCCGGCTCACCCCCAGCCGGACGGCAAGCTCCCGCTCCGGCGGCAACCGATCACCCGCGCGCAGACCGTTCGACGCGATCCACGCGGTGATCTGCTCCGCGACCTGCTCGTACAGCCGCGTTCGTAGTACCGGGCGGGGGAAATCGTCTGCCATGACAGAGAGCTTATTGACAATTGGGTCATTGAGCTATTGGCTAGGCCAGTGATCCACCTCAAGCGTTAGCTCTACTTCCGCCCCGGAGACAAGGACCACCACCATGGGACCAGAGTGGGTAGCGATCCTCGCGCTCGTCGCGTTGTTCGTGCTGGGCACGTTGCTGCCGATCAACATGGGCGCGCTCGCGTACGTCGCGGCGTGGCTGGTCGGGATGTACTCGCTGCACCTGAGCGAGAAGGAGATCCTGGCCGGCGTCAGCGGCGATCTCGTCCTGACCCTGATCGGCGTCACGTACCTGTTCGCGATCGCCAAGAACAACGGAACCGTCGACCTGATAGTCAGTAGCGCGGTGAAGGCCGTCGGGGGCCGGGTCGCGCTGATCCCGTGGGTGATGTTCGCCGTCACCGCGTTGCTGACCGCGATCGGCGCGGCCAGCCCGGCCGCCTGCGCGATCATCGGGCCGATCGCGCTCGGGTTCGCCGGGAAGTACAAGATCAATCCGTTGATGATGGGCATGTTCGTCGTGCACGGCGCGCAGGGCGGTGGGTTCTCGCCGATCAGCATCTACGGCACCATCACCAACTCGGTGATGGAGCAGAACAACCTGCCGTCCAGTGAGCTGACCGTCTTCCTGGCCAGCCTCGCGGTCAACCTGGTGATGGCCGCGATCCTCTTCGTCCTGTTCGGCGGCCGCAAACTGATGGCCCAGCGCGTCGACCCGAACGAACCCGACACGCTCGCCGACGACCTGCACCGCGGCGGCGCCACAGTACCCGCGCGAGGAACCGGTACCTCCGCCCCGACTGGGACGCAGGCTCTCGGCGTACGCCGGGATCAGGTGCTGACGCTGGTCGCGTTCGTCGGGGTCGCCGTCGTCGCGCTGGCCTTCGACAAGAACATCGGCTTCGTCTCGATCACGGCCGCGGTCATCCTGGCGATGCTCGCGCCCAAGGAGCACAAGGACGCGGTTCGCCAGATCGCCTGGCCGACCGTGCTGCTCGTCGCCGGTGTCAGCACCTACGCCGCGATCCTGACCAAGGCTGGCTCGCCCGA
Organism: Kribbella sp. NPDC051620; assembly: GCF_044453825.1. Classification (NCBI taxonomy): domain Bacteria; kingdom Bacillati; phylum Actinomycetota; class Actinomycetes; order Propionibacteriales; family Kribbellaceae; genus Kribbella; species Kribbella sp. NPDC051620. The sequence goes on from NZ_JBITDB010000003.1 coordinate 747,608, forward strand.
GTTCGTCGGCAAGTGGGCGGCCGGGCTCGGCGCCGCGGCGATCGGTGCGCTGATCCTCTGTTACGTCGGCGGGGTGGTCTCGGCGTTCGCTTCGTCGACCGCGTTGCTGCCGGTGATCATCCCGATCGCCGTGCCGTTGATCGCGAACGGCGGCATCCACGCCGGCTTCTTCGTGGCGGCGCTGGCGATCGCGTCGACCATTGTCGACGTCAGCCCGTTCTCGACCAATGGCGCGCTGATGCTCGCGAACAAGCCGGACTCGATCTCGGAACCCGTGTACTACAAGCAGATTCTCCTCTACAGCACGATCGTCGTGGTGGTCGGACCGCTGCTCGTCTGGGCCGCCCTCGTGCTCCCGGGCTGGTGACACGGATGCCCGGGCCGCTCGACGGAGTACTGGTGGTGGACCTGTCCCGCGCGCTGGCGGGTCCGCACGCGACGATGATGCTCGGCGATCTCGGCGCGCGGGTGATCAAGGTCGAGGTACCTGGTACCGGCGATGACACGCGGGGCTGGGGCCCGCCGTTCGTCGATGGGGAGTCGACGTACTTCCTGTCGGCCAATCGCAACAAGGAGTCCATCGCGCTCGATCTCAAGGCTGCGGGCGATCGGGACCTGCTGCTGCGGTTGGTGGATCGCGCCGATGTGCTGGTGGAGAACTTCCGGACCGGGGTGCTCGAGCGGCTCGGGCTGGGTATCGAGGCGTTGCGTGCGCGGAATCCGCGGCTGGTCGTGCTGTCCATCACCGGGTTCGGGCATGACGGGCCGGAGGGTGGGCGTGCTGGGTATGACCAGATCGCGCAGGGTGAGGCCGGGTTGATGTCGTTGACGGGGTCGGGGCCGGACGATCCCCAGCGGGTCGGTACGCCGATCGCGGATCTGCTGGCCGGGATGTACGGGGCGTACGGCGTTGTCGCGGCGCTGCATGAACGCGATCGGACGGGCGTCGGCAGTGTTGTCCGTACTTCGCTGTTGGCGGCCGTGGTCGGGGTGCATGCGTTCCAGGGCACGCGATTCACCGTGGCGGGTGAGGTTGGCGTTGCTCAGGGCAACCATCATCCGTCGATCGCGCCGTACGGGTTGTTCCGGTGTGCGGATGGGGCGGTGCAGATCGCGGTCGGGAGTGAGGGGTTGTGGCAGCGGTTCTGTACTTCGTTCGGGATCGTCGCTGAGGGGTTGGCGACGAATGCGGAGCGGGTGGCGCAGCGCGAGCGGGTGATCGAGGTGGTGGAGGGCGTCTTCGCGGAGTATCCGGCGGAGGAGTTGCTGGCGCGGCTGCGCGAGGCGGGGATTCCGGCCGGGAAGGTACGGCGGCTGGACGAGGTCTACGAGTGGGACCAGACGGCGAGCCAGGGGCTGCTGATCGACGTCGAGCACGCGACGCTCGGTGCGCTGCGCTTGCCTGGTCCGCCGTTGCGGTTCTTCCAGGGCGCCGAGGAGACGACTCCCCGAGAGCATGCCGCTCCCCCGACGCTGGACCAGCATGGCGCGGCGATCCGGGAGTGGTTGGAGTGAGCGCCCGCGAACTCATCGAGGTAGTGCTCGACCGAGGCTCGTTCGAGTCCTGGGACCGCCCGATCGAAGACGAGCCAGCCACTGGCCAGCCGTCGGGCGCTGGGGCGTCGTACCGGGAGCAGCTGCGGAGGGCGGCGGAGCGAGCTGGGACTGATGAGGCGGTTGTTACCGGGCGCGGGCTGATGCGGGGCCGGGCGGTTGCGGTGGTGGTGAGTGAGTTCGCGTTTCTGGGTGGGTCGATCGGGCGGGCTGCCGCCGCCAGGATCACCGAAGCGGTGGTGCGGGCAACGGGTGAGGGGTTGCCTGTGCTTGCGTCGACCGCGTCTGGTGGGACGCGGATGCAGGAGGGGGCGCCGGCGTTTGTCGAGATGGTGCGGATCTCGCGGGCGTTGATGGCGCACAAGGCGGCGGGGTTGCCTTATCTCGTACATCTGCGGCATCCGACGACCGGCGGGGTGTTCGCGTCGTGGGGGTCGTTGGGGCACATCACCGTCGCCGAGCCTGGTGCGTTGATCGGGTTTCTCGGTCCGAAGGTCTATGAAGCCCTGTACGGCGAGGCTTTCCCGGCCGGGGTGCAGACGGCCGAGAACCTCGCCGCTCATGGGGTGATCGATGGTGTTGTCGAGTCGGCCGACCTCCCGGTCCTGCTCGATCGGGCGCTGGCCGTGCTGGTCGACCCACCAACGGCGCCGGCGCTGACTCGGCGTACCGGAGAAGCCGGGCCCGCCGACGGCTGGGATTCCGTACTCCGAACCCGCCGGCCCGACCGGATCGGCGTACGCGAGCTCCTTCGCCACGGCGCCACCAGTACGGTCCGGCTGACCGAGCCCGACGCGAGCATCCTCGTCGCACTCACCCGGCTCGACGGCCAGCCCTGCGTACTGGTCGGCCAGGATCGCTCGCAAAACAAGGCGATGGGCCCGACCGCTCTCCGCCAAGCCCGTCGCGGCATGCGCCTCGCCGAAGACCTCGGCCTCCCCCTCGTCACCGTCATCGACACCCCCGGCGCCGAACTCTCCCGCGAGGCAGAGGAAGGCGGAGTGGCCGCCGAGATCGCGCAGTGCATCGCCACGCTCGCCACCCTCAAGGTCCCAACGATCTCGGTACTCCTGGGCCAGGGAACCGGCGGCGGCGCCCTCGCGTTGCTCCCGGCAACCACCGTGATCGCCGCCGAGCACGCCTGGCTCGCGCCTCTCCCACCCGAAGGCGCCAGCGCGATCATGCACGGCGACACCACCCACGCCCCCACAATGGCCACAACCCAACGCATCACCGCCACCGACCTGCAAGCGACTGGCACCGTCCACCACATCGTCCCCGAACCAGCCGACGACGCCCCCGAGTCCCTCGCCAAGGCCCTCGCCGCCGAATGCGCCGCCCACCTCACCACCGACCGATGATTCGCGCAGCCGTCGGGCGGCGCTGGCTGTAGCGGCTTGGCGGCTGTTCTCGGTGTACGGTCGGGTTAACCCCCGGGGACCAGGAGTTCCGCGGCGCATCGGGCTCGGCAGAGCCTCAGGCAGCCCACGCGACATCCTCACCCCGGGAGCACCTCATGGCGAAGAACAAGGGCGGACGCGAAGTCCGCAAACCCAAGCAACCCAAGACCCCGAAGTCGGCCACCTCGGACAGCTCGATCGTCCCCCCGACGAAACAGGGTCGCCGGTAGCAGCCACGCTGTGTCCCGGTCAGGTGCCGGCGGTTCTTGTGCGGGCGTAGCGGACGCCGGCGGCGAATCTGGTTCTGACCTGTAGTTCGTCGAGCAGGCGGGACACCTCGTAGCGGACGGTGCGGACGCTGATCGTGAGCAGGTCGGCGATCTCGTCGTCGGTGCAGCCGGCGCTCAGTTGCGCGGCGATCAGGTGCTGGCGTGGGGTCAGTTCGACGGTGCGGTCGCGGAGTTCGCGGGCGCGGACGGCGGTCTGCCGGACAGCCTTCAGGTACTGGCGGGCCGCGTTGACCGCCTCCGTGCCGGTCATCACCATCAGGCTGCGCTCGCCTTCGCCGGTGACCGGCCCCTCGACCAGCACCCGCTCGCCGTCGAACAGCTTCATCTGGATCGGCCCACACGCGACGTGGTACGGCATGTCCTCGCCGGCCGCGATGATGAAGTCGGTGACCGCCGACGACCCACCGCTGTTGTCGAAGAAACTCGTCATCCGCACCCCGCGCCGGACCAGTTCACGGTTCGCCCGATGGCTCGGCGCGAACGTCTCCACCGTCTGGTCGCGGATCGAGGTGACCGCGATCAGCTCCTCCGCGCCACCGCACTCCGCCCGCAACCAGTCGCGCAGACTCAGCAGGTCCCGGCCGAACAGGTACACCTCAGCCTGCGCCGACCGCCCCGCTGCCCACTCGTCGCAGCGCGCGGCGCGCACCACCTGCAGGCGCAGCGAGGCGTCCAGTACGCCCTGCCGGCCAGGTAAATCCAACTCCTCGCGGCCCATCCTCGTCCCCCGTGACTAACTCTGAACGCGAAATACGACAGTCAGTTCTCACCATCGGGCGGATGCGGCGGCAAGCAGTCCGTCGCGCCATCACGCCACTGGTGGTTGTACCGGCCAGGCACCTTAGTCACGAACGCCACGACAGCGCCCTCGTCGAGCGAGTCCAGACGTTGCGAACGCTGCCAGCCGCTGAGCGCGATGCCGTGACCGAGCTTCGGGTACGGCGCCACGACCACGTCCCGCGGATACTGCCGCCCGATCCGTTCGAGATCGTCCACCACCTCAGCCGGTACGTCGGGCGCGTACTGCAGCATCACGTGCCCGTGCTCGAGGACGTGCACCTGCAACTCCTCCGCGACCGGTTTGCGGTAGATGCCCGGCGGTACGACGCGAGGCGAGTGCGGCCCGGAAGTCGGCGGCATCGATCGGTACGGGTCGTGTGGCGCACCGTCGTACGGGATGTGGCGTTTGCCCTCGAACGGCTGCGGTGTGCCCGGGACCTGGTCGCACGCCAGCGCGGGCTTGTCGGTGAACGAGCCGAGCAGGACCCCGAAGGCGAGACCCGACATGGTCAGCACGCTCAGACCGGTCACGATCACGCTGACCAGCAGTCCCCACTTGCGCGCCTTCGTCATACCGCCACCGCCGCAGCAGCCCGGCGCGCGCGGATACGGTTGCGGAGGGCAACGAACAGCGGCGCGGTCAGGTTCACGAACGCGAACGAGACCAGGCCGATCCCTTCCCACCAGTAGAAGCTGAAGATCGGCGCGCCGACCATCACCCCGGCGGCCCAGCCGATGGTCACCTTGGCGGCCGGCAGGATGAAGTTCCAGGCGAACCAGCCCATCCAGACGATGCCGGCCAGGTAGAGCAGCCGGTACCACCGGGCGACCCGCAGATCCTTGGCGTCCGCGTCGCGCAGGATCGTCTGCTCGACCGGAGTGAGCTTGCGGATCAGCCGCTTGAGGCTGAGCCGGGTGACCTGGTGCAGGTTCTTGCAGCCGGTCGCGGTCGCCATCACGAGATACATGTCGGTACGCAGGTACGCCATCGTCTGGAAGGCGAGCTTGCCGACCTGGCTGAGCACGAGCATCGCGAGGAAGCGGACCACATGCGGGTTCAGGTCGAGCCAGCCGCGCGAATAGGCGAACCGCGGCGCGACGGCGGCGAACAGGACGAACGAGTCGAACGCCATCCCGGCCAGGAACGGGCTGTACCGCTTGGCCGGCGGCAACGCCCACAGGCCGGTCAGGTCGGTCTCCAGCACGGTGAAGATGCCACGGCGTTCGAGCCTGAGTTGCGCCTTGACCCCAGCGGCCGCACCGGCGAAGGCGTGCCAGATCTCGTGCACGACGGCCAGACCGATCACGACCACGTTGGTGATCACCAGGCTGAGCATGATGTCGGTGACGACGAAGGCGTCCTCGTAGCTCGGCAGCAGCGAGTGGTCGGCGGCGAACATCGCCAGCGTCGCGACCAGGCAGCCGACGTAGAACGTCCAGGCGGCCTTGCCGAACAGCGGTTTGACCACCCACGGCGGGATCTTCGAGACCACCCAGTACTTGACCTTCTTGCCCGGCTCGGCCTCCTCCTCGACGCGCGTGGCCGCAGCCTCGCCCGCCGCCTCGCGTTCGTCGAGCAGGCCGGCCTCGACGAGCATCTCGACGAAGTCCAGTACGTCGACCGGCTCGCCGAGCTCCTGTTCCAGCAGGTCGGCCACCTCGGCGACGGTGTGCCCGGCGACGAGCAACTCGATCAAGCGCGCGCCTGCCTCGGGTACGACGACGAACCGCCCGGTGGCCGGATTGCCGAGGACGAACTCGTCCTCGTCCTCCTGGCGCACCAGCAGATGCGCCACGCTCGGACGGCTGGTCGCGTCCAGGGCGGCGATCGTCATCGACCGATCCAGCCGCAGGTCTCGCACTTCTCCCCGGTCGTCGGCGTGACGACGTAGTGGTAGGTCAGGTCGGTGAGGCTCAGGTGGAACATCCGGCCGGCCGTGCTGGTGGGGATCCCACCGAGGTGGTAGACCGCGTCCATCGCCGCCATGTGCCCGGTGAGGTTCGCGGTCGGCGCGATCACGGCGTGGCCGTCGAAGGGGAACAGATCCTCGGGCTCCTGGCCGTACTGCTGCCGGATGAAGTCGGTCATGCTGACCAGGCACTCCTGGCAGCAGGTCTGGCCGGGGATGAAGAGTCCGATGACCGCCATCGGACCGGCGTACTGGGCGAGCATCCACGGGGTGCCGGTGCGCAGGGCGGCCTCGTTGGTCCACTGGCGGATCAGCTTCTGCGGCTGGTCGGCGCAGAGCACCAGGAGGTCGCGGTCGTGCATCAGGGCGGCCACGTCCTCGGTGTTGAAGACCTGCTTCTCCTCACCGGTGACGACGGCATGCCGGTTCATCCGGCTGAGTCGCTCGACTGCTACCGGGACCTTGGGCTTGCCGAGGTCGTCCTCGGTGTAGAGAAGCTGGCGGGTGAGGTTGCCCTCCTCGACGGTGTCGAAGTCGACGCAGTGCACGGTGCCGACGCCGGCCGCCACGAGTGACGAGGCGACTGCCGAGCCGGTACCACCCAAGCCGAGCACCACGACGCTGCTGGCCTTGAGGCGCGACTGGACGTCGTACCGGCTGGGGCGTGGGGTCAGGTCGACCCAGGAGTAATAGGTGGTCGCCCGGTCGTAGCGGTCGATCTCGGCGGGGCTGAGGTTGGCCGGGGTGGGTCCGGCGGCGTCCTCGACGTAGCCGGCGTCGATCAGGCCCTGGATCGAGTCACGGATCTCGACCGGGCAGAGGTCGGGGCGCTCGGCGAGCAGCGCGTGGACGATCTCGTCCCGGGTCCGGGTGCCGTCCATCAAGCCCAGCAGCAGCCAGCGGTCGCCGTCCTCGTCGTCGATCTCGGCGCCGATGCCCAGCTGCCGGCCGCCGATGTTGATCAGCGTCGGCGTCAGCCGGACGGGTTTGTGGATGCCCTTGATCCGTGGCCGCAACATCGCTACCTCCCGTGTCCCCAGAGTGCCGCTCAGGTGCTTCGGCTCGTGTGCTTCGGCTCGTGCGCTTCGGGCTGTGTGCCACCGGCTGCGTGCTTCCGGCTGTGGCTTCCGGCTGCGTGCTTCCGGCTGTGGCTTCCGGTTGCGTGCTTCCGGGGGGCCGGAGCGCGGTCGCCCGCGCCCCGGCCCTACTGACCGGCTAGCCGCATGTGGCGTCGCGGCACCCGCCGCCGCCACCGCCCGGATCGGTGATGATCAGGGTCGTGTCCAGGTTCTCCAGCTTGCGAACCACGAGTTTCCGCGGCTCGCGCACCTCGGCCTTCTGCTCCATGACTTCCTCCAACTGGGTCGTGGGTTGTCATCGCATTGCGGCGCCGCAACGCGATCATTAGAGCATCTCGGGCTATTTATTCCAATGCGCCCGATAAAGGTATTTCAGTGTATTTTTTGGGCATTATCCGAAGTACCGCGAGCCCGCTCCGTACCGCCCAGGAAGCCTGCCCACACGGGGGAAATCCGTCAATGGGTAATCTCTACCCAGATTCCTTGCACCCGGCCCCCATGAAACACTCGTGGCGGCCGGAAAAAGCCCGGACAATAGTCGGGCGGACATTTGAAGCCACCGTTTGCGGCAGTTTCGGACACATCGATCGGTGACCAATTGGTTGCACCCGGTAGTCGGGTACCGCATGCTCTGGTCCATGAAACGATTGATCGGATGGATCGTGCTCGGCCTGGTCGCCACGCTGGGCGTGACCGCCCCGGCGGTACCGCTCCCCGCGGAGCTACCAGGCGGCAAAGCCAACTGGGTGGTCTCGGTCGGCGGCCTGAACGACTCGAGCGTCAACAACTACGCGAACTGGACCCGGCTCGGCTGGTACATCTTCGCCGCCGACGGCACCGTCCGGACCAACTACTGGACCTGGAACCAGCGCGACGAGCCGATGCGGGTCGACGCCATGAAGGCCAGCTGCGGCGGCGACATCCCAAGCTGCGACGTCCAGACGATGGGCACCTTCCTGACCGGTCCGACCGGCGCCTTCCAGGGCACTTACCAGACCTCGGCCGGCAAGGTCGACGTCACCTGGACCAAGAACGGCGCAGGCCAGGCACTCGCGGATCCGCTCGTCGAGCACTGGTTGCTCGAGCCGATCCCCGGCGGCAAGGTCGCCCGGATCGTCAGTGACGGCTATCACAACGCGCTCGCCGGCCCGGTGGTGGTGCCGACCACCTTCTCCGACTACTCGGCGACCTTCGGGATCGGATACGGCAGCAACGCGCCACTCTCGGCCGGCAACAAAGCGAGCATCACCGACATCAGGACAGCCTACGGACAGGACGAGCACCTGGGCACCTACGTCGCGGCCTACAAGGGCGCCGTCCACCGCGAGCCTGCCGGACTCAAGGTGAACGAACTCAACTCAGCAACCAGCTTCGCCTACTGGCGGTCTTGTCCGAGCGGGAAGTGCGTAGGCTTCCGGGAGAAGACGAACGGCTGCGTCTGCGAGAAGTTCCCGAACTTCAAGGATCGGATCCGCTACCTGGCCGATGCGCCACCGGCCCGGAACAACATCTACACCTACTGGTGCGAGTGTCTAGCTCAGGGGACGCCTTGCTACAAGGCCAACAACCATGTTCAGTCGCTGCTGCAGATCATCGACGACGACCGCGAGTTCCAAGGCTGGGTCGGGGTCGAGACCTCAACTCATGTGGAGTCCGACGGCAGCGCACCGGACCATAATTTCGGGGCCGGCTACTGGGCCGTCCTCAACATGGTCACGCCAGATCTTCGCGGCCCTCAGCCGAAGCCGCCGAAACCTTAGCCTCTGAACCCGGACCCGGCGCAGGCGTTGGGGGGCCTGCGCCGGGTGCTTGGGGTCAGCGGCCGCCGAGGAGGCCGCCGGGCGGCTCTTCGGAGGGCTGGACGACGACGAAGCCCTGGCCGGTGAAGGCCATCGTGAACGCCTCGCCGGTGGTCCGGCCGAGCAGGGTGCCGAGGCCGAGCGAGTCGGCGCGCTGGTACCCGGTCTGCAGGCTGGTCGACCAGCAGACGGCCGCCTGTGGGTCGGCATACGTGAGCTGGTCCACGTTCAGTACGACGGGGGTGCCCTTGCAGGTGATCGCGATCCGGCCCTGGCCGGCGAAGTTGCAGTTGAACAGGCCCGAGTTGGACATCATCCCGGCGCCCTGCACCATCTTGATGTCCCAGCTCAGCGTCGGTTCGAAGGCAAGCACGTTCGCGCCGTTGATACTGAGCCCGTCGTGCGGGCCCTCCAGGTCGATCAGGTAGATGTCGGCCGCGCGGTCTGCGAGGAACACGTCACCCTGCCCGCGCATCTTCATCAGCGGGATGCCCTCACCGGTCAGCTTCTGCTTGAGGAACTTGCCGATCCCGCCCGCGCCCTGCGCCTCGAACTGCACGTTGCCCTGGTACGCGACCATCGCCCCCTGCCGGGCGAAGACCCCGAGCGTAGGCTCGGACGCACCAAGTCCCCTCACGGTGCCACCCCATCCTGCCCCGAAATCCCCACTTCGTGCCCTTCCGATCCGGACCTTCACGGGGGCCACCGCAGCGCTACAGGTCGGCCTTCATCTCGACCTCCAACAGCGCCTTCTCGTTCGCCAGCTTGAAGCCGATCGTGCCGAGCACGGCGGCTGGGATCGACCAGACGAGCATGGCGACCAGAACCTTGACGCCCGCCTCGGTCAGCCCGTCGCTCGAGCTCGCCGTCCACAACCCGGTCGCTGCGTGCACGGCCTGGTTGAGGGCGATGCCAAGCAGCAGATAGGCGCAGATGATCAGGAACCGGCCGAACCGATCGCGGGCGCCACGGGTGCGAGCGCCCCGCCAGAAGTACCGGCCGATGGTGAACACGATCAGGCCCCAGAACGCGAGCGCCGCGCCGTCGGCGACCTTGACCGGGGGGCCGTCGCCGCGGAACGGGTCGAAGTCGCTCATCACCGCGAAGATGGACAGCACGCCGACGATCGTGGTGCCGATCCCGGCGATGATCAGCAGCAGGCCGATCAGGTTGAAGAGCACGTTGGGCCGGTGCTTGACCGGCGGCTGGTAGTACCTGTTCGCCATCAGAACCCCCAGGACTGGAACGAGTCTCCAGCGTGCTGCGTCACCTTCAGAGATCCTTCAGACGCACCCGGTAGACCACTGACCCCACCGGCACGGGATGCTGTTGCGCGCCGGAACCATCGAACGGGAGCATCAATGTCCAACAACTGGTACACCGACAACCGCCAGAACCGCGAGCTCGAAGAGCTCCGGGATCAGATGGCGGCAGCTTCGTCCGAGGCGTCGAGTCTGCGGTCCCGGTTATCCCAGGTGCAGGGGACGATGGAGTCCCGGTTGCAGCGGCTGACGACCGCGTTCGACGCGTTCGTGGAGCTGTCCGACATTCGCGAGAGCCTGATCGGGTTCGCGGATGCGGCGGAGGTACGCCGGCACGCGGGTCAGGTGCTGGCGACGCTGGCCTCTGGTGAGACGCCGACCCGGGTGGGTCGCGACGTACCGGCGTACTGGCTCGCACCTGCCGTGGAAGCGATTCGCGGTGGGCTCGACGAGGCTCAGCTGGCTGAGGCGATGAAGCGGGACGAGGTCAGGACCAGTACGTTCCTCTGCCTCGCACTGGCTGCGCTGGGCCGGCGCAACGAGGTCCGCGCGGAGTGGCTGGGTACGGCCTTCGGCGAGCTGACGGCCGGCAACGTCACCCGGACGCAGCGGGCGCTCTGGACGGCGGCGGCTCGTGGTGGATTCGGGGCCGAAGGCCAGCAGTGGATCGTCGCTCAGCTCAAGGCCGGTATCACCGGGACTGGACCCTGGGCCGGAGTGGTCAAGGAGCGCGCGACCGGGCTGGCCGTCAGCGCGGCGCCGCCCTTCAAGGAGTTCACCACCCAGTTCAAGGCCGGCGCCGACCTCGCCCGGCTGCGCGCCGGGATCGAGGCGATCACCGGTGACACCAGCGTGCTCGAGCCGGACGGCGCCCTCGCCTACGCCGCCGGCCAGAAGCCGGACCCCGACAGCCCTGACCGCGACAGTACTTCCGCCCTGCTGCGGCTGCTCATCGCCGAAGGCAGCGAGCCCGAGCGCGAGATGCTCGCCCGCGTCGGCCAGCTCCGCGCCAAGGTCACCAACGGAGCCGCGCCCAGCAACGGCTCGCTCGGCGATTCGGCCGGTGAGCTCGGCAAGCTGCTCGAGGCGGACCTCGCCAAGACCGACGAGCCGCATCTGGCCGCGACGGCGTTGCGGGTGGTCGCGGACGCCGTACTGGCCGACGCCGAGGAGTTGCTGAGGACCGCGAGCCTGCCGACCCCGGCGCAGGTCAGCAAGGAGATCGAGTGGCGGCAGGTGACCCTGACGCCGGACGGCGCGGATCGGCTCTCTCTCGCGAAGGCCGAGGCCGACATCACCGCCACAGTGCAGCCGCTGTCCGCTGGGGATCTGCGCGGGCCGATCGGGTTCGGCGTGGCCGGGGTCGCGGTGCTGGTCGGGCTCGGGTTCCTGGTGCACCCGTTCTGGATCGCGGTAGGCGTGGTCCTGCTGGGCATCGCCGGCTACGGCTACTGGACAGCCCGGAAGAAGCGCTCCGACGAGCAGGCTGACACCGTCCGGCGGATCGAGCGGCTGCGCGAGCAGACCAAGACGGCGGCCGCCGAGCTGACGTCGTACAAGGCAGGCGAGACCGCCCGGCTGGCCACGGCCGCCGGCGACCTGGAAGAGGTCAGGAAGCGCCTGGCGTAGCTCAGCGGCACTGGACACCCATCGGGAAAGCGGCAAACCTCAGCGCTGAACCCGGGCGGGGCTTGTACGGTGGGAGTCCAAGACACTTTCTGAAGGAGTGTTGTGATGGCCCGGGCGCTGATCGTGGTCGACGTGCAGAACGACTTCTGCGAAGGTGGGAGTCTGGCGGTCAGCGGCGGCGCGGACGTCGCCTTCCGGATCGGCGAGCTGCTGCACCGCTGGCACGACGCCGAGCCGGCCGACCGGGACTACGACTACGTGGTGGCCACCCGGGACCATCACATCGACCCGGGCGATCACTTCTCCGAGACGCCCGACTTCGTCAGCTCCTGGCCGGTGCACTGCGTCGCCGGTACCGACGGCGTGGGCTTCCATCCCAACCTCGACCCGCAACCCTTCGACGCGATCTTCGACAAGGGCGAGTACGCGGCCGCGTACTCCGGCTTCGAAGGCAAGTGCCACGAAAACGGCAAGCCGCTGGCCGACTGGCTCCGGGAGAAGGAGATCACCCAGGTCGACGTCTGCGGCATCGCCACCGACTACTGCGTCCGCGCGACCGCCCTGGACGCCAACCGCGAAGGCTTCCGGACGACGGTGCTGACCGGCCTCACCGCAGGGGTGGCACCGGCCAGCACCGAACAGACTCTCGCCGACCTCCGTACCGCGGGCGTCGCCCTTACCTGACCGGCGCGCCGGGGCCGAGCGGGATGCCGAGCGCCCACCAGGCCAGGAAGAGCAGGGTCCAGGCGACGGTCATCGCGATCGCCAGCGGGACCGTGTACGACGCCAGTGTGCCGACGCCCGCGTCCTTGCGGTAGCGCTGCAGGAAGCCGAGCGCCATCACGAAGTACGGGCTCATCGGGGTGATCGCCGTCGAGCCGGAGTCGGCGATCCGGAACAGCGCCTGCGTGGTTTCGGCGGGGACGCTGAGCAGCAGCATCATCGGGACCAGGATCGGCGCGGTCAGCGACCACATCGCCGAGCCGCTGGTGACGAGGATGTTGATCAGCGTCAGCAGGATCAGGATGCCGAGGAAGATGACGATCTTCGGGGCGCCCAGCTCGCCCAGCCAGCGGGCCGACTCGGCCGACAGCAGGTCGCCGATCCGGCTCCAGCTGAAGTACGCGAGGAACTGGGCGATGGCGAAGAACAGCACCAGGACCGGCGCCATCTGCTTGATGCCCTCGGCCATCAGCTTGGGAACGTCGCCACCCTTCTTGATCACACCGACCGTGACGCCGTAGGTGATGCCGACCAGCCCGAAGAGCACCGCGACGACCATCGCGATCCCGTCCAGGAACGGCGACTCGACGATGCTGCCGTTCTCGCCCCGCAGCGGGGAGCCGTGCGGGATCAGTACGGCGATGATCGCGACCGCGGCGATCGCGAAGACGACCGTTGCCCTGAGCAACCCGGTCCGCTCGCGATCGGACAGGGTCAGCGCGTCCGGGTCCTCGCCGGGCGCGTCCGGGTCCGCGTCGAGGTCGTCGCGCTTGCTCAGCACCAGCCGGGTGACGAGGGTGATGACGAGCGCCAGCAGGATCGACGAGGCGATGTTGAAGAACCAGTTCGACAACGGCGAGATGCTTGCCTGTGGGTCGATCGTCTTGGCCGCGGCCTCGGTGATACCGGCGAAGATCGCATCGTTCGGGGTCGGGATCGGGCTGGCGTCGTACCCGGAGGCGATCGCCGTGTACGCGACCACGACGCCCAGGATCGGCGACCGGCCGACCGCGCGGAAGGCGAGCCCGCCGAGCGGGACCAGGATGATGTACGCCGCGGCCGACGCGACGTGCGCCATCGTACCGGCGAAGGCGACCGCGAAGACCACCATCGAGGTCGGCACCCGGGACACACTGACCTTCATCAGCGACTGCAGGAACCCGGTCCGCTCGGCCAGCGCGACGCCCATGATCACCACCACGATGGTGGCCATCGGCGGGAACTCGGCGAAGTTCGAGACCGCCGTCGAGACGGCCATCTGCAGGCCGTCGCCGGACAGCAGGTTCTGCACCGCGACGACCTTGCCGTCCTTCGGCGACAGGACGGAGACGTCCAGCGCGGCCAGGATCGCGCTCACCACGGCGAGGATCGCGGACAGGATCCAGAACAGCCAGAACGGATGCGGCAGCGCGTTGCCGGCCCGCTCGATCACAGCCATCCCGCGGACCAGGCGGGGCAGGTCCTTCTTCGGCTCGGTTGCGGTGGTAGTCATCTCAGCTCCTCAACTGGTGAGCTTTGAAGAAGTCACCAATCATCTGATGCGCTTCGAAGGTCTGAGTGACATAGCCGGGACCCGACGACGCATCCGAGCCGGGCCACGAGTGCCCGCCGTCGGTGACAGCGACATGTACTACGTCTGCCTTGCAGCCCTTGTACTTCGTGATCAGCACGTCGTCGCCCAACTGGCTCGTCTTGGCGTCCTGGTCACAGTGGTCACGGACCGACCAGTCGCGGACCCACGTCTGCACGCTCGGAAGGTCGCGTTCGCCGTCGCCGCCGTACGGGATCGTCGTGTCGCCGGTGCCGTGGATGTCGAGCACCGGGATCGGCCGGCTCGGGGCGCATCGGGTGCCCTCGATGTAGAACGCGCCGGAGACCGGGGCGATCGCGGCGAACCGGTCGGCCATCCGGCAGGCCAGGATGCCGGTGAAGCCGGCGCCGTTGGACTTGCCGGTCGCGTAGACCGTGCGGGTGTCGACGCAGTACTTGCCCTCCAACTGATCCAGCAGGTCGGCGGTGAACTTCACGTCGTCGACGCCCTTCGCCGAGTACGGCGCGCCCTGCCAGGCCTGCTTGTTCTCGTCGCCGATCACACCGTTGGGGTAGGCAACGACCGCGTCGAGCTTGGAGAGGTCGGAGAACGCCTCGGTCTGCGCGCCGGTCTTGCCCCGGCCGTGGAAGACCAGGATGAGCGGGTACTGCTTGGACGGCTGGTAGCCGTCCGGGATGTGCAGGCGGTAGGTCCGGGTGAGACCACCGCTCTCGACGGTGTAGTCGCCCGTCGGCGCGGCCTGCTTGCCGCATCCGGCGCTGTGGCTGGACGGTTGAGCAGCTGTTGCTGTGGGCAACGTGGTGGCGGCGGTCACCAGGCCGGCCGTCATCAGCAGGGCGGCGAGGGTTTTCGGGCGTGCGAAGTTCATCAGGGGTGCCTCCTCGGGCCGGCGGCCTGCAGGCGGGCAGGCTCGCGCCTGGAACGCATCGGGCGATCCAGTGATTTGTCGGTACTACGTCGTGCCGGCCGTTTTGGTGCTCGGCGGCCGACGGGGTCAGGCCGAGAGCAACTCGTCGGCGAAGGCGGCGATACGGTCTGCGGCGGTCTCGACCAGGAGCCGGCCGTCCTCGGCAGTGGCACGTCGGGGATCACCCAGGACGCCACGCTTGTGGTACGCGTCGAACCCGACGGACAGGCGTGGACCTTGGGCCTGCCGGGACAGCCGGGCTTTCGGGGGGAGTTCGTCGAGCTGGGTCGCGCCGGGCTCCAGGAGTTCGGTCTGGACGAGTTCGGGCGCGAGGTACAACATCTGGGCGGTCTCGGCCTCGCCTGCGTGGCCGTGCACCTGGCTGACCTCCATACCTGCGATCAGGTCGGATACCAGCGGCGTGATGGGTGTCCACGCGAAGGTGAGGTCGGGTTGCAGGAGGTATTCCTGGGCCAGTACGGACAGCGCGGCGTTGTTGCCGCCGTGGCCGGTGATGACGAGGAACTGGCGCCAGCCGTGTTGGTGCAGGCTGGCGACGAGGTCACGGAGTACGGACTGGAAGGTTGCCGGGGACAACGTCACGGTGCCGGCGAAGGCCATGTGGTGTGGGGAGACGCCGTAGTTGACCGGCGGCGCGATCACCGCGCGACCGTCGAGGCGTCCGGCTACGAGATCGGCGAGGCCTTCCGCGCGGACCGTGTCCGTCGACATCGCCATCCCACCGCCGTGCTGCTCCTGGGCGCCGACCGGAATGATCACCAGCGGCGCCTGCCGGACGGCGTCGCGCGCCTGATCGGTCGTCATCTCCGCAAGCTTGTTGCTCACGGCAACTCCGGGAAGGTGGCGGCCTCGATGGCCTGGCGGATGTGGTCGAGGTGCTCGCGGGTGAGCTGCTCGGCTGCCGCGGCGTCGCCGGTCCGTACGGCCTCGAAGATCGCCCGGTGCTCCTCGTAGTCGCGCTTGCGGTTGTCGTACAACTGCCGAATCTGCTGCTGCTCCCTGAGCCGCACCTTCAGCAGACTCCCGATCAACTCCTCGACCACCGGGTTGCCACTCGCAGCAGCCAACTCGACGTGGAAGTTCAGCGCAAACGCCGGCCCACCCGGAGGCGTCAACGCATTGGTCACCGCCGCCTCCAACTTCTCCAACGACTGTCCGCCTTCGGCTTCTGCACCATCTCCCGCCGCGGCGGTTGCCTGAGCGGTTGCTGCCTGGGCGGCCACCGCTGGTTCGATCAGCAGGCGGGCGCCTATCAACTGCAGCACCGAGTTCTTGGTGATCGGTGGGCGGTGCGGGTTGGCGAGGACGACGTTGTTGATGGTCGGGCCGACGTACGTGCCCGAGCCGTGCCGGAACTCGACGGCTCCGGTGGCCTCCAGCTTGCGCAGCGCCTCGCGGATCGTCGGCGTGGTGAGCTCGAACCGCTTGGCCAGCTCCCGGGCCGACGGGATCGCATCGCCCGGACCCAGATCAGCGTCCCGGATGATGCCGAGGATCGCCTCGGTCAACCGGTCCGACAAACTGGGCGCTACACCCACCGTTGAGTTAGTCACAAAGTGACTAAATCACTTGCTCACTTCCCTGGTCAAGACCTCAGGCGAGGCCGGCGTCGTGGATCAGCAGGGCGATTCTGGTCCGGTTCGGTACGGCGAGCTTCGCCATCACATGCCCGATGTGCACCTTGACCGTCGACTCGCTCACCGACAGCCGCTCGGCGATCTCCGCGTTGCTCAGCCCCTCGGCGACGGTGATGGCGACTTCCCGCTCGCGTGGCGTCAACGCCTTCAGCGCCTCGCCTGCCCCCGTCGCCACGCCGCCTGGTCCGGTACCGGGTGCCGGGCGTGCCGTGTACGCGTTGATCAGCCGCCGAGTGATCCGCGGCGAGAGCATCGCGTCTCCCGCAACAACCGTCTGCACCGCCTCGACCAGCGCCCGGGGCGCGATGTCCTTCAGCAAGAACCCACTCGCCCCCGCCTGCAACGCCTCGTAAACGTACTCATCCAGATCGAACGTCGTCAGCACCACCACCGGCGGCGGATCAGGCAGCGCGTTCACCAGCCGGGTCACCTCGATCCCGTTGACGTGCGGCATCTGGATGTCGGTCAGCACCAGATCCGGCTCGTACTTCGTCACCAACTCGACCACGTTCGCGCCGTTGGTGTCCTCGGCAACCACCTCGGCACCACCACCCGCCTGCAGAATCAGCCGGATCCCGTTCCGCACCAGCTCCTCGTCATCGAGCAGCACCACCTTGATCATCACTCCGCCACCTTCACCGGAAGCACCACCCGAACCCGGAACCGATCGCCGACCCACCCAACCTCCAACACCCCACCCGCCAGCAAAACCCGCTCCCGCATCCCCACCAACCCAAACCCCGCCCCAGGAACCCCCTCGCGGTCACTCCGTGGGTGCGTCTGTTCGGTGCCGGCTCGTGGGTTGGTGATCTCGACCGTCAGCTCGTCTGCGTCGGCGGTGATCGCGACGTTGACCGCCTGGCCCGGCGCATGCTTTGCCGCGTTGGTGAGCGCCTCTTGCACCACCCGATACGCCGCCCGGCCAACGGCGGGTGCGGGCTCAGGTACCGGGTCGGGCATTGTCAGCTTCACCTCCAGGCCGGTTGCCCGGGCGTCGTCGACCAGTACCGGTACTGCGCTCAGCGCCGGCGCGACATGACCCGGCTCGCCCGGCTGCTCGTCACGGAGTACCTGGAGAATCTCCCGCAACTCGGTCAACGCGGTCGTACTGGTCCTGCGGATCACCTCGGCCACCTGCTCGGTGTGTTCATCGGGCGCGGTCATCGTCAACGCGCCCGACTGCAAGGCGATCGCGCTGACCCGATGCGCGACCACATCATGCATCTCCCGCGCAATCCTCCGCCGCTCAGCGACGACAACCCGCTCGGCCCGCAGATCCCGCTCCCGCTCAGCCTGATCGGCCCTGTCGCGCAACGCTTGCAGCAGTGCGCGGCGCTGGTAGACCCACAGCCCGAGCAACAGAGGCGCACCGACGAACAGCACACAGGCACCGACCGCCTCAGGCCAGGAGTAGGAAGCCCGCGGCACCGGCCAAACCACCACGATCACCGAGCAGTACACCGCAGAAACCCACGCCTGCCACCGAAGCCCCTTACGACTGGCCACCGTGTAAGCCGCAACCATGATCTGCAGACTCGGAAAAGCCATCGCAACCGGCGTCACCGCCACCGCAACCAACGGAAACCGCCGCCGGACCAAAAACCCACCGAACACCACAACACTGACCAGCACACTGGTCCACTTCAGCGTCGGCCCCTTGTCCTCCAGAAACGGCAGAACAGTCAGCCCAGCAGCCACCAAGATGTCAAAGGCAACCACCCACCGCTTCCCGTCCCACCAAGAAAGCCGCATCCCCCCACGGTAGAGCCTCGCCGCGATCCAGCAGGAATCCCCCACGCGCTCTCCGACGCCTGCTCCTGCGTCGCGCGGATACGACCACGATTCGCCCGGCCGGCTTGGTGGATTGGCCACCACCTGCGCTGGCCCAGCCTGGCCAGCCACCCAGGTGGTCGCACCGCGCGGCGCAGGAGCGCAGAACACCGGGTGGGCGGGAGCGCTCGAACGATCATGCGACGCAGGAGCAGGCGTTGGAGGGTGCGTGGGGGACTTCCGGCGCAATCGTCTAGGACTTTGGTAGTACGGAGGTTGCGGTTTTCGGCGGATGTGGAGAGGAGCCACCGCGCGGCAGTCTGGGCTTATGGCGACGAAGACGATGAGACGTTGTGTGAGCTTGCTGGTGGCAACTGTTTTGCTGGTTCCGTTGGGTGTCGGTGGCGCTCAGGCGGCGGCGCCGGGGGCGGGTGGTCTTGGGGATCGGTTGTTTCCGGGGCTGGGGAACGGTGGGTACGACGCGTTGAGCTATGACGTGAGTCTTGGCTACCGAGTCGGTACCACCAAGATGCCCGGTGCGGTGACGATGCGGGCGGTGGCGACCCAGTCGTTGAGCAGGTTCAGTGTCGACTCGGCTGGGCAGCAGATACAGGCTGTGTCGGTCAACGGGCGGGCGGCGAGGTACAGGCTCGTCGGGGAGAAGCTGACCATCACCCCGGCGCATGTGCTTTACAACCATCTGCCGTTCACCGTCCGCGTCGTCTACACCGCCGACCGGGCGCAGAATCCGGTATCACCGGGGCTCGACCTCCCGCCAGGGGTGGCCAACCCATTCACCGTCTGGAACGAGACGCCGGATGGGTTCGGTGTGATGGGGCAGCCGAACAGAGCGCACGTCGTCTTCCCGTCCAACGACCATCCGAGCGACAAAGCGCAGTACACGATCCGCCTCACCACCCCCGACGACCGCACCGGCGTCGCCAGCGGGCGTCTCGTGGCGGAGTACAAGCATCGGGCAACCACAACCTGGGTCTACCGAACGCAGCACCCGATCAAGACCGACGTGGTGGCGATCGCCGTCGGCAAGTTTCGCCGGCTCAGGCAGACCGGCCCGCACGGACTGCCCATCCGCAGCTACCTCGGCCTGGCCGAGTTCCGCGGCAAGTCGTACACCGACGCGATGCAGGCGAACGCGGCCGAGACCCCACAACAACTCGCCTGGCTCGAGAAGCAGATCGGCAGGCCGTTCCCCTACGAGCAGTACGGCGTCCTGGGACTGACCACGCTCTACGACGGCGTCGCGCTCGAGACGGCCGGCCTGTCGACGTTCGGGCTCCCGCTCTCCCTGCCGGCCAAGGACGAAGCAGGCACCCTGGTCCACGAGATGACCCACCAGTACTTCGGGGACGCGGTCTCACCCCGCACCTGGGACGACATGTGGATCAGCGAAGGCCATGCCCGGTACTACGAACGCAAATACGACGCCTCCCGCGGATTCATCGACCTCAACGCGGAGCTCAAGAGGCTTTACGAGGCCGATCAACAGTCCCGCCGCGACTCCGGCCCGATGGGCCACCTGAACAGCCAACTCGGAGTGCTCTTCGACACCGACGTACCAGGTCAGCTGATGCTCACCGGCCTCAGCACGATCGTCGGCGAGCAGACGTTCCGGCGGATCGAGCAGACCTTCTACGACCGGTACCGCGACGGCAACGCCAGTACGCAGGACTACATCGACACCGCCAACGAGGTCAGCGGACGCGATCTCACCCAGTACTTCCGTGCCTGGATCTACGGCACGACCACCCCACCGATGCCGGGCCACCCGGCCTGGCACAGCACCCCCGCAAAGGCAGCCTGATGAACACCACCCTCGCCACTCTCGCTACAGCCCACGCCACCAGCAGCACGACCGACGGCACCCTCGGGGTGGTCGGAGCCGCGCTGCTGGTGGGCCTCCTGCTCGCCTACGCCCTGCTCGTCCTGGGCGCGCTGATCAGCGCCCTCGGATCGCCGCTGACGGGAGGGATGAAGCTGGTCTGGATCATCTTCGTCTTCATCGCTCCCTTCATCGGCAGCATCTGCTGGTTCCTGGCCGGCAAACGCAACGCCTACGCGTCGCCTTACCTCAGGCGGTAACGGCCCTCAGGCGGTGACGACGACCGGAGCACCGTTGGCGATCAGCGACCAGTCGGTGGTGTGGAAGGCGTCAGGGTTCACCTCGCCGGTGGCGGTGACGTAGTCGATCATCAGCTGGCGGATCTCGACCTGGCGGTTGTAGACCACCGGCGCGGTCTTGACGTGCGGGAAGTTGCCGCCGCCGGACTGGCGATAGTTGTTGACGGCAACGACGAACTGCTGGTCCGCGGCCACCGGCGCGCCGTCGTAGCTGAGGTCGGTGATCCGGGCGCCAGGAGCCTTGGCGATGTCGATCTTGTACGCCAGTGGCTTGGTCAGGCCGCCCATGATGTCGTAGTTGTAGTCCGGCGTACCGCCCGGAGCCGTCGGCGTGACCGCGTTGGTCACCTGGTCGGCCGGGAACGGGCCGGGGCCGCTGACCTGCTTGAAGTACTGGGCGGAGAACTCCAGGTAGTCCTTCACCTGAGCGCCGGTCATCGTGACCGCGAGCAGTGTGTTGTCGAAGATGTAAAGCCCGGCGACGTCGCGGATCGAGACGTCGCCCGCCGGGATCGCGGCCGCGCGGTTGAACGGGGCTGCGATCGCAAGTACGGGCAACGCGGCTTGCGGCGTACCGGCGAGAGCCTTGCTGACGGCGTCGGCCTGGATGAAGTTGACGAAGTCGAGCGCGGCCGTGTCCTCCCAGGGCGCGGTCGCTGCGGACATCGCCTCGGTGCAGGTGCCGATCTTGGAGTTGACGTAGCCGACGACCTTGTCGTGATCCTCCTGAAGGATCTCGACGACCTTCGCGTCCGCGGCGACCGTGTTCGCGTTCAGCACCTGGCTGGCCCGGGCGAGGACCTTCCACTCGCCGCGGACCTTCTGCAGGTCGAGGTCGATCAGGGACAGCCGCATGCCCCACTTGAGCGGCTCGGTCAGGACGACCTGCTCACCGCTGACCTTGTTCGTCACGAGCCGCTGCGGGATTTCGAGATGGGCGTGGCCGACCAGGACCGCGTCGATGCCGGGGACGGTCTCGGCCATCAGGACGGAGGCGTTCTCGGGTACCGGCAGCGCATCGCCGTACGAGGAGGACAGGTCCATCCCGGAGTGCGCGGCGACGATCACGACGTCGGCGCCGGCCGCGCGGACCTTCGGCACCCACTCCTTGGCCAGCTCGACGATGCCGCCGAACTTGATCTTGTTCTCGACGTTCGCCTTGTCCCAGATCGCGATGCCGGGGTTGGTCAGGCCGAGGATGCCGACCGTGACCGTGCCCTGGCCGTGCACCTGGACCTTCTTCAGCACGTACGGCGGGAAGACCGGCAGGCCCGTCGTCCAGTCCTGGGCGTTGGCGCCGAGCAGCGGGAAGTGCAGCTGGCTCTGGAACTTGCGCAGGATGTCGAGGCCGTAGTTGAACTCGTGGTTGCCGAGCGCGGCGGCGTCGTACTCGATCTCGTTCATCGCGGCGGCCATCGGGTGCCGGTGACCACCGGTGATGGGCTGGATCTTGGCGAAGTAGTACGCCAGCGGGGTGCCCTGGATGGTGTCGCCGGCGTCGATCATCAGCGGGTCGGGCGCGTGCCGGGTGGCCTTGACCCGGGCCCGGACGGCCTTCACCAGGGTCGCGATCTTGGCCAGGCCGATGTCGTTGTGGGCCGAGTCGTCGTACTCGGCGTTCTTGAAGTAGTCCCAGTTGAAGACGTTGCCGTGCAGGTCGGTGGTGCCCATGATCGTGAGCCGGACCACCTCCGGGTCCTTGGGCTTGCCGGCGTACGCCGGAGCCGCCTGGAATCCGGCAGCGGCCAGCACCGCGGCGGCGCCACCGATCACCGTTCGCCTGCCCATGTTGCGGTCCACTGCTCCGTCTGCCTGGTTCGCCGGGTCACCGGCCCCGGTACCGGCAATCGTCTGGTCGCTGTCCGTCATCACTGTCGCCTCACGCGTCGTCGGTTTCTGGCTGAGTTGCACGATACGTGCGAAACGCCGGGGGGTGGTGCGCGGATGGTCCTGTCGGCAGGAGAGGATGCCGCAATGACCTTGCCGCCCGGCAAACTCTTTCTCGTTGCCGCCATTCTGTTCGTCGCCGCCCTCGCTCAGACCGCCGGTCCGTCCTCTTTGCCGGCCTCCGCCGACCATCTGGTCGCGTCCGGGCCGGCCGGGCCGCCGCCGTCGCTGAAGATCTCGACGGTGTCGAAGACCTCGGCCAAGCCGGTACACAGGACCGGGCGGAAGAGCCAGCGGACGGGCTCGACGGCGGTCGCTGACGACTGGACGCTGGCGAACGACGGCAAGGTGCTCTACCTGACCTTCGACGACGGGCCGCAGGTCACGTACACGCCCCAGGTGCTGGCCGTGCTCGCCCGCCATCACGCGAAGGCGACGTTCTTCGTACTCGGGCGCGAGGCGGCCGCCCACCCGGAACTGGTCGCGCTGACCCGCCGCCAGGGTCACCACATCGGCAACCACACCTGGGACCACCCGATGCTCACGCATCTGCCGCTGAAGCGGATCCGCGAGGAGATCTTCAGCGGGGTGAAGTCGAAGTGCTTCCGGCCGCCGTACCGCGACACGAACGCGACGGTGGCAGCGGTCGCGGCGGCGAACCACCAGCGGCAGATCCTCTGGGACGTCGACACCAACGACTGGGAGAAGCCCGGCGCGGCGGCGATCGAGCACGAGATCCTGCGCGGCGCCCGCCCCGGCGCGATCATCCTGATGCACGACGGCGGCGGCACCCGCACCCAGACCGTCGCGGCCCTCGACCGGGCGCTCACCAAGCTGACCGCCCGCGGCTACACCTTCCGGGCCCTCCCCTGCTAACTCGTCACCGAGGCCTTGCCGCCTGAGAAGTGCTTCAGGGCCTGGTCGATGACGTGGACCGGCTGGTCCAGGGCCTTGACCAGGTACAGGCCGGTCGGTTTGAGCAACGGGCTCGGCTTCACGACCGTACGCACCGCAGGCTGATCCAGACCCCGTACGCCGGCGGTGGTCGCCCCGATCCCGGGGGCCAGCTGTAGCTCGAGGACGAACTGCCCGAAGATCTTGACCTGCTTGAACCCCTTGACCGCGCTCCACGGCAGGATCACCGGGTACGCCGCGCCCTCGCACGCCAGCTCCAGCGCCTTGGGCGACATCCGCATCGCCACCGGCGGCAACTCGTTGGCCGCGAACCACCGCTGCCGCTCGTTGTCCAACTTGAGCGCCAGCAGCGTACTGACCACCAGCGGAGCCATCGCCGCGATCAGCAACAACGAGAACGGCCACATCCCGGCCCCCTGGAACGCGATCAGCGCATACAACGCCAGCACGATGCCCACAGCACCGATCACCAACGTCACCCAGGCCCCCCGCCGCTGCACCTTGCTCACCACAGCCCGCCGCTGCACCACCGCACCCCGATCGATGCCGACCACAAACGTCTGCACCGGAACTTGATCGCTCATCCCCCAACCCTCTCAGCCCCCAGGTCCCCCCGCCCACCGACACGGCCCCCACGCACCAGGTACTCCCCACGCCTGCCGCAACGTCCGCTCCTTCGTCGCTCCCTCTGCGGCTAGCTCCCACCCACCCCGGGCGCGGGCTACTTCGTCGCCCGCTTGGTGCGACCACCGAGCAGGCTGGCCGTGTCGCCGAGTGCAAGTGACTGCACCTGGTGGCCGGTCTCCTGGCCAGGTGTACTCGCCACGCCTGCCGGGACCGTTGACTCGCAGCCGAGTACCCGATCCCTGCAGGGAGGTGGATGAGGTCGGTCGCGTCGCCGTGGGCCGGTGGGGCACTACGGTGGCGGGTATGCGTACCTTGCACGTCGGGTTGCGGGTCAGTGAGTTGGAGCGGTCGCTCGCGTTCTATACCGCGGTCGGCTACGAGGTCGTCGGGACCGTTGAAGGCACGGCGTACGGGACTCTGACCATGCTTCAGCTGCCCGGCGACGACTTCGTGACCATCGAGCTGGTCTACGACCCGGCGACCGGCCCGACCGGTCCCGGGGTCGG
The DNA here is from genome assembly GCF_044453825.1 of Kribbella sp. NPDC051620. Classification (NCBI taxonomy): domain Bacteria; kingdom Bacillati; phylum Actinomycetota; class Actinomycetes; order Propionibacteriales; family Kribbellaceae; genus Kribbella; species Kribbella sp. NPDC051620. The sequence continues at coordinate 771,995 of NZ_JBITDB010000003.1, forward strand.
TATCAACCATCTGGTGATCCAGGTCGAGTCCCTGGACGAGACCCGGGCCGATCTGGCCGCCAAGGGGATCGAGGCCGGGCCGGTCGAGACCCCCGGCCCACGAACCTGCTGGATCACCGACCCGGACGGCTACCGCATCGAACTCGTCCAATGGCCGGCCGGCCACCCAGACGGCATCACCAAGGCCGACTTCGCCTGACCGGCCGCCGCGCGAGGGCGGCTGGCCTCCTAGTTCTTGATCTCGTAGTGAAGAAGTACCAGGCCGTTGCCGAAGGAAGTGGCTTCGAGCACCTTCAGGTTCCGGGTGTCCTCGAAGATCCGGGTCCCCTTGCCGCGCGAGGCCGGGCAGACCAGCATCCGTACTTCGTCGACGACGCCGGCGCTCAGCAGCGAGTGCATAAGTTTCAGACTCCCCCACAGCCAGAGATCCTTGCCCTCCCGCTCCTTGAGCTCCCGGACGGTGGCGACCGGGTCGCGCGTCACGGTCGCGGCGGAGAAGTCACCCCACGGAGCGTCATCCAGCCTCGACGAAGCGACGTACTTGGTGAGGTTGTTGACCTTCTCGCCCCACTCACCCTGCTCCTCCGCATACGGCCAGTAGCCCTTGGCCTGGTGATAGGTGTTCGCGCCGAGAATCATCGTGTCGATCGAGTCACCGAACCCCATCATGCTCGCCTTGAACGCCGGATCGGTCTTCTCCGAAAACGGCTCCCCCGACACAAAACTCAGCCCGCCATCCTCCTCCGCCGCGATGCCGTCGACAGTCACCCACTGCTGCACTACAAGCTTGCGCATGCCATTCCTCCGTACGAACGACGCACGACCACACCGGCCGCTTCTCACCCATGGACGGAGCCATCACGCAACTCTCGACATCCCAGCGCCAACAAACCTGCGGCTCAGGTTGAGTGAGGGTGCGCGGGTTGGCGGTAGAGCCAGGGGTGGAGGAGCTAGGTGGTGGTGGGAGGGTTGAGAAAGCTTCGGCCTCGGTCAGGAGTGAGCGGAGGGTGCCGGAGTTCTCCCAGGCGTCCAGCGACGCCGCGTCGGCGAAGCGGTGGACGAAGCTGAAGATGTTCGATCCGGACCCTTCCGGGCTCAGAACGACCACCCCGAGATTGTTCGGTGCGGCTTCGGCGGCGGTGATCATCCGGATCAGCCACTGGCGGTAGTCGGCTTCACGGCCCGGGGCGACGACTCGCGAGATCAGCACCGTCACCGGGTCGGTCCGGACGGCGGCGTTCGGCGGTACGGACTCAAGCGACATCGCAGCCATCCCTAGCTCTCCGGCTCGAACAAGTCGAGCACACCCCGCTCAGTCTCCAATGTCCGAACAAGCTGCGCCACAATCTGCCGGCTCCCAAGCCGACGGAACCGGTCTAGACCGATTCATTTCGGGGGCGGGCCGGGTCTACCTGTCATGACGGAAAACAGCAGTCACCGGCTGGTGCAGTCGGTTCTTGTGTCACTCAATGGCGTCATCGGCGAGCCGTTGGCGTGGGCCGGGCCCTACTTCGGCGAAGGGAGCGCGACCCACTCACTGGCCGCGCTGCAACGCAGCGACGGCTTCCTGATGGGACGGCGTACGTACGAGATCTTCGCCCGGCAATGGCCGGCCGCGACCGGCCCGTACGCCGACGCCCTCAACCGGGCGAAGAAGTACGTGTTCTCGTCGACCTTGCGGGAAGCGGAGTGGAACAACACGACGGTCATCTCCGGCGATGTCGTCGAGGCAGTGCGTACCCTGAAGCAGAGCAACGACCTGCTGTTCTACGGGCATGGGCAGTTCGGGCAGACCCTCGTCGACGCGGGGCTGGTCGACGAACTGACGCTCACGCTGGTACCGGTCTTCGTACCAGGCGGCACGCCGCTCTTCCGCGACGGAGGCGAGAGCAGACGCTGGGAACTCGTCCAGGCCGGCCCCGGCCACGACCCCGGTCTGGTCAGCCTCACGTACCGGCCCGCTTCCTCCGACACCGTTCAGGACCCTGCTGCATGATCTCCAGCGACGACCGCGATCAGTTCCTCGAGGACACCGACCAGTACCGCCGGGAGCTGATCGCGCATTGCTACAAGATGGTCGGCTCACTGCACGAGGCCGAGGACATCGTGCAGGAGACGCTGCTGCGGGCCTGGCGCAAACAGGAGTCGTTCGAAGGGCGATCCTCTATGCGCACCTGGCTCTACCGGATCGCGACCAACCAGTGCCTGACCGTCCTCGGGTCGCGCCAGCGCCGCGTGCTGCCATCGGGGCTGCTCGGGCCTGGGCAGGATCCCGACGTACCGATGGCTCCCACGAGTGAGGACAGACTCTGGCTGGATCCCCTGCCCGAGTCGGTACTGGTTCCAGCCGGCGGCGAGGATCCGGCCGATGTCGTGGCGGCCCGTTCGAGCCTGCGGCTTGCGCTCGTGGCCAGCCTGCAACACCTGGCGCCGCGGCAGCGTGCGGTCCTCATCCTGCGCGAGAGCCTGGGGTATCCGGCGTCCGAGGTCGCCGAGATGCTCGAGATGTCGGTACCTGCGGTCCGCAGCGCGCTGCAACGGGCGCGGGCGAGGATCGGCGACATCGCCCCCGCGACCGACGAGGTGGTCGAGCCGGACTCTCCCGAGGCGCGAGCGATCCTGAACCGGTACATGGACGCCTTCGAGCGCGCCGATGTCGAGGCGATGAACGAACTGCTCCGGTCCGACGCGAAGCTGGAGTTCGTGCCGTCGGAGGTCTGGTTCCAGGGCAAGGTCACCTGCGTCGGCCATCTGCGGGGACGCGTGATGACCGAGCCAGGGCTGTACCGGATGCTGCCGACGATCGCGAACGGGCAGCCCGCGGCCGCCGCGTACTACCGCCCGACGACCGACGACGACTTCGCCGCGTTCGCGATCGCCGTACTGACGGTCGACCGGCAGCACATCCGCGCGCTCACCGTCTTCGCCGAGCCGGAACTCGTTACCAGGTTCGGTTTTCCCCGCACCCAACCTGCTTAGCCGATGCATTTCGGCCGGTCGGGAGGTCTGTCTCTTCGAGCGACTTCCCCGTGGGGATCGCGATCCGTACTCCCTCGAGAGGACCTCAGGTGAAACTCAGCCTGTACATCCCGACCGGCACCACAAGTGAGTTCCACGGCTACACCGACCCGATGGCCGCCTTCGACAAGATCAGGGAGCTGACCGTCGCCGCGGACGAGAGCGGCTTCGAGACGATCTGGGCACCGGACCACTTCATGCCGTTCGGGCCGCCCGGCGCGTACGTCTTCGAGGCCTGGACGACGCTGTCGGCGCTGGCCCGGGAGACGACCCGGATCCGCCTCGGCCAGCTCGTCACCGGCAACGGCTACCGCAATCCCGCCCTGCTGGCCAAGATGGCCTCGACGCTGGACGTGATCGCGCGCGGGCGGTTCACGTTCGGCATCGGCGCGGGGTGGTACGAGGACGAATACGTTGCCTTCGGCTATGACTTTCCCACGGCACCGGAACGGCTGAAGCGGCTGGAGGAGTCGCTGCAGATCGCGCACTCGATGTGGACCGAGCCGTCGACGACCTTCAACGGCGAGTACTTCCGGACCTCGGGCGTCGTCAATCAGCCGGCGGGGGTGCAGACCCCGCACGTCCCGGTGATGATCGCCGGCGGCGGCGAGAAGGTCACCCTCAAGCTGGTCGCGAAGTACGGCGACCTGTGCAACGTCCAGGAGCCGCCGGACGAGGTGGCCCGCAAGTACGACGTACTCGCGAAGCACTGCGAGACCGTGGGCCGGGACTTCGGCTCGATCACCAAGACGTCGACGTCGTACTGCATCATCGCCGACACCGACGAAGAGGCCCGCGCCGCCGTCCCACCCTGGGCCCCGATGGTCTTCCCCGGCGACCTCGGCGCCTACGGCCTGATCGGCACGATCGACACCATCCGCCAACGCCTCGCCGTCTACGAGTCCACCGGCGTCGACGAACTGATCATCGGCTTCCAAGACGCCCTCAACCCCGAAACAATCCGCCGCTTCGCCAAGGAGTTCATCACCTCCTGACGACGAGATCCTCCCTGGCGTGGGCGGGTTTACAGGCGGCGGCCTGCCCACGTCCAGGCGTAGACGCCGTCGTCTACTGCTGCGCCGCCTTCGCCTAGTTCGAGGGGGCGGAAGGTGTCGACCATGACTGCCAGTTCCTCGAAGGATTCGGCGCCGAGGGAGGCTTCGATGGCGGCGGGTTGCGGGCCGTGGGCGTAGCCGCCGGGGTGCAGGGAGATGGAACCCAGGGCTATCCCGGAACCCTTGCGGGCCTCGTAGTCGCCGCCGCAGTAGAACATGACCTCGTCCGAGTCGACGTTCGAGTGGTAGTACGGCACCGGCACGGACAGCGGGTGGTAGTCGACCTTGCGGGGGACGAAGTTGCAGATGACGAAGTTGTTGGCTTCGAAGACCTGGTGCACTGGTGGCGGCTGGTGGATGCGGCCCGTGATCGGCTCGAAGTCGCTCACGTTGAAGGTGTACGGGTAGAGGCAACCGTCCCAGCCGACCACGTCGAAAGGATGCGTCGCGTACGTCATCCGGCTGCCCACGATGCCGCCGGCGCCGTTGCCGCGATGCTTGACGAGCACCTCGACATCATTGCCTTCGACAACGAACACCGAGCCCGGCGCGTGCAGGTCGCGCTCGCAGTACGGAGCGTGCTCGAGGAACTGGCCGAACCGGCTCAGATACCGCTTCGGCGGTGCGATGTGGCTGTTCGCCTCGATGCAGTACGCCTGTACGCCGTCCGCGCCCGGCAGCCAGCGATGCGTGGTGGCCCGGGGGATGATCACGTAGTCGCCCTCGGCGGCCTCCAGAACGCCGAACACCGTCTCCACCACAGCCGACCCGCGCTCGATGTAGACGCACTCGTCACCGATCGCGTTGCGGTAGTACGGCGAGACCTCCTGCGCCATGACGTACGAGATCCGGACGTCGCCGTTGCCCAGCACCAGCCGGCGATGCTCGACGACGTTGTTGCCCGCGCCGGTCGGGAAGAGGTCGTGCAGCTTGAGGTGCCGCGGTGTCAGCGGATGGTTCGGGACCGTCGCCAGATCCGGCAACTCCCAGACCTGGGAATCGACGATCGCCGACGGCACCCCCGCGTGGTACAGCAGCGACGAGTCCGACGAGAACCCCTCCTCCCCCATCAGCTCCTCGTAGTACAGCCCGCCGTCCGGGGTGCGGAACTGCGTGTGCCGCTTCGGCGGAATCTGACCTGCCTGCCGGTAGTACGCCATAACACCCAACCTATCCGATATCCGAACACAAGTGTCCGCTTACCGAAAGCATCCGTTAGGCTCGGAGTCATGTCAACCATCCCTGCCCTGTTCCGGCACCTGGTCGACGACGCGGCGATGTTCCCGCCCGGCGACCTTCCCCTGGTCGAGGCCGTGGCCGCCCACCGGGCCCACCGCCAGGCGCCGTACGCCGAACTCGTCGGCCCGCTGATCTGCACCGACGACAACCTGATGAAGGTCGCCGCCGAAGCCGCGAAGGCCGGCAGCCCACTCGAGGTCTCCGTCGTGATCACCGGCGGCGCCGGCGGGATCGAACCGGCCATCCGGTACGGCGACCGCTCGGCCGACCTGGTCGTGAAGTCGATCGAGGTGCGGCTGCGTGACGAGGACGACCTGTCCCGCAACGCGCTCCGCGTGGTCCGCGCCTGCGACGACTGCGTGGACGAGGAGAGCGCCTTCGTCGAGATCGGCCTGGACGGCGCCTGGGAGCGGGCGCTCGACGTCGTCGCCGACGCCGGGTACCACGCCAAGCTGCGCACCGGCGGCCTCGACGCCTCCCTCTTCCCGTCAGCCGACCAGGTCGCCGCCTTCATCACCGCCTGCCTCGACCGCGAGGTGGCCTTCAAGTGCACGGCAGGGCTGCACAACGCCGTCCGCCACACCGCCGAAGACACCGGCTTCGAGCACCACGGCTTCCTCAACGTCCTGCTCGCCACCCGCGCCTCTCTCGACGGCGCCGGCCAGGACGAGGTAGCCGCCGTACTCGAGAACCGCGACGGCGAAGGCCTGGCAGCGACGGCGGCGCAACTCACCGAGGAACAGGCCAACGGGACCAGGCGCTGGTTCACGAGCTTCGGCTCCTGCAGCATCGACGAACCCCGCCACGACTTGACCGCACTGAAGCTCTTGGAGAACTCGTGACCTGGATCGACATCCCCGCGAACGCAACGTTCGGCCCCGAGACGCTGCCGCTCGGCATCTTCCGGACCGGCGACGAGGAGCCGAGGGTGGGCGCGGCGATCGGCGACCAGGTCATCGATCTCGCCCCGCTCGCCTCGGCGCAGATGCTCGACGGCGCGCAGGTCTTCACCGAGCCGACACTGAACGCGTTCCTCGAGCAGGGGCGACCGGCCTGGCACGCGACCCGGGAATGGCTGCTGGACCTGGTCCGCAACGAGAACAACCGCGACGCCGTCGAGCCTCACCTGATCCCCCTCGCTCAGGTGACGATGCAGCTGCCGTTCGAGGTGGCCGACTACGTCGACTTCTACGCCTCGGAGCACCACGCGAGCAACGTCGGAAGGCTGTTCCGCCCCGATGCCGAGCCGCTGCTGCCGAACTGGAAGCACCTCCCGGTCGGGTACCACGGCCGGGCCGGCACAGTCGTTGCCAGCGGCACCGACATCGTCCGGCCGAGCGGTCAGCGCAAGGCGCCGGGCGACGACCGTCCGGCGTACGGACCGTCGCAACGGCTCGACATCGAGGTGGAGCTCGGGTACGTCGTCGGCAAGCCGTCCCAACTCGGCAGCCGCGTCGGGGTCGAGGACTTCAAGGATCACGTGTACGGCGTGGTGTTGCTCAACGACTGGTCGGCGCGCGACATCCAGGCGTGGGAGTACGTCCCGCTCGGCCCGTTCCTGGGCAAGTCGTTCGCCACCTCGATCTCCCCGTGGGTCATCCCGCTGGAGGCGCTCGAGGCGGCCGAGGTCGCCCTGGGCCGACAAGACCCGCCGGTACTTCCGTACCTGGCAAGTGACCGCCTCACCAACCTGGACATCACCTTCGAGGTCTACTGGAACGGCGAGCTCGTCAGCAGCCCGCCCTACCGCGAGATGTACTGGTCCCCGGCGCAGATGCTCGCCCACCTCTCGGTCAACGGCGCGTCGGTCCGCACCGGCGATCTGTACGCCTCCGGCACCGTCTCGGGCGCTGACAAGAACCAGCGTGGCTCCTTCCTCGAGCTCAGCTGGGGCGGCCGCGAACCGGTCACCGTCAAGGGCGAGGACCGCACCTTCCTCCAGGACGGCGACGAGGTCACCATCACCGCCACCGCCACGACCACCGACGGCACCAAGCTCCCCCTCGGCGCAGTCACCGGCCGCATCCTCCCCGCCGTCTGAAACCGGCCCTCAGACCGGCTGGTCCGGTCTGAGGGTCGACTTAATCGTTCACCAATGTTGTTCATTAGTGTTCGTTTCTATTGACTAGTTAGCGGTTATGTACGCAGAATCCGTGACACAGTGACCCGCCCGTCAGGAGTCCCACCGTGTCTCGACCTGTACTTCCGTCCTTGGCAGCAGCCGCGCTGGCCGCCGGCCTGCTAGTCGCCATACCGCCGTCAGCCGCCACCGCAACCCCAGCGGCAGCGACCGACCTCACGCTCACCTCACCCGAGCTCACCGTCACCGTCGCCACCGATTTCCCCCGCGTCATCCGGTACGCCGACAACGCCACCGGCCGGCAACTGGGCGGCCAGCCCGACGTGATCTCCACCGTCACCGTCAACGGGGTCGCCCGAGCAGCCCACCTGACCGAGCCGCCAACCACGACGGCCGGCAAAGCGCAGTACAAGCTGGCCTTCGACGCGCTCCCCGGTGTCGAGCTGGACGCCAGCCTCGCGCTGACCGGCCGGGGTGACCACCTTCAGCATCGACGCCGTCCGCGACACCGCGACGAGCCGCGTGAACACGCTCGACATCCCGAACCAGGACCTGGTCTCCGTCGCGAGCACCGACCCAGGCGCGACCACCGCCTTCACCACGCTCGACCCCGACTCCACCCGGACCGCGGACAAGATCACCCCGGTCACCACGGCGACGGCAGCAGAGCCGACCGCCACCGGAGCGGCGTACGCGTTCGTGAACACAAGCGGTCTGGCCGCCGGGATCGAGTCGAACTCCACCTACGACAAGCCGTCCGGGCAGTCCGTCGACGACGGCGCGCGGTTCTGGCACCAGGCCCGCAAGGCGGCCGACGGGACCAGCCGGGTCGGCGTGTGGAGTGGGCAATGGACCTACCGCGCCGACACCTCGCCGTACACCGAACCGCTGCCGTGGGCGAAGGTGGTGGTGACGCCGGACGCCAACAACGACAAGACCGTCGACTGGCAGGACGGCGCCATCGCCTTCCGCGAGATCATGGTCGAGCCGAAGGGTGGCGACCAGGTCAAGGACCGGGTGATCACCCACATCCCGTTCAACTTCGCCAGCCAGGCGACGCATCCGTTCCTGCGCACGCTGGACGACGTCAAGCGGATCTCCCTCTCGACCGACGGCCTTGGCCAGCTGGCCGTCCTCAAGGGATACGGTTCGGAAGGACATGACTCTGCCCACCCGGACTACGGCGGCAATTACAACCTCCGGGCCGGTGGACTCACCGACCTCAACACCCTGCTGAAGCAGGGCAAGGACTACAACGCGGCGTTCGGCGTGCACGTCAACGCGACCGAGTCCTACCCCGAGGCCAACGCGTTCAGCGAGGACCTGGTCGACAAGACCAGCAAGGGCTGGAACTGGCTGAACCAGAGCTACTACATCAAGCAGCGCCCTGACCTTGCCTCTGGCAACATCGTCAAGCGGTTCCAGCAACTGCGCGACGAGACGGACAAGAACCTGCAGGAGCTGTACATCGACGTGTACTACCAGTCCGGCTGGCTGGCCGACGGCCTCACCCGGCAGCTCGCCGACCAGGGCTGGCAGATCGCCACCGAGTGGGCCGACCGGCACGAGCGCACCTCGCTGTGGTCGCACTGGGCCAACGACCTCGACTACGGCGGTCCCACCAACAAGGGCCTCAACTCCCAGATCATCCGGTTCGTCCGCAACCACGAGAAGGACGTCTGGAACGCCGACCCGATCCTCGGCCAGTCGTCGATCGTCGAGTTCGAGGGCTGGACCGGCGAGACCGACTGGAACACCTTCTACGCCAACATCTGGCAGAAGAACCTGCCGGCCAAGTTCCTCCAGCAGCAGAAGATCGTCGACTGGAACGCCGGCCAGATCACCTTCACCGGCGGTGTCAGCGGAGCCGTCGCCAACGGCAAGCGCAGCATCAGCGTCGGTGACGCGAAGGTGCTCGACGGCGACAAGTACCTGCTGCCCTGGGACGGCAACAAGAAGCTCTACCACTACAACCCGGCCGGCGGCACGACCACCTGGCAGGTCCCGTCGGCCTTCACCACCGACCGCTTCACCGTCTACAAGCTCACCGACACCGGCCGCATCCGGATCGGCACCGCGCCGGTCCGCAACGGCTCCATCACCCTGACTGCGCAAGCTGGTCAGCCATACGTCCTGTACCCGACGCAGGCCCCGCGTCTGGCCGACCCGCAGTGGGGGCAGGGCAGCCACCTGGAGGACCCCGGCTTCAACGCCGGTGACCTGCGCGCCTGGAAGCCGACCGGCAACGCCTCGATCGCCACTCTCGAGAACGGTCAGCACGTCGCCGAACTCGGCGCCGGACAGACCACGCTCAACCAGCGCATCCGCGACCTCACCCCGGGCCGCACCTACAGCGCCTCCGCCTGGATCGAGATCGAGCCGGGCAAGACCCGCTCGACGACGCTCGACGTCAACGGCACCTCGGTCGTCGTCGATCGCTCGACCGCGATGAACCGAGTCGCCTCCGACGACAAGCAGGACCTGTACTACCAACGCGCCCGCGTCGTCTTCGAGGCCACGGGCACGACAGCGGAGCTGAAGATCGGAGTCGTCGCCGGCGCGGCCAAGGTCCGGCTGGACGACGTACGGGTGGTGGAGACCAAGCGCCCGGCCGCTGGACTTGTCGACGACTTCGAGAACGTCGACCAGGGCTGGGGGCCGTTCGTCAAGGGCGATGCGGGTGGCACGACCGACCCGCGGACCGTACTGGCCAAGAAGCACGCGCCGTACACGCAAGCCGGCTGGAACGGGAAGCTCGTCGACGACGTGCTGGACGGTGACTGGTCGCTGAAGTCCCATGAGGAGAACGAGGGGCTCGTCTACCGGACGACCCCCGCGACCGTTCCGTTCACGCCGGGACACAAGTACAAGGTCAGCTTCGACTACGAGAACGGCGTCGCCGGTCAGTACACCTGGGTGCAAGGTGTGGATCGCCCTGACTCCGTCGAGGTGAAGGCGACTCCGATCGGGGCGCAGCGGACGAAGGCGACGTTCAGCCAGGAGTTCGTGGCCGGTTGCGGCGGCGACTACTGGGTCGGTCTGCGCAAGCTCTCCTCCGGTGGCGACCAGGCCGACTTCGTGATCGACGACTTCGCGGTCACCGACCTCGGCGCTTCGAGCGAAGCCGCAGACTGTACTTCGCTGAGCCTGGCCGGCGCCGGCCTGAACGGCATGGTCTCCGGCGAGGAGAACACCGTCGTCAGCACCTTCACCAACAACGATGTGGTTGCCGTCGACAACATCACACTGGCGCTCACCGCGCCGGCAGGCTGGACGGTCACTGCTACTACTCCGGCAACTCACGCAACGGTTGCTGCGGGCACCAAGGTCACCACCTCGTGGGCCGTGACTCCGCCTGCCGGGACACCCGAGGGCAAGTACGTGCTCACGGCAACGGGTGGCCAGGCGACCACTTCAGCGGAGGCAACGGTGCTGCCGCCGGGGATCGTGCCGCAGTCGCGAATCACGGTGGCCGACGTCAGCAGCGAGGACGTCGCGACGGATGGCCCCGCGACGGCCGCACTGGACGGAAACCCTTCCACCATTTGGCATTCGGCCTGGTCGCAGGTGTCCACGCCGGCCACTTATCCGCATCACATCACGCTGGACCTCGGTACGGCGTACCAGGTGAACGGGTTCAGCTACCTGCCGCGGCAGAGTGGGACGAACGGGATGTTCAAGGGCTACGAGCTCTACGTCAGTACGGACGGGCAGAACTGGGGCACGCCGGTGAAGACCGGCCAGTTCCCCAACTCGACCGCCGTCCAGCGGCTCGACTTCACTCCGAAGACCGGCCGCTACGTGAAGTTCGTCGGCACCAGCTCACTGAACGGAGCAGTGTTCGGCTCTGCTGCTGAACTGAACGTCTACGGCACCAAGTAAACAAGAGAAAAGCGGCGCCAACTCCCCCGAGCTTGGCGCCGCTTTTCCTTGCCTCACTTGGTGATGCTGACCGACACCGCGGCGGAGGTCGCCTTGGCGGTGACGACGCGGAACTTGTTGACGCCGACCCGGCCGCTCTGCACCCAGACGGAGTAGGTCGACTTGCTGGTCACCTTGGTGGTGGCCGGGAAGTTGACCCACTTGCCGGCCTGCAGGCGCTGGACCTGGACGACCGAGCCCTTGGCCATCGCGGTGGTCTTGCCGGTGAAGGAGACCTTCGCCCACGCCTTCGCGGTGGCCTTGTCCGACTTGATCGTGATGGCCGGCTTGGCCGCGACGGTGGCGGAGACGGTGGTGGTCTGGTTCGGCGCGGCGTTGGCCTGCAGGGCGCCGGCGATGCCGACCCCACCGGCGGCCAGAGCGATACCGGCGACAACAGCGGCGGAACGACGAACGACCAGAGAGCGAGTGCGCATGATTGGTGGTTTCCCCTCGTGTGTATGGGGTTCTGGTGAACCCGACACAGTGGAGACGCCGCCACCTCGCGAAAGGTTGTGTTACGACTCCGTCTCAGGACTGTCGGGCAGAACCAGCCGGGCACAGGCGCCGCCACCGGGTGCGATCCCGAAGGTCAGCTCGGCGCCGAGCACCTTCGCGTGGCCGGCCGCGATGGTGAGCCCGAGGCCGTGCCCGACTCCTCGCTCGGCCACCCCGGACCGGAACCGACGGGGGCCCTCGGCAATCAATTCCTCCGGATACCCGTTGCCGTGGTCCACGACCTCGATGGTCCGGCCCTGGACGGTCACCTCGACCGGCGGACGGCCGTGGCGCAGGCCGTTGACGATCAGGTTCGCCAGGATCCGCTCGATCCGGCGCGAGTCGGTGGAGATCGTCTCCTCCCGGCCGAGCCGGTGCACGACGACACTGTCCGGCGCGAGCGACTGCTGCATCCGCAGCCGGCCGACGGCCGACCCGACGAAGGCGCCGAGCCCGACGTGCTCCAGGTCGGCCTGCTCGACGCCCGAGTCGAACCGGGCGATCTCCAGCAGGTCCTCGACCAGTCGCCGCAGGACCTTGGCGCGGTCACGTACGAGCTCGCTGGGCCTGCCTGGTGGTAGCAGCTCGGCGGCGGTCAGCAAGCCGGTGACCGGCGTGCGGAGGTCGTGGGCGACGTCCGCGGTGAAGCGCCGCTCGGCTTCCAGTTGGCCGCGCAGTGAGCTGGCCATCGTGTCCAGAGCTGTCGCCAGCGCCTGTACTTCATCCTTGCCCTTGCCCGCCGCGCCCGCCGCCGACGCGTCGAGGTCTCCCGCGGCGATGCGGCGCGCAGTACCGGCTACTGCCACGATCCGGCGGGACAGGCTGCCCGCGGCGATGACGCTGCCCAGGGCGACCAGCGCGACCGTGCCGATGCCGCCCAGGATCAGGGCCCGGCGCAGGGCGTTCATCGACGGGTCGTTGACGTCGTAGTCCTGCACGATCGACAGGATGCGGCCGTTCTTGACGCCGACCGCCGCCCACATCTTCGCGTTCGGCGCGGCGGTCTTGAAGGTGGCGCGCTTGCCGTTCATCACCGCGTCGCGCAGTGGCGGCGGCAGATCCGGGTCGTCCAGCCGCGCCCCGAACACCGGTACCTCGCTGCGGTCGTAGCTCTCCGCGGCAGCCTGGATCCGCTCGTCGGCGAAGCTGCGCGTGCGGTCCAGCCGGGCCGACTGGGCCTGGGTGTAGACCGCCACGCACAACACCAGAATCGCCAGCGACGAAACCAGTACGAAGATCAGGCCCAGCTTGCTCCGGAGGCCCATCAGGCGCGGAGCTTGTACCCGAATCCGCGCACGGTCTCGATTCGGTCCGCGCCGATCTTCGTCCGCAGCCGTTGCAGGTGGACGTCGACCAGGCGGCCGTCGCCGCCCCACTCGTAGTCCCAGACGCGCTGCAGCAGGGTGGACCTGCTCAGCACGACACCGGGGTTGTTGGCGAACTCGATCAGCAGCTTCAGCTCGGTCGGCGTGAGCTGAACCGTCGCACCGGCCCGCCGCACCTCCAGAGCCTCTCGATCCAGTTCCAGGTCGCCGAACGACTCCACGGTCGAGCCGGTGGCCGGAGTCGGCCGCTCAGGATCGGCCACCGCCCGCCGCATCACGGCACGCAGCCGGGCCACCAGTACCTGGGTGTCGAACGGCTTGGTGACGTAGTCGTCCGCGCCGGCCTCCAGCCCGAGGACGACGTCCAGCGCGTCACCGCGAGCGGACACCATCACGATCGGGACCGTGCTGCTCTCCCGGATCCGGCGGCAGACGGAGATGCCGTCCAGACCGGGCAGCATGATGTCCAGCATCACCGCGTCCGGATGGATCTTCTCGAAACTCTCGATCGCCTCCAGGCCGTCCTCGGCCGTCGTGACGTCGTACCCATGGCGTTCGAGGGTCAACTGGGTCGCCTCACGGATCACCGCGTCGTCCTCGACCATCAGGATGCGCGCTGCCGGTTCTTCCGGTACCACCGAAGTTCAGTCTCCCTTTTGATCCGTCGAGCTCACCTTGGTCATCCGACCATCGGCCCAACGGTAGACCTCGACGCGACTTCCGGACGGGCAACAGGGCCTGTCGGTCAGCGCGAATATCTGTGTCTCGACCACCAGGTCGCCCTGCTGGCTGGGACTGATCTTCAACTGATCGGCCTTCAAACTCCAAACCCGGCGCGGCCCGGTCGGCGAGTCGGCCATCAGAACGGCCCCGAAGACGAAGTTGTCGACCGTGTGGACCAGCACCACAAGTTGCGGCGTACCGGTCTTCATCACGTCGACGGCCACGCCCCGGGTCAGACAACGCAGGACGATCGTGCACCTGCCGATGATCTTCTTGAAGTACGGGTCGAGGCCCGGGTCGGCCCGCAGACTGTCCCGTACCTCCGGCAGGGTGATGTCCGAGGTGGCGACCTTGCCCGCGCTCGGGGCCGGCGTCGGCGCGAAGCCCTGCTTGGCCGACATCGACGGCGTCGCCGGACTGGTGGCCGGCTCGGCGCCCTCGACCCGCAGACCGGAGCCGTTCGCGCAGCCGGAGCCGACGACGAGAACGGCCAGCGCCAGTGCGGCGGGCAGCAACTGCCGTGCTCGCATGGGTGACCTCCTGCCTCGCCTCACGGTGTTCCCCCCGGTTTCAGACAACTGCCTTCCATAGTGCGGCCGGCACGTCACATTCGACGGCCATGAACGTCCAGTGGCCCCGGCAGTTGCGTTGCGGTTGAGTCACAGAAGATGAAAGAACCCTCACGAAACCACCTTGCCCGGATTCAGCAGGTTTTTCGGGTCCAGCGCGGCTTTGATCGCGCGGTGCACGGAGACCGCCACCGGGCCGATCTCCTCGACCAGCCAGTCGCGCTTGAGCATCCCGATGCCGTGCTCGCCGGTGATCGTGCCGCCGAGCTCCAGGCCGACCTCCATCACCTTGTCGAACGCTGCCTGGGCCCGGGCGGCCTGGTCCGGATCCTCCGCGTCGAACACCACGGTCGGATGCATGTTGCCGTCGCCCGCGTGCCCGAGCACCCCGATGGTGATGTCCAGGTCGAGCGAGATCTGCTCGACCGCGGCGATGAAGTCGGCCAGCCGCGAGCGCGGTACGCAGACATCGTCGATCATCGTCGTACCGAGCTGGTCCAGCGCGACCAGAGCCGCCCGCCGGGCCTCCAGCAGGAGCTCGCCCTCGGCCGGGTCGTCCGCCTCGATGCACTCGATCGCGCCGTACTCACGGCAGAGCTTCGCCACCGTCGCCACATCGGCGGCGCCGGCCTCACCGCCCGCGTCCGACTGGGCGATCAGCATCGCGGCGGCCTCGGTCGGCAGGTCCATCCGCTTGTAGGCGTTGACCGCCATGATCGTGGTCCGGTCCATGATCTCCAGCAGCGACAGCGAGACACCGCTGCGGATGATCTCGACGATCGCCTCGCCGGCCGTCCTGCCAGAGTCGAACAGGGCCGCCATCGTCCGTGGCCGGGCCGCCTCCGGGCGCAGCGCCAGGGTCGCCTCGGTGATGATGCCGAGAGTGCCTTCACTGCCGACAATCAGCTTGGTCAGGTCGTAGCCCGCGACGCCCTTGACGGTGCGCCGGCCGGTGCGCAGGACCTGGCCGTCGGCCAGTACGACCTCCAGGCCGAGCACGTAGTCGGTCGTCACCCCGTACTTGACGCAGCACAGGCCGCCCGAATTGGTCGACAGATTGCCGCCGATCGAGCAGAACTCCCAGCTCGACGGGTCGGGCGGGTAGAACATGCCCTGCTCGGCGACCGCTCGGGACAGCACGGCGTTGAACACGCCCGGCTGCGTCACGACGTACCGGTCGACGGTCTCGATCTGGAGGATCTTGTCCATCTTCTCGAGCGAGATGACCAGGCAGCCGTCGATCGCGTTGGCCGCGCCGGACAGCCCGGAGCGGGCACCTTGGGGCACGACCGGGACGCCCGCGTCGGCGGCGAGCTTCACCGCCGCCACGACGTGGGCCGTCTCCCGCGCGAGCACCACCGCGATCGGCTCACCGGCCGGGCAGAACATCGCCCGGTCGTACCGGTAGCTCTGGATCCGGTCCTGGTCGGTCACCAGCGCCTCCGGCGGCAATGCTTGCCGAAGGCGCTCGACTAGATCGTTCATATCCAGGAGCCTAGGCGGTTTTTTGTTGTGTGGCAGGTGCTCAGCGGGTCCTGCTGGTGGCGTTCTCCGAGATCTCCTCGTAGCCGCTGCCGTAGTTGTGGAACTCGCGCGCGATCGCAAGGAACGTGACGCCGCCGTTGGTGGACTTCACCTTCGGCGTCCGGCAGGTCCGCTGCCCGGCCGTCACGGCGCCGTTGCCGCCGCTGCTGTCACATGACAGCGTGCGGCCGGCATTGTTGCCGCCGTACTGGACCAGGTAGGCGTTGGCCCGCTGGTTCGCGGTGAGTCGCGGATTCATGGTGATCTCGGCCCAGTACTGCGAGCAGCTGTCCCGGACGAGCCGGACAGTGCCCCAGGTGGGTGGTCGGTGGTCGCGCAAGATGCTTGCGGACGAGATGGATGTCGCACCGCTGCAGCTCGCGGCAGGCGCCGCCTGAGCTGAGGTGGCCAGGGCGAACACGCCCGTTCCGGCCAGTCCCACGGTGCTGAGCACAATGCCCAGTGTCTTCATCGGAAAACCCTTCCTGAGCGCACGCCCCGACGTGCACTCATTGGGCAGAGTAGTCCAACCTCCCCTGACCTGACAGTCAATCCGGTAATCGGACACCGTGACACGCCTGCAACGGAGTGTCGCGGGCGTGTCACGGTAGGTAGATCAAACCGATCAAAGATTGCCGCGCCGCTCCTGCTCGCGCTCGATCGCCTCGAACAACGCCTTGAAGTTGCCTTTGCCGAAGCCCAGGGAGCCGTGGCGTTCGATCAACTCGTAGAAGACGGTCGGGCGGTCGCCGATCGGCTTGGTGAAGATCTGCAGCAGGTAGCCGTCCTCGTCCCGGTCGACCAGGATCTTGCGCTTCTGCAGCTCCTCGATCGGCGCCCGGACGTTGCCGATCCGCTCCCGCAGCTCCGGGTCCTCGTAGTACGAGTCCGGCGTGTTCAGGAACTCGACGCCGTTGGCCCGCATGATGTCAACGGTGCGCAGGATGTCGTTGGTGGCCAGCGCGATGTGCTGCGCGCCGGCGCCGTCATAGAACTCCAGGAACTCGTCGATCTGCGACTTCTTCTTCGCGATGGCCGGCTCGTTCAGCGGGAACTTGACCCGGTGGTTGCCGTTGGCCACCACCTTGCTCATCAGCGCGGAGTAGTCGGTGGCGATGTCGTCGCCGATGAACTCCGCCATGTTCACGAAGCCCATCACCTTGTTGTAGAAGGTGACCCACTCGTCCATCAGCCCGAGCTCGACGTTGCCGACGACGTGGTCGACCGCCTGGAACAGCCGCTTCGGGTGTCCTTCGGGCCGGGTGACAGCGGTCTTCGCCTCGACGAAGCCGGGCAGGTACGGGCCGTTGTACTTGCTCCGGTCGATCAGCGAGTGCCGCGTGTCCCCGTACGCCGCGATGGCGGCCCGGCGGACCGTACCGTGCTCGTCGGTGACGTCGTGCGGCTCCTCGAGCACGGTCGCACCCTGGGCGCGGGCGTGCTTGATGCACTTGTCGACGTCCGGTACCTCGAGCGAGATGTCCGCGACGCCGTCGCCGTGCTTGCGGTGGTGCTCGTTCAGCGGGCTGGCCGGCGTGACGCCGCCGGTGATGACGAAACGCGCCGAGCCTGCCTTGAGTACGAACGCCTTGTGGTCCTTGTTGCCGTTCTCCGGACCGGAATACGCGACCAGGTCCATCCCGAACGCGAGCTGGTAGTACTTCGCGGTCTGGGTGGCGTTGCCGACCACGAACACCACGGCGTCCATCGCCGTGACGGGGAACGGGTCGGTGCTCTCGTCGTACGGCACCAGGCCGACGAGCTGCTTCAACTGGTCGAGGTCGAGATCGGCGTCGAGCTCTGCCGGCGTGAGGTCGGTGCTGGTCATCGGGGTCCTCCCGGTCGGGGTCGGCTTTCCCGGCTGAGCTTCGCCGGGGCTCGACAGGTTGCGCAACAGAACGGTTTTTCACTGCGCACTCTGCCTAGTATTCTCAGCCTTCTATTGGACTATTTGGTCACCCTGACCACACCCTGACCTCAGCTGGAGGATCGCATGGCCGGAGTCGACGCCCTGGACGCCCGCATCCTCGACCTCTTCGCCGCCGAACCCCGAGTAGGCGTCCTGGAAGCCTCCCGCCGCCTGGGCGTAGCCCGAGGCACAGTCCAAGCCCGCCTGGACCGCCTGACCCGCGACGGGGTCGTCCGAGGCTGGGGCCCCGACGTGGACACCACAGAAATCGGCTACCCGGTCACCGCCTTCGCCACCCTCCAGATCGAACAGGGCTCCGGCCACACCACAGTCGCCGCCGCCCTCGCCGCCATCCCCGAAGTCCTGGAGGTCTACACCATCACCGGCGCCGAAGACCTCTGGTGCCGAATAGTCGCCCGCTCCAACGCCGACCTCCAACGAGTAATCGACCAGGTAGTAATAGTCCAAGGCATCCAACGAGCCTCCACCGTCATAGCCCTGGCCGAACAAGTCCCCCACCGAGTACTCCCCCTACTCCACGCCGCCACCCGCCCCTAACTCGGCCTGCCGCCCCCGGATGTGTCCCGAACGACAGGACATAGCCACCACCCCAAACCCTCGCCACGCTCAGCCGCCGGCCCAACGCCCACCCCACACCGACTATGTCCTGTCGATCGGCACACATCCCCAACCAACCACCCCGCTACGCACCTCCAATCCCCACCCGCGCACTCCCCCAACGCGAGGTATCGCGAAGCGCCACGAACCTGACCCACTCGTCCCCACCACTCGTCCCCACCGTCCACCTCTGCCGCGCACCTCCGGCTCCCACCCCGCGCAGTTCAACCTCGCGAGGTAACGCGAAGCGTCACGAGCCCCAGAGTCGCCGACCCCGCCTCACCGCCCCGCCGCGCACCTCCGGCCCTCCCACGCCCGTTCCAACCCCGCGCACCTCCGGCCCTGCCCACGCCGTTCCAACCCGCCCACCTCCAGCCCTCCCATGTCCAGGCCCTCCCACGCCCGTTCCAACCTGCGCACCTCCAGCCCTCCCACGCCCGTTCCAACCCGCGGACCTCCAGCCCTCCCCACGCGGTTCCAATTCGCGAGGTGACGCCCAGCGTCACGAGCCTGCAGCCTCACCACAGCTGAGCGTCTGCGGCTCCCACCACGCATTTTCCAGCTTGCGAGGTGACGCGAAGCGTCACGAGCCCCGGAGTCGCCGACCCCGGCTTACCACCCGCGCCGCGCGCCTCCGACCCGCCCACGCGGTTCCAGCTCGCGAGGTGACGCGAAGCGTCACGAGCCTGCTGAAGCACCTCCGCCCGGTTGGTCTGGCAGCACCCGCCCGACGGCGACCGCCGGAGCCTGCGTTCTGCGGTTGGCGCGAGGTGACGCGAAGCGTCACGAGCCCTGAGCCGCCCACCACCGGACCGCGCGGCTCCGGCCCCCGCCCGCAGTTTCACTTCGCGAGGTGACGCGCAGCGTCACGAGTCGGGCGGCCGCTCCACCGCCGGCAGCGCGCGGAGCCCGGACCGCAACTGTTGTCGCCGAGGTGACGCGAAGCGTCACGAGGCTGGCTGCCACACACCCTCGCCGGGCGCCTGTCCGCTCGCCCACGCGGCTTCAACTTGCGAGGTGGCGCGAAGCGCCACGAGCCGGGTGGTGGTGCTGATGCTGGGTGGGGTGGTCAGGCGAGGCGTTTGGCTACTTCTACTGCGGCTCGGGCTACTCGGGGGCCTACGAAGTCGCGGTCGAGTTTGCCGAGGACTACTACGCCGATGGAGGCTTCTACGCCTGGTACGCCGAGGACGGGGGAGGAGACGCCTTGGGCGCCGGCCTGGAGTTCGCCGGCGGTGATGACGAAGGGGCGGCCGGCCGGATCGGGCTTGCGGCGGCCGGCGAGGATCGCCTTGCCGGCGGCGCCCTGGTCGAGCGGGTGCCGGGAGCCCATCCGGTACGAGACGTGGAAGTCGGTCCAGCTCGGCTCGATCACCGCGATCGCGAGCGCCTCGTCGCCGTCCGCGACGGTCAGGTGGGCCGTCGCGCCGGTGTCTTCGGCGAGCGAGCGCAGTACCGGCAGTGCAGCGTCTCGCAAGGTCGGCTGGACGCGCCGCGAGTAGTGCAGGACCGCCAGCCCGAGACGCGCGCGGCCTTCGCTGTCGCGACGGACGAGCCGGTGCAGTTCGAGCGTGTTGACCAGGCGGTAGACGACCGTCCGCGAGACGTTCAGCGAGGCGGCCAGCTCGGTGATCGACAGGCCGTCCGGGGCGTCCGCCAGCAACTCGAGGACGGTGAGTCCCCGGTCGAGTGTCTGGGACGTCTCAGCGGGCACAGCCGAAGCGTAACCTTTTTCGGCCCGCGGCCCGATGTCCCCGTATCTTGCTGCCGTGCGAAATTACTGGGCGCTGCTCCCCGCCATCGCCATCTGCGTCGGCCTGATCCTCCTGTACGCCGTGCCGACGCTGGTCAATCCGCAGTGGACGAACAGCATTCTGGCCCTGTTCAAGCAGCTCCCCGGCAGCGAGGAGACCGAGGCGGCCCCGCTCGGCCCGCAGCAGATCCGGTCCCGACGGATGCTCGCCGGCGCTCTGGTGATCGGCGCGCTCGCGCTGGTCGGGTTCAACGTCGCGCTCAACCGGGAGGCGAACGGCTGCTACCTGGCCGCCAAGGCCTGGGGCGCGACCGACGATCGCAAGCACGACGCCGACCCGTGTGTGCACAAGATCTTCGGCGCCTTCTTCGGTGACGGCAAAGGCGAGGTGCTGGAGGACTCCCAGCAGCCGGTCACCGCGTACCAGTTGGTCAAGGGCAAGCGGCCGGCGTACCTGAAGTGGATCCAGAACCCGCCGAAGCCGGACGGGGTCGCGCTGGTGTTCGGCGTCGGGTTCAACTGCGGCGATCTGAAGGTGATCGAGGCCGCTGACAAGATCACCGCGGTGATCGACGAGACCGAGCCCTGCCCGCCGGACAGCCAGATCGAGATGGTGCCGATCAAGCTCGACAAGCCGATCGGGGATCGCCCGATCGTCACGGTCGGCGGCAAGCCGATCCCCCGGATCAACCCCGACCTGCCGTCCTGGGGCACGGTCCTCAAAGAACTCGCCACCGGCGGCTGAGTCCGCGGTGGTCGACGCCAGGGTGCTGGCGAGTGGCGGGTGGCGGGTGGCGAGTGGCGTCAGCGGAGAGCGCGGACCTCTGAGTCGTACTGGCGGAACGGGCGGTTCGTGGCGAGCAGGATGAGCAGGCCGGTGATGCAGACCGCGGCGCCGCCGAGCAGGGCGATCGTCGGGGTGCTGAGGGACGCCGTCGTACCGGCGACGAAGTCTCCAAGACGCGGGCCACCGGCGACGACCACGATGAAGACTCCCTGCAGCCGGCCGCGCATCGCGTCCGGGGCGGCCGATTGCAGGACCGTGTTCCGGTACGCCGAGCTGACCATGTCCGCCGCACCCGATAGCGCGAGCAGCGCGACGCCGAGCCAGATCGTCCGCGACAACCCGAACAGCCCGACCGCCGCCGCATAGACGGTGATCGCCGCGACGATCGCCACCCCTTGCCGCCGGATGCGGCTCACCCAGCCCGAGAACAGCACACCGACGAGTGCGCCGATTGCCGGTGCCGCCTGCAGCAGCCCGACAGTCCGTACGCCGCCCGCGAAGAACGCGCCCGCGACGGCTGGGAACAGCGCCCGCGGTTGCGCGAACACCATCGCGAGGATGTCCGCGAGGAAGGTCGCGAGCAGGGCGGGGGCGGCTCGGAGGAAGGTGAAGCCCTCCAGTACCGAGCGCAGGCCGGCCCGGCGTACCAGGCCGGTCGGTGGTACCGGAGGTAGCCGAAACAGCGCGTAGAGCGCGGCGGTGAAGGTGATGACGTCCACCAGGTATGCCGCGCCGAACCCCTGCCAGGCGATCACCACGGCGCCGAGCAACGGTCCGGCGGTGAAGCCGAGGTTGAACGCGGCCTGGCTGAGCGTGTTGGCCGCCGGAAGCAGTTCGGGGCGGATGAGCCGCGGGATGATCGCGGACCGCGCCGGGCCGTTCACCGCGAAACAGGCCGACTGGACGGCGATCACGGCGTACAGGACCCACACCTGGTTCCAGTGCAGCTCGGACTGCGCGACCAGCAGCATCGACAGCAGCCAGAGCCCGCCCGACGAGACGAGCGCGAGTGTCCGTCGATCGATCGCGTCCGCCATCGCGCCGCCGTACAACCCGAAGACGACCAGCGGCACCAGCGCGAAGAGCCCGACCAGACCGACCGCGAAAGTCGAGTGGGTCAGCGCGTAGACCTGGATCGAGACGGTCACCGCCGTCATCTGCTGCCCGAGCTGCGAGACCGTCGACCCGACCCACAACCGCCGGAAATCCGCCGACTCCTTGAGCGGACGGATATCGGTCAGCAGTCGGGCCACAGGCCTGAACTTATGTCACGACTTTCCAGCCCCGACAGCAGGGCACACCACTTTCGGTACTTACGTTCAGGCTCGGCGTTGGGTGGCCCAGTCTCGGATCAGTTCTATGCGGTCTTTTAGTTCTGTGGAGGAGGCGTGGGCGGCGGCGGGGCCGCCTAGCTTGCGGCGGAGGTCGTTGTGGATGACGCCGTGGGGCTGGCCGGTGCGGTGGTGCCAGGCGGCGACCAGACCGTTCAGCTCGCGCCGTAACAGAGCGACCTGCTCGTGCGTGGCCAGCTCGACCGGGGTCGGCTCCTCGCGCGTGGACTTGCCGCGCTTCTTCTCCTGGGCCAGCGACTTCGCCTGCCGCTTGTTCAGCAGCTCGCGGACCTGGTCGGGCTCGAGCAGCCCGGGCAGGCCGAGGAAGTCCATCTCCTCGTCCGAGCCGAGATCGCCACCCATCCCGTAGTCACCACCGTCGAAGACGACCCGGTCGAAGCTCGCATCGGACCCGAGCGCCTCGAACTTGGCGTCCAGGTCGTCGCTCGCGCCCTCGGCCTCGTTCGCCTTCTTCAGCAGGTCGTCCTCGAGCGCGAAGATGTCTCCATCCTCGGCAGAGTTCTTCCGGCCGAGCACATGGTCGCGCTCGACCTCCATCTCGGCCGCGAAGCTCAGCAGCCGGGTCACCGACGGCACGAACACCGACGCCGTCTCACCCCGCTTGCGGGCCCGCACGAACCGCCCGATGGCCTGCGCGAAGAACAGCGGCGTCGAGGTCGGCGTCGCGTAGACCCCGACCGCCAGCCGCGGCACGTCGACGCCCTCACTCACCATCCGGACCGCGACCATCCAGCGCTGCTCGCCGGCCGAGAAGGCCTGGATCTTCTTGCTCGCCGCCTTCTCGTCGGACAGCACTACGGTCGGCGCCTCGCCGGTCAGCTCGCGGAGGGTCTTCGCATAGGCGCGGGCCGTGTTCTGGTCACCCGAGATGACCAGCCCGCCCGCATCAGGCATGTGCCGCCGTACTTCGGTCAGCCTCTTGTCAGCCGCAGCCAGTACTGCGGGCATCCACTCGCCCGTCGGGTCGAGCGCGGTCCGCAGCGCCTGCGCCGTCAGATCCTTCGTCAGCGGCTCACCCAGTCGGGCGGCGACCTCGTCACCCGCCTTGGTGCGCCAGCGCATCTCACCGGAGTACGACATGAAGATGACCGGCCGTACGACGTGGTCGCGCAGCGCGTGCCCGTAGCCGTAGACGTAGTCCGCCCGGCTCCGCGCGGCGCCGTCGTGGCCGTGCTCGTACGTGACGAACGGGATCGGGTTGTCGTCGCTGCGGAACGGCGTACCGGTCAAGGCCAGGCGACGGGTGGCCGGGTCGAACGCCTCCCGGATGCCTTCACCCCAGCTGAGCGCGTCACCGCCGTGGTGCACCTCGTCGAGGATCACCAGGGTGCGGAACTTCTCGGTCCGGACCCGGAAGGCGAGTGGGTTCACCGCGACCCCGGCGTATGTGACCGCGACGCCCTGGAAGTCCTTGTTCGTCCGGCCCTTGCCGCCGGCGAACGTCGGGTCGATGGCGATCCCGGCCCGGTCGGCCGCCTCGGCCCACTGGACCTTCAGGTGCTCGGTCGGCGTCACCACCGTGATCCGGTCGATCACCCTGCGCTGCAGGAGCTCGGCGGCGACGGTCAGCGCGAACGTCGTCTTACCGGCGCCCGGCGTCGCGACCGCCAGGAAATCCTTAGGCTGCTTGTCCAGATAGAGCTGGAGCGCCTCCGCCTGCCAGGCCCGCAGCTTGCTCGCAGTTCCCCACGCGGCGCGGTCCGGATAGGCCGGAGGTAGCACGGCTGGTGCTGCAGGCACGTGCGAATCCACGGACGGCATACTCCCCCGATAGTCGACTGTCGGCCGTACAGGAACGTTACCCGAGATCGCCGACAAGGTCAGATCGGTGGGTGCCCCGCCGAGACACGGGCGTGTCGACGGGGCTGTGGAGAAAGGCTGGGAGTTACCCGGCGTGGCGACCTACACTCGGGGCTATGAGTACTCAGTTGAGCCCGGGTGCCGAGACGGTCGTCGATGAGCGGACCAAGCCGTCGCTGGACGAGGGCGATCATGAGCGGTTCTCGCACTATGTGCCGAAGGACAAGCTCACCGAGGCGATGGTGATGGGGACGCCGGTGGTCGCGCTGTGCGGCAAGGTGTGGGTGCCCAGTCGCGACCCGCAGAAGTTCCCGGTCTGCCCGGAGTGCAAGGAGATCTGGGAGTCGCTCAACTCGGGCGACGACGACAAGGAGTAGTCACGCCGAGCCGATGGGCCCAGGACAGGTACTAGTTCTGGGTCGGGTCGTCGGGGTAGGTGGCCAGGTAGGCCATCTCGTCGTGCTGGCGCCGCAGGACGCGGCGCCACAGGCCTTCCGGCTGGAGGCTGAACACGTCGTCGGGCTCGGACGGTACGACGTACCAGGCACCCTCGGTGATCTCGCCCTCGAGCTGTCCGCTCGACCAGCCGGCGTACCCGGCGAAGATCCGCATCCGCTGGATCGCGCCCTCCAGCAGCGCCGGCGGTACGTCGAGATCGATCAACCCGATCCGGCCGAAGCATTCCCGCCACCCCGGCGGATCGGCCGACTCGATCACCTCGGCGACCGCGAGGGCGCTGTCGGTCCCCACCGGCCCGCCCATGAAGAGCACGCCGGGCTCGCTCACCGTCGCCGACCAGTCGGCCAGCACCCGGTCGACCTCGAGATCCGCGGCCCGGTTCACCACGACACCCAGCGCGCCGTCCTCGTCATGATCCAGCAGCAGGATCACCGACCGCCGAAACGGCGGCTCGTCCAGCAACGGGGTAGCCACCAGCAGCGAGCCGGTCAGGGTCGTGGCCGTCATGCCCCCATCATGTCGTGCCCGGCGCCCTTTGCGTACGGAGCGCGCGAAACCCGAGCCAGGCACCCAGCGCCAGCCCGCACAGATCCGCGACCGAGTCGAACGGATCGCCCGACCGGAACGGCAGCCAGTAGTACTGGACGATCTCGCTGACCACCGCGTTGGCGGCGACCACCGGCAACAGATACCGGGCCGGTACGCCCGCCCGCAACCCGAAGTACGCGACCGATCCGAACAGGAACAGATGCGCCAGCTTGTCGGAGTACGGGAAGTCGACGCCCGACGCATCCTGATGCGGTGAGTACACCCCGTACAGGTGGATGCCACAGGCCACCACGAAGGCGACCCGCCACACCCACGCGGTACGGGACGTACGGACCTCGGTTGAAGTAGTGATGGAGTCAATCAAAGCAAGTGACTCAAATCAGCGCGCCCGGGGAGTCGTCCGGGAAGTGCTCCGCCGCCGGCGCCTTGCCGCCCGCCGCGTCACGGACGGCGTGCGCCACCCGCGTGTGCACCTCCGGGTGGAAGACGCTCGGCACGATGTAGTCGGCGTTCAGCTCGTCGTCGGTGACGACCCCGGCCAGCGCCTTCGCGGCCGCCAGCTCGGTCTGGATCGACACCTTCGACGACTGCGCGTCGAGCAGGCCGCGGAAGACGCCCGGGAAGACCAGCACGTTGTTGATCTGGTTCGGGAAGTCGCTGCGCCCGGTCGCGACGACGGCCGCGTGCTCGTGCGCCGCCGCCGGGTCGACCTCGGGGTCCGGGTTGGCCAGCGCGAAGACGATCGAGTCCTTGTTCATCGTCGCGATGTCGGCGCCGGTCAGGATGTTCGGCGCCGAGACGCCGATGAACACGTCGGCGCCGGCCAGCGCGCCCTTCAGGTCGCCGCTGTACTTCGCGGCGTTGGTGTTCTCCGCGATCCAGCGCAGCTCGGGCGACAGCCCGTCGCGCTCGGAGTGGATGACGCCGGCGATGTCGGCCACGATCGTGTCCTTGACCCCGGCCTCGATCAGCAGTTTGAGGATCGCGGTACCGGCCGCGCCCGCGCCGGACAGCACGATCCGTACCTCGCTGATGTCCTTGTTGACCACCCGCAGCGCGTTGAACAGCGCGGCCAGGACGACGACCGCCGTCCCGTGCTGGTCGTCGTGGAAGACCGGGATGTCGAGCTCCTCGCGCAGCCGGGCCTCGATCTCGAAGCAGCGCGGCGCGGAGATGTCCTCCAGGTTGATCCCGGCGAACCCGGGCGCGATCGCCTTGACCACGGCGATGATCGCCTCGGTGTCCTGGGTGTCCAGGCACAGCGGCCAGGCGTCGATGCCGGCGAAGCGCTTGAACAGCGCGGCCTTGCCCTCCATCACCGGCAGCGCGGCCTCCGGGCCGATGTTGCCCAGGCCGAGCACCGCGGAGCCGTCGGTGACGACCGCGACGCTGTTGCGCTTGATGGTCAGCCGGCGCGCGTCGTCGGGATTGGCGGCGATCGCCAGGCAGACCCGGGCCACTCCCGGGGTGTAGATCATCGAGAGGTCGTCCCGGTTGCGGATCGGGTGCTTGGCCTCCATCGAGATCTTGCCGCCGAGGTGCATCAGGAAGGTCCGGTCGGAGACCCGGCCGATCTCGACGCCCGGTACGGCACGCATCGCCTCGACCAGCCGGCCGGCGTGCTCGGTGTCGGCGGCCGCGCACGTCACGTCGATCCGCAGCCGCTCGTGGCCGGAGGCGGTCACGTCGAGGGCGGTCACGAGGCCGCCGGCCTGCTCGACCGCGGTGGTCAGTTTGCTCACCGTGGAGCCACCGGCGGGGACCTCGAGGCGGACGGTGATGGAGTAGGAAACGCTCGGCAAGGCAGTCACGCGGGTGATCCTCTCATGTCACTGGTCAGGTCCGGAGGTTCTGTTCTTAAAGTGCACGCCGAACGGCTGGGTAATCCATTACCCGCCCGCTACGCTGAGCCCTCTGACCCAGTCGGCGGGAGGGTGTGGATGGCGACGATCAGCGAGGTCGCGGCCAGGGCCCGGGTCTCCACGGCGACCGTGTCGCGCGCCCTGAACGGCAAGTCCACCGTCGATCCCGGCCTGGCAGCGCGGGTACGCCGGGCCGCCGAGGAACTCGGATACCAGCCCAACGGCCCCGCCCGGAACCTGCGCCGTCAGGAGGCTGCCGTCGTCGCGCTGATCATCTCCGACGTCGAGAACCCCTTCTTCACCGCGATCGCCCGTGGCGTCGAGGACGTCGCGCACGAGGTCGGCTACTCGGTCGTGCTCTGCAACTCCGACGAGAACGCCGAGAAGGAGAACCGCTACATCGACGTCGCCCTGCAGGAACGAGTGGCCGGCGTCATCCTGTCCCCGTCCGGTACGACGACCAGCGTCGAGAAGCTCAGCAAGCGCGGAACCGCCTTCGTGGCGGTCGATCGGCCGCTGCCCGGGCAGTCCAGCGACGTCGTCCTCGTCGACACCCGGCTGGCTGCCCGGGAGGCGACGGCTCACTTGATAGACCAGGGCTATCAACGGATCGGGTGTATCACCGGGCCGGCCGGAGTCCGGACCGCGGATGACCGGCTCGCGGGGTATCGGGATGCGCTGAAGGCTCGGCGGCTGCGCAGTACGGCGAAGTTGGTGCGGCGTACGGAGTACAAGGCAGCTGGCGCACATCGGGCGGCGCAGGAGTTGCTCGACCAACCGGAGCCGCCGGACGCGTTGCTGGTCGCGAACAGCGCGATGGCGGTCGGCGTGCTGCAAGCCCTGCAGGAGCACCGCATCCGGCCCGGCAAGCAGGTCGGCATCGTCGCCTTCGACGACGCGCCCTGGGCCGAGCTACTCGATCCCCCGCTGACGGTCGTTGCCCAGCCGGCATACGAGATCGGTACGGTCGCTGCCCGCCTCCTGCTGGCCAGAATCACCGACAACACCCGGGCGACCACCACGACTACCCTCGCCGCCCGGCTGATCGAACGAGCCAGCTCCCACCGCAGCTGACCCACCCCGCCGAAATGGCTAGCCGGTCGGGTTTTCCTCGGCGTAGATCTGGGCGGCGTTGGCCTTGTCGATCAGGCGGGTCTTCAGGGTCTGGGTCTTCTCGATCGTGCCGCAGTCGATCAGCAGCTTCTTGGCCGCGGCGATCGCTTCCTTGCCGTTGGTCGGGTAGGTGAAGGTGGCCGACAGCCGGCCCTCCTCGACCGCCTTGATGCCGCCGGACGGGATCGGCAGCGCGTCGATGCCGATGAACTTCATCTCCTTCTCGCGATGTACCGCCTTCGCCGCCAGGTAGGCGCCCTCGGCCATCGGGTCGTTGTGCGCGTAGACGAGGTCGATCTTCGGATTGGCCTTCAGCAGCGCGTCCATCTGCGCCTGGCCCTTCTCCCGCAACCAGTCGCCACTCGCGTCGGCGACGATCTTGATCTTCGGGTTCGCCTTGATCGCCTCGACGAAGCCCTGGTGCCGCTCGGCCTGCGGGGTCGCGCCGGCCAGCCCCTTGAGCTCCACCACGTTGCCACCTTGCGGGAGGAGCTTCTCGGCGACGTACTTGCCTGCCTCGGTACCGATCTCGACGTTGTCGCCGCCGATGAACCCGGTGTACGCGTCGCCCTCGACCTTGCGGTCCAGGACGAGTACCGGGATGCCCTTGTCGTAGGCCTTCTTCACCACGGCGGTCAGCGGCTTGGCCTCGTTCGGGCTGATGATCAGCAGGTCGATCTGCTGGGTCAGGTAGTTCTCGACGTCCGCGACCTGCTTGGCGTTGTCCTGTGCCGCGTCGGCGAACTTCACGTCGAACTGCGGCACGTCCTTGGCCGCGGCCTTGATGTCGTCGTCCATCCGCTGCCGGTAGGGCTCGGCCACGTTGGCCTGGCTCATCCCGATCACATACTTGCCGTCGGCCCCTTTACAATCCTTGGAGGCAGCTGCCTGCGGCTTGTCGGAGGTACGGTCGTTGGTGGTGCCGCAGCCGGCCAGGACCAGGGCGGCGACGGCCGCGGCGGCGAGGGGTGCTTTCAGGTTGCGCATGGGTGAGCCCTTCTTTTAAGAGGCGGGGCGGAGTCGTTGCAGCGCGGCCGCGGCGACGATCACGAGTCCCTTGATCAGCAGCTGGATGTTGGAGTCGATGTTGTTCAGGGCGAGGATGTTGTTCAGTACTCCGAGCAGCAACGCGCCGGCCACAGTGCCCGCGACCGAGCCCCGGCCGCCGGCCAGACTGGTACCGCCGATCACCACCGCGGCGATCGCGTCGAGCTCGTAGCCGATGCCGTCGTTCGGGCTGCCCTGGTTGAGCTGGACGGCGTGCACGATGCCGGCCAGCGAGGCGAGCAGTCCGCAGATCGCGAAGACGGCGATCTTCACCCGGATCACCGGTACGCCGGACAGCCGGGCGGCCTTCTCGTTGCCGCCGACGGCGTACAGATGCCGGGAGAAGGCGCTGACCCGCAGGAAGACGACGGCGGCGATCGCGACCACCGCGAAGATCAGCACCGGGATCGGTACCAGGCCGCCGAAGGTCCGCTCGCCCAGGATCGCGAACGAGTCCGGCGCCTCGTGCGGACCGTTGCCATAGGCAATCGCCACGCCCTGCCCGTCGGACCAGATCCGGGCCAGCCCGCGCGCTATCTGCAACCCCGCCAGCGTGACGATGAACGACTGGATCCCGATCATCGCCGTCGCTATTCCCTGCAACGCGCCGAACACCAGCCCGATCGCCAGCACCACCAGCACCGACGGCAGAAACCCCCAGTCACTCTCCACCATCAACACCGCCGACCCGACCGCCGCCAGCCCGAGCACGGCCCCCACCGACAGATCGATCCCCCCGATCAGGATCACGAACGTCATCCCGACCGCGATGATCCCGATCTCGGAAACCGCCCTGACCACATTCGCCAGATTGTCCGCACTGACAAACAAAACCTCCCCATCCCGCCGAGGCGAAAAGATGATCGCCGCCACAAACACCGCCAACAGCCCGAACACACTCTGAAACCGAAACAGAGTGGCAACCACCCCACCGGACTTCTCGGCGATCGCGGTAGGGGCCGGCACAGCGTTGTCCTGTACGTCGGTCATTGGAGGGCTCCTTCGCCCATGGCGGCGGCCAATAGATCACCTTCGGTGGAGTTGGTGGTGGTGAAGGTGGCGACGTCGCGTCCGTCTCGGAGGACTACTACTCGGTCGCAGACTCCTACCAGTTCGGGGAGTTCCGAGGAAGCGAGGAGGACGCCGATGCCCTGGGCTGCCAGTTCGCCGAGGAGGCGGTAGATCTCGGACTTGGCGTTGATGTCGACGCCTCGAGTCGGCTCATCCAGCAACAAGAGCCGCGGGTTGGTGAGGAGCATGCGGCCGAAGACGACCTTCTGCTGGTTGCCGCCGGAGAGAGTGCCCACCTCGTCCTGCAACCGCCCGTACTTCAACCGCAGCCGGTCCGCCATCCGCACCGATGCGGCCCGCTCCATCCGCCGCGCGATCACCCCCAACCGCCCGTACGCCGGAAGGCTCGAGACCACCGTGTTGGCCAGGATCGAATGGAACAGCACCAACCCCGAAACCCGCCGGTCTTCCGGCACGAACCCGATCCCCTGCCGCAACGACTGTCGAGGCCCGCGCGACCGGATCTCCTTGCCCTGCATCACGATCCGCCCCGATCGCGTGCCACCCGGCGCAACGCCGTACAAGGTCTCGAGCAACTCGGTACGACCGGAGCCGAGCAGTCCGGCAAGCCCGACGATCTCGCCGGCCCGGACGCTGAGCGAGATGCCCGCCGGATCGCGCCGCCCCGGACGCGGCCGGCGCGGGGTCAGGGCGAGATCCGAGACCCGCAGCAGTTCGTCTCCCGTCGCGACGTCCGGCGTGGTGAACATCGTCTGCACCGGCCGCCCGACCATCGCCTCGACCACCTCCGCGGTGGTCAGCGATCGCGGGTCGAAACTCGCCACGTTCTGCCCGTTGCGCAGGACCGTCGCGCGGTCGGCGACCTGGGCGATCTCCTCCATCCGGTGCGAGATGTAGACGATGCCGACGCCGCCGCGGCGGAGTTCGCGGATCACGACGAACAGCCGCTCGACCTCGGACGTCGTCAGCGCGGAGGTCGGCTCGTCCATGATCAGCACCCGCGCGTCCAGCGAGATCGCCTTCGCGATCGTGACGAGTTGCTGCTCGCCGACGCGGAGTTCGCCGACCGGGCGGCGGGGGTCGAGGGCGACTCCGCTGCGTTCGAGCAGGGTGCGGGCTTCGCGTTCCATCCGCCGGCGGTCGACCGTGCGGAGCGGAGTACGGAGTTCGCGGCCGAGGAAGATGTTGTCCGCGACGGACAGGCCCGGCACGAGGTCGAGTTCCTGGTGGATCATCGCGATCCCGGCGGCCTGCGCGTCGGTCGGGCCGCTGAATGAGACCGGGGCGCCGTTGATCTCGATCTGCCCGTCGTACCCGGTGACGTCACCGGACAGGATCTTCATCAGCGTGCTCTTGCCGGCGCCGTTCTCGCCGAGCAGCGCGTGCACCTCACCCGCGCCGAGGGTGAAGTCGACCTCACGACAGGCCTGTACGCCGCCGTAGCGCTTCCCGATCCGGGTCATCCGTACCAGGGCCGCGGCCTGTGACATGGCGCCTCCGCGATCGGGTGAGTAATCGATTTCCCGGACGCTAGACCCGCGCCCCGCACACCGTCAACCCTTCACCGAACTTAGCCCGCCCCCGACACTCCCCAACACCCTTTCCACCACCCTCGAACCCCACCCCGACGTAGCGGCGTTGGCACCGCTTGGGGGCGAGCCCACATGATGTGGGCTTGGACAGGAAGTGGTGGGCGGGACGGGGCAGGGTTACTCGTCGAGCCAGGCTTGGACGGAGTTGTTGTGTTCGCCGAGGCGGGGCGGGGGGAGGTTGGTTTCGCGGGCGCCGGCGTACGGGTTGTCGTCGAAGCGGAGGGGTGGGCCGGGGAGCTGGATGCGGCCCAGGGTCGGATGGTCGACGTCGATCAGCAGGCCCTGCGAAACCGTCTGCTCCCATTCGTAGACCTGCTGGAAGTCGCGCACCTTGCCGGCCGGAATGCCCGCCTCGGCGAGACCGCGCAACCACTCGTCAGCGGGCGAAGTACTGAATGCCTTCTCGATCGCGGCCGTCAGCTCATCACGATGGGCGACCCGCAAGGCGTTCGTCGCGAAGCGCTCATCGGCGAAGTCCAGCCCGACGAGCGGCGCGAAGGTCCGCCACTGCGACTCGCTGCCGACCGCCACCTGCACGATGTCGTCGCGAGTCCGGTACATCCCGTACGGCGCGATCTGCGCATGGTGATTGCCGACCCGCTCCGGCAACTCCCCCGCGACGGTCCACTTGGTGCCATGGAACGCATGAACCCCGACCACCGACGCCAGCAGCGAAGTACGCACGACCCGCCCCCGGCCAGTGACGTTCCGCTCGTGCAGCGCGGCCAGCACCCCATAGGCGCCGTACATCCCGGCCAGCAGATCCGCGATCGGTACGCCGGTCTTGGTCGGCTCCACCTCACCCGTGATACTCATCAGCCCGCCCTCCCCCTGAGCGATCTGGTCGTACCCGGCCCGCCCGCCTTCCGGCCCGTCATGCCCGAACCCGGTGATGGACAAGATCACCAGCCGCGGATTCAGCTCCTGCAACCGCTCGACCGGGAACCCCAGCCGATCCAGCACCCCCGGCCGGAAGTTCTCCAGCAGCACGTCGGCCTTCCGCACCAGCCGGCTGAGGAACTCCTTGCCCTCCGCCGACTTCAGGTCCGCGGTCACCGACTCCTTGTTCCGGTTGGCCGACAGAAAGTACGTCGACTCCCCCTCGACGAACGGCGGCCCCCACCCCCGGCTGTCGTCCCCACCGGCGGGAGTCTCGACCTTGATCACCCGGGCCCCCAGATCCCCCAGCATCATTGCCGCATGAGGCCCCGACAACGCCCGAGTCAGATCAACAACCACCAGGTCAGACAGAAGGTTCTGCACCTCCACACCCTAGGCGTAGCCTCGCGAGGTAGGAGGGGATTGTGATGGCGTTCACCGGCAGTGGGACGAAGGACGATCCGTGGGTGCTGAGTACGCCGCCCGGCGGATCGCAGTACGAGATGTACCGGGATGACGACGTGCTGGTGTGTCAGGTGGGGAGCACCAAGCTCAGTTATCAGGCGCGGTGCATCGAGGACCTGCACGCGATGCTGACCAAGCACGGGGACTGGATGTTGTTGGGCAACGCGGATGAGCAGAAGCCTGCGGCGCCGGGGACCGTGGAGGCCTGGGCGCGTGCGGAGGACAACCCGGTGGGTGGCTGGTACGGGTTGAAGAAGGGCTTCCGTGGCCGATTCGCGAACTACGTGCCGCCGGTACTGGAGGCGCTCGGTCTTGCCGAGGTCGAGCACAACGCCCGCAACAACCGCATGCGAGCGCTCTGAAGGCGGACCCGCGCCGGGGAGGCTAGACGACGCGGACCTTTCGCACCAAGGACGCCAGGCGTTGAGTCACGTCGCGGGGACGTTCCTGCATGAGCATGTGGCCGGCGCCCGGGTACATCCACAACCGCGCGGACGGCAGCAACTGCGCCATCCGGTTGGCGTGCCGCGGTGCGATCAGGCGGTCGCGCGTTCCATGCATGAGTTCCACCGGGATCTGGCTGAGCCCCTGCAGCGCATGGCCCCGATCGTGCCGGACGATCTCCTCGAAGAACCCGCCCAGCGACGGGCCGGGCAGCCGGGCCACATCCGCCAGCAGGATGTCCACCTCGGCCCGATCCACGTTCTTCCCGAACGCCAACTGCCGCAGCGCCGGCCGACGCGCGGCAGCCGATGCCCCCTGCCACCAAGCGCTCCGCCGCGACGCGCCTTCTGGCCGGGGCGCTTGCACCTGTACTGCGCTCGCCGCGCGCCGCTCGATCCGCCTTCCCGCGAGGTTCATCGCCCGTGGCGCCAGCACCGCGGCGGGAGCATCGAAGCGCGCCGGCAACCCGAACGCCCGCGAGGTCAGCTGCCCCGAAGAGGTCGCGATCAACGCAGCCGCGGCAATGCGAGAGCCGAACAACTCCGGCCGCTTCTCGGCCAGCGCCATCAACGTCATCCCACCCATCGAATGACCGGCATAAACCACCGGCCCGTCCCCGACCACCTCGTCGAGCACGAACGCCAGGTCATCCGCCAACTGCTCGATCCGCGTGGTACCGGCCGGAGCAACGTCCGACGCTCCATGCCCGCGATGGTCATAGGCAACCACCCGTACGCCGTCAGCGCCCAGCACCCGAGGCAGCCCACCCAACTGGTGATGCCAACTCCGCGTCGAGCATGTCCACCCATGCGCCAGCACCACCGTCACCGGCGCCGCGGCCGACCCCGTCGCCTCAACATGCAGCCGAACCCCATCGGGAGTAACCACCTCTGTGGAGACTTCTTCTGATCGCTCTGCCCGCATCGTCATATCTTCCCCAGTCTGTCTGTCCACTCGCCCAGCGGGCCGGTCACGCCGACTCCCGCTCGCGCCGCGACCCCTGGGCCTCGAGGTGAGCTGCCCGCAGCCGCCCGCCGCGAGCGCCACGCCCGACCAGCCAAGCGATCCCGGCGATCTCCAGCGACCCGACGACGGCGAGCAATGCATATCCGCCGTTCCACATCCAGCGCGGTACATCCGTCCGCTCCTCGCGCCGCAGCGTCTGCTGCTCCCCGATGAACTCGACCGTCTGCCCGTTCGACACCTGCACCGCCGGCTTCTCGATCTTCAGATCCTCCGGCGCGTAGACCCACATCGCGACCATGTCCCGCGCCCCTCGATGCAGCCGGATCATCGACTTCCACTTGCCGTACATCGGCAGCGGCTCGGTCGACCGATAGGTGCCATCAGCAACCTTCTCCATCGCATGCGTCATCGAACCGCCACCCTGCCAGGCCAGCGCCTCGAACCACCGGGCACCATCAGCCGCATCGACGGGCTGCAACGTCACCGTCACGTACGCCGTCGGCTCGGACCCGGTCGACGCCGGCTCCAGCGACACCGTCGCACTCACCCCAGGGTCGGCCGACCGAGGTACACAGAAGAAGAGCGCAGCCAGTACTGCGACCAGCCCGACCGCGCCGAGCTGATGCGTCAAGCGCACCGGAGGACTCATCCGCACTTCGCCCGCCACCTCGGCGTACCGAGTAGCCAGCCATGCCCCGAGAAGACCCGCGCCAAGACCCGTGACAACGCCGAACCCGAGCGCCGCCGGAAGCATCGCAGCCGGCCAGTGGATCGGCATCCACACCTGCGACCAGCCGTACTCCGCGACCACGCCGACCGTGCCGATCAGCGCACCCGAGACGAGCCCCAGCCGGAAGCGATTCTGGTTGCCCAGGGCAAGAGCCGCGAGCTCGACCAGTACCGCCTCGGCGATCAGCAGCGGGAAGTGACCGAGGATCTCGCCGAGCGGCTGGTCGACCGCCCAGGCGATGCCGCCGCGGATCACCAGGTACGTCGCGAGCGCGCCGAACGTCGCGAAAGGTCCGCGTCGCGCCCGCAGCAAAGTGAAGGCGAGCGTCGACCCGAAGACGATCAGGATCGGCTGCAGGATCAGGGGGAACTGCGGTACGCCGTAGTTGAACTCGGTGCTGAACAGATCCCACGCGATCAGCAACGCGCCGACCGCGATGATCTCCTGCGCCCGGCGACGCCAGTTGAGGCCCACCAGTTGCTCGACCTCAGCGGATGCGAGCAGGCGGGCGAAGATCGAGAAGACGACGCCGCCGATCATCAGCAGGTGGGTCGGCCCCCAGAGCGTGACATCCTCACCGAACAGCCGGTGCCAGACATCGTCGAGCGGGAAGCCGACCAGGGCGAACGTGCCGCACACCGTCACCAGCGCCGCGCTGCACGGGATCCGCCAGCCCTTGGTCAGCTTGATCGTCCGGGCCGGCAGCGGCTTGCGGGCGAGCGCGATCGGCAGGACGCCGGAGACGATCACGCCGAGGATGCCGAAGAAGATCGGGTAGTGCGCCGGCGTACCGAACGGGCCGGTGTCGCGGCCGCGATCGATGTGTACCGCGATGTCCCACCAGACGCCGAAGGCGCAGGCGAGCAGCGAGACGGCATGCAGGTACGGGGTGAGCGCAGCCCATCGGGGGACTCCGTCCAGTCTCCCGATGGTGTCCGCGAGGCGCCCTACCAGCGTCACCCGCCCAGTGCGTTCCCGCCACAGCAGCACGGCGAGTGCGAGGTACATCAGCGAGACCAGCCCGGTGACGATCGCGATCTGGCCGAAAGACGCGGTTCCGGTGGTGGCCGCCAAGGGGACCGGCATGGGAGCTCCTTCGACATGCGCCAGAGGCAATGTTACATCAGCTATGTAACGTGTAATCTGGAAGACTGTCAAGGTGGGAGGACAGATGCCGGCCGAGTCAGGCCCCGGAGAAGAGTTCACGGTCGACCAGCTCGCGGCCAAAGTGGGCATGACGGTCCGGAACGTGCGGGCGTACGCCGGCCGCGGCCTGATCCCGCCCCCTCGCCTGGTCGGCCGCACGGGGTACTACGGCGCGGATCACGTCGCCCGGCTGACCCTGGTGCGCGAGTTGCTCGACAAGGGCTACACGCTGGCGGCGGTCGAGCGGATGATGAGCGAGCTCCCCGACGGCGCGCTGGCGCTGGGCGTGTTCGAGACGTTGGTCAGCCCGTGGACGCCGACCGAGCCCGAGGTGATCACTGAGCAGCAGCTGGCCGATCGCGCGGGCATCCCGCACAACCCGGACACCATCGCCAAGCTGGTCGAGCTGGGCATCGCCGAGCGGCAGGACGACGGCCGGCTCCGGATCCCGAACCCGGATCTCCTGCGTACCGGCCTCGAGGTGATCAAGCTCGGCGTACCGCTGGAGGCGATCTTCGAGATGCTGCCGAAGCTGTTCGAGCACGCCGACGCGGTCGCGAAGGTCTACGTCGAGCTGTTCCGCGGTACCGTCTGGCGCCAGTTCGCCGACGCCGGACTGCCGGCCGAGGGCTGGCCCGAGATCCAGCGCACGCTGGAGAACATCATCCCGCTGGCCGGCCAGGCCCTGGTCGCCTCCTTCCGCGAGGCGATGGGCCGCGAGATCGAGGCCGTCGCCTACGAAGAACTGGGCCTCGCCCCCGACGCCCTGCCCTCCACCGGCTGACCCACGCAGTCCCCGACCAGCCGATCCACTCGACCGGCCTGCATGTCGACCGGCCTGCATGTCGATCGGCCTGCCCTCAGGAGCCCACGGTGACCTTCCGCCCGACGTACCCGATCAAGACCGAGCGCCTCGATCTGCGCCCGCATCGGCGGGAGGATCTCGACGACCTGCTCGCCTTCCACTCCGACCCGGAGGTGGTCCGGTACGTCCCCTGGCCGGTCCGTGACCGCGAACAGGTCCGCGCCGCCCTCGAGGTCAAGCTCACCCAGGACGCCCTGACCGAGCCCGGCCAATGGCTGGTCCTGGCGATCGAGCTCCGCGAGACGCAGACAGTCATCGGCGAGGTCCTGCTCAAGTGGGCCAGCGAGATCAACCGCCAAGGCGAGCTCGGCTACGCCCTGCACACCGGCTACCACGGCCGCGGCCTGGCCG
This sequence comes from Kribbella sp. NPDC051620, assembly GCF_044453825.1. Classification (NCBI taxonomy): domain Bacteria; kingdom Bacillati; phylum Actinomycetota; class Actinomycetes; order Propionibacteriales; family Kribbellaceae; genus Kribbella; species Kribbella sp. NPDC051620. The sequence continues at coordinate 809,666 of NZ_JBITDB010000003.1, forward strand.
CCGAAGCCGCCCGGGCGATGCTCCGCGTTGGCTTCGAGGACCTCGGCCTGCACCGCATCCAGGCCAGCGTCATCAACGGCAACACCGCCTCCACCAAACTCCTCGCCCGCCTCGGCATGCGCCAGGAGGGCCACCTGGTCGAGAGCCTCTATTTCAAAGGCGAATGGTGCGACGACCTGCTCTGGGCCATCCGCGCCCAGGAATGGCGCGACCGGTAACAACCAGGAGGCCAGTTCCTCAAGCCGCGTAACCTCAGGGCGAGCCGATAGTTATCGTTTGGTTGCACTATGTCACGATTGCCGGCTCGGTCCTGAGGACGTTGATGAAAAAGGCAGTTCTGGTTCTGGTCACCGCCGTGGCCGTGATCGCCGCGGCGCTGATTCCCTCGGGACGGCCCGTCGTGGCCGCGACGTCCGCCCCCGGCCCCGGCTTCGGCTCGGCGCTCTCGGCGGTGAAGCAGTTGGCGTGGCAGACGAACGCGAGCGTCAACACGCTCGCCGTCGCGGGCAACACCGTGTACGCCGGTGGGCTGTTCACCCGGATCCGGCAGCCAGGCCAGCCGGCCGGCAGGGGCGAGGCGATCCGGACGTACCTGGCCGCCTTCAACCGGACCACCGGCAAGCCGCTGGCCTTCGCGCCGAAGCTCAACGGCGCCGTGTGGTCGATCGCGACCAGCCCGAACGGGCGCTGGGTCGTGATCGGCGGCGACTTCACCATGGTCAACGGGCTGGCCCGCAAGCATCTCGCGATGTTCAGCGTCGCCACCGGCAAGCTCGTCGCCGGCTGGCATCCGGCCGTCGCCTACCGGGTCTCCGCGCTCGCGATCGGCGGCAACAGCGTGTACTTCGGCGGCTCGTTCGGGCGGGTGAACAACACCGAGCGCAACAACGTCGCCGCGGTCACCCTGTCGACCGGCGCGCTGCTGCCCTGGGATCCGGACGCCGACGACGACGTCTACGCGATCGACCTGTCCGACAGCGGCCGGCGGGTCTTCATCGGCGGCGGCTTCAGCGAGATCCAGGGCGAGGACCACTACGCGCTGGCGATGGTGAGTCCGACGACGGGCGCCCCCATGCGGATGCCCGCCGCGGCGGCGATCCCGGAGCCGTCTCCGGACTGCCAGAGCCGGGTCAAGGACATCGACACCCTCGGCAGCAAGGTGTTCGTCTCCAACGCCGGCAGCGGGCTGGGCTGCTACGACGGCGTACTGGCCGCCGACGCCGCCACCGGCAAGCTGCTCTGGCAGAGCAACTGCCTGGGCGCCACCGAGGCGATCAAGGCGATCGGGAACTGGCTCTACAAGGGTTCCCACGCGCACGACTGCAGCCGTGACGGCGGCTTCAAGGACGGTACCGGCATCCACCACCTGCTGGTCGAGAGCACGATCAACGGCAAACTCGGCCCGTGGTACCCGAACACCGACGCGGGCGGCACTACGGACGTCGGCCCGCTCGCCTTCGCCTCCGGCGGCAACGATCTGTGGGTCGGCGGCGACTTCACCAAGGTGAACGGGACCATCCAGCAGGGGCTCGCGCGCTTCACCAATGCCGCTGGTGGCTCACGGCCGGGACTCCCGGCCGCGCCGAAGGTGTCCAGCACGGTCAAAGGCAAGGCGACGGTCAGCTTCCCGACCGTGGTCGACGCGGACAACATCTCGCTGATCTACTCGCTGTTCCGCGGCACCACCAAGGTCGCGAGCTGGAAGCGCAACTCGTACTCCTGGACCAAGCCGGTCGTGACGACCTTCACCGACACGAAGGTGAAGAGCGGCAAGACCTTCAGCTACCACGTCCAGGTCAGCGACGGCCGCAACCTCAGGAACGGCCGGGCGGCCGCGGTGAAGATCCGCTAGGTTCCTCGTCCGGCTCGGCCACGTCGCGCAGGTCGCCGAGGTCGGCGTCCCAGTCGTCCTCGTCGTCGACCGCGTTCGCGTCGTTGCGGCGGGCGATCCGGACGAACGCGATGATCAGCAGGATCGGCCCGAGGAACATCGCCGCCTCGGGCACACCGCCCATGTGCAGTGCGATCAGCTGGGCGATCAACTCGGCGATCATGAGGCCGTCACCAGCGCGATCCCGCCCGCGGTGAAGGCGACCATCGCCGCCAGCATCGGGTACTGCGCCCGCCGCAACTGCCGCCGCCGGAACAAATGGGTCGCGCGATCGTGCGCGGACACCACCCCGAGCACGTGTCCGAGCACGATCGCGCCGATCTGGACCGCCGCGATCAGCCCGGTCCCCAGGAACGCGTAGTCGATCCGCCTGCTCCCGACCCCGAGCAGATCCCAGCCGCGCCCGAACGGATCCGTTGCCAGCAGCAACCCTTCCTGGCCCTGGAACATCGCGAAAGAGAAGTAGTGCGCGACGGCGTACCCGATCGCGATCGGCACCAGCGAGTGCACGAACGCCCCGGGCAGACCCGCAATGCCCAGCCCACCAGGTCTGATCCGAGCGGCACCCGTCGCCCGCGCCGCAAGGAGGAAGAGCGTCGAAACGACGGCGACCGCGGCCAGCAGACCCAGCGTGTAGACGAGCAGATGTCCGCCCCGGCCAAGCTCACCGGTCTGGTTGGTCCAAGCCGACCATCGGCTGATGCCGTCGAACGCCGTCGACCCGAGCAGCAAGCACAGCAGGCCGACCATCCCCCGCTCCTGCGGAAGCGTGGCAAGCCCGGCGAGCGATTGCGCAGCACGAGCCGCCGTCCGGAGTCGCGGCCCAATGGGCTGAGCTTGGCCAGTACCTCGGCGTACACCTCGAAGCTGTCGCCGATCGCGAACCAGCGCGGCCCATAAACGATGCCTGCGGCAACATTCACCATCGCGTAGCCGGTCACGAAGACTGCGACGACGAGCGGCTCCGAGCCATCGGGGAAGACGAGTTCGAGCCACAGAAACCCGAACAACCCCGCGACCGCCGGCCAGTACGCGATCCCCGCAGGCAGTTCCCGGTACGCCGTACGCGGCACCAGCCCGGCGATCGTGCGCAGCGGATTCGCGAGTCGCCATACCGGCCCGAAGAGCAGCGAGACCGGAATGATCCCGACCCAGATCCAGACATAGAGCCAAGTCGGCGCCGGATTGAGACTTGGCGAGTTGCTCCCGAACCACGCCGCTCCGAGCAACAGCCCGAGCGCAGCCAGACCGATTGCCCTGAGCAACCAACGCGCCGTCCGACTGTCGATCACCCGGGTCAACCCGGCAAGCGGCGCGTCGACGATCCCGGCCGGCCCTCGCACCGGCGTACCGACGACCCCGGCCGGCCCGCGCACCGGCGTACCGGCACGCACACCCACCGCTCCCCTGTCGGCGGTGGGTTCGAAGTGGGGTTTTGACCAGAAGGCGGCCAGTGCGAAGAACGAGACAGCTACCGCGGCGGCGGCCGAGTAGATGGCGAGCCAGAGCGGTACCGGCAGGTCGCCCCGGCCGCCGATGCCGTGCAGCGGGAGCAGCAGCGTCACGGCGCCCTCCGATCGACTCGCTATCTGACTGATCGAATGTAACACGATCGATGTCACATAGCGACAGCTCGGCAGCGGATCGATCAGCGGGTGCTGTACTCCGAGGCGTCGAAGTGCCGGGTCAGTTGCCGGAAGCGGAAGGTGAAGGACGGCCAGAGGGTGGTGTTGCGCCCCTCGGAGTCCAGGTACCAACTCGTGCAGCCGCCGCGGGTCCAGATCGTGTTGCGCATCGACGACCGGACCCCGTCGACAAACTCCCGCTGGATCTCCGGCCGGACCTCGACCTCGCGCAGCCCGGCGGCATCCATCGTGCGCAGCGCGTCCAGGATGTAGGCGATCTGCGACTCGATCATGAACACCATCGAGCTGTGCCCGAGGCCGGTGTTGGGCCCGATCAGCAGGAAGAAGTTGGGGAAGCCGGCGATCGCGGTACCGAGGTGCGCTTCCATCCCGTCGGCCCATGCTTCGCGCAAGGTCTTGCCGTCGCGGCCGTGCAGCATGTCCATCACCGGCAGGTCGGTGACCCGGAACCCGGTGCCGTAGATGATCGTGTCGACCTCGTGTTTCACGCCGTCGTCGGTGACGATCCCGGTCGGGGTGACCTCGGTGATCGCGTCGGTGACGACGTCGACGTTCGGCTGGGCGACGGCCGGGTAATAGTCGTCGGAGATCAGCACGCGCTTGCAGCCGAGGGTGAAGTCGGGCGTCAGCTTCGCGCGCAACTCGGGGTCGCGGATCTGCTGGGCGAGATGGCGTTCGGCGATCTTCTGGCCTTGCTTCATCATGGCGGGAAGCTTGGCGAAGCCGAGCACGAGCGACTCACGACTCCAGTAGATGCCGGCCCGAACAGCCTTCTGCACCAGGGGAAACGCGCGGTAGATCCGCTTCTCGGCGGCGCTGATCTTCCGGTCCGGCCGCGGCATCACCCACGGCGGCGTCCGCTGGAAGAGATGCAGCTCCTCGACGTCGGGCTGGATCGCCGGTACGAACTGGATCGCCGACGCGCCCGTGCCGATCACGGCCACCTTGCGACCGCTCAGGTCGAGGTCGTGGTTCCACTGGGCCGAATGGAAGACCTCACCCTCGAACTGCTCGATCCCCGGCAGCTTCGGGATCGACGGCTCGGCCAGTGGGCCCATCCCTGACAGCAGTACGTCGGCGGTGAAATCGCCCTGATTCGTGTGGATCAGCCAGTGGTCGCCCTGCCAGTGCGCCGACTCGACGGCGTGGCCGAAGCGGATGTGCGGGCGGACCCGGAAGCCGTCGGTCACCTTCCGCAGGTACGCCTCGATCTCGGGCTGCGGCGAGAACGTGCTCGACCAGTCCGGATTGGGCGCGAACGAGAAGGAGTACAGGTGCGAGGGGACGTCGCAGCGGCAGCCCGGATAGGTGTTGTCCCGCCAGGTCCCACCGACATCGTCGGCCCGCTCCAGTACGACGAAGTCGTGATAGCCGGCCTGCTTGAGCCTGACGGCCATCCCGATCCCGGCGAACCCGGTGCCGATCACCACGATCCGGTGCTGCTGAGCGGTCATGAGAACCCTCCGGAGGCCGACTGACTGGAACTTACTCGCAGTAAGTTACTCCGAGTCAGTTAGAGTGTGCAAGGTGACCTCGACCACGGACAGCCCAGTACCGGCGAGCAGCAGCGCGGTACCGGCTGCCGGCGGCGCGGTACCGGCTGCCGGCGGCGCGGTACCAACTGGTGGAGGTTCGGTACCGTTCAAGCGGCGGCGGGATCGGGCGGCTCGGGAGAGGGAAATCCTCGACGCGGCCGAGCGGATCTTCGGCGAGCGTGGCTACCAGGGCACTTCGATGGACGACATCGCCGCCGCGGTCGGCGTCTCCAAACCGCTCGTTTACCAGTACTACGGCTCGAAGGACGGCCTCTTCCTCGCCTGCCTGTCCCGCCTGCGCGCCCAACTCCTGGACACCGTCTCCGACGCGGTCCTCGCCGCCGCCGACCCCGAACAGGCCATGTACGCCGGCTTCGTCGCCTGGTTCACGTTCCTCGACGAGCACCCGCGGGCCTGGTCGGTGATGGTCGACGAAGGCATGCTGGCCGCCGGTCCCGCCGCCCAGGCCGCCGACGAGGTCCGCGCCGAGTTCGTCGGCCTGATCGCCACCATGGTCCGGCTCAACCTCCCCGCGGACCACCCGCACGACGAAGAAGAGATCCAGATCGTCGCCCAGTCCGTCTCCGGCGCCACCGAACGCCTAGCCATCTGGCGCACCCGCAACGGCGGCACCCCCACCCCGGAAAAGCTCGCCACCACCCTCCACCACCTCCTCTGGCAAGGCCTCGACTCCCTGCGCGGCTAGGCCCGGCCGCCCCCACCAGCGATCGCCCCGGACCGCCACCCCATCAACCCCCACCCCTCGCCTCGGCCCGCCCCGGCCCGCCGCCTGGCGGGCTTCGTCTTCGTCCGGATTGATGGCCTGGCGGTCCGCCCCCGCCCCACCTCCCCAGCCGATGCCCTGGCGGTCGCGCGTGATCTCATTCGTTTGTGCGTACATTCAGGGTGCCGCCGACGGCGATGGTGCTGGGTGGTGTGGTGTCCGTGCAGTTCGGTGGGGCGCTGGCCGCCAAGCTGATCCAGCAACTGGGGGCCGCCGGCACCGTCTCGCTGCGGCTGGCGCTGGCAGTGCCGATCCTCTTGCTGATCGCCCGGCCGAGCCTGCGCAACCGCACCACGCGAGATCTCCTGGCAGTTGTTGCCTTCGGCATCGTCCTCGGGCTGATGAACCTGTCGTTCTACCTGTCACTGGAGCGGTTGCCCCTCGGTGTCGCCGTCACCATCGAGTTCATCGGCCCGCTCGGCCTGGCCGCCGCGATGTCGCGCAAGCGCCGGGACCTCTTCGCCGTCGCGGGCGCCGCGCTCGGCGTAGTACTGGTGAACGGGCATGAGCTGGGCAAGGTCGACTGGCTCGGCGTCGGCTTCGCGGGGCTGGCCGGCGCGTTCTGGGCGGGCTACATCCTGCTCAGCGCGGAGACCGGAAGGCGTTTCGCCCAGCTCGACGGCCTGGCCCTGTCGATGATCATCAGCACCCTCATCACCGCACCCATCGGCCTGATCACTGCAGGCGGCGAACTCCTGCACTGGCACTCGCTCGCGATCGGCCTGGCGATCGCCGTGCTCTCGTCGGTACTCCCCTACTCACTCGAGACGCTCGCGCTCCGCCGGATGAAGCCGGTCGTCTTCGGCATCCTGATGAGCATCGAGCCGGCCGTCGGCGCCACCGCCGGCTTCCTGATCCTCGGCCAGCGCCTGGCGGTCATCCAACTGGCCGGCATGGCCTGCGTCGTCGCCGCCTCGATCAGCATCACCCGTACCTCCCGCTCCGAGGCGCCGGACATCTAAACATGGGATCTCAACCGCGAGAATGCGCATTCTGAACTGCTATGACGTCTTGACGGCGGTCAGACATCCGAGCAAACTAGCGATGACTTCGGTCAGATCTCTTCTATATTCACCTTCGCAACAGCCGCCCCCGGAAGGTGCTTGAGAAGATGCCACCGCTCGATCGCCGCTGCCCGCGACCGAGCGGCTGTCGTCGATCTGTGTGAGCCGATCGGGTGCGGCGCGAAGGCCCATCCGAAAGGACACCGCCCCCATGAAGTCGTCAAGGATGAAGTTCCGAAGTCGAGTGGCCGTCGCGGCCCTCGCCCTCGCCACCGGCACCGCCGGTCTGATAGCCACCTTCGCCCCCGCCCCGAAGGCCGACGCCGCCTCCACCGCGGTCACTGCCGCCACGGCATTGCCCGCCGGGTTCAAGAGCATCGGGTACCTGCCGTCGTGGGCCGGCAGCGTCAGCGCCGTCCAGTACAGCAAGCTCACCCACATCAACTACGCGTTCGTCCTGCCGAACTCCAACGGCTCCCTGCAAGGCGTCCCCGACAGCGGCAAGCTGTCCTCGCTGGTGAGCACCGCGCACGCCAACGGGGTCAAGGTCTCGCTGTCCATCGGCGGCTGGAACGACGGCAACGACTCCGCGTTCGAATCGTTCGCGGCCAGCTCCGGCGGCCGCACCACCTTCACCAACGCGGTGATGGGTCTGATCAACCAGTACAACCTGGACGGCGTCGACATCGACTGGGAGTACCCGGACCCGGGTGCCTCCGGCGACCACTACACCCTGCTGATGCAGCAGTTGAGCAACACGCTGCACGGTCAGGGCAAGCTGCTCACCGCCGCGGTCGTCTCCGAGGGTGGTACCGCCAACGGCGTCCAGCCGGCCGTCTTCGGCTACGTCGACTGGCTGAACATCATGGCGTACGACGGCGGCAGCCCGCACGCCAACTACGACTGGTCGATCGCCTCGGCCAACTTCTGGAAGAACCGCGGTCTGCCGAAGGCCAAGACCGTGCTCGGCGTGCCGTTCTACAGCCGGCCGGGCTACCTGACGTACTCGCAGATCGTCGCGATGAACCCGAACAACGCGAACGTCGACTGCATCCAGGCCAACGGCGCCCAGCAGTGCTACAACGGCATCCCGACGATCAAGCGCAAGACCCAGTGGGCGGTGGCCAACGCCGGCGGCATCATGAACTGGGAGCTGTCCCAGGACACCACCGGCAGCACCTCGCTGGTCAGCGCGATCTTCGACGCGGCGGGTGGTACCGGTACTCCGCCGACCGGCGGCAAGACCGGCCCGATCAAGGGCATCGCCGGCAAGTGCGTCGACGTCGCCGGCGGCAGCAGCGCGAACGGCACGGCGGTTCAGCTCTGGACCTGCAACAGCAGCACCGCGCAGACCTGGACGGTCGGTACCGACGGCACGATCCGGGCCCTGGGCAAGTGCCTGGACGTCAATGCCGCCGGTACTGCGAACGGCTCACTCGTCCAGCTCTACGACTGCAACGGCACCGGTGCCCAGGGCTGGCAGGCCCAGTCGAACGGCAACCTGCTCAACCCGTCGTCAGGTAAGTGCCTGGACGCCACCGGCCAGAGCTCGGCCGACGGCACCCGCCTCCAGATCTGGACCTGCGCAACCAGCGCCAACCAACTCTGGACCCTCCCCGCCTGATCCACCTCGAACAGCTCCCCGCTCCCAGCGGGGAGCTGTTCTCGTTCCGGCAACCCTGACTGCCGACCCTGAGCGGGCGCTGACGAATGTCATGGATACCTCATGACGGCCGATCCAGGGCCGGAGTCGCGCCGGGCGGCAGGCTTCTGGGTATGACGACAACGACTGCGGTCACCCTGAGCGGTGTGACCAAGAGGTACGGCAACGTACAGGCTGTCGCGGGGGTGGATCTGACCATCCGCAGCGGCGAGGTGGTGGCGATGCTGGGCCCGAACGGCGCCGGCAAGTCGACCACGATCGAGATGCTGCTCGGCCTGGTCCGGCCCGACCAGGGCAGCGTCCAGGTCTACGGCACCTCGCCGGCCGAGGCGATCGCCGCCGGCCGGATCGGGGTGATGCTGCAGAGCGGCGGCATCATCGAGGACGCGAAGGTCGGCGAGCTGCTGAATCTGGTCGCCGGGCTGCACAAGGACCCGATGCCCGTCGCCAAGGCGCTCAAGCAGGCCGGCATCGCGGACCTGTACGGCCGGAAGCTGAAAGGCCTGTCCGGTGGGCAGAAGCAGCGGGTCCGGTTCGCGATGGCGATCATCCCGCAGCCCGACCTGATCGTGCTCGACGAACCGACCACGGGGATGGACGTCGAGTCCCGGCGTGACTTCTGGGCCTCGATGCACGCCGAGACGGCTCGCGGGCGGACGGTACTGTTCGCCACCCACTATCTGGAAGAGGCCGACGCGTACGCCGACCGCGTGGTGCTGATGCGCAGCGGCCGGGTCGTCGCCGACGGCACCGCCGCGCAGATCAAGGCGAGTGTGTCCGGCCGGACGATCCGCGCGACCGTACCGGGTGCCGACCTCGCCACGCTGGCGTCGCTGCCCGGAGTACGGAACGTGGAGACCCGCGGCGACGTCGTGCTGCTGCAGTGTGGCGACTCCGACGGCACGCTGCGCTATCTGCTCAACAACACCCCCGCCCATGACATCGAGGTGACCTCGGCCGATCTCGAGGACGCCGTACTGGCGCTGAGCGCCGACCAGGAGGCAGTGGCATGAACCTCGACTATCTGAAGTTCGACATCAGGCGCACGCTGCGCAACCGCCGGGTGGTGATCTTCGCGATCCTGATGCCGGTGATCCTGTTCGCCATCTTCGGCCTGACCATCCCCAAGGACGCCAGCGAGAGCGGCATCTCGGCGATCGCCTACGTGATGGTGAGCATGGCGATCTTCGGTTCGATGTCGGCCGCGATGAGCAGCGGCGGCATCATCGCCGCCGAACGCGACGGCGGCTGGAACCGCACCCTGCGGCTCACCCCGCTGAAGCCGCAGGCCTATGTCATCTCCAAGGTGATCCTGTCGCTGCTGCTGGCGATCCCGCCGCTGGTGGTCGTCTTCCTCTTCGGGATGACGGTCGGCCACGTGCACCTGAGCGCCTCGCAGTGGATCTCCGTGGCGCTGGTCTCCTGGCTCGGCGCGCTGCCGTTCGCGGCGATCGGCCTGGTCATCGGGTACGTCGCGAAGCCGGACAGCGTGCAGCCGATCACCGGTCTGAGCACGATGCTGATCGCGGCCTTCGGCGGACTGTGGCTGCCGGTCGAATCGATGCCGTCGCTGATGAAGCACATCGCCCAGCTCACCCCGGCGTACTGGACCGGGCAGAGCTCCCGCAGCGCCCTGTCGCAGAACGGGCTGGACATGAACGCGGTGCTGGTGGTGCTGGCCTGGACGGTCGTGCTCGGTTTCATCGCATTGCGCCGGTACCGTGCCGACACGGCCCGCGCCTGAGCACCGAACGGTTAGCGTGAAGCCGTGAGCACTCCCCAGCCACCGCGACCAGTGGACTCCTACGAGGCCATCGGCGACGGCATCGAGAGCATCCGCCGGCGGCCCGGCTTCGGCTGGCTGCTGGCGGGAGTCTGGCTGTTCTTCCTGAACAAGCCGTTCGAGAGCATCTTGAAGCACGACAACATGGCTGAGCGGGTCCTCGGGCTGGCGGCGGTGATCTTGTTCGTCATCGCCTACATGGGGTTCTTCTGGTACGCCCGCGCCCGGAACATGGCCCGGGTGAAGGCGCCGATCGGGCTCCAGATCGGCTTTGTCGTGGTCCTGCTCGGGCTCGGCGCCCTGATGCTGCCGGCGGCTGGCGAGAGCGCGCTGACCACGCTGGTGTTCGTCGAGGCGATGGGCATGATGGTGCTGCCACTGCGGGTCGGCGTGGGGCTCGGGGTGGGTCTGCTGGCGCTCGCCGAGCTGGTGCTGCGAACGGTTCCGGGGTGGAAGGACGACGGCAGCTACAGCCTGGCCATCGTCCTGGGTGGGCTCGCGGTCTTCGCCATGCGTCGGGCGATGCTGCGCAGTGTCGAGCTGGCCGCGGCGCGTCGGGAGTTCGCGGAGCTCGCGGTGCAGGAGGAGCGCGGCCGGTTCGCCCGGGATCTGCACGACATCCTCGGGCACTCGCTGACGGTCATCACGGTGAAGGCCGAGCTGGCCGGCCGGCTGATCGAGGGGCATCCGGACCGTGCGGCCACTGAGGTCGCGGATGTCGAGAGGCTGGCGCGGGCGGCGCTGGCCGACGTACGGGCTGCCGTTGCCGGGTACCGGGAGCTGAGTTTGGCCGGTGAGTTGGTGTCGGCTCGATCGGCATTGCAGGCGGCGGAGATCAAGGCCGAGCTGCCGACCGTGGTGGACGAGGTGCCGGAGGCGAATCGCGAGCTGTTCGCGTGGGTGATCCGGGAAGGTGTGACGAACGTGGTCCGGCACTCCGGGGCGAAGAAGTGCACGATCAAGCTGGCCGCGCAGCAGGTCGAGGTACTGGACGACGGCAAGGGGCCGTCGCCTGGTGGCGGTGCCTCCGGGCACGGGCTGGTCGGACTGCGCGAACGGGCCGACGAAGCCGGGGCGAGCCTGGAGATCGGGACCGCGCCGGGCGGCGGCTTCCGGCTGGCTGTCAGAGTTGGCCCGTGACGATACGGCTGCTGATCGCTGACGACCAGGCGCTGGTCCGGGGAGCGCTGGCCGCGCTGCTGGATCTCGAACCCGATCTCGAGGTGGTCTCCGAGGTCGGCCGCGGCGACGAGGTGGTCGAGGCAGTGCAGTCGACCAAGCCCGACGTGGCGCTGCTCGACGTCGAGATGCCCGGGCTGGACGGGATCGAGGCCGCGGCGGCGTTGCGCCGCGCGGTACCGGAGGTCCGGGTGCTGATGGTGACGACGTTCGGCCGGCCGGGGTACCTGCGTCGCGCGATGGAGGCCGGGGCTGCCGGTTTCGTCGTCAAGGACACCCCCGCCGCCCAGCTCGCCGACGCCGTACGCCGGGTCCACCAAGGCCTCCGCGTCGTCGACCCATCACTGGCCGCCGAGACCCTGGTGGCCGGCACCAGCCCACTGACCGCCCGCGAATCCGACGTACTCCGCGCCGCCCGCGAAGGCGGCACCGTCGCCGACATCGCCCGCGGCCTGCACCTGTCCGAAGGCACCGTCCGCAACCACCTCTCCGCCGCCATCGGCAAAACCGGCGCCCGCACCCGCGCCGAAGCCGCCCGGATCGCCATCGACAACGGATGGCTCTGACCACACCTTTGATTTAAAGTGGCATCAGGGGGCTGATATGTCGATCGAGCAGTTCAGTGGCAAAGGGCGGTTGGCTGATACCGGGGAGGGGATCACCGGGGACGAGCTGCAGTTGGCGGCTCGTAACCACGGGATGCCGTTGGAGGCGTTGCGGTACGAGCTGACGCCGGCCGGGCTGCACTACGTGCTGGTGCACTACGACATTCCGGCGGCCAGCGCGGCGAACTGGCGGCTGACCGTTGATGGTTGCGTCGAGCAACCGCTGTCGTTCGGGATGACCGAGTTGCGGGCGATGGGGCGGCAGACCGTCCGGGTGACGCTGGAGTGCGCGGGCAACGGCAGGGCCGGGTTGCAGCCGCGGCCGATCAGCCAGCCATGGCTGGTCGAAGCGGTCGGCACCGCGGAGTGGACCGGCGTACCGCTGGCGGATCTGATCCGGGCAGCCGGGATCCGCCGGGATGCGATCGACGTGGTGTTCACCGGCGCGGACCACGGGTTCGAGCGCGGTGTCGAGCAGGACTACCAGCGCGGGCTGACCGTCACCGAGGCACTCGACTCCGGCGCGATCGTCGCCTGGGAGATGAACGGCGCGCCGCTGCCGCCGCAGCACGGGTACCCGCTGCGGCTGGTCATGCCCGGCTGGTACGGGATGGCGAGCGTGAAGTGGTTGCGCTCGATCGAGCTGATCGACCATGAGTTCACCGGGTACCAGAACGCGGTCGCGTACCGGATCAGGCAGCAGCCGGACGAGGTCGGCGTCGGGATCACCCGGATCGAGCCGCGCGCCCTGCTGATCCCGCCGGGTCATCCGGACTTCATGAGCCGGCACCGCTTCGTCCCCGCCGGACCGGTCGTCCTGCAGGGCCGCGCCTGGTCCGGCTGGGCGCCGATCGAGCGGGTCGAGGTCAGCGTCGACGCCGGTGTCAGCTGGCAGGACGCAAAACTCGATGCTGCCAGCAACGATCTGTCGTGGCGCGGCTTCTCCTTCGACTGGGACGCCGTTCCCGGCGAGCACGTTCTCACCGTCCGTGCCCACGACGCCAGCGGCCGGGTCCAGCCGATCGAGGCGCCCTGGAACCGCGGCGGCTTCGCCAACAACTCGGCCCAGCGGATCACCGTCCTGGTCATCTGACTCCTCGCCCCCGGCCCGCGTGTCGGGCCGGGATTCCGGCTCGCCCGTTTCATGATGGAGACAGGTTTCGTTGACTGTTTCTCGACCTCACCGGGATGCGAGCGATGAACGACCTTGGTACGGAGATCCACCTGCACGCGCGTGTCTTCCGCGCCGGCTGTGACTGGTACGCCGATATCGACGACCACACCGACCCCCAGCCGGACGATCCCTACTGGTACGGCTACTACACCTCCCAGCGAGCCGCGATCGACGCGGCCTGCGAACGCATCGCCGCCCTCAACCGCGCCCGCTGCCAACGCCTCAGCCAACAATTGTTGTTACGGGCAACTACCTCCGCCTGACCGCATCACCACAGCAACAGCATGCTGCTGAACCACAAGGCGACGAGGCTGATGGCGATCCAGACCGCATACCAGTACCAGTGCATGACCCAGTCCGCGTCGGCCGCGAGCACGTTCTCCGGGTCGTCCGGGTCGACGTACACACCGATCTTGTCGCCGACTGCCGGACGCGGATCGACCTCGTCGGCTCCGAAGATCTCGACGGTCCCACCGTCGGCAGGGCGGGCGATCTTGATCGTGAGGTCGCCGCTCTTCGACCACTTGTCCTCCTCGACCGAGACCACCACGGCCTGTTGCAACGGCGCCGATTCCGCGAGGTGCTCGTCGGTGCGACCCGACCGCACGCCGAGCGGGGCGATCGCCAGCGACCCCAGCACCAGCACCAGGCCGAGAAGTCTCATCAGGAGATTGCCGAGCCGGAATCGCCGCCGACCGGCGTGCCGGCCCTGCCCCTCCCGCGCTTGTCCGTCGCGCTCCTGCTGCCGGTACTCCCGCTGCAACTTGCGTTCGCGCTCCGCGGCGCGCTCCCGCCGGGCGACCGTCCACCGCGTCGGCTGTTCGAGCCGCTTCCACCAAGTGAACCGCTCGACCAGGAACCGTGCCGGGTAGCAGGCGCCACCGGCGATCGCGAAGGCCGCCAGCGGCCCGTCCCACATCCAGTTCGGTCGCGCGGCCCAGGCGATCAGCAACAGCAGTCCGGCGACACCTCCGAAGAACAGCAGCAGTAGTACGAGCTGCCTCCCGTACAGGTCATCGGTGCCGTCGTCGTCGCTCATCTCCTCCACTAGACGGCACCAGCTGGTCGCGGGTTCCTCAGGACAGCGTTCTGGTGACCACCCAGGCGTGTTTGCCGATCTGGCGGGATCGGGTGAAGCCCTCGCGTTCGAACATGGTGAGGGTGCCGTTGTGGAGGAACGAGCCGGAGGTCTTGCGGTAGGTGGTGTCTTCCGGGTAGCTCTCGACCGTGCCGCCGCCGGCTTGCTCGATCTGTCGGAGGGCGCCGGCCAGGGCTGCGGCGGCGATGCCCTGACGCCGGCGTTTGTTGGCGACGAAGAAGCAGGTGATGCGCCAGTCCGGCAGCACGGTCAGCTCCTTCTCGTACTCCTTGCGGTGCTTGATCCGGGTCAGCTCGGCGGTCGGCCCGTACTGGCACCACCCCACGCAGTCGTCCCCGTCGAAGACCAGCGCCGCATGTGTCTGCCCGGCCATCACCCGCTCATGCTTGTCCGCGCGGTTCTGCTCGGCGGTCTTGCCCTTGAGTCCGTCGGGATGGAAGCCCATGCACCAGCACCCGCCCCAGACTCCCCGGTGGTCCTCGACGAGCCGGGCGAAGTCGGGCCAGGTGCTCGGGTCGAGCGGCTTGCTGGTCAACTCAGCCATGATCCGGGACTATAGAACGATCCATTTCCGTCGATCAACAGGTCATTCAGGCTGGTTGTGGGTGGGGCCGCCTACCCGGTACGGCGTGCTGACGCCCTCGTAGGCCAGATGGGTCATCAGGCCTTCCGAGGCGTGCGGCAGGTTGTGGCAGTGGTCCATCCAGATGCCTGGATTGTCGGCGGCGAAGGCGATCTCGTACGTCTCCTTGTCGCCCACCTCCAGAGTGTCGATCCACCACGGTGATCCGCTCGCCGCGACGCCGTTCCTGGACAGCACGACCGCGTGGTGGCCGTGCAGGTGCATCGGATGCGCCTGGCCGCTGGAGTTGCTGACCGTCATCACCACGACATCCCCCTCGGCGACCATGAACATCGGCACGTCGGCGAACTTGTGCCCGTTGATCGTCCACCACAGACCGGGCACCCCGTCGAGAAAGCCTGCGCTGCGCCCGATTCTGTACTCGAACCGCCGGTCCGCCTTCGCCGGATCGAGACCGAGCGGCGCCGGCGTACCGTAGGTCAGCAGATCGACGGTTGCACTCGGCAACGATCCGGGGTCATCACCCGCGCCGAGGATCAGCGAGACCGTTCCGGCCTCGAGCTTCAACGCTCCTGCTGCCGGCACGACGGCTTCGAGGTCGACTCTTGCACCGGCGGCCAACGGAAATGCGGCTGTCGTCGGCGTCGGCTCGTGCACCTCCCGGCCGTCGACGGCGACCACCTTGTACTCCGCACCGGTGAGTCCGGTGCGTACCAGCGTGTTGTCGGTGTTGACGACCCGGACTCTGACTTTCTTGCCTGCAGCAACGGCCAGCCGCTGCTCACCGGTCCGGCCGTTGATCGTGCGTTTGCCGTCGTACGTGTGGATCGCCGCGACCACGTCGTCCTGCGCGCCGCCGATGACGATCGTGCCGAACAGGCCGTCGCGGACCTCCTCGCTCGATACCTGATGCGAGTGGTACCAGTACGTCCCTCGATCCTCGGCCTTGAAGCGATAGACGTGCTTGCCACCAACCGGTACCGCGTCCTGGGTGACACCTGCGACACCGTCCTCGGCGTTCGGCACGTCGATCCCGTGCCAGTGCAGGGTCGCACCGTCGCGGACCGACTCGTTGACCAGGGTGACCTCGACGAGATCGCCTTGCCTGGCTTGGATCAGCGGGCCGGGCGACGAACCGTTGAGGGTGAAGCCGTCGATCTCTTCACCACTCGCGAGGGTGAACTTCTGCTTGCGCGCGATCAGGGTGACGGCGACATCGGCCTTGCCCTGTCGCGGTCCGGTCAGGTCGGCCACGCTCTTCTCGCCGTGATGCATGTGGCCCATTGAGGGCCCGCCGCCGTAGTCGGCGTACCCCATGTCCATGGCGGAGTAATTGTTCGGGACGAGGCTGGTCGCCCAGAGGTACGCCAGCGGCACGAGTACCGCGAGCGTCACCCCCAGGGCGATCAGCCGTCCCCTCCACTTACGCACTGGTCGGCTGGGTTGCTACCGCTGCCCGGCGCGACGCCATCCCGGCGACGGCGGCGACCGCGAGTCCGTTGATGCCGTGCAGGATGCCGAGCGCCGGGAGTCCGAAGGAGACGACGGCCAGCACGAACTGCAGCACCACCAACCCGAGCACGATCCCGGCCAGGGCACGACCGCGCGGTACGTCGGTCAGGAACGACACGATCAGGAAGACGAGCGCGAGCACGGCGATCGCAGTACCGGCGATGCTGTGATAGCTCTGCCCGAAGTTGCTGTAGTCGGCCCCGATCGTCGCCCCGTCCTCGGCGTCACTGGCGATCGTGAACCCGGCCAGCGCGATCGACGCCACCTGCAACATCACCGCCAGCGCGATCAACGACGCCAGCACCCGGTACGCCGCTCTCATGCCCGCCGCTCCTGCCGACGCTTCTTGGCGATCACCACTCCGACCACCAGCAACACCAACGGCAGAACCGGCGGATGCCCACCGAACACCACACACCCGATCGACGCCAACACCCCGACCACCGCCAGCACCATCAGCAACGGCAACGGAACCCGCCCCAGCGGTCCCCGCCCACCCCAAGCCCACGGCGGCCCGTACTGCCGCCCACTCCAAACCCCCTGCCGCCGAGCTCCAGCGCCCTGGTCCTGCGGCGCCGTCCACGGCGGTCGCGACCATCCCCACGGCCCAGCCCACTGCTCACCTTCACTTGCCTGCTGCGGTCCGGCCGTCGACTCCCCCGGCAGATCCGCGAACAACGCCGCCAGCTCCACCTGCGTCTTGACCTGCAACGCCTCCCCAACCCGCTCCTGGTGCTCCTCAGCACTCAGCCGCCCGGCCTCGTAGTGCGCGGCCAGCCGAGAGACAGCCTCCTCCCGCTCCCGATCGCCGATCCGAATCGGCTTCTCCTCGTTCATGACACTCCTCGGTGTATTCGCAGTAATCCCGACTGCACCGATCGTGTCGCCCAACCACCCGTCCGCGCGTCGCCTCCGCGGCGACACCTCACCTACTCCCCAGGAGGCACCTACCCCATCAGACGCACCACGACGTACTCCCCCTGAGGTACGTCCGACCAGGGACAACCCCCACCGCAAAAACAAGCTGCCCCGGGGTCGCACCCCGGGGCAGCTCAAGTCATGCGGATCAGTCGACCGCCTGGACCTCAAGCAGCACTGCTGTCTCGGGCCACTGCGCGGGGACCTGTACGCCGACAGCGGCGAGTGCTGCGCCGTTCAGCTGGACCGTGCCGCCGTCTCGCCACCAGGGGGCCGAGTGGCGGGGCTCTGGGCCGGGCGTGGCGATCCTGCTGACTCGGTAAGTGCGGTCCTTGTCGAGGCCCGGGAGGCGGACGCGGCCGAGGTCGGAGGTGATCGACTGCGCCACCTGTACTGCGGAGAAGACCCCGCGTGACCCGTCCTGGGCGACTACTCCGTGGAGGAGGAAGTCGTCCGAGCCGCGGTCGGCGCGGACTACCCGGCCGGTGTGGAGCAGCGGGCGGAGCGCCTTGTGCAGGGCGACCCAGCCGGCCAGCTCTTCGCGCTCTTCCGGCGACGCCAGGCTGATGTCCCATTCGATGCCGAAGTGGCCGAAGAGAGCCGTCGACGCCCGGAACGCGAGGCTCTGGGTGCGGCCGGTGGTGTGCGCCTTCGGCGGGCCGACGTGGCAGCCGATCAGCTCCGGCGGCAGCAGCAGTTGGGTGTAGCGCTGGATCTTCTGGCGCTCCAGGGCGTCGTTGCTGTCGCTGCCCCAGACGCGGTCGGTCCGCTCGAGGATGGCGAGGTCGACCCGGGCGCCACCGGACGAGCAGGATTCGATCTCCAGTCCCGGGTGACGGCGCTTGAGCTCGTCCAGCAGGCGGTACACGCCAAGGGTCTGCTCGTGGATTCCCGCAGTACCGGTCTGCTGGTTGCCCGCGTCGACGAAGTCGCGGTTGTGATCCCACTTGAGGTAGCTGATGTCGTACTCGTTCAGGATGCTGTCGAGCCGCTCCAGCAGGTACTCGTATGCCGCGGGGATGCCGAGGTTGAGCCCTTGCTGGTGCCGCGCGGTCGGTGGCATCCGGTTGCCGGTGGCAAGGATCCAGTCCGGGTGCTCGCGGGCCAGGTCGGAGTCCGGGTTGACCATCTCAGGCTCAACCCAGAGACCGAACTGCAGGCCGAGGCCGGTGACATGGTCGACGAGCGGGTGCAGGCCCTTCGGCCAGATGCCTTCGTCGACGTACCAGTCGCCGAGCCCCGCGTGGTCGTCGCGACGGCCGCGGAACCAGCCGTCGTCGAGCACGAACCGCTCGGCGCCGACCTCGGCGGCCGCGTCGGCGAGCGCCTTGAGCTTGTCGAGGTCCAGGTCGAAGTACACGGCCTCCCAGGTGTTCAGCACCACCGGGCGATCGGTCTTCGGGTGGCTCTCGCGGGACCGCAGGTACTCGTGGAAGCGGGTCGACATCTGGTCGAGGCCGATGCCGTACGAGCCGTAGATCCACGGGGTGCCGTAGGAGCCCTGGGGTTCGAGGCGGCCTTCACCCGGGAGGAGTAGTTCGCCGCCGCCGATCACGGCGTACCCGCTCATGCCGCGTTCGGCGTACGAGCGGTGGTTGCCGCTCCAGGCGGTGTGGACGGCCCAGAGTTCGCCGGTGCCGAAGTCGAAGCCGGGGGTACCGGCGATCAGCAGCAGGGTTGCGTCGGCACCGGTGCGGCCGCGGCGGTTGTCGCGGATGTGCGCGCCCTGGGTGAACGCGTGCCGCTGCGGGTGCCGCTCGCCGATGTGCCGACCGGTCATGTCGAACAGTTCGGTCGCCTCGGTCGGCACCGGCAGGGCGAGCAGCAACTGGTCGACCGTGTAGACGGACGTACCGGTGTTGGTCAGCTCAGCCTTGGCCCGGACCAGGCCCGAGTCGGTCAGCTCGATCACCAGAGCGAGGCTCAACCCGGCCTGCGGGTCGGCCGCGGTGACCTGGACCGCGTTGCCGGACTGGGCGACTTCGGTGAGTTGGAAGGACGCGGAGAAGTCCTGCCCGTCGCGGTGACCGTTGAGCCCCGGCAGCCCGAACCAGCCCGCGGAGTACTCCGGGATGATGGCGACCGGCTTGTTGTCATCGAGACCGTTGCCGGCCTGGACCGCGCCCGCTCCCTCGCGCAGGTCTGCCAGTGCCGCCTCATCCAGCGCGCCGAGATCAGCGCCCCAGTGCAGGACGGACGGAAGAGCCGGACCGGAGCAGTCCAGGACCAGGCTGACACCCGCCGAGCGGAGCTGCAGCACCTTGGCGTTCGACACTGTTGATTCACTCTGCTTTCTGATTGTTTTCAGGACGAAACTATTTCCTGGCGCAGAGCAGATGTCAATAGCTTCACAGAGTTAAGGAATACCTGGTCAGCGTGCTCTCAGACGGGTGCGGACCAGCAGGTCGTTCAGCGCGGCCGCGGCAGTGGGCTCGTCGCCCAGTTTCGACTCGGCTTCGGCCTGGTCGAGCGCCTCGCGGAGCATGGTGACGTCCCGCTCGAGCTGCGCTGTCGACGGGCCGACAGCCGGGCCGTGCTCGACCTCGGCTTTGGCGGCCATCAGCTCCCCGAGATACTCCGGCGCCTCGCCGACCTCGGTCCGTAGTACACGGAGATCGGCCTGTACTTCACCGGCGCGCATCAGGTGGATGCCCGTGAGCAGCACCCGGAAGGTGTAGAGCAGCGGCTTGAGCTCACCGTTCTTCTGGAAGAAGTCCCATTGAGTCGTCGCGAACCCGCGGTAGTGATGCGCGTGCCAATGCGTCAGACAGCCTTCGGCGAGCGCGATCAGCTCTTCATGCTCAGGGCTGGTCGCCACGACGAGCGGCGACAGCAGTTGCTCGAGCACGTAGCCGTTGCGACGCAGCATCAGCCGGAGGAACTTGGCCAGGTCGTGCGTGACGAGGTCGACCTCGGCCTCGTTCTCGAACCAGGTCCGGTCGAGCGTCTCCGGGCCGGTCGTCAGCCCGACGACTTCCGTGGCCGGGAGCAGGTGGACGCCGCGGAGGTCGACGTCGGAGTCGCGGCTTGGAAAGCCGTACAGATGGGCGCCGGAGACCGTTGCGAAGAGCAAGCGATACGGCTGGCCGGTGATGATCGCCTGGAGCTCGGGGTAGTCCAGCTCACGCATGTCACGCGTCACCGATGCTCCTCCTTCGGACCGATCTGAGCCAAGCGTCAACCTTAGCCACCTTCGGTACCGCGGGGAGAACTGTTTTCTGCAAGGCGTTCTCGAGCTCGTGGTGCAGGTCGAGCCGCCAGCGCTCGACCTCCGCCCACGCGACCTCACCGCGCTTCACTGCCAGCAGCCGCTCGCGATTGATGCCGACATCGACCACCAACTCGCCTTCGGTCAGGAGGGTGCGGGCGGCGAGCAACAAGCGGAGTAAGTGCATGACGTGCTTCCACTTGGGCGCCCCGTCACGCCGATAGTCCGCCTCGATCTTCTTGAACTGACTCAGCACATACCCGGAGTACGTCTGATAGGCGAGCTGCGAGAGGAACTCCCTGCGAAGGGCAACCAGTTCCTCACCGAGCGGCGTCTGCTTGACCACCAGCGGCGAGTGGAGCACCTCGAGCAGATTCGGATTGGCCTTCAGCGCCAGCTCGCAGAACCGCTCGACCTCCCACGAGAACCACTCCTCCGCCGGCCCGTCGACATGCATCGGCGGCTTGCCGAGCGACCAGAACGCTTCGGTCGGCGCGACGTAGACGCCACGGGTGTCGGTGTCCGACGCATCCGTGTCCAGCCCGAACGCCCGCGACCCGACGACGGCCGCATAGATCGTGTGCTCCAGCACCAGCCGATCCCCGTCCGGCTGATCCACGGCAACCGCTTCACTCTGGTACGCCGTACGCAGGCTGAGCTGGTCGCGTTTGGCCGTCGCCTCCCGCCCGTCGACCAGCGTGACGACGTACTGGCCGTCGGGAGTGACCCCGGTGACCCGTCCGGTCGCGCCGCGTTGCGCAGTACCGCCGGCCTGGTCGCGCCGCTCGACCCGCAACACCACTTGAGTCCCCACCGGCAGCTGCGGCCCCTCGATCACCATGCGCTCATGCTCCCTCATCTCCGTATTGACAAACGAAACTGTCAATACGAGAGTTTGGGCATGAAGCTGCTGGAGGAGCCGGAGAAGGTGCGGGCCGCGCTGTCGCCGTTGCGGCGGAAGCTGCTCGACCTGCTGCAGGAGCCTGCGTCGGGGACGCAGTTGGCGGCGGCTCTGGAGTTGCCTCGACAGCGGGTGAACTACCACTTGCGCGAGCTTGAGAAGGCCGGGCTGGTCGAGCTGGTGGAGGAGCGGCAGCGGCGAGGGTGCGTCGAGCGGATCCTGCGCGCGACGTCGGGCTCCTTCGTCGTGGACCCGGCGGTGATGGGGCGGGCGTTCAGCCGGATCGGTGATCAGTACGCGGCTGAGCATCTGGTGGAGGTGGCTGCCGGGACTGTTCGCGACGTGGCCCGGATGCAGAACAAGGCTGATGCCGAGGGCAAGCGTCTGCTGACCTTCACGCTCGAGGCATCGGTGCGGTTCGCCGAGCCGGGCGATCTGCATCGCTTCACCGATGCGCTGACCGAGGCGGTACGGCAGGTGGTCGAGACCTTTGACAACCCTGACGGGCGGCCTTATCGCTTGATCGCCGGCGGGCACCCGGCGCCTCGTAGTACAGAAGGAGAGAAGGCATGAGCAAGGAAACGCCCGAGATCGTGGTGGTCGTGGCCGCGCCGGTCGACGCGGTCTGGGATGCCCTGCGGGACAAGGAGAAGATCCGGCACTGGCATGGCTGGGAGGATCCGCAGCTGGATGCCGAGATCGACCTGATCTACTTCAGCGACGGCACCGTCGAGGACGGCCACACGCTGACCAGCCCGAACGGCGATCGATTCGTGGTGGAGCCTTGGGAGGGTGGCTCGAGGGTCACGTTGACGCGGGCGGCGTACGGGGCCAATCCGGACTGGGACGCGTACTACGACGACATCACCGAGGGGTGGATCACGTTCCTCCACCAGTTGCGGTTCGCTTTGGAGCGGCACCCGGGGTCGGGGCGACGAACTTTGTTCTACTCGGGGATCGGTGGTCGTAGTACGGGTCCAGCCGAGTTGCTCGGGCTCGACGGGGCCGTCGGTTCGGAGTACCGGGCTGAGGTGGTGGGCGAGGCGGTGAGCGGGTCGGTGTGGTTCCGGTCGGAGCATCAGGTCGGGCTGACGGTGGACCAGTGGGGCGATGGGTTGCTCGTGCTCAGCTACATCGCGCCCGGTGAGGCCAAGCCGTCAGGGGCGGCGATGGCAGCCCTCACCTTGTACGGCCTCGACGACAACGAGCGCGAACGACTCGGCGAACGCTGGCAGTCCTGGTGGTCAACGCATTACCCCGCTCCGCCTCAGCCCGGCAATGATTGACCCGGTGGTGACAGGGCGCAAACGTGCCAGCACTCTCGGTCTGTTTTCCTTGATTACTCGGGAGTACATTCTCGCTGCACGGTGACCATCACGGGGTCCGAATGGTCGCCGCCGCCCCGGCGAGGAGGCCCTTGTGCCCAGACGACTGTCCTTGACCATCACCGCGCTCACCCTGACGGCCGGCAGCCTGGTCGTCACCGCCCCAGCAGCCCACGCGGACGGCCCCGGCTCCGGTACGCCGTATGTCGTCACCGTCGGCGACTCGTACATCTCCGGCGAAGCAGGCCGCTGGGCCGGCAGCTCCAACGACTCCGAGGCACCCGCCGACGCGCTCGGCGCCCACGCCTACCACGACAACGCGACCGGTACCGCGGAGACGATCCCGCGCTGCCACCGCAGCAAGTCGGCCGAGGCCTACATCGGCGGCGGAGTCGGCGGACTCAACCTCGCCTGCTCGGGCGCGACGACCGGCACGACCACTGGGGACAACTTCAAACCCGGGCTCGACTTCTACGACGACGGCGCCGGTCATCTGGGCCAGGCGAAGCTGCTGCAGCAGTTCGCGGCCGCGCACAACGTCAAGCAGGTGGTCGTGTCGATCGGCGGCAACGACTTCAACTTCGCGTCGGTCGTCCAGTCCTGCGTGACCGACTTCCTGCTCTCACCTTCCTGGAACCCCGACTACTGCCGCGACGACTCCTCCGTCGTCGCCAACTTCACCGCAGCCAACGTGACTGCTGTTCGCGGCCGGATCGCTTCCGCCTTCCAGAACGTGCGGACGGCGATGCGCAACGCCGGCTACGGAGACAACGCGTGGACGCTGCTCGTGCAGACGTACCCGTCTCCCATCCCTTCTGCTAGTGGCTTCCGGTACGGGCAATCCGGCTTCACCCGGCAGAGCGTCGGCGGCTGCGGCTTCTGGAACGCGGACGCCGACTGGGCCAACGCGACTGCCTTGCCGACCATCAACAGCACAGTCCGCGCCGCCATCGGCCAATCCGGCCTGACCAACACGCGTCTACTCGAACTCCAGTCGACCTTCAACGGCCGGCGCCTCTGCGAGAAGACGGTCGGCCTGTACGAAGAGGTAGGCCTCTCCTCCTGGACCCA
Organism: Kribbella sp. NPDC051620; assembly: GCF_044453825.1. Taxonomy (NCBI): domain Bacteria; kingdom Bacillati; phylum Actinomycetota; class Actinomycetes; order Propionibacteriales; family Kribbellaceae; genus Kribbella; species Kribbella sp. NPDC051620. Next base: position 833,547 of record NZ_JBITDB010000003.1, read on the forward strand.
ACCCACCGCCGTCGACCGAACCGAATGGATCAACCAGATCCGCACGGTCACCACGGCCGGCTCCAACTACTACATCCAGGAATCCATCCACCCCAACTACTGGGGCCAACTGGCCCTCCGCTCCTGCCTCCGCCAGACCTACACCCAAAACCGAGGCGGCACCTGCACCATCGCGGGAACCGGCCTGCTGAACGGCGAACCCCGAATGACCTTGAACTAACCCTCACCCACCAAGTACTCCCCACGCCGGCCTCGCCGCCCGCTCCTTCGTCGCGACCGCATCGGCTAGCTCCCACCCACCCTGAACGCGGGCTCCTCCGTCGTCGCCCGCTAGGTGAAAGCGATGGGTGGGAGCCCGCCGTCCCGGGGGCTGGTGTGGTGCGGTGTCGCGCAGAGCCGTCGTCGCCGGACGCGAATGGAGTGCGCCCACGCCGGCGTCGCCGTCCGCTAGCTGCCACCCATCCCTGCGAAAGCAGCCCACACGCCAGGCTCGCCGAACGCTCCGTCGTCGCGTCCGCATCGGCTAACGCTACCCACCCCTCGGCACGCGGGCTTCCCATCGCCTGCTTGGTGAGGGCGACGGGCGGGCAGCCGCCGCTGCGCATGTGGCGCCGAGGCCCGGCCTCCTACAGCTGCGCTCGCGGGGGTGGGGCCGGCTGCTGGTGGGATCAGGTGCGGCAGCTGATTTCCATGCCGTCTTCTACTGGGAACGACGTGGTTACGTAGCCGTTGGTGGGGTTGCGGATGTAGGCGAGGTAGTCGGACATGCTGGGGAAGGAGCTGTCGTCGGCGACTACCAGGGCGCCGGGGGCGAGACGGTCTTCCAGCAGGCGTAGTACAGGGAGGCAGAGGTCTTTCCAGCCGTCCAGCAGGAGCAGGCCGATCGGGCCTGGGACGTCGGCGAGGGTTGTGAGGGCGTCGCCGGGGAGGATGGTGACCGGGGCGGCGACGCCGGCTTCGTTCAGGTTTGCCTGGGCGGCGGCGATCTTTGTCGCGCTCAGCTCGGTCGTCAGCACCTGGCCGGTGCCGTTGTCGGCGACGGCTGCTGCCAGATAGATGGTGGAGATGCCGTACGAGGTACCGAACTCGACCACCGTCGTCGGACGGGCGGCTCGGACCAGGGAGTAGAGCAGTTGGCCGCCGGCGGCGGAGATCGGCATGTAGATGTCGGCAAGCGCGTCGGCGCGTTCCTGCGCGGTCGCCGACTCGTAGGAGAAACCGTCACCGCCCGCCGTACGCACGTCGTCGTCGCGCTTGGCATCTTCGAAGAGGCGGTCGAGAACCTTCTGGACCGCCGGACTATGCAGCGTGTTGGTCATGATCGCTAGGCTAGACGCAACGTATGGTCTAGGCAAGGGATCATGGAGGAGGCAGGGCTGTGCACCACGGGAACAGGCACGGGCGGAGCGAAGAGGCACGGCAGGCGGTACTCCATGCGGCCGACGATCTGCTGGTGGAGAAGGGATTCGCGGGCCTGACGGTCGAAGGGATCGCGACCCGGGCCGGCGTCGCGAAGCAGACGATCTACCGCTGGTGGCCGTCCAAGATCGAGATCCTGATGGAGGCGTTCGTCGACGACGCGGCGCAGTACCTGACCCCGCCGGACACCGGCGACCTGGCCACGGACCTCCGCCGCCACCTCGCCAGACTGGCCGACTTCCTCACCAAGACAGACGAAGGCGCCGTCTTCCGCGCCCTGGCCGGCCAAGCCCAGCACGACCCCACCGTCGCCGACCGCCTCCGCACCGACCACCTGACCCACCAACGAGCCAGAGACCGCCAACCCCTCCTCAACGCAATAGCCCGCGGCGACCTCCCCACCACCACAGACGTCGACTCAGCCGTAGAACAACTAGTCAGCCCCATCTACTACCGAGTCCTCATCACCGGCGAACCAGTCCCCCGCCCCTACACCAACCACCTGGTCACCCAGTACCTGAGCCACGCATGAAGAGGCCCCGGCAATCCATTGGGGATTGCCGGGGCCTCGTTTACTCAGGTCAGCTCAGGTTGAGGCCTGTGTCGTCGATGACGAACGAGGTCTGGAGGGAGCTGTCTTCGGTGCCGGTGAAGGTGATGGTGGACGTGGTGCCCGCGAGGGACGAGACGTCGAAGGACCGCAGGGTGTAGCCCGCGGCCTTGTTGAGGTTGGAGTACGTGGCCAGGGTGGTCGAGCCGGCCTTCACGGTCAGCTTGTCGTACTGGACCGTGGTGGTCGTCTCGGCCGTGTCGATGTGCAGCCAGAAGGACAGTGTCCCGTGGCAGCCGGCCGGGATGGTGACCGACTGGCTCAGCGTGTCGGTGTGAGTCGTTCCGTAGCCGTCGAGCCACGCCTTCTTGGCGCCGCCGTGAGCCGGCTGGCTGGACGAGCTGTCGATCACTCCGGACGAGGCAGTCCAGGGCGCCGCGGTCGCGGATTCGAAGCCCGGGTTGCCCAGCACCTGACCGGAGCATCCGCCGCCGCCACCGGTGATGGTGAAGGTGAACGAGGTGCTGCCGGATCCACCGGCACTCGCGGTCGCCGTTGCGGTGACGTTGAAGGTGCCCGCGGCGGTCGGCGTACCGGAGATGGTGCCGGTCGAAGAGCCGATCGTGATGCCACCCGGCAGGCCGGTGGCCGACCAGGTGTACGGCGCGGTGCCGCCGGTGGCCGACAGCGTGAACGACGCGATCGCGGTACCGACGACGCCGGACTTGTTGCCCGGGTTGCCGACGGTGACGCCGCCGCTGACGCTGCAGGTCGGGTCAGCGGCCTGAGCCGGAACACTCACCGCGTCCCACGCCGCCTTGACGGTGTTGAACTCGGTGCAGCTGCCCGGGTACAGGTTCTTGGCAGCGGTCAGCGTCCAGGTGCGGTACTTCAGGTACGAGCTGCTGCTCGTCTTCATCAGCATCGCGTTGTACATGATCTTCATGGCCTTCTGGATGCCCAGACCGGTCACCGTCGAGCTGTTGCAGGTCGGCACGTTCGGGCTGCCGCCGCTGCCCTGGGACAGCATCGTGAACCAGTGGTTACCGGGGCCGGCCGCGGCGTGTACCTCGGTACCGGGGATCGAACTCGAGTAGCAGTTCGGGTCGCCGAGCGCCGACGGGTTGTACATGTTGCGGATCGGGCCGCTGCCGACCAGGTTGACCTCTTCACCGACCAGGAAGTCCGGCGGGTCGTACGACGCGCCCTGGTTGCTGTAGAACTCGGTGGCCGCGCCGAACGTGTCGGCGACGAACTCCTGCGTTCCCGAACCCGAGATGCCACCCGGGGTGTGGTCGTCGATGCCGTGGCCCATCTCGTGCGCCAGGACGTCGATCGAACCGATCCAGCCACCGGCGGTGTTCTTGCCGATCTGGACCTGCGAACCGTCGTAGTACGCGTTCTGGTCGTTCAGGCCGACGCGGATCGGCCAGGCTCCACCAGAACCGTCCATGCCGTTGCGGCCGAGCCAGTCGGTCAGCATCTTCTTCTCGGTCTGCGCGGCGAAGAGCGCGTCGACGCAACCGGTCTCCTTGTTGGTGGCGACTCCGTTGCCCCAGACGTCGTCCGGACCGGAGAAGGTGGTGTTGTTCGCCGCGTCCTGGCAGGACAGGTTGGTGGTGCCCGGGTCCTTCATGGTGAAGGTGCTGCCGGACTGCGTGGTTGCCAGGGGCAACGGGGCGGGTCCACTGTAGACACCGGTACCGGTGCCGGCCATCACGTGCTCCTTGGTACCGAGCACCTTGCCGCTGGCCGCATCGACGTACACCGACAGGCTGGACGGCTCGTGGCCGTTGCTGCCGGTGACACGGGATTCCCAGGCCAGCTTCGGCGTACCGCTGAGGGCGTACACGGCGAGCGTCGGCGTGGTGCTGGAGGTGACGACCTTGAGTTGCTTGGTCGCGGTCGCCTTGGCGGTCGCGGCACTGATACCGGCCTTCGTCGCCAGGTCGGGGATTGCTGTGGTCTGGGCGACCGAGGTTGCCTTGACTGCGCCGTCGGCGTCGGTGACGACGACGAAGTCACCGCCGACGACGGGAAGTCCCTTGAAGGTCCGCTCGTACGGGACGTACTGCAGCCCGGACGGTTCGGAGATCACGGGTTTTGCGATGAAACTGTCGGACCGGCCGGCATGCAACGCGGCCGGCCGGGCCGCCACCAGCGACGTCGCGGTCTTGGCCGCGAACGCCTTCGACTGGGCCTGTGTCGGCCTTGGCGGTGGTGCCGCGCTCGGCGCGGCACTGGAGGCCGAGGTCCCCAGCGCGGCAGCGGTGGCTACCGAGAGGCTGAGGATCGCCAGAACGGTGGCGGGTTTACGGGAACGCTGAAACAAGACCATCGGTGTGGTCCCTTCGCGAAAATGGTGCTGGGCGGATCGCGCAACGCCGGGCTGGCAGGCAGTTGCACCAGCTCCGCCTGGAACGCTCCGGCTCCCCACCTTGCGTACTACGGTCCTCACAATCGTTTACCGCCCGGTAGAGCGCGCGGACGGACACTATGCCCGCGCATATTCCCCGGCAAGGCGCGGAAATGCCGCTGGCACCAACACGCCAAGTGACCACGTTGTCACGGTCCGGACATCGCTTTCCTGACCCTTTGGACAGGACATAGCCCGGTCGAAACCGCCAGTTCAGCGGCGGTTTTCCGGTTGGCCATGGCCTCGGCGTCGCTGTCCGCGCACACTCGGTGCAGAGGTGCCTTGGGGAGGCGCGGGTGGGGAACGAATCGTTTCTGTCCCTCGGCGAGCAGCGCTGGGTGCTGCCCGCCGGGCGGCCGAGCCTGACCATCGGGCGGGACCCGGCGGCCGACATCCACCTCGACGCCAACGACCTCGCTTCCCGGCTGCACGCCCGGTTGTGGCTTTCGAGCGCGGGCTGGTCGATCAGCGACGACGGATCGCGCAACGGCACCCGGGTCAACGGCCGGCCGGTAACGGTGGCCGTTCCGCTGCACGACAACGACCGGATCCAGATCGGCGACGCGGTACTGACCTTTCACGGACCTGAGGCGGCCGCGCCGCCGGCCGAGGCGCCGCCCGCAAGGCCAACAGGTTCGAGCGGTGGGGGCGGCAGCCGGGTCCGGCTGGTGAAGGTCATGACGGTGGCGGCCGTCGTCCAAGGCGTCGGGCTGGCCGCTAACGGGATCGCCGCCTTCGTCGCCGACCACGTCGGCGGGATCGCCCGCTGGCTGGCCGCACCTGCGGTCGCCCTCATCGCGGCGATGGTCACGGCGTTGATTCAGGCCGTCTCCAAAGAACCCGCGGCCTCGAGCACCAGCACCACGGCAGTCCCCACCCGCCGCCGCGGTACGCCGGCCGCCGTCGCGATCCTCGTGGTACTGGCCGTGGTCGGCCTCGGCGGGTTCGCCGTCGCCGCCGGAGTCCAGTACGCCGCCGGCTACCTCACCGGCAAAGAGTCCGGCGACGACCGCCTGGTCCGACCTGTCGCCAAGAGCGGCAGTGGGCTGACCGCGACGGTCGTGCACGTCGCCTACACCTCGCACTTCACCCGCGTCGAACTCACCGTGCGGAACAGCACGCAAACGTCGCTGAGCCTGCCCCTGTTCGGCTTCTGCACCTTCACCGGCTCCGACGGCACCACTCTCCAGGTCGACGCCTTCCGCAGCCAATGGACCGACACCGTCCCACCCGGCGCCTTCCAACGAGGCACCATCACCTTCAGAGGCCACCTCCCCGACAACCTCACCACCGCCTCCCTCAGCTTCAGCCAGGTCTTCGGCCCCGGCGGCAGCTCACTCACCATCCCCGGCATCAAACTCAAACCGGCGTAGGACTCGGTCAGCGGTAGGCGGACACGCGGGGATGGTCGCGCCAGGCCGGCATTTGGGCCATGTAGGCAAGGGTGTCGGCCTCGATCTTGTCGCGCGGGTCGTCCGGGTTACGGCGTTCCTGCCAGGACACCATCGAGGCGAACCGGGTGTCGAAGTCCTGAAGGTTGCCGTCGGCATCGACGCAGTGCTCGCAGTAGCGGCCGCTCTCGATCGGCATGCTGCAGCTCTCGCAGGTGGTGGTCGTGCTCATCGCGGGTCTCCGTTCGTACGTACCAAGGTGGACAGTGTGGTGAGCAGGCCGGCTCGCTCGCCGGGGTCCAGGGCGGCGAACGCCTCGGCCAGCGCGGGCACGCTGAGCACGTCGCGGTCGGCGCGGAGTACGGCGAAGCCATCGGGTGACAACCAGACCAGCGTGCGGCGCCGGTCCGCCGGATCGCGCTCCCGCTCCAGCACGCCCTTGGACTCGAGCTGGGTGACGATGTCGCTGACCACCGACTGCGCCCGGTCCAGGTGCAGCGCGATGTCGCCGACGGTCAACGGCCCGGTCTGCGAAAGATGCTGCAGCACGGCCCGGCTGGCCCCCGACATCTCGCTGCGCTTGCCGTCCCGCCGGTGAAACCGCAGGTACGTCTCCCGAAACAGCTCAGCGAACGCCTGAGCGTCCTCATCAGCAGTGCTCACACCAGCAATCTCCACCGGGACGAATCCATCGTCAATCCCGATGGATCTCCCCCGGACACGCGAGAAGGCCGGCCCCCGAGGGGACCGGCCTTCTCAACTCATAGGGGTGGAGGTGGCGGGAATCGAACCCGCGTCCTTCAGTGTCGACTCGAGACTTCTCCGGGCGCAGTCTGCATAGTCGCTTTTCTCAGCCTCAGCACTCTCGCAGACAAGTTGCTGACAGGCTCAGTCGCTGTAAATGTCCCGCGTTAACCCCGCGACCGGGTTAACGAAGCAAGCTTCCTAGCTGAGGCCAGGAACCGGGTCGGAAGCAACCCCGGGCTGACCGCTTCTTTTAGCTCAGGCCGTCAGGCGGCGAGAGCGAAGCTACTGCGCTGTGATTTGGCAGTTATTGGTTTCCAGAGATCGTTTACGAGATAACCCTGGATCCTCGGCCCGCTTCCCTCGAAACGTACAGCCAAAGTCGAAACCGTTCACCCCCTGTTGAGTTGTCAAACATCTGCGGCCTGACCGCAGACCACCCACACTACCAAGTACAACCAGTCGCCCGCACGTGGGATTCCCTCAGCGGATCATCCGCAGGGTGAACGGGTAGCGGAAGTCCGAGCCGAGCAGGGCCGCGATGCCGCCGATGCCGGTCAGGACGAACCAGACCAGGCCGAGCAGCGGGAACAGGAAGCCGGTGAAGCCGCCGGTCACCCCGGTGACGATACCGAGCAGGGCGAACAGGCCGAACGCGCTGAGCTGGAAGTTCAGGGCCTCCACCGCGTGCTTGCGGACGACCGGGTTCTGCTTGCCCGCGCCGGCCGCGACCAGCGCCGGGCCGACGAAGAAGGTGGGGAACCCGAGCCAGTGCGTGACGAGTCCCATCCCCCGCCCTTCCGACTGCCGGGCCGGCAGCGGCGGCCGGGTGAAGGCCGCCGGGGCGAAGGTCGGTACAGGCCGGGAGACCAGGCCGTCGAAGGTGCTGTTCAGCTCGGCCCGGGTCCGCGACTTGAGCGCCAGCTCCAGCCTGGTGTCGAACTCGAACCGGTCCAGCCGCCCGTCGGCGAACATCTCTTGAAGAATCTCGACGGCGCGGTCCCGTTGGGCCGGCGTCACCAGCAGGTCTGAAGTGGACATGCCTTCAGCCTGCCCCGCACCGGACGGCCACCCCATCGGGTGACGCCCGGAGCCACCCCTGACCAGACCCCCGCCCAGCCTCAGCCAAGCCGCCCGTACTACCCCCGGCGGCGGTCGCTCAGCGCGCGCTGCGCCTCGCGATCAGCCTGCCGCTCGGCCAGCGCGTGCCGCTTGTCGTAGTCCTTCTTGCCGCGCCCGGTGGCCAGCTCGACCTTGGCGTAGCCGTCCTTGAAGTACAGCGACAACGGGACCAGCGAGACGCCCTGCTGCTCGACTGCCTTGATCAGCTTCTGCATCTCGTCCTTGTGCAGCAGCAGCTTGCGGGTCCGCCGCGGCTCGTGGTTGGTCCACGTGCCGTGCGTGTACTCCGGGATGTGCATGTTCTGCAGCCAGAGCTCGCCACCGCGGACCGCCGCGAAGGCGTCGACGAGGGAGGCCCGACCCAGCCGCAGGGACTTCACCTCGGTCCCGGTCAGCACGAGTCCGGCCTCCACCACGTCGTCGATGTGGTAGTCGTGTCGCGCCTTACGATTCTGCGCGATCGGCTTGTGGCCGGTCTGTTTCACCATCCGACCAGTATCTCAGACCACTCACAGCCACTTCATCGGATTAACCACGTTGCCGTCCTGATAGACCATGAAGTGCAGGTGGCAGCCGGTCGAGTAACCCGTGGTACCGACGTACCCGATCACCTGGCCCTTCTTCACCCGCTGGCCGACGTGGACGTTGTACTTCGACAAGTGGTTGTAGACCGTGGTGATGGACGACCCGTCGATCACACCGTGTGACACGAACAACCGGTTGCCGTAGCCGCCGTTGTAGTACTTGTCCGTGACCCGCCCACTGGCCGCCGCATGGATCGGCGTACCGCAGCCGGCGCCGAAGTCGGTGCCGTCGTGCAGCTTCCAGATGTGCAGGATCGGGTGGAACCGCATCCCGAACGGCGAGGTGATGTAGGTGTCGATCGGGTAGCTCAGCCCCGACGAGTTGTCCGGCGGATCGTCCGGGATGCTCCTCGGCGGCCGGTGCTCCTTGCGCGCCTTCTCCCGCTCGGCCTTCTGCCGGGCGGCCTTGCGACGCGCCGCGGCCTCCCGCTCCGCCTTGGCCCGGGCGACCAGGATGCGCTGCACCCGGTTCCGCTCCGCGACCAGCGAGTTGTACTGCGCGAGGTCGGCGTTCTTGTCCCGCTGCGCCGCCTGGTACGTCGTCAGCTTGGCCTGGGCCAGTCGCGCGGCCTCGGCCTTGTCGGCGGCGACCTGCAGCGTCAGCGCGGTGACGTCCTTCACCGTACGGGCCGCCTCGGCGCGTTGAGCCGACACGACCTTCTCGGCTGCGACCAGCTTGGCCCGCTTGTTCGCGAGTTGCGCCTGGGCGTCGTTCAGCCGGGTGATCGTGTTGCTCTGGATGCCGAACACGTTGCGCTGCACCTGGATGCCGTTGGCGACATCGGCCGGCGAGGCGCCCTGCAGCACGATGGACAGCCCGACCAGGCTGTTCTGCTGCTGGAACGCCGACTGCGCGGCACGGCCGGCCAGCTGGCGCTGCTTGTAGATCGCCAGCTCACCGTCGTCCACGTCGGCGATCGCCGTCTGCAGCGCCGCCTCGGCTTCCTTGAGCTTGCCCGCGGCAACCTGATCGGCGGCCTTCGCGGCGGCAAGCTTGCCCTGCGCAACGGCGTACCGGATCTGGACGGCCTTGTACCGCGCCTCGGCCTGGTTGTACGCGGCAACGGACTGGGCGACCTGGTCGGTGGACTCTTTCAGGTCGGCGCGGGACTCGTTGATCTGCGAGTCGAGCTGCTTTTTCTTGGCGGCGGGGTCCGGTGGGTCCGCCTGGGCAGACGGGACCACCGCCAGTGCTCCGGCGGAGAGGGACAGGACAACGCAGCAAGCGGCGATGACCGTCTGCCGATGCGGCGAACCGCGCAGGCGTTGCCTGGCGGAGCGCTGAACCGGTACGGCGGCGGCGCCGATGCTGTCGTCTCGCTTGATGCTCCCCCGCTTGCGCGGGTTCGCACCGGGGAAGTGCGGGACCACAGTCGACCCCTTGCTATGGGTGATGGTGACGTGCTACTGCACGATAAGTCACCCAGGTCAGACTTTGAGGTATTTCCGCGTTGTCAGGAATGTCGGGATGATCGCCAGCACCAGGCCGACCACGACCATGATCAGGGTGGCCCGGAAGGTTTCGGCCGCGCCGACCCACTGCCAGACCCGGAATGTCTCCTCCGCCTGTCTCTTCACGAACAGGAAGACGCCGAGCCACAAGGTGCCGCAGGCAAGGACCGCGCCGAGCAGGGCGGCCAGGATCGCCTCCAGCAGGAACGGCAACTGGATGTAGAAGTTCGAGGCGCCCACCAGGCGCATGATCCCGATCTCCCGTCTCCGGGCGTACGCCGCCAGCCGGATCGTGTTGGAGATCTGCATCAGCGCGGCCACCAGCAGCAACCCGGCCGCCGCCAGGGTGGCCCATTTCAGCTGGTTCAGCGCCTTGAAGAGTGGATCGAGATACTGTCTCAGGTCCTGCACCGTGTCGACGCCGGGCAACCCGGCCACCGCGCTGACCAGGTTCTGGTACCGCTGTGGATCCTTCAGCTTGACCCGGAAGGACTCCTGCATCTGGTCCTCGGTCACCGTGGAGACGATCGGCGAGTCCTTGTAGAGCTTCTTGAACTGATCGAAGGCTTCCTTCTTCGACTCACCGAAGACGCCTTCGGGCGCGGTGTCCGGGTTCGACTCGATCACCTGCTTGATCCGGTTCTTCTGCTCCGTGGTCACCTCGGCCCCCGAGCAACCGCGGCCGCCGGAGTCCTTGGTGCAGAGGAAGACCGAGATCTGGATCTTGTCGTACCAGTTCCCCTTCATCAGGTCGACCTGCTCGCGGGCGAGCAGCGCGCTGCCGAACAGCGACAGCGAGACCCAGATGGTGACCACGACGGCGATCGTCATCGAGAGGTTCCGGCGCAGGCCGATGCCGAGGTCGGAGAGGATGTAGTTCAAGCGCATCAGTCAGTCAGTCCCTGTAATCAGCCCTGATCGGCCCGGTCCCGGGCAGGTCAGGCAGCGGTCAGTGCTGGTAGCCGTAGACGCCCCGCGACTCGTCGCGGACGACATGGCCGTTCTCCAGCTCGATCACGCGCTTGCGCATCTGGTCGACGATCGAGACGTCGTGGGTGGCCATCACCACGGTCGTCCCGGTCCGGTTGATCCGGTCCAGCAGCTTCATGATGCCTACCGACGTACCGGGGTCCAGGTTTCCGGTCGGCTCGTCGGCGATCAGGATCATCGGCCGGTTGACGAACGCCCGGGCGATCGCGACCCGCTGCTGCTCGCCGCCGGACAGCTCGTCCGGCATCCGGTCCTCCTTGCCGTCCAGGCCGACCAGCTCGAGCACCTCGGGCACCGTCTTGCGGATGTGCGAGCGCGGCTTGCCGATCACCTGCAGGGCGAAGGCGACGTTCTCCGCGACGGTCTTGTTCGGCAGCAGCCGGAAGTCCTGGAAGACGGTGCCGATCTGCCGGCGCATCTGCGGGATCCGCCAGCTGGCCAGCCGGTTCAGATCCTTGCCCGCCACCATGATGTGACCCTTGGTGGTCCGGTGCTCGCGCAGGACGAGGCGCAGGAACGTCGACTTGCCGGAACCGGAGGTACCGACCAGGAAGACGAACTCGCCTTTTTCGATCTCGACGTCGACGTTCAGCAGGGCAGCCTTGGACTGGCCCTCGTACGTCTTGGAAACATTCTCGAAGCGGATCACGTGAGATTCCGGCCGTGGTCGGGAACAGGGAGTGACACAACGGTAACCACGAAGGCACCGTACGCCACCGGAGCGGCCGTCGATCAGTGTAGGGGCTGCGCAAGCCTGGTCAGACCAGGCGTGCCGCACCGTCCGCTAACCGGTGTAGCTGCTCCGGTACTACGAGACGCACCAGCCGGCCGCCTCCGTGGTACAGGTCAGGCAGGTGCTGGGGCCCCGGGACCGGTCTCGGGACGCGCGCCGGCGATCCGGGCCACCCCGGCGTCGGGCTTGCGGCCGGCCTTGCGGGCGGCCTCCACGTGCAGGCGGGCCAATTCGACGGCCTGGCGGGAGACCCTGACGGTCTTCTTCTCACCCATCGGCACTGTCTCCCTCGATCACGTCCGCGCCCTCTTCGGCAATATCAGCGTACGCGGCCGAGCCGATCCGGTCGATCGCAACAGCGGCCGTCAGCGCGGCCACCAGGTCGTAGTCCTCGGGTTGTAACAGTTCCGAGCGCATCAGTGAGCGCAGCGTCACCACTCCGGCGTCGGTGCCGGCCTCGTCGCCGGTCAGGATCTGCTCGACCGCCCAGCGGACCATCCGCATCGTCTCCTCGCGGTGCCGCCAGGTGTCCAGCTCGCGATCGGACTTGCGGGTCAGGTAGCCGCCCAGCGCCACCCCGCCGAGCGCGATGAACGGGCTCAGCACGGTCGCGATCACGCCGATCACGCCGATCCAGGTCGGGATCACGAACACACCCCAGAACTCATCGCGTTCCTCCCAAATCCATGGTGATGGCCGGTCGATGATGCTACGAAGGACAGCACATCATCAGCCACCGACAATGCCGCCCCGCCACCGCCCGGCCCCCTGCCGTCAACGAAGGAGCGAGTGTCACCGTGAAGGACGAACCGGACTGCTACGACGTGTTCGTACAGGGCACCGTCTTCCTGGACATCGTGCTGACCGGTCTGGAGTCCGCCCCGACCACCGGGACCGAGATCTTCGCCGAGGGGATGGGCTCCTGCCCCGGCGGCGTCGCGAACTTCGCCATCGCCGCCAGCAGGCTCGGCCTGCGCAGCGGCCTGGCCGCCGTCTTCGGCGACGACGTGTACGCCGACTTCTGCTGGCGCACGCTGGCCGACCAGGAGAAGGTCGACCTGTCGCACTCGCGCCGGATCGGGCACTGGCACTCGCCCGTCACGGTGTCGATGTCGATCGACCGGGACCGCGCGATGGTCACCCACTCGCACGAGGCACCGGGCGACCCGAGCAAGCTGGTCGGCCCGGGCCTGCGGACGCGGTCTGCGATCGTGCCGGTCGCGGAGGAACTGCCGAGCTGGACCGCCGAGGCCCGCGAGTCGGGCGCGCTGCTCTTCGGCGATGTCGGCTGGGATCCGACCGACACCTGGTCCCCCGCCGTCCTCGACGTACTGGAGGGCTTCCACGCCTTCACGCCGAATGCGGGCGAGGCGATGGCCTACACCCGCACCGACAACCCGAAGGCCGCTCTCCACAAGCTGGCCGACCGGGTCCCCCTCGCTGTCGTCACCAACGGCTCCGACGGCGTACTGGCCATCGACTCCCTGACCGGCGAGGAAGAGCACATCCCGGCCCTCCCGGTCCGCTCCTACGACCCCACCGGCGCAGGCGACGTATTCCTGGCCTCGCTGGTCCTGGGCACCCTCCGAGGCTGGCCCCTAGCCCACCGCCTAGCCTTCGGCAACCTCTGCGCCGGCCTCTCGGTCCAGCACTTCGGCGGCTCGCTCGCAGCCCCCGGCTGGGGCGACATCATCGACTGGGTCCGCGACCACAGCCGCTCCCACCCCGGCGACGTAGACCCCGAAATCCTCCGCCGCTACACCTTCATCGGCGACATCCTCCCCGCCGGCCCAGTCCCCATAGTCCGCCGAGCCAGCGCCACCATCGCCCGCCTCTCGGACGCATAGAGCTACTGGCAGTCAGTCCAGCGACCCACGCGGTGCCACCCACAAATGCGGCTGCCCGGTGGTCGCCGCGATGTGCTCGAAGTCCGCGTCGTAGTGCAAGATCACCGCGTCGTACTGTTCTGCAACGGCAGCGGTCAACAGATCAGCCACACCTGCAGCCCGATGATGTCCTCGCGCCGCCATCCGGACCTGCACCTCGCGAGCTCGTTCCGCGATGGCCTCGGTCATAGGAAGGACGGTGTACAAGGACTTCCGGCGTGCCGTGATGTTCTGGACGTCGTTCAGATCCCGCCCGGAGTAGCCCGCCTCTAGATCGAGAGTCACACAGGTAGCTGCCGCCCGATCGACGATCAGGCCGGCGAGTACAGTCCGCACAGCGGGGTGACCGCTGCGGGCCTGTGCCGAGGTGTCGACCAGGTAGAGCTTGCCGACACCTGAGACTGTGCTCAACGATCGGCTCCTCGCATGATCTCGGGATCGGCGATGTCCGGTCCGACACCCAGCGCGTACGGATCGTCGAGCAACGCCTCGATCCGTTCGCGACGCCGGGCGACGAACTGCAGTGCCGCGTTCACGGTGTCCTTCTTGGTCACGGTCCCCAGCTCCTTCGCCGCGAGTGACAGCGCCTCGTCATCCAGATCGATCATCGTCTTCATATAGACGAGGATATGTCGTCGTATATATACCCGGATATACCTCGTGACCAAATCGGCATCTGTCAGCCGGCTCGCTTTCGACGAACAGCAATGAGAATCGCAACGGTCGCAAGCAATGCAGCTCCTGCGAGGAAGCTGTGGGAGGGGGTGGTGTGGTCGAGGGTTAGGCCGACTAGGGCTGAGCCGGCTGAGCTGCCTGCGTTGTTGGCGGTGTTGATCCAGGTGCTGGCTTCGGTGCGTTGGTGGGGTGGGGTGAGGTCGTCTGAGGCCAGGTAGGAGACGACGTAGAGAGGGGCTACCGCCAGGCCGGTGCAGGCCATGACTGCGCCTAGGGCTAGCAGGTTGGTGGTCAGGGAGGCTGCCAGGAGGCCTGCGGCCAGTACTGCGATCAGGCCCGCCAGATGTGTGGAGTGCGAGCGCGTGTGTTTGCGGCGAGCCCAGAGGAGGCCGCCGATGACGCTGCCTACGCCTATGCCTGCCTCTAGGTAGCCAGCGGCTCCCGGGTGGCCTTGGGATTGGGCTACTGCGGCCAGGCAGATGTACGCGACGCTGATGCCGGCCGCTGTGGTCATGATGATCAGGAGGATGCGGCGCAGGCCCCCGATGGTGAGTGGGCCCAGGAGGTGCTGCTTCGGCGGGGTGGGGCTGGTGTGCCGGGCGAGGGGGTTCGCGACCATCAGTACAGTGCCGACGAGCAGCAGGACCGCGGTACAGGTGAGTGAGACGCGTGGGGACCACAGGCTGATCAGTACTCCGGTCAGCAGCGGCCCGAAGAGGTAGAGGGTCTCCTCGCAGATCGCGTCGAGGGCATAGGCCCGTTCCTTGAGTTCCGAGCCTTCGGTGATCAGTCGCCAGATGGCACGCATGGATGGGCCGAGTGGTGGGGCGAAGAGGCCGGTGACGCCGACGAGGGTGATCAGGAACGCGGCGTTCGTAGTACGGGCTGAGGCCACCAGCACCAGGCCTACTGCGCAGAGCAGAGCCAGGACCGGTAGGACGCGGCGTTGGCTGAAGCGGTCGACCAGGCGGGCCTTGAGTGGCATCGACAGTGATGCCAGGCCGAAGGCCGCGACGGCGGCGCCCGCGGTCGCGAACGAGTCGGTTGATTGTTGAACGGTGAACAGGGCAGACAGCGGGAGCAGACCGTACGCCAGCCGGCCGAACAGCGCAGGCACGAAGGTGCGCAGCGCGTGCGGCAGCAGCAGGACATCGCGGTAGCTCCCGGCACGAGTGGTGCCAGGCATGTGAAGGCGCTCCTAGAGAGCCCCGGCTCCGTCAGCGGAGCGGGGTGCGAATGGGCTCGGCGACTGCGAGCGCTCTCTAGGCACGGGGAGCTGACACGGCACAGAGCCTAGCGGACGAACCCGCCGAGGAAGTTGGTTTTTCACCACCGGAAATGCCGCGACGTCACCCCCCGACGGTCGTAGGGTCGGAGGGCTGCGCGGCTCGTGGGACCGCGCCGGGACTGCGGAGGTACGTCGAGATGCCAAGCGCGGGATTCAACCGTCGAAAGTTCCTGGCTGTAGGCGGCGGACTGGCCGCGATGGCGGTCGCGGGTTGCGGCTCCAACACCGGACGGGCATCGGACAGTGGATCAAGCGGCGGGAAGCCGGCGCTGGCGCAGTGGTACCACCAGTACGGCGAAGCGGGCACCCAGCAAGCCGTGGAGAAGTACGCCAAGGACTACCCCGACGCCACCGTGACCGTGCAGTGGTCACCCGGCGACTACGACAAGAAGACCGCCTCGGCGCTGCTCACCGACGGCGGCCCGGACGTCTTCGAGTACGTCAACGGCCCGAGCATCGACATGATCAAGGGCAGCCAAGTTGTCGACCTCACCGATCTGCTCGGCGACACCAAAGACGACTTCACCCCGTCGCTGATCGCGCGGATGACGTACCAGGGCAAGCTGTACGCGATCCCACAGGTGACCGACATGCAGCTGCTCGTCTACCGCAAGAGCCTGCTCAGCGCCGCGGGCATCCAGCCGCCCACGACCGTCGACGAGCTGATCGCCGCCGCCAAGAAGCTCACCACCGGCAAGATGAAGGGCCTGTTCGTCGGCAACGACGGCGGCGTCGGCATTCTCGGTGGACCGGCGCTCTGGTCGGCCGGCCTCGACTATCTCAAGGACGACAACACCTTCGGCTTCGACGACCCGGCCGCGGTCGAGTCGCTGCGCAAGCTGCGCGAACTCTTCACCAGCAAGGCTCTGTTGCTCGGGGCACCGACCGACTGGTCCGACCCGTCGGCCTTTACCCAGGGCCTGACCGCGATGCAGTTCACCGGGCTGTGGACCTTCCCGCAGATCCAGAAGGCGCTGCCCGACGACTTCGGCGTGCTGCCCTGGCCCAAGCTGAACAGCTCGACCGGCGCTCCCAGCGTGCCGGTCGGCGCGTACGGCTCGGTGGTCAGCGCCAAGTCGAAGAACGTCGATGCCGCGAAGAAGTACGTCAAGTGGCTGTGGGTCGATCAGACCGACAAGCAGCTCGACTTCGCCCAGTCGTACGGCTTCCACATCCCGGCCCGCAAGAGCCTGGCGGTGAAGGCGGACAAGCTGAAGTCGGGCCCGGCCGCCGACGCGGTCAAGTTCGTCAACGAGAACGGGCACGCCCAGACACCGTTGCTCTGGACCCCCAAATCCGCCACCGCGTACTCCGACGCGCTCAACCGGATCATCAAGAACGGCTCCGACCCAGCCACCGAGATCAAGGCCGTCAAAGCCATCGTCGAGGCGGAACTCAAGCGCGTCGCCGGCTGATGTCTGCCCTAGCCACCAGGTTGCGCGGTAGGTACGACCGCAATCTCTGGTTCGCCATCTTCGTCGGCCCCTTCGTCCTGGGGCTGATCGTCTTCGTCTACATCCCCATCCTGTGGTCGATCTGGCTGAGCTTCTTCAACGCCCACAACACCGTCACCCCGACCGAGTTCGTTGGCCTGGGCAACTACCTGGACATGCTGCGGGACTCCGCCTTCCGCTCCAGCCTGCTCACCTTCGTCGTCTTCGCCCTCTTCATCGTGCCGGCCACCTTCGTCGCGTCCCTCGGCCTGGCCCTGCTGGTCAACCGCGCCCGCTTCGCCAGGACCTTCTTCCGCTCCGTCTTCTTCCTGCCGACCGCCTGCTCGTACGTCGTCGCGTCGCTGATCTGGAAGCTCTCGATCTTCTCCGGCGTCCGCTTCGGCCTGATGAACACCATGCTCGGCTGGTTCGGCATCGACCCGATCGCCTGGCTCTCCGTGACGCAACCACCGTGGTACTGGCTGGTCATCGTCACCGCGCGGATGTGGCTGCAGGCCGGCTTCTACATGATCCTGTTCCTGGCCGGACTGCAACGGATCTCGCCGTCGCTCTACGAAGCCGCCGCGATCGACGGCGCGACCGGCTGGAAGGTGCTGCGCTTCCTCACCCTCCCCCAACTGCGCGCCACCTCGACCGCGGTACTGCTGCTACTCCTGATCAACGCCTTCCAGGCCTTCGACGAGTTCTACAACCTGCTCTCCAGCTCTGGCCAATACCCGCCGTACGCCCGCCCGCCCCTCGTCTACCTGTACTACGCAGCGCTCGGCCAAGGCCAGGACTTCGGCCACGGCAGCGCGGGCGCCGTCATCCTGACGCTGCTGATCGCCCTGGTCGCGCTCGGCCAAGGACGCTTCCTCGGACTCGGCCGGAGGGAGGACTGAGATGGCGGTGATCCAGCGCTCGCGCGCGGACAAGACGGGCAGCGTTCTCCGGTACGTCGTCCTGGCGATCGGCGCGCTGCTCTTCCTGCTCCCCTTCTATCTCCTGGTCCGCAACGGCTTGTCGACCGAGCAGGACATCACCTCTCCGGACTGGAAGCTGTTCCCGTCGACGCTGCACTGGAGCAATGTCGCGGACCTGTTCAACGATCCGGCCGTGCCGATGCTCCGATCGCTGCTCAACTCACTCGTGATCGCGGTCGTCCAGACGATCGGCGTCCTGGTCATCTCCGGCCTCGCCGGCTACGGCCTGGCGCGGATCCCGTTCCGCTACGCCAACGCGGTCTTCTACTTCATCGTGGCGACGCTGCTCATCCCGGCGGCGGTGACGTTCGTCCCGAGCTTCGTGCTGGTCTCGTCGCTCGGCTGGGTGAGCACGCTGCGCGGCCTGATCATCCCTGGGCTGTTCCAAGCGTTCGCGACGTTCCTGTTCCGCCAGTACTTCCTCAACTTCCCGCGCGAGCTCGAAGAGGCCGCGGCGCTGGACGGCACGGCGTACTGGGGCACGTTCTGGCGGATCGTCGTACCGAACTCGAAGGGCTTCATCGCCGCCATCGCCACGATCACCTTCATCGGCTCCTGGAACGCCTTCCTCTGGCCGCTGGTGATCGCGCCGGACCAGTCCGCGTGGACCGTGCAGCTCGCGCTGTCCACCTTCCTCACCGCCCAGACCATCAATCTGCCCCAGCTGTTCGTCGCGGCCAGTGTCGCGATCCTGCCGCTGGTGGTGATGTTCGTGTTCCTTCAGCGCTGGATCGTCGAAGGCGTCGAGCGCTCCGGCATCAGCGAGTAACCCCCTGCACAGGAGAGGCATCATGACCCTGATCGATCAGCTCCGCGACTCCATCTCCGGCCCTGTTCTCGGCCCGGCCGACGACGACTTCGCCAAGGAGGTCGCGGCCTGGGTCCTCAGCACCCAGCACACACCCGACATCGCCGTCGGCCTCACCTCGGAGGAGGACGCGGCAGCCCTCGTCCGCCTCGCAGCAGCAGCCGGTACGCCGGTACGCGTGCTCGCCACCGGCCACGGCTCGGCCGTCCCGGTCACGGACGGCATCCTCGCCACCACCTCGCGTCTCACCGGCGTGACCATCGACGCCGACCAGCGGATCGCGCACATCAACGCGGGCTGCCGCTGGGCCGACGTGATCGAGGCGGCCGGCGAGCACGGCCTCACCCCGATCGCAGGCGCCTCAGCCAACGTCGGCTGCATCGGCTACACGCTCGGTGGCGGCCTCGGCCCGCTCTCCCGGACGTACGGATTCTCCTCCGACTGGGCTCGCGGCTTCCGCGTGGCCACCGGCTCGGGCGAGGTCGTCACAGCCAGCGCGACCGAGAACCCGGACCTGTTCTGGGCGCTCCGTGGCGGCAAGGGCGGTTTCGGCATCGTCACCTCGATGGACTTCGAGTTGGTCGAGCTGTCCACCATCTACGGCGGGTCGGTGTTCTTCGACGCTCCGCTGATCGCGAGCGCGGTCCCGGCCTGGATCGAGTGGACCAAGACGCTCCCGGAGACGGCGAACACGTCGTTCGTCATCCTGCGGCTGCCACCGCTGGAGTTCATCCCGGAGCCGTTGCGCGGCAAGACCGTGATCAGCGTGCGCTTCGCCTTCGTCGGTGACACGACCGAGGGTGAGCGGCTCTTCCAGCCGATCCGCGACCTCGGCCCGGCCGTCATCGACGCGGTCGGCGAGCTGCCGACGACGGCGATCGCGACGATTCACAACGACCCGACCGACCCGAGCCCGTCCTGGGACCGCGGGCTGCTGCTGGACGAACTCGACGCGGACTTCGCCAAGGCGTTCCTCGACGCGGCCGGGCCGGACCAGCAAGTTCCGTTTGTCGCCATCGAGATCCGCTATCTCGGCGGGGCGACCCGGCGCGACGTACCGGAAGGCAGTGCGGTCGGGGGCCGGGGCGGCGCCTACACGTTCTTCATGGCCGGCGTCCCCGACCCCAGCCTGTTCGCGACCGTCCTGCCCCCGGCAGCCGACGTGATCCTCACTGCGATCGGTCCCTGGACGGCTGCCGAAACGACCATCAACTACGCGGGCGGCCTGACCGTGCCAGGCTCGTACGAGGCGTCCTGGCCGGCCGAGACTTTCGCGCGCCTGGCGGAAGTACGGGCCACTTACGACCCGAACCAGCTGTTCCCCTACGGCCCTGCGTAACCCTCGGGTGCCCTGAGGTCTGGCCGGTGTCGTTGCCAAGTCGTAACCTCTGCTGTGTGGGTCCCCCTGGGGGCAGGAGCGGGACCCGGTAAGCAATGGGGGAACTACCATGCGTCATCGCCTGGCCTTGCTCGGCGCCGCACTCACGCTGGCGGCTGGATCGCTCGTCGCGCTGATCCAGCCGGCCACCGGGGCCACCAACACCGTCGTCAGCCTGACCTTCGACGACGGCCAGGCCTCGCAGATCTCGACGCTGCCGATGCTGCAGTCCCGCGGCCTGCGCGGCACCTTCTACATCAACTCCGGCTGGGTCGGGGATTCCGACTACTACATGACCTGGCCGGAGATCCATCAGCTCGCGAACGCCGGCAACGAGATCGGCAGCCATACCGTGCATCACACGGTGCTGACGAGGGTCAGCACCACGACCGCGACGCACGAGGTGTGCGACGACCGGGCGAACATCGTTGCCCAGGGCTTCCCCGCGCCGGTGTCGTTCGCGTACCCGGAGGCGGAGTACAACACCACCGCCAAGCAGGTCGTCCAGAGCTGCGGCATGTCCAGCGCCCGCGCCGTCGGCGGGGTCAGCGAGGCCGGCTGCGACGACTGCCCTTACGCCGAATCGGTGCCGCCGGTGGATGCGATGGCACTGCAAACCCCGCAGTCGGCCGACGTGAACACGACCCTCGCGGAGATCGAGTCGTACGTGACGGCGGCTGAGACCCATGGCGGCGGCTGGGTGGTGCTCACCTTCCACGGGATCTGCTCCAACAGGTGTACTGACGAGCTGTCGTTCGACACGGCGAAGTTCACCGCGTTCCTCGACTGGTTGAAGGCACGGGAGGCTCAGGGCACCGTCGTACGGACTGTCGGTGAGGTGATGGGTGGCGGCTCGGGCACTCCGCCGCCGGCCGGCCCGCCGATCACCAGCATCGCCTGTGGTGGGACGACCTGCTCGACCGGGTGGTACCGGAGTACGTCGGTGAACGTTGCGCTCAGCACCTTCGATCCCGACGGCTCGGCCGTTGCCTCGACCCGGTACACGACCGATGGGAGCGACCCGACGAGCAGCCCGACGGCTCTCGACTACACCGGTCCCTTCGCGGTGACGCAGACGGGGACGGTGCAGTACTACTCCACGGACGTGGACGGCCATGCCGAGTCGGTGAAGTCTCAGACGGTCCGGCTCGACGCGGTGGCGCCGACCGTCGCGCTGACGAGTCCGCTCGCCAACTCGTCGTACCGGCGGGGTACTTCGATCGCGTTGTCCGCGACGGCCGGCGACTCCGGCGGCTCAGGCATTGCGAGGGTCGTCTTCCGGGACGGTTCGACGACGCTCGGAACGGACACGTCGGCGCCGTACAGCTGGAACTGGAGCACTACGCGGACCGGCAGTCACGTCCTGACGGCAGTGGCGACCGATGCCGCCGGTAACACTCTCACCTCGGAGCCGGTAACGGTCAACATCACCAGACGCTAGAAGGCCGGAATGATCTGCTTGCCATAGGCCCACCCCAACCCACCCCGCAGTAAACCTGCGGCTAAAAGCTCGGGATGATCTGCTTGCCGTAGGCAGCTAGCGTTTCTTCCTTCGCATCGTGCTGGAGGTAGACCGCGAACTGGTCGACGCCGAGTGATTTGAGCTCCTCGAGCCGGGCGAGATGATTCTCGACCGGCCCGAGGACGCAGAACCGGTCGATGACCTCGTCGGGCACGAAATCGGTGTGGGTGTTGCCCGCCCGGCCGTGCTCGGCGTAGTCGTAGCCCTTGCGGCCCGCGATGTAGTCGGTCAGCGCCTTCGGCACGCCACCATCGGCGCCGTAGCGCTCGACGATGTCCGCGACGTGGTTGCCGACCATGCCACCGAACCACCGGGTCTGGTCGCGCTGATGCTGCAGATCGTCTCCGACGTACGCCGGGGCCGCCACGCAGAAGGTGATCTGGTCGGGATCACGGCCGGCCTGCTCGGCGGAGCGGCGTACCGCCGAGATCATCCAGGCGGCGATGTCGGGGTCGGCGAGCTGGAGGATGTAGCCGTCGCCGACCTCGCCGGTCGCCTGCAGCGCCTTCGGACCGTACGCCGCGACCCAGACCTCGAGCTTGCCGTCCTCGACCCAACTGAACTTGAGCTGCTGGCCCCGGTACTCGACCGTCCGCCCGCATGCCAGTTCGCGGACCACTTCGACGCACTGCTTCATCTCGGCGAGCGTCCCGGGCTTGGCCCCGAGCGTGCGCAACGCCGAGTCGCCGCGGCCGATCCCGCAGACCGTACGATTGCCGAACATCTCGTTCAGCGTCGCGAACTGCGAGGCGATCACGGTCCAGTCGCGGGTGCCCGGGTTCGTCACCATCGGGCCGACGACGACGCGCTCGGTCGCGGCCAGGATCTGGCTGTAGATGACGAACGGCTCCTGCCAGAGCAGGTGCGAGTCGAACGTCCAGACGTAGCCGAACCCGGCCGCCTCGGCCTTCACCGCGAGGTCCACCACCGCGGACGCGGGCGGATCACACTGGAACACCACTCCGAAGTCCACGGTCTCCCCCTTCTTCTACAGCAGGTACGACGAGAGGCCGCGCTTCAGGTACCGGCCGCGACCCTTGCGGCCATGGTAGTTGCCGTCAGCCACGATCACCTCGCCGCGCGAGATCACCGTGCCCACCCGGCCCGCGATCTCCACCCCTTCGTACGCCGAGTAGTCCATGTTCATGTGATGCGTCTCGACGCCGATCCGGGTGTGCCCGTTCGGGTCGTAGATCACGATGTCGGCGTCCGAGCCGGGCGCGATGATGCCCTTGCGCGGGTACAGCCCGAACATCCGGGCCGGCGTCGTCGCGATCGTCTCGACCCAGCGCTCGAGGCTGAGCTGACCGTCCACGACGCCTTGGTAGACGAGGTCGACGCGGTGCTCGACGCCGCCGATGCCGTTCGGGATCTTGGAGAAGTCGCCCCGGCCGAGCTCTTTTTGGTCCTTGAAGCAGAACGGGCAGTGGTCGGTCGAGACAACGGCCAGGTCGTTGGTCTTGAGGCCCTTCCACAGGTCCCGGGCATGGTGCTCGTGCTTGCTTCTCAGCGGCGTCGAGCAGACCCATTTGGCGCCCTCGAAACCGGGCGCGCCCAACTGGTCTTCCAGGGTCAGGTACAGGTACTGCGGGCAGGTCTCCGCGAAGACGTTGCGGCCGTCGTTGCGCGCCGCGGCGACCGCCTCCAGTGCCTTGCTGGCCGAGAGGTGGACGATGTAGAGCGGGCAGTCCTTCGCCACTGAGGCGAGCGAGATCGCCCGGCTGGTCGCCTCGGCCTCCAGCGCCTCCGGCCGGGTGATGCCGTGGTAGATCGGGTCGGTCTCGCCTCTTTGGAGAGCCTGCTGGACGAGGACGTCGATCGCGATGCCGTTCTCGGCGTGCATCATGATCATCGCACCGTTCTCACGGGCCCGCTGCATCGCCCGGAGGATCTGGCCGTCGTCGGAGTAGAAGACGCCCGGATAGGCCATGAACAGCTTGAAGCTGGTGATGCCCTCACCGACCAGCGAGTCCATCGCCTTCAGCGACTCGTCGTCGACGCCACCCAGGATCATGTGGAACGCGTAGTCGATGTGACAGTTGCCGTCGGCCTTGCCGTGCCAGGCGTCCAGCCCGTCCTGGACGACCTCACCGGTGCGCTGGATCGCGAAGTCGACGATGGTCGTCGTACCGCCGAACGCGGCGGCCCGGGTCCCGGTGTCGAAGGTGTCGCTGGCCGACGTACCGCCGAACGGCATCTCCATGTGGGTGTGCGCGTCGATCCCACCAGGGATCACATACTTGCCGGTGGCATCGATCACCTCGTCGGCGGTCACCTCCTGCCGGTACTCCGGGTCGAAGAGCGCGACGATCTTCTCCCCGTCGACCAGCACATCGGCCTTCTGGGCACCCGTCGGCCCGATGACGGTCCCGCCCTTGACCAGCAACGACATCGACTGTCCCCTCTACGGCTTGGTCAGATCCCCATAGGCGTCCGGCCGGCGATCCCGGTAGAACTGCCACCGGTCCCGCACGGTGTCGAGCAGGCTCAGATCCAGATCCCGGACGATCAGTTCGGGGTCGTGATCGTGCCCGACCTCCCCCACGAACTTCCCCTCCGGATCGACGAAGTACGACGACCCGTAGAAGTCGTTGTCCCCGAACTCCGACTCGATCCCCACCCGGTTGATGGCCCCGATGAAGTACTCGTTGGCCACCGCCGACGCCGGCTGCTCCAGCTTCCACAGGTACGACGACAACCCACGACTGGTAGCCGACGGATTGAACACGATCTTCGCCCCCGCCAGCCCCAAAGCCCGCCACCCCTCAGGGAAGTGCCGGTCGTAACAGATATAAACGCCGATCCGCCCCACCGCGGTATCGAACACCGGATACCCCAGATTCCCCGGCCGGAAGTAGAACTTCTCCCAGAACCCGTTCACCTGCGGAATATGGTTCTTCCGGTACTTCCCGAGGTACTTGCCATCAGCATCGATCACCGCCGCGGTGTTGTACAACACCCCCGCCTGCTCCAGCTCGTACACCGGCAGCACCATCACCATGCCGAGCTCCTTGGCCAACGCCTGAAACCGCTCAGTCGTAGGCCCCGGCACAGACTCGGCGTACTCGTAAAACTTAGGATCCTGCAACTGACAGAAGTACGGCCCGTAAAACAATTCCTGGAAGCAAATGACCTTGGCCCCAGCAGCCGCAGCCTGCCGCGCATACTCCTCATGCGCCTTGGTCATCGACTCCTGGTCCCCGGTCCAGTTCGTCTGAACCAACGCCGCCCTGACCACATCCGCCATCAGACCTCCCTAGCCAAGCCCCCATGCTCCATCCGCCGACCGTCCCCCGTCAACGATCACCCGGAATCCGCGCCGACCCCGGCCCTTCTACCCGCCAAGCCTGCTCTTCAGGTGTTTGTCGATCTGGGCTGCCAGCGCAGTGAACTCGTCATCGCTCAACGGATTTCCGGCCGCCGTCAGCGGAGCGTCGTAGCGGAACTCAACGACGTACTGACCGTAGCGGGCCACGTAATAGAACTGGAAGCATCGGTGCTCGCTGTCGTAACAAGCCATCCGGGCCCAATCGGCCGCGAAGCCGGCCGGGACCGCGATCTCCCGGCTCTGGTCACACTCCGGTGGCTCGCAATGGTTCCGCACGGGATCAGCCAGGAGCGACTTCCAGCGTGCCGCCCCGGGCGAGCCGTAGCGGATCACCCGTTCGACGAGTTGGCCATCCGTGCTCTCCCAGCCCCTGCCCGCTACGTCACCTGACCAATAACCATCGTGATGCGACGGTGTGTCGGTCGGGTTGGTCCAGACCGTCCGCTCTCCGGACAGGTCACCGCCCGCCAGCAACTCGGTCGGGGCGACTGCCGGGCGCGCACCCGCTGTCATGACGACCACGATGGCGACCACGACCAGCACCACGATCAGCGCGGCGCCCCCCGCAATCCATCGCCAGACCGGCCGTCTCCGCCCACTCGCGCGCGGCCGGTCGTCGGTCGTCCGTGCTGTCACGGGAGGCTCGCGACCTGCGGCGCCTTCTCCGCGATCATGGCGTCAACAAGGTTGCTGACCCCTTCCTGGAACTCGGACTCGGTCATGTCCGCACCGTACCTGCGGTACATCTTGATTCCAGCAGCGATCGACATGGCGTCCCCGAAGTCGTTCTTGCCCGACAGAACGGGGAACCTGGCCCCCATCTGGAGTGTGAAAGAACCGAAGCCTGCCTTGGCGCCCACATAGCCATAGTGGATATTGGACCAGATGTCGTAG
This sequence comes from Kribbella sp. NPDC051620, assembly GCF_044453825.1. Classification (NCBI taxonomy): domain Bacteria; kingdom Bacillati; phylum Actinomycetota; class Actinomycetes; order Propionibacteriales; family Kribbellaceae; genus Kribbella; species Kribbella sp. NPDC051620. Next base: position 859,143 of record NZ_JBITDB010000003.1, read on the forward strand.
CTGACGGCATTCGGTCTTCCCGGAACCGCCCAGTACGCCTGCGAGGCGCTCCTGATGTTGTACCTCGCCTCGAGCTTCGGTTTGTGATCCCACTTGCAGTAATCGGGGCAGACGCTCAGTGCCCACTGCGCCAACCGCAACATCTCCAGATTGCGGTAGGAGGCCGGATACATGAGTTCACCGAACTGCTCCAGCCGCAGCTTGTACACCGTCCATGACCGCGAGTTCCGGTGAATCTCGTCGAACATGTAGCGCTGCGTCTGCAGGAAACGAGCCTCGCCCTCGCTCCGGGACAATGACGACCAGTTCTTCTGCCCACCGACGTTGGTGTTGGGCTCTTCCCGATTCCAGCCCTGGGTCTTGCCGACCTGGCCCTCATGATCGCCCGGAGCCTCCGGATTGACGACCGGGGGCGTCACTGTCGGGTGGCTGCTACAGCGAGATTCGCCTTCTTCGAGCGCACAGGTGCCTTCCGGATCCGACATCGAGACCGGGTTGTTGGCAGCGTACGGATAGCCCAGCGGCGACTGCATATCGGTCTTGTCGAGCAGCGCATCGACGGACAGGAAGCGGCCGGTGGCCGGGTCGTACTCCCGGGCGCCGACTGTTGTCAGGCCGGTGTCCTTGTCTTCGGGCTTGCCCAGGAAGCCATGATTGTTCGGCCAACTTGGCGGCGTGATGCCTCGTGCCTCGCCGAACGGTTTGGTGTAGCGGGTGGTAGCGGTCAAGGTCGCCGCATCGACCGCCACATGCGTCGTCTGGTGGTAGTCGTTCACCAGCCACGACAGATCCGACTGCGTCGTACCGTTGCTCGAGCGGACCGCGATCGCTTGGCCGTTGAACGAGTACTGGCGCTTGCCCCGCACCTGCCGGGTGGCCTTGTTCAGCGTCAGTTCGAGTTCGTCGAGGAACAAGGTCGTCTCGGACGGGCTCCGCCGGACCAGCAACGAACCTGATGCGTCGTACACGTAACTGGTGTCTCCGCCTGCCGAGGACACCTTGCTGAGCTTGCCCTGCGGAGTCCACGTCAGCGTTTGACCCGGCCGCGAGATCGTGTTCCCACGACTGTCGTAGCTGTATGCCTTGTCGGGGTCGGCGGCCGAACCGGTCTCGCTCACCTTGGCGAGCGTGTGCGGCTGAGTCGCGTTGTAGAAGTAGGTACCGGTGACGTCGCCGGCCGCCGCATGGTCGGTCTGGGTCTTGCGCAGCCCGGTTCCCGTGTAGGTCCAGGACTGCCAGTACGGAGCAGGGCCTCCCAAAGCGGCGGTTGCCGGCGCGCCACCGCAATCACTGCTGGCCGGCGTCCATGCCTGTGTCAGCCGCCGATGACCGTCGTAGTCGAAGCACTGAGCGTCGCCGCCACCCACCAGGTTGTGGTCCTTGACGACATTGCCGACGGCGTCGTAGCTGTACACGTTGTCCGACACGACCACCGCATCCCCAGCCGTACTACGAGCAAGGCGCCGGGTGCCGTTCTCGTAGAGCTTCGCCATGAACATGTCCGCATTCGAGCCGAGGTCGTACAACGCCGGGTCACCGAACTGGTTGTACTGAGCCTCGTTCACATACGTGCCACGGGTGCTGTACATCCGGGTCGGCAGACCGGTCGGGCCGTAGTCGAACTTCACGTCGTCGGCACCAAGGCCACCACCGTCGGAGTACGAGATCAGGGAGGGAGTGGTTCCGTCAGGCTTGTAGCCGTAGTTCGTCTGGTAGTTGCCCTCCAGCTCGATCCCTTCAGCCAAAGGGATCTCGGTCATCACGACCGTCGGCTTGTACAACACGTTCCGCGCCATCACCGACGACTTGTACGCCGGACCGCTCTTACCCTCCGGATAGCTCGTCGACGCATACGCCTGCCCCAACAGACCCGACTTGTCGTAGGTCCATTCAGCCAGCAGGTTCGCGGGCGTCGTGTCCGTTCGGTACAGCCCGGTCTTGCGGTCCAACGCGTCGTACGTCGTGATCAGCTTGTTCTGCTCGGAGTCCGTCGTCGACACCTGACGATCGGCCTCGTCGTAGGCGAACGTCGTCGTACCGGAATCCGGATCCGTACCCAGCGACTTCCGGCCCATCAGGTCATAGCTGTTCGTCCAGGTCCCACCCGCACCGACCATCTGAGTCATCCGGCCGGCCAGGTCGAACGTGTACTTCGTGACGTCGGGAGTACCGCTCACAGTGTTTCCGTCGTACTCACGCTTCTCGATGGTCTGACCGCGGACATCCGTCACGGTGGTTGTTGCGCTGCCGCCCGTGGGCGGAAGCACCGTCGTGGAGTCGCCGCCGTACCGCGTCGATGTCGACCACCTGGCCTGCAATGCCGTCATGAACGTCGATGTGACGATACGAGCGGCCCCGTCGTACTCGTTGAACGTCTGATTCGGCACCGACGAGTTCGGCACCTCGACCAGAGCCGGCCCAGGAGCAGCCGAGTCCCAGATGTCCTTGTTCTCATAGGTCACCAGACCACGAGAGTCATATCTCGACTCGGCGATGACCCGGCCGCCGTTCACACCGGGCGTCTGGGTCTGGCGCTGCCTGAGCAGCGAGTCGTACTGCGCGTAGGAGGTGACGTAACCGTCCGCCTCGACATTCAGTCGATCCGTGCGGACCGTGGAGGCCGCACTCTGCGAGAGCGTGTAGGTGTACTTGGTACTGGCCAGTTTCGTCGACGCAGGTGCCTGACTGGGAAGCCACACGCTCGTGAGGCGTCCCAGTGGGTCGTACGCCATCTCGGTCACCTTGCCGTTCGGATCGGACGTCTTCGACGGCAGTCCCCATTCAGGTTTGTAGCTGATCGTCGTCGCGAAGTTCGCTGCTGCCCCACCCTGCACCGTAACGGTCGGCTGCTTGGTGACAGTCTGGGTGACGGGTCCTGCACCGGCCGGTGTGTAGTCGGTCGTTGTCACGCGACCGATCGAGTCGCCCGACGTCCTTACCCGGCCCAACGCGTCATACGTCTTCGTCCCGGTGGTCTGGTAGACCGGAACCGTGCCGCTGTAATGGTGTACGCGCTGGACTGTGGTCGCGTCGCCCTTCGAGGCATCGCCGTACGCGAGCCCGTCGTAGAAGGTCCGGACGTCCGACAGCACGCGGTTTTCCGGCGGGTTCGCGGAGGACGCGTCACAACTCCCCGACGACTTCACCACCCGGATCGGCAGGGCCACCAGCCAGGGGGCCGTCTTCTTGGCGTAGTTCGTGATCGTGCAGGTCTCGTCCACCTTCGCGGAGTCGCCATAGTCGGCGACCTTGGTCGGCAGGCCGTTGTCAGGGTCGTACTCGGTGGTCATGCTCTTGACCTGGTCCGGCCGGCCGGCGTCCCGGGTGGTCCTCGACTTCTTGGCCGACTCCCCGACGAAGTTCGATCGCAAAGTGCCCCAGGGCACCGTTTGGGCGGCCGTCTGCCGCGCGCCGTAGTCGGTGATCTCCCCTGTCACCTCGACCGCGCTACCGGAGTTCAGATAGGTGATCTCTTCTCGCGGCCGGCCGGCCAATGCGGCGGAGTCCGCCCGAGTCACTCCCTCCGAGTCGGTGATGTCGACGTTTCTCAGGGTCGTCGTGTCCTCGAGTTTGTCGCCGTCCATACCGCGGAAGTACTCGGCCACGGCTTTGCCACGTTGGGACGGCTTCGCGGGATCGCCCGTGAGCGTCGTCACCGTGCCGTAGCCACGCCAGTCCGACCAGGTCTTGTTCTTGTCCTTGACCAGCGCGGTCTCCTGGTAATGCCAGGCCGCACCGCCTGAGTAGACGTACTGCGTCATCAGCGACGCGCCGTTGCCCGTCGGGTCATCGGTCAGCACGTTGTCCACGACGTACTTGTGGAACCAGTCTTCCCGCTCCACCTCACGGGGCGGCGTCCATTTCACCGGGTAGCAGCGCTGCGTGTTGGTGTCCTTGTCCGGCTTGACACCGGCCAGGCACTGCTTCGGCGCGTAGTTCACGGTCACCTTCGCGCCGGTCTCGGTGCCGATCTGCCCGATCCGGTACCGGATCAACCCGTTCAAACCGTCGTCGCCCGAGTCCACCCGATTGGCCAGCTGCGTCCCCGTGAAGGTCACGTTGGGAACGCTCAGGGATCCACCCACCTTGCCACTGTGCGAGATCCCGGCCAACCACATAGGAGCGCCAGTACTACCGTCGCCAGTCGACGGGAAGGAGAGGTTGGTCTGCCAGAAGTCGACCGGCTGGTACGTCGTACCGTTCCACACCTGGGTCTGAATCTGGTAGAGCCGCCTGCGGGAGAAGAACGTCGGCGACAACTTGTTCGTACAGGCCGTCGTTCCTTCACACACCTGGTCGAACGGGACATCGGGCCAGTTGGCCTTCGTCGTGGCATTCAGTATCGAGCAGTTGGCAAGACACCGCTCCGCAGTCGTGAAGACCACTTGCTGCGGCGCATTCGCGGCCAGATTGTCCGCGCGCTGGCCATAGTCGATCCGCTCCAGATAGCCACCACGCACATACGGCGTGCCAGGTGAGGCGACGCCGTTCTTCGCGTAGTTGTTGGTCTCCTTGACATACGTGTACGTCATCGCGTTGCCGTGCAGATCGACCACGTAGTCGAGGTTCCAGCGCCAGGCCTGGTTGCAGAACGAACTCGCGAACACCGCGTTGTAGCAGGGCTCGTCGACATCGTCGCTGGCCACCGGCACGGTCCAGGCCGAATTGGTCACCGCCTGCATGCCGAAGTAGTACTGAGTACCGTCGGTCGTAGTGACCTTCCAGTACTCCTTCTTCGCATCGCCGTTGGTGTTGGTGCCGACGACCTTCTCCACTCGTGAGCCGTCATCGTTCTTCAGCCTCCACGTGCTCGGGCCATTGGTGCCACCACTGCTGCGCACGAGTTCGTTGGAGTTGCCGTTCAGCGTCAGCGTGGCGTTGTCGTACTTCCAGCACAGGTCGAACTTGCCGGTATGACCGTCCGCGTCACAGCTGTCGTACTTACGCTCTACATAGGACTGGCCGAGCTCGAACCCGTCACCGACCCACGAGGCCTGGTTGTTCGAGGCTGCGGTGCGGCCATCCAGCGACTGGGACGAGTACTGGAACGCAAGATTCGGCGTCGGCCCGGCCGCCGTGGGCGGTACCCGCAGCGGGTAGGACCAGGTGAAGTCGCCACTGACGCCACCGCCTGACCAGGTGGCCGAGGGCGACAGTTGGGTCGCTGCATAGTCCCCGGCGCTCGACTCCGAGCCCGCGGTCACGGCTAGAACGGTAGCGTCCGGCCCGACCGGCGTTCTGGCTGTGACGCTCCGGGTCGCCTTGTTGTTGGACGCGGTGACCGGCGTCACCGTAGTACAGGCCGGGACATTCGGGGTCGTCAGGACACAAGCAGGCAGCGACACGACAGTCAGACGCGCGGCCCAGTCAGCGCCGAAGGCCGTGGCGAAGCCCGAGTAGTCGAACGTGAGATCCACCTCCAGCCGGACCGGCGCCTTGGCCGTGACGAGCACACCGCTGAGGCCGGCTCGCTGACTGGCAGCCTGGTCGAGGAACGTCAGGTCCACCTTCGTCGCCGGGGTGGGCCTCGTCGAGCGGACCGACACGGCGCCGGTTGCCTTGGACGTCGGCGTACCGACTGCGACGGACCGATGTCCAGGTGCAGGCCAGACCACCGGTTTCGCCGCATCCGCCGCGGTCTTCTCGACCGCCTTCCTCATCGCCGCCGACTCCGCCGGTACAGCGACGGGTTTGACCGCCCGGACGTCGGCGTCCTTCACATCCGCGGGCTTGTGGACGCCGGGGCTCCGCTTGGCCTCGGCCTGCGTCGCCGGGGCGGCGATCAATGCCGTCGCTGCCAGCGACAGGCACAGCATGGTGGGCAGAACATGGATCCGGAGACTTCGCCTCATCGCAAACAACTCATTTCATCGCCGCGGACGGTGGAGAGCCGAACAGGTGGACGATGCCGCTGAGCATCGTCCACCTCGGTGTCAGATCAGGAGCAGTTCTCCGCACCCTTGACCTCGGTGCAGAGCAGGCGCTGGGGGACGACGCCGGCATAGATGCGGAGGTTGTCGATCAGACCTGTGTAGGGCAGGGAGGTTCCGTTCAAGGGCGGGCCGGCGATCACAGTGCTACCGGTTCGGACGGGGGTGGTGAAGCCGGCCTCTGCACCATCGGTCTCGCGATCGGCGATCTTCAGACTGATCTTGCCGTTGTAGGCGTCATAGGTAGCGGCCAGCGCAGTCCAGTCGTCAGCCAAGCTGAGGGTGGTCTGTTGAGTAGCCGTCGCGACCGTGCCGCCGGCCGAGTCGCTAGTCGATCTGGAAAATGCCCAGACGGCTTCGTCGCCGATGGTCGGCTTGTACTCGAGGCGCCAGGAGTCTTTCGTCGTACCGGCTTGCCGGACGATGACGCGGGGTTTCGAGGTGTCGCTCAACTTGACCCAGACGAGGACCGTGAAGCTGCCGGTGGCATCGACCACCGGACGGGGCAGTGAGACCACCTCGCCGCTGGCACCCGAGGTGGACAACACGTATCCCCGCTCCGGGTCCTGGACGATCGCGGCGCTCTGGTCCGTCGTCGGGCCGAAGCCGGAGACGATCATCTTGGCGGCGTACACGGTCTCACTTGTCCGCGCTACCTGATCAGCGCCGGTGACAACGCTCTCGAACGGGTAGTCGGCGGCCAGGCCGGCGACCGGTTCGTCATTTCCGGAGGGACCGGAACGTGGGTCGGCGACCTTCTTCGCCTCGGTGGCCGACATCATCCGGGGGTAGACCTTCACGTCGTCGATCGAGCCGGTGAAGGCAGCGCCGTGGTTGGCGCCGACCTTGTACCAGCCGACCTCCAGCGGGCCGGTCGCCTTCCATGGGGCGTAGGTGAAGGAGGTGCTTCCCTGTGAGCGACCGTTGACGTACAGCGTCATCGTCTTGGCGTTCGCGTCGTACACGCCGATCAGGTGAGTCCATACCCCCCACATCGGTGGCTCCACGGAGTCCGAGCGGGTCTGGGCCGCGGTCGTCGAGTCGGACGCGAACTGCATGAAGAGCCAGCGGTTGGCGTTCTGGGAGTAGTACAGCTGGGCGGCGATGCCCTGGCTGCCGAAGATCCCGACGACAGCGCCCTCGGAGAAGTCGGTCAGGCGCGCCCAGGCGGACAGGGTAAAGCTCTTCGAGGTGTCGACGACCGGGGCCGTCGAGGTCATCCGGTCCGCGATGCCGTTGAAGACCCGAGAGCCACCGATCCGGCCGTTGTCGTCGTAGTCGGGCCCGACGATCGAGAGCGGATGGTTCTGGCCGGAGGCGTCCGCAGCCGTTGGGCTCAAGGCGTCGTCATCAAGGTTCCAGGAACCGGACGGTGGCAGGCCGGGCCCCACGTTGATCCGGTGATAGCGGGGTTCGCTGGGGTGCGAGCCGGCGTCGTGCGCGACCGCGCCCAGGGTCATGTAGCCCTGGCCGGGCGTCTCGAGGTTGACGGTCACCGACTTGCCGTTGACCCTGGTCAGCTTGCCGTTGAAGCCGTAGCTCAAGGCAACGACATCAGCCGTCGACGAGGTGATCGTGTAGGTGACGCGGGCACCGAAGGGAACGGACTCAGGACAGACACCGGGCGTTGCGCCTGGGCCCAGGCAGTCCGTCAGCACCTGCCCGTTGTAGCTGGCCGTGATCGTCGGCGGCGGCGGTATGTGCAGGTCGATCATGAAGTAGCAGTCGCCGGACCAGGCGGAGGCCAGCTGACCGCCGGGGTAGTTGAGCAGGGTCCTGGCGTGGTAGCGGTACAGCACGTTCTCCGCCAGGTTCGACGCCGGCGTGGTCTTCTGTTGTGTGTTGGGTGCGACCTCCGGGCTGTTCATCGTCCAGATCGAGCCGGAGGGACTGACGATCTGCAGTTGCACTACCACCCGTGACTGGGTGTCGCCGGCACCGATCCGGCCGGTGGCGAAGACATTCGGGCGGACCACCGCGACGTACGTCGGATCCGACGACGGCGCACAGTCGTCGGCGAAGTCGGAGTCCGACGCGGCACCGAGATTGTTGGCCGGCAGCGGGTTGGCGACGAACTCGATGGTGAGCAGGCCGGTGCTGTCGAACTGCTTCCAGCCGAGTTCGTCGTTCTCGGTGGCGGCGCGCAGGCGGAAGGTCGCGGTTCGGCCGTTGCCGCTCGACGTGTACTGGACCGAGTTGGTGACGTCGAACTCGACGTACCCGGCGGGGCAGGCCGAGCTCCAGCCCTTGGCGCCGTCGAAGGTCGCGACATCGGCCTGGCCACCGGGCTGGTTGTTCCACGTGGTCGCCGCTGAGATCGGGGCGGTGCGGCTGACGATCACCCGGCGGTCGGTGCAGCTGGCCGAGTGGGTCTCGTAGGTGCGCAGCGAGGCGGCGATGATCTTCTTGCTGGTGAACGAAGCCACGTCGAACTGGAAGAACGAGCGGACGATCTTGTTCTGCTCGAAGCCCTCGTAGCCGACCCCGAGACTGTGCTCGGTCTTCCAGAACGACTGGGTCGGGTACAGCTCCCAGGCCGCGGTCCAGCCGTTGCGGTTGCTGGTGCCGGTCATCGTCGGGTCGATGACGACCGGGTACACGGTCGCGGGGTCGGTGAGCAGGCTCTGGTCCGGCGTGATGGTGAGGCCGGCGCGACTGCCGGTGAACGGCATCATCGTGCGCTTCGCCTTGTCGGCGGGTCCGTCACCGACCGCGGCGGCCGCGCTGAGCTTCGTCTTCGCGGTGGCCCGGCCGGTGGAGTCCCACATCACTGCCTCGCCGACCGACAGGACGTCCCGGCCGGACGGGTCGGTGTACGACGAACGGCCGGTGTCCGTGGTGCGCAAGGCCAGCTTGCTGGTGGTGACGGGGAACTGGATGCTCCGCAACGCGGGGTTCGCGGCAGCTGCGCGGGTCTGTACGACGAGGTTGTAGCTGAACCCCTGGTCCGTTGCCTCGACCACCAGGTCGACGCCGGGAAGGACGCCGGCGTACGTGGCCTTCGATCCGGCGAGGACCGGCTTCGGCAGTTTCCACAGGGACTTCAGCTCGAAGACGCCACCGTTCTCCGCGAATTTCGCCAGCGACGTACCGCCGCCGTTGGAGAACGCGACGTCGGTGGTCGCCGCCTTGGGCGCGATCATCCCGTCAGCCCGTACTGCGAGGGTGCGGTCGACCGGGACCCAGCCCGCGCTGCTACGGGCGCGTACCGGCGTGTTCGACAGCTCGGTCCGGAGTGTTCCCGTGGGGGTGGCGACCGTCCGGGCGTACTCGTTCGTCTTGTCCGCGACCTCGACGTCGGTCTTGAACTGCGCCGCCAGCCGGCCGGCCTCGGCGGCGTTCTTGGCCGACTTGGGCGCAGGTACCGGCTTGGCCGCAGTCGCGACCGGAACGGTCACCAGGCCCGCCACAACGACCGACAACACCGCGAACACACTGACTGGGCGCGAAAGAGCGCGCGCAAAAGTACCTGAAGGCATAGCCCACCCCTGAAGTCACGACCGCGAAACTGCGAGCACCCCCGAGGTGCGCCTACCAGCGATGCCGGCGGCGCCCCAAGAGTCCCCGCCGCACAACCAGCCAGTCAACGAACTTGCAGCAAGTGACATCCCGCCCCCAACCACTGGCCAGCAGCCACACATTGTGCTTCTAGCGGCCCTTACTGAACTTCCCACACCTGCCCTGGCTCCAGCCGGCCGTCCTCCCAGAACACCTTCATCGCAGCCACCGCCTGAGCTTCACTGACTACCTGCTTCGCCTCGAACATGGCGGATGTCGGTCGCCTTTGGGGAGTAGTGGCGGCGGTTTTGTAGGCGCAGGTCGGTCAGGTGCGGGAGGGCCGTCAGTGGGGTCAGGTCGCCGTCGAGGAAGTTGGTGGTGCCGTAGAGGTGGAGGGTGCGGAGGTTGGTCAGGTGGCGGAGTGGGGCGGCCGTTGCGATCTCGCGGCAGTCGCCGAGGTTGAGGTACTCGACGGCGTGCAGATTGATGAGGTCGTCGAGGTTGGTGAGGTGGCGGCAGGACTCCAGTTGGAGTTCTCGCAGGGACTGCGCGGTGCGGAGGGCTGAGAAGTCCGTCAGGAAGGACGCGAGCTGGATGCCCAGCGTCGTCAGGGACGAGAAGTTCTCGAGGCCCTGCAGCGAGGTCAGCCTGGGGCGGTCCTTCATGACCAGCCTGGTCAGCTGCGGGGAGGTTGCTAGTGGCAACAGGTTCGGTTCGGAGTACCGGCCGAGGTACAGGTCCTCGAGGAGAGTGCCGTGGCTGACGGTGGCGCGGACCTGGCGCCAGTCGGCCGAGAGGCGGGTGAGGTGCGGCAGCCGGCGCAGGTCGATGGGGAGTTTGGGATCCGTGACCAGCTGGAGGGATTCGAGCGGCAGGGTGTGGATCGGGTCCAGGGAAGCCAGCCAACGGGCGATCACCGTCAGGCGGCGTACCGGCAGGTCACGGAGGAACTCCAGGTCCGGTTCCTCGAAGCCTAGTCCGTGGTTGAGGACCAGGTTTTCCACGTACTGCGCTCTGCAGGCGTCCGCGGCGTCCGCTGACCACGGACCCCTCACCACCATCTCCAGCCCGTCGGGGCGGGGGCTGACCACGAAGGCGGCGTTCATTCGGCCGTTGGGAGGTCAGCGCGGCGAGAAGGGTCGATCAAGGACCGTGCGACGTGGATATCGACGGTGGGCATTGGGGGCTCAGGTCAGCCGGTGGGGCGGACGGGAGTCAGCGAGCGAGGGTCAGAGGACGAGGATTGCGGCGATGATCGCGATCAGTACGACGACGCCGCCGACGATCGCCAGCGTCCGGCCGTTGATCTTCGGTGCTGCGGCCGGCTCGGCCTGGGCCTCGTTGACGAACGCGCGGAACATCTGCGTGCTCGCTCCCGGGTCCTGCTCGTTTTCCGTGACGTTGTGGTCAGCCATGCGCCAGACCCTACCCGGCCGCCCGGATCACCAGCACCTCACCACCCGGGGATCTGATCGACATCTAACCGAAAAGATGTACCATTTGGTACATGCGCTTCGATCATTCCGTCACCGTCCAGGCTCCGGCCGACCGCGTCTGGGCGATCTTCAGCGACGTCGCCAAGTGGCCCGAGTGGACCCCGACGATCACCAGTGTCGAGCGGCTCGACGAGGGCCGGATCCACCTCGGCGCCCGGACCCGGATCCGCCAGCCCAAGCTCCCGGTCGCCGTCTGGGAGGTGACCGAGCTGGTCGAGGGCGAGTACTTCGAATGGGTCTCCAAGGCCCCCGGCGTCAAGACCACCGGCGGCCATCGCGTCGTCAGCACACCCGAGGGCACTGTGGCGACCTCGACGATCATCCAGGAGGGCCCGCTCGGCTGGGTGTTCGGCAAGCTGCTCGCGAAACTGACCAAGGAGTACATCGCCATCGAAGGCGAGAGCCTGAAGAAGGTCAGCGAGCAGGCGTGAGCCGCGAGACCCTGCTGACCGACGCGGTCCGGTACTTCGCCGAGAACGGGATCGGCGACGCCAGCCTGCGCTCGATCGCGACCGGCATCGGCACCAGCCACCGGATGCTGATCTACCACTTCGGCTCCCGCGAGGGCCTGCTCGCCGAAGTGGTCCGCACGGTCGAGGCCCAGCAGCGCGACCTGCTCGCGACCCTCGACACCGAAGTACCGATCGAAGAGCTGTCCGAGCGATTCTGGCGCCAAGTCACCGAGGCTGCCCTGATCTACGGCCCGCTGTTCTTCGAGCTGTCCGCCCACGCCATGCAGGACCTCCCGCACACCGAGGCGCTCAAAGCGGACCTGATCAACGTCTGGCTGCCACCCCTGATCGAGCTCTGTATCCGCGCCGGCCTCCCAGCAGACCAGGCACCGGCGTATGCCCGCCTAGGCCTGGCCGCCTCCCGAGGACTCCTCTTCGACCTGCTGCTGACCGGCGATCGAACAGGAGTCGACGAGGCATCCGCCCTGCTCAACAAGCTCTTCTACGCCGGCTCGGTCGGCTGAGCAATCCATCCGGCCACCACTGGTAGCCGCGACGACCGATGCACGGCGACAAACCCGAACGGCCGATCCAGCGACACCTCCAGCCGCTGCGACTGCGAAGTCTGCATCGACGCCCGCATCAACCCGATCGCCGTCACGGCAGCCGCCTCGAACCCAGTGGCGAAGAACCGAGCCAGCACGGTCTGCCGAGCCTGCCCAACCACCAGTTGTTCCGGGCTGATCGCACTGAAATGCCCAGCACCCCGAGGCGGCGCCGTCACCGCCGACAGCCCGAACAGCTCTCGCGACGCCAGCAGATCATGCTCAACCTGCACATTGAAGGCAGGCAGCGACACCCGAACCTCAGCCGCCGGCGCAGTCGCCGTCCCGATCGTCACCCCGGGCGCAGCCCCGCCGCGAGCGAGCAATTCCGCGCCACCCACACCGTCGTCCACAGCCAGCGACGCCGCCAGCAACCCAGCCAGTACCTCGCCCTGTGACGCCTCAGCAGCCCCGATCCCGAGCAACACATCGACATCCGCATCGCCGACGACGGTCACCACCGTCACCCCGTCGTACAGGCGTACCGAATCCAGCTCGCGATCACTGCGCTCCAGCCAATGCCACGACCCACCCGCCCACGGCCCGTCATGCAGCCGCTTGACCTGCTCCTGGAACTTCCGCACCCACGTCGTCCGCAGCGACAACGCCGACGCCAGTACGACGGTCAGGTCAGGCGTCACGTCGAGCGGCATCTCCCGGATCAACCCGTCCGTATGCTCCGCCGCCCACGCGTCGAGCTTCGCCTTGTCCGCCGCTTGATCCCCCGTCAGCGTCCCACTCAAAGCAGCCGGTACTACGGAGTCGAACGACTCACTCAACTTCAACTGCTCATGCACCCACACCCCGAGCGCCGCGTGCAGATCAGCCGCACTGTCGACGGCAGCCATCAACTCGACCGCCTGAGCAGCACCGCGAGCGGCATCGACTCCAGCCGCCTCCGCGAGCTCACTCCGGCCCGGCTCATCGGCCGCCGTCGCCAACATGGCCAGCAACGGCCAGAGCCCAAGCCCGGACACGACGGTGTTGCCGGCTGGCAACTCCCGCACCCACCGCGAAGTCAGCCGATTGACCGCCCGTACAACCTCTGCATCCATCCCCCCACCCTGCCACGCCCCCGCCCCCGCGACCTCGCCCGCATTTCGGGGGTCAACCCCTCAAGTTGTGGGTTGCCACCCCTGAACCACGGGTGGCAACCCACCATCCCAGGGGTTAACCCCCGAAATGCCGCGGGCGAGGTGAGGGTGGCGGGGCGGTGTGGGTGTGGCGGGCCGGTGTGGGTGTGGCGGGCCGGTGTGGGTGTGGCGGGGCGGTGTGGGTGTGGCGGGCGAGTGGGTGTGGGGTGAATCGGGGGTTGCGAGTATTCGGCGGGATGACGGTGATTTTCATTTCGCGGGTGCGGTGTGTGCTCGTCCGGGTGCGTTCCGCTGTGTCAGGATGCCGCCCATGACGACGCCTGAGGCCACCGAGGAGCGGGATTCCGCCGCCCCGACGGCAGATCCCGCCGCGCCGCTCGGCCCGCCACCCGAGCCCTCCGCCGAGCCGGCGACGCCCGAGGAGAAGGAGCCGGCTGCGTCGTCGATCGCGTTCACGTTGACGCTGGTCGTGCTGGTCGGGCTCGCGCTCTTCGGCCGGAAGATCTTCGCGGGGCTGTTCACCGACGACGGCGTACGGACCTGGGCGACCATGTTCGTCGGGGTGACCGTCCAGGCGATGCCGTTCCTCGTCCTCGGCGTGCTCCTCTCCGCCGCCCTCACCGCCTTCGTCCCCGCCTCGTTCTTCGCCAAGGCGCTGCCAAAGCACCCGGCTCTCGCAGTACCGGTCGCCAGCATGTCCGGCGTCGTCCTGCCCGGCTGCGAGTGCGCCTCCGTCCCCGTCTCGGCCGCCCTCATGAACCGCGGCGTCACCCCCGCGGCAGCGATCGCCTTCCTCCTGTCCGCGCCGGCGATCAACCCAGTAGTACTAGCGTCAACCGCCGTCGCCTTCCCCGGCCAGCCGAAGGTCGTCGTCGCCAGGGCGGTCACCTCGCTCGCCGTCTCGATGATGCTCGGCTGGCTGTGGTTGCTGACCGGCAAGGGCAGCAGTTGGCTGAAAATGCCGAAGAACCGGCACGCCGAGGGCACCGGCAAGCTCGAGGTGTTCCGCTCGTCGATGCTGCACGACTTCCTGCACGCGGGCGGGTTCCTGGTGGTCGGCGCGGCCGCCGCGGCCACGCTGAACGTCGTCGTACCGCGGCAATGGCTCGATCACGTCGCGAGCAACCTGCTCATCTCCGTCGTCGTGCTCGGCCTGCTCGCCGTCCTGCTCGCGATCTGCTCCGAGGCCGACGCGTTTGTGGCCGCCAGCCTGACCCAGTTCTCGCTCACCGCACGGCTGGCGTTCATGGTGGTCGGGCCCATCGTCGACGTGAAGCTGATCGCGTTGCAGACCGGGACCTTCGGGCCGAAGTTCGCCGTCAGATTCGCGCCGGCCACCTTCGTGGTCGCGATCCTGTCCAGTCTTCTCGTCGGGTGGTGGCTGCTGTGAGGCGCAATGTCGCGGGTCTGGTCGTCGTGTTCGTCGGTGCGGCGGTGGTGCAGCTCGCCACCTCGAACACCTATCTGCGGTACGTGAAGCCCGGTATGCGCTGGATGCTGCTCGCGGCCGGCGCGATCCTGATCATCCTCGCCGTCGCGGACGTCCTCGCCGACACCCGCAAGAAGCCGCTCGCCGACGACGGTCACGGCCACGGGCACCTGCTGCCACGAGCGGCTTGGCTGCTCGTAGTACCGATCTTCGCGCTGCTCGTCGTCGATCCGCCCGCGCTCGGCGCCGACGCGGCCCAGCGGCAGTCGCCGGTGGCGGCCAAACCGATCGCACCGAAAGGCAACTCCTTCCTCGCGCAGAGCGCCGACAGCACAGCCCCGGTACCGTTGGCGGTGCGGGATTACGCCGTCTGGGCCGTCTGGGAGAAGGAGAGCATGAAGGGCCGCAAATTCCAGCTGACCGGATTCGTCACGCCGGGCAAGAACGGCACCTGGTACGTCTCCCGGATCGGGCTGACCTGCTGCGTCGCCGACGGTACTGCGTTCATGGTCGAGGCCCGCGGTCAGGCGTCGCCACCCAAGAACCAGTGGGTCACCGTGACCGGCCAGTGGGCCGAGCCGACCAAGCGCACCGACGGCGACGTCGCCGCGCTGACCATCACCGGAGTACGCAACGTCACTCCGCCGGCCAACCAGTACGAGTGACCACCGGCACTCCGCTCTCGACCGCCGACCTGCTCGACGGTCTGGCGAAGAAGCAGCGCTACAAGTACGTCTTCTTCTGGGGCGATACCCCGAACCGCGACGGCCGCGTCGACGCCAGCTGCCTCAGCCAGTGGTACCACGCGCCCTTCACCGTCGACGGCGTCCGCTACCCCACCGCCGAGCACTGGATGATGGCCGCCAAGGCCCGCCTCTTCAATGACGAGGACTCGGTACGCCGAATCCTCGCCGCCGGCCATCCCCAGCAAGCCAAAGCCCTCGGCCGCGAGGTCGCCGGCTTCAGCACCGAAACCTGGCACGACCGCCGCGTCGAGCTGGTTGCCGAAGGCAACCTCCACAAGTTCCGCCAGAACCAGCCCCTCCTGGACTACCTCCGGACCACCGGCAAACGGGTCCTGGTCGAAGCCAGCCCGGTCGACCGCATCTGGGGCATCGGCCTCGCCGCCGATGACCCCCGAGCCGAACACCCCGCCCAATGGCGAGGCCTCAACCTGTTGGGCTTCGCACTAATGCGGGTTCGCGCGGAGCTGTCGCAGTCGGTCTGAACACCCGCTTGCGGACGACAGTGCAGGCCATGCCGCCGATGATCAGGGCTGCTGCGATTGCTTGTTGGAGGCCTACTTGTTCGCCGCGCAGGAGCCAGGCTGCTGCCATGCCCACCACGGGGACCAGCAGGGAGAACGGCGCGACGGTGGTGGCGTCGTACTGGCGGAGGAGGAAGCCCCAGATGCCGAAGCCGAAGAGGGTGGAGGCGAAGGAGAGGTAGGCGAGCGCGCCTACTCCGGAGAGGTCGATGGTGCGCAGGGCTTCCAGATCGTTGCTCGGGCCTTCGGTCAGCAACGAGAGCACAAGCAGGGGCAGAACGGCGACCGCGCTGACCCAAACCATGAAGCGCAGGGTGTCCTTGGGCTTTCCCAGCCTGGTCGCGACGTTGGCGACACCCCAGCTGGCGCCGGCCAGGATCACCAGGCCAAGGGCTCCAACGGGGGCGGCGAGTTGATGGTCGACGAGGATCAGGCCGAGGCCGAAGCAGGCGATCGCGATGCCGGCGAGTTGGGCCGGGCGTGGGCGTTCTCGTAGTACGACGATGGCGAAGAGCAACGTGAAGACGACCTGGCATTGCAGGACCAGCGAGGCCAGGCCGGCCGGGACGCCGTGGTCCATCGCGATGAAGAGCAGGCCGAACTTCGCCACCCCGAGCGCGAGACCGACCGCGACCACGTACCGCCAGGCGACCCGCGGCCTGCCGAGCAGGAAGATCGCCGGTACCGCCGCGAAGAAGAACCGCAACGCGGAGAAGAACAAGGGCGGGAAGCCCTCCAGGCCGACCTCGATGACGACGAAGTTTACGCCCCAGACGACCACGGCGGCGAGCGCGAGGAGCACGTGACGAGGGTTCATGTGCTCAAGTCTGGGGTTGAGCTACAGTTAAGGACCAGCGAAGATTACTACCGCTGACAGTGTAGGAGTGCTACATGATTGATCTGGGCCGGCTACGCGCGCTGCATGCCGTCGCGATGTACGGCTCGGTCGGCAGCGCCGCCGAGGCACTCGGCTACACCCCGTCGGCTGTCTCGCAGCAACTCGCCAAACTGGAGCGCGAGACCCGCACGATCCTGATCGAGAAGCGCGGTCGCGGGATCGTCCTCACCGACGCCGCCCTGCAACTGGCGGCCACCGCATCGAAGGTCCTCGAACTGGTGGAGACCGCCGAGCTGACACTGGAGGAGCAGCGCGGCCAAGCGATCGGCTCGCTGGCGATCGCCGCCTTTCCGACCGCCGCGCGCGGGCTGCTGCCGGCAGTGCTGCCCAAGTTGATAGCCGACAACCCCGCACTCGACGTCACGGTGATAGAGAGCGACCCGGTCGACGCCGTCGCCGCCGTCGCCCGCGGCGAGATCCAGATCGCCATCGTGCACGACTGGCACAACACCCCGCTCGCGATCCCCGACGAGCTGTCCAGGGTCAAGCTCGGCACCGACCCCGCCGACGTCCTGGTCCCCGCCTCACATCGGCTGGCGGGCAAGGAGTCCGTACGCGCCGAGGACCTCGTCGGCGAGCGCTGGATCTGCCAGCCCACCGGGTCCATCTGCCACGAGTGGCTGGTCCGGACGATGCGCAAGGCCGGCGTGCAACCAGAGGTCGCCTACTCCATCGCGGAGTACCAGACCCAGCTCGCAATGCTTGCCCGAGGCATCGGTATCGGCCTCCTCCCCCGCCTCGGCCGCGGCCCGTTGCCGGACGGAGTGATCGCCCTTCCCCTCCAACCGGCACCGAGCCGCCGCCTGTACGCCGTCTGGCGCACCGCCACCGCCCGCCGCCCCGCCATCGCCGTCACGCTGGCAGCCCTCAAGTCCGGCTGGTCCGCTCGCGACACCGCCTGATTCCTCCCGCCTCAGCGGCTGGCCGAGCACGCCCGTTCCACCCCACGGGAATTATCGCGGTCACTGCTCGCAACCAATTGACAGCACTCCGCATCGCGGCTAACTTTCCGAGAAATCTATTAGGAAACTTTCCTAATAACTAACCAGCACCTCTCTCGTCCCCGCCCCTGACGCAGTAGGAGGAACCATGAACCGCCCCCATTGGTTCGCTCTGGTGCCGACTCTCGCGCTCGCCGCGACAGCCCTCGTCACCACCAGCGCAACCGCCAGTGCGACCCCCACCCCCGAGCCCGGACCCGCGGCAGCCACGCCGGTGTCGATCAACGGACAGCTGCATGTCTGCGGTACCAAGCTCTGCAACCAGTACGACAAGCCGATCCAGCTCCGCGGTATGAGCACGCACGGCATCCAGTGGTACGCGAACTGCATCAAGAAGGCGTCCCTCGACGCGCTCGCCACCGACTGGAACGCCGACATCCTGCGGATCTCGATGTACGTCGCGCGCGGCGAGGACGGTTACGAGACCGACCCACGCAAGTTCACCGACCTCGTGCACGGCTACATCGAGGAGGCCACCAAGCGCGGGATGTACGCGCTGGTCGACTGGCACCAGCTCACGCCCGGCGACCCCAACGTCTACACCGCCAAGGCGAAGACGTTCTTCGCCGAGATCGCCGAGCGGCACAAGGACAAGAACAACATCATCTACGACATCGCCAACGAGCCGAACGGCGTCAGCTGGGCGAAGATCAAGACGTACGCCGAGGCGGTGATCCCGACGATCCGGGCCAAGGACCCCGACGGCGTCGTCTTCGTCGGCACCCACGGCTGGGCGTCGCTCGGCGTCTCCGACAGCCGGACCGAGGCCGACGTGATCAACAACCCGGTCAACGCGACGAACCTGATGTACACCTTCCACTTCTACGCCGCGTCGCATCACGACGAGTACTTCGACGCGCTGTCGCGGGCGGCCGACAAGATCCCGTTGTTCGTCACCGAGTTCGGCACCCAGAACTACGAGGGCGAGGGCGCCAACGACTTCGCCTACTCGCAGAAGTACCTGGACTTCCTGGCCAGCAAGAAGATCGGCTGGACCAACTGGAACTTCTCCGACGACGAACGCTCCGGCGCGGTGTTCAAGGAAGGAACGTGCGCCGGCAGCAACTTCACCGGTACGTCGGTACTCAAGCAGGCCGGTGTCTGGATCCGCGACCGGATCCGCACGCCCGACGACTTCCCGACCGACGGAACCGATCCGACCGATCCGACTGACCCCACCGACCCGACCGATCCCGCCACGACCATCAATGTCTCCACCGCGGCCCAGCTGAAGACGGCCCTCACCGCCGCCAAGCCGGGCGACACGATCAAGCTTGCCGACGGCACCTATACCGGCAACTTCAAGACCACCGTCTCCGGTACGTCCTCGGCACCGATCAAGCTCACCGGCTCGGCGAACGCGATCCTGACCGCGGGCGGCGGCTACGGCCTGCACCTCAACGGCGCGAGCTACTGGCAGGTGTCGGGCATCACCGTCACCGGCGGCCAGAAAGGCATCATGATCGACAACGCGACCCGCGTGCTGATCGATGGTGTCACCGTGCACGGCCTGGACATGGAAGGCGTGCACTTCCGCAACAGCAGCAGCTACGGAACGATCCGGAACTCGAAGATCTACGACACCGGCAACGACGGCCGCGGGATGGGCGAGGGCGTGTACGTCGGCAGCGCCGGCGGCCTGGACGACAAGTCGGACAACGTGCAGATCCTCGACAACACGATCGGCCCGGACGTCGGCGGCGAGGCGGTCGACCTGAAGGAAGGCACCCAGGGCGGCCGGGTCGCGGGCAACAGCTTCGACGGCCGCGGGCTGACCGGCGCCAACTACGACGACAGCTGGGTCGATGTCAAGGGCAACAACTACGTGATCGAGAACAACACCGGCAAGAACACCACCAACAACGGCTTCGAGACCCACATGCAGCAGGACGGCTGGGGTTGCGGCACGGTCTTCCGCAACAACAAGTCCGACCTCACCGGCGCCACCGGCGCCGGCCGCTACGCCTTCAACATCACCAACTACGACGCCTCCACCTGCAAGGTCACCATCGACCGCTCCAACACCGTCACCGGCGGCAAGGCCCTGACCAACCCGGGCATTCCGGTCAGCTGATTCCACTGACCCGTACTCCGGTCGCTCCGCCCCGACGACCGGAGTACGGGTCAGCTGTTGACCAACTGGTGGAGTTTGGCCTCGGAGTCCTCGTCGACCGGGGTGTAAGTGGTCATCCGCATCTGACCCTGCTGGCTGACCCAGAGATTGACGGCCTCCATCTGCAGGATGCCGACCCGTTCGTTGTCCAGGATTTTGATCCGGGCGCTCGGTGCGGCCACGTCGTACCGCTCCCACAGCTCGGCGAACAGCGGTGAACTGGCGAGCAGCCGCTCGGTCAGATCCTGCCAGCTCGACTCGCCCAGGTGGTCCGCCAGCGCAGCCCGATAGCCCGCGACCATGTGTTGTTTGATCGAGTCGCCGTCGGCGAAAGCGCACTGCCACTCGTCCGACGCGAAGGTCAGCCAGAGCAGGTTGCGCTCCTCGAGCGGGATCGCCGCCATGTCGATGAGGACCTTGCGATAGGCATCGTTGAACGCCAGTACGTCGTACCGCGCGTTGAGCACCTGAGCCGGGTACGGAGAGAGCTGGTCGAGCATCTTCTGCACCGACTGCGGAAGCGCCGAGCAGTCGGTCTTGGCCGGCCCGAGCGCGATGCCCGCCAGCGTGTAGAGATGGTTGCGCTCCAACCGGTCGAGCCGGAGCGTCCGGGAGATCGCCTCGAGCACCTGGGCCGACACGTTGATGTCGCGCCCCTGCTCCAGCCACGTGTACCAGGTCACGCCGACGCCCGCCAACTGGGCGACCTCTTCGCGCCGCAGGCCCGGAGTACGGCGTCGTCCGCCCGGCGCGAAGCCGACCTCGTCGGGCTGGATTCGCTCCCGACGACTGCGCAGGAACGCCGACAACGCCCGCCGCCGCTCGTCCTTGTCGGTGGTGACTGGCACACTGCTCAGCAGACTCACCTCCCCATGGTGCGGCCCCGGGCCGCCTGACGAAAGCCTGGTGCCGGGTGCTGCCAATACCAGGATAACCAGGCTCTCACCACCAGGCTTCGAGCGGCCGCATGCTGAGTCCTATGACAGACCAGCTCCAAACCGCCCGGCTCACGCCTCCCCCGCCAGCAAAGTCAGCTCTCGGCCCCGTCGCCCTCACCACCTTGCTCTTCGGCGCCTTCCTGCCGATGCTCTCCTTCTTCATCATCAACGTCGCGCTGCCCGCGATCGGCTCGGACCTGCAGGCGAACGCCGGTGAGCTGCAGCTCGTCGTCGGCAGCTACGGCATCGCCAACGCCACCCTGCTCGTGGTCGGCGGCCGGCTCGGCGACGGCTTCGGCCGCAAACGGCTGTTCCTGATCGGCATCGTCGGCTTCACCGTGATGTCGCTGATCTGCGCGATCGCGCCGACCATCGGCGTCCTGCTCGCGGCCCGTGTCCTCCAAGGCGCCGCCGCCGCGGCGATGACCCCGCAGGTGCTCGCCTCGATCAGCAGCCTGCTCACCGGCGAACACCGGGCTCGCGCGATGGCGATGTTCGGCGTCGCGGGTGGTTCGGCCGCCGCGCTCGGCCAGATCCTCGGTGGTGCTCTGGTCGAGGCCAACGTGTTCGACCTCGGCTGGCGCGCGGTCTTCCTGGTCAACGTGCCGGTCGGCCTGGTCGCGATCGTCGCCGCAGTGAAGCTCCTGCCCGAGACTCGCGCCGACAAGGCCCAGCGGGTCGACCTGGTCGGTGCCGGCCTCCTGGCGCTCGCACTGGTGCTACTGCTCCTCCCCCTGACCGAGGGCCGCCCACTGGGCTGGCCGCTCTGGACCTGGCTCTCACTGGCCGCCACCATCCCCGCGGTCGCGCTGCTCGGCGTACACCAGCACCGGTCCGAGAAGGCCGGTACTGCGCCGCTCATCCCTCCGTCAGTACTACGCCTGCGCCCGATGCAGATCGGCTTGCTGCTGGCCGTAGGGTTCTTCACCACCTTCGGCGGGTTCATGTTCGTCTTCGCGCTGGCCACCCAGGGCGAGGCCGGGATGTCCCCACTGCAAGGCGGTCTGAGCCTGCTGCCGATGTCGGTCGGCTTCCTGATCACCTCGATCTACGGGCCACGTCTGCAGCAGAAGTACGGTGCAGGGCTCATCCTGCGCGGCTGGATCGTGCAGTCAGTCGGGTACGCCGCACTGGCGGTGGTTGCCCTCACCGTGTGGCCGGATGTGACCCCGTGGACGCTGGCGATCCCCATGCTGATCGCAGGGTTTGGCAGCGGTCTGGTGATGGTGCCGCTGATGGGTGTGGTGATCGGTCAGGTCCCGCCTGCCCAAGCTGGTCTCGGTAGCGGCATCCTGCTCACCAGTCAGCAGACCTGCCTCGCACTGGGTGCAGCAACGGTCGGTACGGCGTACCTGTCGCTGGCGGGCACCTCCTGGGGACAGGGAGGCGCACTGGCTGCCGTAGCGCTGGCCATCACCGCTATCTCGCTGCTGATGACGCCGGTAACTCACCAGCTGCGGTCTAAGTAGTCCAGTGAGCCGGGCGGGTCACTGCCTTTGGAAGCTTGGTCTTGGAGTCGCCCCGGGCAGCGTTGACCTGGGACTGGGTGAGGAACAGTGAGCCGGTGAGGTCGGCGCCTTCCAGCCTGGTGTCGCGGAGGTCGGCGCCGATCAGGTCGGCTTGCCTCAGGTCGGCCTCGCGGAGATCGGCCGCGATCAGGTAGGCGCCCCGGAGGTTGGCGTTGTGCAGGTCCGCGCCGCGGAGTTTGGCCCCGAACAGGTCAGCTCCGCGGCGTTCTTTCTTCTTGCCGGGCTTGCCGCGCACCAGGGCGCTGGTCTGCAGCAGGAGCTCGTTGACCTTCGCTCGCTCGCCTTCGAGGTCAACTGTGGTGACATCCGGTACCAGCGTCAGCTGCTCAATACGCTCGCTCGCCGCGTGCAGCGCCGGGTGGATCGCCATGGTCTGCGGCAATTCGAGTGCCTCAGCCAGGTACCAGAGAAGTTCGTGCAGTTGGCGCATGATCGGCAGCGCCTCGAACAGCTTCTGCCCTGGTTGCTCGCGCCAGCTGCTGCCGGCCTGGCGGGAGATTTTCTGGCCGGCGCCGAAGCAGTCGTAGACGGTGCAGCCCTGGAACCCGTTGCTCCGGAGCTTGCTGTGGATGCCACAGCGGAAGTCCTCGGCCAGGTTCGGGCAGGGCTCGCCGGCCGCCTTGTCGATCGCGAAGTCGGCCGACCTCGAGAAGGTCAGCGCGACGCAGCACAACCCATAGCAGTTGCTGCAGTCCGCACGCAGGTCTTCTCGGAGCACCCGGTCAGTTCTGTTCGGCGGCCGTCTGGCCGGTGCGGCGCCAGCGGATGCCGGCCTCGATAAACTCGTCGATCTCGCCGTCGAAGACGCCGCTGGTGTTGCCCGACTCGTACAGCGTCCGCAGGTCCTTGACCATCTGGTACGGGTGCAGCACGTAGGAACGCATCTGGTCGCCCCACGAGCCCTGCACGTCACCGCGCAGCGAGTCGATCTCGGCCCGCTCCTCGGCCTTCTTCAGCGCGAGCAGCTTCGCCTTCAGGATCACCATCGCGGAGGCCTTGTTCTGCAGCTGGGACTTCTCGTTCTGGCAGGAGACCACAGTGCCGGTCGGGATGTGGGTGATCCGGACCGCCGAGTCGGTGGTGTTGACGCTCTGACCGCCGGGGCCGGACGACCGGTACACGTCGATCCGCAGCTCTTCGTCCGGTACGTCGATCTCGTCGGTCTGCTCCAGCACCGGGACCACCTCGACCGCAGCGAACGAGGTCTGCCGGCGGCCCTGGTTGTCGAACGGGGAGATCCGGACCAGCCGGTGGGTGCCCGTCTCGATGCTCAGCGTGCCGTAGGCGTAGGGGGCCTTGACGCCGAAGGTCGTGGACTTGAGGCCTGCCTCTTCGGCGTACGACGTGTCGTAGACCTCGGTCGGGTAGCCGTGCCGCTCGGCCCAGCGCAGGTACATCCGCTGCAGCATCTCGGCGAAGTCGGCCGCGTCGACGCCACCGGCGCCCGAGCGGATCGTGACGAGTGCCTCGCGTTCGTCGTACTCGCCGGAC
Source organism: Kribbella sp. NPDC051620 (assembly GCF_044453825.1). Lineage (NCBI taxonomy): Bacteria > Bacillati > Actinomycetota > Actinomycetes > Propionibacteriales > Kribbellaceae > Kribbella > Kribbella sp. NPDC051620. The sequence continues at coordinate 882,884 of NZ_JBITDB010000003.1, forward strand.
AGCAGGGTACGGACCTCGAGCGACTGGATCGCCTTGGCCAGCGAGCCCATCTCCTTGTCCGCCTCGGCCAGGGTGTCCGCGTCGTTCTCGTCGCGGCCCATCTCGACCATGATCTCCAGATCCTCGATCCGGCCGCGCAGCTTGACCACCCGGTCGAGGTCGGCCTCCAGCCGCGACAGCTTCGAGGTCACCTTCTGCGCGTTCGCCTGGTCGTTCCACAGGTCGGGCGCGGCGACCTGCTCGCCGAGGTCGGCGATGTCGCGGCGCATGCCCTCCAGATCGAGAACTTTCTCGATCGAGGTCAGGGTCGCGTCGAGTTGCTTCAGGTCAGCATCGAAATCAGGTCCAGCCACAACCAAGCAGCGTACCCGGTCAGCGTCGCAGGCCGGGAATTCAGCCCCGCAGCCCGTGCTTCAGCGCTCCGAACACGACACCGGCAGCCTGCTCCATGGCTACTTCGTACTGCGCGACCTGGCCGGCCTCGGGATGCTCGGGCAGGACCTTGGCGAACTCGGCCTCCAGTACTTTCTGGGCCGCCTGGTACTGCGCCGCGATCAACCGCGCTTCCAGTGGGCTGAGCTGTGGGTCTCGCTCCTGGAGGGCCTGCACCATCAGGGTCTCCATCTCCTCGGCGTTCTTCCGCCGCCGGGCGAGCAACGCCGGGCTCTCCTCGATGGTCCGGGCGAACGCCTTCCAGGTGGCCAGGTGCTCCGACCGCAGGCGCATCCGGAGTTCGTCCAGGTAGTACTGCTCGAGCACCTCGACGACGGCGGCATCGGGGACGGCCTCCCGGATCGCCCGCACCGGCCCGAGCCACCAGGCGTCCTCGTCGAAGAGCAGGTCTTCCTTCGTCGGGAAGTGGTTGAAGACGGTCTGGACGGCGACGTCGGCCGCCTTCGCGACCTCCGCGACGGTGACGTGCTCGAAGCCGCGCTCCATGAACAGCGTGGTCGCCACGTCGGAGATCAGCTGGCGCGTCTGCTGCTTCTTTCGCTCCCGCCGGCCGACTTCCTGAATCTCCATGGACAACAGCTTAGCCGTCATGCTTTACTCCCTCCATAGTTGTAGTCACTACAAGTTTGGAGTTACACCATGTCTGTCCTCGTCACCGGCGGCCGCGGCAAGATCGCCCGCGCCGTTCACGCCGGCCTGGTCACCGCCGGCCACGACGTCCGCCTCGCCAGCCGCGAGCCCGCCGACCTGCCCGGCGCCGTACCGCTCAGCACCGCCCACCCGCACTCGCTCGCCAACGCACTCGACGGCGTCTCCCAGGTCTTCCTGTACTCCGACCCGGCCACAGCCGCACTGTTCGTCGAGGCCGCCGAGAACGCCGGCGTCAAGCAGGTCGTCCTGCTCTCATCGATGGCGTCCCAGGCCGACAACGACGATGCCGCCGCCGACCCACACGGTCAGGCCGAGCGCGTCATCACCGACGGCGCCTACGCGACGACGGTGCTGCAGCCCGGGACCTTCATGTCCAACGCGATCTACTGGTCGTACCAGGTCCGCGCCACCGGTCAGATCCGGCTGCCTTACCTGGATGCCGAAGAGGCGCCGATCCACGAACTCGACATCGCCGACGTCGCGCTGAAGGTGCTGCTCGACGGGCCCGGCGGCCCGCACGACGGTCGCGCGTATCCGCTGACCGGACCCGAGTCGATGACCCGGCGGCACCAGATCGAGCTGATCACCGAGGTCACCGGCGTACCGATCGAAGCCGTCGACCTCACTTCCGAGCAGGCCTTCGAGGAGATGGCGAACACCATGCGCAACCCCGCGCAGCTCGCCTCACTCATGGCCTACTGGGCCTCCCGCGTCGGCAGCCCGCACCCGCTGGAGCCCAACGTCGAACTGCTCACCGGCCACCCGGCCCGCACCTTTGTCACCTGGCTGCGGGACAACCCGAACGTCTACGTCTCCTAGGGCAGGATCGAGTCGATGTAGCCGCCGTCCACACGGATGGCGCCGCCGGTGGTGGCGGAGGCCTGGGTGGAGCTGAGGTACACGACCATGTTGCCGATCTCGACCGGCTCGATCAGACGCTGGATGAGCGAGTTGGGGTTGTCTAGCTCCTCGCTACCGGGCCCGCGCGTGGGGCCGGCGAGTACTGAGTTCACTGTGACCCCGGTACCGGCCGCAGCTTTCGCGAAACCGCGGGTCACCGCGAGCAGCGCCGTCTTCGTGACGCCGTTGTGCACCATGTGCAGCGGGGTGGCGACTGCGGATTCGCCGGCGATGCTCATCACGCGGCCGAAGCCGCGCTCCATCATGCCGGGCAGGTAGTGGCGGATCAGTCGGACCGCCGAGAGCACGTTCACCTCGAAGTACCGGCGCCACTCGTCGTCGTCGATCTCGAACACCGGCTTCGCGCCGTAGATCCCGAGGTTGTTGACGAGGATGTCGAGCTCGCCGACCTTTGCTCTCACATCGTCCGCACCGGCTGCTGACGCAAGGTCTGCCGCGATCGCGGTCACCTGGGCATCTTGGACCTGGCGCCGGATGGAGTCCGCGGCCCGCTCGGTCTTGTCCGGGTTGCGGCCGTTGACGACGACAGCGGCTTTCGACCGCGCCAACTCAGTGGCGATCGCCAGCCCGATGCCTTGGCTCGAACCCGAAACAAGTGCGCGGCGGCCGGTCAGATCGATGTTCATGGGGGCTGGCGGTCCGTAGTACCGGCTAGGGGAGGATCGAGTCGATGTAGCCGCCGTCCACCCGGATGGCGCCGCCGGTGGTGGCGGAGGCCTGGGTGGAGCTGAGGTAGACGACCATGTTGCCGATCTCGGGCGGCTCGATCAGGCGCTGGATGAGGGAGTACGGGCGGTGTTCCTTCATGAACCGGCGTTGCGCCTCGTCCCAGGGCAGATCGTCGCCGACCAGTTCGCCGACGAACTCCTCGACGCCGGGCGTGTGGGTGGGGCCGGCCATCACGCTGTTGACCGTGACGCCGGTACCGGCGGCAGCCTTCGCGAAACCGCGCGTCACCGCGAGCAGGGCGGTCTTCGTCACGCCGTAGTGGACCATCTCGAGCGGCGTCACCACGGCCGAGTCGCTGGCGATGTTCATCACCCTTCCGAAGCCGCGCTCCATCATGCCTGGCAGGTAATGGCGGATCAGCCGGACGGCCGAGAGGACGTTCACCTCGAAGTACCGGCGCCACTCGTCGTCGTCGATCTCCAGCACCGGCTTGGCGCCGAAGATGCCGAGGTTGTTGACGAGAATGTCGAGCTCGCCGACCTTTGCTCTCATTTCGTCCGCACCAGCTGCTGACGCAAGATCTGCCGCGACCGCGGTCACCTCGGCATCGGGTACCTCGCGCCGGACTTCAGCCGCCGCCTGCTCGGTCTTGTCCTGGCCACGCCCGTTGACCACCACCGAGGCGCCGGACCGCGCCAACTCGGTGGCGATCGCCAGCCCGATCCCTTGACTGGAACCGGAAACCAACGCCCGCCGTCCACCCAGATCGATGTCCATGGCCCCCACTGTGCCCTATCGCATACGCCGGCCGTGAGTCATCTGAGCCGGCGCATGCCCGATCAGCCGATGAGCCGTCGGTCATCTGATCGGTACTACCGCCGCCGCGTCCGAAGCGATGTCGGCCGACCCCTGCCAGCCGGGCGGCTCGAACGGAAGCTCGACCGTCGACGTCAAGGTCACCGTCACGGTGGTACCGGTGACGTCGGCCGACCAGTCCAATCCGTCGAATCGGTTGCCTGCGTCAACAGAATCCAGATAGTCCGCCGTCAGCCGCCGCGCCTCGTCAGGGTCCAGCTCGGCATTCCCCTCACCGCTCGGCTGGGCGTAGATCGCCGCCAGCCCGTTGGCGGCCGCCAGCACCGCCCCATCCGCGGTCGCGTCGAGATCCCGGCGTACCAGGAACACCTTCGAGATGTCGGTCACGACGACGATCATCAGCAACACGATCGCGGTGAACCCGATGATGAGCACCGTCATCTGCCCACGCTCATCCCGCTTCCTCGGCGCCCTCATCCGTCGCCCTTGGCTTCGCGGTAATCCCCGTAAGGCTCGGTATGCGAAGCACTGACGTGAACCGCCGGCCGTTCACCACCCAGCGCGTCCGGAATCAGCGGCAGCGGTACCTCGGTATCCAACTCAACGGTGACCGTCGACCCCGGCTGCAGACAGGCCGGATCACAAGTGATCTTGAGCTGCCCCGAACTCAACTCCATCCCCTGATCCTTCATCGCAACCCGAGCCGCCTCGAACGCCCGCTCCCGAGCCTCATCCTCCGACAACCCAGCCGGCACGATGACAAAGGCCCGCCCCGCCGCCCGAGCCGCAGCAGTAGCCCCGTACGAGGCGCGCTGCACGTCGAAAACGCCGAGCATCACGTAAATCAGCGGCACCAGCAACAACACCGCCAACCAGGAAAACTCCACCACCGCGTTCCCCCGCTCATCCCGGCGGCTCATTGGCCGGTCTCCTTGACGGCGTGGCCTTCGACGGTGAAGGAGATGCCGGGACCCCACAACCCGAGCGGCGGCATGTGCGCCTTGACCACAACCAGTACGCCGGGTTGCCCATCGACATCAGTCGCCTGCCCCTCGACCGAGTCGATCAACTCGTTGCGCACAACCCCATCGATCAACTCCCGCGTCCGAGCCTCCCCATCCCCCGGCTCCCGGTTGATCACCGACGCGTAATGCGCCCCCTCGGACGCCGCCGCGGTAATCGTGTTCCGCACGTACAGGAACAGCCCTACCTGCAGGACGCCCAGGAACAACGGCACGACAAGCATCGACACCATCACGAAGTCCACCACCGCGGCACCCCGTTCCCCCCGTCGCGGGGCATACCGGTCACCCGGTCGCGGGACGTACCGAAGTACCGCCGAGACCTTGGGCAGGCGGAGCGGGTGGAGGTGGTGGGGAGGGGTCACTTGTTGGAGACGGAGTCCAGGGCTTTGCCTAGCATGTCTGCGAGTTTGGGGCCGGCGATGGCCCAGATCGCCACCACCAGGCCGGCGGTCATCACGGTGATCAGGACCCAGCCGGGGACGTCGCCGCGCTCTTTGCCGGCCGGTCTGGACTTGGTCACCAGGGCTACGAGCAGTCTGGTCATCAACAGGGACATGGCATCTCCTCAATTCATCCGGCGATCAGCCGGATCCCGACGGCGCCTGGGTAGAAGGCGAAGGCAATGGTCACCGGGAGCACGAGAAACACCACCGGAATCATCATGGCGACCTCCCGGCGGGCACCCGACTCGATCAGCTCCCGGCGGCTGGCTTCGCGGATGTCACCCGCCTGAGCACGCAGTACGTCGGCCAGCGGCGTCCCGCGCTCGAGCGCGACCGCCAGCCCATCGGCAAACCGGGACAGCGCCAGCAACCCGCTGCGATCAGCCAGAGCATCAAGCGCCCGCACCAGCGGATCGCCCGCTCGCGTCTCGGCGAGAACACGTTGCAGCTCGTCGGCCAGCTCGCCCCGGCACGAGCGAGCGACCCGGTCGAGAGCGGCCGCAGGACCTTCACCGGCGGCGACAGACAAGGCGAGCAACTCGGCGACCGTCGGCAACTCGGCCAGCAGCCGTCGCTCGCGACGACTCACCTGGCTGGTCAGGTACGTGTCGCGGGACAGTACGCCGATGATCGCGAGGAAGCAGCAGAGGACGAGGAGCCCGATCGGGTTCCCGAAGCCCAACGACAACGAGATCAGCGCGACCAGCAGCCCCACCCCGAACCCCGCGGCACCCCAGAGCACCTGCTCGATCCGGAATTCTTCAACAGTACGGTCGATCCCGGCCCGCGCCAGCCGCCGCCGAATCGACGCCGCCCCACCCAGAATCCGCTCGAGCCGCTCCGCCCCAGCCCGCAACGACGGCCCGAACAGCCGCACGATCGCATAGAACGGCGACCCGGAATCCACCACCCCCCGGAACACATCCGACCCACCGAGATCCCGCAGATACGGCCCGATCCGATCATCAACAGAAGGCTTCCGCAAAAACGGCAACCGCCGCACCACCAACAACAACCCACCACCGCCCAACCCCCCAAGAAAAGCCCCAAGCACCATCGGACTCATCGCAGCAACTCCCCACCAAGCGTCGGGAGAAGGAGGGAGGTGTCGACTGTCGGACTCATCGCAGGACCCGTTCTGGCTCGGGGAGGCGGCCTATGCGGAGCATCAGGCGGTAGGCGAGGACGCAGACGACGGCGCCGGTGCCGATGATCAGGGCGCCTACTGGGGAGTTGTAGCGCTGGATGACGTCGCCTTGGAAGGAGAGCATCGCGAGGACCAGCCAGGGGGCGGCGACGGCTACTCGGGCTCCGTTGACTGACCAGGATTGTCTGGCTTCCAGTTCGGATCTGGTGCGGGCGTCGTCTCGCAGGAAGCTGGAGAGGGAACGCAGCAGGCGGCCGAGGTCGCCACCGCCGACCTCGCGGGCGATCCGCAGCGCTTCGATTACGCGGTCGCCGACCGGGTCGGCCAGCCGTGCCTTCAGCCGGTCGAGCGAATCCGCGAACCGCCCAGTCGACGCATAGTCCGAACCGAACCGCCGGAACGGCTCCCGCAACGGCAGCGGCCCGCGCTCCCCCACTTGGGCCAGCGCCTCGGACAACGACAGACCAGCCCGTACTGCGGACGCGATGTTGTCGACCACGTCAGGCCACAGCTCGCGGAACTCCGCCAGCCGCCGGCGGGCGCGCCCCTTCAGCAAGGCGACCGGCGCCCCACCCGCCATCACGCCGAACACCAGCCCGATCGGCAACGCAGCCGAGACGAGGAACATCAGCAGAAACGCGACGAACCCGGTGATCACACAAGCCCCGATGAACGCGGCCGGCGTGACGCCCTCCACCCCCGCCGCCGCCAGCAGATCCCGGCTGCGAGTCACCAGACGGCCGTCAGTGCTGACCTTGGCCTCGCGCGGCGCGATGAAGGTCCAGATGATCAGCAGTACGCCGATACCGAAGAAGAGACCGAGCAGCAGCCCCATCAGCTCACACCTCCCGGCAACTCGGTGAGCAGCCCGGCCGGCGAGTACCCGCGGTGGAGGAAGCGCTCGGGGTGCGGCAACTGTCCCTCGGCGCGACGCAACTGCCCGTCGACGGTGGCGAACAGGTTCTCGGTCTCGATCGCCTGGCCCTCGATCCGGCCGCTGACCGCGAGGATCTCGCGCACCCGGCGCTGACCGTCGTGGCTGATCCCGAGGTGGACGACCAGGTCGACACAGCCCGCGACGGTCGGCAGTACGAACCTGGAGCCGATGTTTTCCCCGGCCAGGAGTGGCAGCGTGCACATCTTGGTCAGCGCCTCGCGGGCCGAGTTCGCGTGGATGGTGCACATGCCAGGGAGGCCGCTGTTCAGCGCCAGCAGGAGATCCAGGCATTCCTCGCCGCGCACCTCTCCGACGATGACCCGCGACGGCCGCATCCGCAGCGACTCCTTGACCAGGTCGCGCAACCGGACCTCGCCGGTCCCTTCGAGACCGGCCTGCCGGGTCTGCATCGAGACCCAGTCCGGGATCGGCAGCTTGATCTCGAAGACCTCTTCACAGCTGATCACCCGCTCGCTGCCGGGGATCGAGCCGGACAACGCGTTCAGCATCGTCGTCTTGCCCGCCTGCGTGCCGCCGGAGACGAGGATGTTTAGACCGCACGCAACCGACGCGTCGAGCACGGCAGCGGCGTGCTGGGTCAGCGAACCGAGCGCGACCAGATCGGCCAGCCGGGTCGCCCGGACGGTGAACTTGCGGATGTTGATCGCCGCATAGCGCTGGGTGATGCCGCCGAGCACGATGTGCACCCGGCTGCCGTCGGGCAGCCGCGCGTCGGTGAACGGCTGGGAGACGTCGATCCGCCGTCCGGTGGTCTTCAGCATCCGCTCGACCAGGTCGCTGACCTCCTCCTCGGTCAGCACCGTGGTGGTCAGCTCGTGCCGGCCCTCGCGCGCGATGAAGACGCGGCTCGGCTCGTTGATCCAGATCTCCTCGACCGCCGGGTCGTCGAGATAGCGCTGCAGCGGGCCGAAGCCGGCCACCCGGTCGTGCACCTCACGGCTGACCGCCTCCAGGTCGCCGATCGGCGGCACGATCCCGGTCAGGCTGCGCTCGTCGTACTCCTTCACGACCGTCGCGACGATCGCGTTCACCGCGCCGGGGTTGCGCAGCGGGTCGATGCCCTCGCGCCGGACCAGGTCGCGGACCTGGGCGTCGATCAGCTCGACCGCGTCGCCGCCGACGTACCGGCGCGGGGCAAGTCTGTCGGCTGTCATCGTCTCCCCGTGAGCGTCTCGGACGGCGACCCGGCCGGTCACCCTGAGCGACATCCTTTCAACCCGGGGTCCACCAGCGCCACCCGGTCCCGACCGCCTGTGGATAACCGTGCCACGACACAGGCTCACCGAACGTATCCGCCCCTTCACCCCAGGTCCATTCCGTTGCACCTTGTTGCACCCACCCCGTCCCCCATTTCGGGGGTTAACCCCCGCAATGGTGGGTTGCCACCTCTGAACCAGTGGTGACAACCCACCACCTGAGGGGTTAACCCCCGAAATGCGGCGCGCGGCGCGGGGCGCGGGGCGGGTGGGTTGGGTGGGCGGGCGGGTGGGTGGGGGCAGTGAGGTGGACGGGGTGGGAGACCCGGGTGGGGGTGAGACTCGGGGGTGTAACGCGGGCGGGCGGGTGGGGCGTCGTACAGGTGAGACCACGACGGAGAGGCCGGGATGAGATCTACGACGGACGACTTCGAGGAGTTCGCCAGGGCGCGAACGCCACAGTTGTATCGGACGGCTTGGTTGCTGACCGGGGACCGGCACCACGCCGAGGATCTGGTCCAGGAGACGCTCGCGAAGATGTTCCGGGCCTGGCGGGGCCTGCAGCGGATCGACAACCCGCCGGCCTACGCGCAGACGGTGCTGGCCAGGACCTTCATCTCGCAACGGCGCCGGCGCAGCTGGAGCGAGCAGCCGGTGTCCTCGATGCCGGAGCGGGCCGACCGGCCGGGCGATCCGGCGTTGCGGATCTCGCTGCAGAACGCGCTGGCCGAGCTGGCCCCTCTCGACCGTGCGGTGCTGGTGCTGCGGTTCTTCGAAGATCGCAGCGTCGAACAGGTCGCGCTGGATCTCGGCAAGAACGCCGGTGCGATCAGGACCAGAACGTCCCGGGCCCTGGACCGGCTGCGCGCCGTCCTGGGCTCGGACGTCGACCACCTGATCGCTCTCTGAGAAGAAGGACCCCGATGAAGAACCTGAACGACACCCTGCCCGAGCTGATGCGCCGGGCCACCGAGAACCTCGAACCCGAGTCCACCGACCTGGTCGAACGCGGCATGGCCCGCGGCCTCACCCTGCGCCGCCGCCGCACCGCCCTGTTCACCGCCACCGGCGCCACGGCCGTGGTCGCCACCGCGGCCGTCATCGTCGGCGGCAACCAGCTCTTCGCCAAGGACGCCCCGCCGCCGGCAGCCAGTACGACGACCAAGCAGTCGACCACGATCACCCAGCAGGCACCGAAGCCGGCCACCCTGAACGAGACCAAGGCGACGTTGATCAAGCTCCTGCCGGCCCGACTCAAGGTCGCCAAGGCCCAGGTCTGGGACGACGGCGGCGGCTATCAGGCGGAGCTGCTCGTCAACGACGGCAAGGGCCTGTCGCTGCTCAGCCTCGCGATCAGGCCACCGGCCAACGATTCGGGCTGCTCCAACCAGAAGCCAGGCACTTGTACGACCCGCGCCGACGGCTCTCGCCTCACGGTCATGAACGAGGAAATCGAGGAGCGGGCGGCTGGTGTGCTCTTCAATCACGTCTACGTGGTCCGCCCCAGCGGTCAGTCGATCGTCTTGTCGAGCTTCAACGGAAGCACAGTGACTCGCAAAGGCGCTGTGACGGTCGAGAAGACGCGTGCCAAGCCTGCGCTGACCACAGCCGAGCTGATCGGCATGGTGGACAGCAGGGCCTGGCGCTTCCCGCCGAAGCTGGTGGAGTCGAACACCCCGGACAAGCCCCAGCCGACGAGCCCCGGGGTGAGCAAGCCGCCGGTACCGGTCCAGCAGACCCTCCAGACGCTCAGGGCCGTACTGCCGAAGGGCCTGCAGGTCACTCAGCCGACAACCCGGGGTGGCCTTCCGGACGACTACAACGCAGCCTCTGTGCTCGTCGACGACGGCAAGGGCAAGTCGTACGTCGAGGCCTTCGTCACCTATGAGGTGCCGATGATCAAGAAGTGCGGAGTGGAGGGGGCGCCGAACCACTGCAAGGTCCTGCCAGGCGGCGGTGTGGCCGGCTGGGACAAGAACTCCCCTGAGTACAGCGACGCCCGGCAGGCCAAGGAGGGCGTACTGGGGAACACAGCCGTGATCCGCTACGCCGACGGCCGCTACATCAGCATCACCAGCTACAACGCGGTCGGGGAGAAGGGCTCCAAGCACACCCGGCCGAGGCCGGCCATCAGCGTCGAGAAGCTGCTGGAGATGGCGGGCGACAAGGACTGGAAGTTCCCCGGCACCAAGAAGTAAGAGGCTCTCTCGTCCGCCGCCGGCCCTCTGAGGGGTGGGTCAGCGGTGGACGAGGGTGTGTTCGAAGGCGTAGCGGGAGGCGCGGAACAGGTGCGATCCGTACTCGACCGCGCGACCGTGGTCGTCGTAGGTGATCCGTGTGGTCGCCAGCAGCGGGCAGCCCGGCTCTTCCATCAGGAGCCGGGCTTGCTCTGGTGTGGCGGGCTGGGCCGAGATGGTCTGGTGCGCCACCTTCAGCCGGACCCCCTCGGCTCGGAGCAGCTCATAGAGTCCGCGCTCGGCCAGCGTGTTCGGGTCGGTGTCGAGCATCTCCGGGGGCAGCCAGTTGCGCATCAGGGCCAGCGGCTCGCCATCGGCGCGACGGAGCCGCTCCAGGCGCAGTACGCGATCGCCCTGCTCGCATTGAAGGGCTACGGCGACGTCTGGGGTCGCAGGGGCGATACCGAAGCGCAGTACCTCCGTTTGCGGCTTACGGTGCGCCGCGGCCAGGTCGTCGTACAGGCTGGTCAGTTCGAGGCTGCGGCGGACCTGACCGGAGTTGCCGACGACCTGTGTGCCGACGCCGCGCTTGCGGACCAGCAGGCCCTGGTCGACCAGCCGGGCGATCGCCTGGCGGACGGTGGGGCGGCTGAGGCCGTACGCCTCCGCGAGGTCCACCTCATTGCTGAGCCGGGAACCGACCGGCAGGTCACCGCCCTGGATCGCCGCTTCGAGCTGCTGCGCGAGTTGTACGTGAAGCGGGGTGCGGCTGGTGCGATCTACGCTGACCTGGACGGTGCTCATGGGCACATCTTGGAGGGTCGGGGGCGCACCGTCGAGTCGAAGCATCGATTTGATCAGATCTCTTCCAATCTAGGGGCGGCCGGAAAGCCTCATCCGAGCTCGTCGAGCTGGACCGGCCGGCGTTCCTCGTGCGACTTCATCGCCGCCAGCGCGACCCGCAACGCGTTGCGGGCGTCCTCCCCGGTGACGGGCGGAGCCGAGCCGGTGCGGATCGCGTCGGCGAACTGCGACATCTCCGCGACGTACGCGTCGGTGAACATCTCCTCGTCGCTGCGCAGCGTCTGCTGGCTGATCCCGCGCTCGCCGTAATGGAGCATCGGGCTGTTCGCGTGCCGCCCGGCCGTCACCATCCCCTTCGACCCGAACACCTCACCGCGCACGTCGTACCCGTAGAGCGCCGAGAAGTTCGCCTCCGCGGTCGCGATCGCGCCGTTGTCGAAGCTGAGCATCACCGCGGCCGTGTCGATCAGCCCGGTCTCCTTGTACTCCGGGGCGACCAGCGCATCGGCACGCGTGTACACCTCGACCGGCCGGCCGCCGGGGTTGAGCCAGAGCAACGTGTCGAAGTCGTGGATCAGCGTCTCGCGGAAGATCGTCCACGGCTTGATGCCGGCCGCATGCTTCATCCCACCCGGCCAGCCGGGATCGCGAGTGACCGAGCGCATCAGTTGCGGAGTACCGACGTCGCCGTTGACCACCGCGGCGTGCGCGGCTGCGAAGTCGCTCGCGAAGCGCCGGTTGAAGCCGACCTGGAAGACGACACCCGCCTGCTTGGTCGCGGCGATCGCACGGTCCATCTCGGCCAGCTCGAGCGAGGCCGGCTTCTCACAGAAGATCGCCTTGCCGGCCTCGGCGGCGCGGACCACCAGCTCGCTGTGCACCTTGGCGATCGAGGTGATCGCGACGGCGTCGATCTCGGGATCCTTCAGCACGTCGTCGATGTCCGGGTACGCCCGGGCGTCGTACTTCGCCGCGAGACTCTCGGCCGCGTCGACCCGCGGGTCCACCACCGCGGTCAGCTCGGCGGCCGGCACCCGGCGCGCGACGTTGCCCGCATGCATGGTCCCGATCCGGCCGGCGCCGATCAGAGCGATCCGGATGACTTGCAGCCCATGGTCGGTACGCATGTGGTCGATCTCCTCATGACGTCTGGTGTGCCCCGTTGTGACGAGCAACTACTAGTAGTAGCAACATCTACTAGAGCGCTCTAGTCACGAGCTAGCGAACACTGCTTTGATGGGCCCGTCAAGAGTTCTGCGGCGTAATCGTCTCGGACCAGCTGGAGGTAATCCGTTGTCCCGCGCCACGATGGAGGATGTCGCCCGGCTGGCCGGGGTCTCGCGCGCACTGGTGTCGATCGTGTACCGCGACGCGCCCGGCGCCAGCGACGCGACCAGGGCCCGGGTGCTGGCAGCGGGGAACGAGCTGGGCTACCGGCCCGACCACCGCGCCCGGCTGCTCGGTCGTACGAGGACACGGTTGCTCGGCGTGACCTTCGACGTACGGGCTCCCTTCCACGGCGACCTGGTCGAGGCCCTGTACTCCGCTGCGGAAGCCGCGGGCTACGACCTCACGCTCAGCGCCGTCGCCCCGTCGCGCGCCGAGTCGCGCGCCGTGCAGTCCTTGCTCGACTACCGCTGCGAGGCGCTGATCCTCCTCGGACCACAGCTCCCGGCATCTGCCCTGTCGACGCTGGCCGAATCACAGCCCGTCATCGCGATCGGACGCAACGTCCGCGCGGCCGGCGTCGACGTAGTACGGACCGACGACTCGGCCGGTTCGCGGCTTGCCGTGGAACACCTGCTGTCGTTGGGTCATACGCGCATCCTGCACATCGACGGCGGCAAGACGCCGGGCGCGGCGGAGCGGCGTACCGGCTATCGCAAGGCGGTCCGCCAGGCCGGTCTCGAAGCTCGCGTCCAACCCGGCGGTCGCACCGAAGCAGACGGAGCCGACGCCGCCAAGACCTTCCTCAACGACCCTCCGCCGGTCACCGCCGTCACCCTCTTCAACGACCGCGCGGCGACAGGCTTCCTCGACACCATCCGCCAGTCCCACCTGGAGATCCCCGCGGACCTCTCGGTGGTCGGCTACGACAACACCGCAATCGCCGGTCTCTCCCATCTCAACCTCACCACCATTGCCCAGAACACCGCAGCGCTGGCCACCCAGACCATCACCACCGCGCACTCCCGCCTGACCGGCTCGCCACCGACCACCCCAGTGGTGATCCCCCCGACCCTCGTCCCCCGCTGCACAACCGCGCCGCCGCGAGAGGAGCCCCACCGATGACCTGGCTCAAGCCCGAAGACGCTCGCCTGGAAGACCTGCTCGCCGTACTGCGTACCGGCACCGACCCCGCCGACTACCCGTACGCCGATGCGATCGAGCAGCAGGTCCCGCTGTACGACGCCGCGCGCATCCGCAAGGAGGACCCGCTGGAGGTCCAGGCCGAGTTCGCCAAGGCGCTCAGTGAGGGCCCGGGCATCGTCGTCCTGAAAGGTGCCTTCGGCAATGATGTGGTCGACGCCACCACTGCCGAGTTCCGCGCGATGATCGACGACCAGCACCGGGCCGGGACCGCGGCAGGCGACCACTTCGCCAAGCCGGGTGCGAACGACCGGGTCTGGAACGCGTTGGAGAAGCTGGCACTCCGGGCGCCGGAGGTGTTCGCCGCCTACTACTCCAACGATCTGCTCGCGTTGACGGCGAAGGCGTGGCTCGGCCCGGCGTACCAGGTCACGTCGCAGGTGAACGTGGTGAATCCGGGAGGTGAAGGTCAGACGGTGCACCGCGATTACCACCTCGGATTCCAGTCGAACGACGTCGCCGCCCAATACCCTGCTCACGTGCACAAGCTGTCCAGCGTGCTGACGCTGCAGGGGGCGGTCGCGCACTGTGACATGCCGGTGGAGAGTGGGCCGACGCTCTATCTGCCGCACTCGCACAAGTACGAGCTGGGTACCTGGCCTGGCGGCAGCCCGAGTTCGGCGAGCACTTCGTTGCTCATCACGTGCAGTTACCGCTGGCCAAGGGCGATGCGGTGTTCTTCAACCCGGCGCTGTTCCACGCGGCCGGCAGCAACCACTCGACCGGCATCTTCCGGATGGCGAACCTGCTGCAGATCTCGTCCGCGTTCGGCCGGGCGATGGAGAGCGTCGACCGGGTCCGGATGGCGGTCACCCTCTATCCGGTACTGCGTACTCTGCGGCAGGATGACGCCTTCGATCTGGACAATGTCATCGCCGCGAGCGCCGAGGGATACGCTTTCCCGACCAACCTGGACCGGGACCGGCCGATCGGCGGTCTCGCTCCCCAGACCCAGGCCGACCTGGTCCGCCAAGCCCTCGCCGAGGACTGGCCCGACATCCGGCTGCAGCAGGCCCTCGACGAACACTCTGTACGCCGCCGTACGGATGACATCTGAGCAAGGGAGTATGCATGGAACCGCTTCGCATCGGAATCCTCGGCGCCGCCCGGATCGCGGGCCGCGCGATCGCCGAACCGGCCCGGCTGACCGGCGCCCGGCTGGTCGCGGTCGCTGCCCGGGATACCGGCCGGGCGGAGGCGTTCGCCGCCGAGCACGGGGTGGAGCGGGTGCTGGCGAGCTACGACGACGTGATCAACGACCCGGAGGTGGAGGTCGTGTACAACCCGCTCGCCAACGGGCTGCATGGTCCGTGGAACCTCCGGGCGATTGCCGCCGGCAAGCATGTACTGACCGAGAAGCCCTCTGCGAGCAATGCGACCGAGGCTGCCTTGGTGCGTGACGCTGCGCGCGAGCAGGGCGTAGTACTGATGGAGGGCTTCCACTACGTCTTCCACCCGGTGACGCGGCGGCTGCATGAGCTGCTGGCGAAGGGTGAGCTCGGTGAGCTGCAGCACGTCGAGGCGACCATGGTGATGCCGCCACCGGCTGACGACGACCCGCGCTGGTCGCTGTCCCTGGCTGGTGGAGCAGTGATGGATGTCGGCTGCTATGCGCTGCATGCGCAGCGGATGCTCGCGCCCTGGGGTGGTGGCGCGCCGAAGCTAGCCAGTGCACGGGCGGGCGAGCGCAAACGGCTTCCTGGTGTGGATGAGTGGCTCAACGCCGACCTGGTGTTCCCCAACGGGGCTACCGGGGCAGTGCGGACCAGCATGGCCGGTGAGGAACTCGACTTCAGCCTGCGGATCATCGGTACCCGGGGTGAGGCGTTCGCGCCGAGCTTCGTCCTCCCGCACCTGGACGACCGGGTCACGGTGAAGACCAAGGAGGACACCTGGGTCGAGCGACTCGGCACCAAGTCCTCCTACACGTACCAGCTGGAAGCGTTCGCCGCACACCTCCGCAACGGCGCCCCGCTGATCACGGACGCCGACGACGCCCACGCAACGATGGAACTCATCGACGCCTGCTACCGCGACGCCGGCCTTCAGCCCCGGCCGACCACCGCTATCCAGCCACCCACACCCTGGTGATGTCCCGGGTGGCCGACAGGTCCGTCAGGGGATCTCCTGCGATCAACAGGAGATCCGCCCGACGACCTGGCTCGACAACACCACGGTCTGCCAGCTTGAAGTACTTCGCTGGGCCGGCCGTCGCCGCATAGAGCGCTTCGGCATTGCTCAGGCCCGCTTGAGCCAGCAACTCGAGTTCGCGATGCAGGCTGCTGCCGTGCTCGACCGGCGGCACACCTGGCTGAGCATTGGCGTCCGTGCCAGCCAGGAGCGGCACACCCGCCTCATGTAGAGCAGCAACGGACTCCAGAGCTGCTTTGAAGAGCTCAGCGCTTCCCCGCAACTTGTTGACAGCTTCAGCCATCGTCAACGTCGGTACTACGACCCGCCCGGCAGCAGCCAGCGCTTCAACCTGATCCGGCCGCAACTGCTCTCGGAAGGGCACATGCGTGACCACATCCACGCCGATTGCGATCGCTACGTCGTACGCGCCCACAGTGGCCGCATGCGCGACCGTCAGCAACCCGGCGTCGTGGGCTGCCACCACCAGTGCCGCTGCGGTCGCCTGGTCAGGACCACCTTCTCCTGGCGCCTCGAGGACAAGCTTCAGATAGTCGGAACCGTCCGCCACCCGTCGCTGGACCGCGTCGACCGCCTGCTCCGGCGTACCGGCGTAGGCATCAGCGGACGCACCCAGGAACTTGGCATGCCGTCCACCTGTGCCGATGACCGGCAGCCCGGCGCTCCTGATGTCGGTAACACCAGGTAGGTCGCGCAGCGAGCGCAGCCGCGAGGCCGGCCAGCAAGCCATGTCGAGTCCAGTGGTCACCCCGAAGGACAGCAACTTGTCGAGCGTCTCCGGGCCATGGAGATGCAGATGCGCATCGATCAGACCGGGAAGCAGGACCGATCCCGCTGCCTCGATCACCTCGGCTCCGGTGAGCTCGCCCGCCTCGGCGGAGATCACGCCACCGTCGATCACCACCTCCCGCGGCTCGGTCAGACCCTGCCCGTCGAACACCCGGGCCCCGCGAATCACCGTCCTCGCCATCACCACTCCTCAGTGTGGGACAAGTAGCACTTTATAGAACAAGTTGTACCATAACTCCATGACCTCAGCGGATCCCCGGATCGAGCGGACCAGGCAGCACGTCCTGGCTTGCGCCCGAGAACTGTTGCTGGCCGAGGGCGCCGAGGCGGTGACCTTCAGCGCGCTGGCGCGACAGGCGCAGGTTTCGCGCAATACGCTCTACCGGCATTGGGCGACCCCCGAGCAACTGCTGGTCGACCTCACCCTCGAGTACTACGTGACCCGGATCGACGACACGGTCACTCCGGCCGGCATCCCAGAGTTTCTCCACGGACTACGCAAGAACCTGGCCACCTCGGAGACGGCGTCGGTGCTGACTGCACTGATCGCCCGGGCAGAGCGCGATGCGGGCACCGCCGCCGCACTTCAACGCCTGGCGGCGGTCCGCAAGGAAGCCCTTGCCAGGATCACCGGCCCGCTCAGTGACGCGCAGTTCGCTGCGCTGATCGGGCCGCTGTTCTACCAGGCCTTCGTAGCCCGTGGGCGGCTCGACGAGGCCTTCGTCGACGAACTCGTCGCCCTCACCACCTCTACTTAAACGTTCAGATTTGTGTCAATGACGCCTTGACGCGCACTTATGCACAGTGGCTAACTATCTGGAGCCGCCCAGTCCTGAGGAGACTCCCGTGCGTCGTCGCTCGCTGTTCTTGCTGTCCGTCGTCGGTCTGATCGCGCCCTTCGCCTCTTCTGCGGGCACTGCCGCCAGTACGTCGTACGCCGGCCCTGCTGCCGGGCTGGTCTCGCCCCAGCCCCAGCAAGTGACCAACCGGACTGACGGGTTCGCCCTGACCTCCGTGGTCGGACTGGTGCGCGGCAAGGACTCCGACGCGGACAGTGAACGGGTCGTGCGGCAAGTGCTCGAGCGGGCCGGTGTGACTGAGGTGAAGACCACCGACGGCACCGACCCAGGTACGCCTACCACGGTCTGGCTGGGCGACGGGCCGTTGGATGCGCTGCAGGTCGGCGGCAGTACCGGGTTGCCGGCCGAGGGGTACGTGCTGGCCGCCGGGCGGGATCAGCGCGGGCGCAGCCAGGTAGTACTGGATGGCGTCGACACCGACGGCACGTACTACGCCGCGCAGACGCTCACCCAACTCGTGCAGACCCGGCACAGCGGTACCGACTGGATGCCTGGCATCTCGATCAGGGACTGGCCGACGATGCGGTACCGCGGCTCGATCGAAGGCTTCTACGGCACGCCCTGGTCGCAGGCCGACCGGCTGGATCATGTCGACTACCTCGGCGCGCACCGGATGAACACCTATGAGTACGCGCCGAAGGACGACCCGTACCACCGGGAGAAGTGGCGCGAGCCCTACCCCGCTGACAAGCTCGCGCAGCTGGGCGAACTCGTCGGTCGCGCCCGGCAGAACAAGGTCGACTTCACCTTCGCGCTCTCCCCCGGGCTCGACATCTGCTACACCTCGGAGCCGGACTTCCAGGCGCTGATCGCGAAGTTCGAGGCGCTCTACGCGCTCGGCGGGCGGTCGTTCAACGTGCCGCTCGACGACATCGACTACAGCACCTGGCACTGTGACGCCGACCGGGCGAAGTACGGGACCGGCGGAGCCGCCGCCGGCCGGGCGCAGAGTGAGCTGCTGAACCGCGTCCAGCGCGAGTGGGTCGAGACAAAGCCCGATGTCGCGCCGCTGCAGATGGTGCCGACGGAGTACTACAACGTGTCGGAAACGCCTTACAAGAAGGCATTACGGGAGCAGCTGGACCCCGATGTCGTTGTGCACTGGACCGGTGTCGGCGTGGTTCCGCAGACGATCACAGCCGCACAGGCCGCTGCCGCGAAGGCGGTTTTCGGGCACAACATCCTGATCTGGGACAACTACCCGGTCAATGACTACGCGGCCGGACGGCTGCTGCTCGCTCCGTACAGCGGCCGTGAGCCGGCCCTCGCCGCCGACGTCGTCGGCATCATCTCGAACCCGATGAACCAGGCCGCGGTCAGCAAGACCGCGCTCTACTCGTTCGCCGAACTCGGCTGGAACCCCGCCTTGTACGACGAACAAGCGTCCTGGCTTCGCGCCCTGGCCGAACGATCCGACGGCGAACAGCGCACGATCAACGCCCTGAAGGTGTTCGCCGACCTCAACACGTACGACGGCACGCTCCACCCGCAGAGTGCTCCGGTTCTGCAGGCAGCGATCGACACCTTCTGGCAGACCTGGCGCGCGGGCGACCGGGCCGAGGCGATCGCCGTACTCCGGCCAGTGGTGAAGTCCGTCGCCGAGGCGCCGGCCACGATCCGCGCCGGCGTGCCCGACCCGGCCTTCGCCGCCGA
The DNA here is from genome assembly GCF_044453825.1 of Kribbella sp. NPDC051620. Taxonomy (NCBI): domain Bacteria; kingdom Bacillati; phylum Actinomycetota; class Actinomycetes; order Propionibacteriales; family Kribbellaceae; genus Kribbella; species Kribbella sp. NPDC051620. Next base: position 901,967 of record NZ_JBITDB010000003.1, read on the forward strand.
GGCGGAGTCGTGGCTCAAGGCAACCGAACTGTGGGGCCAGGCAATGCTGCGCGGGCTCGATCTGCTCACCACCCTCGACAACGGGAACGGCGCTCGCGCCTGGACAGCCCGTCAGGAGATCGACGCGCTGGTCGCACAGGCCAAGGCGATCCGGGACAGCCGGCTGCCGCACAGTGGGACGTATCCGCGGATCGGCGAACGCGTGGTCGACGAACTGCTCGCCGAGATCGGCCGCGTCCAGGATCGCTGGCTCGGCGTCGTCCCGGCACGAACCGCGTCGACGACGCTCGGCACCTATCAGGACAACGTGCCTGCACGGATGGTCGACGGGGATCTGAACACATTCTTCTGGAGCAACGGCACTCCTGGGCCGGACTCCGAGGTGCGGGTCGATCTCGGCGAGAGCACCCCGATCGGCGACATCGCCTTGCTGATGGGCAAACCGGGCAGCGTCAACGACTACATCCAGTCCGGCGCCCTCGAGTACTCGATCGATGGGACCCACTGGACCGAGCTGACCCGCGCCACGACGGCCGAGGTTCGTTTGACAGCACCGGCTGGGACCAAGGCGCGCTATGTCCGGTACCGGGCGCTGGCGGCGGACGACTTCTGGGTCGTGGTTCGGGAGTTCTCCGTGCAGACTCTCGGCGGCGGCAGGACCGAGCTGACGGTCGCCGGTACGCCGACGCCTGCCGCCGGTTCGTCGTACCGGGCAGCGGTCGATGGCAACGTCGAGACCGCCTATGTGGCGGGCAAAGCGCCAGTAGCCGGCGATGCCTTGGTGGCGACCCTGTCGGCGCCCCGAGCGCTCGCGGCGGTGACCGTGCTCCAGCGGACGGCTGCGGTGGGCTCTGCTGAGGTAGAGGTTCGCGTGGCCGGCCAGTGGCGTCCCGCTGGTCGTGTGACCAGGGCGTACACCGAGCTGGACCTTGGCGGCCTTCAGGCGGAGGCGATTCGCCTTGTGTGGAAGGACGGGAGCACTACGCCGCAGATTGCCGAGGTGATCCCGCGGTGGGCGGACGTAGCGCCGGTGACCATCGCGGTCAATGACACCGACGTCGTTCGCGGGCAGGCCACGACCGTCAACGTCGAGCTGTCCGCACCCGTCGAGCTTGCCGGCACGCTCTCCATCACCGCGCCGCCTGGGTGGAAGGTGCCTGCCGACCAACAGTTGCAGGTGGCCCGTGGCTTCGCCCGCACGGTTCCCATCGAGCTGACGCCGCCTGCTGACGCGCCTCTCACGTCCGTTGCCATCCCGGTCACCTTCACGGTCGGCAGCGCCGCCTACACCAGCACGTTGACGGCGTCGGTCCGCCCGAAGACCTCCACCACCAACGCCTTGCTCAAGCGACCAGCCACCGCGTCGAGCGTCGAGCCCGGCACGTCCTTCACGCCGGACCTCGCCGTCGACGGCGATCCGAGCACGCGCTGGGCTTCCGGGTATGACAATGCTTCCTGGCTGCAGGTCGATCTCGGTACTCGTACGCGGGTGGGCAAGGTGGTGCTCCAGTGGGAGGCGGCCTTCGGATCGGCGTACCGGTTGGAGGTTTCCGACGACGGCTCGACCTGGACGACGGCGGCCGAGGTGACCGGAGGCGACGGCGGTACCGACACCGTCTGGCTCGACGCGACCGGTCGCTATCTACGCCTGCAGGGCGTCGACCGCGCAACGACGTACGGCTACTCCCTGTATGACTTCGCTGCCTACAGCATCGTCTCGTGACCGTATTGCAAGTCCATTCAGACTGGATTGCGCGGATCACTCGGAAGTAGCCGCCGGCAATTTCATTGGCCACAGATCCAAATTCATTGGCCACAGATTCAAATTCCTTGGCCCGGCGGATTCAATTCATGGCGGTCCGTGGCCTATGTGCACCCCGAGGTGTACCGTGCGAAGCGGTGAGGCAATTGACTTTCGGGAGATGATCAGCTATGTCCGCCACCAGAAAACGCGCCGCCGCAATCGCAATTGCAACGTTCGCCACGCTCGCGGTATCGACTCAGCCGGCCCTGGCCGAAACGACCAAGACCGTCTGCACTTCCGACGTCTGCATCACCGTCTGGCGTACCGGAACCTACGTTCGGCAGGCCACCGTCTATTTGCAATACCCGTCGAGTGGATCAGTCTGGGATTTCCATTACTTCGGCCCCACCGGGACACCCAATCGGTGGGCGAGAAGCATTGTCTGCGGAGGGCAGTGTGCGTTCAGATTCGAGCGCGTGAACTGGACCTACTCAGCTGGCCGGCTGGTGTGTGGCGAGATGTGGCAGGTCGGTTATCTCAAAGGAAGACCGTGCGTAACCATGTAAGTCCTCAGCCGGGTAATTGATGGACATGGCGAATGACTCAGTCGTGCGTCGGGAAGCCAAGGTTGAGGCCGCCGTGGGATGGGTCGAGCCAGCGCGAGGTGATCACCTTTCCGCGGGTGAAGAAGTGCACGCCCTCGGTGCCGTGCGCGTGGGTGTCGCCGAACAGTGAGTTCTTCCAGCCGCCGAACGAGTAGTACGCCATCGGCACCGGGATCGGGACGTTGACGCCGACCATGCCGACCTCGACCTCGGTCTGGTACCGCCGGGCGGCGCCGCCGTCGTTGGTGAAGATCGCCGTGCCGTTGCCGTACGGGTTCGAGTTCACCAGGTCCAGCGCCGCGTCGTACGACGGGACGCGCAGCACCGACAGCACCGGGCCGAAGATCTCGTCGGTGTAGATCGACATGTCCGGCGTGACCTTGTCGAACAGCGTCGGGCCGAGCCAGAAGCCGTCGTCGCCACCGTCGAACGGACCCTCGCGGCCGTCGACGGCCAGCTCCGCGCCGGCCTCGACCCCTGCCTCGACGTACCCGACGACCTTGTCGCGGTGCGGTCCGGTGACGAGCGGGCCCATGTCGCTGCCGCGGGTGCCGTCGCCGGTCTTCAGCGTCGCCATCCGCTCACGGATCTTCGCGATCAGGTCGTCGGCGACGGGCTCGACCGCGACCACGGCCGAGATCGCCATGCAGCGCTCACCTGCAGAGCCGAAGCCGGCGTTGACCGCGGCGTCAGCGGCGAGGTCGAGATCGGCGTCGGGAAGTACGACCATGTGGTTCTTGGCGCCGCCGAGAGCCTGGACCCGCTTGCCGTTCCTGGTGCCGGTCTCGTAGACGTAGCGCGCGATCGGCGTCGAACCGACGAAGGAGACGGCCTTGACGTCGGGGTGCTCGAGCAGCCGGTCGACGGCCTCCTTGTCACCGTGCACGACGTTCATCACGCCCTCGGGCAGACCCGCCTCCTTCCACAGCGCGGCGACCGCGTTCGCCGCCGACGGGTCCTTCTCCGACGGCTTGAGCACCACGCTGTTGCCGCAGGCGATCGCGATCGGCACGAACCACAGCGGCACCATCGCCGGGAAGTTGAACGGCGAGATGACCGCGACGACGCCGAGCGACTGGCGGATCGAGTAGACGTCGACGTTGGTGGAGACGTTCTCGCTGAAACCGCCCTTGAGCAGGTGCGGGATGCCGCACGCGAACTCGACCACCTCCAGCCCGCGGGTGACCTCGCCGAGCGCGTCCGAGAGCACCTTGCCGTGCTCGGCGGTGATCAGCGCGGCGATCTCCTCCTTGCGCGCGTTCAGCAGCTCGCGGAAGGCGAACAGCACCTGGGCGCGCTTGGTGAGCGAGATCGTGCCCCACGCCTTCGAGGCGTCGTGGGCGACCTTCACCACCTCGTCGACGGTGGCCGCCGATGCCAGGTCGAGCTCACCGGTCGCCTCGCCGGTGGCCGGGTTGTAGACCTTGCTGGTCCGCTCGGAGACGCCCGTCCACGGGGTTCCGCCGACCAGATGGGTGATTCGCTCAATGCTCACAGCTACATCCCTCGCTCGTTCGGTGATTCCGTCTTCTTCATCCGAGGACCTCGTTGCGGGCGACCATCTCGACCTCGACCGGGCGGCCTTCCTCCAGGGACCGGACGCCGGCCGTGCAGACCGCCGCCGCCGCGTAGCCGTCCCAGGCGGTCGGGCCGTCGATCTCACCCTTCGCCGCGGCGTCCACCCAGCGCTGGACCTCGATGTCGTACGCGAGCCCGAACCGGACCCGGAAGTCCGCCGGCATCGCGCCACCCCAGTGTCCGGCCTGCTTGGTCAGTACGTCGACCCCGAGACCGATCGTCGCGCTGCCCCTCTCGGCGACGGCCTCGCATCGCACCTCGTAGCCGACCTGGAAGTTCACGAACACCTCCACGTCGGCAAGGGCGCCTCCTGCCATCTCGAAGACCGCGAACTGCGGGTCGAGCACCCCTTCGGCGACCAGGCTGGTCGGTTTGGGGGCATGCACGGTGATCCGGACGATCTCGTCGTCGAACAGCCAGCGCGCCACGTCGACCTCGTGCACCAGGGAATCGCGCACGATCATCTCGCTGCGGAACGTCGCCGGGACCGTCTTGTTCCGGTGCACGTTGTGCAGCAGCAACGTCCGGCCGAGCTCACCGGAGTCCAGCAGTTGCTTCAATCGCGCGTACTCCGGGTCGAAGCGGCGCATGAACCCGACCTGGATCAGCGACCGCCCGAGCTTGTGCTCCGCTTCGACCACCCGCAGCGCCGACTCGGCATCCATCGTCAACGGCTTCTCACAAAGCACAGGCTTCCCATGCTCCAAACAAGCCATCAACTGCTCCCCATGCGCAAACCCCGGCGAAGCGATGATGACCGCATCCACCTCCGCATCACCAATCAACGCCACCGGATCCCCAATCACCCGCACCCCGCCACCACCGAGGCTGCCGGGAGTGCCGGGAGTGCCGGGGGTGCCGGGAGTGCCGGGCGGCGGCCCGCCCGCATCGGCGGAGCCCGGCGTACCGGCCGCCGACGCCGTTCCACCCGCACCACCCACTCCCGGTGCCCCGGTGCCCGCCGCTCCCGGCCCACCGCCTGCAGCCGCGCCAGCGCCTCCCGTACCAGTTGAGGCTGATGTGCTGTTCAGGGCCGCGGCTAGTGCCTCGGCTCGGGCTGTGTCTGGGTCGGAGATGGCTACCAGGCGGGCGCCTGAGATGCGGCGGGCGACTCGGTCGGCGTGGTCGGCGCCCATTGCGCCGACGCCGATGATGCCTATCCTGAGGTCCTGGGTCATGTGCTCTCCAGCGGGGACTGGATCCTGGCCGGCCCGTCGACCGGCCGGGCCACCGCACCCGCGTCGATGTCCCGCAGCTCGTGGCTGAGCGCCTCCAGCTCGGAACCACCGGCCATCTCGTTGGTCAGCTGCTCCAGCGTGATGTCGGCACGATGCGTGTCCAGAGCCACCCGGCCCAGCTTGAGCACGACGAAGTGGTTGCCGACCAGGTACGCGTGGTGCGGGTTGTGGGTGATGAAGACGACGCCGAGCCCGGCGTCCCGTGCCTTCACGATGTACTTCAGCACGACCCCCGACTGCTTGACGCCGAGTGCCGCGGTCGGCTCGTCCAGGATCAGCACCTTGGCGCCGAAGTAGATCGCCCGGGCGATCGCGATGCACTGGCGCTGACCGCCGGACAGCATCCCGACCGGCTGCTCGAGGTTGGGGATCGCGATCCCCATCTTGGTCAGCTCCTCGCCCGCGATCCGTTTCATCTCGCCGATGTCGAGCCGGCCGAACCCCTTGGTGATCTCGTTGCCGAGGAAGAAGTTCCGCCAGACCGACATCAGCGGCGCGAGCGCCAGGTCCTGGTAGACGGTGGCGATCCCGCTGTCCAGCGACTCCCGCGGCGACTTGAACCGGCGCTGCTCGCCGTTCACCGACAGCGTGCCGTCGGTGTGCTCGTGCAGGCCGGCGATGATCTTGATCAACGTCGACTTGCCCGCGCCGTTGTCGCCGAGGACACAGGTGATCTCACCCTGCCGGACGGCCAGCGAGACCCCGCGCAACGCGTTCACGTTGCCGTAGCTCTTGCCGACCTGGTCCAGGTGGACCACCGGGGTGGTCGGCCCGCTGGCCGCCTCGGCGTCGAAACTGCTCGTGGTGGTCATCGCGCTTCCGCCTTCTTCTTGACGACGAGGTTCACGATCGTGGCCAGCAGCAACATCACGCCCAGGAACACCTTGAACCAGTCCGGGTTCCAGCCGGCGTACACGACGCCCAGCTGAACCATGCCGAAGATGAGCGCTCCGACCGCGCCGCCGACCACGGATCCGTAGCCGCCGGTGAGCAGACAGCCGCCGACCACCGCCGCGATGATGTACAGGAACTCCTTGCCGACACCCTCACCGGACTGCACGACGCCGTTCTGGGCGAACAGCAGGTGCATCCCGAAGAACCAGGCGAAGAAGCCGACGGCCAGGAACAGGCCGATCTTGACCCGCTTCACCGGCACACCGACCGCCCGGGCCGCGGCGGCGTCGCCACCGACCGCGAAGATCCAGTTGCCGACCTTGGTCTTCAGCAGGAACCAGGCGGCGATCAGGACGAAGACGACCCACCACACGATGATGATCTTGATCGTGATCCCGCCGAGCTTGAACTGCGAAGCGAACACCGCATGGGCCGAGGAGAACCCGTCCATGTCGCTGATCGAGTTCGACGCGACCGCGCCCGACGTCAGCCGGGTCACCGCGATGTTCAGGCCCTGCAGGATGAAGAAGGTGCCGAGCGTCACCAGGAAGCTCGGCAGACCGGTCCGCATCAGCAGCCAGCCGTTGAAGGCGCCGATCAGCAACGCCAGCGCCAGCGACACGAACATGGCGACCCACACGTTGACGCTGAACTGGTACGCGAAGATGCCCGCGGTCAGGCCGGCCGTCGTCACCGCGACGCCGGCCGACAGGTCGAACTCGCCGCCGACCATCAGCAGCGAGACCGGGACGGCCATGACACCGATCAACGCGGCACCGTACAGGACCGTCCCGACGTTGTTGACGTCGCGGAAGGGAGCGGCGGCGACCACGAAGAAGAGCAGGATCACCACCGCGCCGACCAGGGATCCGATCTCCGGACGGCTCAGCAGGCGTGCGCCCACGGACCGGGTGGCGACCCGGTCGTCGGCCGCTGCCGGGGTCGTGATGGTCGATGCCATGGCCGGGCCTCAGCGCGTTCCGGCCGTGGCGTACTTCGCGACGGCCTCGATGTTCGACTTGTCGATGAACGCCGGCCCGGTCAGCGTCGCCTCGCCGCCGCCGATCGTGTCGCCGTTGGTCTTGTTCAGCCAGATCGCGTCGACGGCAAGGTAGCCCTGCAGGTACGGCTGCTGGTCGACGGCGAAGTCGACCGTGCCGTCCTGGACCGCCTTGGCCATCTCCTTGCTCATGTCGAAGCTGGCGATCTTGGCCGACGAGCCCGCGTCCTTGGCCGCCTGGACGGCGGTCAGGGCGACGCCCGCGTTCAGCGCCATGACGTAGTCGGCGCCCTTGTCCTGCTGCAGCTTCGAGGTGATCGTCGCCTGCGTGCCGGGCTGGTCGGCGCCGTCGACGTTGAGGTTCTCGACCGCGCCGAACTTGTCCTTGATGCCCTGGCAGCGGGCCTCGAGGCTGACGTTGCCCTGCTCGTGGATGACGCAGATGACCTTCTTGGCGCCGAGCGACTTCAGCTTCTCACCGGTCGCCTGACCCGCGATCCGCTCGTCCTGACCGAAGTACCCGATCGCGCCGGAGGTCTTCCAGGTGTCCAGCCCGCCGTTCAGGACGGTCACCGGGATGCCGGCCGCCACCGCCTTCTTCACGTTCGGGATCACCGCGTCGGGCTTGTTCAGGGTGACCGCGATGCCGTCGACCTTCGAGTCGATCGCCGTCTGCACCAGGTTGGCCTGGCCGGCGCCGTCCGGGTCGGAGGAGTACTGCAGCTCGATGTTGTCCTTCTGCGCGGCCGCCTCGGCGCCGCGGCGGACGATGTCCCAGAAGGTGTCACCCTGCTTGGAATGGGTGATCAGGGCAACCTTCATCCGTGGCGTGGTCGCCACGTTGCCGGACGAGCCGCTCGCCTTCTCCTCCTCCTTCTTGCCGCCGGAGGAACTACAGGCGCCCAGCGCCGCGACCAGCACGAGCGCCGCCCCCGTGGCCACCGCCTTCTTCTGCCACCGAACCATGACTACCAACCAGCCTTTCAGATGTTCCGCGGTAACGCCGCGGCGTACGGGTGTGACCGCAGAGCAATACTCTGCTGGTCGTCATACGGATACACCACCACCCCCGTGGGTCTGCAGATATTTCAGCGTTCGTGTCGCGATCGGTAGCGGCACGTCGGGCGGGCAGGGGTACATGTCCTGCTCGACGATCGCGAACAGATCGGCATCGAGCCCAGCCAGCGCGTCCAGCACCGGCGGCAGCTCGGGCACACCCAGCGGCGGCTCGCACATCACGCCCCGCCGGACCGCCTCGTCGAACCCGATCCCGTCGGCCTCCGCCTGCGCGAGCACCACCGGATCGACCTGCTTCAGGTGCACATAGCCGATCCGTTCGGGGTACTTCCGGATCAGCTCGAGATTGTCGCCGCCGCAGTAACTGATGTGGCCGGTGTCCAGACAAAGGTTGACGTGCTCCCCGTCGGTCTCGGCCAGGAACCGCTCCACCGTCTCCTGGCTGTCCACGTGTCCGTCCGCATGCGGATGGAACTGCGTCTTCAGCCCGTACTCCGCGGCGATCCGCCGGCCGAGCTCGGTCACCTGCTTGCCGTGCCGGGCCTGTCCCTCGTGATCCAGCCGCGGCTCGATCACCTGACCGTCGTCGCCGCGCCACATCGACGGGATGACCACCAGGTGCTTGGCGCCCATCGCCGCGGCCAGCTCGGCGGCGGCCGAGACGTCACGCCAGGTCGAGTCCCACGAGTCGGGCCGGTGCAGGTGCTCGAAGATCGTCCCGGCGGTCACTTCCAGGCCGCGCTTGTCCAGCTCTTCCTTCAGCTGGACGGGATCGGTCGGGAGGTACCCTGGCGGACCGAGCTCGATCCGCGTGTAGCCGGCTTCGGTGACCTCGTCGAGGAACCGCTGCCACGGGGTCTGCTGCTCGTCGTTCGCGAACCAGACGCCCCAGGAGTCGGGCGCGCTGCCGATCTTGACGCTACCCATTGCCGCCTCCTTCGACCGGTGCTTCGACCGGTGCGAGGTACGACTTCTGCGCCTTCTTGAACTCCTCGTACTTCGCCGAGGCCGCGCGGGTCGAGTCGAGCTCGGAAGCCTGGCTGACCGGTACGTCCCACCAGGACTCGCTGTCGGGAGCGCCGATCAGCGGGTCGGTCCTGACGTGGATCGCGATCGGGCCGTCGGCGGCTTTCGCCGTACCGATCGCCTTCTCCAGCTCGGCGCGACTGTTGACGTCCAGCACCTCGACGCCGAGGCTGCGCACATTGGCGGCCAGGTCGACCGGCAGGTAGTCGCCGTCCAGCCGGCCGTCGCCGGAGCGCCGCCGGTACGCCGTACCGAACCTTTGCGAGCCGAGGGATTCGGACAGGGCGCCGATCGACGCGAAGCCGTGGTTCTGGACCAGGACGACGATGATCTTGACGTTCTCCTGGACCGCGGTGACCAGCTCGCTGGACATCATCAGGTACGACCCGTCGCCGACCAGGACGAAGACGTCGCGCTCGGGTGCGCCGAGGCGGACGCCCAGTCCGCCGGCGATCTCGTATCCCATGCAGGAGTAGCCATATTCGACGTGGTATCCCTTCGGATCGCGAGTCCGCCAGAGTTTGTGCAGGTCACCCGGCATCGAACCGGCTGCGCACACCACCACATCAGACGCCGCCGACAATTCGTTGACGGCACCGAGAACCTCGCCCTGGGTGAGCAGTCCTTCGGCCAGCTTGCTCGTCACCTCTGCCGGCGGGTTGTAGGCGTTGTCCACAATCGCGTCCCACCGGGTTGCGAGCTCGGCGGTCAATGATCTGTACTGGTCCTCCACCGACCAATCACCGAGCTGGGAAGCCAACGAAACAAGGGCTTCCCGGGCATCGGCGACAACAGGGAGACCAGCATGCTTGCCACCGTCGAAGCGCGCCACGTTGATGTTGACGAACCGGACGTCCGGGTTCTGGAAGGCGGTCCGCGACGCCGTCGTGAAGTCCGCGAAGCGGGTGCCGATGCCGATCACCAGGTCGGCCTCGCGGGCCAGCGCGTTCGCGGCCGTCGTGCCCGTGGACCCGACCGCGCCGACCGACTGCCGGTGGTCGTAGCGCAGAGATCCTTTGCCAGCTTGGCTTTCCGCGACCGGGATGCCGGTCTGCTCGGCGAACTCCCGCAAGGCGTCCTGGGCGCGGGAGTAGGCGACGCCGCCACCGGCCACGATCAGGGGTTTCTTCGAAGACCGGATGAGCTCTGCCGCTTTGCCGACAATAGATGCCTCCGGCAACGGGCGAGCGATGTACCAGGTGCGCTCGGCGAACAGCTCCTCGGGCCAGTCGAAGGCTTCCGCCTGCACGTCCTGCGGCAGCGCGATCGTGACCGCACCGGTCTCCACCGGATCGGTCAGGACGCGCATCGCGTTGAGCAGGGCCGAGGGTAGTTGCTCAGGGCGCCAGATCCGGTCGAAGTACTTCGAGACGGGGCGGAACGCGTCGTTGACGGAGACATCGCCGGCGGTGGTGCTCTCCAGTTCCTGCAGCACCGGCGTGGCCACCCGGGTGCTGAAAACATCCGACGGAAGGAGCAACACAGGCAGCCGATTCACCGTGGCGAGCGCCGCCCCGGTGATCATGTTGGTCGAGCCGGGTCCGACGCTGGCCGTGCACGCATAGGTCTGCAGCCGATCCCGGGTCCGGGCGAACGCCGAGGCACTGTGCACCATCGCCTGCTCGTTGCGGGCCAGGATGTACGGCAAGGCCTCGGGGTCCTCGAGTTCGGACTGCAGCAACGCCTGTCCGAGACCCGCGACATTCCCGTGCCCGAAAATGCCGAAGCAGCCGGCGAATAACTTCTGCCGCTCGCCGTCGCGCTCCGAGTACTGAACGCTCAGGAAGCGCACCAGCGCCTGCGCGACCGTAAGACGCACCGTCATTTGACTCCTCCAAGACCCGTCGACGCCATTCCACCCATCAACCCACCACCGACCCGGCAGGCCACCGCCCCGGCGCGCGGCAGTTTGGCCGGCGCGATCACTCGCTGCTCCCGAAGGGCAGCCTCGGGTCGACCTTCTCCGTCTTCCAGAGTTCGCGGACCCAGCCGTGGCGGGGGTCGTCGCTGATCAGCCACTCGCGTTCGGTGCCGGGGCCGGCCATCACGTTCAGGTAGTACATGTCATAACCAGGAGGCGCCATCGCAGGACCATGCCAACCGTGTGGCACCAGGACCACATCCCCGCTGCGTACTTCAGCCAATACGTCGATCGGGCGGTCGTCGGTGCCGTAGACCCGCTGGTAGCCGATCGGGTCGTTGCCCTTGACAACCTCAGGAGCAGCGTCGGAGAGCTGCAGCTCGAAGTAGTAGATCTCCTCGAGCACGCTCTCCTTGCCAGGCTTGTGCTCGTCGTGCTTGTGCGGCGGGTACGACGACCAGTTCCCGGCCGGGGTGAGCACCTCGCAGGCGATGATCGAATCGGCTTCGAGCACCGCCGGCGTACCGAAGTTCCGCACCTGCCGGGAGGCGACACCCGCACCCCGCAGCTCGGTCTCGACCTGCTCAACCCCGATCCGCCGGAACGGATGGACCGACGCCGCCCGCGCATGCGGGAACGCGATCCGGGCACCTCCGGCGCTGACAACAGCCATCGTCGTACCGCGCGGCACGTACGCCAGATCAGTCGCCCCGGCAAACACATCAGCCCGTCCACCGAGCGCAACAGTCTCCCCGTCAACGACCACCTCAGCCGACCCCGACAACGGCAACACCAGCCACTCGGAGTCCCCGGTCTCGATCTCCACGGACTGCCCCGGCCGCAGCGTACCGACGTACAGGCCCGTGTGTTCCCAGTCTTTCTCACCGGGGCTGACAACCACATCGAAGCCGTCCCGTGCGGTAGAGCGTGCGGGACGGAACCACTCAGTCATGCGGCGCCTCCGTGGACTAGGGATGAGGCTTGGTCTACGGCGGCGGCTACGTCGCCGTCGGGTGGGAAGAGTAGGGCTCGGCCTACTACGAGACCTCGGACCGAGGGCAGGCTCAAGGCTTTGCCCCAGGAGGCGTAGGTCTCTTCGGGGGCGACGGTCGGGTCGCCGCCGAGCAGGAGGGTCGGGAGGGTGGTTGCATCCATTACGCGGGCCAGGTCGTCGACGACCGGGAGCTTGAGCCAGGTGTAGGCGCTGGTGGCGCCGAGGCCGGAGGCGATGTGGATCGACCTGATGACCGAGTCCGGGTCGAGGAGGTTGGTGACGCGGCCGTCGCGGCGTACTGACCAGAACGGTTCGACCATCGCCATCAGTTTGCGTTCGGCGAGTTCGGTCACCGCCCGCGCGCTGCTCTCCAGCGTCGCGACCGTACCGGGGTCGTCGAGGCAGATCCTGGTCAGCATCTTGCCGCCGTCCAGCCTGCGCCCGGCGATGTCATCCGCAGTACCGTAAGCCGTGAACCGGTCGTCCAGCTCGAACGACGCGCCTTGCAGCCCGCCACGGTTCATCGACCCGATCACGACCTTGCCCTCGAGCGCACCGAGCAGCAGCAGGTCCTCGAGGATGTCCGGCGTCGCGAGCACACCGTCGACGCCAGGCCGCCGCAGCGCGGTACAAAGCCGATCGATCAACGCCGGTCGGCTGGCCATCGCCATCCGATCGTCCCGCACCCCGAGCGCGCCCCGAGCCGGATGATCAGCCGCCACGATCAGCAGCCGCCCATCCTCCCCCACCAACTCCCGCCGCCGCCGCTGCTGCCACCCCTCAGCAATCCGCTCCGGATACCGCACCCTGATCTCAGTCGGATTCACCTCAACCCCCAGTTCAGAACCCGCCCAACCACTACTTACCCCGCCATTTCGCGGGCTCACCACCCTCGCTTCAACCCCACCTCCACCACCACCCAGCACACCCTCACCAGCACCACCGCCAGCGTCAACAGCACCGTTGCTCTCAAGAGCCCCGCCAGCACTCGCCTGCCCAGCGCTGCTCTCGCGAGGCCCGGCCACACGAGGCTCGCTCACATACAGCCCAGCCTCACCGACCTCGCCACCGTCGCCAATCGCGCGCGGCTCGCTCGTGCCCGGCTCGCCAGCGTGGGGCTCACCCATGCCCGGCTCGCTCGTGCGGCGCTCGCCCATGCGCGGCTCGCTCGTGCGGGGCTCGCCCATGCGCGGCTCGCTCGTGCGGGACTCGCTCATGCTCGGCTCGCTCGTGCGGGACTCGCTCATGCTCGGCTCGCTCGCGCGGCGCTCGCCCATGCTCGGCTCGCTCGTGGGGCGCTCGCCCATGCTCGGCTCGCTCGTGGGGCGCTCGCTCGTGCGGGATTTGCTTGCGTACAGACCGACCTCACCTAGGTCGCCGTCGTCGGCGCTCGCGCGCAGCTCGCCAGCGCGGGGCTCGCTCGTGTGCGGCTCGCTCGTGCCTGGCTCGCTCGTGCGGGGGCTGCTTGCGTACAGCCCGGCCTCACCGAGCTCGTCCCCGTCGGCGCCCATGCGCTGCTCGCCAGCTCGCGGCTCGCTCGTGCGCGGCGCGCTCGTGTGCGGCTCGTTGGTGTGGGGGTTGGTTGGGTGGGGGCTGGGGTCGCCGAGGTTGTCGGCGGTCATGGGGAGGTCTCCAGTAGGGCTAGTACTTCGGATTCGGTGGGCATGGCGGTGGAGCATTCGAGGCGGGAGGCGACGATGGCGCCGGCGATGTTGGCGAAGCGGATGATCTTTTCGAGGGGCCAGCCGGCGAGGAGGCCGTGGCAGAGGGCGCCGCCGAAGCCGTCGCCGGCGCCTAGGCCGTTGACGACCTCTACGGGGAAGGGCGGGACCTCAACTCGTTCGTCGCGGGTGCGGGCCAGCGTGCCTTTCGGGCCTTGCTTGACGACGGCCAGGTCCAGGCCGCGGTCCAGCAGCGCCTGGGCTGCCTTGTCGGGGTCTGTCTCGCCGACGGCGACCTCGCACTCCTCACGGTTGCCCACGGCAACAGTGCAGTGTTGCAGCGCCCGCGAAACCTGTTCGTGGGCCTCGCTCGGATCCGCCCAGAACATCGGCCGGTAGTCCAGGTCGAGCACGGTGAACGGCCGCCGCCCGCGGGCTTCCCAAGCGGTGAAGTGCGCGGTCCGCGAAGGCTCCGCCGACAACCCGGTGACCGTCGACCAGTAGATCGAGGCATCACGCACAGCGTCCAGATCGAGCTCGGACGGGTTGATCACCAGGTCCGGCGCCTTCGGGAACCGGTAGAAGTACAAGGGAAAGTTGTCCGGCGGGAAGATCTCGCAGAACGTGATCGGCGTCGGCAACCCCTCGACCGGCGTCACGAACCGGTCGTCGACCCCCAGTTCGAGCAGCGAGCGATGGATGAAGGTGCCGAACGGATCGTTCCCGGTCCGGCTGATCACCGCCGCCTTCCGGCCGTGCCGGGCGGCGGCGACGGCGACGTTGGTCGCGCTGCCGCCGAGGAACTTGCCGAAGCTCTCGACGTCCTCGAGATGTGTCCCCGTCTGCAGCGGATACAGGTCGACCCCGATCCGCCCGATGGTGAGTACGTCGTCGGCCATCAGACCGCCTCGGCAATCCGCCGCAGATGCTCGATACTGGCCCGTACGTCGGCCAGCGGCCCTTCCCCATCAGGCCGCCCGGTCAGAATCGTGTCCTGCTCCAGCACGTACCAGCCGTCATAGCCGGACTTCTCCAGCGCCGACACGATCGCGGCCAGGTCGATGTCACCGCCACCCAACGGTCGGTACATCCCGGCCCGTACGGCGTCCGTGTAGCTGACCTCACCCGTCTGAACCTTCAAGGCCCAGGATGCGTCCACATCCTTGAGGTGCGTGTGCAGGATCCGCGAAGTGTGCTTCAACGCCAAGGCCACCGGGTCGACCCCACCGATCAACAGATGCCCAGTGTCGAGCGTGAGCCCGATCGTCGAGCCGGCCAGCACCCGGTCGACGTCTTCGGCGTTCTCGACCATCGTGCCGACATGCGGGTGCAGCGTCGCTGTGACCCCCTGCTTGAAAGCCAGCCCGGCCAGCGCGTCGAGGTTGGCCAGCAACGTGGCCCAGCCGGCGTCGTCGAGTACAGGCCGATCGTCATACCCATCCGCACCGGTCGCGGCCGCAAGTACCAACGTGCCGGCCCCAGCAGCGACAAACCCTTCCAGAGCACGCGCAACCTCAGGAGCCGGATCATGCGAAGGGTCATGCAGCACAACCGGCACGAACCCACCAACCGCCCGCAACCCGAGATCCGCGAGCGCCTTCGCCTTGTCGGCCGGATCGTCGGGCAGGAACCCGTCCGGCCCGAACTCGGTCGCCGCGATGCCCACCTCGCGCATCTGCGCCAGCACCGTCTCCGGGTCGTACTGCCAACCCCAGTCCGGGACCTCACAGACGCCCCACGAGATGGGCGCTCCGGCGATCCTGGTGGCAACGTCACTCATCGGCCGATCTCCTCCAAGGCAACTACGCGGTTCTCGCGTCGGGACAGTTCGCAGGCGTCGGCGATGCGGAAGGCCTGCAAGGCATCGCGGACAGTGCAGGGGACGGCGCGGGTACCGGCGACCACCTCGGTGAACGCGGTCAGCTCGGCGACGTACGCCGGCTGGAACCGGTCCATGAAGGTTCCGTGCGACTGTCCGCCGGGGAACAGGACGCCGGGCTCGGCCGAGCGCAACGCGGTGTGCTCATCCAGACCGACCGCGATCGAGCCGAGCGAACCGAGCACCTCCATCCGTACGTCGTGGCCGGCCGCGTTGTAGCGGGTGCCGCTCACCGCGACGAAGGTGCTGTCGTCGAGCGTCAGCAGCGCGGCGGCAGCGTCGATGTCGCCGTACTCGCCGAAGAACGACTCGCCCCGGTTCGCGCCGGTGGCGAAGACGCTGGCCACCTCGCGACCGGTGACGAACCGGATGATGTCGAAGTCGTGCACCGTGCAGTCGCGGAAGAAGCCGCCGCTGGTCGGGATGTACTCGCGTGGCGGCGGGAATGCGTCGTTCGTGTTCGCGCGGATGTGGTGGATGAAGCCGAGCTCACCGCTCGCGACCTGCTCCTGCGCGGAGCGGTACCCGGCATCGAACCGGCGCTGGAAGCCGATGTGCACAGGCACGTTCGAGCCCTCGACCAGCTCGACGATCCGCTGTGTCTCACCGAGATCGATGGCGACCGGCTTCTCGCAGAAGGTCGGAATGCCGGCCGCGACGGCCTGCTCGATCAGGCGGGCGTGCGCGGAGGTGGCCGCGGCGATCACGAACCCGTCGATGCCACTCGCCAGCAGCTCGTCCACCGAGGCGGCGAACTCCAGGCCGAGATCCTTGGCGACCAGCTCCGCCCGGCTCGCGTCGACGTCCGTGACGACGACCTGCTCCACCACCGCCAGACTCTTCAGCGTCGCGGCGTGGAACGCCCCGATCCGCCCGGTCCCGACCAACCCGATTCGCATCCTGGCTTCCCTCTCGTCAAGGCTCGCGGCTGTCCGCCGGACCAGCCCACCCGCGGTGCTGGTTCGCCCCGTCAGCTTTCCTGGCCGCACCAGGCGTGTCAATACTTTGTAAGCACATTTTCACGTCGGGACATACATACCTCCTTGCTGTAACATCCGGACATGGCCGCCCTCCCGATCCAGATCGATCGGACGAGCCCGGTGCCGCTCTACCACCAGCTCGCCGAGCAGCTGACCGCCGCGATCAGCGACGGCACCCTGCGCCCCGGCGACCCGTTCGAGAACGAGCTGGCGATGTCCGGCCGGCTCAGCCTGTCCCGGCCGACCGTGCGCCGGGCGATCTCCGAGCTGGTCAACAAGGGCCTGCTGGTCCGCCGCCGCGGCATCGGCACGACGGTCGCCAACCAGATGGTGCATCGCCGCGCCGAGCTGACCAGCCTGTACGACGATCTGGTCCGTGAGGGTCGCACTCCGCGTACCGACGTACTGTCCCTGGTCTGTGCCGCTCAGGACGATCGCGCGGCCGAGGCGCTCAGCCTCCCGGCCGGCACACCGCTGGTGTCGATCGTCAGGCTCCGGTACGCCGGTGACCAGCCGCTCGCGATCCTCCGCAACTGGTTGCCCCCGGCAATGGCCGACCTGACCACCGACCTCCTCGAAACCGACGGCCTGTACGCCGTACTGCGCGCCCGCGGCATCCGCCCCACCGTCGCCCGCCAGCGCATCGGCGCCCGCAACGCGACCGCCGAGGAACGCCGCACCCTCCACATGTCCAAGGCCGAGCCACTGGTCACCATGACCCGCAGCGCCTACGACGCCGACGGCTCCCCCGTCGAATTCGGCGACCACTGCTACCGCGCCGACCAGTACTCAGTAGAAGTCATCGTCAGCGACCGCTGACCTGAGGCTGGGTGAGACCATCTACGGATGGCTGCGGGTAAGTCGGATGAGGTCGACCACGGAGAAGACTTCGAGGACGAGCTCGACGAGCCTCGGCGGCCGAAGCGGAAGATCCGGCTTCGAGGGCTGGAGTGGTTTCCGTTGCCCGAGCAGGCTGCCCCCCGGCACGCGGCGGCGTCCGAGCCGGCAGTGCCCCAGGGCGAGGAGGTCTTCTTCGCCGCGGCCTATCTGCTGTCGATCGTGGTGCTGCCGCTGGCGATCAGCTTCGCGGCCTGGCATCCGATCGACATGCACGACTTCCTCTACGGCGCTCCGGCCGTGTTGGCGGGCGCCCTGCCATGGTTCATGACTGAAGAGGTGTGCGACCTGGCCGGGCGCAGCCACTATTCGTTCTTCGCGTTGCGGACGCAGGTGTGGGTTCAGTGTGGCGGGGCGGCCCCGTCGGCGGTGCGGCGGTTGCGGAAATGGAAACGCGAGCGGTAGGGGTCACCGCGAGCGGATGATCGTGTCCTCGAAGGTTTCGCTGTACAGGGGGATGACGGCCAGGGCAACTCGCAGGGCCGGGTTCAGGCGGTTCCAGAGGAGGTCGGGGAGGGACTCCCATTCCTCACCCACCGCGACGACGATTGGGTAGCCGTCGGTGACTACCTCGGCGGCGGTGCCGGAGTAGGTGCTGACGACGCCGGCTGTTGCCTCCTCCGAGCGGCGGAGGAACAGGGACGGGTGCTGGACCTGGTCGGCGGAGTACGAGCGGGCGGAGCCGACGACGACGTCCATCAGCTCGGGGCCCTCGGTGACGGCTCCGGCGAAGATTCGGGGGGTGCGGATGGGCGGGTCGGGTTCGTAGTCGATGTTGCGGAGTACGACCTGCAGGTCGACGCAGTCGCCGTGCGCCGCGGCGAGTTCGTGGACGTGGCTGCCGTTGCCGACGATGACCCAGTCCTCGGTGCGGATCGCGGCCGTGTAGTGCCGCAGTTCGTCACTGGCCTCGCCCCGGATGTCCTGGACGACGATCTCGTACTCCGAAACGACCAGCTCCCGTTGCTGAGACGCCGGACTTCGCCCGGTCAGCCAATAGGCGGCAAACGGCACGCCGTCGACATCCCGCCCGATCGCCACCCCACGCCCCGGATACTCACTGCGCCCCACCATGTCCCCAAGCGTCGCCACGCCCCGAAGCCTAGCCTTGCTCCGGGGTGTGACGACCTGTGGTCACGCTTGGTTGTTGATGAGGGTGCGGACCAGGCGGAGGCCTACGGACAGGTGAGCCAGTTCCGGCCCCTCTGTTTCGACGATTTCTTCCATCATCGTGGCGGCGCGGGACAGGGCCGTCGAGTTCAGGTCCTGCCAGGCCCGGACGCGGTCTTCCGGATCGGCGGCGGCGTCGGTCGACGCCAGCACCTGACGGGTGAGCCGTGCGTGCACCGCGTGCAGGTCGTCGCGGAGGGCGGCGCGGGCCATCGTCTGCCAGCGATCCGTCCGCGGCAGTCCGATGATGCGCTCCAGGAAGAGGCCGAGTTGCAGCCGCTCGCCCAGCGCGAAGTGGACCTTGGCGACCTCCAGTACGTCGAGGTCGGCCCGGTCCGCCGTCTCCACGATCCCCAGCGCCGCGTACGCCGGCGGCAGTACCGCGATCCGGGTCGCGAACTCCTCCGGCACGTCCTCGGCCACCAGCGCCTCACGCCGCTGCTCGTAGAGAGCGAGCTCGCGACCCCGGAGTACGTCGGGCAGGGCCGCGGTGAGCTTGGCGATCCCCGGTGCGAAGAACTCGATCAGCTCGGCGATGTCGACCGGAGAGCGCCGGTTCGACACCAGCCAGCGGGTCGCGCGCTCGACCAGCGTCCGCGTCTCCAGCCGCATCGCGGTCTGCGTCGCGGCGTGCACCACGTTGTCCAGCTCGGCATTGCGAGCCAGCAGCTCCGGCTGGGCGAAGATCCTCGACGCGGCCAGGTTCGCCCGTACGACGTCCTCGACCGATCCGCCCGTCTCCAGCGACAACCGGTGGTAGGCCGTGATGCCGGACGAGTTGATGAACTCGTTCACCACCTGCGTGGTGATGATCTCCCGGCGCAGCTGGTGCGACTTCATCGGCTCCGCGAACCGGTCCTGGATCGCCTTCGGGAAGTACGACACCAGCTTCGCGGCCAGGTAGTCGTCATCCGGCAGTGAGGTCTTGAGCAGCTCGGCCTCGAGCACGATCTTCGTGTACGCGATCAGCACCGACAGCTCGGGCGAGGTCAGCCCGCGCCCCTCGGCCTTGCGCCGCTTGAACTCCGCGACGCTCGGCAGGAACTCCAGCTCCCGGTCGAGCAGGCCTTGCTTCTCCAGCCGCCGGACCCAGTCCTGGTGGACGTGCATCAGCGCCGCGGCCTGCGCGGTCGCGTTGGCCAGCCCGATGTTCTGCCGGTAGTTCGACTTCAGCACCAGCGCGGCGACCTCGTCCGTCATCGACGCGATCACGTCGTTGCGCTGCTTCTCGGTCAGGTCACCGTCGGCGACCACCTTGTCGAGCAGGATCTTGATGTTCACCTCGTGGTCGGAGGTGTCCACGCCGGCCACGTTGTCGATGAAGTCGGTGTTGATCCGGCCGCCGGCGGTCGCGTACTCGATCCGGCCGAGCTGGGTGAAGCCGAGGTTGCCGCCCTCGCCGACGGCACGGGCCCGCAGCTGTGACCCGTTGATCCGGATCGCGTCGTTGGCCTTGTCGCCGACATCGGCGTGCGATTCGGCGGTGGCCTTCACGTACGTACCGATGCCGCCGTTCCAGAACAGGTCGACCGGTGCCTTGAGGATCGCCTGCATCAACTCGTTCGGCGTCAGCGCGTCCGGGTGCCCCTCCAGGCCGAGCGCTTCGCGGACCTCGGCCGAGATCGGGATCGCCTTGTCGGTCCGCGGGTAGACGCCACCACCGGCCGAGATCAGCGCGGGGTCGTAGTCCGCCCACGAAGACCGCGGCAGGTCGAACAGCCGCCGCCGCTCGACAAAGGAGGCAGCCGCGTCCGGCGACGGGTCGAGGAAGATGTGCCGGTGGTCGAACGCCGCGACCAGCCGGATGTGCTCCGACAGCAGCATCCCGTTGCCGAACACGTCACCCGACATGTCCCCGACACCGACCACGGTGAAGTCGGTGTTCTGGCAGTCGTGGCCCATCTCGCGGAAGTGCCGCTTGACCGACTCCCACGCGCCGCGCGCGGTGATCCCCATCGCCTTGTGGTCGTACCCGACCGAACCACCCGACGCGAAGGCGTCACCCAGCCAGAACCCGTACTCCTTGGCCACCCCGTTCGCGATGTCCGAGAACGTCGCCGTCCCCTTGTCCGCGGCAACCACCAGATAGGCGTCGTCACCGTCATAGCGGACCACCGACGACGGCGGAACGATGTCCCCGGCAACGATGTTGTCCGTGATGTCCAGCAGCCCCGAGATGAAGGTCTTGTACGACGCGATGCCCTCGGCCAGCCAGGCGTCGCGATCAACGGAAGGATCCGGCAACTGCTTGGCGTAGAACCCGCCCTTCGCGCCCACCGGCACAATCACCGAGTTCTTCACCATCTGCGCCTTCACCAGGCCCAGCACCTCGGTCCGGAAGTCCTCTCGCCGGTCCGACCAGCGCAGCCCACCACGCGCGACGGCGCCGAAGCGCAGGTGCACGCCCTCGACCCGCGGCGAGTACACGAAGATCTCGTACGCGGGCCGCGGCTGCGGCAGGTCCGGGATCGCTTTGGGCTCCAGCTTGAACGAGATGTAGGTCCGGGGAGAGCCATCAGCGGCCGGCTGGAAGTAGTTCGTCCGCAGCGTCGCCTTGATGACGGTCAGGTACGACCGCAGGATCCGGTCCTCGTCGAGGCTCTTCACCGTGTCGAGCGCGGTGCCGATCTCCTTCTGCAACTGCTCCACCGCGATCACCCGGTTGGGGTCGTCGGCCTCGCCTCGGGCCGGGTCGAAGCTCGTCTCGAACAGCTGGACCAGGAGCTTCGCAATCTCCACGTGGTTGAGGAAGGTGTTCTCGATGTAGCTCTGGCTGAACGGCGTGCCGCCTTGGCGGATGTAGCGCTGGTACGCCCGCAGGATGGAGACCTGTCGCCAGCTGAGGCTGCCCCGCAGTACCAGGGCGTTGAGCGCGTCGCTCTCCGCCCGGCCTTCCCAGACCGCCTGGAACGTGTCGGAGAAGAGCTGCCGCAGCTCCTCCTTCTCCTCGGAACCCTGCGGCGCCCGGAGGCCGAAGTCATAGATGTACGCCGTACCCGTGGGCCGGCGGATCTCGTACGGCCGCTCGTCGATCACCTCGACGCCCATGTGGGTCAGCAGCGGCAGTACCTGCGACAGGGACAGCGCTGTACCGGTCCGGTAGACCTTGAACCGGCGCTCGCCCTCCCACTCCTCGTCGATCGGGGTGTAGAGCGACATGGACAGCCCGTCGTCGGCCGGGAGGGCGTCCAGGATCTTCACGTCGCGCACGGCGATCCGGGCGTCGAAGTCCTCCTTGTACGCCTCGGGGAAGGCACCGGCGTACTGGCTGGCCAGCCGGGTGACGGCTCCGTCGCCGCCGTCGGCGTGCAGCGCGACGTTGAAGTCGTCCTGCCAGGCACGGGTCGCCTCGACGACCTTCTGCTCGAGGATCTCGGCGTCGAAATCGCCTACCGTCGACCCCTGCTTCATCCGGACGACGAAGTGCACCCGCGCGAGCACGGACTCGGTCACGTAGGCGGCGTAGTCGACCGACTCGGCGCCGATCGCGTCCTTGAGGATCTGCTGCATCTTGAGCCGCACTGCCGTGGTGTAGCGGTCACGCGGCAGGTAGACGAGGCAGGACAGGTACCGGTTGTAGACATCGCGGCGGACGAACAGCTTGACCGCACGGCGCTCCTGGAGGTGCAGCACCGACTGCACGATCGGCAGCAGGTCCTCCACCGGCGCCTGCAGCAGCTCGTCGCGCGGGTAGGTCTCCAGTACGTCCAGTAGGCCCTTGCCGCTGTGGCTGTTGGGGTCGAAGCCGGTCTGCTTGAACAGCTCGATCGCCTTGCGGCGCAGTACCGGGACCTGCATGACGCTCTCGGTGTACGCCGTGGAGGAGAGCAGCCCGATGAACCGGCGCTCGGAGACGGGCTCGCCGTTCTCGTCGAACTGCTTGATGCCGACGTAGTCCAGGTACGACGAGCGGTGCACGGTGGAGCGCGAGTTGGCCTTGGTGAGGATCAGCAGCTTGCGCTCACGGGCCTTGGCGCTCACCTCCGGCGGCAGCTTGCCGGCGTTCTCGTCGAGCTTCGGGTCCGGCCGCAGGATGCCCAGGCCGGTGCCCGGGATGCCGCGCAGGACGCCTTGCTCGCCGTTCATGGTGAAGCTGTACTCGCGGTAGCCGAGGAAGGTGAAGTGCTCGTCGGCGAGCCACTCCAGCAGCTCCTTGGCCTCTTCGACCTCTCCCGCGCCGACCGGCAGCTCCGACGGGTCCAGCGACTCGGCGATCGAGACGGCCTTCTCGTGCATCTTCGGCCAGTCCTCGACGGCCTCACGCACGTCGCCGAGCACCCGCTGCAGCGCCTGCTCCAGCGCGCGGTGGTCCGCGGGGTCGGCGATCCGCTCGACTTCCAGGTGCATCCAGCTCTCCCGGACCAGGTCGTGCTCGTCCGCGGCGGCCGCGTCGTCGAGCACCTCCTGCAGGGTGCCTGCGACGTCGCGGCGGACCACGAACTGCGGGTGCACGAGCAACTGCAGCTCGAGGTTGTGGTCGGTGATCACCATCGACGCGCTGTCCACCAGGAACGGCATGTCGTCGATCACGATCTCGACCACCGTCCGGCCGTTCGCGGACCAGCCGTGCTCCTCGACGGTCGGCGTGAAGACGTGCACCTTGGCGGTACCCTGCGGCCGGGAGAGCGCGGACTTGTAGTGGTGTTTGGCGGCGCCCAGACAGTCGGTCGGCTGCCGCTCGGCGACATCCTCTGCGGCGACGTAGCGGTAGTACCGCTCCAGGAAGGTCCGTAACTTGCCGGCATCAACCGACTGGTCCTTGCCGTGCGACCCCGCGGCCACCGCCTTGGCGAGCACATCCGCCTTCTGGACGTCCAGCTTGCTCTGCATTCCCCACCGTCTCCACGCGTGACAAAAGCGGCGCTCTGCGCCGAGCGACACGACTCTGTGTCCCTCCCTCAGAGATTAGTCCACTTCTGTCACTGGTGTGGTGTCGGGACGGTCCTTTCCGATGCCTTACGAATCACCTTTAACAGACCTCGTCAGCCGCAGCGCAAGAGCCGGGCAGGCCAGTACTGCGCGGCGCGCGTTCGCCCGTTCACCAGGGGTGATCTCACGGTTCCGGATGACCGGGAAACCCCATTCGTCGAGCCAGACCTCGTCGGGCAGGAGGGTCCCGCAGAGGCCGTGGCCGTCGCAGCGGGTCCAGTCGAGCTCCAGCTTGTTCACCAGGTACCTCCGGGTACTGGCAGCACACCCCGGACCGCGCGGCCGCAGCCGCCGGCCAGGTGCTGCCGGATGTCGTCGTCGAAGGCCTCGAGTGCCGAGGCGAGGAAGCGAGCCGATCCGTCCGGGTGCGCACAGGCACCACGACCCGGTACCAGCCCCAGGTGCCGTTGCGCGTCGTGCCAGCCGGCCGGATCTCCCTTCAGCAACCTGGCGAAGTCGTCGACCAGGGCGGCCAGTCCGAAGACGCAGGGGCCGCATTGGCCCGCGGACTGGCTCGCCAGCCATTGGGCGACCCGATGGACCTCGCCAAGCGGGCAGGTGTCCGTACCGAGCGCTAGGACGATGCCTGCGCCGCCGGTCGTCTCGGGGCGGCTCAGGCCGGTCGGTAGCCATTTGCCGTGGTACCCGCCGACCAGCACGGGGCCTGGGGAGGCGCCGGCGAAGCGTAGTACTGCCTCTAGTGGGGTGCCGGTCGGAGTCTCGACGACTCCTGGTCGTTCTACTGCGCCGTCGATCGTCAGGAGCTGAGTCCCCGGCTCGCTGATCAGCCCGGTGCTGCTGAACTCGTGGGCACCGAGCCGAGCCAGTACTGCGAGCTGAGCGAAGGTCTCGACATTGGACAGGAAGGTCGGACGCCGGTTGTAGCCCTTCCTGGTCGGCAGCACCTTCCGGCCAGGCGGAACCGGTGCGCCGCCCTCCAACACGCTCAACACGGCTCGTGCCTCGCCCGCGACGAAGCGGCCGGGTGTATCAGCGACCTGCACCTCTACGCCGTCCTGCCGTTCTAGGAGCGCAGCCCTCACCGAGGCGGCCGCGGAGGGGTCGTGCACGGCTACTAGAACCAGTGGCGCCTTCAATGCGCGTGCCAGACCGGTAGCGCCGTCCAGTACCAGGTGCGGTGCCATGGTGAGGAGTAGACGGTCCTTGCGGCTGACCGGCTCGCTCTCGGAGCCGTTGATCACTACTGCCTCGATCCCCCTGGACGGGAGGTCCGCAAGCTTGAGTGCGACCGGGAAGGCCGCTCCCCCTCGACCCCTGAGACCTACAGCCGTCGCTAGCTCGGCGTAGGCCTCTCTGCTGAGCTCCGGGAGTGGGCCGTGCACCTGGAGGTGCCGTGGGAGGTCTGCACGACCGGTGGCCAGCCCGGCAAGCAGGCGGGGCTGCCCGATGGCGCGCAGGGGCGTAGGGGTCTCTTGCAGGATCGTCATGAGGTCCTCACCAGCCGAGCGGTCGTTGTCCTGCTCCGGAGGCGTACGGCGACGGATGCGCCGACGACCGCCAAGCAGGTGAGAGTGATCGCGAGCATCCACGGCGTACCGCGGTCAGTGCCGGCCAGCAGGCTGTGGCCGACTGCCAGGAGCCAGCCGATGGAGGCGGCGATGTGGATCGAGCGCCAGCGCCTGGTGAAGGCCTCGGAGCGCGCAAGCCTGCCCCGGGCGGCACCGACGAGTGCTGCGAGGATCAGGGCGTAGAACGCAAGCACTCCGACCACCATCGCGAACGGCCGGTATCCGGAGCCGAAGGGCCAGACGAGGACCGACACAGTGATGTCCACGAAGCTGTCGGCGATCACTGCCACGACATGTGCGAGCAGGAGCAGCAGGCCGGTCACAGCGGCTGACCTGTGGACGTACTGCAGCCAGAACCGCCGCTCCGGCATTTTGCTCCCCGAGCCCAGTGCGCCGAGCGATGCGGCCAGGGTGAAGAAGATCAGGGCCATCACGCCGGCCGCGCGGGCCAGGTACCACAACGTCATCAGGCGGCCCTGCTCGCGGAGGGCCAGCCCGACAGCTCGGTGACCTCGCCATCGCCGGCTATGAGTCGCGCCGGATGTCCGGCGAGAGTCAGTCGCCCTAGTGCTGCCTCACCGGTCGCGATGAGGGCAGTGCTGAAGGTGTTGGCTCGTACGGCGGTCGGCGCCCAGACCGATGCTGTGCGCCAGCGGCCGTCGGCGGGCTGGCCGGTGCGAGGGTCGATGACGTGGTGGGCATGGCCAGTTGAGGTCAGCCAGCTCCTCGCAGTACGGGTGGAGGTGGTCAGGCCGCCGTGGGCGAGGGTTACGGCGACGCCTTCTTCGCCTTCGCGTTCCGCTACTCGGATTACCCAGGGCTCAGCTGGCGTACCGGCTGCACGGAGGTCTCCGCCGATCTCGACCAGTACTGCGCAGCCGTGCCGCTTGCTGAGGACCAGGGCCGCCCGGTCTGCAGTCCAGGCCTTGGCTGTGGCACCCAGATCGAGGGAGGTGCCCTCGGGAACACCGACCATGGCGATCTTGCGGTTCAACCGGACCTGCTGCCAGCCAGGGGCGGGGGTCGTGGGTCGGGTGGCCTTGGGGAGGCGAGTGCGGACGATCTCGATGTCACTGTCGTAGCCGGCGGCGACTACGGCGGCTCCTACGGTCGGGTCGACGGCACCGCCGCTGTTGGAGGCCGCGACGAGGCTTACGTCGACCAGGTCGACCAGTAGGCGGGAGACCGGGACCATGGAGCCGGCGCGGGTGTTGACCGCGGACAGCTCGGAGTCCGGTCTGAAACGGCTGGCTGCTTTGTCCACGCGATCCATCAGCGCTTTGAGAGCGCCGGTAGCCGCACCGAGTACTACGGGGTCGTCAACAGTCAGGCGGACGGTGCAGCTCCACGCCTGCCAGGTACGCGAGGCGGTCATGAGCCGTTGCTCCCGCCTTGGGTGGGAGCGTCCTGCTGAGCAGACCCGAGCCCAGTGCCGCTGCTGTCTGAGCTGCTTCCGCTACCCGAGCCGTTGTCGGAAGTACTGCCGCTGTCGTCGGAGCTGGTGGCCTGGGCGCCGCCGCCCGAGTCGTCGGGCTGGCGCGCGCTGACGATGCCCACCGCCAGCCCCGTCCCGGTGATCCCGAGGACGACGGTGGCGATGGCAGCCGCTGCGGACCTGCGCAGCCAACGGGTGCGGTCTGAGTGAGGATCGATCGCTGTGGTGACCATGTCACGAGCTTCGCGCCGGGGGCCTCAGGCGCACGCCAAGAGAACCTCAAGCCGGGGTCAAGTTCTGCTGAGACCTCCCTGAGAGCGCCTCTCAGCCGCAGCCCCGTACCTCTGGCGGGCAGTCGGTCCGCTGGTGCTTGTCGACCGCGTCGACAACCTCGGCGGCGGCCTCGCCCAACGCGACCACCCGCTCCTTGCCCAGTACGTCGATGAAGAACTCGCGGACCCGGCCGGCATGTACCGGCGCGCAGGCCTTGATCGCGGCCAGGCCCTCGTCGGTCAGCACGATCTCCGGGTAGCGAGCCTCGCAGGCCTCCTTCCGGATCAGCCCCCGCTTCTCCATCCGGGTCAGGTGGTGCGACATCCGGCTCTTCTCCCACTGGGTCGCCTCACCCAGCTCGTAGGCCCGCATCCGGCCGGTCTCGGACTCGGACAGGTTGACCAGGATCTCGAAGTCGGACTCGGACAGGCCGAACTCCCGCTGCAGGTGCCGGGCCAGGTGCGTCTCCAGCGTCTTGCGCATCAGCAGATAGCTGCGCCAGGCCTTCTGCTCGTCGTCGTCGAGCCACGGTTCGTTCGCCACGAGCACCATCCTACCCGACGGGGTTGACACATCAACCAAGCGCGCTATGCTCGCTTTAGGTTGACACATCAACCCAACATCTTCGAGGGAGAATTTCGATGACAGACAAGAAGCTCATCGCCGTGGTCGGGGCTACCGGTTCGCAGGGCGGCGGGCTGGTCCAGGCGATACTGGCCGACCCCGAGCAGCGGTTCGCAGTACGGGCGCTGACCCGGAACGCTCAGTCGGACAAGTCGAAGGCCCTGGCCGCGGCCGGCGCCGAGGTGGTCGAGGCCGACCTCGACGACGAGGCGAGCCTGCGGAAGGCGTTCGACGGCGCGCACGGCGCCTATGTGGTGACGAACTACTGGGTCGAGCGCACGCCTGAGGAAGAGGCCGCCCGGACCCGCGCGGAGATGGAACTCGAGCAGGCCGACAACGCCGCCCGGGCGTTGAAGGACGCCGGCGTCGCACACGTCATCTGGTCGACGCTTGAGGACACCCGCGGCCACTTCGGCGACACCGACCGGGTGCCGAGCCTCGACGATGGCCGGTACAAGGTCCCGCACTTCGATGCGAAGGGCGAGGCCAACGAGCTGTTCACCAAGTACGGCGTACCGACGACGTTCCTGCAGACCACCTTCTACTTCGAGGCGATCCTGCAGGGCATGGGCCCGATCCGCGGCGAGGACGGCAAGCTCATCCTCACCCTCCCGATGGCCGACCAGCCGCTGTCCGGCATCGCCGGCGTCGACATCGGCAAGACCGCCCTCGGCATCTTCAAGCGCGGCGACGAGTTCATCGGCAAGACCGTCAGCATCGCCGGCGACCACCTGACCGGCAACCAGTACGCCGCCGCCCTCAGCAAGGCCCTCGGCGAAGAGGTCACCTACCAGCCCCACACCTGGGACGACTTCCGCCAGTTCAACTTCCCGATGGCAGTCGAGTTCGCCAACATGTTCCAGTACTACGCCGAAGACTCAGCCCGCTTCACCGGCGACCGCGACCTCAACCTGGTCCGCGAACTCAACCCCGACCTCCAAACCTTCGAAACCTGGCTCAGCCTCCACACCGACGAGGTCAAATCGACCGTGAGCTAACCCTTCCATCCTGGACGGGGCGACGACACCGTGCCGCTGGTCGGAGCACCGAGTCAGCTGCCCGAACCTCGCTTTAGCACCAAGGGGCGGGCCAGGGCTTCGACCAGGCAGGCCTGGGTCGGCGGCGGGTGCTGCAGGCCGCCGGCCAAGAGTCAGGCGGTGCGGCGTCAGCGGTCGGCGAGTTCGCGGTCGGGGGTGCGACGGCCGACCAACCGCTCTGCGTCCACCTGGTCGCCGTCGCCGGTCACGAACGCCAAGCGGACCGGCACCCCGGAGTCCTCGGCAACAAACGCCGGCGAAGTCCCGTCCGGACGCGGCCGGCAGGTCCTGCCCCAATCGCTGAGCGCGGCGATCACCAGGTTGAGACTGCGGCCGCTCTCGGTCAGAACGTACTCGTCCCGCGCCCGGGCGCCCTCTTCCCGATACGTACGGCGGGTCAGCAACCCCTCGTCGATCAGGAACGTGAGCCGCTGGGTCAGCAGATTCGGGGCGATGCCGAGCGCCTCACGGAACTCCTGGAACCGGGTCGACCCCGCGATCAGCGCCTCGCGCAGGATCAGCAGTGTCCAGCGGTCGCCGAGCACTTCCAGGCTGCGCGCGATCGAGCAGGTCGAGTCCCTGCCCAGCGACTTCGGCATCCGGTCCACCTTCCGAGCTGAGTTATGGAACTATACCCAGGAGATGCTAGGTTCAGAAAATCAACTCAGCTAGGCGGCGGTCTGCCGCAGCACTTGGAGGACCCGTGCGATCGCTCAGTGAGCGCGCCAGTTTCTGGACAGCGGGCGCGGTCGTCGCGCTCGCGCTGTGGACCAGCGCGTGCCCGACGATGATCTACCCGCTCTATCAGGCCGACTGGGGCATCACGTCGACCACCGTGGCCTGGATCTTCGCCGCCTACCCGATCGCGCTGATCCCTGTCCTGGTCATCTTCGGGAACCTGTCCGACCACATCGGCCGGCGGGCGGCGATACTGCTCGGCCTGGCCGCCGAACTCGCCGGCGTAGTGCTGTTCATCCTGGCCAGGGACGTCACCCTGTTGCTGGTCGGCCGCGCCTTCATGGGCCTCGGCGTCGGCCTGTCACTCAGCCCGGCGAGCGTGGCCATGGTCGAGTTCAGCGCAGCCGGCGCCGACAAGCGCGCCGGCGCGATCGGTACCGCCGTCTCCGCCCTGGGCATCGCGCTGGCGATGCTGGTCGGCGGCGGGTTGTCGCAGTACGCGCCGTACCCGCTCCGGCTGACCTTCGTCGTGCTGGCGCTGACGATCCTTGCCGTCGCCTTCTTCGCCCTCGGGCTGCCGCGGCACACACCCAACGAGACGCGATCGCGCTGGCGGATCCGCGCGATCGTCATCCCGCGCGGCAACCGCTGGATCTTCGCGGCCGGCTCGATCGCGTTCGCCTCGTCGTTCATGCTCGGATCGCTGGTCCTTCCGCTCGGCGCCAGGATCGCCCATCAACTCGCGCGTTCGGACAACGCCCTGCTCACCGGCGCACTGCTGTCGGTCTTCGCTGTCTCGATCTCGGCCACCGCCCTGCTGGCCAAGAGGCTGAACCTGTGGACCGCCGTGATCGTCGGCGCCGTCTTCTCGGCCGGCGCGGTGTGGCTGTTCGTCGTCACCGGTACGACGCACGCGATCGTGGTCTTCTTCCTCGCCTCGGCCTGTGCCGGAATCGGATACTCCTTCAACTTCGCCGGCGGGCTGACCATCCTGAACCGGTACGCCGCGCCACACCACCGCGCGAGCATGGTCTCCGGCGGCTATCTGGTCGGCTACATCTCCCAGGGCATCGGCGCCCCGGCGCTGGGTGCGATCGTCACCGCCGGCGGATTGATGTCCGCGCTGGTCGACGGCGCGATCGCATTCAGCGTGGTCTTCGCCATCTCACTGATCGGCGCCTCGATCGTCCGCAGGTCGCTGCGCGAGGCAGCGACGGTCAGCTGAGCTTGGTCAGCGAGTTGTACCTGGGCAGGTCGAAGACGATCCGGGCCGGTGCTGCCGGGTCGTACTTGATCGGTACCCGCTGTCCGGCGTGCGGGGCGCCGCCTGGCAGCGGGTACCGCACGTCGTTGCGGATCAGCGAGGTTCCTACCGGGAACCGGACCAGCAGGAACGTGCGGTCCCCCGACCGCAGCACCGAGATCACCTCGGCATCCGCCCGGCGCCAGTTCGTGGACTCGACCTCGGGGTCGAGCTCGTCATCACGGCCTGCCAGCAGGCCGGCCAGCACCAGGATGCCCACTCCACAAGCCATCCCGACGATCAGTACCAGTTCCGCAGTCAACATCACCGTCGCCCCCCTCTTGTCGTTGCCTGGTTCCAGGCTGGGCCCGCGGGGCCTGGACCCACATCCGCCGAATCTCCTCAGAAATGCGGAAAAGACCCTCAGATCTCGGCTCGACAGCGCAGACTTGGGCGTGGGGGTGAGAAGTTGGCCGGACAACCGACGTTCCTTGCGGGGCGGGCGGACGAGCAGCGGATCCTCGAAACGGCGATTCAGCGGTCCGCTGAGGGACGGCCGTCCGCGGTCTTCGTGCGCGGTGAGGCCGGGGTGGGCAAGACCCGGCTGGTGAGGCGTGCCTGTGAGGACGCCGCCCGTCGGGGTGCCGTGGTGTTGTGGGCGCAGTGCCTCCACTTCGGCTCCGTCGATTCGCCGTACCTCCCGCTGGTACGAGCTCTGGACGGCTGGGTGACGGCTGCCGATCCGGCAGAGGTCGCCGACGTGCTCGAATCCGTCGACGGCGCGGCGGAGCTGTTGCCTTCCCTCGGCGGATCGTCCAACGGCCATCAACGGCTCCTGCCCGTGATCGAAGCGCTGGTACTGGCGATCGCGGCTCGTCATCCGGCTCTCCTGGTCGTGGACGACGTCCAGTGGGCCGACCTTGCCTCCCGTGACGCCCTCGCCTACCTCATCGCCGGTTTCCGCAACCAGCGCCTCGCGGTGCTGACGACCCATCGCGACGAGGAACTCGGCGCCGGTCATCCGATGCACAACTGGCTGGCCGAACTGAGACGGCTGCCGGGCGTGGCAGAGATGCGCCTGGCGAGACTGAGCAGGGACGAGACCGAAGAACAGATCGCCATGATCATCGGCGGCCGGCCCCAACCTCGCCTGGTCGCGGAGGTGGTACGCCGGTCCGACGGGAACCCCTACCTCAGCGAGCTGCTCATCAGGGGGCTGACGACCGACGACGAACTGCTCCCACCTGGACTCCCGGTCGAACTGGCGGATGCTCTTCTTGCTGCCTGGCATCGACTTTCGGCCCCCGCCCGGCAGACGACGAGTCTGCTGGCGGTTGGTGGACGACCGGCAGCGTTCAGCGATCTGATGGCGGTGGCGGCGACTCTGGGGTTGCCGGACGTCCACGCGGCTGTCGCCGAAGCAACGAATCAAGGGATCCTCATCGCGCAAGGACCTGACGCGTGCTGGTTCCGGCATCCGCTTCTCGCCGACGTCCTCAGTACCACCCTCGCCCCGGGTGCCGCCGCGCCGATCCATGCGGCGTGGGCCGCGGCACTCGAAGGCGGCTCCAGCGTCGGCATCGACGAAGTACGCAGGCAGGGTGATCTTGCCCTGCACCATGAGGCGGCGAACAATCCAGCGGCCGCTCTCGGTGCCTCGATGCGGGCCGCCGAGCTGGCCCAGAAGATCCGGGCGCCACAGGAGGCGGCCGGCCATCTGCGCCGAGCCGCCAGACTGTGGCCGGCCGTGCATCACGGCAAGACCGCCGACGTCGCCGGCGAGGTACGACTCATGGAAGACCTGGCGCGGACAAGTCATCTGGTCGGCGACGTCGAGACGAGTATCGATGCATTGAGCCGCGCGCTCGACCTCGTCGATCCGGAAGAGGACCCGCTGCACGCGTGCCGGTTGCTGCTCGATTGGTCCGACGCCGCCTACCAGCTGGACAGAGTCGAAGGCCAACCACTCGCCGAGGCCAGGCGAGCGGTGCGGCTGAGCGAGCCGTTCCCCGATCGGGCCGAGTACGCCAACGCCCTGTCCAATCTCAGCTCCTGCGAGGTATGGAGCGGTGACCACCAGGCATCGCGACGGCACGCGGAGGCGGCGATCGAGGCAGCTCAGCATTCCGGTGACGGCACGGCCCTCAGCGTCGCCTACGGAGTGCTGTCGCTGACCACCAGGCGATCGGACCTGAAGCGCTCGGACGACTGCCTCGAGCTCGCCGCGCAATACGCCCAGGCATCCGGCGACCCGGAGGTGATCGCGTGGTCGGCGATCATGAAGCACCACCAACTCCGCTACCACGGCGACATCACGAAGGCCGCCCAGGTGGCGGAGGAGGGATTCCAGCGCGCGCTCGAGGCAGACGCGATCCAGGGCGCGGTCCGGCTGGCCAACATGGCCTCGCGTCAACTGATGGCGCTGGGGCGGTTGTCGGACAGCAGCAGCGTCATCCGCGAAGGTCTCGCCCTCCCCGGCAGTGGCAGTGCGAGCGCGGGGACCAGGCTGGACGCAGCACTGCTGGCGACCCGTCGCGGCGAACTGGAGACCGCCGAGATGCACCTCCAACGGGCGGCGGACCTGATTCCCACCCTCGAAACCCGAGCCGGGATGGGGGCCCCGCCGATCCTGGCCGAGTACCTGCTCGCGAGGCAGCAGCCCGAGCCCGCCCTCGACCTGCTCGAGCGGACGATGACTCTGCAGGTCACCGATCAGCGGGTCGGTGACGAGATGCTCATGTGGAGCGCGCGAGCCGCGGCAGACCTGGCCCAGGGCGCACGCGATCACCACGACCGGGAAGGTGTCAGAAAGGCCAGGACCACCCTCGACCGGCTCATCGCCCTCCACGACAGCCTTCCCCATCCCGCTTTCGATGTACTCGACTCCGAGGACCTGGTGCAGCCGGCGATTGAGGCGCTCTATCAGGCGGAAACCGGGCGCTGCGTCGGCGAGCGGCCCAGCTCGACACCGTGGGAGAAGGCATCCCGGCTGTGCGAAGCCGCCGGTCTGCGGTGGGAGCAGATGATCGCTTCCTGGCGGTGGGTCCAGGCCCTGCTCAATGAGGGCGCCCGGCCGTCAACCGTCGCCGCCACACTGCGGACGGTGTACCGATTCGCAGTACTGGAAGAAGCCGTCCCGCTGCGGCGCCAGGCACTCGCGCTGGCTGCGATCGGCAGGATTCCACTCGAGGAACCGCTTGCCCCCAGCAACGATGACGTCGTCCCCGCGCCGTTCACAACCCTGACGAAGCGGGAACGCGAGGTGCTGACCCACCTCGTCGCCGGCCGAACCTACGCGGAGATCGCCGGCGCGCTGTTCATCAGCGAGAAGACAGTCAGCGTCCACGTCTCGAATCTGCTGCGAAAAACCGGAACAGCATCCCGCAGAGAGGTCACCGCCCTCGCAATGAGACTCGGCGAGCCCACAGACCGATAACACCAATGCGCTACTGCTTACGCGTGCGGAATCTGGAGCGGAAGTTCGAGTCGTATCCTCCCCGACCCCGGCGCGAGGGTCGGATGATAGTGGGCGGGCGGCCGGTAGAGGAGAGTTCTCACACGTCTCTAACACCGATTACGACTTGGCCCGACGGGTCGTGCATTCTTGCTCGCGTGATCTCTCCGGACGAGTACGTCGTGCCTGCCACCGTCAAGGGCCCGCGGGAGCAGTCGGCTGCGGCCGCGGGCTCACCGGGTGGCTTCTCCAGCATCGCGTGCAGCCGATCGGTCCAGAGGCAGGCGAGGACCACTCGACCCCTCAGGCCTGGTGGAAGGTCATGTGCCTGACCGGCGTCGACTACTTCTCTACGCTCTCGTACCTGCCCGGCATCGCGGCCCTCGCCGCCGGCGCGCTGTCGCCGCTGGCCACCCTGCTCATCGTCGCGCTCACCCTGCTGGGCATGCTGCCGATGTACCGGCGGGTCGCCAAAGAGAGTCCGCACGGGCAGGGCTCGATCGCGATGCTGGAGAACCTGCTGCCGTTCTGGCGGGGCAAGCTGTTCGTCCTGGTACTGCTCGGCTTCGTGGCGACCTCGTGGATCATCACCATCACGCTGTCCTCGGCCGACGCCACCGTGCACCTGATCGAGAATCCGTACACCCCCGGCTTCCTGCACGGGCAGGAAGTCCTGGTCACGGTGGTACTGCTGCTCATCCTGGGCGGCGTGTTCCTGATGGGCTTCAGCGAGGCCGTCGGAGTCGCAATCCCGCTGGTCGGGATCTTCCTGGTCCTCAACGCGGCCATTGTCGTCGTCGGCCTGTACGACGTCGCAACCGCACCTGCCGCCTTCGACACCTGGGTCGACGCGCTCACCGATGGCCGCCAGGGCATCGGTGGAGTCATCGGACCGGCCGTCGTCGCGTTCCCGCTGCTGGTACTAGGGCTGTCCGGTTTCGAGACAGGTGTCAGCATGATGCCGCTGGTCGCAGCCGACGGCCAGGACGCCAAGGAGCGGCTGGCCGACCGGATCCGCAACACCAAGAAGCTGCTGACCGCGGCCGCGCTGATCATGAGCGTCTACCTGCTGGCCACCAGCTTCATCACCACCGTGCTGATTCCCGCCAAGGAGTTCGAGCCCGGTGGCGCCGCAAGCGGCCGGGCGCTCGCCTACCTCGCCCACGAGAAGCTCGGCGAGGTGTTCGGTACCGTCTACGACCTCAGCAGCGTCCTGATCCTGTGGTTCGCCGGTGCGTCGGCGATGGCCGGCCTGATCAACATCGTGCCGCGCTACCTCCCGTCGTACGGGATGGCGCCCGAGTGGGGCCGCGCCGTGCGACCCGTCGTCCTGGTCTACACAGCGATCAGCATCGCGATCACGATCGCGTTCGGCGCTGACGTCGACGCCCAGGCCGGCGCCTACGCCACCGGAATCCTGGTGATGATGGTCTCCGGGGCCGTTGCCGTCACCATCTCGGCAGCGCGACGCCGGCAGCGGCGAGCAGCGATCGCCTTCACCGTGCTGACCCTCGTACTCCTCTACGCACTGGTCGAGAACATCATCGAGAAGCCCGACGGCATCGCGATCTCCGGCCTGTTCATCGCCGGCATCATCACCGTCTCGCTGATCTCGCGGGTCTCCCGCACCACCGAGCTGCGCGCCGACCGGATCGAGTTCGACGACCCGGCCCGCGCCTTCCTGACCGAGTCGATCCGCAACGACGGCATCCTCAACATCATCGCCAACCAGCGGCAGGCAGGCGACGAAGCCGAGTACGCCGCCAAGGAGACGGCTGTCCGCGACGCCGACCCCGTCCCCCGCCGTACCGACATCCTGTTCCTCGAGATCGACGTGGTCGACCCGTCGACGTTCAGCGACGTACTGCGGGTCAAGGGGGTCGAGATCGGCGGCTACCGGGTACTCCGGGCCGACAGCCCCGCCGTACCCAACGCCATCGCCGCGATCCTGCTCGCGTTGCGCGACACCACCGACGTGCTGCCGCACTGCCACTTCGAGTGGTCCGAAGGCAACCCACTCAGCCACCTGCTGCGTTACCTCATCCTCGGCCGCGGCGACACCGCACCGGTCGTCCGCGAGATCATCCGCCAGCACGAGTCCGATCCCACCCGCCGACCAGGCATCCACGTGGGCTGAAGGTCAGCTCTGTACGGGATGTCAGAAGGTGGTGAGGTCGAGAACGAGCCGGCCGCGTACTCCGCCCTTGGCCAGTCGCCGGTGCGCCTCGGCTGCTTGGCCGGCCGGTAGTACGTCCGCTACGCGCAGGATCAGCTCACCGTTGGTTGCTTGATCCCGCAATCTGAGCAGGCGAGCGTGATCGGTGGTCCACCCGCGGCGTCGGCCAGAACGCGCAAACCGTCGCTCTTGGCCAACTGCACCGCATACCCGCCGAAGGCCCCGGCCGCTCCGGTCACCGCGACAGTACGACCGGCCGGCAAGGCCAAGAGGTCCAGCGCGACCCGGGCTGTCAGGGCATTCATCAGCAGCGTGGACGCGGCCGCAAAGCCGGCGCCGGACGGGATCGGCACCACCGATGCCGCCGGCACGACGACGAACTCCGCGTAGGCGCCTGCCGGCTGTAGGCCTCGACGATCGCGATCACCGGGTCCCCCGGCCGGAGCAACGTGTCAGTGCCTGGACCGATCGCGTCGACGACACCCGCCGCGTCCATCCCTGGTACATAGGGAGCCGGACGACTGCCCAACCAGGAGTGCGCGATCCCAGAACGCAGCATGGTGTCGGTCGGATTGACCGCCGCCGCGTGAACACGAATACGTACTGCCGCCAATCTGTCGTCGGCCTCGGATGTCTACCAAGGCGCGGTCGTGCCGTCCCAGGAGAAGAAGCCCGCCGTCGGGCCGTCGTCCGGGAGGAGGGCGAGGCGAACCGCGCCTGCTGCTGCTTCTGCCGGGTCGCCGCCATGCTCGGCCGCGCGGGAGTTCAGGTTGGTGGCGCGCAGGCCCGGCGCCAGGGCGTTGACCTTGAAGCCGTGCTCGGCCAGGGTCTGCGCGTAGTACACGGTGAGCGCGTTGAGCGCGGCCTTCGACGAGCGGTACGCCGCGCCGGCCCCGCCGATCCGGTGGTCGAACTGCGGGTTCGGCCCAGTGCTCCAGCCCAGCGAGCCGGTACCGCTGGAGACGTTGACGATGCGCGGACGGGCCGAGCGCCGCAGAGCCGGCAGGAAGGCGTTGGTGACGGTGACCACGCCGAAAACGTTGGTCTCGTAGACCCGGCGGAGTGTGTCAGCTGAAGTCTCCACCGGGGTCTGGCCCAGATCACTGACGCCCGCGTTGTTGACCAGTACATCCAGCGCGGGGACCTGCGACGCGGCTGCCTCGA
Organism: Kribbella sp. NPDC051620; assembly: GCF_044453825.1. NCBI lineage: Bacteria > Bacillati > Actinomycetota > Actinomycetes > Propionibacteriales > Kribbellaceae > Kribbella > Kribbella sp. NPDC051620. The sequence goes on from NZ_JBITDB010000003.1 coordinate 939,053, forward strand.
CCGACCGCGGATCGGTCACGTCGAACACCAGAAGCCGAGCGCCCAGGCCGAGTTCGTCAACGGCCGCTCGACCGCGTTCGGCGTCTCGCGCGCCGACGTGGACGACGAAGCCACGGCTCAGCAACTGCCGGGCGATCTCCTTGCCGATGCCGCTGTTGGCACCCGTGACCAGCGCCAGTCCCGCACCGCTGCCCTGGCCGGCCGCCGTATCCGCACGGCGGTGGTGAAGCTCCTCCATCGCGCCTCCTCCGAAACTCCAACGATTGCGTTGGAGATTCCACCGTACCGGCGCCCCGGCCAATCTGCAACGGTTGCGTTGGAGATGTTCTAAGCTGGCTCATGGCCTGGGACACCGAAGGAACGCGCCGCCGGCTGAAGGACGCAGCGACAGCTGAATTCGCCGAGTACGGGCGCGAGGGCACGACGATGACCCGGATCGCCGAACGGGCCGGCATCAACAAGGAGCGGCTCTACAGCTACTACGGCGACAAGAACGCGCTGTGGGAGATCGTGCTCACGGATGAGCTGGACCGGCTCGCCAGCGCGGTCGCCCTGACCGGGGCGGGGCTCGACGACGTAGGCGAGTTCGCGGGCGCGACGTACGACTATCACGCGGCCCACCCCGAGCTGGGACGGCTGCTGCAGTGGGAGGGCCTCACCCGCGGACCGGCCGCGGACGGCGAGCGGCGGTCGGCGCACTACCGTGAGAAGGTCGAGCGATTCGCTCAGGCACAGCGTGACGGCGTACTCGATCCTGAGCTCGATCCCGCCCACCTGGTGTTCGCTCTGATCGCACTCGCGGCCTGGTGGCAGACCGTTCCCCAGTTGGCCGAGCTGATCACCGGCGTCGGCGGGGACGACCTCGACGAACGCGCCCGCCGCCGGGCCTTCGTCGTCGACGCCGCCCGCCGCCTCGCCGCCGCTCGCTGATCCGCCCTCCAGTTGGCGAGTCGTCGAAGCTCTCGTCTGCCTGCGGTGATAGAACTCGCCAGCGGACGACGCTGACCGGTCGTCCTTCCCCCGTCCCGAAGTGAGTGCTGCAACCCGTTGATGACGTCTGCCCGCCCTGCCGTCCTGCTTGTCTGCCTACTCCTCCTCAGCACCGCCTGTACCGCGGTCGAACCAGCACCAGCCGGTACTTCGGGAAGCTCGATCCGCTCCGAACTCGCCCTTCTGAAAGTCGTCGCCACCCGTCCCAAGGTGAAGGGCTATGACCGCGAATGCGGCAAGTCCGGCGCCTGCTCCTTCGGTCAGCCGTGGTCCGACAACCACACCGGCCCGGGTGGCCACGACGGCTGCGACACCCGCAACAACGTCCTCGCCCGGCAACTCACCGATGTCACCTACAAGACCGGCCCGAAGCACTGCGTCGTGATGTCCGGCCAGCTCCTCGATCCCTACACCGGCCGGCTGATCAGCTTCCGCAAAGCAGCCGCCGGCAAGGTGCAGATCGACCACGTCTACCCGCTCGCTCGCGCCTGGGACCTCGGCGCCTCCACCTGGCCCGAGCAGCGCCGGGTGGACTTCGCCAACGACCAGACCGACAACCTGCTTGCCGTCGACGGCGCCACGAACGCCAGCAAGTCCGACCAGGGCCCGGGCGAATGGCTGCCGCTCAACAAGTCGTTCCGCTGCACTTACGTGGCCCGCTACCTACATGTCGCCGCGAAGTACAAGCTGCCCATCACCCGCGACGATCAACTGGCCGCGCAAACCCTCGCACCCACCTGCAAGAGCTGAATCCCAGGGCGATGCCTAGGGTGCGGCGAGCGTGAGGTGGACGGAGGAGCCGCGCGGGAGGTTCGGGTGGATGGTCAGCCGGCCACCGGCGGCCTCGGCGCAACGGCGAGCTATGTCGAGGCCTAGTCCGGTGGAGCCGCGGTCGCTGCGGCCGCGCTCCCCTGCTCCCAGTGGGATCCCCGGACCTTCGTCCGCGACGACGATCAGTACGCCGGTACTGCCGCCGACCGGTTGCCGGGTGAGGATGATGCGCGCAGGGGTGCCGTCGGGCGTGTGGGCGACGACGTTCTCCACCAGGGCGTCGAGTGCCGCGGACAGGTCGTCGGCCGAGGCTCGGACCATGGCGGGCGGCTGCACTAGGTCAAGTACCAGGTCTCGCCCCTGGTCCTCGAACAGTGGCGCCCAGAAGGCGGCTCGGGCGCGAGTCACCTCGACGGCGTCGCAGTGTGGGACCCGACCCTCGCGTTGTGGCCGGCGGGCCGCGCTGATGACGGCGGTCAGGGTCCGCTCGAGGCTGTTGACCTGGGTGTTGAGTTCCTCGGCTCGCTCGCGGTCGGGGAGCGCCTCGACCTGCAGCCGCAGTGCGGTGAGCGGGGTGCGAAGCCGGTGCGAGAGGTCGGCGACGGCTTCGCGTTCGACGGCGATGACCTCGTCGATGCGATCGGCGAGACCGTTGAGGGCGGCCCCTACTTTGGCCACCTCGGCCGGGCCGGTCGTCGGAGCGCGCGCATCAACGTCACCCTTGGCGAGGCGTTCCGCAGTACGGGCTGTTTCCTCCAGCGGGCGGGCCAGGCGGCGGGAGACGAGTTCGGCGCCGAGAACGCTGAGGAGGAGGACCAGCAGGCTGCCGCCGAGCAGGATGAGGAGGCGGGTCCCGAGGCCCTCGTACAGCTCGTCGGTTGTCAGGTAGAGGCAGACCGACGCAGGGCCGGTGGAGCTGTTGACACTGATCTCTGCCGCTTTGCCACCGCCGTGTACGTCGCGGAACGTCGCGTCCGACACCTTCGGCGGGCCGTGCTTGCCGCCGTCGTCGCCGTCCCCGTCCCCGGCGGGTGTCGGCTTCGGAGGGGTGACGCCGTCGGGCGGCGGGTCGCCGAGCGTCGTACCGTCGGGCAGCCGGACCGAGATGCCGCCGACCCCGTCCTTCTTGACGTCGTCGATGTACGCCTGGATGTCGGCCGCGGTGTGGTCCTTGTCGCCGACGTAGTAGGCCACGTTCACGGCCCTGAGCCGAGCGGTCTTGAGCGAATCGTCGGCGGCGGCGTTGCGCAGCAGGAGGGTGAGCGGGACGGCGAAGGCGAGCACGACCAGCGTGGTCATGCCTACCGACAGCAGCAAGATGCGTCGGCGCATCGTCAGCCCGCGTCCGGGGAGGCGAGCTTCACGCCGACGCCGCGGACGCTGTGCACGAAGCGCGGCTCGGCGGCCGTCTCACCGAGTTTGCGGCGCAGCCAGGAGAGGTGGACATCGACAGTACGGTCGCCGCCACCCCACGGCAGGCCCCACACCTCGGCGAGCAACTCGCGCTTCGTGACGACAGTTCCCGCCCGGCGTGACAGGGCGAGCAGGAGATCGAACTCCTTGCGGGTCAGGTCGACGGGCCGGCCGTCGACGGTCACCTCGCGGCTGGCCGGGTCGATGGAGAGCGCGCCGAGGCTGAGCGTCGATTCGCCCTGCTGGTCGGGGCCGCCTCGGCGTAGTACTGCCCGGATCCGCGCGTCGATCTGGGCCGAGCTGAACGGCTTGATCACGTAGTCGTCGGCGCCCGCGTCGAGCAGCCGCACCACACTGGCGTCGTCGTCACGGGCCGTCGCGACGATCACCGGTACGTCGCTGACGGCGCGAACCATCGCGAGCACGTCCCGCCCGTCGAGATCCGGCAGCCCGAGATCCAGCAGCATCACGTCGGGCTTGTCCCGAGCGACCGCCGCGACCCCTTCGGCTCCACTGGCGAGCGCCGTGACGGCATGCCCGGCGGCCGTGAGCGACTTGCCCAGCGACGTCCGGATCGCGTCATCATCCTCAACCAGCAGAACCCTTGCCATGAGATTGAGAGTAGCTAGGTGGTCGGCAGCCTCAGGCCGGTACTGCGGAGTTCCAGGTCGGCGAGTCGGGTGATGACGGCCGTGTCGCCGTCGCGCCAGGCCGTGACCGGGTCGTCGGAGATCTTGGCCAGCTTGTGCATCGGCTGGTTGGCCATCGCCCGGAGCGCGAACAGGTCGAGGTCGGCCGCGTTGTCGATGAACCTGCGGGCGGCCGTCGCCCGGCGGCTGAACCTGATCCGCCGCGGCAGCCAGATCAGCAACGCGAACAACACCGGCAACCCGATCGTCACGGCGGCCAGCAGATAGGCCAGCTGCTCCACCGCATGCGCCTGATCCCGCCCCGCCTCGGCCAGCCGGGACGCCGCGTTCGCCGCTCCGTCGATCGGCGCGCGCAACTCGTCACCGACCGCCGGCACCTTCCCCACCGGCTCCGAGAACTTGTGCAGGTCAGCCGCCAGCCCGTCGCCGGCCTCGGCCGTCTTGCGGCCGGGATACCCGAGCGCATTGGTGATCTTGAAAACAAACAGCCCCAGCGCCGTGCAGAACGCCATCCAGCCCAGCAACATCAGATCCCCGAGAACCTGCCCGAACCGCTGCACACCCACATCGGAGTAGAGCTTCACGCCGGCCATCCCCTCGATCGGTTACTCCACCAATGCCCAAGTCGGAGCGCGCTGACACTAGCGTGAACTTTCTGTCTGCGGGGGTCGTTATGGTGACGTTGTGGTTGAGAAGTCGCTTGGGGTGCTGGGTTATCACCGGGCCGTCCTGTCGCAGGTGCGCCGGGTGGACGAGCGCGCCTGGGCGGCTTTGCGGGAGGGCGACGCGCGGGACGACGGGCTGAGCGACCTCCTGCTACGGAACACGTACCGGCTCGAGGCGGAGAGTCACGCCGAGTTGCACGCGGCGGGTCGGCGGGCCGCGGAGGCGCTCGGGCTTCAGGTGGAGATCGAGTTCTTCCAGGCGCAAGGAGCCGGGCAGCCCAACGCGTCGTTGCTGCATCAGGCCGATCGGGCGGTGATCCTGTTCGAGGGGCCGCTGCTGGAGCGGTTGGATCCGGACGAGCTGACGGCGGTCTGCGGGCATGAGTTGGCGCATCGGGTGCTGTGGACCGTGGAGGACGGCGCGTATCTCGCAGTCGACCGGCTACTCGACGCAGCAGCAGCCGACGCCCGCACTCCAGCGCAGTACTTGGAGACCCATCGCCGCTGGGTGATGGCCTGCGAACTGTTCGCCGACCGCGGCGCTCTCGTCGCCTGTGGAGACCTCGGTACTACGGTCCGCGCGCTGCTGAAAGTCCAAACAGGACTGGCCTCCGTCGACCCGGCCGCCTACCTCCGCCAAGCCGGCGAGCTGGACCTGAGCACCGGCAGTCGCGGGACGAGCCACCCCGAAGGCGTCGCCCGTGCCTGGGCACTCCAGAACTGGCTGGCCGACGAAGACGTCGAGGTGCTGCTGACCGGTCCACTCGACGTCGACTCGCCGGATCTGCTCGACGCCGCGTTGCTCCGCGAGCTGAGCATGGACTTCGCGGCGCACATCGCCCATTCGGAAGGGCTGCGCTCGGACACGGTCGCCACGTTTGCGGCCGGGTTCGCGGATCCGCCCGGGCCGCTCGGCGTACCGGGTGGTGCGGTGCCGCGGTTCGACGAGCCGTTGGCGATTCGGCCGGTGGATGGCGCGCCGATCCCGCGGCCGCGCGCGTTGACGGGTGCGACCCGGCAGTACCTCTGCTATCTGCTGCTCGATCTCGCGACGGCCGATCCCGAGTTGGGTGACGACGGGCTCATCGCCTCGCTGCGGCTGGCGCGGCGAGCCGGGCTTTCGGAGTACGACGATCTGGCCGACGACGAGCTCGGCTGGAGCGACAAGCGCCGGGCCGAGCTCACCCGGGCGGTGACGCCATGACGGAGCACGTCGCGCCGATGGGCGCCGGTATGAGGGATCTCGTGGCGCTGGCCGTCTCGCAGGGCGGGCTCGGCAACGACGCGCTGCTGGCCGCGGTACTGCCGTTGTTCCACGCCACCGCGGAGGTACACGAGCGCGGGCTGGTCGCGCCGTTGCGCGGACTCGACCGGATCACCGTCGACGACCGGACCAGACTCGGTTTCGCACCGGAGGATGCGTCGCGCCCAGCCCTCCAAACCGCCGAGATCGCTGCCAGGGAAGGACATCGGTCCTCAGCGGTCGAGGTCGTCGCGCATCGTCAGACCGAGCTCGACCTCGGCGAGAGCGGCGGCCGGCCGCAGTTGCAGGTGACCGAGCCCACCCCCGAGGCGATCACCGCGCCGGTGCTCGTGCCGGGCTGGCAGAGCTGGGAGCACGTCCTCGGTCATCACGATCCACTGACCGACATCTTCAGCCTGGGCCAACTCCTGCTCGGACTCGGCTGCGGACTCGACCTGTCCCGCACCGAGGACGTCGCCCGGCTGATCGATGCCCGAGGCAACTTCTACGCACTGACCGGTTCGCTGCATCCGGTGATCGTCTCGGTGGCTTCCCAGATGGCCGAGCCCGATCGCCATCGCCGCGCCCAGGACCTGCGCTCACTGATCGAGCAACTCGAGAACTACCGCGACCAGCCGCTCGACTTCGACGTCGACGCGATCACCCGCGACACGGCGGATCGGCGCGAGGCAGTCCTGAAAGCCTTGCGGGACAGGCTTTTCGACCTCTCCCGCCGCAACCGGCTGGTCAGTTTCCGGCACACGGCCCAGACGATCAACCTCACCGAGGTCTCCGTCCCGCTGATGCTCGACGTCCGCAACATCCGCGCCGAGCAGCTCTTCACCTGGAACGCCGACCTCGCCGCGCAACTCGTCGACGGCAAGGCCAAACCGCTCGGCAGATGGATCCGGTACGACGAAGCGCCGTACGCCGCCTCCGCGCTGGACAAGCTGATCTCGACGGCCAGGCGCGACCGAGCGGAGTACGGGCAGGACCAGTTGCGGCTCGTCCCGGCGTTCCTGCGCTGGCACGATCTCAAGAACGACCCGGCGACGCGGCTGACCTCGCCGCTGGTGCTCGTCAAGGTGGAGCTGGCGAAGAAGCGGGGCGTGCGCGATTCGTACACGCTGCGGATCACCGACCCGGTCGCGGAGGTCAATCCGACGCTGCGCCATCACCTGCACCAGCTGTACGGGATCAACCTTCCGGCCAAGGTGGATCTGAGCGAGCCGGACGCTGTCGAAGTACTGCATGAGAGGTTGCGGGCCGAGCTGCAAGCGTCCGAGCCAGGGCTGCAACTGCACTTGCGGGCGAAGCCGCGGATCGATCTCGTCAGGCAGCGCGCGATGGTGAAGCTGCGGAACTACCGGCGGCGACAGCACGGGAACAGGGCGAACGAGTTCGGCGGGCGGCACTATTCCTACTCGTATCGGCAGCCCGACTATCAGCCGCTCGGGGTGCAGATCTTCCGCAATCAGCTTGCTGTGCAGGAGTTGCCGCTGAGTGTCGTGTTCGGCGAGCCGCGACGGCCGGGCGCGATCGAGACCGACAGCTACACGCTGGAGACGGGCGACGACGGCAGTCCCTACTCGTGGGATGTCGATCTGTGCGCGGTCGCGCTGGCGAACTTCAACTACCGCACGCTCGGGCTGGTACGCGACTACGACGAACTGCTCGAGACCGGACGGTCGTGCCCGTCGTTCGACCAATTGTTCTCGGATCGGCCGCGGCCTTTGGTCAGCGATCCGTCTGAGCTGCCGACGTCGGCGCGACATCTGGTGGTGCCGGCGGACGGGTCGCAGGTGGCGGCGGTGGCGCGGGCTCAACGAGGTGAGAGCTTCGTCATTCAGGGGCCGCCGGGGACGGGCAAGTCGCAGACGATCACCAACATGATCGCGGATTTCGTGGCGCGCGGTCAGCGGGTGCTCTTCGTCTGCCAGAAACGCGCCGCGCTCGACGTCGTCCACGCCCGGCTGGTCAGCCGCCGCCTGGACGGCCTGTGCACGCTCATCCACGACTCCCAAGCCGACAAGAAGGCCTTCGTCCACGGCCTGCGCGACACCTACGAGACCTGGCTCGCGGCCTCCGACGACCTCGAAGACCTGACGGTACGCCGGGACGCGCTGGTGGCCCGGGTCGATCGCCTGCTCGCCACCGTCGGCGAATTCGAAACGCTGCTGGCCGGCGGTTCCCCTTCCCTGCGCACCGTCGTCAACACCCTGGCCGAGTCGCGCTCGTCCGCCTGGGGTTCATCCCTGGAGCCATCGCAACGCAAGTTGATCCCTTCCCCGGGCGATTGGTGGGGCGCCCGTGAGGTCGCGGGTGAGCTGTCCTCCGGCCTGGCCGCAGCGGATCCTTCCAGCGGCGGCGTACTGTCCCGAAGCGCCCTCAGCCTCGTCGCCCCCTCGGTCTGGTCAGCCCCCGGCGCCGACACCGAGATCCCCGCCACTGCCGCCGAAGCCCGCGCTGCTTGGTCGGCCGTCCTCAACGCGCTGGAATCCACCGGCCTGACACCACCCGCCGACGGCTGGCCGTCCATCGACCTCACCGTCCTCCGCCGCTTGACCGAGCTCGGCAAGGTCATGCTCCCGCTAGCCGAACGCGGCAAGTCCGAAGCGCTGGACGGCCACTCCCGTACAGCCCGTGAGCTGCGAGCCGCGGCCGCCGACCACGAGACTCTCCTGTCGGCCGAACAGACCGCCTGGCAAGAAGCGTCCGCTTGGACCGACCCCCTTCCACCAGCCGATGCCCGTTCGGCCCTGACAGTTGCCAAGAGCAAGGAAGGCACTCTGCTCGCCTTCCTGTCCGCCGACTGGCGCCGGATCAAGTCCCTGGTCCACACCCGAACGGACACCACCACCCGCGCCGTCCGCCCCACCATCACCGAACTCCTCACCACACTGATCACCGCCCAAGACAGCACCACCGCAACAACCGCCAGCACCCAAAACGCCCTCCAAACCTGGGGCACCCCCAACCCCAAAACCCTCTCCCAAACCCTCCAACACCTAACCCAAGACCAGTCCCTAGCCCCATGGCTCCCCACCCTGGCAACCGACCAACCGGCCCCCACCGCACCCACCGCTGCCGGTGCGGCCCCCTCCACCACCCCACCCACCGGCGGCGCATCCGCCGCAACTCCGGCGGCGCACTCCTACCACGCCACCTCGCCCACCGCACCTCCCGCGGCGCGCTCCGACCAGACCGGCTCGCCCGCCTCACGGGCCGGCGGCGTAGCCGCTGCGGGTTCGGGGGTGGGCTCCGGTCAGGTCACCTCGGCGTCGGCTGGCTCGCCTGGTGTTGATGGCGTTGCTGCGGGGCTTGCTCGGGTTGGGGTGCTGCTGGGCGACGCGGAGGGGGTTAGTGGGCGGTTGTTGGTGGCGGGGTATGCCGAGGGGACGTTGGGTGGGGTGCGGGAGGTTGTGGAGGTGCTGGCTTCGTCTGAGGTGGTGCCGGTGGTTCAGCGGTTGGTTGGGGTGATGCGGCGGTTTGGGGAGGTGCCGACCTCGGTGCAGGAGGCAGTACGTGGGTTGGAGGCGACGCCGGAGCAGTTGGAGTATGCGGTTTGTGCGTTGGAGTGGGAGCGGGCTCGGGCGGCGGCGCCGTTGCTGGGGGAGGTGACCTCGGCGCGGCTCGACTCGATCGTCGGGGAGTTGAGTTCGGTGTACGACGAGCTGACGACGGTCAACGCCGAGGTGGTGGTGGCCGGCGTACGGCGGCGGTTCTTGAGTGAGCTGGCGCATTCCGAGGCGAGTGTGACCGGGATGTCGCCGGAGGAGCGAGCGCGCAAGAAGGCGTTCAGCGCGGGGCGACGCGAACTGGAGCACGAGTTCGGCAAGGTCATGCGCTACAAGTCGATCCGCGATCTCGCGTCGGGCGACACCGGCGAGGTCGTCTCCCGCCTGCGCCCGGTCTGGCTGATGAGCCCGTCGTCGGTCTCGGACACCCTCCCGCTCGACACCTCCTTCGACGTGGTGATCTACGACGAGGCGAGCCAGATCCCCGTCGAGGAAGCGATCCCGGCGCTGCACCGCGCACCCCAGGTGATCGTCGTCGGCGACCAGATGCAACTGCCACCGACGCAGTACTTCCGCGTCGCCACCCCGGCCGCCGACCCGGACGACGAGGTCGAGCACGTCGGCGTCGCGTTGGCCGACGACAGCTTCCTGGCGATCAGCGCGCTCCGGCTCGCGTCGACCATGCTGACCTGGCACTACCGGAGCCGTTCCGAGGCGCTGATCTCGTTCAGCAACGCAGCCTTCTACCAAGGCCGCCTCGCAACCATCCCCGACCGCCTACCCGCCCACCCCGCACCACCATGGACCGTTCGGGCGGGTGATGATTCGCCTTCTCAGGTAGGGGAGGTTGTGGACGGGATGCTGGCGGGCAGCATCACCGCGGTGCGGATTGCCGATGGCATCTATGTACGGCGTACGAACCCGGCCGAGGCGAGGTGGATCGCCGGCCTCGTTCGCGAGATCCTCGCGCGTGACACCGGCAAGAGCCTCGGCATCGTGGCGTTCTCGGAGGCCCAACAGGGCGAGATCGAGCGGGCGCTGGACGAGTTGGCCGAGGCGGATCCGGAGTTCGGCGCGCGGTACGAGGCCGAGCAGGTGCGGACCCGCGACGAGCAGGACGCCGGACTGTTCGTGAAGAACCTGGAGAACGTCCAGGGCGACGAACGCGACATCGTCATCATGAGCGTCTGCTACGCCGCCGCCCCCGACGGCCGGATGCTGATGAACTTCGGCCCGATCAACACCTCCGGCGGCGAGAAACGCCTCAACGTCATCTTCAGCCGCGCCCGGCAGCACATGGTCATCGTCAGCAGCATCGACCCCGAGGCGATCACCAACACCTACAACGACGGCGCCAACACCCTGCGCCGCTTCCTCACCTACGCCAACGCCGTCTCCCAAGCCAACCCCGAAGCCACCCAGGCAGTCCTCAGCCAGTACGCCGTATCGCGCCCACGCGCCACAACCACCGGCTCGGCCGGTGACGCCGGGAGAGGACGGCATGCGAAAGCCGACGGAGGTGCGATTCGGTCGACGGTCGTCGAGCAACTGGCCGAGCGGCTGCGGGCGGAGGGGGTCGTGGTCGAGACGCAGGTCGGCGAGTCGGTCTTCCGCTGCGACCTGGCGCTGCGCCGGCCGAACGACGAAGGCCATCAACTCGCAGTACTGATCGACACCCCGGCGCGAATCGCCGCCGACACCCTGCTCGAACGCCTGACGACCCACCCTCGGGCTCTCACCGCAGGCGGCTGGCGAACCCACCACGTACTGACCAGCGACTGGACCACCACCCCAGACGCGGTACTGGCCCGCCTCCACGACGCCCTCAACCGCCCGACCGACAACTGACCAGCATCCGCCTGACTACGGAAGACACAAGTCAGCGGCTACCGTGAGTTCATGCACGTTGAGCTGAAGGGCCGCCTGGCCGAGCGGGGTCAACAGCCGCTCGGCGACTACTGCCCGATCGATCTCGCCATGCAGGCGATCGGGCAGCGATCCACGATCCTGCTGCTGCGCGAGGCGTACTACGGCGTCACCCGCTTCGACGACTTCGCCGCCCGCACCGGGCTGACCGAGGCGACGACAGCCGGACGCCTCAAGGCGCTCGTAGACCTCGGGGTGCTGGCCAAGACCGAGTACCAGGAGCCGGGCAAGCGCCGCCGGTACGAGTACCAGCTGACCGAGAGCGGCCAGGACCTGATGCCCGTCGTCTTCGGGCTGGCCCAGTGGAGCAACCGCCACCACGCCCCGCCCAAGCCGCTCGAGCTCAGCCACGACGGCCACCCGGTCGAGATAGTTGCCCGATGCACCGAAGGCCATCTGCCTGAGCTCGACGAGCTGACGGTAACGGTCTAGAGCGAAGAACGCAGCTGCCAGAGCAACGGGTAGTACCGAAGATCCAGCCGGCTGCGCAGATAACCAGCGCCTGAAGAACCGCCGGTACCTGGCTTGGCGCCGATCATCCGCTCGACCATCACCACGTGCCGCGCACGCCAAGCGGCCGCGAGCTCGTCATGCTGAACCAGCGCCTCAGCAAGCTCCCAGATCTCCGCATGACTGCTGCGATCCCCAGCCACCGTCTGCAATGCCTTGCGCAGATCATCCTCGTCGGTCGACGAGAAACCAGCCTGCTCGAGCACGCCCAGGAAGGCGTCCCACAACGTCGGCTCGGCCAGCCGCTGCTCCAGCCGTGCCGTCTCGGCCGCGCTCAATCCTCGGAACCGCTTCACGAACGACGGATCCTTGGCCCCCGACAGGAACTCGATCTCCCGGAACTGCACCGACTGGAACCCGCTGGCCGGCGACAACCGGTGCCGGAACTCGCCGAAGTCCTGCGGCGTCATCGTCTCCAGCACGTCGACCTGCTGGATCAGCGTGCGCTCGATCGTGTGCACCCGCCGGAGCAGGTGCTGCGCCTTCCAGAGCTGCCCGGTCAGCATCGCGTCGCGCGACGCCGTCATCTCGTGCAGGACCTGCTTGAACCACAGCTCGTAGACCTGGTGGATCGTGATGAACAGCAGTTCGTCATGCGCCGGCGGATCCGACTCCAGCCGCTGCTGATCGAGCAGCTGCTCCAGCCGCAGATAGCTGCCATAGGTGAGCCGGCCACCTTCTTCGCCGAAGTGGACATCCACCCCGTCCCAGCGTCCGGTCACCGCTTCCCCGCTGGGCTGCACTCCACTCGTCTCGCTCACGGCCTGAGGATAACCGCGATCACCGCCGGTGACGTCAGCTGTACAAAGAGTCCCGTACTACGTCCAGCCACACCCGTTTGACCCCTCCCGAGGAGATCAGCCGCCGCCACGCATCGACCGAGCCGACTAGCAGCCCGTCGCCATCGATCGACGTGTAGACATGCTCGACCCGAACCCCTTGCCCCGAGCGGACCAGCTCGCGCGCAGCCGGCTTGCTGTAGGTCACGATCACCGCCAGCCCCGCCGCGTTCTGCCGCCGGTACTCCGGCCGCGCCAGCAGACTCACATCGAACAACCGCCGGTCGACCACCCCGCGCTCGACCAGAGCAACCGCATCAGCCGGTACCGCGTACAGGTGACCGCCCGACGAGTAGACGCGCACCGGGATGCCACCACGCCCAGAGCCCGGCCGGAAGGCGACGACCGAACCGCGCCCGTCAACCGCCACCTGATCACCGGTGACCAGTCCGATCCAGTCCGCCGCCGGCGCCGTCCCAGCCAGATCAACCGGCCCCGTCGCAACCGAACCGGCCGGTGCGACTGCTTGGCCGGCCGGCTCGGTACCCCTCAGTGCCGAGCCGGCCGCCGAGCTCACGAACGGAGCCGAGACGGCGAGACCCACCGCGACGGCGACCACGCCGATGACCGCCGAGCCGCGAGCGCGCAACGTTTCCGACCTTCCTGTCCATGACCGCTGTGATCCTCTCCCGCAACCTATGAAGACGATGTCAGGGAGTTGTCAGGAAGCGATCGCAATGTCGTCTCGGGCGGCGGTGTGACTGCCAGCGCTGTCACTCGTTGGGCTCGTCATGGACATTCACGTCTTGCCCGACCGCAAGACCGTCGGTCCGGCCGAGGTCGAGGCCGCGTTGCTCGATGCCTACCCGTCCCTCGTCCGGCTCGCCTACCTGATCCTGCCGTCCTCGCTGGGCCGCCACCGCCGCATCCTGGCCGCGCACGGCATCGTCCAGCGCGCACTGCCCGACCGCCGTCGCCTCCAGCGACTACTGGCCGGTGAGACCGACGCAATCAGCTTCCTCCGTCGCCGGATACTCCAGGACGCCATCAGACAAGCCTCCTCTCGTACTCCGCTCCGCTGGCTACCGCAGGTCTGGGGCCTCCGACTGTTCCCCCGCCTGGGCGCAGTGGACAACCTGGTACTCGACCAGGCGCTCAGCACCCTCACCCCGCAGGCCCGGGCCGCCTGGGCGCTCGTACGGGCGGAGCAACTGTCCGTAGACGACGCCGAGCTGCAGCTACGGGCCATCGGCGTCCAGCACCCGCAAGCAGCGGTCAACGAGGCTGCCCTGCTCGAAGAGGTCACCGCCGACGACCCTCTCGACGTCTCATCGTCCGACCCCTGCGCGGTCCGTCTCGCACCGACCGATCTGATGGGCCGCAAGGTCAGCGGCCGCGCAGTGGCCATCGCTGTCACCGCAGTACTGGCCGCCGTGATCCTCATCTCCCTCCTCGCCACAGCAGGCAAGGAGCAACCACTAACCGCATCACAAGCCCAGCTGATGCTTGCCCCCAAGCTCACCGCGGACGGCCTGCAACGCACCCCCGCCAACAAGTGGCAGGACACGGCCCGCCTGGACTTCACCGCCTGGCCTCCGCGCGGAGACCGCCTCACCGACAAGGCCCTCCTCACCAGAGCCCTCCACGCCTGGTCTGTCGGCACCGGCGTGACAGCAGTAGCCGGTACGCCGACAGCCGCCCCCATCCAGTCCCCCCAACTCCTCTACTCCGGCACCGTGGACAACACGCCAGTGGTCCTCCTGTACGACGGCCAGCGCCTAGCCCGCTACACCGAAGGCACCGACAGCACCGACAGCACCGGACTAGTCATAGCCAGAGCCGACAACGCAGACGTCACCACAGCCGCAGCCGTCGTCATCAGCGAGTCGACCAAGGGCATCCGCTTCCTAACCGGCCCCTGGATCGCCACAGCAACCCTGCGCAACCTGGTAAAGCCCAACACCCCAGCAGCCGACCTCCCGCGAGCCGACGGCATCACTGCCCAGATCGCCCGCCCCACCTGCGCCTCCTGGTCGACCCTGCAACTCCGCTCGGCCTCAACCGTCGCCGAGAAGCACGCGTTCCTCCTGACCTACCTGGGCGGCCTCAGCCCCGTCCACCTGACCTACATGCCACCACCGTCGAGCGACGCCGCCCGCTCCCCACGCGAGGCGACCAGTACAGCCGCGCTACTGAGCTGGGCCAAGACCGCCTGTGGTCTGGAAGCCCTGCAGGGTCAAGGAGTCCGCTCCGCCAACAACTGGATCTTCGCCCAGCAGTCCCTGCCTGGCGGCGGAGTCGGCAACTGGGTCTGCACCCGCTCGGACACCTGGAACGGCAACGGCTGGGCCAGCGCGGAGCTACTAGCACCCGGCACCCCAGCACTCCCAGCAGGCAAGGCAGTCGACACAGCAGCCTGCAGCCGCTTCGACCAGAACGTCCTGGCCTCGGCCTACTGGAAGGCACCGACCGGCGGCTCCTACCTGCTGGCCGCCGGCAGCCGCCGCGTCGACCGCATCTCCCTCAACGGCCATACCTACAAGGGAAACCTGGTCGCCCAGCCATCCAGCAGCGCCCGCGCCAACCTCACCGCACACCTCAGCACGGGCGCCACCCTCACTCCCCTCAACAGGTAAGCCGCGCCGCCGCCCAGTCGGCATGATCGGACCCATTGCCGTCCCCCGCATCGTTGACGACCAACTGCAACTGCGAGCGCCCAGCCAGGTCGGCAGTCACCGCCACACCGTTGCCACCGCCCGTCAGCCGTGAAGTCGACGCCAGTACTACGCCGTCGCCCCGCACCTCGAAGCCGACGCTCCCCGACCCGCCGACCTCGGCATCCAGGCCGACGGTCGCATCGAACCGGGTACACCCGGCAGGCACGTCCAGCGTGATCACCGAGTTGGCATGCGCACCGAACCCCTTGGCGTAGCCGGTAGTACCGATCCGCAATGGTCCCCCATCTCCACCGACGTCCTCGCCGTTGCTGGTGTCCCGCTCGACCGGTCCCCACCCGTTGGTCGGCGTACCGACGTACGGGAGGTCGCTGGCCCAGCGCTGCCCGGATGCCAGCGGCAGGTCGACGCTGGCTGTCGCAGTAACCGGCCCACCATCCTCAAAGCTGGTCGTGGCCACGTACGAGTAGCTGCCGAAGCCTGCGCTGACCGGTGGAGTCACGACAAACGAGGCGGTCCTCGTCTGCCCGGCAACCACGTCACCCAGCGACACCACAGCCGGCGAGACAATCCAGCCACTCGGCACCGCTAACTTCACCGAGGTACCGCGCACCGGCTCGGCGCACTCGCCAGTGACAGTCACTGAGACGCTCTGCGGCACACCTTGCTTCGCCTCACCTTCAGGCTTGACCGCAGTGGTCGGATCGCAAGCGGCCGGCCCAGTGATCGCCGGTGCGCCCGTCGCAGCCTCTGCGGCGGACAGCGGCCGCAGCGTCACGGAGTACGAGCGCGGCTGGGCCGGATCGATCCGGTACGGCGCCTGAACGCTGTTGGGCGTCTCACCCATCCCCGTCTCGGCATCGCCGACATGCAGCGTCACCCAGCCACGGTTGCGCACCAGTTGCTTCTGGAAGTCGTACTCCGCCAGGTCCAGCCGGTCGTACGGCGTCACGCTCACGTCAACCGAGTCACCCTTCGAAGCAGCAACCAGCACCCCGCTAAGGCTGTCACTGAGACTCGTCCAGCGGGTATCGGTGTGGTTGCCGTACGCCTGCGGACGGGAGTACCGCACGTACTGCTCGTCCACCGTGCTCCGGTAGACACCGATGCGGGTGCCCGAGGCCCTGTCGTTGTAGCTCTCCTCAGGGCCGCGGCCGTAGTACGCGAACTTCCCCAGGGTCTGCGGCACTTGAAGGGAGAAGCCGACGCGCGGCAGGTACGGCAGGTTGGTGAGCTTGCTGCCGCGTGGTGTCACCTGGTGGGCCAGGGTGATCGCACCAGCGGCATCGATCGTGTAGGTCATCGTCTGCTCGAACGACAGCTCAGCAGCATGCCCGGGCGCGGCCGCGACGCTTGGCGCGGTCACCTGAACGCGCCCGTCGGGCAGCTCCTCCACCCCAGCAGGACCAGCACTCACGGCCAGCCGATCCATGCCCAGCGCGTTCCAGACCTGCCGATCGGCGGTTCCCCAGTCGTAGGTCTCGTTCGAGGTGGGCGGTCGCCAGACATCCAGCTCGGGACCGCGCTTCAGCAATTCTTTGCCTCTAGCAACCATGGAGACGAGCTTTCCCGCGGCGAACGTGTAGGTGAAGTCCTTGCCCGAGACGACGACTCGGCTGCCCTGGGTCACCACGGCGGGTCGGCCCAAGGCCGGCTTGTCACCAACTCCGGTCACCACCGTTCCACCAAGACGGAATTGATCGTGTTGGACCGCCGCGCCATTGCTCACGGCATCCAGATCGAGGAACCGCTCCAGCGACCGCGGGTTGTCCGCGGCCACCGGCAACTCCACGGTGCGGGAACTGTCCGGCGGCAAGGTCACCGGCAGCGTCCCTTGCCGGACAACCTCATCGGCTTGCCGGACGGCCCAGCGCAGGTCGAAGGTCAGCGGCGCGAACTGCTGCTCGTTCTGCAGGGTGACCACCCCGGGCGCACTCGACGAGAACCGCAACGGCGACTGTGCCCAGGCCATCTCGACCGTCTCGGGCTGCAGGTAGCGATCGGTCCCGACCAGGCCATCAGTCCCTGACAGGCTGATGCCGAGACTCTGGAACCGCCCCGCGTTGACCGTGCTCTCGAAGTCCAGCGCGAGCACCGCATCCTGGACGAAATCCGCTCCGCCAACAATCTCCGCGGCAGTGAGAGCACGTCGCAGAATCCGCACCTGGTCAAAGACACCATGCGCGATCCGACTGCCGACCTGGTCCTGCTGCGTCTGCGCGTTGCGACCGACGTTCACCTCCCACAAGCCCGGCTCGATCGTGCCAGTGGCCGGCGTCGACCCAGCCGCCTTGCCATCGACGTACAAGGTCAGCGCAGTCCCGTCGTACGTACCGGTGATCCGATGCCAGCTACCGATCCAGCCCGCGGGAGTCGGCGCGGTCACCGTCTTCTGCTGCCCGTTCAAGGTGACCCGGAACTCCAGCGTCGAGGCGTTCGGCTGCTGGAGCGCGTACTGCTGTCCCTTGGTCAGGATCGGCATCGACCCGGTCCAGCTGCCCGGTTTCACCCACGCATCGAGGGTCAACGGCCCAGGTACTTCCAACGACGGCGACCGGAAGACGTCGACGAAGTCGTCCAAGCTGGACAGGTCAATGCCCTTACCTTCATGTCCAAGAGTCAGCGACGGCTTGCCGACGAAGAACGCCTGTACCTTCCCAGCAGACGAGTCCGGCGTCGTGAGCAACGGTTGCTCGAGATTCTGCTCGGCCCAGTCCCAGATGAAGCCGCCCTGCATCGACGGGTACTTGCGGGCCAGCGCCCAGAACTGGTCGAAGTTGCCGAGGCCGTTGCCCATGGCATGGGCGTACTCGCCCATCACGATCGGCTTGCTGAACGTCTTCGCCTTGTTCTCCAGCGAGGCCGGCGTCGGGTAGCGCGGACCCGCGACATCGGCGTACGGCGCATCGCCGTCGGGCGAGTTGGACTGGTGGTACAACAACCTGGTTGGTTCATGAGCGTCGGCCCACTCCGCCATCGCGTAGTGCGCGGTGCCCAGGCCCGCTTCGTTCCCGGTATCCCAGAAGACGACGCTCGGGTGGTTCTTGTCGCGCTCGACCATCGCCTCGAACCGGTCGTGGTACGCCGCCTGCCACTCGGGCTTGCTGGCCAGGCAGACCGACGGGCAGGACTCGTGCGCGTGCGTCTCGATGTCCACCTCGTCGTCGATCAGCAGGCCGTACTTGTCGGCGAGCTCGTACCAGTACGGGTCGCTCTCGTAGTGCGAAGTGCGGACGGCATTGATGTGCAGTTGCTTCATCAGCCGGACGTCCTTCTCCATCGCCTCATGGGTGATGTGCCGGCCGGTCTTCGGATCGGTCTCCGACCTGTTGACGCCGCGGAACAGGATCCGCTTGCCGTTCAGCAGGATCTGCTTGTCCCGCACCTCGATCTCGCGGAAGCCGATCCGCTGACTGGTCCGGTGCACGACAGTGCCGGACGGATCACTCAACGAAAGGACCAGGCTGTAGAGCGTCGGCGTCTCATCCGACCACTTCGCCGGACTGTGCACGACCCCACTCAGCTTCGGGCCGGTGCCAGTCAACGTCGTCACAACCGCACCCGAAGGATCACGAAGCATCGCAGTCAGCACAGACCCCGGCTCGGCCCCCGCCAGCTCGGTATCGACGGTCAGCGTCGCGTCTTGGTAGGAGGCGTCCAGATCCGTTGTCACGTAGGCGTCCTGGATCCTTGCCGCAGGCACCGAGTACGAGTAGACGTCGCGGAAGATCCCGGCGTACCGCCACTGGTCGTAGTCCTCGAGGTACGACCCCGAGCCCCACCGATGAACCTGTACCGCGACGAGGTTCCGTCCAGCGTGCGCCACGTCGGTGATGTCGAACTCGGCCGGGCTGTAGCCGCCCTGGTCATAGCCGACGTACTTCCCGTTGACCCAGACGAAGTATCCGCTCGTCACGCCCTCGAACCGCAGCAACTGCAGACGGCCGGCCTCATCCGCGGGCACCGTGAACGTCTTCAGGTAGGCACCCGTCGGATTCACGTCCCGGGGCACGTTGGGCGGCGCGTCCGGCCAGACCTCCTCGGGGATGTTGCGGAACATCGGGTGATCGAGGAAGTCGCTCTGCCAGGTGTGCGGCACATTCACCGTCGACCAGCCGGAGTCGTCGTACCCCGGGAGCTGGTAGCCGGCCGGCACGTCACCCGGCTTGTCGACGAGCTTGAACTTCCACGAACCGTCCAGCGACCGCACGTACGGCGAGCCTTCGGCTCGTACGGCGGACGCGTCGTCGGCGTACGGCCAGAGCCGGCTGTGCGGCGCGACCTGGCCCTCGGCGACCCGGCCGGGATCCTCCAGATAGGTATGCACGTCGGCAGGGCCGTCAGCTGCGCCGGCGGTTCCCGGGACAGCGACCAGCACGCCGGACAGCAGGGCGAGCGCAGCGATGAAGTTCAGGCGACGGGCGGACATCGCACTCCCTCAAAGTTCGATTAGTTTCGATCACGTGCAGTATTGACGACCTCACAGCCTGCGTCTACTTTCGTGAAAACGCTCTCTTCCTACCGCCCCAGGGAGAACTCATGATTGTTGGAATCGTTTCCGCCCTCTTGACAGCGATCTCCGTCCCGGCCGGCGCTCCACCGCCGGCGCCCGCACCCTCCACCCAGGCGGTGACGATGTCGGCGAACGCGACCATCTGCAACAAGTACTGCGACGCTCGCGATCCGGCGCTGTCCCCGGGCGACCGGTCACCCGTCTCGGCGACGATCTTCGGCCGCACGCTGCGGCTGCACTTCGACGACGCCGACGCGATGGGCTGGGCCTCGATCGAGAACGGCAACCCCGGCGACGAGGTCTGGCTGGACCGCTCGATGGACGGCGGCCGGACCTGGTCCGGTGGGAGCCGGCTCGGCAACACGGTGGTACCGGCCGGACAGCGCGGCTGGCGAACGCAGATGTTCAACGTGGACGACTGGAACAACGAAGGTGTCGGCGCACTGCGGGCCTGCGGCAAGGCCGGTGACCGGGCCGACATCGCCTGTACGCCGTGGGCGCGGACCACCTGGAACGCGTGGGACCGGCGGACCGCCGCGGCGACGGCGCAGATGCAGTTCTACAACCGGTCGACCGGGCTCTTCGACACGACCGGCTGGTGGAACGCGGCCAACGCGCTGACCGCCGTGATCGACAACGCGCGGGTGTCGGGGATGAACAGCTACCGGTACGCGATCGGGCGTACCTACGACCTGAACCTCAACAAGGCGGAGGGGCAGTTCCGCAACGACTACATCGACGACACCGGCTGGTGGGGTCTCGCGTGGATCGCCGCGTACGACTACACCGGTGATGCCCGGTACCTGCAGACGGCGCGCGCGGATGCCGACCACATGGCGGCGTACTGGGACAACACCTGTGGTGGCGGGGTCTGGTGGAGTGAGGCGAAGACGTACAAGAACGCGATCTCCAACTCGCTCTACATCCAGCTCAGCGCCGCCCTCCACAACCGGATCTCGGGCGACACGACGTACCTGCAACGGGCGCAGGCCGGCTGGACCTGGTTCCAGCAGACCGGCATGATCAACAGCTCCCATCTGGTGAACGACGGCATCAACCTCTCCACCTGCAAGAACAACGGCGACGTCGCCTGGACCTACAACCAGGGCGTCCTCCTGGGTGCGCTCACCGAGCTCTCCAAGGCCACCAACAACACCGCGTACCTGACCACCGCCCGCCAAATAGCCGACGCCGCCACCACGTCGTCAGGCCTCAACACAGCGGACGGGATCCTCCGCGAGCCCTGCGAGTCAGGCGACTGCGGCGGCGACGGCCCCTCCTTCAAAGGCGCGCACGTCCGTGGCCTGGGCAAACTGAACGCCGCCCTCTCCGACCACCCCTACACCACCTACCTCCGCAAGCAATCCGACCGAGCCTTCGCTTCTGACCGAACGGCGATGGACCAGTACGGCCTCCACTGGTACGGCCCCGTCGACAAACTGGACGCAGCCCGCCAGCACAGCGCCCTGGACCTTCTGAACGCGACCCCATGAGGCGCCTCATGCTGGCGGTGGCTCTCATCGCGACGGCCCTACTGGCACCTTCGGTATCCGCACAAGCAGTCGCCGAGTTCGCTCCCAAGACTCCACGGCTGCCGACGCCCTGGTCGAATCAGGTGTCCACGACCAACCCGCTGCCGGAATATCCGCGACCCCAACTGACCCGCACGCAGTGGCAAAGCCTCAACGGCATCTGGCAGTTCGCACCCACCACCAACCTCGACAACCCACCCACCGGCACCACCCTCAACGAGGAAGTGCTCGTCCCCTATCCCATCGAATCCGCGCTCTCCGGCATCGAGCGACACGAAGAGCGGATGTACTACCGCCGCACCTTCACCGTCCCGCAGGCCTGGTCCGGCCAACGCGTGCAACTCAACTTCGGCGCCGTCATGTGGCAGTCCAAGGTCTGGGTCAACGGCACCCTGCTCGGCACCCACGAAGGCGGCTACGACGCCTTCTCCTACGACATCACCACAGCCCTCCGCGCCGGATCGAACGAGATCATCGTCGGCGTCTGGGCACCCGTCGACACCCAGGACATTCCGCTCGGCAAGCAACGCCTCAACCGCGGCGGCATCTGGTACACCCCGACCTCCGGCATCTGGCAGACCGCCTGGCTCGAGCCCACCAACGCCGCCAGAATCACCCGCCTCGACACCATCCCCAACGTCGCCGCCAGCGCTCTCGACCTCACCGTCCAAGGCACTGCCGGCCAAACCGTCACCGCACAAGTCCTCCAGAACGGCCAGCTCGTCGGCCAAGCAACCGGCACCACCGGCACCCAGTTCCGCATCCCCGTCCCCAACCCCAGGCTCTGGTCCCCCGACGATCCCTACCTGTACGACCTCAAGGTCACCCTTGCCGGCGGTGACACGGTCGGCGGGTACTTCGGGATGCGATCCGTCGGCAAGGCCACGCTCGGCGGCGTCCTCCGTCCGACCCTCAACGGCAAGTTCGTCTACCAGCTCGGCACCCTCGACCAGGGCTACTGGCCCGACGGCCTCTCGACCGCGCCGACCGACGAGGCCTTGCGCTTCGACCTCGAACAGCAGAAGGCGCTCGGCTTCAACATGGTCCGCAAGCACATCAAGGTCGAGTCCGCCCGCTGGTTCTACTGGGCCGACAAGCTCGGCCTGATGGTCTGGCAGGACATGCCCGCACTCGTTGCCGGTCGCAACGCTTCGGCCACCGGCCAGGCCCGGTACGAGACCGAGCTGCGCCGGCTGATCGACAACCACAAGGGCATCACCTCGATCATCCAGTGGATCCCCTTCAACGAGGGCTGGGGTGAGTACGACGCCGGCCGGATCACCGACCTGGTCAAGTCGCTCGACCCGACCCGCCTGGTCAACCACAACTCCGGCTCGAACTGCTGCGACTCCGATCCCGACCCCGGCAACGGCGACATCATCGACGACCACATGTACGTCGGCCCGGCAGTCGCCCGGGCACCTTCATCCACCCGTGTCCTCCAACTGGGCGAGTACGGCGGTCTCGGCCTGCACGTCCCAGAGCACGAGTGGTCGAGCGGCAACACCTTCGCCTACGAGATGCTGCCGACCTCGGAGGCCCTCACCAACCGGTACGTCCAGATCACCAGCCAGCTGACCGACCTGATCACCGGCTCGGGCCTGTCCGGCAGCGTCTACACCGAGCCGACCGATGTCGAGGACGAGATCAACGGCTTCTTCACCTACGACCGCCAGGTCCGCAAGATGGACTTCGCCAAGGTCCGCGAGGTCAACCTCAAGGTGATCGCCGCCGCCAAGGGCACCGTGCTGCCGACCGGCAAACTCGCGTCCCTGCAGGTGACCACGACAGGCCTCACCACCCGGTACCTCCGGCACGCCAACGGATTGGCCGCGACCGAGGTGGTCAACACCGCCAGCAGCAAGGGACTCAAGCAGGACAGCACCTTCTGGGTCCGCCCGGGCCTCGCCGACGCAGCCTGCTACTCCTTCGAGTCGCGCAACTTCCCCGGCCAATACCTCCGCCACTTCAACAACCGCATCCAGAAGGACGCCAACACGGGCGGCACCTTCACCGCCGACGCGACGTTCTGCGCTCGCGAAGGGCTCAGCGGCGGCGGTACGTCGCTCGAGTCGAAGAACCTGCCCGGACGCTATCTCCGTCACCGCAACGCAGAGGTCTGGCTCGACAGCGACACGGGCGGCTCCTTCCGCGAGGACGCGACGTGGAACGTCGTACCAGGCTGGTGGCGCAGTGGCGCCGACCTGGCCGAAGGGCAGACCAGATCGTTCCGGGTGACCACCGCCGGCTACACGAATCGGTACCTTCGGCATCAGGACGGCGCTGCCCGCACGGACGTGATCGACGCCGCCTCACCGCTGCAAGCCCGGCAGGACGCGAGCTTCGTCATCCGCGCCGGATTGGCCGAGAGCAGTTGCTACTCGCTCGAGTCGCGCAACTTCCCCGGACAGTTCCTGCGCCATCGCGGCTATCGCATCTACAAGGACCCCAACGACGGCACCTCCACCTTCGCCAAGGACGCGACGTTCTGCGCGCAACCGCCGCGGGCCGGAGGTACCGGCAACGTCTCTCTGCAGTCGTTCAACTACCCGACCCACTACGTGCGCCATGCGAACGAGCTCGTCTACATAGCCGTTGCCGGAGGCGCCAATCCGTGGGACGGCGCCGGCAGCTACGACGCGGACACCACCTGGACCGACACCCCCGGCCTCGGAGGCTGACGAGGATCCTTACTTGTCGAAGACCGGGTCCGTCACCAACTCGATCAACTGGTCCTTGGTGGCGGCTCCGGCCGGCAGAGCCGTGCCCGGGTAGAGAATGCGGACCGAGGCAAGGTCGCCATCGGGCTGCACGTAGGTCGCGCCCATCACATACTTGAGTCCGTCCCCGTAGGACCGAGCGCCCTGGTAGTACTGGAGCTTCTTGCCGTCCGGCAAGGTCAGCGGTGTGCAACTGGGCACGGACAGCTGGACTTCGCAGGTACGGGCCCTCGGCTTGGCGTTCGCCCCGAACTCGACCGTCGCCGCAAGCGAACCGTTCGTCCAGTCCAGCACGGCGATGTACCTCCCGGCGATCTCCTGGATCCGCCGCGGGTCCACCGTGTCACCTGGCAGGATCGCATTCGTCTCGCGGAGGACCTCGTCGGTGTGGGGCGCATAGTCCTTCAGCTGTTGCTCGGCAGCCACTTCCTCGGCGGTCATCGGCGGCAGGTTCAACTCGGGGTCGGCGACGAAGGACATCAGCTCGGCGTCGGTGATCCCGATCTCGTGCGCCCCGGTCGTCGTGCCGGTCCCGAACCACGGACGGACCGCGAGGTAGACGACCTCACCATCGGGCTGCCGGTACTGGATCTCCGCCCGATCGCCCACCCTGCCGATCGTCGCCGATCCGCCGTCGGGCATCGTCGTGCTGTGGCAGACCGGTTTCAGTCCTTCGACGTGGCCGCAGCCCGGACCGTCGCCGGATCCGTAGAGACCGAGGTCGATCAGGCTCCTGCCCTGCTGGCCGGCGATCTTCCAGCCTGCTTGGCCGATGACTGCTTCTTGCCCTGGCTGGCGGTTGACCGCGAAGGCCGCGTTCTCGAAGGTGAGGTGCCGCACGCCCGGATCGAAGTGTTTGGCGAACAGTCCCCGCATCTTCCCGTTGAAGGCGGCATCCACTTCCCGGACGTCGTTCGGCGCGATGGCATTGCCGGTCGGTCCGCCGACCGGGGGACTACTGTGCCCAGCGTTGGTCGACAGCCAGCTGGTCATCCCCAGCACCAGTACCGCGACCGCAGCCGCGCCCCCGACCACACCGCTGCCGGTCAGTACACGGTGCCGGCGCAGACGGCGGCGGCCGGCCGCCAGGTCGTCACTCAGTGCCCTGGGCAACAGATTGTCCTGGGCGCTCGCGGCGTCCGCGAGCCGATCCGACAGTTCCTTCTCGTCGATCATCGGTCGGTTCCTCCCACTGCCCCGAACTGGGCGGTCAGCAATTCGTTGAGCCGGGCCAGGGCGCGGGAGCACTGGCTCTTCACCGTGCCTGGTTTGCAGTGCAGGTCGGCCGCGGTCTCCTCGACGGACAGCCCGACGAAGTACCGAAGGATCACCACCTGCCGCTGGCCGATCGGCAGACTGGCCAGCGCCTCGATCAGCGCCCGCCGGTCCTCGACGGCGAAGTCGTCGGCCATCAGGACGTCGACGCCGTCCAGGCCGGGGGCCTCGCGGCGCCACGGCCGTCTGCTCTCGTCGATCCCGGAGTTCACCAGGATCCGCCGGGCGTAGGCGTCCACGTTCCCGGCCCGCCGGACCTTCGGCCAGGCGACATACAGCTTCAGAAGCGCCGTCTGGACCAGGTCCTCGGCCTTGTGGACGTCTCCGCAGAGCAGGTACGCGATCCGCCGCAACTGCGTCCGGCGCTGCCCGACGTACTCGCTGAACTCAGCGTCTCGTGCCATCCCACATCCCCTCGCTCATCCCGTCACCGATGAATACGGAACGGCCCGGAGATCGGTTGTCAGACCCCATTGGCCCATAACTTGGGGCCATGGAGATCCTCAGGACGGCCGGTAACTCGCGGATGCCTGCCGGTGTGCTCGAAGTGTCCGCGGCCGACGACATCGAGTTCGTACTGACCTACCGCCCGCTCAAGACGCCCGAGCAAGAGGACCAGGCCCTGATCCGGGGAACCGGGATCGAGACGCTGACCGGCTTCCTCGAAGGCACCGGCCCGGTCGTGGGCGCCGACGTGCAGCGACTCGGGACGGCTGCCCGGGCGAAGGCGGAACAGGATGACCTCAGCAGTTACGACCTCTGGTCGATCCGCGACGCCGTCGGACGCTGGTTCCACAAGGCGGGCCTGTCGCATGAATGGATCGAGGTCGAGGGCGGCGCGCACCGGCGGATCGAGCGCGAGCACGTCCTCCTGCGGGTGCCTCAGGCGGGCACCGACCGGTCAGTCATGTACAGCATCGACTTCCGCACCGTCGGCCGGGACAACGACCATTTCACCTTCACGGAGGAGTACCGCGCGCCGGACGAGGTGCTCGGCTACACCTACACAGTGCCGATGGCGTACGGCGATCTGCCCGTACTGGCCGCCTATCTGGCAGAGCAACTGGGCATCGCCGATGAGCCCGCGGACCCCGAGGATCTCCTGATTCGCTGCCTGGAGGAGGCCATCGCCGGTGGCCGGCTCGACCCGGGAGCCGGGCAAGCGACCGCCCGGGACCAGGTCGCGCGCTGGCGGGCAGCAGCCGGGGTCGAATGGGCCGAAGGCCCGCCTGGGTACGACCGCCGAGAAGTCCTGCTGCAACAGCCGCGGGGCGGTGACCGACTCGTCACGGTGTCACTCTCGATCGGCAGCTACAACAAGCAGCTTCGGTTCGAGGAGAGCTATGGCGTCTCCGATCAGACCTATCGTGACGGTCACTATCAGGTGGAGATTCCGTGGACTGCGGCCGAGACTCTGCTGGGCTGGCTGGAAGCGCGGGTGGGCGAGCAGGCCGAGGGGCTGAGTGTCGACGACCGGCTGGTGCGGGCGTTCGGCGTACTCGCTGAGCGGGGTGAGCTCGCGCCGGGACGGCCGATGGCTGTTCGGGACCGGGTCGCCGGCTGGCTGACGGCGGCCGGCGTGGAGTTCAAGAGTTGGGGCCACGACTGGAAGGAGACGCTGCTCAGCGTGTACCGGGAGCGGACCAACTGCATCTTCACGCTCAAGCTCACCCTGGACGCGACCGACGAGAAAGCGGGCATTCACTTCTCCGAGCACTACGACTATCTACCCGGCTCGGCGGACACGGGGCGCGAGTACGCCTACAGCGTTCAGACGCCTTTCGGCTCGGCTGAGGCGCTCGTCGAGTATTTCGATCAGCGGCTCGGGCAGCCGACGAGCGGCACCCTCAGCGAGCGGCTGGTCGCGAGCTTCGCCGCCGTGACGGCCAGGGGTGAGCTGGCCGACCACCTTCCGTTGGAGGAGAACCGCGACCGGGTGGCGCGCTGGTTCACCGAGGCGGGGGTGCCGCTGAAGACCGAGAAGTGGTCCTGGTTCAACTCGGACTGAAATAAACCCGATTCATCTTCCACTCACCGGCGAAGTGTGCGATTCTTCCGGCGAATGAACCTGATTCATCCCCCATCGTCGATCGATTGGCCCGTCAATGCCAAACGTTCCGCGCCGGCTGCTCGCTGCCTTCGCCGGCTTGCTGGTTCCCACCGCACTCCTTGCCGCGCCCGCTGAGGCCACCGGCCCGACCACCCTGTACGTCTCCCCCGCCGCCCACGCCACGGGCGGGTCGGGGAGTCTCAGCCGCCCGCTCAGCTCGCTCGAACTGGCGCGCGACCAGGTCCGCAAGCTGACCAAGCACCAGCGCGGCGACATCCACGTCGTACTGCTGCCGGGCGACTACCGGCGTACCGGCACCTTCCAGCTCACCAGCCAGGACTCCGGGCGGAACGGGCACAAGGTCATCTACCAGGCGTTGCCCGGGACGTCGGTGACCATTGACGGCGGCCGGCTGGTGACCGGCTGGACGTTGTCCGACCCGGCCAAGAACATCTACAAGGCGCATGTCGGCTCGATCGACTTCCGCCAGTTCTACGTGAACGGCGAACGCCAGCAGCGCGCACGCGGCCCGGAGAACCCGCCCGGCTGGTCCAAGACCGCGACCGGCTACACCGACACGACCCGCAGCCTGGCGAGCTTCAAGAACCAGGGCGACATCGAGGTCGACAGCCGCTGGGGCTGGATGCACTACCGCTGCCCGGTCCAGTCGGCCGTCGGCACGACGGTGACGATGCAGCAGCCCTGCTACTACAACGCCAACCTGCACGAAGGCCAGGAGATCCAGAACCCGACCTGGATCGAGAACGCGTACGAGCTACTGGACTCGCCCGGCGAGTGGTACCTCGACAAGAGCACGGGTGACGTCTACTACATGCCCAAGCCTGGCCAGAGCCCGACCACCGCTACGGTCGTGGTTCCCCAGGTCCAGAACCTGGTGGACGTCACCGGGTCCATCACCGATCCCGTGCAGAACATCCAGTTCGACGGGATCACCTTCTCCTACTCCACCTGGCTCGCGCCGAGCAGCGACGACGGCATGGTCGAGGGTCAGGCCGGCTTCCGGATCAACGGCACCGGCTGGAAGGACTTCGACGCCTCCCGGCTGTACTGGGAGAAGACCCCGGGCGCGGTGAACGTCGGCCACAGCCGGAACATCTCCTTCACCGGCAACACGTTCACCCATCTCGGCGCGGTCGGCCTCAACCTCAACACCGGTTCGCAGGGTACGACGATCCGCGGCAACATCGTCCGCGACGTCGCCGCGACCGGCATCCAGGTCGGCGGCACGGACATCATCGATCACCACCCGAGCGATGCCCGGGCGATCACCAAGGACACCCTGGTCAGCAACAACCTGATCACCAGGGCGGCCGCCGACTACAGCGGCTCGCTCGCGATCCTGGCCGGCTACACCGAGCACACCGTGATCGAGCACAACAAGATCTACGACCTCCCGTACTCCGGGATCTCGGTCGGCTGGGGCTGGGGCAACACCGACGTCGGCGGTGACACCAACTACCCGGGCAACTTCGGCATCCCGATCTACGACACCCCGACCACCGCGAAGAACAACATCATCCGCGACAACGCGATCAGCGACATCATGAAGCACCAGGCCGACGGCGGCGCGATCTACACGCTCGGCATGCAGCCGAACAGTGTTGTCGAAGGCAACTACATCAAGAACACCCCTGGCCCGGCGTACGGCGCGATCTACCACGACGAGGGCAGCCGCGGCTTCACCACGACCGGCAACGCGCTGTGCAACGTCGACGCGCTGTGGCTGTTCCTCAACCACGGCATCGACATCGACGCCCAGCACAACTTCACCACCCAGCCCCGGTCGGCGACGCAGGCCAACACGATCAACTCGACGATCGCGAACAACCCGGTCGTCCCGGGCTGTGAGCAGCTGCCCGCGTCGATCGTCGACAACGCCGGGCTCGAACCGGCGTACCGGTACCTCGACCCGCAGCCGGCGCCGACCGACCAGCTCGCGCCGACCACGCCGGGCACACCGGTCGTCCAGCCGAGCTTCCCGACGATCGCCGACCTGACCTGGCCGGCCTCGACGGACGCGGTCGGTGTCACCGGCTACTCGATCTACGTCAACGGCAAGCTCACCAGCGCGTCGAAGGAGCCGTCGGCGAGGATCACCGGTCTCGTCTCCGGCCAGACCTACACCTTCGCCGTCAGCGCCCGCGATGCGGTCGGCAACGAGTCCGGCAAGAGCCAGAGCGTCACGGCGACAATGCCGGCCGGCGCGGACCTCGCCCTCGGCAAGCCGGTCACAGTCTCCTCGTACTCCGAACCGAACGTCCCCTCCCTCGCGGTCGACGGCAAGCTGTCGACGCGGTGGGCGCAAGGACTCGGGCTGCCCGATCCGTCCTGGCTGCAGGTCGACCTCGGCGCGCAGTACGACCTGACCGGGGTGATCACCACGTTCGAGCTGACCAGCGGCTACCGGTACAAGCTCGAGGTGTCGCCCGATGGCCAGGACTGGACGATGTTCGAGGACCACACCGGAACCGCGACGACCCAGTCGGACAACTACGCGGCCGCTCAGGTGCGGGGCAGGTATCTCCGGCTCACCATCGTCGGCTCCAACTTCAACGGCGGCAGCATCTACGAGATCGAGGCCTACGGGAAGCCGGCCGTCATCACCGACGACCAGCAGCCGCCGGCCGCGCTGCCGAAGCCGACGGCGAACGTGCTGCTGCCGACGACCATCGACCTCAGCTGGCCGACCGGCACGGACAATGTCGGCGTGACCAGTTACGTCGTCTACCAGGACGGTCAGCGGATCGCCACCACCCCGCTGAACCAACTGCGCGTCGACGGCCTGGCCGCCGGCTCCACGCACAGCTACACGGTCGTGGCCCGTGACGTGAACCTGAACGCCGCGCCGCCGAGCCCGGCGACGACGGTCACCACTCCGGCCGAGGCCGGGATCGCGGTCGGCAAGCCGGTCACGGTCTCGTCGTACTCCGAACCGAACGTCCCGGCACTGGCCGTCGACGGCGACCTGTCCACGCGGTGGGCGCAGGGGCTCGGGCTGCCCGACCCGTCCTGGCTCCAGGTCGACCTGGGCGCCCCGACCGCGGTGAAGAGCATCGTCACCAACTTCGAGCTGCCGAGCGGGTACAAGTACAAGCTGGAGTACTCGCTCGACGGCACGAACTGGTCGATGTTCGACGACCACACCGCGGTGGCCACGAGTGTGCGGCGCAATCCGTCGATCCGGACGGCCGCCGTTCAGGCCCGGTATGTCAAGCTGACTGTCACCGGCTCCAACTTCAACGGCGGCAGCATCTACGAACTCCAGATCTACGGCGGTTTCTGAATGCCCGAGAACCTTGATCCCTACCGTCCCGGCTACGAACTCGTCGCCGAGCAGCTCGTCACGTACATCGCGGAGCAGGGCCTGCGGCCCGGCGACCGGTTGCCGACCGAGAAGGCGCTGGCCGAGTTGCTCGGCACCGGCCGCTCGGTGACGCGCGAGGCGATCAAGGTTCTCGCGGCCGTCGGCCGGCTGCAGACCCGGCGGGGCGCGGGCATCTTCGTGTCCGTGCCCACCAACCAGCAGGCCGACGACCAGGTCGGCTACTTCCAGCCGACCGATCTGCGGCACGTGGCGATGTTGTTCGACCACCGACGGCTGATCGAGGCCGAGTCGGCCCGGCTGGCGGCGACGTCGGCCCGGCCGGCCCAGGTCCACACGATCCGGACGGCGGCCGAGGCGTCGGTCGCCGCCTACTCCGATCACGAGGCGTTCCGGCAGTACGACCGGACCTTCCACGACGCCGTCGCCGAGGCCTCGGGCAATGTGTTCCTGCAGGCCGCGGTCTCGAAGCTGCGGGACTTCAAGGAGCAGTCCGACCGGCTGCTGTTCGCGGGCGGCCTGCCCGGCTCGCTCGAGGTCGCGGCACAGCAACATGTCCACATCGCGGAAGCGATCGCGGCCGGTGATCCCGACAAGGCCTCGACCGCGATGACCCAGCACATCGACACCACCCAAGCGCAGTTCGAGCAACGCATCCGCGACCGGCTGCAAGCGCCGCAGTGAGATCAGCCGGGAAAAGGCTGACGCAGCTCGGCTTGCGGTGATACGAAGAGCCATGCGCGAGTTCTCGACGGCAGGGTTGTCATGAAGGCCGTCGGCCTTCCCGAGTCCAAGGAGGCGACCTACCTTGCGCTGGTCCGGCAGGGCAGCGCCTCCGTCCCCCAGCTCGCCGAGCGCGTCGGCCTGAGCATCGCCCAGGTACGCCGGGCCGTCGCGGCCCTGCAGCGTGAAGGGTTCGTGCACCGTACTCCGCCGCCGCAGGAACTGGTCGTCGCGGTGCCACCCGACCTGGCGGTCGAGCAGTTCATCCGGCAGCAGGAGCAGGAGTTGATCCGGACTCGCGAGGCGGCTCAACGGCTGGCGGCCGAGGCGTACCGCAAGCCCACGAGCCGGCGGACCGAGGAGCTGATCGAGATCGTCTCCGGCCAGGACGCGGTCGGCTGGGCCTTCGACCGGGTGCAGCTGTCCGCCCAGAAGGAGTTCCGCGGGCTGGTCGCAGCTCCGTACGTCGCGTCGGCCGAGGTGAACAGGACCCAGCTGAACCGCCAGGCCGCGGGTGTCGCGTATCGGGTCGTCTACGACAGTACGGCGCTGGAGGACCGGCTGTTGTCCGCGAGCACGGTCACCCACGTCGAGGCGGGCGAGCAGGCCCGGATCGCCGACACGGTACCGACCAAGCTCGCGATCGCGGACCGGGATCTGGCGTTGCTGCCGCTGGACTGGACGACGTCCGCGCACGACGCGGCTCTGCTGGTCCATCCGAGCAGCCTGCTGGACGCACTGGTCGCGCTCTTCGAGACCGTCTGGATGCGCGCCAGCCCGCTGTCGGTGACCGCGGCGGACGAGCTGACCGCCGAGGCGACGATGTCCGCCGAAGACCGGTACCTGTTGTCACTCCTGGTCGCCGGGCTGACCGACGACGCGGCCGGGGCACGGCTCGGGATCAGCCGCCGGACGGTCGCGCGGCGGGTACAACTGCTGATGGAGCAGACCAACTCGCGCTCCCGGTTGCAGCTCGGCTGGCAGGCTCGCGAGCGCGGCTGGCTCTGACCGACTTGGCCGTGTCTTCTTTGCGCCAAGAAAGTAAGTAGTGCTCCATGTTCTGACCTGCCTTTAATCAGGGCTCCACCTACCTTGGAGCCCCCTTGCTGCCCTCCTCCAAACGTGGGGTGATCGCGCTCGGTGCCGCCCTCGCCCTGCTCGCGACCCCGGGCCTGTCCCAGGCCACCCCGCCGCTCCCCAGCACCAGCCCCAGCTCAAGCCCCAACCGGGCTCTCCCGCTGCAGACCGTCACCCTGATCACCGGCGACAAGGTGACGGCCGCCGTCACCGCCGACGGTCACACCACCGCGACGGTGCAGAACGCGGCCGGTCGACCGGCAGGCGCGCACATCATGACGTCGGGCAAGGACACCTACGTCTACCCCGACGCCGCGCTGGCCTACCTCGCGTCCGGCGTACTCGACGAGCACCTGTTCAACGTCACCGAGCTGCTGGCCGACGGCTACGACGACGCGCACAGCAAGCAACTCCCGCTGATCGTCAGCTACACGGACGCCGCCGCTCGCAAGCAGGC
Source organism: Kribbella sp. NPDC051620 (assembly GCF_044453825.1). Lineage (NCBI taxonomy): Bacteria > Bacillati > Actinomycetota > Actinomycetes > Propionibacteriales > Kribbellaceae > Kribbella > Kribbella sp. NPDC051620. Next base: position 971,883 of record NZ_JBITDB010000003.1, read on the forward strand.
TGTCCCGCCAGGCGCCCGCCGAACTCTCGCGCTGACCAGCATCCAGGGCGCCGCGCTGACCACCGACCGCTCTGCCGCCTTGTGGACCTCATTGACTGCCGCCACTGCCGCCAAGCGCTCCGCTGGGTCCGCCAAGCTCGGTGGCGGGATCGCCAGGATCTGGCTGGACGGCAAGGCCAAGGCGACGCTCGCAGACACCACCGCACAGATCGGCGCCCCCGAGGTCTGGGCCGGCGGTGATACCGGCCAAGGCGTGGACGTCGCCGTCCTCGACACCGGTATCGACGCCGCGCATCCCGACTTCGGTGGCCGGATCGCGGCCTCTCAGAGCTTCGTCCCCGGGCTCGACATCACCGACCGGCACGGCCACGGCACACACGTCGCCTCGACCATCGCCGGTACCGGCGCAGCCTCGGGCGGAGTCGAGCGCGGTGTCGCGCCCGGGGCCAACCTGCACATCGGCAAGGTGCTCGACAACGACGGCAGCGGGCAGGACTCGTGGATCCTGGCCGGGATGGAATGGGCCGCCCGCGACCAGCACGCCAAGGTGATCAGCATGAGCCTCGGCTCCGGCCCCACCGACGGGACCGACCCGATGAGCGAGGCCGTCAACCGGCTCAGCGCCGAGACGGGCGCGCTGTTCGTCATCGCCGCCGGCAACGACGGGCCGGGCCCGTTCTCCGTGAGCGCACCGGGCGCGGCGGATGCGGCCCTGACCGTGGGTGCCGTCGACAGCGCCGACCGGCTCGCGGGATTCTCCAGCCGTGGCCCGCGTACCGGCGACAACGGACTCAAGCCCGACCTGACGGCACCCGGTGTCGACGTGCTCGCCGCGCGTTCGCAGTACGCGCCGGAAGGTGAAGGCTCGTACCTGACCATGAGCGGGACGTCGATGGCGACCCCGCATGTCGCCGGCGCCGCCGCGTTGCTCGCTCGGACGCATCCTGACTGGACCGGGCAGCAACTGAAGGACGCCCTGGTCAGCACGACGAAGACGACCCAGCAGTACAGCCCGTTCGCGGCCGGCAGTGGTCGGCTGGATGTGGCGGCCGCGGTTCGCAGCACTGTTTTCGCGACCGGCTCCGCCTTCGCTTTCGCGACGTGGCCGTATCCGGCGTCGCAGACCACGCAGAAGGACGTGACCTACACCAACTCCGGCGCTTCGCCGATCACGCTGAACCTGGTGCTGAAGACGCAGGGCATCCCCGACGGCCTGTTCACCCTGACCGCGCCTTCGGTGACAGTGCCCGCCGCCGGGACGGCATCTGTCGGAGTGGTCAGCCACCTCGGCGCTGCGGTCGAGGACGCCGGCTACAGCGCAGTACTGACTGCCACCGGCACGGACGGCGTACTGCGCACGCACACGCCCGTCGGCCTCACCAAGCAGAGCCAGCGGGTGAAGCTGAGCGTCAACTCGTCGCTGCCCGGCATGCTCGTCATGAAGGACATCAAGCGAGACACGGTGCCGAAGGTCTACGAGGTGGACGCGACCGGCAAGCTTGACCTCAGCATCCAGCCGAGCACGTACGCCGCTTGGCTGTACGCCGATGCGCGCGGACTCGACAGCCCGCATTCACTCAGCCGGGCCGTGCTCAGCGATCCCGAGGTGGTCGTCGATGGCGATCGGACGCTGAGGTTCGACGCATCGAAGCTCCGCAAGGTTGAGGCAACGGCACCGCAGCAGACGGTCAACAGCTACGTGCGGGTCGACCAGTACCGCAGCTACGGAGATCTCCATCGGTTTGTCGACATGTATCAGCTCGAGCCGTGGATCTACGACAGCGTGTGGGCGACCCCGACGCGCAAGGTTACGCAGGGGTCCTACACGTTCGCGTCGCGGTGGCGTGAGGTGCAGTCGCCGTTGACCGTCGGTTCCTTCGACGTGAACGTCCAGAGCTGGTCACCTTCCTTGCCGACGGGTACGTCTGCTTACCCGGTCGTTCTGGCCGGCAAAGGTTCAGTGGCCGACTTCGCGAAGGTCGTTGCCCGAGGCAAGATCGCTGTCGTCCATCGCAACGACGAGGTTGCCCCGACCGAGCAGGCCGCGGCTGCCTTCAAGGCCGGCGCCAAGCTGTTGCTGATCCTCAACGACGGCTTCGGGCCGTTGGACGCCTGGGCCGACCTCCCGCAGGAGGAGACGCCTGCCCTGCCGGTGGCTTCGCTGGGGACTGATCGCGCGCAGCAGTTCCTCGACCGGATCCAGCGTGGTGGGCGGGTTCTCGTGGTGACGTCGCATCCGCAACCGCAGTACCTGTACGACCTCGTGCAGCACCACGACGGCGCGATCCCGGCCGACCCGTCGTACCGGCCGGGTCCGGGAGAGCTGGCTCGCATCGACGAGACGTTCCGGGACACCAAGCAGGGCCGGGCGCTGGACATCCGCTATGACCTCTCCCCCGACTTCTCTTGGGGAGTGGGCGCGGCAGCGACGCAAGTTCTTGCGCAAGGCAACTACACGGCGTGGGTGACGGCCGGGCCTGTGAAGTGGCTGACCCAGACGGCTGTTTCCGACCTGACGCTTTTTGGGTCGTCGACGGCGTACAAGGCACGGAGTACCACGAAGGAAACGTGGTTCGGTGGGATCCAGCGGCCTCGGCTGCTCGCGGACAACGTGAACAGCACGCCGCCGTCGCGGGTGGGCGACATCATCAGCACCTTCGGGATGCCGGGGTGGGGCGATGGGCGCCATGAAGGGACGGTGTACGGCGGCGTCACGCTGAACACCGCGCTCTACCAGGGCACCACCCTGGTGAGCGAGGGCAGCGACTTCGTCTCGACGGAGGTGTCACCGGACAAGCTTCCGTACCGGCTGGTCGTCGACACCACCCGTGACCTGCCGGGCCGGCCGTACTCGCCGCGGACTCGGACGGAGTGGGGCTTCAACTCCGACAACGCCGACTACCGGTACTTGGAGACGCTGCCGCTGATCCAGCTCGACTATGGGGTCAGTACCGATCTGAGCGGCCGGGCTTCGCGGCGTACCGACATCGCCGTGACGCCGTCGCATCTGGCCGGCGCTGCCGGTGCCGGTGTGATCAGCACGGTCACGCTGGACGTCTCCTACGACGACGGCGCCCACTGGAAGACGCTGTCCTTGCGCCACTCCGGCAACGACTGGATCGGCCGCCTGGACGCACCGTCGAAGGCTGGTTTTGTCAGCCTTCGTGCTGTCGCTCGCGACAAAGCGGGCAACAGCGTCAGCCAGACCATCGACCGGGCAGTCGGCCTGCGCTGACTCCCCTTGACGGGGTCCGGGGACTGCTGGCTCTGCTAAGCCATCAGTTCCCGGACTCGCGGGGCGACCTGGGTGCCGAAGAGTTCGATGTTGGTCATCAGGGACTCGTGCGTCAGGCCGCCCATGCCGTACTTGAGGTCGAAGCGGGTGGCCTTCAGGTTCTTCAGGGTCGCGGCGATCTTCTGGGCGACCGTCTCGGGTGAGCCGACGAACAGGGCGCCCTTCGGGCCGACCTCGGCCAGGTACTGGGCCTTGGTCGGGGTCGCGAAGCCGCGGGTTTTGCCGATCCGGGTGATCACCTCGAGGTAGCGCGGCCAGAACTCCTCCCGGGCCTGCGCGTCGGTCTCGGCCACGTGACCCGGCGAGTGCACGCCGATCGGTAGCGGGTCGCGGCCGAACTGCTCGAGGGCACGGTGGTACAGGTCGGAGAAGGGAGCGAACCGCGACGGGCTGCCGCCGATGATCGCGAGCATCAGGTTGAAGCCGTAGTGCGCGGCCCGGATCACCGACTGCGGGCTGCCGCCGACGCCGATCCAGGTCGGCAGCGGGGTGTCCAGGTGCGGTACGACGTCCTGGTCATGGAGGGCCGCGCGGGTCTTGCCTTCCCAGCTGACACGGCCGCCCTTGAGCAGCTCGGCGAAGAGGTTGGTCTTCTCCTCGAAGAGGGTCTCGTAGTCGGCGAGGTCGTAGCCGAACAGCGGGAAGGAGTCGACGCTCGAGCCGCGGCCGAGGATGACTTCGGCGCGGCCGTTGGAGACTGCGTTGAGGGTCGAGTAGCGCTGGAAGACCCGGACCGGATCGTCCGAGCTGAGGACGGTGACGGCCGAGCCCAGGTGGATGTTCTGCGTCCGGGCGGCGATGGCGCTGAGCACGACGTCGGCGGCAGACAGCGGGAAGTCGTCGGTGTGGTGCTCGCCGATGCCGAAGAAGTCGAGGCCGACCTCGTCTGCTTTCACGCCTTGCTCCACCAGGTCACGGATGGTCTGGGCGTGCGAGACCGGCCGGCCCTGCTCGTCCGAGGTCACGTCGCCGAAGGTGTCCAGCCCGATCACGAGCGGGAAGTCTGTCATCGTTGCATCTCTCTCACTAGTTGTGCTTTTCCGAGCGGTACGCCGAACGCGGGGCCACCGGGTTGGAGCAGGCGACTGTTGTGCAGGCCGTCCAGGATCACGGGGTCGTAGCCGATGGCATCGATGATCTCGGCAACTGTTTCGGTTTCCGGCCGGTTGCCGGCGATGCCCATCGCGCGGCGGTCCGGCTGGTTTGGCGGCCTGCGGTCGTCCGCGAGCTCGTGGTAGCCGAGGTGGTTGAAGGTCTTCACCACCGTTGATTTGCTGAGCTTCTGCTGGACGACCTCGCTGCTGGTCAGCAACGGGTCCTCGAACAGCTCCTGCACTCCGTCGACCGGCGGCCAGTAGTTCATCGTGTCGACGACCAGCTTTCCTTCGACGATGGCGGGGTCGAAGGTGGCGAACTTGTGGAGCGGGATCGCCAGCACGACGAGGTCTGCGTCGGCCGCGGCGTCGGTGGCCCAGAGCGCCTTGGCTCCCGGCACCATCACCTGCGTGATCAACTCGATCCTGGCCGGATCCCCCGACGCCGCGATCGACACGTCGTACCCGGCCTCGACCGCGACGCGCGCGATCACCGGCCCGACATGGCCGGCACCCAGCACCGCGATCCTCATTGCTGCAGGTGCCTTTCCAGCGACTGCAGGATGTCCTCGAGGGCGTCGAACTGGGCGGGGGTCAGCGCATCCGCGAAGTGCTTCTTGATCGCCTTGGTGTGCGGCGCCGTCGCCTTCCGGAACGCGTCCGCCCCTTCGGCGGTGAGCACGACCTCGGCGCCACGGTTGTCGGTCGCGCAGTCCTCCCGGCGAATCAGCCCGCGCTTCTCCATCCGGCCGAGCTGATGCGAAAGCCGGCTCCGCTCCCACTCCATCTGCTCGGCCAGCCGCGACGACCGGCTCCGCTTGCCGTCGGCCTCGCTCAACGCCAGCAGCACCCGATAGTCAGCAGCCGACAGTCCCGACTCCTCCGCCAGCTGGTTGCCGAGCCGCCGCCGCAACTCGTCGGTCGTATCGACCAACGCCCGCCAAACCGCCAACTCCCCCACCGACATCCGCCGCCGCCCCACCGCAGCCGTCCTGCTCACGTTCCACCTCGCACTTGATTGATGTATCAATGATGACACATCAACCAAATGCACTGGCTGGGGACAGAAAAAACCGCCCCACCTCATGGGTGGGGCGGTTTCTTGGGGGCTCGGTCAGCTGACCGTGAGGACCTTGGCGACCGTCTGGGTGCCTTGGTGGTCCGCGTCGGCCAGCCAGACGACGCGGTAGGTGTAGGTGCCGCGGGCGGTCGGCTTGATGGCGAAGGTGTACTTGCCGTTGGTCGACAGCTTGGTGGTGGTGACCGCGACCCACTTGGTGCCGGACTTGCGTTGCAGGTAGGCGGTTGAGCCGGCGTGGGCCGGGTTCAGGTAGCCGTAGAAGACGCTGCTCGCGCCCAGCTTGATCGCTGCCGGGGACAGGTAGCTCGACATCGCCGGGTGGACGGCAACCGTCACGATCGGGCTTCCCGATCCCAGCACGTCGGTTGTGCCGTTGTAGGTCCACATGTAGCGGGTGGTGACGGTCGGCTTGTGCGCCGCGCTCACTGCGCCGGTGGTGGACGACTTCACGGTCGCGACGGCGGTCCACTTCGACGCGTTGATCGCCTTGGCGTACAGGGTTACCGGTACGCCGGCCAGGACCGCTCCGGTGTCCAGTCGCTTGACTTGGCTCTTCAGCGTGACCGACCCGGTGTACATGATGGACGCGGCGCTGGCGGCGGCCGTACTCGAAGTACCGGCGAGGTACTTGTCAGCGCCCGGGCTGAACTTGCCGTACTTGTCCTTGACCCAGATACGGAAGGTGTAGCCGGTACCGCTCACCAGGCCGCCCGCGTTGACAGCGCTGATACTCGCACCCGCGTAGACCGCCGTACCGGAGGTCGGCAGCGCCGGGGCGACCTTGCCCGCGTTGCGGCGGACAACGACCTGGCTGACGGTCGTGGCGGGCAGGGTCCAGCGCAGTACGGCAGACCCGTTCCGGCCGGTGCCAGTGACGCCCGTGACAGCAGCGGGCGGCATCGTCAGGTCCAGCATGTTCTCGTCGACGCTGAGAGTCACACCGTTGTAGGTCCTGCTGACGTCGCCTTCGTTCTGGTGCACCCGCTGGTGTGCCGCCCAGTAGCCGGCCGGGATGAACCTACTCGTGAGGACCGGCGTGTTCTTCCAGTGGGCGAACCACAGGTTGTCCGGCCGCGTGTACGCCGTACTGGTGTAAGCGCTGGACAGGTCCGCACCACCGGACGATGCGCCGACGTACGCGCCACCGACATACCCGCGGGAGTTGAGCTCCTGCGTCCAGCCACTCAGGTACGAGAGCACGGAAGCCTTGCAGGCCGCCGTCGTTGTGTAGTGCTCGATGTCGCTGTAGATCGCGCTCCGCGGAGCAAAGCCCAGCGCTTGCGCCGCAGCGACCGCATTGGCTGCGGCCGTCCGGCCTTCGCTGACCGCCGTTGCCGGGGTAGTGGAGATCTTGTTCGAGAAGCCGGTGCAGGGCGCCTGCTTGCCGACGTCGATCAGGAGGAACTGCCATCCGGCACTGTCCTGCGCGGCGACCCATTGCGGCGTCAGGTTGGGCTGGGCGGCGCAACCACGGGAAGCGCCGCTGATGTAGATACCGATCGCGCGGTACGGCGAATTCGGCGCCTTCCAGGCATCCATCGTGCTCTGGCTCGGCGCGTCGCAGATGTCGAACGCAGGCTGGTAGATGTTCTTGGTAGCGATGATCGAAGGCGCGGCCTGGATCGCCCGCGGCGCCGCCGGTACCGCTCTGGCCACCGCCTTGGCGGTCACCCGACCACTGGCGAGCACCTTGCGCGCTGTCTGATCCGCACCGGGCACGTAGTACGCGGTCGCGAGCACACCGGCGTCCTTGACGGCAACCTGCAGCTCACCCTCAACCGACTTGGCCGGCGCGGTAAGCGGCGCCAGCACCAGCCCTTCACTACGCCCCACAAGATGCGCGGGGCAATCAGACTGCCCACCACTCCGCCCCAGGTAAACCGCCGCCTGGTCGAACCGCACACACGCCGTCGGATCCTTCACCAGATCCACCACAGGCCAACTGGCCGGCACCGTCACCTCATACCCAAGGTAAGAGACAGTCTTCGTATCCTCCGCCCCCGCAACCCCGGCCCCACCAACCAGTCCACCCACCAACGCAACAACCACAGACCCCACAACAGCCCTGAAAACCCTCACCAATTCTCCTCACCTAGCCACCCCCGAGCCCTGGAACCCTACCGACCCAAAGGTCCTCCCTCCCCGCCCACCCACTGCAACTTCCTGCAATCCAAGGTGGGTGCTGGCGGTGATGTCATGATGTGCGGCATGGAGCTGAAGATGTCGGCGTCTTATGACGCCACCCCGGAGGAAGTCTTCTCGATCGTCACGGACGCTACCTTTCGCGAGCAGGCGTGTGAGAAGACCAAGGCGTTGTCGTACGACGTGAAGGTGAGTCAGTCCGGTGTGGACACCGTGGTGCGGGTGGAGCGGGAGATGCCGGCCGACGACGTGCCGGACATCGCGCGGAAGTTCGTCGGTGGCACGCTCACCGTCGTGCAGACCGAGACCTGGCATCCGGCCAACGCGGACGGGTCGCGCAATGCCGAGGTGAAGGGCGAGATCGCGAACACGCCGGTCACCCTCAAGGGCACTGCGAGCATCACCTCGACGGGTGGCGAGACGGTGCAGGCGATCGACCTGGACGTGAAGGTGGCGGTGCCGCTGATCGGCCGCAAGATCGAGCCGTTCGTCGTGGACGCGATCCGCAAGGGCCTGCAGAAGGAGCACGACCTCGGCCGCGACTGGCACAACGGCGACAACTGATCCCGTCCGGCGGCCGTGTCGCTGACCTGGTGAACCCGCCTCCGATGGCAACCTGAGAAGGACTATCGGAGGTGGGTTTTCTGATGCGTACCCGACGCCGCGGCCCGATCGACGACACCTGGTACTGCGTACTCTGCGACGACACGGTCCCCTTCGAGCGGGTCGATCCGGGCGACCATCCAGCCGACGACCTGTCCGACGAATGGATCTGCGTCGCCTGTGGCTCAGCCGTCCTGATCGGCCCCGCCGCTCAGCCCCTCGACCGGACCGCCTGACAAAAGCAACGGCACGGATGCCAACTCCCCTGCTGCTGACATCCGCGCCGCCCCCAGGTCTAGCGCCCCGCACTCACAGCGGCGGGCCGAAGCCGCACACCACGCGCGACGCATGCGCCGGGTCGAGCGCGTTGGCGACCAGCTGCGCCACCGTCGGGTCGAAGGCGAGTCCCACGTGCCCGACCGGATCGAGCGGGCAGGTGTCCTGGACGAACTCATTCCGCACACCGGCCTCGCGGATGAACGACGTCTCATGCGGCGTCACCAACAAGTCCGCGCGCGAGGCGATCACCGTGTACTTGACCCCAGGCTGCGCGATCGGGCCGGCCGTCAGCTTCGCCACCTCAGCACCCCCGACGATGATCTCGTCGCAGGCCGGGCAGCCGAACTCCCGGAGTACCTGGTCGACCAGCGGCCGCAGCCCGAGATAGTCGCCGACGCTCACCAGACCGCCGAACGTCGTACCGTGCGTCGGCGGCGCGAGCGCGACCACCTGGCCGACCTTGCCCGCGTACCCGCGAACCTTCGGACCGTACAGGCTCTGGAACCCACCCTCGGAGTGCCCGACGATGTCGACCTTCGCCGCCCCCGTGGTCGTCCGGACGCGGTCGACGAACGCCTCGATCTCCGCCGACGACTGGACGATCGAGACCGTCCCGCCGACCGGGATAGCCGGCGTCGCCTGCCCGTAGGTGAGCGTGAAGGCGCAGTACCCCTTCGCTGCGAGGTACGGCCCGAGGAACGAGTAGTTGCCCGGGCCGTTGCCGCCCAGGCCGTGCAGCAGCACGAGGGGGTTGGGGTGCGCGGCCGACGGCTTGCAGGACCAGTTGTCGAAGCCGGAGCTGGGCGCGGCGGCCTGTGCCGAGGCCGTGAAGGTGCTGGCGAGCAGTGCGGCGGCCACCAGGCCTGCTGCGGCTCGCCGGAGAACAGTTCTCATAGCGGCTCCCGAGGGGCAGTGTCGTTCGGTGACGACGGGATGACCGACAGTGGAGCACGTCTCGCGGTTATGAACAAGCCTTCGTGTTCATAACTCGCCGAGTGGTTATCAACCCGCCACCGGGGGTAACGTCGCTCCATGGGGCGAGTGATCAGAGGTCTGACGGCCGAGCAGCGCAAAGCCGAGCGCCGCGAGCAGCTGCTCGACGCCGCGCTCGACCTGATCGCCGCGCACGGCTACCTGGGCACGTCGATCGAGCAGATCTGCAGTACGGCGTACGTCGGAACGAAGAGCTTCTACGAGGTCTTCGACAACCGCGAGGACTGCTACGTCGCACTCCTGCAGCGGACGTCGGAGCGGCTGATGGCCGACATGATGGCGGTCGCGGCCCGGGCCGAGGGCAACGAGCGCCAGGCGGTCCCCGGCATCGTCGCCGCCTTCGCGCACGCGCTGCTCGACGATCCGCGAGTCGCCAAGGTCACGTTCGGCCAGGCCGGAGGCATCTCCAAGACGGTCGAGCGCCAGCGGCGGACCAACCGGCGCTGGGCGGCCGGCTTCCTGGAGCAGATCTGGGACCGGTACGACGAAGTCCCCGACTCCGCCGAGGAACTGGACCGCGACGAGTCCGACCTGCACACCCGCCACGCGATCGCCATCGGCCTGGTCGGCGGCCTCTTCGACCTGATCGCCGACTGGCTCCTCGACGCGGACCCCAGCGTCCCCGACCAGGTAGAAGCCCTGATCGAAGACCTGACGTCGTTCTACATCACAGTCCGCCGAGGCCTGGCGGCCTAACCCGCCATCGAACACCCAGCTAGTCGCCGACCAGCACGCGGCACCCACTGGTGACCTCACAACAGCCCTGGATGCCCCGCCGACCAACGCCGCACCATCTGGTCAGCCTTCGACAACGACTGACCGCGCGCGGATCTCCAGCCCACCCCAGCCAGTGACTGCCGGCCGAGCCACGCCCAGCCCAGTCAACAAGGTCAGGCGCCCACTCAACTGCGGCTCGGGCGGCCACAACGCTCCAACCCGCAACACGAGCACGGCTGGCCATGCACCAGCCCCACTGCGACAAGCGGGGTCGACTACGCCATGCGCGCCCGACCCAAGTGGTTCGGGCGGGCTCAACACTCCAGCCCCCAACACGAGCACGGGTGGGGCCAAGTGCCTATTCCCCCGTCCGGAGAGGACTAGCGGCCTAGCCCTGGTGCGGGTAGCGGTAGTCGGTCGGCGGGGTGAAGGTCTCCTTCATCGACCGCGGGCTGGCCCAGCGGATCAGGTTCCACATCGAGCCGGCCTTGTCGTTCGTGCCGCTCGCACGCGCTCCACCGAACGGCTGCTGCCCGACAACGGCGCCGGTCGGCTTGTCGTTCACGTAGAAGTTGCCGGCGGCGAAGCGCAGGTACTCCGCGGCCTCCGCGACCGCGTGCCGGTCCTGCGCGATGACCGCACCGGTCAGCCCGTACGGCGCCGAGTGCTCCATCTGCTGCATCACCTTGGTGAAGTCGCCGTCCTCGTAGACGTGCACGCCGAGGATCGGGCCGAAGTACTCGGTGCTGAAGATCTCGTCGGTCGGGTCGTCCGAGACCAGCAGCGTCGGCCGGACGAAGTACCCCTCGGAGTCGTCATAGGTGCCACCGGCAAGGACCTCGATACCGGCCGCCTGCTGGGCCCGGTCGAGCGCCGCCTTGTGCTTGGCGAACGCGCGGTCGTCGATCACTGCGCCGATGAAGTTCGACAGGTCGGTGACGTCGCCCATCGTCAGCGAGTCGGTCTCCGCCGCGATGTCGTCGCGGATCTGGTTCCAGACGCTGCGCGGGACGTACGAGCGGCTGGCAGCCGAGCACTTCTGGCCCTGGTACTCGAAGGCACCCCGGACCATCGCGGTCTTCAGTACTGCCGGATCCGCCGACGGGTGCGCCAGGATGAAGTCCTTGCCGCCCGTCTCGCCGACCAGTCGTGGGTACGTCTTGTACGAAGCGATGTTGGCGCCGACCGTGCCCCACAACGACTGGAAGGTCTTGGTGGAGCCGGTGAAGTGGATGCCGGCCAGGTCCGGGTGGGTCAGCGCCGCCTTGCTGACGTCGATGCCGTCGCCGGTGACCAGGTTGATCACACCGGCGGGAAGACCGGCCGCCTCGAACAGCCGCATCGTGAAGTGCGCCGCGAACTGCTGCGTCGGCGACGGCTTCCAGACGACCGTGTTGCCCATCAGCGCGGGCGCGGCCGGCAGGTTGCCGGCGATGGCGGTGAAGTTGAACGGGGTGATCGCGTAGACGAAGCCCTCGAGCGGGCGGTAGTCGACCCGGTTCCAGATCCCCGGCGAGGAGATCGGCTGGTCGTTGATGATGGTGCGCGCGAACGAGACGTTGAAGCGGAGGAAGTCGATCAGCTCGCAGGCGGCGTCGATCTCGGCCTGCTGGACCGTCTTGGACTGGCCGAGCATGGTCGCGGCGTTCAGCGTGTCGCGCCACGGGCCGGCCAGCAGGTCGGCGGCCTTGAGGAAGACGGCGGCGCGGTCGTCGAAGGACAGCGCCCGCCAGGCCGGAGCGGCCGCGAGGGCCGCGTCGACGGCGGCCTTGCCGTCTGCTTCGGTCGCGTTGCCGAGGGTGCCGAGCACGTGGGCGTGCTTGTGCGGCTGCACCACCTGGATCGGCGTACCGCCGCCGAGCTTCTGCTCGCCGCCGATCGTGCAGGTCAGGTCGATCGCACCGGCCGCGTTGAACTCCTTGAGCTTCGCCTCCAGGCTGGCCCGCTCGGGCGAACCGGGTGCGTACCCACGCACGGTCTCGTTGATCGGAGTGGGTACTGCGGTGACGGCATCCATGGTGTGCGGTGCTCCTCGTTCGGCTCGACTGGGTCGCAGCGGGCGGCCTCCAGACCTGACGCTGCCATGGTGCCATGTCCAAACGAGAACCACGAACCTGACAGGTCTACTCTCCGGGGACGGCCAGCGCGACGGCGAGGTCCTCGTCCAGGAACATCAGGCCGCGCTCCGCGAACCCGGCGAAAGCCTCGCCGACCGCCTCCACGGGCAGCTCCAGCTTGCGTCCGACGGCACTCGCGGTGGTGGGCCGGTCACTGCACGCCAGATAGATGTCGGCGAGTGCGTTCTCAAAGGTGTACGTGCCCTCTTGCCCCGCTCGGCGGGTGTCGTAGATCTCCAGCCGGCCGGGTGACGACCAGTACCGCAGGGTCGGAAGCCGGTCGCCGGTCCAGGCGGTCTTCCACTCGTCCACAGCCTTCCGCAGTTCGTCGTACGCGGCGTCGGGCAGGGCACCCGGAAGGTCGTCCTCGAAGAAGTAGGCCACCTTGCCGAGATCGACGCCGGCCGGATAGACGTGCCGGTAACTGCTTTCCGGGGAGCGACGGCCGGGGCTGGAGAAGAGCGGGCTGAAGCGTTCCATCCAGATCCGAGCAGCGCTCGACGGCGGTCGGAGATGCACCAGCTCCGGTACTACGGCCGCCTGGTCCGCGTAGTCCTGGGCGGTCTCGCCGGGGAATCCCAACAGGATGTTCCACTCGACCTGGATCCCGTAGTACTGCGCCCAGCGCAGCAAGTTGACGTTCTGGGCCGCGCGAACTCCCTTGTCCATCAGGCGCAGGACGTTGCTGCTCAGGGACTCCACTCCGGGCTGGAGCACCCGGACCCCGCCCTTGGCCATGAGTTCGAGTTGTGCCCGGCTGAGGTTGGCCTTCACTTCGTAGAACAACTCATAGCCGGCGCCTGCCTCGATGAGCGCCGGGAAGAGGTCCTTCAGGTAGGTCATGTCGATGATGTTGTCGACAGCCTCGAAGCGGGAGGTCTGGTACCGCCTGGCCTGACCCGCGAGCTCTGTGATGACCTGTCCGGCCGGCTTCGAGCGGAACTGCATCGTCGTGCCGTTGAGGCCGCAGAACGTGCAGTGGTGTTTCGCACCCCACCAGCAACCGCGGGCCGACTCGAACGGGATCCACAGGTCGTCCGGGAGGACGCCGAGCCGCTCCGAGCGCTCGAAGTACTCGTCATAGTCGGGAGCGGGGAGGTCCGCCATCCTGGTCATGACGGGCTGGCTGCTGACCTTCCCCAGCTCGTTGCCCTCAGCAAGCTTGCGCAGGAGCGCCGGGAAGGCCGTGTCGCCCTCACCGACGACCGCGTGGTCGATGCAGTCGATCGACCTGGCCAGCTCGTGGCCCATCTCACCGTCGAAGTTCGCGCCGCCGAAGACCGTGACGATCTGCGGGTACCGCTCCTTCAGCCGCCGGGCGAAGGCGAACGACGCCACGCTCTGCTGGAAGGTGCAACTGAACCCGACGACCTGAACCTCCTGCCAGGCAAGGGTTTCCAGCAGGTTGTCGAGGAAAACCGGCACCTCGTGGTCGCGGATCCGGCGCAGCAGCCGCTCGGCGTCATCGACCAGGTAGCCGAAGTCGTGGTCGGCCAGCAGCGCTCCGGCGGCATCGGGCGCCTCGTCGCCGAAGGCCTCGATCGAGAACAGCCAGTCCCCGATCAGCCGGCCGCGATGCTCGGACAGCTTGCGATACAGCTCGACGCCGAGCTGTGCCGCGAAGTCGAGGTTGGCGTGCAGCGTCCGGACGTCGAGGCCCTGCTGCCCGGCGATCGCCTTCAGCAGACCGAGCTGGATCGAAGGCCGATCGACGTCCATGAACGGCATGGACACCAGGACCGTCCGCATCAGACGGCCCCGGGGCTAACGGGTGATCTTCGACGACTTCGTGAAGCTGACCGCTCCGGTGCCGCCCGTATCGAGGCGCGCCATCGTTCCGGGGGTGAACGCCGTCGCGAACTGGTCGGCGAACGACGGTAGCGGCTCGGCCACCTCGACGGTCGCCGTCGGCTCACCGTTGCCGATGACCTCGAGGGCTAACGCCAGCAGCCCCGACAAGAGCACCCGCTGCGGCTCCGGCAGATTCAGCTGGTCCAGCGTCGTCACCAGTCCGGCGACGTCGTCGGCGCTGACAGTTATTTCGGCCATCGTCTCCCCCAGGTTCGGCCCCGTGAACGTTCAGGTTTCAGGATTCGAGTCTAGCCCGAAGAGCATCGGCATCGGGGTGGCCGAGCCGCTCCAGTACGTCGACCGCCCGGGCCCAGGCGATCCGGGCAGCACTGTCATCTCCAGCGGCGTGGTGGACGTCCCCGAGCGAGACAAGCGTGTCGGCCTCGTTATAGCGATCACCGACCGCTTGGAACAAGGCCACTCCTCGCTCGTAGCAGTCCATCGCCTCCGGGAGCCGGCCGAGCCGCTGCTGGATGTACCCGAGGCTGTCGAGCGTCTCGGCCTGCCCGAAGCGGTCGGCCAGACTCGCCTGCAGCTCGAGCGCGAGCTCGCAGTTTCGCAGGGCGTCGGTGTAGTCGCCGAGCATCGCGTGGAACCAGCCGACGGCGTTGAGCGATCGCGCCTGCCCGGCCCGGTGTCCGGCCGACTCGAACAGTGCCAGCGCCAGCTCGGCATGTTTCAGCGCCTCCGCGTGGGCGGCCTGCCGATCGAGCATCCAGGCCAGATGCCGATGTGTATGCGCGGCGCCGACCGTATCGCCGGACGCCAGGTACCGGTCGAGGGCCGCCTGCAGCTGGACCGCCGCGTCGTCGTACTGCCCGAGCCGGATCTGCGCACAGCCGAGATAGCGATACGCAAAGGCTTGCCGGGCCTGGTCACCCGACCGCTCGGCGGCCGCGACCGCGACGCCGAGCGCCTCCAGGGACTCCTGCCAGAGCCCGCGATAGGCGAGGAATCTGGTCATCGTCCAGACCAGCTGCCACGGGTCCACGGCCGACGCCGTACGCACGATCGACAACAGCACAGCCTGCTCGGTGGTGAACCACCCGAGCCCCTCGTCGTACGACGACGGACACTCGGGAACGACCCCTGGCGACACCGGCGCGAGCACGGTCGGATCATCGTCGCGGCGGGTGTTGAGCAGACCGTCCGCCAAGTAGCCGGTATGCACGTAGTGGTCGAGCATCCGCCGCCACACCTCGCGCCGCTCGGACTCAGGATGCTCCGTCACCGCCAACTCACCGGCGTACGCCCGCAAAAGGTCGTGGAAGGCGTACCTACCGGGCGCGTGCTCGGTCAGCAGATGCGCGGCGCACAACTCGCCGAGCAACCGCCGTACCTGGCGAGGCGCCTCAGCGGCGAGACTGACCGCCGCCGGCAGGCCGATGTCCGGGCCGGGATGAAGCCCGAGCAACCGGAACAGCCGGGCCGCGTCCGGGGAGAGCCGCAGGTACGACCAGGAGAAGACGACCCGGACGTCGGTCGCGCTGTCGGCGCCCGCGAACTCGTCCAAGCCGGCCCGCAGTTCGCTCGCCAGCACCTCCAGACTGAACTCGGGATACGTGACCGCCCGGGCGGCAACGATCGAGAGCGCCAGCGGGAGCCGCGCGCAGTGCGTGATGATGTCGTCGACAGCGGCCGGTTCGGCGGACACCCGGTCGGCGCCGAGGCGCTGAGCCAGTAGCGAGCGGGCCTCGCTGAGCGAGAGCAGGTCGAGAGTGACCGGCTGGGCTCCGTCGGCCGTCAGCAGACCGCGCAGCTGGTTCCTGCTGGTCACGACTACCCGGCACCCCCGGGCACCCGGCAGCAGCGGCCTGGCCTGGTCCGCGTCGGCCACGTTGTCGAGCACGATCAGGACCCGGCGATCGGCGACCAGGCTGCGGTAGAGCCCGATCTGCGCCTCGAGTCCAGCGGGGATCCGGTCAGGTTCTACGGCGAAGGCGTCGAGCAGGATCCGGACCGCCTCGGCCGGGCTCACCGGCGTACCGCCTGGATCGAAGCCGCGGAGGTTCAGGTAGATCTGACCGTCGGGGAACCGGTCGCGCGCCTGATGTGCCCAGCGGAGGGCAAGAGCGGTCTTCCCGACTCCTGCCGTCCCCGAGACCACGGCGATGCCGCCCTGTTCGGCGTTCCCGAGGATGTCGTCCAGGCGGCGCAAGTGGCTGACCCTGCCGGTGAAGCCAAAGGTGTCCGGAGGCAACTGGGCCGGCACTGCGAGCCTCGCGGCCGGTTGAACCGGCAGTTCGCCGCGCAGGATCGCTCGATGCACCTCGCTCAACTCGATGCCCGGATCCGCGCCGAGCTCCTCCACTAAACGCCGCTGAACCAAGGCGTAGCGGTCGAGCGCCTCGGCGGGACGCCCGGCTGCGTGCAAGGCCCGCATGAGCAGGGCTTCGAGCGGCTCGACCAAGGGATACTCGGCGATCAGGTCGGGCAGTTCCGCGATCACCGTGGCGGTATTGCCCAGGCGGAGCTCGGACTCGGCCCACTGCACGACGGCGTCCACCCTGCGCCGGTCCCAGCGGTCGCGGACCTGCGCGGCCCACGCCCCGGGCAGGTTGGCCAGCGGCGTCCCTTGCCACAACTCGAGCGCCTTCGCGAGCTGACTCGCGCGGTCCTGGGCGCCGTACTCCGGGTTGTTGGCCCGATCGGCCAACTGCCAGAAGCGGTGCAGATCGACCTGGTCGGGGTCGATCCCCAGCAGGTAGCCGGTGTGGCGTCGTTCGACCTTCACGTCCGGGCCGAGGAGGCGGCGGATGCGGCTCAGGTGCGCGTACAGCACATTGCGCGCGGCAGGCGGTGGATCGTCGTCCCAGACCCGGTCGATCAGGGTCTCGATGGTGACCGCGCGGCCCGGGTCGACGAGCAGCGCGGCCAGCACCAGCCGTTGGCGAGGGGAGCCGGCCTCCAGCAGCCGGCCCGCCGACAGGACGTCGACCCCTCCGAACAGGCGGAACTCCACCGCCTCAGGCCGATTTCTTGGTGGCCTTCTTGGCGGCGGTCTTCTTCGCGGGCGCGGCAGCCTTCTTGGCGGCAGCGGTCTTCTTGGCCGGTGCCTTCTTCGCAGCCGGGGCCTTCTTGGCCGGGGTCGCGTCGCCCTGACCGCCACCGCCGGAGCCGCCGGCTGCTCGGCGAGCCTTGGCAGCCTCGACCGAAGCACGAAGGGCGGCAACCAGATCGACCACCTCGGCGCCCTCGGTCTCCTCTTCCTCCGACTCGGCCGGCAGCGGTACGCCGGCAGCCTTCGCCTCGACCACTTGCTCCAGCGCGTGCCGGTATTCGTCGTGGTACTGGTCCGGGTCGAACTCGCCGCGCAGGGTGTCGATGTAGGACTCCGCCATCGCCTTCTCCTGCTTGCGGATCTCCACGTCCTCGTCCGGCGCCGCGAAGGACGAGTCGCGGACCTCGTCCGGCCACAGCATGACCTGGAGGACGAGCACGTTGTCGTGCGTACGGAGCAGTCCGAGCGATTCGCGAGATCGCAGCGCGACCTTCACCAGCGCATACAGCTCGGACCCCTCCAGCGCGTCCCGGAGCAACACGTACGGCTTGGCGCCCGGACCGCCGTCGGCAGCGAGGTAGTACGACTTGCCCAGGTAGAGCGGGTCGACCTGGTCGGCCGGCACGAACTCCAGCACGTCGATGACCTTCTTGCTCGACAGCGGCAGATCGGCGAAGTCCTCCGGCTCGAGCACCACCATCCGGCCGTCGGCCATCTCGTAGCCCTTGCCGATGTCGGAGTACGGGACCTCCTCGCCGTCGATCGAGCAGACCCGCTTGTACTTGATCCGGCCGCCGTCGGCGACATGCACCTGACGGAAGGAGATGTCCTTCTCCTCCGTCGCCGAGAACACCTTGATCGGGATCGTCACCATCCCGAACGAGATGGCGCCCTTCCAGATCGCCTGCATCGCCATCAGCTCCCTGTCAGCTCGTCGCCCGACCCTGCAGATCGCCGCGCGGCCCGACGGCCGCGAGGAAATCCGGGATCTCCTGTGTCGCGTACCACAACAGGTCTTCACCTTCGCACGAGTCGAGGGCGAAGACAGCGTCTTCGTGGGCCGGATTCGCGGTGTCTCCGTGCGCCACGTCCCACAGCTCGGCAGCCTTGCGGACCACCTCGACCGCGGGGTCGCCGTCCAGATGCACCGCCGCGACCGCCGTCCACGGCACGACGACGTGCAGCTCCAGCCGCGCGTCGCCCAGCTGGACGGTGCCATCCGCGGGCGGGATCGCCGAGACGTCGCACGCCACCACGACCCGCTTGCGCGGGGCGGCCGGGTCGGCCGCGATCAGTCCGATCGACGCCCGGGCCGCCTGCTCCATCGCGGCGTACTCGAGCTCCTCGTCGTCGGCCGTCGCGAACCACTCGCGCAGCGCCGGCGTCACCGCGTACACGGTCTGCGGCGCCGGTCCGAACTCCCCCGCATGGCAGGCGGCGTCGAGCAGGGGAACGGTGGATGGGATGTAGATCCTCATGAGTCCGCCTTCTTGGTACTGCGAGGTTTTTTGCGTCCCCGCGCTGCGCGGCTACGACTCCCCTTGGTGGTGTCCAGCAACTCGTCCAGCGCATCCGTCACGCACTGGGCGAACACGGCCAGGTCGGGCATCGCCGTCCGGTCCGCGTTGAGCCCGAACGACACCTTCCCGTCGTACGACGTGACGCCCACGGACAGTCCTTGCCCCGGCATCAACGGCACCACCGGGTACGACGCGAGCATCGGCGCGCCCTGCGCGTAGAGCGGGAACTGCGGGCCGGGCACATTGGTGATCACCACGTCGTCGATCGGCCGCACCGTCGCCGTCGCCACCCGCGCCGCCAGGGCGTGCAGCGTGGTCGGCGCGAAGCCGGCGATCCCGACCAGCGAGCGGGCGCTGACGGCTCGCCCGGTGTCCTTGTGCACCTTGGTCTGGTACGAGATCTGGTGCAGCCGCATGACCGGCGAGTTCTCCCCGACCGGCAGGTTCACCGTCGAGGCGATCACCCGCGAGCCGAGCGACGTCGGCTCCTCGTCATCGTCGTCCCGGATGCTGACCGGTACTACGGCGCGCACCCCGCGCGTCGGGCTGACCGACTCACCCCGGGTCATCATCCAGGCGCGCAGCGCGCCGGCCACCACGGCCAGGATCACGTCGTTCACGGTGCCACCGTGCATCGCCCGGACGGCCCGGTAGTCCTCGAGGTCGGTCTGCACGGTGGTGAACCGGCGCTGCCCTGACGTCTTGACGTGCAGCGAGCTCTCCTGGACATGGCGCTGCGCGACCACCGAGCCGACCACGTCACCGAGCACCTCACGCAGCGAGGTCGAGCCGGTCAGGCTGGTCATCTCGGCCCGCGCCAGCTCCAGCACTGCGGTCGGGTGCCGGGTGGCGTCGGCGAACACGCCCGCGAGCAGCTCCAGGGCCGAGGGCGGGTGCGCCGGCTGCCAGGTGTCGGTGGGGGTGTCCCGCGGGTGGGCAGTGGAGTCCAGGACGACCTGACCGATGTCGACCGTGCTGTTGCCGTCGACAAGCGCTTGGTGGGACTTCGCGATGATCGCGAACCGGTCGCCCTGCAGCCCCTCGACCAGGTACATCTCCCACAGCGGCCGGGCCCGGTCGAGTCGCCGGGACATGATCCGGGCGACCAGCTCCAGCAGTTGCGCATGCGTGCCCGGCCGCGGCAGCGCGGACCGGCGTACATGGAAAGTGATGTCGAAGTCCTCGTCGTCCACCCAGATCGGCCCGGCGAACCGGCCCGGGATCTGCTGGATCCGCTGCCGGTACCGCGGTACGAAGGCGATCCGGTCCCGGATCAGCGCGACCAGGCTCTCGTAGTCGAACCCGTCGTCACCGTGCACCGGCGGCTCGAAGATGTCCACGGTGCCGACGTGCATCGGCGTGGCCGGGCTCTCGGCCTTCAGGAAGGTCAGGTCCAGCGACGTCAACCGGTCCGGCATCGCGGGCCCTCCTTCGGCGTTGAGGTTTCGTGTTCAGTCACCCTAGGGGGTTGCTGCTCCCTACTGCACGAGACGAGCAGCAACACCCTAACCGGGTCCGCCGACAGTGGGCTGCGACACTTGCCATGAGTGGCGAACCTGGCTGTCAGCGACCGTGACACGACTGATGGTGCACAGCGGGAACACTGGGCCCCGCGCGTTCGTCAGGCAAGGGGGCGTGTCGTGCGCCCGGCTAGTGAATCGACCTTTCGAAAGGCCCCTCGTCTCATGCGTTCGACGTTCTCCCGCGGTACCGCGCTCGCGCTCCTGCCCGCTCTCGGCATGCTGGTCCTGGCCGGCTGCGGCGACGACTCCAGCAGCGGATCGAGCCCGACCAGCCCGTCGAGCGCCCCGACCACCGCGCCGACGTCGGTCCCGACCGAGACGCCGAGCGGCCCGGGCAGCACGCCGAACACCAAGTCGCCGTCGAACACCACCGACCCGTCCGGCGAGACCGCGGACGTGACCATCAACGTCATCGTTGCCAACGGCAAGGTCAACCCGAGCGGCGCCAGCGTCAAGGTGAAGGCCGGCCAGACCGTGCTGATCACCGCGGTCAGCGACGCCGACGAGGAGCTGCACATCCACGGCTACGACAAGGAGCTCGAGCTGGCGCCGGGCAAGCCCAACTCGGTCAGGTTCACCGCGGACATGAAGGGCACCTTCGAGATCGAGACGCACAAGAGCGGCAAGCTGGTCGCCAAGCTCGTCGTCTCCTGACCCGGCCGTGATGCCTCTGCTCCTGCCGCTGCACGGGATCGGCGGCCGGCAAGACCTGCCCGTACCGTTCGGGATCGCCGTCGGCGGTGCCGGCGTCGCGATCGCGCTCTCCTTCGTCGTCCTCGGACTCGCGTGGCGCAACCCGAAGTACCGGGGTGACAAATCCGGCAAGGCGTTGCCAGAGGTGGTCACCCGGACGGTCGACTCGGCCGGCTTCCGCTGGTTCGTCCGGCTGGTCGGGCTGGCGATCTTCCTGTACGCGATGGTGGCGCTGGTGTTCGGCGTGGACCGGCTGACGAACCCGATCTTCGGGTTCATCTACATCCTGGTCTGGGTTGGGCTGGTGCCGATCTCGCTGCTCCTCGGCCCGGTCTGGCGCACGCTGAACCCGCTGCGCACAATCCACCTGCTGCTCAGCAAACTGCTCCGCCAGCCGCCGTCGCAAGGCCTGCTCACGCTGCCGAAGTGGCTCGGTCTGTGGCCGGCCGCGCTCGGCATCTTCGCCTTCACCTGGCTCGAGCTGGTCGCCCCGGACCGTGCCACCCAGCCGGTCCTGCAGGCGTGGCTCGCGCTGTACGTCGTGATCACGCTGTTCGGCGCTCTTCTGTTCGGCGATCGCTGGTTCTCGACGGCCGACCCGTTCGAGGTCTACGCGACGCTGATGGCGCGGCTGTCCCCGTGGGGCCGGCGCGACGACGGCAAGCTCGTCATCCGGCGTCCGCTGGAGAACCTCGACGGGCTGAAGGCGCAACCAGGCCTGGTCGGTATGGTCGCCGCGCTGCTCGGCTCGACGGCGTACGACGGTTTCTCCAACTCGACGGCCTGGATCGGCTGGGCGCAGAACACCGACTACTCGATGACGACGCTCGGCACGCTCGCGCTGATCGTCTTCATCCTGTTCGTGCTGGTGACGTATTCGAGCGCGACTCTCCTGGCCGGGCGACTGTCGGACAGCTCCCGGTCGGCGCTTCCCGGGTTGTTCGCGCACTCCGTAGTACCGATCGCCTTCGGGTACGTCGTGGCGCACTACCTGACGCTGTTGATCCTGGAAGGCCAGCGGACCCTCATCTACCTGAGCGACCCGCTGTCCAACGGCGCCAACATCTTCGGCACCGGCCTGCTCGGCCTCAACACCGGAATCACCAACCACAGCACGACAATCTCGGTCATCCAGGTCCTGGCCGTCGTCTGCGGCCACCTGATGGGCGTCATCTCCGCCCACGACCGAGCAGTAGCCCTCTTCCCTCGCAACAAGGCCCTGGCCGGCCAACTCCCCCTCCTGGTAGTCATGGTCGGCTACACGGTTGGTGGCCTGCTACTGCTGTTCTCCGCTTAGCCCTTGGCCGGTGCCTCTGCTGCGGCGGAGGTACCGGGCAGGGAACGGCTGGTGTAGGCCAGGGTGAGGAAGGCGAGCATGCCGAGGATCAGGTGGGAGTTGCCGGGGATGGACTGCCAGACGGTCCAGCTGAGTTCGCGGTCGTCGCGGAACGGGACCCACCAGATCGATCTGAGGATGAACAGGCCGTACCAGAGGATGCCGGTGACTAGGGCGGGCCTGGTGCCCCATTCGCGGTGGACCGCGCGGATCAGGCTGATGCCGAGCGGGATGATCCAGACCCAGTGGTGGCTCCAGCTGACCGGCGACGCGTAGAGCACGGCCAGCGCCATCACGGAGATCGCGGTGACGCGCTCGTCGGCCAGCCAGTACTTGCGGGCCAGCCAGAGCACGGCCAGGCCGAAGATCGCCGACAGCAGGAACCAGACCGGCTTCACCCAGGACGCCTCGTCGCCGAGCCGGCTGAGGAACCCCATGAACGACTGGTTCGCCGTGTACGCCAGGCCGCCGACCCGGTTCGCGTTGCGGATCACGACGGTCCAGTACTGCCAGGACTGGTGCGGTACGACCGCGAAGCCGATCGCCATCGTCGCGAGCAGCCCGAGCACCGCGTTGCGGAACGCCCGCCACTGCTTGGTGATCAGCAGGAACGCGAGAAACGGCAGCGGGGTCAGCTTCACCCCGATCGTCACGCCGACCCAGAACCCGCGCCACTTCGCGTTCGCCGGCCGGACCAGGTCGAGCAGGATCATTGCGGTGAGCAACAAGTTGATCTGGCCGAACTGGATCGTCTGCCAGACCGGTTCGAGCAGCAACGACAACCCGGTCAGCGCAGCCAGTACTACGATCCGCCGGTCGCGCCACTGGGTTGGGACGAGCGTCCAGGCTGCTGCCGGCAGCGCCGCCCGCCAGATCAGTCCGATGCAGAGCACCGAGATGGTCGTCCAGACCACCAGCGCGACGCCCCACGGCACGACGGCCAGCGGCACCATCGCGATCGCCGCGAACGGCGGGTAGGTGAACGGCAGGCCCGAACCGGGGAGCTGTGCGTCGTACAGGGAAGCGCGGTCGAGCAGGACCGAGCCGCCCAGCCGGTACACGCGCAGGTCGATCATGCCGTCGAACAGTCCGTAGGCCCAGGCCCCGAGGGCGACGAAGGCCGCGCAGCCGAGGACGGCGACGACGATCCAGCGGCGGTCGGTACTCGGCGGGGTGCTCGGTGTGGTGCCTGGTGTCGTGGAGGGCATGGTCACGTCAGATCGACTCCGAAGAGGGCTTCCAGTTCGCGGCGCGTCTCGTCGTACGAGGTGTGCAGGATCGCAGTGATGCCGAGCTCGCGGGCGGCGACGACGTTCAGCTCGAGATCGTCGATGAAGACGCATTCGCTCGGCCTGAGGGCGAGCCGTTGGGCAGCCAGGTGGTAGATCTCCGGCTCCGGCTTCCGCAGGCCGACTTCGCCGGAGATGACGATGTCGTCGAACATGCCGTCCCAGGTCTCGCGCGGGTAGCTGTTGCCCCAGGAGTTGGAGAGCAGCGCGGTCTTGATGCCGTGGCCACGGGCGCGGCGGATCAGCGCGGACATCTGCGGCTGGTGCTCGAAGTGCGCGAACATCCGCTCGATCAAGCCCTCGGGCTCGACCGGGCCACCGTCCTTGCGGACCAGCATCGAGGCCAGCTTGCGCTCGAAGTCGGGGACCGCGATCTGCCCGCGCTCGAGCGCGTGGATCGGGTTCACCTCGGCCTCGACCGGGCTGGCGGACAGCCAGTCGACCATCGCCCGGTAGTACGCCTCGAAGTCGAGGCCGTCCAACTCGGCCCAGCGGCCCAGGGCGTCGTCCAGACCGGAGGTGAGCACACCACCCCAGTCCACCAGCAGGCCACGGAGTACGGGCGTGTCGTCAGGCATGCGCGCAAGACTACTCAGGACATGGTCACGGGTCCCGGCCGCCTGCTCACCGGTCGTACTCGACCACCGCGTCGCCGGAAGAGGACTTGACCTTGATCGTGCGGGTGGCGGCCGGGTCGATCTTCACCTCGGCGTTCTCGTCGCCGGACTTGCTGTCGGTGTCGACCTTGTACGCCTCGACGCCCTCCGGCAGCCGCACCAGCGCGTCACCGGAGCTGGTCGTCACGTCGACGGTCGTCGGCGCCGTGCTGAAGCTCAGCTCGACGCTGCCGGAACTGCTCTTCGACGTCACCGAGCCCGAACTCAGACCGGCCGCCTCGAGATCGCCGGACGAGGACTCCATCGTCAGGCTGCCGGACAGATTCTGTGCCTCGATCTTGCCGGAGCTCGACTCCAGCGTGGTCGATCCGCCCAGGCCGACCACCTTGAGATCACCGCTGCTGGTCCTGATCGTCACGTCGAGGTCCCTGGGCACGGTCACCACGTAGTCGGTGTGGCAGCCGAACGACAGGAACCCGCAGCCGGAGTCGCTGATCTCCAGCTTGCCGTTGTCGTACTTGTCCTTCGGATCCGAGCCGAGGGCGTTGCGCTCGAACTTGCGGTCGACGGTGATCTCCTTGACGTCGCCCGAGTGCACCTGGAGATCGGTCGAGCTGGTCTCGATCGACAGCGCCGAGCCGACCACCGGGTAGGTCTGGTGGCTGGTCTTGGTGTCCTCGCTCAGGCTGGTCAGCGCCCAGTAGACGCCGCCCAGGATCAGGGCGACCGAGATCGCGATGCCGTACCGGCGCTCGGGACTCATCGTGCTGGCCGGTCGGCCCTCGATATCGGACATGGCTCAACCCTGGCACACGGCCGGGGCCTTGTCGGTGGGGTTAACCCCCGATCTTCAACTGAACAGATCCCTGATTACCCCCGCTGCCAGCTGCTGCATTCCCTTACGGAGCTTGCTGGACTTCGCCGCCTCCACCAGGCTCCGGCCATGCGACAGCGCGGCGTCTGCTGCCGCCTGGTCGAAGGGGAGCAACGCGGCGGGCTCGACTCCGGCGTACCGAGTGAGCGCCTCGGTCACTGCGTCGCCTGGAGAGCTTCCGAGCGACCCTGAGCGAACCCTGTTGACCACCACCCGAGTGGTGACCGACGGTACGACCGCCCTGAGCTCGTGCAGGGACCTGATCAACCGGGTGAGGCCGACCGGGTCGGCCGTCCCGACCACGACCACCTCGTCGGCCTCCTCGAGCGTTGCCAGGGTGGCGCCGTTGCGGCGTGGTGCGAGCGTGTCGAAGGAGATCTCCTCGTCGCTCTCGATGCAGAAGCCGGCGTCGACGACTGTGCAGGGTGCGAGCATCCTCGCGGTCGACCAGACCGACTCGACGGCAGTGGGACGCAGCTCTGTCCAGCGGTCCGCGCGGCTGAGGCCGGTGAGGACCAGTTGGTTCGGCCCGACCTGTCTGGCGTGCCTGGCGAGCACTGCTACGTCCAGGGAGCCGCCGCTTGCCGATCTCGCTGCTGCGGCCAGACCTGAGGTCTCGTCGAGCATGCCGAGTAGCTGAGCCACCGTGCCGCCGTACACGTCGGCATCGGCCAGCAGGGTGGGGATCTGCCGCGCTGCTAGCTCTGCTGCGAGCCCTACGGCGACCGTACTGCGGCCTGGTGCTCCCGTGGGGCCCCAGACGGCGATGATCCGGCCGGTGCCCTGACCGTAGGGCTCAGGGTTGGGTGCTGAGTCGCTGTTGAACGGTACGAAGCCACCTGCGAAGTGGGAGACGGTTGCCGGCGGGCCTGACTCGACGGCGTCGATGATCGCCCGGCCGAGGTCGTCCGCGCTGACGTCGGCGGGGAGGATCCGCTCGATGCCCATCCGGCTCAGGCGGTCTTCGGCGCCTGATGGTTCGCCGTTGTCGGAGGGGTCGACCAGGGCGACCAGGGCGATGTGCCTGGCGTGGAGCGCGGCTACTGCGTCGGAGGTCAGCCTGGGCAGGTCTTCTGCGAGCACGACGGCTCGTGCTTGCCCGCTGGCGGCCGCGGCCATCACATCGGCGATGTCGACGCAGCGGCGGACCACGCGGATGCCGTTGGCCCGTTCGGCCCGGCGTACGACGTCTGCTTCCCAGGGCGCGCCGGTGACGGCGAGCAGTACAGGGACGGACATCAGCTGCCCCGCCGGATGAGCACTGGCTCGCCGTTGTTCAGCAGGGCCAGGGTGGCGGACAGCTTGGTGACGTCATTGGCTTCCAGGGCGATCAGCACCTGTCTGCGGGCCGAGCTGCCGGAGACGCCCTTCACCTGGTCGACCTGTACTACGCGGACCTCCGTCCAGAGCATCCTGGCGGGCTGGTCCTTGGTGACCACCCAGACGTCGACGTGGTCGCCTACTGCGGTGTCGGACGGGAGGTGGCCGGTTGCGACCGACAGTGGCAGCTCAGTGCGCTCACTGTCCGTCTTGGGGGTCGCGGCGTCGCGCGGTACGAACTGGCCCTTGGTGACCGGCCGGGTGACGATCAGGCCCTTGAGGTCGGCGTCGGCGGTGACGTACTGACCGGCGGCGGCGTCGCTGGTGAAGCGGACGTTGACGGTGGTCAGGTCGTCGCCGGTGAGGGTCTGGCCGATCGGCAGGTCGCGCTTGGCGGCCCAGACGGTGGTGGTGTCGTCGGCCGCGGACAGGAGCTTGGCGCCGGCCAGCGCGGTGATCGCGACCAGCAGCACCCCGAGCAGCAGCCGGCCGTCCTTCCAGCGCGCCCGCCGGGTCCGCAGGGTCGGCGTTGACGGCGCCGCGAACCCACTCCGCAGCACAGGACTGTCGGCCACTCGGCACACTCCCCAGTTTGTTTCTTGTATCGGTCACCAATTGATTGCGGGCGATCGCTGTCCGTTGCCCCTTGGCGACCGACATTCTGCCGTGTCCGGCGGTCCGGCGTTCACCGTCATCCACAGGTCGGCTGACCCTGGGGACAAACGGGCTCATCCAGATGCCAACCGTGGCAAACTGAAGCAACCGACCTCTCGAAAGGACCTAGCGCGTATGCCGGCTCCACGCTTCCTCCAGCTGTCCGACGTCGCCGAGGTCCTGAACATCTCGGCCAACCAGGTCTACGCCCTGGTCCGCCGCGGCGACATCCCAGCGGTGAAGATCGGCGGCCGCGGCCAGTGGCGGGTGGAGTCGTCCGAGCTGGAGAAGTACATCGAACGCCTCTACACCGAAACCAAACAATTCATAGACACCCACCCCTTCGGCGAAGAAGCCGAAACCCCCGAAGACGCCCAGCTCTAACCCCCACCAGCCCCCGCCCCCACCCGCGCCCACCACACCCCTCACCCGCCCCCGCCACACCCCTCACCCGCAGCGCCCCTCACCCGCCCCCGCCCACCCCGGGTACCCCGGGTACCCCGGGCACACCGGGCACACCGGGCACACCGGGCACACCGGGCACACCGGGCACTTTGCCAACCCACGCGTCACTCCCACGCCTCGCCGCGCATGCACGCCCCGGCTCGCTCAAAACCCCGCAACGCCCCGACCGCCTCACCCCCGCGCCACGGCCCCCCGCCTGCGCCGACTCGCCCTCCCCTCGCTCCCGCCCAGGGCTCCCCGCCGCGACTTCACCACACCCCAGCCACCCCCGCCGCCCCAGCGCCACGGCCCCCGGCCCGCGCCGGCTCACCCTCCCCTCTCTCCCGCCCAGGGCGCCCCGCCGCGACTTCACCACACCCCAGCCACCCCCGCCGCCCCAGCGCCGTTGCGGCCACTCGTCTGACCCCCGCTCCCAACCCGTCCCCCCGCAGCTCCTTCGCCACGCCGCCAGCTACTTCCGTCGGCCACCCAGGCGCGGTTGCGGCCACTTTGAGCACCCGCCAGCCACCGAACTCGTCGATTCGCGACCACTCCGTGCCCAAAGTGCGGCCACTCGCCGGCTACGGCGCGACTTTGGGCACCCAGTAGTCACCGATCTCGTGAAGGGGCGACTGCTCGGTGCTCAAAGTGGATGGCGCCGTCGGCGTCCCGGGCGCGGCGTGCGGGTCAGCGACGGCCGACAGCAGCCAGAGCTCGGGTGGGGCGTGGTGGATCAGCGGCGGCGGACGGCAGCCAGAGCTCGGGTGGAGCGTGGTGGGTCAGCGACGGCCGACGACAGTCAGGGCTTGGGTGGGGCGTGGTGGGTCACCGGCGGCGGACGGCAGCCAGAGCTCGGGTGGAGCGTGGTGGGTCAGCCACGGCCGACAGCAGCCAGAGCTCGGGTGGGGCGGGGTGGGTCAGCGGCGGCGGACGGCGCGACTTTGGGCACCCAGTAGTCACCGATCTCGTGAAGGGGCGACTGCTCGGTGCTCAAAGTGGATGGCGCCGTCGGCGTCCCGGGGCGCGGCGTGTGGGTCAGCGGCGGCGGACGGCGGTCAGGGCTTGGGTGGGGCGCGGCGGGGTCAGCGGCGGCGGACGGCGGCGAGGGCTTGGGTGGGGACGAGGCGGGAGTTGTAGACCTCGGTGCGGCGGCGTGGTGCGTCTAGGGCGTGTTCGGCGATCTCGAGGAAGTCGGCGCCGACCCGGTCGATCGTGCCGGTGACCGGGTGCCCGCCGGCGTACAAGGTCACCGGTGAACGATCCCGGGCGATCCCACGCAGCAGATGCGCGAGACCGAGCTTGGCGGCGACAGCTCCCTCCGCCGGTTCCGCGAACGGGCCGAGCCCGTGGATCCCGGTGAGTGCGGTATCGGGGATCAGCCACTCCTCGTAGCGCTCCGCCTCCAGCAACAAGCAGTCCTTGCCGACGCGGCTGAGCGTGCCCTGTACCGGCTCGGCATGCCGTAGTTCCACCCGGATCACCGTGCCGACGGCACCCCGCAGGCGGTCCAGGACGGTGATCTTGCCGACCTCGGCGCGGATCCGGTCCGCCACCTCGCCGTACAGATCGCCCTCCTGCAGGGCCTCGAACTGTGACTCCAGGTCCTCGAACAGGGCTTCCAGACGCATGCCGCGAACCTACCCCAGCACCACTCTGCGTCGACCACCATCGCACTCCGTGACACCAATCAGCGGTTTTCGACTTGCCAAAGCCGGTCTAGTCAGGTCTATATTGATCAAGCCAAAGCAAACTCGAGCAAACTCATAGGTCGGAGGCCAAAGCGGATGAACCCAACGATCCGTGGACTGAAAGGGCTGATCGCGCTGCTCGCGCTGGCCGGCCTCGGCCTCCTCCTGCACTGGGTCACCACAGACTCGATCGAGGCGGCCACCACCCAAGACCTCACCTCGATGGCCACCGTCGCGATCGACGCAGTCGCCTGGCTCGCCTACTGCTGGCTAGCCGTAGCCGTACTGGCCACGGTCCTGGAACAACTCCCAGGCGCCCTGGGCCGAAGCGCCGCCCTCGTAGCCACCCACATCACGTCCCAAGGCTCCCGAGCCCTACTCCGCTCGGCACTAGGCGTAGCAGCCGTAACCCCACTAACCATCGGCCTAGCCCACGCCACCCCAACCCACACCACCCACCAATCCGGTGCCGGTACAACCCCCAGTACCGGCACCACCTCCACTCTCCGGCCCAGCACCACCGCCAACCCCCGGCCCGGCCCTACCGCCGACGCCCGCGCCAGCACCCGCCGCTGGGCGTCAACCGAGCCCCGCTCCACCGTCGAAGTCCGGCCCACCGACACCCGCCCGTGGAGGGCAGTCGAACCTCAATCAACGATCGAGGTCACCCCCACTGCCCCCGCTGCAGCCCTCCCTGCCACCTCGACCCACTCCGGCTCCGGCTCCGGCTCCGGCTCGGGCTCGGGCTCGGGCTCGGGCCCCGGCTCGGGCTCGGGCTCGGGCTTGGCGAAAGCACAGTCCGCTCACCCGCAGACGACGGAGGCGACGCAGGCCACCCGAGCGATGGCAACGCAGGAGAGCGGAGCGGCGGCGGCGCGAGCCGGTTCCCGTTCTTGGAGTTCCGTCGAGCCGCGCTCGACCATCGACGTGACCGATGGGACGCCCGGCAACTGGCGAGCGACCGAGCAGCCGTCTTCCATCCAGCTAGGCGTACCAGGCACCCCGGCAGGCCCTGGCAACCCACACCAGCCCGCCCAGCCAGCCACTCGGAGCAGCACCTCACCCGGACCCACCGCAGCACCGGACAAGACCCAGCACGCCACAACCGGGCCTACCGGAGTACCAGAGAAAACCGAACACTCCACAACCGGGCGCACCGGAGCACCAGAGCCCAGAAACCCCACCAGCCGTACCGACGCGCCAGCAACCGGGCACCTCACCACCAGCCGCGCCGGGACACCGGCAACCGGACAGAGCACCACCGGACGTACCGGAGCAGCGGGAACCGGGCACGCCTCCACCGGGCGTAGCGCAGTGCCGGAGGTTGGTGGTTTGGCGGCGGGACGTGTTGGCGGTTCGGAAGGCGAGCGTGCGGCTAGGGGGCGTGCCGGGGGTTTGGATGCGGGTGGGCGACGGGGGGTGCCGGGTGGGCAGGTTGCGGTTCCGGATCGGCCTACTAGTGGGGCTCCTACTCGGTATACGAATCTGCAGTCCGGGCGGCTGGCGCGTGCGGCCTCGCATGTGGTCGAGACGGGCGACTCGCTCTGGTCAATTGCCGCCGCCGAACTCGGTCCCCACGCAACCACCGACGCGATCGCAGCCCGCTGGCCGCAGTGGTACGAGGCCAACCGCCGCCTCATCGGTCCCGACCCCAACCTGATCCTCCCCGGCCAGGTGCTCAACCCACCGGTTCTTCCCGGCCAGGTGCTCAACCCGCCGGCACCCAGCCATCCCGTGCCGCCAACCCACCAGGAGAAGTGACATGAGCAACCACGCCAAACTCACCGCCGTCCCCAGCCCGGCAATCAACCCCAACCCCACTCCGACCACCGACACCTCGCCTGCACCGAAACCCGTTGCCACCAAGGCGAAGCTTGCGGCCACAGGCACTGTCCCAGCTCAAGAAGCCGTCGACGCAGGGGGCACCTTCACAGCCAAGAACGCATCTGCGGTCGAAGGCCTTCTCGCAGCTCAGAACACCTCCACGGCTACGGACACCCCCCTCACCGGCAAGCACACTCTGGGCGCTCAGCGCGCCAGCGCCGGCGGAAACAGTTCTGCCGCGGAGAAGACCTCCGCCGACGCGACAAGCCGTGCCGCTAAGAAGAGCTCGGCCGACGGAAGGAGCTCTGCCGTTGACATGACCTCGGCCGCTGGGAAGAGGTCTGCCGTTGTGACGGGCTCAGCCGATGGGACGAGCTCTGCTGGAGGGGGTTCGGCTGTTGGAGGGGGTTCGGGCGTTGGGACGGGCTCTGCTGTTGAGGGGGGTCTGGGTGGTGGGGGTGGGCGGGATGTGGTTGCGGGGCGGCGGTTGGGTGGTCGGGTGGCGGGGGCGGGGGCGCCGATGACTCACGGGGCTTTGGCTCTTCGGTATCAGGAGATGCCGGAGTGCGAGCCGGTGGTGGCTCCGCCTGTGCTTCGGTTGGTGCCGACTGGGCCGTCGTTGCCTGATGCGCAGGCCTGGGCTACGCGGCTGGTGCAGGCGGTTGCTGAGGTTCTTGCGGGGGATCGGCCGATTGGGCAGTTGATTCGGTTCACCGACACGGTGGTGTTCAGCGATCTCAATCGGCGGGTTCGGGTGCTTGGGCTGACCACGACGGCGACCGGTCGTGGTTCCAAGGAGCGCAGTGCGGTGCGATCGGTTCACCTGTCCACGCCCGCCACCGAGGTCGCCGAGGTCTCGGCCCACGTCCGGTACGGCGACCGCTCCCGCGCGATGGCGCTGCGCCTGGAGGTGCACCGAAACCGCTGGGTCTGCACTGCTCTCGAACTTGGCTGAGGTTCGCGGCGTCACACTCCCTGCAACCCGATCGTGCAGTCGCTGTCACTGAGCTGTCGCACGGCCGGGCGTAGCGTTGCGAGATCGGTCAGGGGGATCGATCCAGTCCGTTCCGGGGGAACGAATGCAGAAGAGCACCGCCAGCACCGCCTTCGAGCCGGGCGGGGCGTTGGACGAGTGGGATGAATTGACTCCTGCGGAGTTGGCTCGGATGTTGCCGCGGGTCGGGGAGCGGCGATGGTCGCAACGGATTCCCGCGCTCTATCCGGTTGCTGTCCGGTATCACCGGGCCCGGCGGCGGATCGAGTGGATGCGATCCAGTACGCCGTACGCGCGGGACGGGCAGGCGATTGACCTGCCGGTGCGGGTGAAGCGGCACAAGTCGCTGCTGTTGCGCCAACTCGGTGAGACCGAGATGTGGATGCAGCACAACAAGGTGACCAATCTGAAGCTCGCCTGTGAGCAGGTCGACGGTGTGCTGATCAAGCCCGGCGAGACCTTCTCCTTCAACAAGCTCGTCGGCAACGCGACCCGTCGCAAGGGTTATCTGAAAGGCATGCGGCTGTCCAACGGCCAGGCCAAGCCGGGGATCGGCGGCGGCATCTGCCAGCTCGCGAACCTGCTGCACTGGATGGTCCTGCACTCGCCCCTCACCGTGACGCAACGCTCGAACCACAGCTTCGACCCGTTCCCGGACAACGGCCGCGTACTTCCCTGGGGAGTCGGCTGCAGCATCGTCTACAACTATGTGGACCTGCAGTTCCGCAACGACACCGACCAGACCTTCCAGCTCCGCGTCGGCGTCGGCGACCGGTACCTCGAAGGCGAGATCCTGGCCGAGCGATCGACGAGTTCGTCGTACCGGGTCTTCGCCCGCGGCGAACGCTTCCTCCGGGCGGGCGCCGAGTACTTCCGCCGCAACGAGATCTGGCGCACGGTCATCGACCGCCGAACCGGCGCGGCGATCGGCGACGAGTTGATCAAGGAGAACGTTGCCGTGGTCAAGTACGTGCCGACCGGCGTGAACGTCATCGACGTCGATCTGCGGCAGTACCCGCCGGCCAGCTGAAAATGTCGGTGCGGCGTTGCAGACTCGGGGGGTGGACGTAGGGGCATATCGCGAGCGGGCGGCGGCGCTGCCCGGGGCCGTGCTGTGGACCCGTACGGCGGATGGGGAGCCGTATCGGGTGCTGCCCGACGGCTGCATGGACCTGCTCTGGATCGAGGGCGAGTTGGCGGTGGCTGGGCCGGATCGGCGTGCTCATGTGGGGGTGGCCGAGGCGGGGGTTCGGTTTGCCGGGTTGCGGTTTGCGCCGGGGACAGGGCCGGGGTTTTTCGGCGTACCGGCTCGGGAGGTTGTGGATTCGCTGGTGCCGTTGGCCGATGTTTGGTCGCCGGCGCGGAGTCGGCGGCTGGCTGATCGGATCGGGAGGGGCGCCGATCCGGGGTTGGCCTTGGAGGAGGCTGCGGGTGGTGTGTTCGACGGGGCGGGTGATCGGTTGGTGGGGCAGGTACTGCGTGAGGTTCGGCGCGGGGTCGGCGTACGGGCGCTGGCGGGGAGCGTGGGGTTGAGCGAGCGGCAGTTGTACCGGCGGTGCCTGGATGCGTTCGGGTACGGGCCGAAGATGCTGGATCGGGTACTGCGGTTGAATCTCGCGCTGGAGCGGGCGTGGACGGGACTGTCGCTGGCGGAGGTGGCGGCGCGGAGCGGGTATGCGGATCAGGCTCATTTCACCCGCGAGGTGAAGGCACTTGCCGGGGTGCCGCCGCGGACTCTGCTGGCCTGACAATGTGCGGAGGCGCTCAAAGGACGGTGGTGAAGCCTCCGGGTTGGACGGGGGCTTCGAAGGTCCGGGCGGTGGTGGTGAAGCGGGTTTTGAGGGCGCCGGACTTGTCGTAGGCGGAGACGGTACTGCGGCGAGCCGATCCCACCGTCACCGCGTGCGAGCGCGGGTGGGTGTCGACGCTCGTGAGCAGAACTGCAGTTGCCGATGCCGAGCTCAGTTGGAGCTTCGAGATCAAAGGCAAAAGCAGAACAGCATCCACGCGCAGGGTGGATGCGCTGGCAGAGAAGGCCGTGGCGGTGAGCTGGGTGGTGCCGGAGGGGATGTAGGTGGGGAGGGTGCGTGGGAGTAGGGCGCCGGGGGCGGCAGAAACTCCTTGGGGGCCGGCGGTGCCGTGGTTGAGGGTGCCTAGGGGGTGGGCGTTGGCTGACCAGGTGGTTCGGCCCGCTTGGCGGTCGGGGACTGTGTCGATGATGGGTAGGGCTAGTTGGGGCTGGTCGCTGGGTGGGAGTGACCATTGGGCTTTGCTGCCTGGCGGGAAGGCTACGTAGGAGTTGTTGCTCCATTGGGACTCGCCGGTCCAGGGGGATGGTGGGGTGATGACCGTGGCGCCACCGGTGAGGGTTGCTGATTCGGCTTCGACAGTGTGGAGGCCGGAGAGGGTGCGGGTGGTGGGGCCTAGGAGGCGAGCTTGGGTTGCCAGCGTCGGGTGGGCGTCCAGGGCGAGCATGGAGAGCAGGCCGTGGATGGTGGATTCGGCACCCGAGTTGCGGTTGACGACTCCCTCGGTGGAGATGCCGTCATAGGTACGGCCGGTTGCGGGGTCGTACATGGCTGTGCCTGCGCGGTTCGCGCCGAAGTACCAGGCTGCGACGAAGGCGGCGACCTGTAGCAGGCCGGGGCGGTTGGCGGCGGATGCTACTCCGAGCAGGGCTTGTAGGCGCGCGTCGACGCCATAGGCGATCTGGGTCCGGTCGATCGGCGCTGGGAGCCAGCCGTTGTCGGGGCCGCCGGCGGTCATGAGCAGTGGGGTGAAGCCGGCCGCGTCATCAAGAGCAGGGTCCAGCAGACGCTGCTTGCGGAGTACGGATGACGCGGCGGCTAGGGCGGAGGGCATCTGGGCGCCCCAGGCGTGCCAGTCGGAGATCGACTCGCCCCACGGGAGCAGTGCGCGGAAGGGCCAGGTCTGGCTGTCCCCGGCCGCCATGGCGGCTACTGCTTCGGAGAACCGCTCCAGGGCGCGGCGGGCCCGGGCGGATCCGCCAGCATGGACATAGGCGGCCAGGCCGAGGACGGCTTCCGAGGTGGCGTCGGCACCGGCCACGATGAGCCAGGCCGGTACGCGGCGGCCGTCGACGATGTTCCAGGTGCCGTAGTGGACCAGTACCTGCCGTTCGAGCGCAGCGATCGCCAGCTCGAGTCGCTCACGTAGGAACGCGGCAAACCCTGGGTCTACCGCCCGGAAGACGGCGTAGCCCTCCCCCAGCGCCCAGACCGTGCGGGCCAGCCAGTACGCCGGGCCGGAGTCCGATGGGTCAGGCAGCTCCACCGGGTCGGCACTGGGGTTGAGCGTGCCGTCCGGTTGCATCCACAGCACCACGTTGCCCGCGTTGGGGCCGCTAGCCGTCTGCAGGAAGGTCAATCCGCGCAGTAACCCGTATGCCGCGGCTCGGCTGTGCGCGTCGCCTCGGAGCTGGAAGTGGCGCAGGTAGACGACAGCAGCCCGGGCCAGGTCGTCGGCGTTGAAGGCGCCCTGGCCGTAGGTGTTGGTGGCTGGGTCGTAGGTACCGCCACCGATGCGGGCATAGGAGCCGTCGTCGCGGCGGTCCGCATACGTCCACAACACACCGACCGGGCCTGACCCATAGGTCGAGTGCCCCTCGGTCAAAGGCGGTGAGACCAGGGCTCCGAGGTAGTCGAGGTGAGCGAGGTTGGTGAGGGCACCCGATGAGGCGGCTGGCGCACCCGGCAGAGCACTGGCGGAGGCGGAGGCGGCAACGCCGGTCGCGGTGGCCGAGACGGCCGTGGCCGAGGCGGTGGCTGCAAAGCCGGCGGTGGCAGCGGCGAGGGAGCCGCCGAGGACGGTTCGGCGGGTGAGCGTCATGGGAGTCGGTCCAGTCTGGCAACGCCGATTTTTGCGTCGGCCATGCCGTAGAAGACGTAGTGGACGCCATCGACCTGTTCGATGGCGGTGGGGAAGACGACGTTGCCGACCGTGCCGATCCGCTCTTCCTCGGTCTCCGGCACCAGGATCGGTTCCGCCGTACGGTCGAGAACCCGCGTCACGTCCAACGGATCCAGCAACAGCGCACCAGCCGCATAGCTGACCTTCTGCGTGGTCGGATCGAACCCCTTGGGCTGCTCCCCCGTCACGCCGTGATGAATGACCAGCCACCCCTCCGGCACCCGCAGCGGCGCCGGCCCCGCACCGATCTTGAGCTCCTCGAAGGCGAACTCCGGCATCGCCACCAACGTGTGCGACCGCAGGTGCACGAGGTTGCGCAGATCCCGCTCGACCTCGGAAACCGGCACAAAGGAAACCCAGATCCCGGGCCGGTCGTCCTTCACCCCAGCCGGAAGATGCACGCCCTCCCCCTCGCGGAACCACCCGAGGTCCCACATCGGCCGATGCAACATCGCGTAACAAGGCGACCCGTCCGGACCCGGCACCGGCTCCGGGAAGAACACCGTGTCCTTGTTGGGGAACAGGTTCAGATCCGTGTCCAGCGACGCCTGGTACTCGAAGTGCAACGGTCCGAGCCGCTGCCAGGAACGCAGGTCATCCGAGACAGCGAGCGCAGGCTTGGGTCCGAGAGGTCCGTAGGCCACATACGTCATCACATGCTTGCCCAGCGAAGGAATCCACGTCACCCGCGGGTCCTCGACGCCTGCGTTGTTGAGCCCACGCTCCCAGCCCTCGTCCGGCGCGAGCACGATGCCCTCACGACGAACCCCGGTCGGTACGCCGTCAGTCAGCTCGACAGCAGCCAGGCCGACCCGCGAGACGTTGCCCGGAGCAACCAAACGCGGCAGCAGGTAGAGCTGTCCGTCAGGAGTGTGACCGGAGGCCGGGTTGAGCACCCCTTCGGACTCGAGCGAGTTGCCCGGCTCCGGCGTCATCACGACACCGAGGCGCGTCAAAGTATAGGGAACAGTCACAGCGGAAAACCTCTCAGAAGAACTAGCCTTTGACCCCGGATTCGAGGCTGGACGAGATGAAGCGGCGCTGGAAGACGATGAACAACCCGACCGCCGGAGCGGCCAGCACGCAGGCCCCGGCCAGCACGGCGCCGAACGGGTTCGCCGCCCGTGCCGACACGGTGGTCAGGTAGTTCGACAAGGAGACCGCCAGCGGTTGCAGGTCTTGTTGTTTGGTGATCAGGAACGGCCAGAGGAACTCGTTCCACGGCCCGATGAAGGTCAGCAGTACGCCGGTGAGCAAGGCCGGCTTCACCAGCGGGATCGCCACCCGCCAGAGGATGTTCAGCTCGTTGGCCCCGTCGATCCGGGCCGCGTCGAACAGCTCTTGCGGCAACTGCAGGAAGTACTGCCGGAAGACGAACACCGCCGTCGAGTTGATCGCGAAGGGAGCGATCATGCCGAGGTACGAGTCGGCCAGGCCGTAGCTGCGGACGATCATCACGTACAAAGGAATCGTCAGCAGCTGGAACGGAACCACCTGGACGAGCAGCATCAGGTTGAACACCATCCCCCGGCCCCGGAACTGCAGCCGTGCCAGCGCATAGCCGGCCAGCACCCCGAAGACGAGCGTGCCGAGGATGACGCCACCGGTGAAGATGCCCGAGTTCAGCAACGACTTGCCAAGATGGATCGCCGCGTTGATCTCGGCGTAGTTGTGCCCCGTCAGGTTCGACGGGTCAGGGAATGCGCCCTTGATCGACGGATCCGGCTCCGCCTGCAGCGAGCCGATCAGCATGTAGTAGAAGGGAAACAGGAAGACGAACGCGCCGACCAGCAGGAGCACGAACCGCAGCGGAGACTTGTTTCTCATCGGTCCTCCCGCCCCACGAAGCGGCGTTCGACCACGGCCAGCAGCAGTACGCCGATCACGAGCAGCACTCCGATCGCGGAACCGATGTCAGGATTCCCCTGCTCGATTCCCTTCTGGTACATGATCAGCACCGGCGAGGCCGAGTGACCGTCCGGACCGCCGCCACCCGTGAGGAGGTACGGCTCGGTGAAGAGATTCGCCCCGGTCACCGTGGCGAGCAGGACGACCAACGTGGTCGCCGGCCGTACCCCCGGCACGGTGACGTTCCAGAACGACTTCAGCCGCCCGGCGCCATCCATCGACGCCGCTTCGTACAGGTCCTTCGACACGTTCTGCAACGCGGCCAGGTAGAGCAGGATGAAGAATCCGAGCTGCTTCCAGGTCACGTACAACGCCACGGTCGGCATCGCCAGGTTCGAGTTCACCAACCAGGACGGATCCGGCGCGAGCGGACCGAGGACCGAGTTGACCAGGCCGTTCGAGTTGAACAGGAACAGCCAGACCCCCACCACGGCGACGCTCGCCGCGACGTACGGGACGTAGTAGCTGACCCGGAAGAACGTCCGCCAGCGGATCGCGCTGTTCAGGGCGTAGGCCAGTACCAGCGACAAGATGACGGTCAGCGGGACGTTGATCACCAGGAAGATCCCGACGTTCACGAACGAGCGCCGGACGGCGGGATCCGACAGTACCGTCGCGTAGTTCGCGAAGCCGACCCACGGCCGGTCCACGATCGCGCCCGGCGCGGTGAAGAAGTAGTCGTGGAACGACATGTAGACGGCGAAGCCGAGCGGATAGGCGAAGATCACCGCCAGGAACACGACGTACGGCGTGACGAACGCGGTACCGATCGGCTGCTTGCCCAGTACTGCGGAAAAGCGGCGACTCATGATCCGGCAGCGAGCTGGTCGACCTTCTGGACGGCACCGTCGAGGGCTGCGCCCGGGTCCTGCTGACCGAAGATCACGGACTTGGAGTACGCGTCGCGGAAGGTCTGCCAGATCGCGATCGAGTTCGGCACGTTCGGCACCTCGACCGTACGAGCCGCCTGGTCGGCGAACTGCTTGTAGTCAGGGTTCTTCGCGAAGTACTCCGGATAGGCGCCGGCCACGTCAGCGCGCAGCGGCATCTGACCGGTGCCCTGCAGCAGTTTGCCGTCCTGCTCCTTGCTGGTGGCGAACTTCAGCACATCCCACGCCGTGCCCCGGTTCTTGCACGCCGAGTACATCGCAACGTTCTTCGCATCGCTGAACGTGTACGTCTCGCCGGCCGGCTTACCCGTCGGGGTCGGAACCGGTACTGCGCCCCACTCGACCTTGCCCTTGTACGTCGCGATGGCCCACGGACCCACGATCGCCATCGCCGCGGTGCCGTCGACGAACGAGTCACCCGTGTACTTCTCCTGCGACGCGAGCTTGTCGGCGTACAGCGTCCGCCAGAACCCGGCCACCTTCTTGCCCTCCTCCGACGCGAACTGGGCCTTGCCGTCGGCAACGAGTTGCTTGCCGCCCGTCTCAGCCGCGAACAACGGGTAGAAGTCGAACCAGGACTGGTAGAACTCGTTGCTCGGCGCCGGGTAGATCGCGAACTTCGCGGCCTTCGACGAGACCAGCTTGCGCGAGGTGGCGAGGAACTCGTCGTACGTCGACAGTGCCGGCTTGGCCGGGTCGAGTCCCGCCTTGGTGAAGGCCTTCTTGTTGTAGAAGATCATCACCGGGTTGTCCTTCCACGGCAGCTGGTAGTACTTGCCGTCGGTCGACTTGTACTGCTCGGCGACCTTGCCGGACCGCTCCTCGACGTACGACTTGCCGTCACTGAAGCTGTCGAGCGCCACCAGGCCACCCTGCTTCTGGAACTGCGAGACGGACGCCGGCGAGGTGTTGAAGATCAGGCAGGGCGCGTTGCCCGCGGTGATCGCGGCGCCGATCACCTCTTCGGAGCTCTTACCCGTCGGGATCTCCTGTGCGGTGACCTTCTGGTCCGGGTGAGCCGTGTTCCAAGCAGCCACCATCTGCTTGCCCCAGGCCACTTCCTCGGCGTTGTTCGACAGCCAGACGGTGATCTCGCCACGAGCCTGGGCGGCCTCGTCGGCGCTGCCACCGCCGCCTCCGCTGCCGCAGGCCGTAGTGCCGGCCAGGCCGAGGGCCACTACAGCGGCCATGACTTTGCGTTTCATGAGTCCTCCAGGTTGGCAGTTGAACGCCGGATGATCAGACGGGCCGGCGGCAGTTCCACATCCGGTACTGCGCTCCCGTCGCCGTCGATGAGCTGGTTGAGGGTGCGCGCCGCCGCCTCGCCGAAGGCGTAGGGATCGGCGCGCACGGTGGTCAGACCGGGATGGACGAACTCGGCGAGCTCGCTGTCGTCGAAGCCGGCCACGCTGAGGTCGTCGGGCACCCGCAAGCCGGCTTGTTGCGCGGCGCCCAGGCCCGCGATCGCCATCCGGTCGTTGGCGTAGACGATCGCGGTCGGCCGATCCGGCAGGGCGAGCAACCGCTTGGTCGACTCGATCCCGCCGACGGCGGTGAAATCGCTGATCTCGATCGCGGCAGGCTGCAGACCTGCCGCGGCGAGGGCAGAGACGAAGGCCTCGGTACGGGCCGTCGCGTGCACGAAGACCTGCGGACCGGCGACGTGCGCGATCCGGCGATGGCCGAGCTCGAGCAGGTGCTGGACGACCGCGATCGTGCCCGGCCGGTCGTCCAGACAGACCGCGGGGAAGGGCGAGGGACCCTCGGGGCGGTTCAGCGTGACGGCCGGCAGGCCGAGCGAGGTGAGCAGGTCGATCCGGGGATCGTCGTGCCGGAGGTCGGAGAGGAAGACCCCGTCGACGCGCCCGTCCTGAGCGAGCCGCCGGTACCCGGCCTCCTCACCCTCGCCGGGTGCGACGACCTGGAGGACGAGGGCCTGCCCGCGCGGTGCGAGCACGCTCTCGACCCCACCGATGAAGGCCGGGAAGAACGGGTCCGAGGACAGTACGGCCGGGTCCCTGGTGATCACCAGGCCGAGCGCGAACGCCTTCGAGACCGAGAGCGAACGGGCCCGGTTGCTCGGCCGCCAGCCGAGCTCGTCGGCAGCCGCCAGGATCCGGTCGACGGTGGTCTGCGCCAGCCCGGGGCGGCCGTTCAGCGCGAACGAGACCGCGCCCTTGGAAACGCCTGCGCGGCTCGCGACATCCGCGATCGTCGGCCGTTCCTTGCTCATCTGCGTCCTTCGGTGAGTGTTTAAACCGGTTTAATGGCTCACTAAACCGGTATAAACGGTCGGCGTCAAGAGTTCGGGCTGGATGCACGGGAATGCGCTAACCGAAGGTTTCCGCGCACTCGTTTGCAGTTTCTCTTGACGGTGCGTCACCTGGTCGCTTAACTAAGCCATCAGCGCCGGGCCACCCAGCCCCCGCTGCAGTGACGCACCCAGCCGGTAGCGAACGCAGTTCGGAGTCCGGTTTTCAGGCGCCAGGGCGACGGCCCGAGGCGGGGTAGCGTCCCCAGGACCGATGGAGCAAATCGTGTCCCGTTCCAAATTGATCGCAGCCGCCGCGGCCGCCGCGATCGCAGCCGCTACCGCCCTCATCCTCATGCCGACGGCCGCCGAAGCGGCCGTCACCCGTCCGCCCACCCACGCCAAGTTCGACTACCAGATCGGTGGCGCCTACACGCCACCCGCCGGTGTCCAGGTCGTCACCCGCGACCGGACCGCCTCCCCGGCCGCCGGCCTCTACAACATCTGCTACGTGAACGCCTTCCAGGTCCAGCCCGGCGAGCAGGGCCAGTGGGACTCCGACCTGCTGCTCCGCGACGCCTCCGGCAACCTCGTCATCGATGAGGACTGGGGCGAAGCGCTGCTCGACATCCGGGGCGCCAAGGCCGCCCGCGTCGCCGCCAAGGTCAACGGCTGGATCGACGGCTGCGCCGCCAAGGGCTACAAGGCGATCGAGCCGGACAACTACGACAGCTACGAGCGCTCCAAGGGCCTGCTCACCACGGCCCAGGCGCGGACGTACCTGAAACTGCTGGCCGACCACGCGCATCTGAAGAACCTGGCCATCGCACAGAAGAACACCGTCGACCTGGCGCAGTACCGGACCAGTGTCGGCCTGGACTTCGCGGTCGCCGAGGAGTGCGGCCAGTACAACGAGTGCGGCGACTACGTCGACTACTTCGGCAACAACGTCATCGTGATCGAGTACACCAACGCGGGCCGTACGAAAGCCTGCTCCGGCTTCGGATCCACGTTGAGCATCGTCCAGCGCGACGTCGACGTCTCCACGCCCGGTACCAGCGGTTACGTCCGCAAGACCTGCTGATCACCCTCCCAGAAGCCCAGCCCTAGGGGTAACCCATGTCTGCACCAACCCGTCGCGACATCCTTCGCTTCTCCCTCGCCCTGGCCGCCGTCGGCACTCTCGCAGCCTGCGGCAAGTCAAGCGATGACGAGGCAGCCGGTGGCGTCGTCACCGTCGATCTCTGGCACGGCCAGACCGACACCGGCAAGAAGGCGCTCGATGCCTTGATCAAGCAGTTCAACGACACGCATCCACAGATCAAGATCGTCGGCGGTGGCGGTGGGGTGACGGCGGACAGCATGCTGCAGAAGGTCACCGCTGGCCTGGCGGCGGGGTCCTTCCCGGATATCGCGTACATCTTCGGGTCGGACCTCGCCAGCATCACCCGCAGCCCTCAGGTGGTGGACCTGTCAAGCACGGTTGACCTCAAGGACGCCTGGCCGGCCGCCCGCGACGCCGTCACGGTCAAGGGCAAGGTCCGGGCGATGCCGGCCCTGCTCGACTCGCTCTGCGTTGTCTACAACAAGAAGCTCTTCGCCGCGGCCGGGGTGCCGGAACCGAAGGCGAACTGGACCTGGGACGACTTCGTCAGCACCGCCCAGCGGCTGAACAACCCGGCCAAGGGCATCTTCGGGACCGGCTGGCCGGGCGTCGGCGACGAGGACACGGTCTGGCGGCTCTGGCCGATGATCTGGGACCTCGGCGGCGACGTGGTCACCGAGGACGGCAAGTCGGTCGCCTTCGACAAGGTCGGCGAGCAGGTGCTCGGCACGCTCGACAAGCTGCGCTCCGACAAGTCCCTGTACATCGACCCCAAACCGGGCAGTGAGCAGCTCTACCAGGTCTTCCTCGGCGGCCGGATGGCAATGGTTGCCACCGGCCCCTGGCAGCTCCCCGATGTCCTTGACAAGGGCATCGACTACGGCGTCGTACCAATTCCCACCTACTCCGGTAAGCCCGTCACCATCTCGGGTCCCGACACCTGGACCGTGTTCGACAACGGCAAGGCGCGGGTCAAGGCGGCGACCGAGTTCGTGAAGTGGCTGAACGATCCCCAGCAGGACGTCCGTTGGGACATCCAGGCCGGCAGTCTCCCGGTCAGCACGACGACGGCCGCCCTGCCCGCGTGGAAGAAGCACGCGACGGCGACGAAGGGGTTGCAGGTGTTTGTCGATTCGCTCCAGACAGCGCGAGTACGGCCGACGATCACGCAGTACCCGCAGATCTCGCAGCATCTCGGTGAGGCGACGGTCGCCGTGCTGCTGGGCAAGAAGTCGCCTGCCGACGCGCTCGGTGAGTGCGTCAAGGCATGCAACGCTCTGCTGGCTGTGCCGAGCTGATGGCCAGCGTCGTCGGTACCTTCACGATCGACCCTCGAGCGCGGCGGGCGGCGGCGAAGCGGCGTACCCGGGGTGAAGGGGCGACCGCCTGGGCCTTCGTGAGTCCGTCCGTGCTGATCATCATCGGGCTCAGCGTCGTACCGGTGCTGTGGTCGCTGCTGTTGTCGTTCCAGTCGAACGATCTGGTCTCGCCGAGCTCGTGGGTCGGGCTGGCCAACTACAAGGCGCTGGCGGCTGATCCGGCTTTTGCGTCAGCTGTTGAGCACACGTTGCTCTACACCGTGTTGTATGTGCCGCTCAGCGTGGTCGGCGGGTTGGCGATCGCGTTGATGCTGGATCGGCAGATCCGGTTCATCAGTCTCTACCGGACGTTGGTGTTCGTGCCGTTCGTCGTCTCGGCGGCCGCGCAGGGGGTGCTGTTCTCGTTCGTGCTCGACCCGGAGTTCGGGGCGGCCAACTCGGTGCTGCACAAGCTGGGGCTGCCGGCGCAGGGCTTCTTCAGCGATCCGGGGCAGGCGCTGTATCTGCTCGTCGCGATCTCGTTGTGGAGCGGTACCGGGTTCTGCGTCATCGTCTATCTCGCGGGGCTGCAAGGGGTGCCCAACGAGTTGGTCGAGGCGGCGCGGATCGATGGGGCGGGGCGTTCCGGCGTACTGCGGCACGTGGTGCTGCCGACGCTGACGCCGGTGACGATCTTCCTGGTGCTGTTCCAGACGATCAACGCGTTGCAGGTGTTCGATCTGGTCTTCGTCACCACGAAGGGCGGGCCGCTCGGCTCGACGACCGTGATCGTGTACTTCATCTGGGAGAAGGCGTTCAAGACCTTCACGGCCGGCTACAGCGCGGCCGCGGCGTACGCGCTGGCCGTCGCGTTGCTCGTCATCGGGCTCGCCTTGCAGATCTACCGCCGGAGGGTCGCGCGATGAAGAGACTGCCCTTCAGTCCTTGGCATCTCGTACTGGCGCCGCTGGCTGCGTTGTTCGCGTTGCCGCTGCTCTGGCTGCTGGTCAGCTCGGTGATGAGCAATGCGGAGATCAACCGGTTCCCGCCGGCACTGATTCCTTCTGGCATCAAGCTGGACGGGTATCGCTTCGTGCTGGGAAACGCGTTGTTCCCAAGGTGGTTCCTCAACTCGTTCATCGTTTCGGCGGTCGCGGTGAGTGCCAATCTGGTGCTCGGGTCGCTGGGCGGGTATGCCTTCGCGCGGATGCGGTTCGCCGGGTCGAAGCTGATGCTCGGGCTGATGCTGGCGACGATGGTGATCCCGTTCCAGCTGACGATGATCCCGACGTTCCTGGTGATGAAGGAACTCGGGCTGATCGACACCCTCGGCGCGCTGATCGTGCCGTCGCTGGTGACGCCGTTCTCGGTGTTCCTGTTCCGGCAGTTCTTCGTCTCCTTGCCGCGTGAGCTGGAGGAGGCGGCCTGGCTGGACGGCTGCGGGCGGCTGCGGATCCTCGTGTCCGTTGTACTTCCGCTGGCCAGGCCTGCGCTCAGCACGGTCGCGGTGCTGACGTTCCTGAGCACTTGGAACGACCTGACCTGG
Source organism: Kribbella sp. NPDC051620 (assembly GCF_044453825.1). Lineage (NCBI taxonomy): Bacteria > Bacillati > Actinomycetota > Actinomycetes > Propionibacteriales > Kribbellaceae > Kribbella > Kribbella sp. NPDC051620. The sequence goes on from NZ_JBITDB010000003.1 coordinate 1,016,760, forward strand.
CCGCTGATCGCCATCAACCACGACACCAACTACACGCTCCAGCTCGGCCTGACGACCTTCCAGGGCCAGCACCACACCCAGTGGGCGGCGGTGATGGCGGGCAACGTCATCACGGTCGTGCCTGTGTTGCTGGGCTTCCTGCTGGCCCAGAAGGCGTTCATCCGCTCGCTGGCTTCTACCGGACTCAAAGGTTGATACATATGAAGTGGGACCTACTAGTAATCGGCGACGCCGACTCTGCCGGCATCCTGGCGAGTGGCGCGGCGCGGCTTGGGCTCAGCGCTCAGGTCTCGGCCCAACCAGATGATTTGCTGCAGTCGACGCGGCATCTGCATGCGACCTCGTTCTACGGGACGCCCAAGCTGGCATCCCGGCTGGCGGTCATCTTCAAGGACGCGAAGAACCACAAGGCGTCTACATCTCTCGCCATCGATGACGACCCGTCGGGGCGCTGGGACCGCGTAGTACTGGACGGGGTGTTGCGGGTGACCGACGTACTGCTCCTCAACGCTGCTGCGGCCCATGCTCTGACAGGACATCCCGTACTGGCCGACGCGGCCGGCATCCTGGCTCGGCGTGGGCCGCTGGTGGTGGTACGGGATGGTGCTGCTGGGGCGCTGACTCATGACGGGTCGAAGGTGCGATCGGTCGGTGGCCTTGCGGTGGAGGTCGGTGGTCTTGCTGTGGACGCGGCCGGCGACGGCTTCGACGCCGGGTATCTGGCCGCCATGCTGCGCGGGCTCGGCCGGGATCGGGCGTTGTCGATCGCCGTGGAGAGTGCGCGATGACGAAGATCGCGTTCATCGGCGCTGGGAGCGTCGTCTTCACCCAGGGGTTGCTGGCTGATCTGTTCAGCTTCAAGGATCTCGGTGAGCTGCGGATCGCCTTGCATGACATCGATCCTGAGCGGCTCGCCACTGCGGCGGGGGCTGCGGCCGCCATCGCTGCTTCGTTGGGGGTTTCGCCGCGGATCAGCGCGCATCTCGATCGGCGCGCGGCGCTGGACGGGTGCGACTTCGTGATCAACATCGTCCAGGTGGGGATGAACGAGGCCACCCGTATCGACTTCGAGATCCCGGCGCGGTACGGAGTACGGCAGACGATCGCGGACACGCTCGGCGTCGGCGGGGTGTTCCGGGCACTGCGGACCTTCCCGGTACTGCGGGGGCTGGCGGCCGACATCGCGGAGCTCTGCCCGGATGCGTGGCTGCTGAACTACACGAACCCGATGGCGATGAATGTCTGGTACCTGTCGGCGCTCGGCGTACGGAATGTCGTCGGTCTGTGCCACTCGGTCTACTGGACGATGAACGACCTGTCGGCGCTGGTAGGCGTGCCTCTGGGCGAGGTGTCCTATCTGGCTGCCGGAGTCAATCATCAGGCGTGGGTGCTGCGGTTCGAGCACCAGGGGCGCAATCTGTATCCGGTACTGGACGAGGTCATCGCGCGGGACCCGGAGCTGGCTCGGCGGGTGCGGGTGGACATGTACAAGCGGCTCGGTCACTACCCGACGGAGACGAGCGAGCACTCGTCGGAGTACGTGCCGTGGTACCTGCATGACGCGTCCGAGGTGGAGCGCCTGCGGCTGCCCGTCGGCGACTACCTGCGAATCGTCGAGGAGAACGTCGCCCTCTACGAAGGCACCCGCGACGCGCTGAAGTCCGGCGACCCGCTACCGGTCGAAGGCACGATGGAGTACGCCCCCCAGGTCATCCACAGCATCGTCACCGGCACCCCCCGAACCATCTACGGCAATGTGGTGAACACCGGCCTGATCTCCAACCTCCCCGACGGCGCGGTAGTCGAAGTCCCTTGCCTGGTTGACTCCCTGGGCGTCCAACCCACCTCAGTAGGCGCCCTCCCACCCCAATGCGCGGCGTTGAACCGCGCCTACATCAACGTCAACGAACTGGTCGTCAAAGCCGCACTCGAAGACGACCCCCGGGCCATCCGTCAGGCGATGATGGTCGACCCCGCAACGTCCGCAGCGCTGACCGCACCGGAGATCTGGGCGCTGGCGAACGACCTGGTAGGTGCTCACAGCAACTATCTGGCACCGGCGCTCCGCACTAAACTCTCCTTGTAACTGCGGCGGGCGGCTGCGCCGCCCGCCGCGGTTGGTCAGGTGAGGTCTGCGGCGGTGCGTAGGTGGGTTTTGTAGGTGGCTAGGTGTTCGACCACCTCTGCCGCGGTAGTGGTTGAGTGGAGGGCTCCTACGCCTTGGCCGGCGTACAAGGAGGCCGCCGTCGGGTCGGCAGCTCTGGTGGCGGTTACGTACTGGTTGTGGCCTTCGTCGTCCGACTTCAGGGAGTCTTCGCGGCCTTCCCAGGTGTCGTAGAACGTGTTGCGGAGGGCTCGGCCGCCGTATTCGTCGGGCCAGCCGGCTCGGGAGGCGGCGTCGAAGACCGTGCCGTAGACGGTGTCGGTTTCGGTGGCTTCCATCAGGCGTTGGCGAGACGGCTCGGGGGTCAGGGCCTCTTCGCAGGTGAGGAAGGCGGTGCCTATCCAGCCTCCGGCGGCGCCAGCAGCCAGTACGGCGGCCAGTCCTCGGGGTCCTGAGATTCCGCCTCCGGCTAGTACAGGGAGGTCGGTGAGGTCCAGGATCGCCTGTAGCAAAGGGAGAGTGCCGACCGAGTTACGCCCATGCCCACCGGCCTCGGCGCCCCGGACGACGATCGCGTCGACTCCGGCGTCGATCGCCTCGCGGGCGTCGGCGACCGTGCCGGCCTGGGTGGCGACGACGATGCCGGCCGCGCGCAGCGGTTCGACGTACGGGCTGTAGTCGCCGAAGCTGAGCGAGACGAGCGCGGGCTTCAACTCGAGCACCGCCTCGAGATGCTCAGGATGGTCCTTCACCGACCACGCCATCAACCCGACGCCGTACGGCCGGCCAGACTCCGCCGCGATGGCTCCTTCAGTACGGATCCACTCGGCCGATACCGCCGACCCAGCTCCGAGCATCCCGAGCGCACCCGCCGCCGAGATCGCGCCGGTCAGCCGTCCGCCGCTCACGTTCGCCATCGGCGCGCCGACCACCGGCACCGACAACCCGAACGTCTCGGTCAACCAGGTACCCATCGGTCCACTTCCTCTCAAGACAACGGCGAAGGCCCGCCCCCGAGCAACAGGGGCGGGCCTTCGACGGTACCTGCGATCAGTTCTTGTAGACGTCCGATGCCGGGTCGCCGTGGCAGCGCTTGTACTTCTTGCCGGAGCCACACGGGCAGACCGCGTTGCGCGGCGTACCCGGGTATTCCAGCGAACCGCCCTCGACCGCGTCGGCGTGCACCGAGACCTCGTCGTCGCCGTCGATCGTCGGCGCCGAGTAGGTCAGCCGCTGCGGGCGGCTCTCGGTGGACAGGCCCTTGGCGCGCAGCTTCGGGGTGTCCTGCGGCCGCGGCGAGTCCTGCGGACGGTCCTCGTCGACGGCCGCCTGCCGGCCCGGGAACTCGGCGACCGGAGCGCCCGGCACCAAGATGTCCTCGGCCTCGGTCTCCTCCAGCTCGGCCAGCTCCGCCTGCGCGGCCAGGTCGGCCTGCATCGCCTCGATGTCGACCTCGACGTTGAAGATGAACGCGACCGACTCCTCCTTGATGGACTCCATCATGGCGGCGAACATGTCGTAGCCCTCGCGCTGGTACTCGACCAGCGGGTCGCGCTGTGCCATCGCGCGCAGGCCGATGCCCTCGCGCAGGTAGTCCATCTCGTACAGGTGCTCGCGCCACTTGCGGTCGAGCACGCTCAGCACCACCCGGCGCTCGAGCTCGCGCATCGCCTCGCTGCCGAGGCTCTCCTCGCGCCGCGCGTACGCCTCGCGGGCGTCGGTGATGAAGGTGTCGATCAGGAAGTCCTGGGTGAGCCCGGTGCGGTCGCCGCCGGCCTCCTCGATCAGCTCGGCCTCGGTGATCTCGGTCTGGTACAGCGTCTTCAGCGCGGTGAACAGCTGGTCGAGGTCCCAGTCCTCGGCGAACCCGTCGGCGGTCGCGCCCTGCACGTAGCCGGTGACGGTCTCGTCGAGCATGTCCAGTACCTGCTCCTGCAGGTCGGCGCCCTCGAGCACCCGGCGGCGCTCGGCGTACACGACGTGCCGCTGCCGGTTCATCACGTCGTCGTACTTGAGGATGTTCTTCCGGGTCTCGAAGTTCTGCGCCTCGACCTGGGACTGCGCCGACGCGATCGCCTTGGTGACGACCTTGTTCTCCAGCGGCACCGTGTCGTCGTCGTTGCGCGACATCGCCCAGTCGACCATCTCGCGCTTGAACAGGCGCATCAGGTCGTCTTCGAGCGACAGGTAGAAGCGGGACTCGCCCGGGTCGCCCTGCCGGCCGGAACGACCACGCAGCTGGTTGTCGATCCGGCGCGACTCGTGCCGCTCGGTGCCCAGCACGTACAGACCGCCGGCCTCGCGAACCTCGACCTGCTCGTCCTTGACCAGCTTCTCGAACTTCTCCAGGACCTTCGGGTACTCCGCTTCGTACTCCTCCGCGGACTCGACCGGGTCGATGCCGCGGGCCCGCAGGTCCTTGTCGGCCAGGTGCTCGGGGTTGCCGCCGAGGATGATGTCGGTACCACGGCCGGCCATGTTGGTGGCCACCGTGACGGCGTTCTTGCGGCCCGCCTCGGCGACGATCGCGGCCTCTCGCGCGTGCTGCTTCGCGTTCAGCACCTCGTGCGCGATGTTGCGCTTGCGGAGCTGGTTGGACAGCCGCTCGGACTTCTCCACGCTGGTGGTGCCGACCAGGATCGGCTGACCGGTCTCGTGCCGCTTGGCGATGTCCTCGACGACCGCCTCGAACTTGGCCTCTTCGGTGCGGTAGATCAGGTCGCGCTGGTCTTGCCGGACCATCGGCTTGTTGGTCGGGATCGGGACGACGCCGAGGCCGTAGATCTTGGAGAACTCGGCCGCCTCCGTCATCGCCGTACCGGTCATCCCGGCCAGCTTGCTGTACAGCCGGAAGTAGTTCTGCAGCGTGATCGTCGCCAGCGTCTGGTACTCCTCCTTGATCTCGACCTTTTCCTTGGCCTCGATCGCCTGGTGGAGTCCCTCGTTGTAGCGGCGGCCGTGCAGGGTCCGGCCGGTGTGCTCGTCGACGATCAGCACCTCGCCGTCGACGACCACGTAGTCCTTGTCCTTGCGGAACAGGTCCTTGGCCTTCAGCGCGTTGTTCAGGTAGCTGATCAGCGGGGTGTTGGCCGACTCGTACAGGTTGTCGATGCCGAGCCGGTCCTCGACCTTCTCGATCCCGCGCTCGAGGATGGCCACGGTGCGCTTCTTCTCGTCGACCTCGTAGTCGGCGACCGGGCGCTGGTCCTCGGCGATCTTGTCGTCGGCGAAGCGCGGCTTCAGCTGGTTGGCCAGGTTCGCCATCTCGACGTACCAGCGCTGGGAGTCCTCGGCCGGGCCGGAGATGATCAGCGGGGTCCGGGCCTCGTCGACCAGGATCGAGTCGACCTCGTCCACGATCGCGTAGTTGTGCTCGCGCTGGACGCAGTCCTCGATCGAGTTGGCCATGTTGTCGCGCAGGTAGTCGAAGCCGAACTCGTTGTTCGTGCCGTAGGTGATGTCCTTGGCGTAGGCGATCCGGCGCTCGGCCGGCGACATCTCCGGCAGGATCACGCCGTAGTCGAGACCGAGGAAGTGGTACACCCGGCCCATCCACTCGGCCTGGAAGCGGGCCAGGTAGTCGTTCACCGTGACCACGTGCACGCCCTTGCCGGACAGCGCGTTCAGGTACGTCGGGAGGGTGCCGACCAGGGTCTTGCCCTCACCGGTCTTCATCTCGGCGATGTTGCCCAGGTGCAGCGCGGCGCCACCCATGATCTGGACGTCGTAGTGGCGCTGGTGCAGGGTCCGCTTGGCCGCCTCGCGGACGACCGCGAAGGCCTCCGGCAGCAGGCCGTCCAGGGACTCCCCGTTGTCGACGCGTTGCTTGAAGTCGGCCGTCTGGGCGCGCAGCTCCTCGTCGGACATGCCGGTGAATTCGTCCTCGATCGAGTTCACCACCTTGGCGATGCTCTCGAGCTTGCGAACGATCTTGCCCTCGCCGATCCGCAGTAACTTGTCGAACGCCTTCATCGTGGGGGGTCCACTCCTTGACTGTGCAGCCTTCAATGCGGCGGGTGCCTGACCGTGCTCATCCGGTAACGGACACAACACAGCCCGCCCGCCTGGCGGGCGTCACCCATGGTACTGGGCGGCGAGCGTCATCCCACGCCCCGGCGTACGTCGCACCCTCCCCCCACCCACGAGCGAGCCCCCCAAAAAGTTCCAGTACTACGCCCCGCCGCGGGGCGGTGGAGGCCGAGCCGATCACCCAGAACCGGGGTGGAGTGCCATGGTGCAGGCGCACACGGCGCACGCCCTCCGCTTCTTCCCCGGAGCGAGGCGGCGGAGCCGCCGATGCTCCGGCAGTCGGTTACTGGGCGCGGAGGGCGACGCTCAGGGCTGGGGACAGGTCTCCGCCGCCGACTACTCGGACTTGGTCCAGTCCTAGCCAGGACGCTAGCTGGACTAGTTCGGCGGCTAGTTCTTCGGGTGTTTCTACTGGGGCGCCGGGTTCGGCGTGGGCCGATTGGACCAGGAGGACCCCAGCGGTTCGATCTGACTTCAGGTCTACTCGGGCGACGAGGCGGTCGCCTAGGAGGAAGGGGAGGACGTAGTAGCCGTAGACCCGCTTGTCGGCGGGGACGTAGATCTCGATGCGGTAGCGGAAGTCGAAGAGGAACTCGGTGCGGGTGCGCTCGAAAACCAGCGAGTCGAAGGGGCTGACCAGGCCGCGCGTGTTGACCCGGCGCGGCAGCTTCGCGTCGCGGTGGAGGTACGCCTGGCGCTTCCAGCCCTGGATGGTGACCGGCAGCAGCTCCCCCTCCTCGACCAGCTCGGCGATCGCCTGAGCGGTCGGGGCGGGCGACGTCCGGAAGTAGTCCTTCAGGCATTGCGCGGTCGCCACCCCGTGCGCCCGCGCCGCGATCGACACCAGCCCGCGATGGGCTTCCTCCAAGCTCGGCGTCGGTGTGGCAACCACCGCTGCCGGCAATACCCGCTCGGGAATGTCGTACATCCGCTCGAACTGCTGGTTCCGCCGCGCCACCGTGATCTCACCCGCGAAGAACAGGAACTCCAGCGCCCGCTTCACATCGGACCAGTTCCACCCCCAGTTGGTCCGGTCACGCTCCACGTCGTCGTCGATCTCCCGCGCGGTCAGCGGCCCATGATCGCGTACATCCGCCAGCACCTGCTTCACCAGATCCGGCCGCTCGACCGCGATCGACCGCGGCCCACCCCACGCCTCGGTACTCGCCCGAGCCATCCGCCACCGCATCAGCGGATGCGTCTCCACCGGGATCAGCGACGCCTCATGCGCCCAGTACTCCACCAGTTTGCGCGGAGACTTCCCGGCCGCCCGGTCGAGCAGCTCACGCGGGTACGGTCCGAGGCGGGAGTACAGCGGCAGGTACTGCGCCCTGCTCAGCACGTTCACCGAGTCGATCTGGATCAGCCCGATCCGCCCGAGCACACGCGTCAGCGCCCGCATGTCCGGCACCCCCTTCGGGCGCGGATCGGTGAACCCCTGGGCGGCGAGCGCAATCCGCCGGGCCTGAGCCGTCGACAACACCTCGCTGATCACCCCACGAAGTCTGCCGGACCCCACCGACAAAAACTCATCGCCCAGAGTCCTGTACGCCGATGACCACCAAATACTCAGCAACCTCCGGAGCGGCGCCCGGTGGCAGCAGCCCCCGCGTCCACAACTCATCGACCACCCGGAACCGCCCATGCTGCATCCGGCTCACCACAATCGCCGCCGCCTGCTTGCCGGTGATCCCGGGCAGGGCGTCGATCAGGTCGGCAGGAGCGTCGTTGAGATCGATCAGCCCGCCGTCGTCGTACTGCCGAGGCAGGTCGGGCCGGCCGATCCCCAGACTCCGCGCCAGAGCAGGCTGCTCAGCGGCCAACTGCCGCGCCTGACTCCGCCGCAGGGGCTCGACCGAGAGCCCGGACGCCTGCGGATGACCCACCCGCGGCGGCTGCTGCGCCTGGAGGAAGTACGGGTTCTGCTTCGGCCTGCTGTAGGTAGGACTGCCGATCACCATGGCGGCCTGGACGGCGCACAGCACGCTCGCGACCAGGTAGCCGAGGGTGGCGAAGGCCTGACCACCGCTGAGCGTGGCGGCGTCCGACTCGAGCACGTAGAAGACGTAGAACAAGACGACAGCCAGATAGCCCACTGCGGAGAGCCCGAGCAACGCATTGCGCCGCTTGATCGCCAGCACACCGATCACCAGCCAGCCACCGAACCCGATGGTCACCACCGGTACCGCCGCACCGAGCAGCTTGAGCACCACCCGCTTCCACCGCGACGGCTGCTGCGGTTCCTGCGATACGTACGGCGCTATGCCAGTCCCCATCAGTCCCTCCCCCTGTCCGGTCAGAGTGTAGGGATCGGGGCGGTCATAACTTTGGAGTTACCGGAAGTGAGAGGTGTGCTACTTGGGGTAGCCGGGAGAGGGTCCGGGTAGGCCGCGCCGCCCGCGCGGCCCCTATCACCCTGGAGTGTGAGGCATGGCAAGACTTGTTCGCGCCGTTCTGGCGGCTGGTGTCCTGACCGCGGCTTCCATCGGCGCCGTATCCGCGTCCGCCGCCCCGGCACCGGAAGGGCCGCCCGCGCCGATCGTCGGTGGCGACGTCGCCCACACGGCCGACTTCCCCTGGGCGATCCAGCTGTCGAACAGCGGCTCGCCGGTCCCGTCCAAGGAGTACTGCGGCTCCACCCTGGTAGCGGCGAACAAGATCGTCACGGCGGCGCACTGCTCCGACCAGGCGGCCAGCACCTACACGGCGATCCAGGGCCGGGACGTGCTGACGGACAAGTCGACCGGCAAGGAGTCCAAGATCAGCAGCATCTGGGTCGACCCGGAGTACGGCAAGTCGCCCGGGCACGACGTCGCGGTGATGACGCTGGCCACGCCCTTTACCGGCGTACCGACGCTCGCACTGGAGACCAGTACCGCCGCAGACACGGCAGGCGCGCCCTCCGTCGTCTACGGCTGGGGCGAGACCGAGGGGACCGGCCCGGCCGACACCTTCCTGAAGGTGGAGGTGCCTGTACTCGGCGACGCCGTCTGCGAGAAGGCCTACGCGAGCGAGGGCTACACCGGCGCCGGGGAGATCTGCGCCGGCTACGACCAGGGCGGCAAGGACTCCTGCCAGGGTGACTCGGGCGGCCCGCTCGTCCTGAACGGCCGCCTCTTCGGCGTCGTCTCCTGGGGCATCGGCTGCGCCGACGCCGGCAACCCTGGCGTCTACGCCGAGGTGGCCGCCTACGCCACCGAACTCCAGGCCCAGATCGACGGCTAGCTCTCCAGCACACAATGAAGGGCCCGGTCGGCGAGGACCGGGCCCTTCATCTTTGTGGATCCTCCCGAAGTCAGACGGCCAACCGGATCACGCCGTAGTCGTAGCCACGGCGGCGGTAGACGACGCTCGGCTGGTTCTCCTCGGCGTCGACGAACAGGTAGAAGTCGTGGCCGACCAGTTCGAGCTCGTAGAGCGCCTGGTCCAGCGACATCGGCTTGGCGGTGTGGGTCTTCTCGCGCATCACCAGCGGGCCGTCACCGGTCACCGTCAGCGAGCCGAACTTCTGGGTGGTCACCTCGTCCTCGGCGACCGGCTCCACCGGCGCCGCGGCGGCGCCGTTGTCGGACAGCTTGGCGGCGATGTGCCGCAGTCCTTCGGGGGCGTGCTGGCCGGTGTGCACCCGGCGGCGGTCGGCGGCCTTGCGGACCTGGGCCTGGAGCCGGTCCAGCGCGACGTCGAAGGCGGCCTGCTTGGTCTCACCACAGGCTTCGCCGCGGACCACCGGTCCCTTCGTGTACATGGTGAGCTCGACGCGCATCGCCCGGTCGTGTTGTCGCGGGTTCTTCTCCTGGCTGACTTCTACTTCGCATCGCAGTACCCGGTGATCGACCTTCTCGATCCGCTCGAGTTTTTCCTCGACGTACTGCCGGAAGCGGTCACTGACCTCGCAGTGATGACCCTTGACAACGACGTCCACGGAAACCTCCATCGATCGGCGACTCTGTTACGTCTTCGGACCCCCGTAACCACGGTTCGGATGCCCGAAACGAGAACACCCGCTGTCCGGCCCGGCGAACTCCGTGGGAAGGAATCCGGCTGATCCGGTCCTCGCCCACATCCTCGTTCGACAAGCCCAAGCGGGTGTCATACGCCAACGCTAGTCGGCTTCCGCGAAAACCGGTAGGGAAGTTCTCATGAACCAGACGCCGCCCGTCGCCGGGTCGCGGCCAGTACCGCGCAGCCGAGCACCGGAATTCCCCGTGATGCCAAGGCGCGGCAGGCCTCGGCGAGCGTGGATCCGGTGGTCAGCACGTCGTCGACCACGATCACCGGTTGATCCGTCAGCCTTTCAGCCCAGCGCGAACGAGCCGCGAAAGCCCCGGCCAGGTTGGCGGCACGCTGCTCAGCGGACAGTCCGGCCTGGTCCTCCGGCCGCCGTACCACGGCCAGCGCGTCGGCCCGGCGCACGTCGTACCCACGTTTGCGCAACTGCCGAATCGCAACCGCCGTCATCCGCCCGAGCGGGTCATGGCCGCGCTGCCGGACCGTCGACGGCGACGATGGAACCGGGCACAGCCACGCGGCACGCCCGGGTTCCAGGACAGCCTCGACTGCACCGGCGAGCGCCTCACCCAGCGGGCGGGCCAGCGAGTACCGGCCGTCTTCCTTGTGGGCAAGGATCAGCGAGCGCACGACCCCGGCGTACTCCGTCGTGGCCGTTGTCGGACGCAACCAGACGGGCACCGGCTCGGGCCAGGCCCGGTACGGCGTACTGACGGCAAGGGCTCGCCCGCAATCGGGGCAGGGCGACACCCCTGGGCGGCCACACCCTGCGCAGCGCCCGCCCAGCACGAGGTCGACGAGGGCGTCCCGCAGCAACCACCCGGACCACGATCCGCGATCCCCGCCTGGGCCGCAACCGAGGCGGGGCGGCGCTGTGGATAAGTCAGCCGGGATAGACCGGAGTGATCTGGCCTTCCGGCCCCTCGGCCATGTCGACCCAGTTGAGGTCTTTGCCCTGCCAGTGCAGTTGCTTGCCGGCGTCCTGGACTGCCGGCAGGGTGTCGCGGTTCGGGTTGGAGGCCACGTGAATCGTCTCGAACGAACTGCTGGCGCCCGGGATCACCTGCGGCTGCGAACCGTCCACGTTGACCTGCCACGGCCGCGCCCCGTCACGCTTGGGCGAGTTGCCGGCCACCAGGATGCCCGGGTTGTTCCAGGACGCGTCGGTGATGTCCACCAGCGGCAACTGCAACGGCATGAACCGGCTGAGCGTGAGCTTGCTGTCGCTGGTGGCGACCGACGCGGTCATCACCGAGTTGACGCCCTTGCGCTCCATCACCAGCAGCGCCCGGACGCCGTCCGGAGCCATCCGCAGAACGACTGGCCGATTCGCGCCGAAGTTGGTCAACACGTTCGACACCTTGCCGTCCGCCGTGCGGACCCGGAGTCTGGGCTTCGCGCTGTCCGCGCGGTCCAGGATCCACAGGTTGTCCTCACCGTCGAAGCTCGGCCGCAGCACCTTGCCGTCGGCCTCGATGACGGACGGGGGCGCCTCGTTCTTCGGCGCGTCCAGCCGGCCGACGACGACGATCGGGCGGCCGGCCTTGGAGGTGCTGACCACCGCGCCGGTGTCACCGCGAAGGTTCACCGCGAACGACTGTGCCCGGAAGGGGTAGAGCTGGCTGTCGACGATCGCCTTGGCCTCGATGGTCTGGCCGTCGTCCTGCCCCTGGATCCGCTGGATCCTGCCGCCGCGGACGCCGTACAGATCCTTCAGCCGTCCGGTCGGCACCGCCGGGTCGTACTGGGTGAAGTTGGTGTACGACAACTCCTCCGGCCGGTCCGGCAGCAGTGGAGCGCCCTCGACGGTGATCCGCACCCGGGTGGTGATCGGCTGCAGCGTCCAGGTGATCTGGGCGGCCAGTTGCTCGCGGTCGGTCGCATCGGTCAGCGACGAGGCCGTACCACTCAGGGCGACCGTCGCGACGCCTGACTCGACCGGCACCGACACGTCCACGGTGGTGCCGGGCGGTGCGTTGGAGACGACGCTGTTGCCGAGCCGGGTGGTCGGGCCCTTCAGCAGCTCCTGGATGAGCTGGGTCGCCGCCTGGCCCGACGGCAGGTTGCGCGGCAGGTAGACCGGGTCCGGCACCATCAGGTGCTTGGTCGGGTTGAAGAAGTAGAGGGCGTAGGGGGTCAGCCTGGGGACCAACTGGTTGCTGCCCAGGAAGACCCCGGGCGGCGGGTTCGCGACCCGCCACTGGTCCCCGACCTTGATCAGGTCGAAGCCGAAGTCGAGCGAGCTGTCCGGCGGGGCCGGCGTCCACGAGCCGCGACCGTCGATGGTGGCGATCAGCGGAGCCGCCAGATGGAACTTGCCGTCGGCCTCCTTGGCGATCCCCGAGCTGGAGCTCTGGTCGTAGACCAGGATCTTGGACTCGGGTTTCCACGCGTCACCGGCCTCCGGGGTCATGTACTCCCGGGCCACGTCGAAGGCGTTCGAGTCCGACATCGCCTCCACGAAGCCGTTCACGAGCTGCTGCGGGGCGGCGTTGGGCCGTGGTGGCCGCGCCTCGACGCCGATGCCGCCGAGGCCTGGCGCGGGCGCGTCCTGGCTGCTGTTCCGGATCGGGCCCTTGGTCGGTACGGTCGCGCAGCCGGCCACCAGGAGTGCGGTGGCCAGGGCACCGGCGAGCAGTCGGGCCTTCATGCCTCATCACCACCCGTGAGCTTCTGGTACGGCGCGCCGACGTCGACCAGCGACATCTCGCTCACCACTCTCACGGCGTCCGCGGGGCGGGCGGGCAGCGGCGAGCCGGTCAGGGTGACGTCCGGGCGGCGCGGCACGGTCAGGCGGAAGTACGCGCCATCTCCCGGCGATCCCCAGGCGTCCAGTCGGCCGCCGTGCAGCCGGGCGTCCTCCAGCGCGATGGACAGGCCCAGCCCGGTACCACCGGTGGTCCGTGCCCGGGCCGGGTCGGCTCGCCAGAACCTGCTGAACACCATGTCGGCCTCTTCGGGCCGGAAGCCGACACCGTGGTCCCGGACGGCCACTGCGGCGGCATCCTCGTCGTACGCAGTGCTGATCCGGATCGGCCGGCCTTCGCTGTGCTCGATCGCGTTGCCGATCAGGTTGCGCAGGATCCGCTCGATCCGGCGCGAGTCCACCTGGGCGCGGCAAGGCTCGGGCATGTCCAGCTGGACCTCGCAGCCCTTGCGTTCCAGCAGGGTCTCGTGGTTCTCCAGCACCCGGGAGACGATGTCGCGCAGGTCGACGTCCTCCAGGTCGAGGGCGGCAGCGCCGGCGTCGAAGCGGCTGATCTCGAGCAGGTCGGCAAGCAGGCCTTCGAACCGGTTGAGCTCGCCCTGCAGCAACTCGACCGAGCGACGGGTGATCGGGTCGAAGTCGTCCCGGGTCTCGTGCAGCAGGTCGGCCGCCATCCGGACGGTGGTCAGCGGTGTCCGCAGCTCGTGCGAGACGTCGGAGACGAACCTGCGCTGCAGCCTGGACAGCTCCTCCAGCCGGCGGATCTGTTGCTGCAGGTTGCTGGCCATCTTGTTGAAGGAGACAGCCAGGCGGGCCAGGTCGTCGGTACCGCGGACCTGCATCCGCTCCTCGAGCCGGCCGGCGGCGAGCCGCTCAGCAATCCGCCGGGCCATCCGGACCGGGGTGACGACCTGCCGGGTGACCAGCCAGGCGACTGCGCCGAGCAGGACGACCAGTAGGAGCCCGGCGGTGACCAGTGCGCGCTGGACGACGTCCAGCGTCTCCTTCTGCGCAGTCAGCGGGAAGAGGAAGTACACCTCGTACCGCTGGGCGCTGGAGCCTTGCACGCGGAGCTGGGAGCCGATGGCCAGGCCCGGCTCGCTGCGGTTGCCCCGGTAGTCGATCCGCATGTACGTGTCGAACAGCTTCGTCTCGTCCTGGGAGACGGACGCGCGCAGCTCGGGCGGGATCGACTCGCTCTCGACCAGGCCGGTGCTCCGGATCGCGTTCGAGTCGGCGCTGTCGCTCGGGATCAGCACCACTTCGTACAGACCGGGACGGTTCGAACCCGCGACGAGCAGCGAGAGCTTGTTCTGCAGGGTGCCGGGGTCGGCCGCGTTGATCGAGCCGGTCAGCGACGCGAGCTGCGCGACGGCCTCCTGCTTGGCGCTGTCGCGGCGGGACTCCAGGATGCCGTCGGTGACCTGGCTCATCATCACCCAGCCGACCAGGATCAGCACGATGGTCGACATCAGCAGGGTGCCGGTGACGATCCGCGCCTGGATCGAGCGGCGCCAGACGTCCGGCCAGTGCCGAGGATGCGTGCGCCACAGCGGCTGCGGCATGGCATGCCAGTCAGCCCCTGCGGCGGTGAGCTCGATCTCGGTTCCGCGGGGCTCCGGCTCGGTGGCCGGCTTGTCCCCTTGCGACTGGCCGTCGCGTCCGTACTCGATCAGTCCGCACCAGCCTTGTAACCCACGCCACGGACGGTCACGACGATCTCCGGGTGCTCGGGGTCCTTCTCGATCTTGGAGCGCAGCCGCTGGACGTGCACGTTGACCAGCCGGGTGTCGGCCGCGTGCCGGTAGCCCCAGACCTGCTCGAGCAGCACCTCACGGGTGAACACCTGCCAGGGCTTGGAGGCCAGGCAGACCAGCAGGTCGAACTCCAGCGGGGTGAGCTGGATGGTCTCACCGCTGCGCTTGACCGAGTGGCCGGCCACGTCGATGGTCAGGTCGCCGATGGTCAGCGACTCCGGCCCGGGCTCGTCCATCCGGCGCAGCCGGGCCCTGATCCGGGCCACCAGCTCCTTGGGCTTGAACGGCTTCACCACGTAGTCGTCGGCGCCGGACTCCAGGCCGAGCACCACGTCCACGGTGTCGCTCTTGGCGGTCAGCATCACGATCGGCACACCGGACTCGGCCCGGATCGCCCGGCAGACGTCGATCCCGTCCATCCCGGGCAGCATCAGGTCGAGCAGCAGCAGATCGGGCTTGAACTCACGGAAAGCAGGCACCGCCTTGTCGCCGGTGGCGACCAGGTAGGTGTCGTAGCCCTCGTTGCGCAGCACGATGCTGAGCATCTCGGACAACGCCGTGTCGTCATCGACGATGAGGACTCGGCCCCGCATCGTCCGGTTACCTTCTGCCACGCCTGCTCCTTGCCGGTCCGGATGTACTACGCGCCCAGCGGGCGCCGGTCGTACGCACTACGGATAGTGTCCCATTCCCCGGCCAACGCACACGCCGGATCGCCGGGCGGAACCGCGGCAATAGCGGTATGAGCCGTCCGGCCTGTGATCATGGTGCACTGCGGGGGTCCGGGACAACCTGGGAGGGGCGGGATGAGCGACGACATCGGGGTCTACGAGAGTTCGGAGTACTCCGAACCGCTGCGGCCGTGGCTGCCCGCCGACCTGCTCGACAACGCCGCCCGGACCATCTCCGAGAACAAGGCGATCATGCTGGGGCTCCCGGTGCTGGCCGGGATCGCGCTGACCGCTGTACAGGCCGCACTGACCCAGCTCACCGTGCCCGGTGGGATCAGTGGCTTCTTCAACGCCGACTCCCCCTTCGAGCAGGCCGGCATCGCCATGCTGGTCATGTACGGAGTGGAACTGATCCTGTTCGCGGTGGTGTCGAGCATGCTGTCGGGCATCATCGCCCTGGCCGCCGTACGCAGCCAGCTGGCCAACCGGGTCGGCCCACGCGAGCTCCTCCGGCTGGTACGCCGGTCCCTGCCGGCTCTGGCCGCCGTGGGCATCGTCCAGTCGCTCTGCTTCGGGGTGATCATCGCCGGCTGGGGTCTGGGCGTCTTCGCCATCGGGGCCGGTACGGACGCGCTGATCTCGTCCGAGGCGGCCGGGCTGGTCGCAGTACTGCTGGTGCTGGTCGGTGGCGTCCTGGTGCTCATCTTCGGGATACGGCTCGTGCTGGCGGGCACTGTGGTGCTGATGGAGGGCAAGCACGCTCCGGACATCGGGCTCTACATCCCTGCCAGGGTTGGCGTCTGGGGATCGCTGAAGCGGTCCTGGCGACTGGTACGCGGTAAGTTCTGGCGGGTGCTCGGCATCCTGCTGTTCGGCGGACTGGTGGTGAACATCGTCAGCTACGCGCTGCAGTTCGGCATCGGTACGCTGGCCGCCACGCTCGGCTCCTGGGCCGACGGCAGCGGGGACAACACGGCCACCATCGTCACAGTCGTCCTGGCCATCTCCGCCGGGCTCGCGACAGTCCTGACCCTGATCGCCAGCCTCGCCTTCATGTCGGCCGTCCAGGCGCTCATCTACCTGGATCTGCGGGTCCGGCGCGAGGGGCTCGACCTGTGGATGCGTCCGGCGCTCAAGGCACCGACCGGGCCGACTCTGTGAGGGCCCTGGTGTTCCTGGAGCCGCCGGTCGACGTCAACCGCGACGAGGCGGCGCGGGAGGCCGCCAAGGAGCTGGCCAAGCCCGCCTACGGCCAGGCCGGCGACAACGTCATCTCGCGGATCATCGGTCACATCCTGGACTGGATCGGCGACCTGTTGAGCAACCTGACCGGCCAGTCCACCGATGGCCGAGCAGGCCTGGCGATGCTGCTGGGGCTGATCGTGCTGGTCGTGATCGTGGTGCTCTGGCGGGCCGGCGTACTGCGGACCACGCGCGGCACGAAGGGTCAGGCTGTCTTCGAGAGCGATCGGCCGCTTGGAGCGTCTGCCTACCGCTCGCAGTCTGTGGAGGAGGCGGCCAGGGGTGACTACGCGGCTGCGGTGCGGAGTCGCTTCCGTGCTTGCGTTGCGGAGCTGACCGAGCGCACTGTGCTCGACGAGCGGCCGGGGCGGACGGCGTACGAGGCTGTGGCGGACGCTGGGCGGGTAGTACCCGCTCTGCGGGAGCCACTGCAGCCGGCGGCGCTCGTGTTCACGGAGGTTGTCTACGGCAACCGACCTGGGACGCCCGAGCGTTATGCGCTTGTGGTGACCGCTGATGAGGCTGCCAGGCATGTATCGACGCGGCAGTTGGTGCAGGAATGAGTAGCACTAGTACCGCGGTCGGCCGGAGCGGTACCGAGGCCTGGCGAGCGTTGCGGGTGCCGTTGCTGGTCACCGGGCTGGTGGTCCTCGGCCTGCTCGTACTGCTCATTGCAGGAGCCGCTCGAACGTCCGGGCCGTTCAGCCCTGACTCTGCCGACCCGGCGGGCGCCAAAGCCCTCGCTGCGCTGCTGGAGAACCACCAGGTCGAGGTCACAGGCACCACGGCGTACGAGGACGCTATCGACGGCAGTGCGGACAAGACGCTGCTGATTGCGCCCGGTGGCTCGTTGAGCCGCTCGGACTGGGAGGACATCGCCATGGCCGGCTGGGGCCATGTGGTGCTCATCCGGCCGGGCACCAGGGCACTGGAGCTCATCGCGCCCGGCGTACTGAACGCTAGCTCGACACTGCCCGAAGACAGCCGCTCCCCCGACTGCGACCTCCCTGCAGCGGTCAAGGCCGGCACGGCGACGGTCAGCGGCGTCTCGTACTCCTCCGCCGGCGCGTCCGCCGCCTGCTATGGCGACGGCATCCACCACACGCTCATCCGGCTCGAGACCGGCGGCAAGATCGTCGACGTGGTCGGCTCGCCGAAGACCTTCACCAACGAGTACCTGGCCGACGACGGCAACGCGGCCCTCGCGCTGAACCTGATCGGTACGAACTCCGAGGTGGTCTGGTACCTGCCGCAGTACGAGGACGACGGCTACGACTACGGCGATGACGACGACAGCGATGGGCCGCCCCTGGTCCCGCCGGACGTCCGGTACATCGCCTGGGCACTGGCATTCGCCGCCTTCGTGGTGGCCATCTGGCGTGGGCGGCGGCTCGGACCCGTAGTACCGGAGCCGCTGCCGGTCATCGTGCATGCAGCGGAGACCACTGAGGGCAGGGCTCGCCTCTACCGGCGGTCCCGGGCACGGGACCGTGCTGCGGCCGCTCTGCGTGAGTCAGCGCTCGGCAAGCTCCACACTGCACACGGCATCCCTCGCCGAGCCGAGCCGACCGCGGTGGTGGCCGCAATCGCCGCCCGGACGGGCAGGGATCCGGCAATGCTGTACGAACTGCTCTATGGTCAACCACCACTCGACGACGCCGCCCTCATGTTTTTGTCCAATCAGCTGGACCTGCTGACGCTGGAGGTACGACACCCGTGACGACCGCTATCGAGGTCACCCCCGAACGGGCCAGGCAGGCTCTGGTCGAGCTGCGGAACGAGATCGGCAAGGCGGTGGTCGGCCAGGAGACAGCCGTCACCGCCCTGGTCCTCGCCCTGCTCTGCCGCGGCCACGTCCTGCTGGAAGGAGTCCCCGGTACGGCGAAGACGCTGATGGTGCGGGCGCTGTCGATGGCGATGCGGCTGGAGACCAAGCGGGTCCAGTTCACTCCTGACCTGATGCCCGGCGACGTCACCGGGTCGCTGGTGTACGACGCGAAGACCAGCGAGTTCGAGTTCCGCAAGGGGCCGGTGTTCACCAACATCCTGCTCGCGGACGAGATCAACCGGACGCCGCCCAAGACGCAGGCCGCGCTGCTCGAGGCGATGGAGGAGCGACAGGTCACCGTCGACGGCGAGCCGCGGCTGCTGCCGGTCCCCTTTGTCGTTGCCGCGACCCAGAACCCGATCGAGTACGAGGGCACCTATCCGTTGCCCGAGGCCCAGTTGGACCGGTTCCTGCTGAAGGTGACGCTGGACATCCCGCCGCGTGACGCTGAGATCGCGGTACTGGCCCGGCACGCCGCCGGCTTCGACCCGCGCGATCTGGTGGCTGCTGGGTTGCGACCAGTGGCTGGGCCGGAGGACTTGCTGGCGGGGCAGGCGGCGGTGCGGCGGGTCGCAGTACGGGAGGACGTACTTGCTTATGTGGTCGACCTGTGCCGGGCCACTCGGCAGTCGCCGTCGCTGCAGCTTGGGGTGTCGCCGCGTGGGGCTACTGCGCTGCTTGCGGTGGCGCGGGCATGGGCCTGGTTGTCCGGGCGCGACTACGTGATCCCGGATGACGTCAAGGCGATGGCACGTCCTTGCCTGCGGCACCGGGTGCAGATCCGGCCTGAGGCAGAGCTGGAAGGTGTCACGGCGGACGCGGTACTGGAGAGTGTGCTGGCCACGGTGCCAGTGCCACGCTGATGGTCGTCACTGGCCGGGCCGGCGTACTGGCCGGGGCAGGGGTGCTCTTCGTCGCCGTACTCATGCCCAGGTGGGCTGGGGTCGGTGTAGTGGTCGCTGTCGTGCTGGTGGTGTGCGTAGTCGACCTGTTGCTGGCTGGGTCGCCTCGACGGCTGCAGTTGAGTCGGGAGGGCGATACTGCGGTGCGGCTGGGGCAGCCGGCTGTGGTGACGCTGCTGGTGGCCAACCCCGGGCGGCGGGTCAAGGGGCTGCTACGTGATGCTTGGCCGCCTTCGGCCGGAGTACAGGATCCCCCGCACAAGCTGGACCTGCCAGGTGGCGAGCGGCGGCGGCTGACCACGCACCTGGTGCCTACCAGGCGTGGGGATCGGCATGCTGATCGCGTGACTGTGCGGTCGATCGGGCCGCTCGGGTTTGCTGGGCGACAGGGGGCACACAAGGTGCCGTGGACGGTACGGGCGCTGCCGCCGTTCAACAGCCGCAAGCACCTGCCGTCGCGGCTTGCCCGGCTGCGGGAGCTCGACGGCCGAACCGCCTTGCTGGTAAGGGGTCAGGGGACCGAGTTCGACTCACTGCGCGACTACGTGCCTGGTGACGACGTCCGGAGCATCGACTGGCGGGCGACGGCTCGCCGCAACTCCGTAGTACTGCGCACCTGGCGCCCCGAGCGCGACCGTCAGGTAGCCATCGTCATCGACTCCGGCCGGATGTCCGCCGGCCGCGTAGGCGACGCACCTCGCCTCGACCACGCCATGGACGCCGCCCTCCTCCTGGCCGCCCTGGCCACCCGCGCCGGCGACCGAGTCTCCCTACTGGCCTGCGACTCCGAAGTCCGCGCCGACGTCCGCCGGCCCGCACCCCAAGACGTCCTACCGTCCTTCGTCAACGCCCTGGCCAACGTAGACGCCCAACTGGTCCAGACAGACTTCCGCGTAGTCGTCTCCCAAGTCCTGGAACGCCTGGGCCAACGCTCCCTAGTAGTCCTCCTCACTGGCCTGGACCCGGCAGTAATCGAGGAGTCCCTCCTCCCCGTAATCGGCCCGTTGTTGCGCCGCCACGTCGTCGTACTGGCTTCCGTAGCCGACCCCCGCCTGACGGAGATGGAATCCACCCTCTCCGACATGATCGAGATCTACGGCGCCGCCTCGGCCGCCCGAACCCGCCTGGACCGAGAACGAGTAACCGCCGTCCTCACCCGAGCCGGCGCCACGGTCGTAGACGCCAACCCAGACCAAATAGCCCCCGCCCTAGCCGACACCTACCTGGCACTCAAGAAGGCCGGCCGCCTCTAGCGCGGATCTGTCTTAGAGCAGGTGGCAGGCTGCTTGCGCGCTCGTCGACGACGGTAGGACCGGTAGTAGGTCGTTGCGGCACTTGTCGGCGATGGGGTTGCCGGCGGCTACTACCTGGCAGCGGGGGTGGAAGCGGCAGCCGGTGGGGATGCGGGTGGGGTCTGGGGGTTCGCCGGTGAGGACGATGCGGGTTGGGGACTCGGGGAGTACCGAGAGCAGGGCTTGGGTGTAGGGGTGCTGGGGGGACTTCAGGATCTGTTCGGTGGGGCCGGATTCGACGATTCGGCCCAGGTACATGACGGCTACCCGGTCGGCGATGTTCCAGGCGAGGCCGAGGTCGTGTGTGACGACGAGGGCGGACAGGCCCAGTTCGTCGCGGAGGCGGAGCAGGAGGGCGAGGATCTCGCCGCGGACGGAGGCGTCGAGGGAGGCGACCGGCTCGTCGGCGATCAGGACCTTCGGGTTGAGGGCCAGGGCGCCGGCGATCACGACGCGTTGGCGTTGGCCGCCGGAGAGCTCGTGCGGGTAGCGCAGGAAGAAGCGTTCCGGTGGCCGGAGGCCCGCCCGCGACAAGGCCTCGGCGACGACCTTCTCCTCGTCGGGCAGCCCGTGGATCCGGGGACCTTCGGCAACGGCTTCGTAGACCGTCTGGCGTGGGTTGAGTGAGCCCATCGGGTCCTGCAGGACTAGTTGGACCTGGCGGCGGTAGGCCTTGAGCGCCTTGGCCCGATAAGAGAGCGGCGTACCGTCGTACGAGACCGTGCCCGAGCTTGGGCGTTCGAGGCCGAGCAGTGTTCGGGCGAGCGTCGTCTTGCCGCAGCCCGATTCGCCGACCAGCGCCACGATCTCACCAGCGCCGACGGCCAGGTTGACGCCGTCCACGGCCCGGGCGGCTCGCCGGCCACGAGAGGCGAACGAGACCTCCAAAGCGGTTGCCTCTAGCAAGATTCCTCCAGCACCAGAACACAGGCCGCCGTACGCCGATCGCCCGCCGGCCGCAACTCGACGTCGACCGTCGAGCACGACTCCAGCGCCACCGGGCAGCGCGGATGGAACACACATCCCGACGGCAACTGCTGCGGATCGGGCGGATCGCCTCCGAGACCCCGCGGCGCGAGCCGTGACGCGGGATCACCAACGGTCGGAAAGGCGGCCGCCAGCGCCTGGCTGTAGGGATGCCGGAAGACACCATCCGCAGGACCGGTCTCGACCAGTCGCCCGGCGTACATGACGGCCAATCGGTCACAGGTGTCAGCGAGCACCGACAGGTCGTGCGAGATCATCAGCAGCGAGATCCCCTGCGACGCGATCAGCGACTTGATCAGCGTCAGCACCTGCGCCTGCACCATCAGGTCGAGCGCGGTGGTCGGCTCGTCGGCGATGATCAACTGCGGCTCACACGCCAGCGCCATCGCGATCATCACGCGCTGCCGTTGACCACCGGACAACTCATGTGGATAGCTGCGCGCTCGCCACGCCGGCAACCCCACCTGGGCGAGCAACGAAGCGACCCGACCACGCGCCTTCTCCGAAGAGCAAATCTTGTGCACCAGCAAGGGTTCCGCGATCTGATCACCGATCCGCTGCACCGGGTTCAGCCCGTGCTGCGCCCCCTGGAAAACGATCGACGCCTCGGCCCAGCGAACCGCCCGCAACCGCCCCCACTTCATCGCCAGCACATCCTCGCCACCGAGCATGATCCGCCCCGTAGTCCGGGCATCACGAGGCAGCAACCGCAGCAGAGCCATCGCCAGCGTCGACTTCCCCGACCCTGACTCGCCCACCACACCGAGCGCCTCGCCGGCCTCGAGCGACAACGACACATCCCGTACCGCGGGCACGTCCCCCGATGCGATCCGGTACGTCACGGACAACGAGTCCAATTCGAGCAGACTCATCAGGCGGCCCTCCGCAGTCGCGGATTCAGGACGGTTTCCAGCGCCCGCCCGCACAGCGTGAAGGCCATCACCACGATCACGATGCACAAACCCGGTACCAGGATGTACCACCAAGCACCCGACGTCGCCGCGCCCCAGTCATACGAGCCACGCAGCATCGTCCCCCAGGACGTCTTGTTCGCACTGACCCCGAGGAAGGCCAGCGTCGATTCCGTGACGATCGCGCTCGCCACCTCCAGCGTCGTACTTGCCAACAGCAACGGTGCGACGTTCGGCAACACGTGCCGCGTGGTGATGTGCCAGTGCCCGCCGCCCAGTGCCTGCGACCGCTCGATGTACGGACGTGCCTCCACCGCCAAGGTCTGCGCGCGAATCAGCCGAGCCGTCGACGGCCAAGAGGTCACGCCGATCGCCGCGATGATCGTCACCGTGCTGCCGCCCAGGATCGCCGCCAGCACCAGCGCCGTCACCAACGAGGGCAACACCAGGAACCAGTCGGTGATCCGCATGACGATCGCACCGATCCAGCCGCGGAAGTGCCCGGCCGCGATCCCGAGCACGGTCCCGATCACCATGCTCAGCAACGCGGCGAGGAACCCGATCAGCAACGAGGTCCGCGATCCCCACCAGATCATCAGCAGCACGGACCGTCCCGACTCGTCCGTCCCCAGCGGGTCGTCCCAGCTCGGCGGCGCGAGCTTCGCGCGGGTCCCACTGACGACGTTCGTCACCCCCGCATCGATGAACAGCGGCGCGATCACAGCGAGCAGGACGGCGAGCAGCAGGATCGCGAGGCCGATCACACCGGCGCGGTGACCACGGAAGTCGCTCCAGAACCTTTCCAAGGAACGGCGCCGACGCGTCCAAGTGATGCTCATGCCGACCTCACCCGAGGGTCGAGCAGGTGGTACACGACATCGGCGAGCGTGTTCATCAAGATCACCGAGACCGTGATCAACAGGAACGTGCCCTGCATCAACGTGAAGTCAGGCACCCGGATCGCCTCGTAGAACAACTGTCCCAGCCCCGGCCAGCTGAAGATCGCCTCGACCGTCACCGCCCCGCCGACCACGAACCCGATCCGCATGAACACCAGCGTCACCGTCGGCAGCAGTGCATTCGGTACTGCGTGCCGCCGCCGGATCTCGTCATCCCGCAACCCCTTGGCCCGGGCCGTCGTCACGTAGTCCTGCCCCACCTCGTCGAGCACCGACGAGCGCATCACCAGCAGGTACTGCGCGTAGACGACCGCCACCATCGTCAAGCACGGCAGGACCATGTGCTTGGCAACGTCCAGCACATAGAGGAACCCGTCCGGCGCATCGACGCTCTCGATCCCGCGCGTCGGGAAGATGCCCGGAATCGGCCCGATCCCGGCGGCGAACACCATCAGCAGCAGGAGTCCGAGCCAGAACGTCGGCACCGACCACAGCACCAGCGACACCCCGGTCGAGAACTTGTCGAACCGGCTGCCCGGCTTCCACCCGGCGCGCGCGCCTTGCCAGATGCCGAGGCTGACGGCCATCACCAGCGCGGTACCGGTGAGCAGCAGGGTGGCGCCGAGGCGTTCGCCGATGAGGTCCAGTACCGGGCGCTTGTACTCGTACGACGTACCGAGGTCGAAATGCACCGTCTGGTTGACGAAATGGACGAACTGCTCAGCCAGCGACTTGTCCAGCCCGAGCCGGTGCCGCTCCAGATCGAGCTGCTCCGGCGTCATGTTCCGCCCCTGCGCCAGCGCCCTGACCGGATCCCCCGGCAGCAACCGGAACGCGAAGAACGTCGCCACGATCACCATCGCAATACTCAGCAGCGCCCCGCCGACCTTGGCGGCGGCGTACCGGAGCAGTCCGCCGCGGGCGGGTTGCTCGTCGATTGCCTCGACGGCCGGCGGGGCGATCGTCATTCGCGGTCGTCCGCGACGGTCTTGCGGCGGCGGGTGAGGAAGAAGCCGGCTCCGAGCAGGACGACGACGGCCGCGGCGACGCCGACGATCACGCCGGTGTTGGAGCCGTCTTCGTCGGTACCGGCGTCCTTCGAAACCGCTTGGAGGGTGTAGAAGGGCCAGTAGCCGCTGCCGCCGTACAGGATGCCCTTGTCCTCGGGGATCGGCGTGATCGAGGCGATCCGGTCCTTGCGGTAGCCCTCGAGGTCGTTCGGGTAGTACAGCGCGATCACCGGAGCGTCCGTGTAGAGCCGCTCCTCCATCTTCTTGATGATGTCGGCGCGCTTCGGCCGGTCGAGCTCCTTCAGCTGCTGCTGGTACAGGGCCTCGTACTGCGGGTCGCAGTAGAACGACTCGGTACCGCCGCCCTCACCCGATGCCGTCGGCCGTCGGCTGCACAGGTGCGTCGCGAGCACCTCCTCCGGATCCGGGTTCACCGACCAGCCGCTGATCGCGATGTCGAACAGCGCCGTCGTCCCGGTCTCCTCGGTGAACTTGCTGGAGTCCAGCCGCTTGGTGGTCAGCGTGATCCCGATCTCCTTGAACCAGCCGGTCAGGTACTCCGCGAGCTTCTCCTCGATCGGCGTATCGGTGTGGATGCTGAACCGGAACTGCAGTTTGCGCGACCCGTCCGGCATCGTCCGGATGCCGTCGGCGCCCTTCTTGTACCCGGCCTGGTCGAGGATCTGGTTGGCCTTCGCGAGATCGAAACTGACCTTCTCGGCGCCCGACGCCTGCCAGAAGAAGTCCTTGTACATCGGCGGGATGATCGATCCGTCGGCCGGCACCGCGAGCCCGTTCTGCACCTCGTCGACCAGCTTCTGCTTGTCGATCGCGTAGTGCAGCGCCTCCCGCACCTTCGGGTCCTTCAGCGCCGGATGCCCGTCGCCGATCGGCTTGTTGTCGCTCGTCGTCGCGCCGTGGTTGATCTGCAGGTACGTCGCCCGCCGGCCCTGCTCGTTCCACTGGACGATGTTGCTGTCGCCCTTGAGCGCGTCGAAGTCCGGCGGCGCGAGCCGGCCGATCAGGTCGATGTCGCCCTTCTTCAGCCCGACGATCGCGGCCGCCGGGTTGTCGTAGAAGATCACCTGCAGCTCGTCGATCTTCGGCGCGCCCCGCCAGTAGTCCGGGTTCGCCTTGAGCTTCACGTACTGGTCCTTCTTCTGCTCCACCGCGATGTACGGCCCGCTCGTCACCGCTGGGAAGTCGGTGGCCTCGTACTTCGCGATGTCGGCAACCTTCTCCCAGACGTGCTTGGGCATGATCGGCACCGGGTTGTCGAGCATCGACGCCTGCGGGGTCTTGAGCTTGATCGTCAGGTTCTGGCCGCTGGCCGTGACGCTGGCGAAGTTCTCGACCGCCGGGCCGTTCGCGGTCTTGGCGCCGTCGTCGGTGATCATCTTGTTGAACGTCCAGGCCGCGTCGTCGGCCGTGATCGGCTGGCCGTCGGACCACTTCGCCTGCCGGATCTTGAACGTCCAGGTCAGCCCGTCGGGCGAGGTCGTCCAGGACTCGGCCAGGTCAGGACTCGGCTGCAGGGTCTTGGCGTCGGGCACGGTCAGGAACCCGTACATCCAGCGGTGGATCGACGACGAGACCAGCCGGACGGCCAGGAACGGATTCAGCGAGTCCACCGACTGGGTGGCGCCGACCCTGATCACCTTGGGCGCCGCCGGGTCAGCTTGTGGGGCCGCCTGGGCGGTCGCTCCCGGTAGTCCTCCGAGCGCCAGCATCCCGACTGCCGCCGCCGCGCCGATCCATCTCCGCATCCGCCCCACGCACCTTCCGCCCTGATGGTTTAGGGAGAAAACCACACCATTTGACTACCGCTCGTCAATGATTGACGAACTTTCGTCACAGTATCGTTGTGCCGGGTCACCCGAACGTGACCAGGCAATAGACTGCTGCGTGCTCGACACCTTGTACTTCGATGGCGACCAGACCCTCTGGGACTTCGACCGCCAGATGCGCCGGGCCCTGCAAGCAACGCTCGACGAGCTCAGAGTCCAGCGACCTGAACTGCCGACGACAGGCCTCGACGTCGAGTCGATGATCGCCGACCGGAGGAGCTCGCCGAGCAGTTGACACTCCGGTACCTCGAGCAGCGGTTCAGCGTGGCCGACCTGTACGCCGACACGCTCACCACGCTGGAGGCGCTGCGGTCGACGTACCGGCTTGGCCTGCTGTCCAACGGGAACGGGTATCCGGATCGGCTCGGCCTGGATGGCATCTTCACCGCGGTCGTCTTCGCCCAGGATCATGGGGTCTCGAAGCCGGACCGGCGACTGTTCGAGATCGCCGCGCAGCGAATCGGCTCCGCCGCCGGCTCGATCGCGATGATCGGCGACTCGCTCGTCAACGACGTCAGCGCCGCGCAGCGTGCCGGATGGATGGGCGTCTGGCTCAATCGCAGCGCCAGCGCGTGCCCGGCCGGTCATCAGCCCGACGCGGAGATCGTCACCCTCGCCGAGTTGCCCGCTGTGGCGGCGGAGCAGCATCGGGTGGCTGAGCATCACTCGAAGGAGTGACGTCTGGCGGCCCCTGGGGGTCACAGAATGTAGAGGTGAGTGTCCAGACCAGTAGCATCCGCCTGTTGCCCGCGCGGCCGCTGCCGACGACTGCCCCGGTCGCCGACCTGCTGATCGCGCTGCTCGGCGTCAGCGCGATGGTGGCCGACATCTTCCTGATCGGCGGCATCGAGCGCTGGAATTTCGTCGATCCGTGGGTTGCCCTGGGCATCATTCTCGCGCCGGCCACCCTGGCCTTCCGGCTGAGCCGCCCGCTGATCCCCTGCGTCACGCTCACCGTCGCAATCACGCTGGCCTATCTCCCGACGAACACCCAGCCGGTGCTGCTGGTGTGCTTGGCCGTGGCGCTCTTCCCGGCGGCCCGCTCCCAGCAATCGCCCATCCGCTGGGCGGCGCCGGTGATCGTCTTCCTGCCGCTGGTGGTCACCACGACCATCTGGCCGAAGGTGATCGACCTCGTCTACTGCCGCCCGGACACACCGACCTGGCTCTTCCCGAACTACGCGAGGATCGCGGCCTCGGATTACACCGAGCACGACACGATCCAGCACTGGCCGGTGGCCTTGTCACTGGTACTGGCCGCCATCTGGCTGGCGGGCTACCTGCTGCGTTCGGTCGACCTCCGGTCCCAGCTGGCCCCGTTGCTCGACGACGTCGTACGGGTCGAAGATCGAGGCAGCCCGTGGCGGTTCGACGGACTGCTCGCCGTCAGCTTCGCCCTGCTGGAACTGTGGGACCACTCGCAGATCGAGGCCGACGACCGAGTGGGGATCAGCGGGGCGCTGACGGTCTTTCTCCTGCTCGCACCGCTGTCGCTGGTACTACGCCGGCGGCTGCCGGTCGTACCCTGCGCCGCACTCGGCGTGGCCGCGACGGCGGGGTACGCCACCGGCCAAACTCCCTGGGTGCTGATCGTCGCGCTCGCGGTGGCGTTGTACTCGACAGCGGCCTGGCGCAGGCCCGCCTACTCCGCGGCGGTGGCCGGCGGCGTACTGGCAGCGATGTATCTGGCGAGCAAGGGCCTCGGCAGCCATGAGCTGGTCGGGATCGTCTACTCAAACCAGCAAGAGGCGGCGGTGTGGCTGTTCCACCAGGACCTCGGTACCGGGCTCAGGCTGCTCGAGACCGCGTTCGATCGGGTCTGGCCGCTCTCGTACTCCGTTGCCCTGGTCGCGCCTTGGTGCCTCGGGCTGCTGGTGCGGACCGTACGCCGAAGCCAGCAGACCTCGGTCCGCGAGGAGCAACTGCTCAAGCGGAACCAGGAACACGAGCAGACCCAGGTACTGCTGGAGGAACGGGCCCAGATCGCCCGGGACCTGCACGACGTGGTCGCTCACCATGTCAATCTGATGGTCATCCAGGCCGAGGCTCACAAGACGGAGGAATCCGTCCAGGGCTTCCAGCGGATCGGCGACACCGGCCGGCGGGCGCTGACCGAACTCGACCGGATGCTGTGGGCGTTGCGTGGTGAGCCCGGCTCGCCGGTACAGGCACCGATGCCGGGGCTCGGCCAGCTGCCTGCGCTGGCCGAGAGCCTTACCGAGCAAGGCATCCCGGTCGAGCTCGAGGTCCGTGGGGACCCGGCCGCGCTTGCGGACAGCGTGCAGCTGACCGTCTACCGGCTGGCGCAGGAGGCGCTCACCAATGTCGCCAAACACTCGAGGGCGGAGAAGGCGCGACTGCTGGTCGACGTACGGGCGAGAGGTGTCTCGGTCGAGATCCGCGACGACGGATCCGGCTTCGACGTCGCCGCGGCCTCGACCGGCTACCGGCACGGGCTGGCCGGGATGAACGAGCGCGTCCGGATCCACCACGGCACGCTGGAGATCATGGCATCGCCTGGCGACGGTACGACGATCAAGGCCTGGCTCCCGCTAGTGCCTGGCGTTGCGGGACCAGACGAAGCAGTAGACACCGAAGCACGCGATGCCGACGGCCATCAGGGTGAGCAGCACTGAGCCGAAGGGCTGGTCCTTGATCGTGCGCAACGCGGCGTCGAGGCCGCCGGCCTTGTTCGGGTCGTAGTCGAGCGCCGCGTAGACGAACAGGCCACCGACGATGATGAAGGCGATCCCCTTGGCCGCGTACCCGATCCGGCCGAGCAGGATGGTCGAGTCCGAGACTCCGCCGGTCAGGTCCTCGAGGAACTTCTTCGTCACGGCCTTGTAGATCTGCCGGATGCCGACGCCGATGATCACCAGACCGACGATCACCACCAGCACCCGGCCGGCGCCGTTCTGCATCAGTTTCGCGGTCATCCCGCTCGACTGGCTGCGGCCCGACTGAGACGAACCCATCGCCACCTTGGCAGCGCTGATCGACAAGCCGAGATAGACGATCCCACGACCGACGGCCGACACCTTCTTCTCGGTGTCGAGGTGACCGTAGACGAGCTCCAGCACCTTCCAGATCACCAGCGCCAGCAGCCCGACGGCGACGATCCACAACAGCACCTCACCGAAGGGTTTACCGGCCAGCTCCTGCAGGGCGCCTTGCTGGTCGGCGCCCTCCGAGCTCTTTCCCCAGGCGAGTTGCAGGGAGATCCACGCGATCAACAGGTGGACCACGCCGTACGCGATCAGGCCGACGGTGATCGCGACGGCGTACAGGCGACTGTTCTGGGCTTGCTGGGCGGTTCTCATGAGAAAACTTGTACCCGCCCCGGAAACGCCTCGTTCAGACGGAGACCGGCGCGCTCGCCTCGCGCTCGGACAGCTCGACGTCGCCGTACTCGCCGGATCTCGCCGCCCGCCGGCCGAGCGTCCAGACGTAAACGAAGAAGCCGATCTCGGCCAGTACGCCGATGCCGACCCGGACCGCGGTCGGCAGGTGTGACGGGGTGACGAACGCTTCAATCAAACCAGTGATCAACAAGATGACCGCGAGGCCGATCGCCATCCCGACGGTGGCCCGGCCGGTCTGGGCCAGGGCGTGCATCCTGGTTCGCGGGCCGGGCGCGATCCACGACCAGCCGAGCCGCAACCCGGCCGCCGCCGCGACGAACACCGCGGTCAGCTCGAGCAGGCCGTGCGGTGTGATCAGGCCGAAGAACACGTCCGCCCGGTCGTGGCCGATCATCACCCCGGCGTTGATGCCGAGGTTCATCGCGTTGCTCCAGAGCACGAACATCGTGGGCACCAGCAGCACGCCGATGGCCAGTACTGCGGCCGATACCGTCGCGTTGTTGATCCAGACCCGCAGGGCGAAGTCCTGGGCCGGGTTCTCGGAGTAGTAGTTGGCGAAGTCCTTGTCGACGAGCTGCTGGATCTGTGCCGGGGTGGTGACCGAATCGAGCACCTCTGGGTGCGCGATGATCCGCCACGCCATCCAGGCCGCCACCAGGTAAAACAGCAGGCCGATGGTGAGCCACCAGCGCCGGGACGTGTAGAGGGCTGCGGGGAAGCTGACCAGGAAGTACCGGGAGATGTCACGCCAGACAGGTGCCTGTGCACCTGTCACTGCGCCTCTTGCGTCGCCGATGAGCCCGGAGAGCCGGCCGATCGTCACGGGGTCGGCTCCACTCGCCCGGAGCGCCGACAGATGGGTACCGACGCGCTGGTAGAGCGAGACCAGCTCATCGGCCTCTGCACCGGTCAACCGGCGCTGCCGCCGGGTCAGCGCCGCCAGCCGATCCCACTGCGGCTGATGCACGGATACGAACGCCTCGACGTCCATCAGCCCTCCCTTGGCTCCAGCTGGCTCTTGGCTAGGTCACACTAGCTGTCCGAGGTGTCTGGACAGGGAGGGGCGCGGGTGTCTCAGCTGGTCACGGGGGAAGCGGTCGTCCTCCAGGTGCGGATCGCGCGGATGCCGACCCGTGCCTTGGCGTGCGCGATCGACTTCGTCATCCAGATGATCGTGCTGGGCACGCTGCTCGGTTTCCTGCTCGGGTTCCTGATCGTGGAGGCCAGCCCGGCGCTGGGTGCGGCGCTGGCGATCATCACCGTGTTGCTGGTCCTGGTCGGGTACAAGGTCGTGATGGAGACGCTGACCCGGGGCAAGACGCTCGGCAAGATGATCCTCGGGCTCAAGGTGGTTCGCGACGACGGTAGCTCGATCCGGTTCCGGCATGCGCTGGTCCGCGGGCTGCTCTGGCTGTTCGTGGACTTCGCGCCCTGGTTCGCGGCCAGCCCGGGGATCGTGGCGAGCCTGATGAACAAGCAGGGCAAGCGGATCGGTGACATGGTCGCGGGCACGGTCGTGATCCGCGAACGGCACCAGCCGATGGCGTCGCCGCCGCTGTTCGTACCGGGGCATCTGGTCATCTGGGCGCAGTCGCTGGAGCTGTCGCGGCTGTCTGACGACCTGGCCAACACCTGTCGCGAGTACCTGGCCCGCTACATGGAGCTGGAGGTCTCTGCCCGGGTAGCCATCGGCGACGCGCTCGCCTACCGGGTCGGGCAGGTGACTGCTCCTGCTCCGCCGGTCCACATCATCGCGCCGGCGTTCCTGTCCGCAGTACTGGCCGAACGCCGCCGCCGAGAGCTGGCCCGCCTCGCCACGACCCGAGCCACCTACAGCACCAACCCGTACGCCGTGCCCGCTGGGCCGTTTGCTCCGCCCAGCCCGTATGGCGCGCAGCCGCCGGCATATGCCCCTCCACCGCCGCCGCACCGCCGACCGCAGGCGCCCGCGCCGGAGACCACCAAGGTCAACGCTGAGGGCTGGCATGCACCGGGCAGCGAACCCGACCAGTGGTCCTGAAAACTGTCTGATCCCCACGTCAGACTGGCTGGTGTGAACTTCCCCGACACCCTGCGGACCACCCGGCACAGCCGCCACCTGAGCCAGCTCGAGCTGGCCCTGCGCGCCGGCACCACCCAGCGCCACCTCAGCTTCATCGAGTCCGGCCGCTCCACCCCCGGCCGCACCATGGTCGTCCGCCTGGGCGAGTCGATGGAGCTGTCCCTCCGCGAGCGCAACGACCTCCTGCTGGCAGCCGGGTTCGCGCCCGTCTACCCGCAGACCGGCCTCGACGATCCCGCCCTGCACCACGTCCGGGAAGCACTCGGCCACATCCTCACCGGCCACCAGCCGTACCCCGCGATCGTCGTCGACGCCAACCACGACCTGGTCCTGGCGAACGACGCCTTCACCCTCTTCACCGACGGCATCGCCGAGAAGCTGCTCGAACCGCCCATCAACGTCCTGCGCCTGTCACTCCACCCCGACGGCGTCGCCCCGCGCATCGTCAACCTGTCGCAGTGGGCCCAGCACATCCTCGACCGGCTGCCACCCGGCGAGTTCCGCGACGAACTCGCCGCCTACGTCCCGTACGTCGAACCAGGCCCCGAACACGTCGGCTTCGCGGCCCCCATGCAATTGCGCTCCGCCAAAGGCGACCTGCACCTGACGACCACCATCACCACCTTCGCCACCGCCCTCGACGTCACCGTCGCCGAGCTCAAGCTGGAAGCATTCCTCCCCGCCGACGCCGCAACAGCAGCCCTGCTCAAGGGTTGGGGAACTGATAGTCCGCGATGATCCGCTGATCAGGGCCGACCACCACGACCTCCTGCCCACCGCCGACCACCTCACCGCCGGCGGCAGCGACCATCTCCCAGTCGAACCGCACCACATCCTTCAACCGGACGGCATACGCTCCCGGCCGGAACGAGTACTCACCCCCGGCAACGAATTCCTCGTACGTCCGCGCGACCCGCGCCTCGAGCTCGTCGTACCCCGTCGCCTCGAGCGTGCTAGCCACGAACCCCAACCCCGCCGCCGCCGTCCGGATCTCCTCCGACGGCTGCAGCACATGCGTGCCGGACTCCACCCAC
This sequence comes from Kribbella sp. NPDC051620, assembly GCF_044453825.1. NCBI lineage: Bacteria > Bacillati > Actinomycetota > Actinomycetes > Propionibacteriales > Kribbellaceae > Kribbella > Kribbella sp. NPDC051620. The sequence continues at coordinate 1,049,412 of NZ_JBITDB010000003.1, forward strand.
AGCATCTCGATCGCCTTGCGCCGCTCGCCGGCGTCGCTCAGACCCCACACTCCGACATAGCGGGCAACCAGGTCGCGGGTCGTACTGTCAGTCATCGTTCTCTCCTTGCGCAGAAGCGTTTTCTCAACACCCCTGATCCTGACGAAGGCCCGCCACACCCTCAATTCCCAGCAGGGAATGAGAGCACGACGGGCCTTCGTCAGTGATGACTCAGTAGCGGTAGGCGTCCGACTTGTACGGACCCTCGACCGGTACGCCGAGGTACTCGGCCTGCTCCTTGGACAGCTCGGTCAGCTTGACGCCGAGCGAGTCGAGGTGGAGGCGGGCGACCATCTCGTCGAGGTGCTTGGGCAGCACGTAGACGTCGGTCGGGTACTCCGAGGTCTTCGCGAACAGCTCGATCTGCGCCAGCACCTGGTTGGTGAACGAGTTCGACATCACGAACGACGGGTGCCCGGTCGCGTTGCCCAGGTTCAGCAGCCGGCCCTCGGACAGCACGATGATGGTGTGGCCGTCGGGGAACCTGAACTCGTCGACCTGCGGCTTGATGTTGACCCGCTCGATACCGGCCGTCTTGTACAGCCCGGCCATGTCGATCTCGTTGTCGAAGTGGCCGATGTTGCCGACGATCGCCTGGTGCTTCATCTGCGCCATGTGGTCGGCGGTGATGACGTCCTTGTTGCCGGTCGTGGTGACGAAGATGTCGGCGATCCCGACGACGTCCTCGATCGTGGTCACCTGGAAGCCGTCCATCGCCGCCTGCAGCGCGCAGATCGGGTCGATCTCGGTGACGATCACCCGGGCGCCCTGGCCACGCAGCGACTCCGCGCAGCCCTTGCCGACGTCGCCGTACCCGCAGACGACCGCGACCTTGCCGCCGATCAGCACGTCGGTGGCCCGGTTGATGCCGTCGATCAGCGAGTGCCGGCAGCCGTACTTGTTGTCGAACTTCGACTTGGTGACCGAGTCGTTGACGTTGATCGCCGGGAAGAGCAGCGTGCCGGCCTTGTGCATCTCGTACAGCCGGTGCACGCCGGTGGTGGTCTCCTCGGTGACACCCAGGATGCCGGCGCCGATCTTGGTCCAGCGCTGGTTGTCCTCGGCCAGCGACCGGGTCAGCACGGACAGCACGACGCCGTACTCCTCGGACTCGGCGGTCTTCGGGTCCGGAACGGCGCCGGCCTTCTCGAACTCGGTGCCCTTGTGGACGAGCATGGTGGCGTCGCCGCCGTCGTCCAGGATCATGTTCGGGCCGTCAGTACCCGGCCAGGTCAGCGCCTGCTCGGTGCACCACCAGTACTCTTCGAGCGTCTCGCCCTTCCAGGCGAAGACCGGTACGCCGGCCGGAGCGTCGGCGGTGCCGTTCGGGCCGACTACGACCGCGGCGGCCGCGTGGTCCTGGGTGGAGAAGATGTTGCAGGACACCCAGCGCACCTCGGCGCCGAGAGCCGTCAGCGTCTCGATCAGCACCGCGGTCTGGATGGTCATGTGCAGCGAGCCCATGATCTTCGCGCCGGCCAGCGGCTTGCTCTCGCCGTACTGCGCGCGCATCGCCATCAGACCCGGCATCTCGTGCTCGGCGAGCCGGATCTCCTTGCGCCCGAACTCGGCCAGGCCGAGGTCTGCCACCTTGTAGTCGAACGTCATACCGTTGCCGCTCCCCTGGGGATTCGTTGTGCTTCCTGCCGAGGTCGAGCCTAGGGGTCGAGACCATGGTCGGGGTCGGGTGGGTCGGCATTTCTGACACCGAAATGTCAGGATTGCTGTCATGCGCATCACGGAAGCAGCCAGAAGCCTCGGCACCACCCCCCGGATGCTCCGCTACCGGGAGGCCCTCGGGCTGCTGCCCAGCTCCCGGGCCGCGCGCAACAGCCAGCGCCAGTACGACGACCGCGATCTCGCCGCGGTCCGGCTCGCCCTCGAGCTCGAACGCCGGTACGACGTGACGCCGGCCGCGCTCGCCTTCGCCCTGCGCGCACTCGCCGAACCGTCGGTCGCCGCCGACCTGCGCAACCTCGGCTACCGCACCGGCCGGCTGAGCGCCCCGCCGAGCGCCGCCGAGATCGACCGCGAGCGCGCGCTGCGCTGGCTCGGCCGCAGCGGCATGCTGCCACCACCGCACAACCGGCCGCGTTGAATACAGAAACCATTCAGTCTTCAATAAAAGCCGACGAAAAAACGACACGATTTCACCATTCCGGGAATCTGTCATTTTCGTTGCAGGTTCCTGCAACGAATTGCGCCGTTATGATTTCGTGACCACCCCTGGGATTGCTTCGGATTGTGTAGGTCTCGTAGCTTTTCCGTCACAAGGGGGTTGCGGAGTGAACTTCTCCGTGCGTATTTTCGGGGTGTTCTGCGCTTTTCCGTAATTCCTTTCCGCCCTGTTTTTCCGAGGAGAGGGAAAGTCATGAACAAAGCACGCAAGGGTCTCGCCGTCGCATTGATGGCCGGGCTGGGATTCACCGGGATCGGCATCGCGGCGCCGGCCGCCAACGCCTGGCTGCACGTCGGCTCGGAGACCCGTCACCCGGCCGAGGGCGGCACCTGGGAGTACGGCTTCTGGAACGTCAAGATCCGTTCCTACTACACCGTGAACAAGTGCCACGGCTCGTCGGTCATTCTCAACGGCAGCCTGGTCCGCAGCATCAACACGGCCTCCGGTTACAAGTCGATCGCCGAGAAGGGTGCGATCAACAGCCCGGGCGCCGACGACTCGTACTACTACCGCACCTGCTGATTTCGCCCGCGTGACGCAACGCGCCCGGGCGGCCATCACCGGCCGGGCGCGCTGCACGTCCGGGCACGTCCGGGCAGGTCGCGGAGAGTCGCGCGACGTTGCTCTGCGTGCGAAGATGAGCCGCCGTATCCCGCCCCACCCGCTCTTATCCCGCCTGGAGATCCGCAGTGCACAGGAAAATCGCCGTCGCGGTGTCGGCGCTGCTGTTCGCCCTGCTGGCCGTGGCGGTCACGCTGGTCGCCACCATGCACGACCGGTCGTACCCCGAGCAGCTCTCGACGAAGGCGATCGTCAACCTCGACTTCAGCAGCGCCGGGATGGACGACGCCGCCGCGATCCACGAGCTCGGCGCGCTGAGCGACCGGCTGCGCCTCGGGCTGGTCAAGGTCGCGCCCGACCTCGGCGGCGACCAGACCGGCCAGGTCTACGTGAAGGTCGGCGCGGACGGCTCGTACCCCGAGCGGATCCGCCGCTTCGGGAACGACCAGGACGCGACCATCCGCAACCAGGACGCGCTCGCCCACTCCTACGCCAGCGGTGAGTACCTGGTCACCGGCTCGACCGCCAAGCAGGCAGAGTTCCGCGGCTGGCTCAGCGAGCACCGGGTGATCACCAAGTGGCACGACAACAACCTCGCCGAGACGCTCAGACTCGTCGTGAAACAAGGCAGTTTCGCCACCAGCCTGCTCGCCGCGACCGCGCTGATGGTGTCGCTGGTGCTGTACTGGCTGTCCGTGAAGGCCCGTGGCCGGGCGCTCCGCGCGCTCGCCGGGGTCTCCGGCTGGCGGATCCAGTACGAGGATCTGGCCGGGTTCCTGGTCGCGGTACTGATCGGGGCGCTCGGTGTCGACGTGCTGGCGGTGGCGTGGACCGGGTTCTCCCAGGGCTGGACGTTCGTGCCGAAGTACCTGTCGATCCTGGCGACCTTCGACGTGATCGTGCTGGTCGCGACGATGGTCTTCGCGGTGGTCATGTCGGCCGCGTCCTGGCCGGGTCCGGCGATGCTGGCCAGGCGGGAGCCGGCGGTCAAGTCACTGCGGAAGGTGTCGATGGTCCTCAAGGGGCTGACCTTCGTGCTGGTCCTCGCCGCGGTCGCGCCGGCTTTCACGGCGTACACGAATGCTCGTGGGTCGGCCGAACAGCAGTCCCACTGGAAGGCGCTGGCCGACCAGGTGACGATCTCGTTCCAGGGCGGGATGGGCGAAAAGGGCTTCGAGCAGATCCTGAAGCAGGTCGGCGACGTGGTGGACGACGCCGAGAAGAAAGACGCCGTCGCGCTGTCCTACACCTGGGACGACGAAGCGCTCGAGGGCGTCGACCTCGGGAAGTACGACACGCTGGCCGTCCTGAGTCCGGGCTGGCTGCGGCTGATGAACAAGGGCGGGACCGGTCAGACCCCGGGGCTGACGCCACTACCCGTCGACCAGGTTCCGGCCGGCACCAAGCAGTACCTCAGCAGCACCCTCGGGCTGTGGACCCGGGACAAGTCGGCCGGGGAGGCCGCCCTGCGCAAGGTGTCCTTCTACCACTTCAGCGAGCCAGGCAAGTTGCCGTTGGCCGATGGCGGCAGCGGTGAACTGATCTTCCCCAAGGACGCGATCGTGATGTTCGTGCCCAACCTGCACAGCACCTTCAACGACGACTTCCTCGCCTCGGCCGCCTCCACCCGGAACCTGGTGTTCACCGGGCTCGGGCCGACGCAGGCGCTGATCGCCCAGCACGGGCTGCAGTACAAGACCACAGTCCGGTACGCCGCTGAGGAAGGCGTGCTGCTGGCCCAGTTCACGGCGTGGTTCGCCTGGCTGCAGGCCGTCTCGCTGATCGCGCTGATCATCGCCCTGGTGGTGTCGTCGCTGATCGCCGCCTTCATCACCGCCGTACTCCGGGCCAAGCGCGACTTCCCGTTGCGCCTGGCCGGCCAGCAGTGGCGCGAGATCCTGGCCGACCGGGTGATCGTCGAGTGGTGCGTAGGGATCGGGCTGGCCGCGATGATCATTCTGCTCCGCCGGGGCGACGGCGCCTTGCTGATCGCGGCAGCCGCCCTGGTCGGCCTGCTCGCGGCGCCGGTGACGCACCTGCTGGCCACCCGCTGGACCTTCGAGAACGTCAGCCGACGCAGACTGTAGACGGGAAGAACCATGACCATAGAAGCCCAAGCCGTCTCGGTCGTGATCGACGGTCGCGAGATCGTCCGCCAGGCATCGCTCACCTGCGAACCAGGGACGATGACCGCGCTCGTCGGACCAAGCGGTTGCGGTAAGACGACGCTGCTGCACTGCCTCGGACTGCTCCAGCAACCCACCTCAGGCAAGGTCCTGGTCGACGGCGTCGACACCTCGGACTGGAAGGCGGGCCGGCGCCGGCGCTTCTGGAAGGACTCCGGCGCCTTCGTCCTGCAGGACTACGGCGTGATGGAGGAAGAGTCGGTCGCCTTCAACGTGGTGATGAAGGCCAGCATCTTCGGTTCCCGGGTGCTGGGCGACCAGAACGCGCTGACCGAGGCGCTGGAACTGACCGGACTGCAAGGCCGCAACAACGAACTCGCCGCCCATCTCAGCGGCGGCGAGAAGCAACGCTTGTCGATCGCCCGGGCCATCTACAAGAACGCGAAAGCAGTCTTCGTGGACGAGCCCACGGCGTCCCTGGACGAGGCCAACCGCACCCGCGTCATCGACCTCTTCCGCAACCTGGCCACCCGCGGCTGCACGGTCATCGTGGCCACCCACGACGACGAGATGATGGCAGCCTGCGACACGCGCCACTCGCTGACACGCCCCGCAGAGCTGATCACCAACTAGTGGGAGGGCGCCTCGGGTACTGCGGGGCGCTCGTCGGGGGTGTAGCTGTCGGAGTAGATGTCCGGTTCGAGGTAGACGTGCTGGGACATCGGCTCGGCTTCGCGGATGGCGCGTTCGGCGGCGTCGATGGTGGCGGCGATGGCAGCCGCGTCGGCGCCTGGCTCGACCGCGACCTTGGCGGCGACCAGGACCTCCTCCGGACCCAGGTGCAGGGTGCGGATGTGGATCAGCCGGTTGACGCCGGGGGTGTTCTCGATCGCGGAGATGATCTTCTGCTGGGCGTCGCGGGTGGCGGACTCACCCAGCAGCAGGGACTTCATCTCGATCGCCAGGAAGATGGCCACGCAGACCAGCAGGGCGCCGATCGCCATCGAGCCGAGGCCGTCGAAGATTCCGTTGCCGGTGGCAAGGGTCAGGACGACGCCGATCAGGGCCAGCACCAGACCGGTCAGCGCGGCGAAGTCCTCGAGCAGGATGACCGGGAGCTCGGGGGCCCGCGCGTTGCGGACGAAGCGCACCCACGGCGTCGTACCGCGGAGCTTGTTCGCCTCGATGATCGCGGTCCGGAAGGACAGCGACTCCATCACGATCGCGGCCAGCAGAACCGCGACCGGCACCCACTTCCAGTTCTCGATCGGGTGCGGGTCGTGCGCCTTGTGATAGCCCTCGTACAGCGCGAACAGCCCGCCGACGCTGAACAGCACGATCGCGACGATGAAGGAGTACACGTACCGCTCGCGGCCGAAGCCGAACTGGTGCAGCTCGTCGGCCTCGCGCTTGGCCCGCTTGGCGCCGACCAGCAGCAGCACCTGGTTCCCGGCGTCGGCCAGTGAGTGGATCGCCTCGGCGAGCATCGAGGCGGACTGGGTCAGCCCCCAGGCAGCGAATTTCGTGACCGCGATACCGGTGTTCGCCAGCAGTGCCGCGACGACGGCTTTGTTACCGCCACCAGCCATTTCCGTTGTCCTCCGGAGCCATCTAAAGGGGGTCAGCGAGCGGACACGACGAACGCCGTGCCGGAACCACGCAGAGTACAGGGTCCTTCGGTTCCGCGGACGAACGCGGACTGTCCGGCGGACAACCGCACGGTTTCTTCGGTGCCGTCGGCATCGACCGAGACCGTTCCGTCAACACACGCGACGATCCGCGGCCCGCTGCCCGGCGTCTTGGTCGGCCCCACGGACAGGTCGAACCGCCGGACGGCGAAATACTCACAGCCCGTCTCGTACTCCGTGACGCCCGGTGCAATCTCGACCCCGTGCAGCACCGGAGAAGCCAGTGGCTCGAAGTCGACCACGGAGACCAGCTCCGGTACGTCGACATGCTTGCGGGTCAGCCCACCGCGCAACACGTTGTCCGAGTTCGCCATCACCTCGAACCCGGTCCCGTGCAGATAGGCGTGCACATTGCCGGCCGGCAGGTAGACCGCCTCGAACCGTTCCAGCCGCACCCGGTTCAGCAACAATGCGGCCAGTACGCCGGGATCGTCGGGGAACTCTTCACACAACCGGCTCAGCGTCTCGGTCTCGAGGGCGAACTCCGAGCCCTGATAAGCCCGGCAGGCCTCACCGAGCGAAAAGACCAGCGGACGGATCGCATCCCGGTCGGTGCTCATGAAGGCGGTGAACGCCTCTTGCAGTTTCCCGTCGAGCAACAAAGCCCGCAGCTCGTCCAGCACACCCAGCGCCTCGAGCAAGGCGACGGAATCGGCCAGCGGCCGGAATCCCACCAAGGCGTCGAACTCACCCAAGGCGATCAGGATCTCCGGCTTCGGCCAGGCGTCCTTGTAATTGCGATCGCCCGCGTCGCGCGGAATTCCCGCCGCCTCGTCGCGCGCATAACCGTCGATTGCCTGCGCCCGGGACGGATGAGCCTGGATCGACAACGGCTGCTCCGCCGCCAGGATCTTCGCCAGGAACGGGAACCGGCCATCGAATTCAGCAGCCGTCTCCTCGCCCAACACACCGCTGGGGTCCGCCGAGACCAGGTCGAACAACGAGTCGCCTGAGGGCAGTACGGACGGCGCCGACTCGTGCGCGCCCATCCACAGCTCGGCCTGCGGCTTGCCGTCCGGTTCCACCCCGATCAGCTCGGGGATCGCGGTCCGCGATCCCCAGGCGTAGTCGCGGATCGTGTTCTGGAGCCGAACTACCACGCCGGGTCCTCCGCGGGGTTGCCCGCCGTTCCCGGAGCCTGGTCCGGCCGAGGCGTGCCGTAGCGGCCGAGTCCGATCCCCAGGTACGCCGCTGCATACCGGCCGTGCTGCGTCAGCGCGGCGTACCGGGCGACATCGGTCCCGTTTGCCTGCCGCACGACGTGCACGCGTACGTCGTGACGCTCAGCCTTGTCCTCCAGCTGGCGACGGTGCTCGGCGACGCCCGCGTCCTCCACCCCGTCGTCCAGGATGACCAGACCCGGCCGCAACTCCTCCGGCTGGTCGAAGGGGTCAGCGAAGACGTCTCGCGGCGGCTGGTTCGCCAGTACTGGCAGCAGATGCCCACAGTCGGCAGCAAGCGCAGGGCGACCACTAGCGAGCCGCACGGCCTCCACCACCCGACGTGCAGCGCGCGCAGCGAGCACTGAGCCGCCCCAGACCAGGGGAAGCGCGTCGGCGAGCATGAGCGCCAGGTCCTTCGCAGGGTTGGACGCTACGTCGTTGTTGGGCGAGCACTCGATCGCTACCTCATCGAGCATCTCCGCGACGGCCTTGCCGTCCACAGCCGGCCCGAGGTCCATCTGGTGCAACCCCTGCAGCACTGCGACAGCCGCAGCCAGCTGGTCATCCGACTGCGACGGCAGCCGTACTGCGTGCCGCGAGCCGGCCGAGGCCTGGGCCACCGGCGAGTCCGGCGGAGCAGCGACGAGGAGACCAGCACCCCGTCGTACAGCCTCAGACGCGGCGGCCACGGCACCGGGGTCATCGTCGGAACCACCCAGCACGACTACTAGGTCGAGCGGGCTCGTCCAGCCCGGCAGACCGGGACCAGGCCAGGCCACGAACGGCACCGGGCAGACGGGCTCCAGCACCGCACGGACCAGGCGGGCATCCCGGCCGGCGGCGACGATCGCGCGCGGGCGGAAGCCGTCGGTGGAGAGCTGCGACAGTGCCTCCTCGGAGGCTTCGAGCTCGGCCCGCACCCGGGCACCAGCCCCGGCCAGCCGGCGCAGCAGGTGGTCGGAAGCCTCGAGGGCGGCGGGGTCGTCCAGTCGCGAATCGTCGAAGACGCTCATCAGTTCTGGGGAGCCTCGGCATCCTTGGTCTCGCGGGCCTCGTCGATCAGCAGCACCGGGATGTCGTCGCGGACCGGGTAGGCCAGCGCGCAGGTCGGGTTGGTGCAGACCAGTTCGCTCGCCTCGTCGTCCACGCGGAACTCCGACCGGCACTTCGGGCAGACCAGGATGCTCAGCAGGTCTGGGTCCAGGTTCACAGGCATCTAGTTCTTCTCCTCCACCGGTGCACCGGTGATCAGGGCCAGTACTTCGTCGCGGACACGCTCCATGGTGGCGGCGTCCCCGGCCTCGACGTTCAGCCGCAGCAGCGGCTCGGTGTTCGACGTGCGGACGTTGAACCACCAATCTCCGGCGTCGATCGTCAAACCGTCCAGGTGACCAACGGTAATGCCCTCACGGTCGCCATAGGTGTCCTCGATCGCCGCAACCGTGGCGGCGGCGTCATCGACCCGGCTGTTGATCTCACCGGAGGCGACGTACCGCTCGTAGATCGAGAACAACTCCGAGGCGGGCTTGTCCTGCTCACCGAGCGCCGCGAGCACGTGCAAGGCGGCCAGCATGCCGGTGTCGGCGCGCCAGAAGTCGCGGAAGTAGTAGTGCGCGGAGTGCTCGCCACCGAAGACCGCGTCGGTCTCGGCCATCTTCTGCTTGATGTTGGAGTGCCCGACCCGCGTCTTGACCGGCACCCCGCCGTGCTCGACGACCAGCTCCGGGACCGCCTTGGAGGTGATCAGGTTGTGCAGGATGGTCGCGCCGGGGTGCTTGGCCAGCTCACGGACGGCGACGGCGCCGGTGATCGCGCTCGGCGAGACCGGGTCGCCCTTCTCGTCCACCACGAAGCAGCGGTCGGCGTCACCGTCGAAGGCGAGTCCCAGGTCGGCGCCGGTCTCGCGCACCTTGGCCTGCAGGTCGACCAGGTTCTTCGGGTCCAGCGGATTGGCCTCGTGGTTGGGGAAGTTGCCGTCCAACTCGAAGTACAGGGGCAGGATCTCGACCGGGCCGGTGGCAAAGACGGCCGGCACGGTGTGGCCGCCCATCCCGTTGCCGGCGTCGACGACGACCTTCAGCGGGCGGATGCCGCTCAGGTCGACCAGGTCGTTCAGGTGGTCCGCGTACGCCGTCAGCAGGTCCTTCTGCTTGACGTGCCCGGGGACCGCGACCGGGGAGAGCCCGTCGATCAGCGTCTTGGCGACCAGGTCCGCGATGTCCCGCAGGCCCGACTCCGCGCCGACCGGCGAAGCACCCGCGCGGCACATCTTGATCCCGTTGTACTTCGCCGGGTTGTGGCTGGCCGTGAACATCGCACCGGGCAGTTGCAGGCGGCCGGAGGCGAAGTACAGCTGGTCGGTCGAGGCCAGCCCGATGTCGATCACGTCGGCCCCGGTGCTGGTCACCCCCTCCGCGAAGGCAGCGGCCAGCCCCGGGCTCGACGGACGCATGTCGTAGCCGATCACCACGGCTCCAGCACCGGCGAGCACATCCAGAACCTCGACAAACGCCGCCCCGGTCGCCCGGGCCACCGCCTCGTCCAGCTCATCCGGAACCACACCCCGCACGTCGTACGCCTTGAAGATCGCAGCCACATCAGCCATGCGTGGACCTTATCGGTCCAGCCCAGCCGACCGGAGCACCGCCCGAGCCACCACGCCTACAGGTCGTCCGCCAGCCGGACGGTCCGTCCGAGCGCGGGATTGTGGATCGCCTCGATCCGGCGACCCCCCTCCCGCCCGTACCGGCCCGCCAGCCGCTCCGCCTCGGCCTGCGACTCGGCTTGGACGATGAGGTCCAGGTAGCACCGCCGGCCGACCGGATTGATCCAGCCGCCGAACTGCACGAGATCCCCGTCGAACACCGACTTGTGAGTTTCGATGAAGTCGACGACCGACGCTCTCAACCCGGCGAGCGGGACGATTCGGGTCAGTGCCGGGTAGCGCGGTAGGAGCCAGGCGTCGCGGGCTGGGGTCAGGCGGCCGGCGGTGATGTCGGCGGTGACTCCGCCGTTCTGCTGGATGGCACCGACCAGGAGGTCGGCGAAGGTGTCCTCCATCCGACCTCCTCGGTGTGTTTCAGGCTGTTTCGAACCAGCCGGGGGTGGGGCGGTGGTGGACGTCGGGGAGCTTGCGGTCGACGGCCGGTGCGGCCCACTGGACGGCGTTGGCGAGGATGCGCTGGATCTCGGGCTGGTGGTAGGTGGGGTACTCCTGGTCGCCGGGGCGGAAGTAGAACACCCGGCCCTGGCCGCGGCGGTAGCAGCAGCCGGAGCGGAACACCTCGCCGCCGGAGAAGGAGCTGACGAAGACCAGCTCATCCGGCTGGGGAATGTCGAACAGCTCGCCGTACATCTCCTCCTGAGGGATCACCAGCGGATGCGGTACGCCGGCCGCGATCGGGTGCCCGGCGGCGACGGTCCAGAGCAGCTCCCGGTCGTCGTCAGAACGCCAGTCGAGCGAGCACGTAGTACCCATCAGGCGTTTGAAGATCTTCGAGAAGTGCGCCGAGTGCAGCGCGATCAGGCCCATGCCCGAGAGCACCGCCTCCTGCACCCGATCGACCACGGCGTCGTCCACGTCGCCGTGCGCGCGGTGCCCCCACCAGGTGAGCACATCGGTGTCGGCCAGTACTTCGTCGGTCAGGCCGTGCTCGGGCTGCTGCAGCCACGCAGTACGGACCTTGACCTCCTCGCCCAGCGACGAACGCAGCCCGGCGGCGATCGTCTCGTGCATCGTGTCGGGGTAGATCTTCTGGACAGCGGCGTCGTCCTGCTCGTGGACGTTCTCGCCCCAGACGGTGACCTTAAGCATCGAGTACTACCTCTCGTCCGGCCTGCGCCGAGGCGTAGGCGGCGTCGATGATCCGGGTGCGCGCGAGCGCCTCCGAACCGTTGTGGGCCGACCAGTCGCCGCTGAGCACGATGGCGACGAACTCGCTGACCACCGCGCGGTGGCCGAGCCCGGCGCCGGTGGCCGGACGGACCTCGGCGGGGATGCCGCCGACGTCGGTGAAGATCTTCAGCGTGTCGGTGTTGGTGTAGTTCTGGACGTCGATCTTGGCGCCGCCCTCGGTGCCGAACAGCTCGATCCCGAAGTTGTCGCCGGGCGCCCGGTACGTCGCCCAGCTGGTCTCCAGCTGCAACGCCCCGCCACCCTCCAGCCGCAGGTACGCCGTGGCCAGGTCCTCCACCTCGAACTTGGCGCCGAGCGTGTCGACGGTCGGCCGGATCACGCTGCTCACGCTGCCGCGACCGCGCGGGCCGAGCTCCGCGAAGGTGTTCGCGCTGACCGTGGTCACCTTCGGCTCGTTCATCAGGTGCAGGGCCATGTCGAGGATGTGTACGCCGAGGTCGATCAGCGGACCACCACCGGACAGCTCGCGGTTGGTGAACCAGCCACCCATCCCGGGGATGCCGTTGCGGCGCATCCAGTGCGCCTTGGCGTAGTAGATCCGGCCGAGCAGACCCTCGTCGATCTGGTGCTTCAGGGTCGCGACGTCACCGCGCTCGCGGTGGTTGAACACCACCTTGAGCACCCGGCCGGCCTTCTTCGAGGCCTCGACCATCGCGGTGCCCTCGGCCACCGTACGGGCCAGTGGCTTCTCGCAGAGCACGTGCAGCCCGCGTTCCAGGGCCGCCAGCGCGATCGGGGCGTGCAGTTGCGTCGGCGTACCGATGCTGACGGCGTCCAGGCCGTCGACGGCGATCAGGTCCTCCCACTTCTCGAAGAGGTTGGGCACCGAGTGCTCGGCGCCCAGGCTCTTCAGGATGTCCGTCTCGAGCCCCGCGAGCGCCACCACTTCGACGTCGGGCAGCTCCGAGAACGCTTCCAGTGCGGTCCGCCCGGCAAAGCCGAGGCCGACCACTCCGACCCGTAGTTTTTGATCGTTCACAAGTCAGGAGTCTTGTCAGTACCTGACAACGTGGTCAACCTCATCCCACGCTGTGGAACGGGGTGAGGTTCAGGCCTGCTCTGTGGTGTCGGCGGCCGTCGAGCCCGGATCCTGCAGCATCCGCAGATGGCCGCGGCGGGCTATCTCGACCGGCGCGCCCGGGACGGACTCACGACTCGGCGACGGCAACGGCCGGGCGGCATCGCGTACTGCGTTCGCCAGCGCTTCGAGGTCGTCGTCGGAGGGACCGGAGGCGGCCGGATCCGGAGCGAGCCGGATCACTTCCCAGCCGTTCGGCGCGGTCAGCCGGTCGGCGTGGTCGGCGCAGAGGTCGTAACAGTGCGGTTCGGCGTACGTCGCGAGCGGGCCCAGCACACAGGTCGAGTCGGCGTAGACATAAGTGAGCGTCGACACCGCCGGCCGATGGCACGCGGCGCGCGAACAGATCCTGGCGATGCTCACGTCCAGACGCTACCCCCACTAGGCTGATCGCGTGACCGAGGCTCGCCGTCATCGACGGCACATCGACCGCCATGGCCGCGGCATGCTCGGACCGATCAGCCGGCCGAGCAGCTTCGCCCCGCGCGGACTCCCCCTGCAGCGGTCCGCCGCGGCCCAGTTCGACGAGGTCGTCGCGATCGAGGTGACCCGGCTGGAGAAGCGGCTGCCGCAGGTCGTCGCGCGGGTCGAGTTCGCGATCGAGGACGTGCCGAACCTCGACCTGCACGCGGGCGAGATCCCGCTGACGCACTCGACCGGCGGCACGTCGCACGAGCCCTACCGGATCGTCGTCTTCCGCCGCCCGATCGAGCTGCGCGCCGAACGGTCCGGCACCAGCCTGGCCTGGCTGGTCCGGTCGGCGCTGGTGCTCGAGCTCGCCGACGTACTGGCGTTGTCGCCGGAGCAGATCGACCCCGAGTTCGACACCGACGACGACTGAAGATCTGCCTACTTCAGGGCAGCCCGTACGTCCGGTTGCGCGCCGAGCTGGGCCCGGAACACCAGTGACGTGGTCAACGGCCACGCGGCCACCAACGGCACCTCGTCGTCACCGAGCTTGGCCGGCGGCATCAACGTCACCGCCGCCACCGCCGAGCCCTTGATCTGCTCGACCATCAGGTAGGTCGGTCGCGGCTGCGCCTTGAACGGGATCATCGTCGTCCCGCCGTTGATCACGTCGAGCGACCTCGCGGCGAGCAGCTTGCCGGCCACGTCGCGCAGCTCGAACTTCACCGTCGCCGTCTTGCTCGGCGCGGTGATCTGCAACTGGGCGGGCTGCGAATGCGCCGGCAGCACGAGATAGGCCGGTCCGGTCAGTGCCTCGGCCGATCCGAGCACCGCGAAGTCCTCGCCGCTCGCGTCGATCGTGCGGGTCGAGCCGGTCAGCGGCTGGTCCGAGCTGACGGTCACCGCGGACGGGTCGCCGAGCAGGACCGAGTCGAGCCGGATCGACTTCACCGTGCCCGCCGGGATCTGCATCGTCGACAGTTCGGCCGGCTTGAACGGCCCGTTCGGCCCGTTGATGGTCAGCGTCGCCGTCGCCTGCAGGTCGCTCGGATTGGCCAGCGTGATGATCCGGATGCCCTTGCCCGCGGCGAGCCCGGGAATCACCAGCGACGTGGCCGGCGGGGCGGACGGATTGATCCAGTCGACGCCGGCGGGTTTCTTGCCGTCGCTCGCGTTGTCCCGCAGAACCGCCGCGACCCGGCCGCCGGTGGACTCGACGTGCAACGCCAGGTCCCGGACCTTCGGGGCCACCAGACTCAGGTACACCGCGGTGGTCCCACGGGCCGGTACGACGATCCCGCGCGCGTTGGGCAGGTCGAGCGCGCCGTTGGCCGAGTAGACGGTGACGTTGACCTCGGCGTTGACGCTGTCGAGGTTGGTCAGCTCGAGGATGTCGCGCCGGCCGGCGGCGCCACTCGCCCCGACGAACCAGAAGTCCGACCCGGGCAGTTGGCAGGGCACGCTCGCCATGCCACGGTTCACGCCTTCGGTCGACACCGAGGTACTCGTGCCGACGGTGCCGGCCGCGAGCGGGCCGATGCCGCGGATGGACAGCGGTACCGGCTTTGCGGTCTTGGCCGTCGAGGCGATCTTGCCGCGGACCAGGACCGACCCGATCGGGTCCGACGTGGCGGGCAGCGGACCGATCGACAACGGCGTCGCCGCGCCCGGAGCGACCGGAGTGCCCTCAGGCAGCTGTGGCGAGACCGCGTCGATCGCGCTCTGGATCTTGCCGCCGGGGCCCGGGGCCGGGCAGCTCAGCGCAGTACGGTTCACGATCGTGCGGGTCACCCCGCCGGCGCCCTCGGGACGCGTGACCGGCTCCTTGGCGTGCGTCACGACGCCCAGGCCGCCCGCGGCCGCCATCGCGAGCACGCAGGCGCCGACCCTGATCCGGACGTCCGACAACATGCCGCTCACGACACCCTCCTTGCATGTGTCCCGCGCGGTGTCGCGACGGTGCGCCGCGCGGTCGGCATGCACGAGATCAGCGCGATGATCCAGGCGATGATGCCGAGGACCCGCCAGATGTCGCGTACGTCGTCCTGCAGCGGCGTCTTGCCCTCGATCTTCGTCCGGTCGACCAGCCAGGAGGCGTCGCCGTCGGCAGCGCTGGCCCTGGTCAGGCCGGGCAGCGAGTCGAGCGTCGCCATCAGCGTCGGGTCGACGGGTGCGGGCAGATACACATAGTCGACCGCGAGTGCTGCGAGTTGCCGGCCTTCTTCACCGGTACCACCGCCGCCCAGCGCGGACAGGATGTCGGTGATCGGCTTGGTCTGCGCCGGCTTCGGCGCAGCCTCCAGCGACCCCATCCGCGGACCGCCGTCGCGGACCAGCGAGAAGCGCATCGCCGTCGTCGCGTCCTTGCGGACCACCAGGATCGACGCGTTCTCCGGCGGCGCCTGCGACGACATCAGGTACTCCGGCAGGTCCTGCTCAGGTCCACGCCGCAACGGGCCGTCGTCACCCCGCACGAGCCAGAAGCCGGCCGTGACGAGCGTCGCGACCAGCACCAGGCCGAGTACGGCTTGGACGATGACATCGCGCGACTTGCCGACCGAGTCCCACGCGACGGTGATCGCGATGATCCAGCCGGCCGTCATCAGGAACATCAGCGGACCACTGCCACCCCCGAGCCGGCTGGCGATCAACGTGCCCGCCAATCCGGCCAGTGCGGCGAACCAGCCGATCAGCTCGTACCGCTGCCGCGACTCACGCAGCAAGCTCAACAGAGCCACCAGGATCAGCGGTACTGCGAACCACCACGGCACCGGCGCGCCAACCGGCGTACCGGTCAGCAGGTGGGTGAGGCTGTCGCCCGGGCCGATCGCTGCCGTGGGCGGGCCACCAGCTTCCTGGCCGAGCCTCGACGGGTGCATCACCAGCTCGATCGTCCACGGAAGCACGAGCACCAGGCCCAGTACGACGGAGAAAACCAGCTGCCGACCCTGACGACGCCAGCCGAGACCAAGCGGCGCACCGACAGCCAAGGTGATCCCGACCAGCAGACCCAAAGCCGGCGTGAACGCGATCAGCACGGCCAGGCAGATGCCGGCGAACCAGGCCGCACGCCAACTGCCCTGGATGACCACGCGTCGACGCCTGGCCACCGTATGCACCGCGGCACCGAGCAGCGGCAGCGCGATCGCCGCGACAACCGTCCCGATCCGGCCTTGCGTGATCGCACCGTTGGTGAAGACCGCGAACCCGTACGCCGCCGCGCCCCAGGCTCGCGCGACGCGGTCGACCACGAAGGCGCGCAGCAGTCCCCAAGCGGCCAGCGCAGCAAGGGGAATCGCGCCGAGCAGGATGACGTTCGTCGCGCCCGACGGTCCGAACGTCACCGTCGACAACGCCCAGAACTGAGCGAGCCAAGCCGGCGGAGTCACACCGGGCGGTGCCGCCGCGGCCGCGTGCCACAGCGACCCGAGGCTCTCGTGCGGAGGCAGCAACAGGGTGGAACGCAGTACGCCGCTGCCGATCAGACTGCGTGCGGCGACGAACGTACCGAGAGCAAGGAAAACCCACGTCACCAAGAAGGGACGACGGATCAGTTGCCGCCGCCAGCGCGGCTGGTCCTGCGCGACCCGGGCGGTGCTCTTGGCCCGGCGAGCGGTCGTGACGACCTGCTCCTCGGGCTCGTCGGCCCACGCCTCGCGGAGGCGCTCGGTGATGGTGCTGCCGGTCTCCTCGAGGTTGTGCCGCAGTGCGTGCACCGAGCGCGAGAAGAGCGGCTTGATGTCTTCGTAGGGAACCTGGTCGAGCCGGCGGCGATCCTTGCGCGCCTGCGTCCAGCCGCCGGCCAGCAAGGTCCCGAGCAGTGCGGTCCATTCGTCGACCGCGCCGGACGGCGTCTTGCCGATGATGAACCAGACCGAGCGGACGAAGGTCCCGAGCAGGAACCTGAGCACCAGCAGCGGAAGCAGCTTGCCAGGTGCGTTCGCGAGGACGGTGTAGTACGCGTGGGCGCGGTCGAGTTGGTACGCGTGCCGACGGGTGCCGGCCAGCGCCCGCTCGCCGGTCGCCGCGGCCTCGGCGTGGTAGATGACCGCGTCGGGCGCGACGCCGACCTTGAACCCGGCCCGGCTCGCGCGCCAGCCGAAGTCGATGTCGTCGCGGAACATCGGCAGCCGCGGATCGAAGCCACGCAGCGATTCCCACACGTCGCGACGGACCAGCATGCCCGCCGAGCTGACCGCGAGCACGTTGCGCGGCTGGTCGTGCTGGCCCTGGTCGAGCTCGCCGTTCTCGATCCCGGTGTCGCGGCGGCCACCGAGCGAGGTCGTGACACCGACCTCGAGCAGCTCCCGGTCACGCGGCCACATCCTGAGCTTGGGACCCCAGACGGCGGTGTCCGGCGACATCGTCGCCTGCAGCAGCAGCTGCTCCAGCGCCTTCGGGGCCGGTGCACAGTCGTCGTGCAGCAGCCAGAGCCACTCGACCACCGGGATGTGCTGATCGTCGCCGTACGGGCCGACTGCGGACGGTACCGGCGCGAAGCCGACCGTCTCGATGCCGCGGGCGACCGCGGTGCCGAAGCCGGTACGGGCCGACAGGCTCACGACGGGTTCGACGGCGGGCATGGTGGCGAGCAGCTCGGCGGTTTCGTCGGTGGAACCGGTATCGACCGCGATCAGCCGCTCGGGACGGCGGCCCAGCGCCCACAGCGCCTCGGTCAGCCGGGGCAGCCAGGCGGCTCCCTCGTGGCCGACCACGACCGCGGTGACGACGTGCCGGATCGGCGCGCGACCCATCGGATCGTTGGTGAGGTCGGTGGGGAAGTCGACTGAGTCGAAGAACTCCCAGCCGGCCGGAGCTTCTGGTTCCATGCGGAGCAGTGACACCTCAGGGGAAAGTGACGACCTGGTACAGCGAGGCTTCACCTTACGCGACCCCGAGAGTCGCCCCGTACACAGCAGCGGGCCCCGGTGGACAAAGTCCTTCCGGGGCCTCACGCCGATGATCGTATGGACTTGTCAACTCAAGGAATCAGGCCGTTGTCAGACAGCCTTCTTCTTCAGCTTGCGGCGCTCCCGCTCCGACAGCCCGCCCCAGATTCCGAAGCGTTCATCGTTGTGCAGTGCGTACTCGAGGCACTCGCCCCGAACGTCGCACCCGAGGCACACCTTCTTCGCCTCGCGGGTGGAACCACCCTTCTCCGGGAAGAAAGCCTCTGGATCGGTCTGGGCGCACAGCGCCCGTTCCTGCCAGTTCGGCTCCTCCTCGATCGCCTCACCGTCGACAATCGCCAGCAGCGTTTCTGTCACGGTACGACCTCCTCGACCCTGTTCGTTCCCCTGTACATGTGGGTTTGCGGTCCCACATGCCTGACCTCGACCGCTCTGTGTGCTGAAAGCGGTCCCCGATACCGAGTGTCCAACGAACGACACGGTTGAAATTACATTCCTGCAATCCACGAAAGTCAAGCCGTGGTCTGCTATTGGCATCATCCGCAACACGGCTGCAAAAGAACGAGAGGCCTGTCTGCACAGGCCTCTCGGTCTACTTCGTCGCCCTGTCAGGGCGAGTAACTTCCTGGTCAGGAAGGCTGTGACCACCAGCCCTGCTGACCGCCCTGCCCCTGCTGATCCTGCTGCTGCTGTGCTTCCTGGTCCTTCGGAGCATCGGAAACCGGCGTCTCCACGCGGGTTTCGTCTGCCCCTTCGGGAACCGCTGCCTCGGCCGGCTGCTCGGCCGCCGGGGCCGCTTCTGCCTGCCAGGCTTGGCCTTCCTGCGGCCAGGTCTGGTGCTGCTGCTCGGGCTGCGCGGCTTCCTGCGCGGGCCACTCCTGCTGTGCGGGCTGGCCGTACTGCTCTTGACCCGGAGTGCCCCACTGCTGACCGGAGTCGGCGCCGCCCCACTGCTGCTGCTCCTGCGGCCACTGCTGGCCCTGCTCCTGGCCGCCCCACTGCTGCTGGCCTTCAGGGCTCCACTGCTGCGTCGGCTCGGCTGCGTGGCCCTCAGCGGACCATGCCTGCTCTACCGGCTGTGCGGCCGGGCTCTCGGCGTGCGGCTGGGCCTCTGCGTCGCTGACGGGCCAGGTCTGCTGCTGCTCGCCCTGGTTCCAGCTCTGCTCCTGCGGCCACTGCTGCTCGCCGCCCTGTGCTGCGGCGTAGCCACCAGCTGCACCTGCAGCGGCACCGGCCGCGCCGGCGCCGTACGCGCCGTACTGCTCGTTCTGACCGTACTGGCCCTGCGGAGCACCGTACTGCCCGTACTGGCCCTGCTGGGTGCCGTACTGGCCGCCCTGCTGGGGGTACTGGCCCGGAGCGCCGTACTGACCCTGCTGGCCGGCGAACTGGCCCTGCGAGGCCGCCTTGGGAACGCGGACCGGAGCCGGCAGGCTCTGGAACGTCTTCAGGATGTAGAGACCGACGACGCCGTACAGCGCGAGGCCGCCGAGAGCGAAGATGAAGCTGGAGATCTTCAGGCCGGCCGTGCTGGTCTCGCCGAAGCTGGCGAAGGCCACGATCAGTCCGATCAGGACGAGCAGGCCCGTGATGGAGAGCGCCGCCAGCGTGACGGTGCGGGCGTTCGGGGTCCGCTCACCCGCTTCGTTCACCAGCCAGACCGACGCCGCTAGCGCGACCAGCAGCACGAGTGGCTGGAGGGTGGGCGGGGTGACCTGGCCCTGCACGACAGCAGCGGCGTTGGTGAAGCCCGCGCTGCCGACGAACAGCCGGATCAGCAAGGCCAGCGCCACGAGGCCGGCGAAGGCGAGCAAGATGTACGCGACCGGCTCTCTGAGCTTCTTGGTTGCGTCGGTGACCACGAGGGCTCCTCGGGATGTTGGGGGCCGTTCAACTGACGTTGACACACATCGGACCCTCGGCAGCATAGTCGTGCGGTGGTCGACTGCTTTGACGACTCGTGGAAACTGTTCCCATGCGATTGACAGTGCTTGCTGGTGGCATCGGCGGTTCCACCTTCCTGCGCGGCCTGCTGAAGGCCCGCCCGGACGCCGAGATCACCGTGGTGGGGAACACCGCGGACGACATCACCCTGTTCGGGCTGCGGGTCTGCCCCGACCTCGACACGGTGATGTACACCCTGGGCAACGGCATCTCCAAGGAGCGTGGCTGGGGCCGGGAGGACGAGACCTGGGTGATCAAGGAGGAGCTCGCGGCGTACGGCGTGGAGCCCACCTGGTTCGGTCTGGGCGACCGCGACGTGGCCACTCACCTGGTCCGGACCCAGATGCTCGACGCCGGCTACGGGCTGGCCGCGGTGACCGAGGCGCTCTGCAGCCGGTGGAAGCTGCCGGTCCGGCTGCTGCCGATGAGCGACGACCGGGTCGAGACGCATGTGGTGGTCGACGACCCGGACAACCCCGGTACCAAGAAGGCGATCCACTTCCAGGAGTACTGGGTCCGGCTGCACGCCGAGGTGACCGCGCACCAGATCGTGGCGGTCGGCTCGGAGAAGGCCAAGCCGGCGCCGGGTGTGCTGGACGCGATCGCCGAGTGCGACGCGCTGCTGCTGCCGCCGTCCAACCCGGTCGTCTCGATCGGCACCATCCTGGGCGTCCCCGGCATCCGTGACGCGGTCCGCGAGACTTCCGCGCCGGTGATCGGGATCTCCCCCATCATCGGCACCAGCCCGGTCCGCGGGATGGCCGACAAGGTGCTGGCTGCGATCGGCGTGGAGTCGACGGCGGGTGCCGTCGCCCGGCATTACGGGTCGCGGGCGGCGGACGGCGTACTGGACGGTTGGCTGATCGACACGTCGGATGCGGCTCAGCTGGAGTCGATCGCGACGGCCGGCATCCACGCCCAGGCGGTACCGCTGTGGATGACCGACGAGGACACGACGGCCGCGCTGGCCTCCGCTGCGCTGACGCTGGCCGAGGCGGTCCGCCGGTGAGGAAGCACCTCGAGGTCTTCCCGGTGGTCGGCCTGCCCGAGGTCGCGGCCGGGGATGACTTGGCCGGGCTGATCGGGTCGGCGGTTGACCTGCATGACGGCGATGTGGTCTCGGTGACCTCGAAGATCGTCAGCAAGGCGGAGGGGCGGCTGACCACCGGCACCCGGGACGAGGCGATCGATGCCGAGCTCGTGCGGGTGGTGGCGTCGCGTGGCGACACCCGGATCGTCCAGACGCGGCATGGGCTGGTGATGGCGGCTGCTGGGACGGATACGTCCAACACGGCGCCCGGCACCGTGCTGCTGCTGCCGGTTGACCCGGACCTGTCCGCCCGGCTGCTGCGGGAGTCCCTGAAGGACCGGTACGACGTGAACGTGGGTGTGGTCGTCACTGACACGCTCGGGCGGCCGTGGCGCAACGGGCAGGTCGACCTGGCGATCGGCGCGGCCGGAGTACAGGTGATCGAGGATCTGCGCGGTACTACGGACAGCCACGGCAACGTGCTGGCCGTCACCGAGCCTGCGCTGGCTGATGAGATCGCTGCGGCCAGCGAGTTGGTGAAGGGCAAGGCGGACGGCGTACCGGTCGCAGTGCTGCGTGGGCTGGCTGATGTGGTGCTGCCGGCCGGTGAGCACGGTAATGGGGCTCGGGCGCTGGTGCGGGATGCAGAGATGGACCTGTTCAGCCTGGGGACCCGGGAGGCGGCGCTGGCCGCAGTACTGGATCGAAAGGCTGTCAGCGGTCCTCGGGAGGCTTCTGCCGAGCTCTGGGCGGCCGTGCCGCTGGACGGCGTACAGGTGGAGCTTGACGGCGATGCTGTGAAGGTCACTGGGGCTGACGGCGTCGCCGTCGGGATGGCCGCTGAGCGGCTGGCCTTGGTGCTGCACGCGGAGGGTTACGGGGTCTCGGTTGCGACCGGGCCAGGGAGTGAGGCGACGGTCACGTTCGGCTCACGGTCTCGGTAGCTTTCTAGGCAACTTCTCAGGCACCTTGCGTACACTGCATCCGCACGGCGGCTCCGAGACCGCCCCTGATCCGGGAAGACCATCACTGTGGGTAAGTCTCAGAAGCAGTCACGCCGCGAGCTCGTCGAAAAGATGCAGCGCGATCAGGCCCGCGGCGACAAAGTCCGCACCCGGCTCATCATCGCCGGCTGCATGGTCGTCGGTCTCGCGATCATCGCCTACCCGGCGGTCAAACTGATCCAGGACTCCAGGACCAAGAACCAGGCGATCACCGAGCTCGGTGTCGCCGCCTCGGCCGCGTCCTGCGACACACCGACCGAGGACAAGGCCTCCGGCACCCAGGACCACAAGCCGGACGGCACCGTGATCCCGTACCCGGTCTCGCCGCCCTCCTCCGGCCCGCACTACGCCGTCTGGGCCCCGCTGTCGAAGAAGTTCTACGCCGACAGCGACCGCCCGCCGGTCCCGAACCTGGTCCACAACCTGGAACACGGATACACGATCCTCTGGTACAACGAGGAGACGATGAAGAAGAAGGACCAGGTCGACCTGATCGAGAAGATCTCCAAGGCCAAGCTGCCCGAGAGCTCCAACGGCAAGTTCATCGCCGCCCCCTTCAAGGCCTCCGACGGCGCCGCCTGGCCGGCCGGCAAGAACATCGCCTTCTCGCACTGGTCCGGCATGGGCCAAGACGGCAAAACCGCCTTCGGCCACCGCCAGTTCTGCAGCACAGTCTCCGGCGAAGCCCTGAAAAACTTCATGGACAAGTACCCATCCACGGACGCCCAGGAGCCGAACGGCGGCTGAGTTCCCCAACACGTCGAGAAGCCCCGGACCTGAGGTCCGGGGCTTCTTGCTGTGCCGGGTTCAGACGTAGCGGTCGGCGTGGTCGGACTGGACGATCGCGACCAGATCCTTGATCCGTTCGCCGTCGGCCAGCGGGCAGACCAGGGTGACGTCCCTGGTGTGCACGATGATGTGCCCGCTCAGCCCGACCGCCGCGATCAGGTGGTCCGGGTCGTCGGTGACGATCACGTTGTCGTGCGAGTCGAGCAGGCAGCTGAGCGCCGACGGCTCGTGCCGGTTGCCATCGGCATCGACCTCGTACGTACCGGCGAGCGCGGCCCAGGAGCCGACATCGAGCCAGTGCACCGGCATCGGGAGGACGACGACGTCCGCGTCGACCTTGCCCTGTGAAGCAGGCTCGAGCATGGCGTAGTCGATGCTGATCTTGCGCAGCGTCGGGTAGATCTCGGCCAGCGTCGCGTCGCGCTCCGGGGTGTCCCAGACGGAGGCGACCTGGCGGAGCTGCGCGGCCGACTCCGGCAGCAGCTTGTCGAGCAGGTCCAGCACCGTCTCGGCGCGCCAGACGAACATTCCGGAGTTCCACCAGAACCGGCCGGTGGCCAGGTACTCCTCGGCCGTCGCGCGGTCCGGCTTCTCCCGGAACCGGTCCACCGCGTACGCCGGTGTGCCCTCGATCGCGTCCCCGCGCTCCACGTAGCCGAGTCCCGTGTGGGGATGGGTCGGCTCGATCCCGAACGTCACCAGCGATCGGGGCCGCTGTTCCACCACCTCGAACCCGGCCTCGATCGCGGCGCGGAACTCGTCCTCGGGCGTGATCAGGTGGTCCGATCCGACGATCGCCAAGACGGCGTCCGGGTCGTTGCGGGCGACCACGGCCGACGCCAGGCCGACCGCGTTGGCCGTGTCCCGGCCGACCGGCTCGCCGATGATGTTGTGTTCACCGAGCTCCGGCAGCTCCTCGCGGACCAGGTCGGTGTGCGCTGCCACCGTGCAGACATAGATGTTGGCCGGATCGACCAGACCCGTCAGCCGGTTGTAGGCCACTCGTAGCAGGGAGTTGCCTGCTGCCAGGGGCAGCACCTGCTTGGGTTTGTCCGCCCGGGACAGCGGCCACAGCCTCGTCCCCGAGCCGCCGGCCAGGATCACCACGTTTCGCATGGGGAGGGAGCCTACCGGGCTGGGACTACTCCACCGGCTCCGTGGCGGGCTCTACTTCGCAGGCCGGGTTCTCGGGGCGCGCGTCAGGGGCTAGGGGCAGGCGTAGGTGGGCCATGTCCGGGGGTGCTGGGCTGCTGGGGCGGAAGAAGGGGTCTGGGTCGCCGTCTATGCCGGTGGCGGGGGCGTCGGTGAGGCGGAAGCGGTCGCGGAGGCGGCCGTAGAAGTCGGTGGGGCGGAGGCGGACCAGGCGTAGGCGGCGGACTGAGCCGTAGACGCCTATCCAGTCGCCTGGGTCCAGTACGCCGCGTAGTTGGCCGTCGATGCTTACTGCGGCCTGGCCGGAGTGTGGGAGGACTCGGAGGCCCACTGGTTCGTCGGGGGCGGCTACGACCGTGCGGTTGAAGGTCATGTGCGGGGCGACGGGGGTGAAGACGACTGCTTCCATGTTCGGCGACAGGATCGGGCCGCCGGCGGCGAAGCTGTACGCCGTGCTGCCGGTCGGGGTGGCCACGATGAGGGCGTCTGCGGAGTACGACGCGAGCAGGCGGCCGGACAGGTAGACGCCGACGCTCACTTGGTGGTCGCGGGAGAGCTTCTCGACTACTACGTCGTTCAGCGCCGTCACGTCGAGTGCCACGCCCCACCCGTCGGCTCCCGGGCTCTCCTCGCGTACGGCGGGAGGGGGTAGCGACGGGCCGTGCCCGTACCGCAGTAGGGCCTCCATGCCGCTCGGGATCTCCAGGGGCCGGGATGCGCGCATGGTGAGCGTCATGCGCTCCTCGATGGTCGCCTGGTCGTGGTGGACCGCCTCTAGCGCCTCCTCGACGTCACTGCAGGCCACCTCCGTGAGGAAGCCGACTTTGCCGAGGTCTACGCCCAGTACGGCGGCACCGTTCTTGGCGGCGATCCGGGCGCCGCGCAGGAACGTACCGTCGCCGCCCAGGGTGACGACCAGGTCGGGGTTGCCTGCGTGCTGCATCTCCGCCATCCCGCCGCGACGGTGCTCGTGGTCCTTCCAGACGTCGATGTCGGTGCAGCCGATGTCGTTCTTCTTGCACCACTCACGGACCACCCCGGCGGCCTGGACGGCGAGCGGGCGTGCTTGGTGGACGACAAGGCCGAGACGGCTGACGGGCACTGTGCGACTCCTCCGGTACGACGACTGCCTGGCGCCTGTACGACGCTGTCGACCACCGTATGTCGTGCGGACCGGATCACCACCGTCAGCCGACATTTCCCTGACATTCGGCAGGCACCGTGGCCGGTATGACCACCAAACTCCTCAAGTGGGCCCCGCTGGTCCTGCTCGCCGTCGTGGCGACCGGCTGCTCGTCCTCGAAGGCGGACAGCCAGGCGCAGATCCATGACGCCGCCAAGGCCCCGGAGATCGCCACCCTGACCACCCCGCCGGCCGGCAAAACGGCCGGCAAGACGACTGGCAAGGCGACGCCGAAGGACCCGGATGCCGGCCGGCCGCGGGAGCGGATCGACATGACCGATGCCGACCGCAAACGGTTGTACGCGCCGTACCTGTCCTGCCTGAAGGACAACGGCATCGACACCTCCAAGCGCGGCCAGGAGCCGGGCGTACTCGGCAGTGGCCCGACCACCGACCCGAAGAAGGCCAAGAACGCGGGCAAGGTCTGCGAGCCGAAGCTGCCGCTGCCAGCCTGGGAGATCGACGCGAACAATCCTGACGCGCTCGATTTCGGCCGCAAGGTCGTGCAGTGCCTCAGGGACAAGGGCGTCAAGTACGTCGAACTGTCCACCGACACCTCGTCGGGCATCGTCGGGCCGGCGCTCGGCGGACCGCAGAACGACATGCAGTCGATCACCAAGGGCATGGATCTGATGCCGGAGTGCCAGCGCGAGGTGGCCGGCAAGTGAGCAAGCGTTCTCGCCGGGTGATCGCGTTGGTCATCGGTGCTGTTGTTGTGACCGGGGCGGGAGTGGTGGGGTTCCGGATCGTCGACAGGCCGGAGAAGGCGGTGGCGTCGGACGGGCCTGATCCCGCGCAGACGGTGGAGATCGTGCGTACCGATCTGTCGCAGGCGAAGGATCTGGGTGGGCAGCTCGGGTACGGCGTCAGCCATACGGTCAAAAGCCATGCGGAGGGGACGATCACCTGGCTGCCGAAGCCGGGCGCGACGTTGGAGCAGGGCGACGTGCTGTTCCGGGTCGACAACAAGCCGGCGCTGCTGTTCTACGGCGGTACGCCGCTGTTCCGAACGATCGGCAAGACGACTCCGCCGGCCGGCGCGCCTAGCAGCCCACCCTCGGCCCCGCCCGACTCGCCGTCGACGCCGCCCACCGCGCCCCCGGCCAAGGGTGCGGACAAGCCGATCGAGGGGCCGGATGTGCGGGTGGTGAAGGAGAACCTGACCGCGCTCGGGTTCTTGCCTCAGACAACGACCGACAAGTTGACCTCAGCAACCACCAACGCGATCAAGAAGTGGCAGAAGTCGCTCGAGCTGGACGAGACGGGGGTGATCGATCCGGCCAGTGTTGCCGTCCTCCCCGGCGCCGTCCGCGTCGACTCGATCAAGGCGGCGCTCGGTGATCCTGCGACGGCGGAGATTCTCGGCGTGACCGCAACCGACAAGGTGGTCACGCTGCCGGTCGACGCCGATTCCACGCAGGGCATCAGCGTCGGCGCGAAGGTGAAGCTCGCGCTGCCGAACGGTAAGGCGACGATCGGCACGATTCGCAGCGTCGGCACTGACGCGACACCGCCGCCCAGCGACGGCAATCCGGCCGACGGTGGCAAGAAGGCGCAGGTGACGGCGCTGATCACGCTCGACCACCAGGCCGCGAGCGCCGGGGTCGATTCGGGTCCGGTGACGGTCACGGTGCCGGGGGCGTCGCGGAAGGGCGTGCTCGTAGTACCGGTTGCCGCGTTGCTTGCGTTGCGGGAGGGCGGTTACGCAGTACAGGTTGTCACCGGTACTACGACCGCGCTGATCGGTGTGAAGACAGGGATGTTTGCCGATGGCAACGTCGAGATCACCGGCGCTGGACTGCGGGCCGGCCAGAAGGTGGTGACCACCTCATGACTGCGGTCGTCGAACTGACCCATGCGGTCAAGGAGTACCCGGGTGGCGTCCGCGCGCTCGACGACGTCTCGCTGCGGATCGAACCAGGTGAGCTGGTCGCGATCGTCGGACCGTCCGGCTCCGGCAAATCCACCCTGCTCAACCTGATGGGCACGCTCGACCGCCCGACGGCCGGTACGGTCGCGATCTCCGGCCACGACGTCGCCGGCCTCTCCGACCGCGAACTCTCCGCCCTCCGCGGCCGCTCGATCGGCTTCGTCTTCCAGCAGTTCCACCTCTCCGACGGCCACACCGCCACCGAGAACGTCGCCACCGGCCTCCTGTACGCCGGTACGCCCCGCCGCACCCGCAAGCCCCTGGCCCTCGAAGCCCTCGCCAAAGTCGGCCTCTCCCACCGAGCCGACCACCACCCCCACCAACTCTCCGGCGGCGAACGCCAACGCGTAGCCATCGCCCGAGCCCTGGTCAACTCCCCCGCCATAGTCCTGGCCGACGAACCCACCGGAGCCCTCGACACCACCAACGGCCACGCAGTCCTGGACCTCCTCCACCAACTCCACTCCACCGGCACCACCATCGCCGTCATCACCCACGACCAAGAAATAGCCGCCCACCTCCCCCGCCAACTAGCAATGCGCGACGGCCACCTAGTAGGAGACAAATGACCCACCCCAAGCCACCCGGCTCCGCCGACCGGGGAAGAACGGCGAGGACCCGGTCGAGCCACTACCCCGCCCACCCCAGGCGAAAGCAGGAGCAGTACCCCACCCCGGCCCCAGCCAGCCACCCGGCAACGACGGCGCCGGGTCGAGCCGGGCAGGGATGGAAGGGGATGGAGCAAGTCATCCCGGCTCCGGGCATGCCGCCGCCGGCGGCGGGCTGCGTCGGACGGTGACGAAGGAGGAGAGCGAAGCGCCGAGCCACCCACCCGACGCGAGAGCAGGAGCAGTGCCCGACACCGGCACAAGCGCCAGCGCCAGCGCCAGCGCCAGCGCCAGCGAACTATCCGCCGAGGACGTCGCCCGGCTGCGTCGGGCGGAGACGAGCGGCGTGGCGGCAAGCCAGCCGAGCGGCAGCGGCGCCCGCCCAGCACATCGCACTGGCGGTGGCTGGCTCCGCCGGCGCTTGGGTCGCTCACGTTCCGGTGGGGGCGGCTTGACCCAGCCTGTGCGGCTGGCTCCTAGCGATCTGCTCTTGCTTGGGCTGACCCGGGTGCGGACGCGGCCGATGCGGGCCGCGCTTTCGGCACTGGGGATTTCTATTGGGATTGCGACGATGGTCGTGGTGACGGGGATTCCGGCGTCCAGTCAGCGGGCTGTGGTGGAGGAGTTGTCGACGTTGGGGCCGGATTTGTTGCGGGCCGCGGCTGTGCCGGACTCGAGTGAGCCGGGTCAGGCGGCGGGGTTGCCGGTTGAGGCGGTGGGGATGGCCGAGCGGATCGGGCCGGTGCGGGAGGTCAGTGGGGTGGCCAATGTGCATGCGAGCGTGCGGCGGTCGGACAAGATCGACGGGACCACCAACAGCAGCGGGATCACCGTGCTCGCCGGGACGCCGAACCTGCTCGACCTGTTGGGGGCGAAGGTTTACCGAGGCAAGTTTTTGTCTCAGGCAACCGACCAGTTCCCGACCGTCGTGCTCGGCGCCAAAGCCGCCACCTGGCTCGGCATCACCGACCTGCCTGCCGGTCAACCGGCACCCCGGATCTTGCTCAACGACACCTGGTTCAGCGTCATCGGCATCCTCTCGACCACCCCCCTCGCCGCAGACGTCGAGCAGTCCGTCCTGATCGGCTGGGACGCGGCCAAGACGACCCTCGGCTTCGACGGCCGACCATCCGTCGTCTACGTTCGCTCCACCGACACAGCAGTCGAGGACGTCCGCGCCGTACTCGGCCGCACCCTCAGCCCCGAGCAACCCGGCATGGTCCAGGTCAGCCGCCCCTCCGAAGCGCTCGCCGCCAAACGCATCACCCAGAACGCGTTCTCCACCCTGTTCCTCGGCCTGGCCGGCGTCGCCCTGCTGGTCGGCGGCATCGGCGTCGCCAACACGATGGTCATCTCGGTCCTCGAACGCCGCCGCGAGATCGGCCTCCGCCGCGCCCTCGGCGCCAACCGCCGCCAGATCCGCGGCCAGTTCCTCACCGAGTCGATCGTCCTCTGCACGATCGGCGGCCTGATGGGCGCCATCCTCGGCGTCCTCGGCGTGATCGGGTACGCCGATGCGCAAGGCTGGCCCATCGTCATCCCACCGGCCGCCGTGCTGGCCGGCCTGGCCGCGTCCATCACCGTCGGCGTCCTAGCCGGCGTCTACCCAGCAATCCGGGCATCGTTGCTCACTCCAACAGAAGCCCTGGCCTCAGATTGAGTACCAAATGTCAGGAACTTGTCCCGGCCGGCCAGACATCACCTGGAGCGACGACCACCCGACCTATAGTCGAAGCCATGTGTGCCCAGGTCGTGCTTGCCGAGGACGACGAGAAGCAGGCCGAGCTCGTCCGGCGCTACCTCGAACGCGAGAACCACGAGGTCACCGTCGTCCACGACGGCCGCTCCGCGCTCGAGGAGGTCCGCCGCCGGCGGCCCGATCTGCTCGTACTGGACGTGATGCTCCCCGGCGTCGACGGCCTCGATGTCTGCCGGATCCTGCGCCGCGAGTCCGACATCCCCGTCCTGATGCTCACCGCCCGTACCGAGGAGGACGACATGCTGCTCGGCCTCGACCTCGGCGCCGACGACTACATGACCAAACCCTTCAGCCCGCGCGAACTGGCCGCCCGGGTACGCACCCTGCTGAGACGAAGCAACGGCAGACCATCACCAGCCACCGAGCCGGACACCATGCTCCGGGTAGGTGGCGTCGCCGTCGACCCCGAACGCCACGAACTGTTTGCCGACGGCACCAAAGTCACCTGTACGCCCGGCGAGTTCCGCCTGATCGCCACGATGGCCGCCCGTCCGCACCGGGTCTTCACCAGAGCCCAGCTCCTCGAGCGACTGCATGGCATCGACCAATACATCACCACCCGCACGATCGACACGCACGTGCTCAACCTGCGCAAGAAGATCGAGCCCGACCCCCGCAAGCCGATCCGCCTGCTGACCGTCTACGGCGTCGGCTACAAGCTGACCGACGGATGAGACCGCTGATCAGCACCCGGCGGATCGGCCCGCGATGACAGTCCGACGGATCGGCCCGCGATGACCGCCCGGCGGAGCTTGCTCGTCCGGCTGCTGGCCGGCGCCGTCCTGATCGCGCTCTGCTCGATCGCGGCGACCGCCTGGCTGGCGGCTCGCAGTACGACGGTCGCCATCCAGCAGCAACAGGGCCAGGCCCTCGCCGACGACGCCAAGATCTACAACACCCTGGTCGGGTTCGCCGCAACCCATCGCACCTGGTCCGGCATCGGCAAGGAGATCTCCAAGCTGGCGCTGGACACCGGCCGGCAGATCAGCCTCACCACCCGTGACCGCCAGCTCATCTCCGGCCAGCCGGTCCCGGCCACCCAGACCCCGTCCGCGGTCGTCTGGCCCCTCGACCTCAGCACCGGCCTCGGCGGTACGCCGACCGACGCGACCGGGCAGATCGATTCCCGGGTGGTCGGCCCGTTCAGGCTCTCCGACGCCGCGAAGTCGAGGCTCGACGACGTGGCGACAAGGGTTCTCAGCTGCGTACAGGACAACTCGGGTGGGCTCGGCAAGATCACCTACGACCCGACCGGTCGGCCGCGGATCGAGGGCGCGTCGCAGTACGCGCTGGATCAGTGCCCGTCGACCGCGCTCGACGAGATCGACAGCCAGCAGGCCAAGGCGTACTCAAACCTGCAGAGCCGGGTCAACGCCTGCCTGGCCAAACGCGGGCCGACCACGCCGATCAAACTCCAGGTCGACCTGAGCTGGACACCGTACTTCGGTGTCACCACCAGCCAGTTGCAGCCCGGCCCCGCCAGCAGGCCCGGCGAGCGGCCGTCCGTCAAATCCTCCGCGGCGCCCCCGCTGCCCGACCCCGCCGCCGTCGAGGCCTGTATGACCGTCTCGCGGCGCGCTCTGCTCACCCCGTACGTCGCTCCGCCCGCCCTCCTGTTCGTCAGCACGCACAGCGAGGCATCAGCGGAGTTCGATCTGTCCCCCGCGAACCAGAAGCGCATCGCCGGGGTCGCCGCTGCGATCCTCGGTATCACCGTGCTGATCGCGGCCGTCGGTGGAATCCGGCTGGTCCAACCGCTGCGGGCGCTCACCAAGGCGTCGCGGCAGATGACCAGCGGCGACGAGAACGTCCGGGTGAAGGTCCGGGGCTTCGACGAGATCGGCCAGCTCTCGCTTGCGTTCAACGAGCTGGCCGACGCCCGGGCCCGGACCGAATCGTTGCGCAGGGCAATGGTCAGCGACATCGCGCACGAGTTGCGGACGCCGCTGAGCAACATCCGCGGCTGGCTGGAGGCCGTCGAGGACGGCGTGGCCAAGCCTGACGCGACCTTCATCGCCTCACTCAGCGAGGAGGCCGCGCTGCTGCAACACATTCTCGACGACCTGCGCGACCTCGCCACCGCCGACGCCGGCAACCTGCGCATCCACCCAGAGCGGGTCTACCTCGGCCTGCTGCTCGACCAGGTCGCCGGTACGTTCCGCAGCCAGGCCGAGCACGCCGGCATCACGTTGTCCTCGGCAACCATCGGCGACATCGAACTCGAAGCCGACCCGGTACGCCTGCGCCAAGCCGTCGGCAACCTCCTCGCCAACGCCCTCCGCTACACCCCCGCCGGCGGCACCGTCCGGATAGAAGGCCGAATCGAGCGCCGGACCGACGGCGGAGTTGACGGCCGGGGCGGTGGCCGGGGCGAGGGCGATCAGGTTGTCATTGATGTGGTCGACACCGGTGCGGGGATCGCCGCGGAGGATCTGCCGAAGGTGTTCGACCGGTTCTGGCGCGCCGAGCAGTCCCGCAACCGCCACACCGGCGGCAGCGGCCTCGGCCTGCCGATCGTCCGCAGCCTGATCGAAGCCCACGGCGGCACAGCCACCGCAACCAGCACCCTCGACAAAGGCTCCACCTTCACCCTCCGACTACCACTCCACCCTCCAGCCGCGGAGCGCATCACCGCCGCCCGCTAGCTGCCTGCCGGGGGTGGGGTGGGGCGGCGGGCCGCCGTGATGATCGGGTCGGTTTCGTCGTCGAATTCGCCGATGACCTCCTCCAGGAGGTCTTCGAGGGCGACCACACCCAGGGGAACATCGCCTTCCTGGACGACGGCCAGTTGCGAGCGCTTCTCCCGCATCAGGCGGATCGCGGCAGCAACCGGGGTGGCGGCCGGCAGGCGCAGCGGCTCGGTCATCAGCTGGGAGGCTTGGAGGGTGGTGCCGCCGCGAGTGGTTGCCCGGGCGGCGTCGCTCACGTGGACTATGCCGCAGACTGCGGTGGTACCGGGGGTTACGACCGCCAGCCGCGAGTGGCCCTCGCGCCGGCTGGTGAGTTCGACTTCACGCGCGCCTGCCGACGCGGGAACCGTCGACACCGACGCGGTGGGGGTCATCACCTGGGCGACGGTGATGTTCTGCAAGGCGAGCATCGCGGTGAGGAGGTCGTGTTCGGGGGCCTCGAGGGTGCCGTGTTCGCGGGAGGACTCGATCAGCAGGCGGAGTTCGTCGGGGCCGTGGGCGTTGGCCAACTCGTTCTGCGGGGTCACCTTCAGCACTCGGAGGCAGAGGTTCGCCATCCAGTTCAGGACGATCAGCAACGGGCGTACCAGGTACGTGAAACCCCGGAACGGCAGCGCCAGCAGCAAGGCCGACCGCTCGGGATCGCTGATCGCCCAGGACTTCGGCGCCATCTCACCAAGCAGCACATGCAACAGACCGATCCCGCCGACCGCGATGATCAGCGCGATCACGTGCCCGGCTTCCTCCGGTATCCCGACCAGCTCGAACAGCGGATGCAGCAAGTCCGCCACCGCCGGCTCCGACAACGATCCGAGCCCCAGCGTGCACAGCGTGATCCCGAGCTGAGCGCCCGCGAGCATCAACGACAGCTCGCTCACTCCAGCGATCGCCGCCCGTGCCGCCCGCGAACCCGACGCGGCCGCCTGTTCCAGTCGATGCCGCTTCGACGCGACCAGCGAGAACTCCGCCGACACGAAGAACCCATTGAGGATCAGCAGCAACAAAGAGATCAGCAGCGCGACCGTAGTACTCACGAGAGACGCTCCAGTACGACGATGCCCGGCACGTGCCGAAGTACGGTCTGAACGCGAAGCCGGACCAACTCGATCGGCACCGGCCGCCCGTCATGGTCGAAGCGCCGAGGCAGCTCCACCACCAACTCGTCCTCCACCACGGGAATCCGGCCGAGCCGAGCCATGATCAACCCCGACACGGTGTCGTAGTCGTCGTCCTCGGGCAGCTGAATCCCGATCGCCTCGGCCACCTGATCGATCCGCCAGCGCGCGGGCAACGTCCACGACCCATCTTGGTTCGACATCAGCTCGGGCTCCGGCAGATCGTCCTCGTCGCGGATCTCGCCGACCAGCTCCTCGGCGATGTCCTCCAACGTCAGCACTCCGGCGAACCCGCCGAACTCGTCGACCACGATCGCGAGCTGCCGATGGGCGGTACGAAGGGCCTGCAGTACTGCGGGCAGCGGCAAAGTGGACGGTACGACGACCGGCGGCGAGGCCAGCGAGACCGCCATGAAGCGTGCCCGCTGGGCCGGCTCGATCTCCACCACGTCGCCGATCGCGATCACCCCGACCACCTCGTCGACCGACTCGCCGATCACCGGGAACCGGCTGTGCCCGGTGTCGAGCAGCTCGACCACCCGGGTCAGCGGCTCGTCCCGGTGCACGGTGATCACGTCGACGCGCGGCGTCATCACCTCGTCGGCGTTGCGGTACCGGAAGTCGAGTCCGCGATCGAGCAGCCGCATCGTGTCCTCGTCCAGCAGGCCCTGCTCGTACGACGTCGCGATGATCCGGTCCAGATCCTGGGCGGTAGCGCCTTGCGGGAGCTCTTCGACCGGTTCGATCCCGACCCGGCGCAGGATCCGGTTCGAGGTGGCGTCGAAGACGTGGATCAACGGGCCGGCCACGGTCAGGTAGATCAGCGTCGACCGGGACAGCCGCAGCGCGATCGCCTCGGCCCGGGCGATCGCCAGGTTCTTCGGGGCCAGCTCGCCGAACACCATCTGGATGATGGTTGCCAGCAGCAACGCCAGGATGACGGAGATGGTCAGGCTGACGCCGGCCGGCAGGCCCGCAGTACCGAGCAGGTCCTCCAGACCGGCGCCCAGGTAGGGCTGGGCGACATAGCCGGCCAGCAGCGCGGTGACGGTGATGCCGACCTGTGCGCCGGACAGTACGAAGGATAGCCGGGATGTCACCTTCAGCGCCCGGGCCGCGGCGGCGTTACCTCCGTCAGCCAGGCTCTGCAGCCGGTTGCGGTCCACCGCGACGTAGGAGAACTCCTGGGCCACGAAGTACCCGGTGGCAGCGGTCAACGCCAGGATCAGCACCAGGCCGATCACGATCAACATGCAGTGACTTTACGAGAACTCCGGCTCCCAACCCACCGCGGGGTCAGTAGGGCAGGACTTTGCCATCGCGGATGAGTTCGCCGTACGTGGATGGGTCGACGTGGTCGGTGAGGATCAGGTCGAGGATGGGCTGGACTGCCTCGTCGGGGCTGCGGGCCTGGCTGAAGTCGTCGAACCACGGGCGGGACGCTCGGGTGTCCACCAGGCCGGGACAGACCGAGGCGATCAGGGTGCCGTTGGCAAGGTCTTCGGTACGCCGGGTCGCGGCGACCGCCCGGACCGCGGCCACCTGCGCGACCTTGGACGGGATGTTGATCCAATCCGGCCAGCCTTGGTCCGCATGGGTGCCGGCATGGATGGACTGGCGCCAGTCCTCGACGGCCTGCTCGATCTGGTCCAAGGTGCGGCCGTCTTCGAAGAGGGGCTGGACCTTGGCGTCCAGGTTGTCGAGGGTGCCGAGTGAGCTGGCGACGACGATCAGGCGACCGGCTGGGCGCAGTACCGGGGCGAACGAACGCAGTACGGCGGCTGTGCCGCCGTTGGCGACTGCGATGAACTGGTCGGCCTGCTCGGCCTGGGTGCGGTCCGGGCTCAGCGGGCCGATCGCGTTGGAGATGACGATGTCGACTCCGCCGTACTGCGCCTGCAACTCGGCCGCCAGGTCCGCGACTGCCTTCGCGTCCGTGACGTCGAGGACCCGGCCTTCGACTTGTGCCGTGCCGTTGAGTCGCT
The DNA here is from genome assembly GCF_044453825.1 of Kribbella sp. NPDC051620. Lineage (NCBI taxonomy): Bacteria > Bacillati > Actinomycetota > Actinomycetes > Propionibacteriales > Kribbellaceae > Kribbella > Kribbella sp. NPDC051620. The sequence continues at coordinate 1,084,669 of NZ_JBITDB010000003.1, forward strand.
CGGACGCTGCGGCGACCCGCTCGGGGTTGCGGCCGGTCAGCAGGACGAGGTCGGTGGCTTCGAGGCGGGCGGCCAGTCCTTCGACCAAAGCGAAGCCGATCCCTTGGTTGGCCCCGGTGACGAGGGCGATTCTCTGCGGTCTCATGTCGCCAGGTTAGGAACGGCTGTTGCATGACTCAAACGAGACTTCGGCACAGGTACTATGCGTAAACGTCATGGACTTCTCCGATGTCTCCCTGGTCGCGCTGCGGGTCTTCCGCGAGGTCGCCGAGCGCGGCACCTTCACGGCCGCGGCGACCGCGCTCGGCTACACGCAGTCGGCCGTCTCCCGCCAGATCGCGTCGATCGAACGTGCCGCGCAGACGCAGCTTCTCGAGCGGCGGCGTGAAGGCGTCCGGCTGACGGCTGCCGGCCAGCTGGTACTGCGGAGCGCGGCCGGCGTCCTCGACCAGATCGACGCGACCGCCCGGGATCTCGCCGGGTTGCCGGTCGAGGGCGGGACCGTCCGGCTGGGGTGGTTCCCAGGCGCAGGCGCCCTGTTGTTGCCCTTGGCCATCAGTGCGCTGCGGCGAACGCACCCAGGGATCAACCTGGTCACCCGGGAGGGGACGACGCCTTCCTTGGTGCGCTCGCTCCGTGCGGGCACTGTGGATCTGGCGCTGCTGGCGGCTGCGCCACCCTTCCGCCCGCCGGACAGCGAGACGCCCGCGCTGAAGCTGGAAACGCTGGCCGAGCGGCCGTTGCGCCTCGCAGTACCGGCCAACCACCCGCTGGCTTCTGCTGACTCCGTCGACGTCGCGGACCTCCGGGGCCAGCGCTGGATCGCCGGTCCCTCCGCGGACCAGATGGGCGTCTGGCCGGGGCTGGACGAGCGACCCGAGATAGCTCACATCGCCCGGGACTGGCTGGCCAAACTTCACCTGGTCGCCGCCGGCGCCGGCATCACCACCATCTCGACCTCCCACGAACAAGCCGCCCCACCAGGCGTCCGGGTCGTATCCGTCCGAGGCGGCCCTCGAGAACTCCGCCGAATCCTGCTGGCCCACCTGCCCGGAAACCTCCCCGACCCCACCAAAGCAGTAGCCAACGCCCTCCGAACCGCAGCCCAAGAGACCGCCCAGGCTCGGTAGGTAGTACCAGCGGCTGTCAGAGCTGTGGTTTTTGTTCTTGTGTGGTTTGGGGCCTGTCCTCGGGATGGTCCGGCTTGGCGGAGAGTTTGCGGAACTCGACCAGGGCCTTGGCCGCGTTGCGGGTCAGGTCGGGGAGTTTGTTCGCGCCGAAGATGAGCACGACGATGACGAGCAGCACGATCCACTCGCCGCCCTCGGGCAGCGCCAGCAGTGAAGCCATGACGATCCTTCTTTCCAGGTGTCCCGTACCAAGGTACTTCGGCCCGAACGTAGGGTTCATCCTGTGACCCTTCCTGAGCTGTTCGGCGCCGCGGTACGACGGGATGGCGCCAACCCGTTCCTGACCTACTACGACGACGTCACCGGCGAGCGGATCGAGCTCAGCGCGGTCACCACCGCGAACTGGGTGGCGAAAACGGCCAACCTGCTCGCCGACGAGTACGACCTGGAGGCCGGCGAGACCGTCGCGATCGGCCTGCCGCAGCACTGGCTCGGCGTCGTCTGGGCGCTGTCGACCTGGTCGGTCGGCGCGGCCGTCACCACCGGCGTCGGTACGCTCGCCATCACCGGGCCCGATTTCGCCATCCGCGGGTCCCGCGAGACAGTCGCGTCGGCGCTGCTGCCGCTCGGCGGACGGTTCCGCGAGCCGTTGCCGGCGGGGATCCACGACTACGGGGCCGAGGTCTACAACCATCCGGACCTTTTCGTGCCGTTCGATCCGCCGAGCGGTGGCAGTACGGCGTACGACGAGAAGACCCACGACGAACTGATCGCCGCGGCGGAACCGATCTCCGACCGGGTGCTCACCACGACCTCCCTGGTCGCGCCGGCCGGCATCGAGACGCTGGTCGGCGTGATCGCCGGCGGCGGCTCGATCGTGCTCTGCCGCAACCTCGACCCCGCCAAGCTCGACCGGCGGATCTCGGACGAGAAGGTCGACCGCGTTCTGGAGGAGTTCTAGATGGAGCGTTTCGAAGGCAAGGTCGCGCTCGTCACGGCGGGGGCGCAGGGAATCGGTGCGGCGGTTGCACGGCGGATCGCGGCTGAGGGTGGGTCGGTGGTGGTCACCGATCTGCAGGAGGACAAGGTCAAGGCGCTCGCCGCGGAGCTCGGCAACGCGCTTGCTGTCCGGCTTGATGTGACCGTGCGCGAGGAGGTCGACGCGGCCGTCGCGGCGGCTGTCGAGCGGTTCGGGCGGCTCGACGTACTGGTCAACAATGCGGGCGGATGCATCGTCAGTACTGTCCCCGAGGACACGAGCGACTCCGAGTGGCACCGGCAGCTCGACCTCACCTTGGTCGGCGCCGCGCGCTGCATCCAGGCGTCGCTGCCGCACCTGGTGAAGACGCGCGGCAATGTGGTGACGATCAGCTCGGTGAACGGGGTCGCTGCGTTCGGCAACATCGAGTACGCCGCCGCCAAGGCCGGGCAGATCGCGATGAGCCAGAACTTCGCCGCCCGCTACGGCAGCATGGGCGTCCGCTTCAACGTCGTCGCCCCCGGCACCGTCAACACCCCGAACTGGGACAACCAGCCGGACACCCTGGAGAAGTTCAAAGCCCTCTACCCGCTCGGCCGGGTAGGCGTCCCCGAAGACATCGCCGCCGCCGTAGCCTTCCTGGCCTCGTCCGACGCCTCGTGGATCACCGGCCACACCCTCCCTGTAGAAGGCGGCGTCCTCACCGGCCCCGGCCTCCTGGACCTGACCCCCACCGGCCCCTTCCGCAAGGACTACCCGGCAACCTGACCTTTCAGCCAGTCGTAGATCTCCTCGTACACGGCCGGCGCGGGCAGGTGCCCGCCCGTGAAGACATGACCCTGTACTCCCGGGATGTGTTCGAGGAGGTAGTCGGCGTCTTCCGAGGGGATGTTGGCGTCGCTCGTCCCACGCCAAAGCCCCACCGGCACCTTGATCTTTGACAGCTCGAATCCCCACGGCCGCGCGAGCGCGACACTGTCGTCCACCCAGCCGTCCGTACTGTCGGTGAACGTCACCCGCAGCCGCGCCATCGCCTCCGGATCATCCCGCGCCGCCGGCCCCGGCCCACCAGGCAACTCCGGCGCCCCTTCCTCGATCCCTCCCATGATCTCCGCCGCCACCGCAGCAACCTGCTCCCGCAACTTGGCCTCCTCCGGCGCAGCCGTGCCCTCCTCCGCCGGCTTCACGCCAGAGATCACCACACATGCGCTGATCCGATCGCCCAGCAACGCCGCACAGGCCAATGCATGCGGCGCCCCACCCGACCCACCACTGACCGCAAACCGCTCCCACCCCTGCGCATCCACCAACGCCCGAACATCCTCGACCGCATCAACGACGGTCCGCCCGGCCCGCCGCGTAGACCCGCCGTATCCAGGCCGGTCATAAACCAGATGCCTGAACCCGCTCCGCCCCATCGACTCCACCAACGCCGGCCACTTCCACCGACTACTGGGCGTCCCGTTGTGCGAGACCACCGGATACCCACCCTCCGGCCCATACAAGCAGTACCGAAGCACCGCCCCATCGGCTCGAACAACCTCAAATGTCTCCGGATTGGCCATCCCCCCATCCAACCCCACCAGCGGCGCACAGAGCTCCTGAAACGGGCCTTCACGGGGCATCCAAACTGCCCCACAAAGGCCTTCGTGTCGCGCCGCCCGTTCATCAGATCCTGGTCACCATGCCCAATGACGATGCCGTTCCCCGCTTCCCCAGTACCCCGGCCCGTTCGATCCTTCCGGACTGGTACCCGGATCTGCTCGACCGCGTCACCAGCCACATCACCACCGGTCACCGCCGAGCCGTCTCGGCCGCGAACACCGAAGCACTGAGCAGCTACTGGGCCATCGGCTCGGAGATCCTGAACCGCCAGGAATCCGAAGGCTGGGGCACCCGAGTCATCGACCGCCTGTCCGCCGACCTGAAGTCCCGCTTCCCGGGCGCCAAGGGCTACTCGCCCCGAAACCTCAAGTACATGCGCGCTTTCGCAGCTGCTTGGACAGAGCCGGCAATTGTGCAGCAGCCTGTTGCACAATTGCCGTGGGGCCATCAGATGCTGCTGCTCGACAAACTTGACGAGCCCCCGCTACGGCTGTTCTACGCCGCGGCAGCAGTTGAGCGCGGTTGGAGTCGTGCCGTGCTCGCCCTCCAGATCGAAGGTGGTTTCCACCGGCGATCCGGCAAGGCGGTCTCCAACTTCGCGACGGCGATCGAGGCCGAGCGATCCGATCTCGCCCAGGAGGCGACCAAGGATCCGTATCTGTTCGACTTCCTCGGCTCGACCGATGGATGGCGCGAGCGCGAACTGGAGGACAAGCTCGTCGAGCACGTCGGGAAGTTCCTGCTCGAACTCGGCCAGGGCTTCGCCTTCGTCGGCCGGCAGGTGCGCCTCGAGCTGGCCGGTGACGAGTTCTTCTGCGACCTGCTCTTCTACCACCTGCACCTGCGCTGCTACGTCGTGGTCGAACTGAAGGCAGTACCTTTCAACGCGGCCTTCCTCGGACAACTCGGCCTCTACACGGCAGTCGTCGACGACATCCTCACGAAGGAAGGCGACAAACCAACGATCGGCCTCCTCCTGTGCAAGAACAAGAACGAGGTCGTAGCCGAGTACGCCCTGCGCGGCTTCAAGGCACCGATCGGAGTGGCCGAGTGGACAAGCGCGATCAACAAGTCCCTCCCCGCCGAGTTCGAGTCCGCCCTACCCAGCATCGAACTACTGGAAGCGGAGTTAGGCGACCGGCTGTGAACCACGGCGGGATATATCAAGCAGCAGGCAGTACTACGTTGTGCCGCACGTCTACTGGCGTCGTGGCGGCGATGGTTGTCCGATCCGCGACCACAGGTCAGCGAGCATGGTGTTGAGGAGGTCGGGCTGCTCGCGATGGACGTCGTGGGCCGCGCCTGGCACCTCCCGCCATTCGGCGCCGATCGTGGTGGCCACCTTGCGTGCCACCAGCCGGAGCGCGGTGGCTGTGCTCGGCAGGTGCTCCGGTGCCATCACATCCCAGGCGCCGCTGATCACTAGCTTGGGATAGTTGGCATTGGCCACTTCCTGCAACGGCAGCGGCGCTAGCCAGGCGGGCAGCTCATGCAGAGCGCTGCCCGCGGCGCGGTGCAGCCACCCCGGCGGACCAGGACGCGGCTCGTCGGACGGGAACGCGAGGCTGAGATATTCGTCGGCACCACGCCGGCGTGCTTCATCCATCACCGACCGCATCTCACGAACCGCATCGGCCACCACCGGGTCGTCGATCGCGCCCTGATGCGCTGCCGGCTCGATCAGAGTGAGCGACCGAACCCGGTCAGGCCGCTGGGCCGCGGTCAATAGCGCCACCACACCACCGTACGAATGGCCGACGAGGTGAGCGCCGCCGCCGAGCAGATCAGCAACCGCAGTGGCGTCCTGCCGGTAGTCGCTCGGGTAGTCCCCGGTCGCGTCCGGGCTGCCGCCGTAGCCGTAACGGTCGGGCAGTACAAGGTAGTACCGGTCGGCCAGCGGCCGCTGAGCCGCGAAGGTCTCACTGCCCCAGGTGAGCGATCCGTGCACCAGAACAACATCCGGCTGGACGACGTCACCCCACCGACTGACGCTGAGCCGCTCAGACATCGCCGAACACCTCCTGGTTCCGGGACACCAAGTCTCGACTGCCACCGAAGACCCGCGCAACAACGCATTCGAACCGAATGAAGACCGCCTAGCGTCACGAGCCGGACGCCGACGCACTCGCGTGCGAAGCCGGGCCTCCCGCGCAGTGGGAGTAGCTTTCCCGTGCCGCGTCTGGTGGCGAGGTGACACCAAGTGTTTCGGGTGGTCAGTATGTGGACGGTTACCGGGGGTGAATGTCTAGTGGCCTTATCGTCTTTCGTAGGAGGGCGGTCCGGCAGTGGCGGCCCGGGGAGGCGGGAGTTGTGATGGGCGAGTGTTGTTGCCGCTAGCGCCTGTGTGAGCTGAAAAACCTTTGACCGCAAGGCATGCCGATCGTTCGCGAGGTCCAGCACGACGACCGCGGAGTCGGCTGTGCCGTCGTACCCGAGAACAGGACCGTGATGAGCCAGAACACCCCCAGCTGGTCTTTCGAGACCCGGCAGATCCACGCCGGGCAGACGTCCGACGCGACCACCAACGCGCGGGCGCTGCCGATCTACCAGACCACGTCGTACACCTTCGACAGCACCGATCATGCCGCGAGCCTGTTCGGGCTGCAGGAGTTCGGCAACATCTACACCCGGATCCAGAACCCGACGCAGGACGCCGTCGAGCAGCGGATCGCAAGCCTGGAAGGCGGTACGGCCGCGCTCCTGGTCAGCTCCGGCCAGGCCGCGACCTCGCTCGCGCTGCTCAATGTCGCCGAGGCCGGCGACCATGTGGTCAGCAGCCCGAGCCTGTACGGCGGTACGTACAACCTGTTCCACTACACCTTCCCCAAGCTCGGCATCGAGGTCAGCTTCGTCGAGGACCCGAGCGACCTGGAGTCCTGGAAGGCCGCGATCAAGCCGAACACGAAGGCGTTCTTCGGCGAGACGATCGCCAACCCGAAGAGCGAGATCTTCGACATCGAAGGCATCGCCGGTGTCGCCCACGAGTTCGGCGTACCGCTGATCGTCGACAACACCGTCGCCACTCCGTACGTGCTGCGCCCGCTCGAGCACGGCGCGGATGTGGTGGTGCACTCGGCAACGAAGTACCTGGGTGGTCACGGTACTGCGATCGCCGGAGTGATCGTCGATTCCGGCAAGTTCGACTATGCCGCCAACCCCGAGCGGTTCCCCGGCTTCAACCAGCCCGACGACAGCTACCACGGGCTCACCTACGCGACCGCGCTCGGTGTCGGCTCGGACCTCGGCAACCTCGCGTACATCCTCAAGGCACGTGTCCAGTGGCTGCGTGATCTCGGTACCGCGGTCTCGCCGTTCAACGCGTTCCTCATCGCCCAGGGCCTGGAAACCCTGTCGCTGCGGATCGAACGCCACCTCGACAACGCCCTCAAGGTCGCCCAGTGGCTCGAAGCCCGCGACGAGGTCGACAGCGTCGCGTACGCGAGCCTGCCGTCCAGCCAGTACTACGAGTTGGCACAGAAATACACACCCCGGGGAGCCGGAGCCGTGGTGGCGTTCGAGATCAAGGGCGGCGTCGATGCGGGCAAGCGATTCGTCGACGCGCTGCAGCTGCACAGCCACGTGGCCAACATCGGCGACGTCCGGTCGCTCGTCATCCACCCGGCGTCGACCACACACAGCCAGCTGTCCGCCGAGGACCAACTCGCGTCCGGCGTGACCCCCGGCCTGGTCCGGCTCGCGGTCGGCCTCGAGCACATCGACGACATCCTCGCGGACCTAGAGGTCGGCTTCGCCGCGGCCAAGTCGGCCTGACGGCCGACCCGATGGCTCAGGATCGTCCGCCAACCGCGAACGTCGATGCCCGGGGGCGGGACATCGGCACCGCGGCAGGCATTCCCCGTACTACGGGAGCCCCCTCCGCACCTGGTCAGGTGGCCGGTGCGGAGGGAGCGGGCGATCCTGAGCCGACTCTCACCCGTCCCGTCGGCGGTTGGCGGCTCGGGGATCCGGTTGTGGGGCGGCGATTTGCAGCAATCGGTGACTTAACACTCGAGTCCGGCGCCGCGCTGCCCGGAGTACTGGTTGCGTATGAGACCTGGGGCCGGCTGAACGCGGCCCGGGACAATGCCGTCCTGATCTGTCATGCCCTGACCGGGGACGCACATGTGGTCGGCCCGGCCGGCCCGGGGCAACTGACCCCGGGCTGGTGGGACGGCTTGATCGGCACCGGCCGGTACGTCGATCCCGCCGACTGGTACGTCGTCGCCGCGAACGTCCTGGGTGGTTGCCAAGGCACCACCGGCCCATCATCGACAGCGCCGGACGGCAAAGCGTGGGGCAGCCGGTTCCCCGCCATCACCATCAGGGACCAGGTAGCCGCCGAGGCCGCCCTCGCCACCCAGCTCAGAATCGACCAGTGGGCAGCAGTGATCGGCGGCTCGATGGGCGGCATGCGCGCCCTCGAATGGCCCTTGCTCTACCCACAAAGAGTCAACACGGCAATCGTCCTGGCCTCAACGGGCTACGCCTCGGCCGAACAGATCGCCTGGTGCTCACCCCAACTCAAAGCGATAGAGTCCGACCCCGCCTGGAACCAAGGCGACTACTACGACACCGGCACAGCACCCACCACAGGCCTGGGCATCGCCAGAAGAATCGCGCACGTCACCTACCGTTCGGAGTACGAGCTGGCCACCCGCTTCGGCCGCAACCCGCAAGGCGACGGCCGGTTCGCTGTGGAGTCATACCTCGACCATCACGCCCACAAACTAGCCAAGAGATTCGACCCCGGCTCCTATGTCGTCCTCACCAAAGCGATGAACACCCACGACATCGGCCGCAACCGCGGCGGCCTCACAAACGCACTACAGAGCCTCAAAGCCCGACTGGTAGTCGCCGCGGTCGACTCCGACCGCCTCTACCCGAGCAGACTCTCGACAGAGCTCATCGATGCAAGCAAAGACGCCGGCCCGCTCCACCTGATCAAGTCCCCGTACGGCCACGACGGCTTCCTGATCGAGCTAGACCAGGTCGGTTCGCTGATCGCGGAGACGCTCCACAGCTGCTAGCGCGTACTTCTCCTCCAGCAGGTTGCCAAAGGTTCTCCAGTCCGCCGCGACCTTCCCGAACCCCGCAATCGCCGCACCGGTATCACCCCGGTACTCCGCCAGCAGCGCGCCCGCCGTCGCCAGCGAATACTCCCGCATCGGCAGCAGCGGGACGATCAACCCAGCAACCCGCTCTGCCAGCTCAGGCAGGTCCACCGCCAACCCCGCACGCACAAAGGTCGGCAACCGGGCAGCGAACTCGTGGCTCCCAGTAAGCACCTCCAACCCGAGCAACCGCTCCAGAACCTCCTGTACGCCGGTCCGATCCCCATCAGCAGCGCGAGCCGTGGCCGCCGGCGCCCCACCGATCGCCTGGAAGTCCGGCCAATCGGTCTCGATCCCCAGCCGATAAGCCTCTTCTGCCGACGCACGCGCCCCCGGGATCCCCAACTCCAGCTCAGCGCGAGCCAGCGCAGCGAGCACCTCGATCCGCCGCAACGTGATGAAGGCCGGCCCCGGATCATCAAGTTGCGCACGGCAAGCAGCGATGACGTCTTCGGTCTGCCCCAGCTCCATCATCAGCTCGAGCACCGTGCAACTGAGCTGCTGCCGCAACTCCGCCAGCCGTCGCCGCTGGGTGAACTCCTCCGTCTCCTTGAGCGTCTCCAGCGCCGCCCGCGGGCCCTCGATCTGCCAGACCACGAACCCGTAGTTCAGCCACGTCACCGCCGCGTCGCGCGCCTTACCCTGGTCGAGCAGCGCGCTCAGCGCGTCCTTCATGTCGACCACACCACCGGTGTCACCGTTGCCGACCCGCGACAGCCCACGTGCCTCCAGCGCCCGGTTCGGTACGCCGTACCCGAGTTCCTCGGCCATCCGCAGCGACCGGTTGGCCGCCGCGATCGCCTCGTTGCGCCGGCTGGCGACCGTCAGGATGACCGCCTGCCCAGCCAGCGCGCCGACCAGGTCCTCGCTCGGCCCCAGGCTCTCGAAGATCGACACCACCCGGTCGATCGTCGCCAGGCTCTCTTCCATACTGCTCATCGCGTACGTCGACAACCTCAGCGCCCGGGCCACTCCGACAAGGTCGCCGACCGCATCGAATCCGGCCACGGCCGACCGGTACGCCGCGAGCGCATCGTCCAGTCGCCCGGTCAAGAACGCCGCCCAACCCCATCGCGCCAGCACCTCGGGCCGATCGGGATCGCCCTCCGGCGTGAGCCCCAGCGCCTGGTCCAGCAAGTCCATCGCCTCGGTGGCGTCCAGGTTCATCGCCTGCTCGGCCGCCCGTCGCAGGTACCCGCGCGTCCGAGGCGCCAACTGCTCCACCAAGTCGAGATCGCCAACGGCGTCAGCAAGCTGCAACGCCGTTCCGAGGTGATGAGCGATCACACTCGTCGTATCGCCTTGCCCTGCACTGCATTGCGACTCCAGCCAGTCGGCGGCCGCGACATGCCTCGCCGATCGCGCTGCCCGCGGCACCTGGCTGTAGGCGACGTCGCGAGTCAGCGAATGCCAGAAGCTGTACTCCCGCTGCCCCTCCAGCGACGACTGCCGGATCGGCCGGACCAACTCCTTGCGCGCCAACTCCTGCAGTTCCTGTACTACGTCCGCCGGGTCGCGATCCACCAGCGCGGCGACCGCCTCGGCCCAGAAGACGCGACCGATCACCGCCGCGTTCGCGAGCAGCGCCTTGCGATCAGGCTCGAGCGTGTCCAGCCGGGCGGCGATGATCGAGGTGATCCCCGACGGCAGGGCGACCGATCCAGGGCCCAGCTCGTTGACCATTCGCGCCAGTTCCTCGGCGTACAAGGGGTTCCCGTCGGCGCGACCGACGAGATCTGCTCTGGTCCGGGCCGGGAGCCGGTCGCCGACGAGGAGTTCGCCGAAGAGCTGGTCGGTCTCGTCGCCGGACAGTGGGGCCAGGCCGATCATCCACGCGTTCTGCTGGCCGCGGGTCCAGTGCGCGCCGCGTTCGAGCAGTTCGGGGCGGGCTGTGATGACGACGAGGAGCGGCAGCTCCTTGACCCATTCGACGAGGTGGTCGACGAACGCCAGCAGCGCGTCGCGGGCCCAGTGCAGGTCTTCCAGGACCAGTACGGTCGGGTACGACTCGGCGAAGCTCTCCAGCAGCTCACGCCAGGCGGCGAACGACTCCTCCTGCGCCACCGCGGCCGGTTTGCCGTCGGACTCGGCGCCGACGAGTGGGCGCACCCGAGCGCGCAACCAGGAGCGGTCGGCCTCGGGCAGGATGGCTTCGAGCTTCTCGGCGGCCCGCGTGGGCGGATCGCTCTCGCGGATACCGGCCTGCGCCTTGACGATCTCGGCGATCGGCCAGAACGGGCCCTCGCCGTACGGGAGGCAGCGACCCTCACGCCAGATGATCATCTCGTCGAGCTTGTCCAGCTCCGCGCCGAGCTCGGCGACCAGGCGGGACTTGCCGATGCCCGGTTCGCCCAGCAGGGTGACGAATTGCGGTGAGCGCTCGGCGACGGCCTTGTCGAACGCAGTACGGAGCAGCGAGAGATCGCGTCGGCGCCCGACCAGCGGCGTAGTGAGGTCGCGGATCACGTCTGCGCCGACGCGAGCGCGCGGCTCACCGGCCTGCCACCGTTGCAGCGGGCGGCGAATCCCCTTGGCGGCAACGGGTTCCAGCGGTTCGTACTCGAAGACCCGACTCGTTGCCGCGTACGTCCCGGCGCCGACGACGACCGCGCCGATCGGGGCGGAGGTCTGCAGCCTGGCGGCCGTGTTGACCACCAGGCCGGTCACGAACGGCTCGCCCAGCTCCGGCCTGGCGTTGACCTCCACCAGCGCCTCGCCGGTCTCGATGCCGATCCGGACCTGAAGGGTGCCGGCGGCAAGCTCCTCGAGGATCGCCAGGCCGGCCCGGACCGCGCGCTCGGCGTCGTCCTCGCGGGACAGCGGCGCGCCGAAGACGGCCAGGATCGCGTCGCCGGCGAACTTCTCGACCGTACCGCCGAACCGCTCGACCGTTGTCTTGAGCGTTCGGTGGTACGGCATGAGCCAACGCCGGACGTCTTCCGGATCAGCCGCCTCGGCCGCGGCCGTGAACCCGACCAGGTCGCAGAACAGCACCGAGACGACCTTGCGCTCCTCCGCCGGCGGCATGAGGCGGTGGGTCAGCCCTGCGACTCGAGCAACCGGACGCGCGCGGCCAGAGCCTTGAGCAGCGCGTACGCCGCCTCAGGGTTCTCCTTCACCACCGGCGCGAAGGCGAGCGAGGACAGTGCGAACGTGGTCAGCCCGTCCGGACCGGCCACGACGGTCGCCGACCGCGGAAGCCCGTCGATCAGGGAGATCTCACCGAAGTAGTCGCCCGGGCCGAGCGGCGCGCGGTCCACCCCGTTGACCGAGACCTCGGCGGAACCGTCCAGGACGACCTGCAGCCCGGCGTCGTTGCTGCCCTGCTCGGTGGCGTGGGCGCCGGGGTTGATGGTCAGCGTGGAGCCGCGGGCGATCAGGTCGGACAGCGTCTCCTTGGACAGCCCCGCGAAGAGGTCGACCTTCGCCAGGAAACTCGGCAGGCTCTCGTGACTCATGGACCGCACCCCTCGATCGGTGTCCGCCAGGCGGACAACACAGTGAACTGCGGCACAGGCTACAACCGCAGAGGACCGCTCGACCATGATTTCCCGGCCGCCGTGCGGAGGTCACGAGTTGGGGGTCAGGACCGCGGCCAGGCTTCCCAGGCGGTGGCGAACATCTCGTCTACGGTGTAGGTGTTCTTCCAGCCCAGGTCGCGGGCGGCCAGCTCGCCTGAGGCGACCACGCGGGAGGGGTCGCCGGGGCGGCGAGGGCCCTCGGTCGGGGTGAAGTCGATGCCGGTGACCCGGCGGGCCGCGTCCATGATCTCGCGTACCGAAGTACCGGTGCCGCTGCCGAGGTTGTAGACGGGCTCGAGGGTCTTGCCGTCGTCGAGGATCCGCGCGGCGGCGACATGTGCCCGGGCCAGGTCGGCGACGTGGACGTAGTCCTTGACCGAGGTGCCGTCCGGGGTCGGGTGGTCGGTGCCGTAGATCTGCGGGACCTTGCCCTGGGTGAGCAGGTTGCAGACGATCGGGAACAGGTTGTACGGGCTGGCGTCGTAGACCTTGGGGTCGCCGGAACCGACCACGTTGAAGTAGCGCAGGGCTGTGTGATTGAGGTGCACGGCCTTGGCCTGGTCCTTGAGCAGCCACTCGCCGATCAGCTTCGATTCGCCGTACGGGCTCTGCGGGTCCGGCGCGGTCTGCTCGGTCACCACCTCGTCCTTGGGCGTGCCGTAGACGCCCGCGCTGGAGGAGAAGACGATGTTGCCGACGCCTTGGTCGGCCATCGCGTCGAGCAGGCTGACCATGGCGGTCACGTTCTGCGTGTAGGTGTGCATCGGGCGCTCGACCGAGACGCCGGCGTACTTGAAACCGCCGAGGTGGACGACGCCGCTGACCCCTTCGAGGGCCCGGCGGGTGGCGTCGCCGTCGAGCAGGTTGGCGTGCGTGAACGGCACGCCGTCGAGCAGGAACTCAGCCTTGCCGCTGGACAGGTCGTCGATCACCGCGACGTCGATCCCGTCCGCCTTGAAGGCCCGCACCACGTGCGATCCGATGTATCCGGCTCCGCCAGTCACCAGCCATGTCATGTCCCGATACTCCCATTCGCCGCGTGGTCTCTTCAGCTGCCATTTAACCACACAACTACTCACGTTTAAACATAATCGATCATCTTCCTTCGCGTGGCATGGGTTGGGGCCGGGCCCACCTAGGATGCGCGGATGATCGGACTCGTTCTTGCCGCCGGTACCGGCCGCCGCCTGCGCCCGTACACGGACACGTTGCCCAAGGCACTCGTCCCGATCGATCCGGAGACGACGGTGCTCGACCTGACGCTGGCCAACTACGCGGCGGTCGGGATCACCGACGTGGCGATCGTGGTGGGGTACGCGGCGGCGGCCATCGAGTCGCGGGTCGCCGGGTTCGAGGAGCGGTACGGCGTACGGCTGGAACTGGTCTTCAACGACAAGGCCGAGACGTGGAACAACGCGTACTCGCTGTGGTGCGCGCGTGACCTGCTCGGTGGCGGCGTGATGCTGGCGAACGGGGACACCGTGCATCCCGTGTCGGTGCAGCAGGCGTTGCTCGACGCTCGGGGTGGCGATCGGTCGATCATCCTGGCTCTGGACACCGAGAAGTCGCTGGCCGACGAGGAGATGAAGGTGATCTGCTCTGCCTCGGGTGGTGTCGAGCGGATCACCAAGCTGATGGATCCCGCTTCCGCGACCGGTGAATACATCGGCGTCACACTGCTCGAGCCGTCAGCCGGCGTTGTGCTGACCGACGCTTTGAAGGCGACCTGGGAGCGGGATCCCAACCTGTACTACGAGGACGGGTATCAGCTGCTGGTCGACCAGGGGCATCGGATCGACGTCGCGGGCATCGGCACGGTCGACTGGGTGGAGATCGACAACCACGACGATCTCGCCAAGGCTCGCCGCATTCTCGGGTTCGGTTAGGCCCGCATGCCTTTGCTCGCGCGGATGATTCCCGCGCCGTTGGTGGTCGACGTACGGCGCGGGGCGCTGGCTGAGCTCGGGTCGATCCTGGCCGACCAGCGGATCTCGACGTCGGGGCGGGTCGCGATCGCCGTCGGTTCGACGTACGGGCCGATCGTGCAGGCGACCTTCCGCGACGGGCTGGCGGGGGCCGACTGGTTCACCGTGGACGGCGGGACGATCAACACGGCGATCAAGCTCGTTGAGCAGATCCGGCGGGAACGGTACGACGCGGTGGTGGGGATCGGTGGCGGTACGGTGCTCGACGTCACCAAGTTCGCGGCCGCGCGACTAGGGCTGCCGATGGTTGCCGTGGCGACCAATCTCGCGCACGACGGGATCGCGTCACCGATCAGTACTTTGGACAACGACGCGGGGCGCGGATCGTACGGCGTACCGGCGCCGCTGGCCGTGCTGGTCGATCTCGATCTGATCGCTGCCGCGCCTGTGCGGTCGGTGCGCTCGGGGATCGGCGAGATCGTGTCGAATCTGTCGGCGATCGCGGATTGGCAGGCGGCGCATGCCTTGCGGGGCGAGGAGATCGACGGGCTGGCGATCTCGTTGGCTCGTACTGCCGCCGAGGCGGTGATGAACCATCCTGGGTCTGTCGCCGACGACGCGTTTCTGGCCGTACTGGCCGAGGGGCTGATCCTGTCGGGGATCTCGATGGTCGTCGCGGGGACTTCGCGGCCGTCGTCGGGGGCGTGCCACGAGATCTCACATGCCATCGATCTGCTGCATCCATCGCGTCGTTCGTTCCATGGCGAGCAGGTCGGCGTCGGGGCTGCCTTCGCCTGGTTCCTGCGCGGGGAGTCGTCGGCTTTCGACGCAACCATCCGCTGTTTGCACCGCCACGGTCTGCCGGTACGCCCGTCGGATCTCGGCTTCAGCCTGGAGGAGTTCGAGGCGGTGGTCGGCTATGCACCGCAAACCCGCCCCGGCCGCTTCACGGTTCTCGAAGAGTCCGCGTTGACCCCGTCCCGGATCACGGCGAAAGTGAACGCGTTCAACGACCGGATCAGCTCTGCGCTGGGGTCGCCGTGACCAGTACTCGCGGCTCGTGATCACCGCACTGGAGGACAAGTGACCGTCGATCGGCATCTCGACTGGCCGGACTGCCGCAACGCCCGGGACCTCGGCGGACTGCCGACGGCGGACGGCGGGTCCATCCGGGTCGGCGCCTTGATCCGCTCGGACTGCCTGCAGTTCCTGTCGGACGAGGGGGTCGCGGCGGTCCGCAGTACCGGCGTGAGCCGCATCATCGACCTGCGGTCGCGCGGTGAGGTCTCAAGCTTCCCGACACCGTTCACCGAAGACCCGATCGCCGTCCACATCCCGCTCTCGGACCCAGCCGACCCACAGGACCACAACACCATCGTCGGCGCGTGCATCGAGATGCTCGACCTCCACCCCACCAGCTTCGCCGCCGCCCTCCGCGCCATCGCCGAAGCCCCCGAAGGGCCGGTGATCGTCCATTGCTACGGCGGCAAGGACCGTACCGGCGTACTGGTAGCCCTCGCCCTCATCATCGCCGGTGTCCCCGAACCCGAGATCATCGCCGACTACGCCCTCACCCAATCCCGCCTGGCCGGCATGCTCGCCGAACAACTGGCCGCCGAACCAGACGAGTCACTGCACCCGGCAATGATCGAGTACCGCGACACCCGCCCCGATTCCCTCACCGCCATCCTCCGCCACCTGGACACCAAGTACGGCGGCGCACTCCCCTACCTGGAACAGGCCGGCCTGACCCCCGCCGACCTCGACACCCTCCGCGCCCGACTCACCACCTAGCCCACGCGGCTTCTTCTGGCGCCTGCGCTGGGCGCCCGCGTACTGATCTGCGTCGAGGTCTTGCGCTCCTCGGGGTGGGGATTTACCTTCAGCTAATCGTTAGGAAGGTTTCCTATCGGTTGAGCTGTTGCAGTCCTTTCCCCCACCGCCCGGAGGACGCTGATGTCGTATCTGACTCGAGGGTTGACTGCTGCCGCGGTCGCCACCTCACTACTCTTCGCCATACCTATGGTGGCCAGTTCGGCGTCGACTGACGCAGTGGCTGCCGACACCCTGCTCTCGCAGGGCAAGCCCGCTACCGCGTCGTCGATCGAGGGCACCGGATTCGAGGCCGGGAAGGCCGTGGACGGCAGCGCCAGCAGTCGCTGGGCCAGCGTCGAGGGCCACGATCCCGAGTGGATCCGGGTCGACCTCGGCGCCACGGCGACCATCTCGCGGGTCAAGTTGAGTTGGGAGGCCGCGTACGGGAAGTCGTACAAGATCCAGACCTCGGCCGACGGCTCGACGGGTTGGACGGACGTCTTCTCGACCACGACCGGCAACGGCGCTACCGACGACCTGACGTTGGCGGGCAGCGGCCGGTACGTTCGCGTCTACGGCACGGCGCGCGGTACGGCGTACGGATACTCGCTCTTCGAGCTCGAGGTCTACGGCTCGATCGGCGGCGGTACCCCCGACACCACACCACCCAGTACGCCGGGCAGCCTCGCGGCCACCGGTACCACCTCGAGCAGCGTTTCCCTTGCCTGGAACGCATCCACGGACAACGTCGGCGTCACCGGGTACGTCATCTCCCGCAACGGCGCGGAGGTCGCGACCGTCTCCGGTACGACGTACAC
The DNA here is from genome assembly GCF_044453825.1 of Kribbella sp. NPDC051620. Lineage (NCBI taxonomy): Bacteria > Bacillati > Actinomycetota > Actinomycetes > Propionibacteriales > Kribbellaceae > Kribbella > Kribbella sp. NPDC051620. The sequence goes on from NZ_JBITDB010000003.1 coordinate 1,101,573, forward strand.
CGACACCGGTCGTGCGGCCTCGACCTCCTACACCTACACGGTCAAGGCGCGCGACGCGGCCGGCAACACGTCCGGTGCGAGCAACACGGTCACCGCGACCACGCAGGCCGGTGGCAGCGGACCGGCCGTTCCGTTCGGCAGCCACACCATCCCTTACGCGGCTGGGATGCTGACGCCGTCGGGCAGCCAGTCGGTACTCGACCAGAAGGTGATCGACTACTACCAGCAGTGGAAGTCGGCGTTCGTCAAGCAGAACTGCGGCAACGGCTGGTACCAGATCATCTCCCCCGACGCCGACCACCCGTACGTCGCTGAGGCGCAGGGCTACGGCATGGTCATCACCGCGACCATGGCCGGCGCCGACCCGGCCGCGAAGACGATCTTCGACGGGCTGGTCAAGTACATGCTCGCCCACCCCTCGGTGAACAACGCCGACCTGCTGGCCGCCGAGCAGGACACCTCGTGCAAGAGCGTCAACGGCTCCGACAGCGCGACCGACGGCGACATGGACGTCGCCTTCGGCCTGCTGCTCGCCGACCGCCAATGGGGCAGCGCCGGCACGTACAACTACAAGCAGCTCGCGATCAGGCACATCAACGCGATCAAGGCCAGCGAGCTCAACCCGAACACCAACCTGCTCACCTTCGGCGACTGGAGCACCTCGGGCGACTCGACGTACAACATGTCCCGTACGTCGGACTGGATGATCGACCACTTCCGCGCCTTCCGGGCCGCCACCGGCAACTCGGTCTGGGACACCATCCGCACCAAGCACCAGAGCGTCACCGCCTCCCTGCAGTCGGGGTATGCCCCGAACACCGGCCTGCTGCCCGACTTCGTGATCAACACCAACACCACCCCGAAGCCGGCCACCGGCCAGGTCCTCGAAGACCCGAACGACGGCGCATTCTGGTGGAACGCGTGCCGCGACCCATGGCGAATCGGCGCCGACGCCGTCACCAGCGGCGACAGCGCCTCCCTCACCGCCGCCCGCAAACTCAACACCTGGATCAAGTCCAAGACCGGTGGCAACGCCAACTCCATCGCCACCGGCTACAAACTCAACGGCACCGCGATCGACCCCAGCAGCGACGCCGCCTTCTTCGCCCCGTTCGCCGTCCCCGCCATGACCGACTCCTCCAGCCAAGCCTGGCTCGACGCCATCTGGAACAAGATGCTGGCCACCCCGATATCCACCAACAGCTACTACGCCGCCAGCATCCAACTCCAGGTAATGATCACCGTCACCCACAACCACTGGGTCCCCTAACCCCGCACCTGGTACGCCGGGCGCCCGCCGACTCGTTCGGCGGGCGCTCCGTCACTCCCCACGCAGCCTCCGCCGGCCGCTCCTACGCCGCGACCACGTTCGGCAGCTCCCACCCACCCTGAGCGCGCGCTCCTGCGTCGCGCACTTTTGCGAGAACACCCGGCTCGCGAGCGACCCCAGCGGCCATTCACCGGCAGCGGTCGAACTCCTGCTCCGTGGACGCGTGGCGACAACCCCATTGAGTCCTGACCCCACCGCTTGACCGCACGGCGTAGGCGGAGGATGCCTGCGAGGGTCGCGCGGGGCGTGGACATGCGTCCCCAGCGGATGCCGCACGCCAGCCCCTGCGAGGCGACGGCCTTCGACAAGGTGCTCGACGCTTTCGTCTCAGCCCCGCGGGAACGGCCGGGCGTCACCGCGATGGAGAGGTGGCTCGCAGCCGGCCCGCCGCTCCTGATCCTGAACTGCTGGCGAAGCTGGGCATTTCGACCGAAGCCGGAGCCCATGCTTCAGGCGGTCAGTTACCCGGCGTGGTCACGGGCGATGTCCGGTCAGCTCGTTACCTCGTCCTGCCACTCCACCACAGTCGGCCGCTCGCTGGTGTCCAGGAACTCCTTCACAGCCTCTCGAATCTGCGGCAGGGGTAGTTCGGCGTCAGCCGGGAACTCGCGGTCGCTGCCGGTGTAGTAGTAGGTAACCTCCTTGTCGCCACCGGCCTGGCCGCGGCTGAAGTAGTTGCCACCGCCCCCCATATAGCGCAGCGCCCCGACGTCGCCGTCCTCGTTGTTGATGGCGACCAGTAGCTCATGGTCGGGAGCTCCGGCGGCGTTGATCTGGCCTTCGACGTAAAGCGCTGCCACGGAGTGCTCATAATCCTCAGCGAGCAGCCCGTCGATGAGACGGTCGACGTCGGCGGCCGTCTCGAGGCGCAAGGGCTCGGCGTCGTGCTCATGCTTGTAGTAGGCCTTGACGATGCTCATTGCTGGTCCGTCTCTCCGTAATAGGTGCGCTTGAAGTTGTTAGGTCCGTAGACCGTGAGCTGACTACCAGGTGGCAAGAAGCTTGGCAGAAGTTTGTTGCAGCCCAGATCACCGGGGCATGGGCGGTTGTTCAAGATGATGCAAGCTTTGCGGATACCGTCGCGGCGCATGCGCATGGCGAACTTGAGTTCGACATCGGCGGCGGTGGACAGCATGTAGGGCGGCTCGACCAGGCCGAGCCGTTCGGCGTGGCGCTGGGCCTCCCCGAACTCGGGATCGTGGCGGCCACTGATCAAGTCGTGGTCTATGCCCTCATCGTCGTGCCAGATGCCTCGGGTTTTGGGGCTGTAGCCCCGACTGACCTTACGTTCGGGCAGGCGCTCCAGGATCTCGCGAGCATATGGGTCGAAGTCGTCGGGCGGCTCGGGACTCTGATCGTTCGCCGGCCTCGCGGCCTTGGACGCCTTCTCGCCTTCCGGCTTCTCGGAGTCGTCCCCACGCCGGCCTCCCGGCGCTGGCGGGCTGCCACCTCCTGTAGTTGGTCTGGCGCCGGCGGGTCGGTTGTTAGGTTCGGCTGTACGTACACCGCTGACCATCTGCTCGGCCCAGTCGCGGGCCTTGGGCGGGGCCTGGCTGAGGTAGTGAACGGCCTCGTCACAGTGGCGGGCGGCGTCGTCTAGTTGCATGGCCGCCCGCTGGGCGGCGGGGTTGCCCGACATCCCGCCTACGAGTCCCGCCTGCTCGCGGCATTTCTGAGCGGTGCGTTGCAGGTAGCCAATGACGCGGGGTATCTCATCGAGGGCGGCGACCAGTCCTTGCGCGACACGTTGCAGCTCGGACGGCATATGTATGAGTGGGTGGTCTAGATCTGGTCGGCGTAGCTGCGGCAGCCTTGCGCCGCTATCTGCAAGGATTCGGCCGCCTGCTCGAGGGACCGCTGGTCTGGCCGAACTTCTGGCGGAAACCGCCGAGGCTGCCTGCGCCCTGCTGGGCTTCGGTCATGAGCTGGTAGAGCTGAGCCTTCAGGCGCTGGATGTCGGACATATGTAAGCCTCACTCTTGTCGGTTAGGCGTGAGTTGGCTGGCTCACTTCGGTGGCATCCGTCCATGCCGTGCCGAAGAGGTGGAACGGCTGGCGCAGGCAGCCTCGCTCGGGTGTTCCGCGCCAGCCGGTCTTTGAGGTCCCTGTCTGAGCCGGGAGGGAGCCAGGGGACTCGGGACTGGCTCAGACAGGGACGATTGGTGACGGAACCGGTGAGGTGTGCGGCGATCCACCGCACTGAGAGGCTGAGGACGACTCCTCACCGGTCCCGCCAGCTTTAGGGAGAGGTACTCCCGACGACGACCCGCGCGCCAGTTGTGCGCTCGAAGGTGTCCTTGACGTCATGGGTCACTGCCAGCGCTGCAAAGTGGAGGCGGCTGGGGATGATGACCGTCGTCACCTCGTAACGGTTGACCGCCTCAATCAGGGCCTCGAAAGCAGCCGGGCTGCTGGAGTTGTCCTCCACGTAAATCGTCCCCATCGCATAGCCCTCAACCCGAGCGAACTCCTCTAGCTGGACCTTGATGTCGGCCAGTTCGCCGTCGGTCATGAGCAAGTGCTTGACCACATAGCCCAGCAGCAAGGGACGGGTGTAGTCGGTCACTCCATCTCCTCGACCCGCCAGCGCCGGAAAGCGTTGACCAGTCGCTCCCACAGCACCATCCACCAGCGCCGACGACGCTTCCCCTTCACGGCTGCTCATCTGCCACCACCACCGGCTCGATGGTCACGCGCAGGCTGGCAAAGCGCCGAGTCATGGCAGCCTGGTACCGGATTGCTGTCTCGGGCTCAGCGGTGTACTCGGCGATGACATGCTCGCCGAACCAGACCCGCACGCACCGGTCAGTGGGCAACGGAGCTTCCGCTATGAGCGTGAGGACCCATGTACCGGTCATGATGCTTCCAACTCCTACGTTCGGGACGACCGCCGGGGCGGATGGGCCCCGAGACGTGCCGGGTGGTCCGGCCTAGACCCAATTGCATCGCTTACGCTGGGTACACGACATGGCACGTTTGACGCATCTTTGGCGCATCCATGACGGATACCGCCCGGAGGCGCACCCCGCCCGGGCGATCGGTAGAGATGGGGAACGACGGTGACAGGCAAGCGGACCCGTTTGGCACAGTGGCGCCGCGCCGCTGGATACAGCCAGGAACGCTTGGCTGAGCACCTGGGCGTGGATCGCTCGACCGTGGCGCGCTGGGAATCCGGCGGGACTGCGCCGGTACCGTTTGCCCGCCCTCGCTTGGCCGAGGCGTTGGGAGTATCCGGCGCAGAGCTGAACGCAGCGTTGGGCGACTCCGAGACAGCAGGAGTGGGGCCGGCTACGAGGGCTGCGGCCTTTGGACAGTTGGCGGAAGTCGATCTGCCGCGTCGGGATCTACTACGCCTCTTGAGCTTGGCGGGCACAGTCATTGCCGGAACGGAACTAGGCGGAGAGTGGAGTGAGTCCGCGCCAGCCGGCGGCCCGGCTGATGACCGAGCCGTGGCCGAGCTGCATAGCTTCAACAAGCAGCTATGGCGGATCTTCGTTATGGCTACGGCCAAACAGGCGGTGTATCCACTGGTGACAGGACAGCTTGGCGTTCTGGTAGAGCGACTGAAGCGGACCCATCATGCGGCGACGCGCAAGGCGCTGTGCGAGCTGACCTGTGACCTGTTCCAGATGGCAGGCGAGGTCTTCTTTGACAACGACCAGTACACCTCCGCCGCTCACTGCTACACCCTGGCGGCTCAAGCGGCTCGCGAGGCAAGCTCTCGGGATCTGTGGGCTTGTGCCTTGACCCGGCACGCCTTCATTAGCGTGTACGAGCGTCAATTCGCGGACACTGTCCCGATGCTGGCCTCAGCCGCCGACCTGGCTATCCGCGGTGACAGCGCTCTAGCCACTCGGTATTGGGTGAGCGCGGTACAGGCGGAAGCCTTGGCCGGGCTCGGTGACCTCACAGGCTGCGAGCGAGCCCTCGACCAGGCGGAACATGTGCGTGTCCTGGGCGCTAACAGTCAGACCGGTGGATGGCTGCGCTTCGACGGATCGAGGCTCCCGGAGCAACGGGGTACTTGCTACACCCTCCTGCGCAAACCGGACCAGGCCGAGACGGCGTTGCAAGAGGCGCTACGTCTACCGGTGTCGCTTCGGCGCCGGGGTAGTGTGCTGGTGGATCTAGCCAGGGTGGGCGTGATGCGGCGAGATGTGGAGCAAACAGTGCGCTATGCGACGGCCGCCCTGGAACTTACGGGAGAGTCTGGCTCCGGCGTCATCGCTCGAAAGTTGGCCGGCCTGAACCAGCAGTTGAGTGCTTTGGATGGCGAGCTGCGTCTGTCGGAGTTGCGTCAAGACATCTCGGCATCTTTGGCCGTCGAACGTTCTCCGCTGTGATCTTCCGTCCGACCTGCTGAGGAGTGAACTGTTGTCGAACGAACAAGGCCGGATCTTCCGCGAGGCTTGGATTGCAGGCGTGACCAGGCATTACCCTGGCGACCCGAAGCCGGGCTACGTCACTCCGTGGGAGAGCACCCCGGATTGGGAGCGGGAGAGCGCAGCCGCCGTCTACAGGCAGGTTCGGACGTTCATTGAGCTCTCGGACGGCAGCACGGCCAAGCTCAGCCGAGAGCAGAAGGGACGCTTCGTGGCGCTGTGCTGGATTGCCCAGATCTACCGCCATATTCCTGAGCCCAAGCCCAGCTACGTAGCGGACTGGGATGAAATGCCAACCTGGCAGCAAGAAACCGACGCTGACATCTTCGAGACGATCGAAGGGTTGAGCTGACACTGCGTGGCTGAGCCACCGATGGCTTCGAGCTGGTGACGCTGACCCCTGACAAATCAGCTGATCGGGTTCAGCTTTCAGACTGCGCCCGGCAGGATCCAAACCTACGACCAACGGATTAGAAGACCGACGCTACAGTCCCCTCACCGAGCCCGCCCAGGCAACAGTTGTGCAGGGCGCAGCACGCGTCGCCGGGCGGGCGCAGCACGCATTCCCAAGCGGGCGCAGCACGCGCACCTCAGCGGGCGCAGCACGCGTACCGAGCGGGCGCAGCACGCGATTCTGGGTGGGTGGGAGCGGTATGCGGAGCGGGCGACGAAGGAGCCGGCGTAGCCAGGCCGCGTGGGGGAATCGCGTGGGAAGCGGATTCAGTCGGCTGAGGGGTCTGGGTTGTGGGGTGGGTCTACGTCGGGGTGGTTGAAGGTTACGTCGATCGTTTCGGTGGATTTGTGGCGTTGGGCTTGGGCGTACATGGCGTAGGCGCGGTGGTCGGCCGGCGTCAGGTTGACGGCGGAGTCGGTGAAGAGGGCCAGGAGCGAGCGCGGGTACAGGCGGTGGACGATCACCGAGTTGAGTTCGGCGCCGATGACGGCGATGACCGATGCCGCGTAGATGAGGCCGATCAGGCCGAGGGTGAGGGCGAAGACGCTGTTCACTTCGCTGGCCTTGGCGAGGACGTCGTCGACGTAGATGCCACCGAGTCGTTCGAGCACGTGCCAGCCGATCGCGGTGAAGAACGCTCCGGGAACGACCTTCCGGAGCGGCGGCCGGGGCCGGGCGCCGGGGCGCAGGACCAGCGTCAGCATGGCCGTCAGGACCAGCACCGAGGCGATCGAGACCAGCCACCCCATACCTTCGGCCACGCCGCCAGGAAGCGGCGCCCTACCTGAGGCCAGTACGGTGAGCGTCGCGAAGCTGAGCACTGTCAAACCGGCCAGCGTGAGCAACGCCCCGGATCGGAGCCGCCCGCGGAACGGATCAGGCCGGCCGTTGCGCGGTACTCCCCAGGTCACGTTGACAGCATTCTGTACCGCCTGTCCGAGCCCGATGATGCCGTACAGCGCGGCCAGCGTTCCGATGACCACCGCCGCCGTACTCCCCTGCAGCCCCTGCGGCGTCGCCAACTGAGTCCCGACGATCGGGAACTCCTTGAGCGCCGACTGCAACACGGCCTTCTGCAGATCCTCGTTCCCCTGCAGCACGAAGCCGAGTACCGACGACGAGATCAGCAACATCGGAAAGATCGCCGCGAACGCGTAGTACGTGACGATCACCGCCAGATAGCTGCCCTGGTCGTCGAAGAACTTGTAGACCACGGCCAACGGAAACCCCAGCCCCCGACGCCGGCGCTGAACGGAGTCGACGCGCCCCGCCAAGGTATTCACCCCCCAACGGTACGGCCCCAGTCAGGCGTCGACCTTGAAGGGGTCGTGTTCGGAGAGCAGCTTGTCGAGGCGGGCCTGGTCCACCCGGTTGGTGACTTCGGAGAGCTCTTGGCGGTCGCGGACCACCTTGCAGAGCGTGACGGTTGACGTGACCAGGTACAGGAGGCCGAGGCCCAGGAAGGCGCGGATCCAGCCTGCGGCGGGGAGGTACACGATCGCGATCGTCATGGCGGTCATCGAGAGGGCGAAGGACAGGATCGCCTGGAGGTAGAACGCTGAGGTCTGTGAGGGCTGGATGGGTTTCGTCATGCGCTTATCGTCGGCGCGGGCGTGGCGTCGGCGCATGAGATGAACTACTCAAGGTGATAGCTGTCGACCGGCCGGCCGTCACAGCCCGGAGGCGGCGCGCATCGCGTAGTACACCTCGGTGTTGTCCTGAACCCGGCCCAGCCGAGCCGAACCCGGACCGCTGGCGGTCAGCGGAGTGTCGGAGCCGCTGTGGCTGTTGGTGGTCCAGTCGACGGTGAAGCGCAGTTTCGAGCCCGGGATCGGGAACGGGCCGTCCTGGCGAGGGTCGGTCTCGTCGCTGTCGTAGTTCTCGATGCTGAGGCCGCCGGTCTCGTGGTCGCCGTTGATGATCACCAGCGTGTCCGGATGGGCGGCGACGAAGCGCATCACCTCGGCGACCGTACTGTCCAGCGCCCGGCCCGCGTCGATCACCCCATGGGCGTTGTTCTCGTGCGACAGGCCGTCGATGCCCTCTTCTTCGAGGAAGAGGAAGAAACCGCGCGGTTTGCGAGAGAGCACGTCCAGCGCCTTGCGCGCCATCAACTGCAGCGGCACCCGCGGCGCGTAGCGACCGACACCATCTGGGCCGTAGTCGACCATGTCCTCGTTCGAGAACAGCCCAAGGAGCAGGCTCGAGCGGGTAGCGCGCAGCTCGTCTGCGTTGCGCACATACGTGTACCCCGTACGTTGCGCCTTCTCGACCAGATTGCCGTACGGGCTCCGGCTCTCCTCCTCACCGGGCTTGTCCGGCCACAGCCCGGGGTTGCCTTTCGGGTACCACCAGTCCTCGCCGCCCCCGAGCAGGACGTCCGGCCGGCTGTTCTCGATGTACTGCCTGGCGATGTCGCTCTGCAGATCCCGGCTCGGCACATGCGCCGCGAACGCCGCCGGCGAGGCACCGGTCACCTGGGCCGTGGTGACGAGGCCGGTCGACTTCCCCGCCCGCTTCGCGCGCTCCAGGATCGTCTCGACCGGGCGACCCTTGGAGTCCATACCGACGACGCCGTTGCGGGTCTTGTGCCCGGTCGCCAGCGCTGTCGCCGAGGCCGCCGAGTCGGTCACGATCTCTTCCGGGTCCTCCGAGGTCGTGCGGACCAGTCCGGCGACCGGCAGCTTGTTGAGTTCCAGTTCGCCGTACCGGCCCTTGAGGGCGAGCCGGATCAGGTCACGCTGGCCCAGCCCCATGCCATCGCCTTGGATGTAGATGATGTTCTTGGCGAGCCGGGCACTCGTTGCCTCCGGCCCCTTAGCCTGTCCGATGGCGACGGCTGTGCAGGCCAGCGTCCCGGCCCGCAGAGCATGGCCGCCGTCGTTGTCGTCGTCGGCCCAGACGACCTGTTTGCGTCCCGAAGTACAGGTGGATTGCGGCGCGATCGCGAAGCCCTCGTTGTTGTAGTCGGGCAGTTGCGCCGGCCGGTCGTAGGTCTTGGCGACGGTGAACCTGCCGGCCGCGATCGACAGCGTCGCGCTGCGCCCGTGGCAGGTGTCGTCGCAGGTCGACCACAGCAGGCCTGTCTCCGGGTCGAACTCGAGGTCCATGATCGCGGCGAACCCGCCGGCGAAGGCGGCAACGCGGGTGAACGACCCGCCGGACTGGTTCAGCGCGTAGGCGTAGACCATCCCGTTGTCCTCGAGCCCGACGAAGTACAGGCCGGTGCCGTGGTTGGGGTAGGAGCTGGGGTTGTAGGCGGCCTTCGTCCGCTCGTCCCGGAAGCCTTTCGCGGTGAGGAACGAGTCCGGGATCCACGAGATCGCCTCGGGACCGCTGTTGTCCTCCACCTCCGGCAGGTCATCGGTGAGATCCCACTCGGCGGTCGCGTTGATCGAGTTCGCGGTGGACGCCGGGTCGTACCGGAGTACCTTCGCAAGACTGGTACCGCTGTCGTCACCGTCGCGCTCGGTTGCCACTAGCAATCCGTCCGGCGTACGGACCACACCCTCGGCGTCAGGATCACCACTGCCGTTGCGATAATTCAGCGCACGACCGCCGACCGAGTCCGGCTTCCAGAGAGCACCGTCCCGAACGAGCCGGTACAACGTACCCGGCCCGTTCTTCACCGCCCACAACACATCGGGGCTCTCGAACGACAGCCCGCTGAGATTCTCCCCGAACACGTTCTTGCCATCAGCAACAGACACTCCGGACCCACCCGGCCAAGCGGCCCGGCTCGCGGCTCCGGCCGAGGCGGACACCAGGGATGAGATCAGTACCGCGGCAACCGCGGCGTACACGGCAGTACGACGAACCTGCAACATGTCGCGCTCCTTCCGGCCTGAGGGGCGGGGCTCGGTGAACAGCAACTATTAGGAAACCTTCCTAACAGAACCTGACTGTAGCGATCCGACCCCGGAGTGGCAACCGTTTGGCGGGTGGCGATCTGCAGCCTGCGACGACGTCTGAGCTGGCGTGGGGTGCTTTTTACAGGACGGCGGTGGTGGGGTTGCGTTTGCGGGGGACGGAGATGGGGGGTTCGATCAGGGAGGTGTGGAGGGTGCCTCGGGTGGGGATGAGCCAGGGGGTTTCCGGGGCGGCGTCGGGGGCGGCTTTCCAGGTGTGGCAGACCTTGGGGACCTTCAGGGGGTAGATGGTCAGGTCGCCGTTGCGGGAGATGTGGAGGCGGAGGAAACCCTTGTAGTCCTCGATGCTCTGGCCGGCGAAGAGTTCGTTCATGTTGAAGCCGAACTTGCCGGCGATGAGGAGGTACGCGGCGACCAGTTCGGCATCGATGAAGCCGACGACGACCGGCGTCACGACGAGGGTGACCACGACGGTTATCCAGTCGGCCGCGGATTGGCTGAGACGATAAAGGACGGCGGCCCAGGCGACCATCAACGCCAAGTGGGCCAGGGAATGCAGGAAGCCGGCGACGCCGGCGGCTCGGCCGCTGCGTTTCAGGCCGAAGCGGGCGAAGAGGATTCCGGCGAAGATCGTGAAGACCACGCCGAAAGCAGCCGGAGTCCAGACGGCCATCACCGCGAAGACGCCATCCGGCGGCGACCACGCCAGGCCGAACTGCACCAGCAAGGCGAGTACGGTCTGCAGACCGGCCGTGAGTCCCCAGAAGCCGACGTTGCGGAACGGAAGCTGGTAGATGCCCTTCGCCAGCTTCTTCGACTCGCGCGCGGTCGGGTACAGAGCAACTTGATCGAAGGTCGCGACCTCGTTGACATCGGCGACCCGGGAGACCTTCGGCGGCAGGGTCAGCGACTCCGGCAGCAGATGGGTCGCCGAGAGGAACGCCCCTCCCCCACCGCTGGTGATGCGTTGACCGCTGCCGTCGCGTTCGGCGTACCGGGCGTAGTGGTGCGAGTCGCCCGACAGCATCACGCGCGTCACTCCACCGAGCGGCTGGATGATCTCGCGATCGAAGAAGCGGATGGTGTCGTACTCGTGCGTGTCCCCGCCGGCGCCGGCATGAACCCACGCGGGCGTCGGCGTACAGAGGATCACACCGTCGCCGGCCTGCATCCCGGCCAGCGCGGCCCGGAAGTACGCGAGCTGCGGCGCGTCGATGTAGCTGCCGAACTGGGTGTCGATGGCAACGAGCCACCAGTGCTGCGGGAGCTCGATCGCGAAGTAGCTGCGGCCCTGCTCGGTCTTCCAGCCGCCGACGGCGCGTTGCTGGGCGAAGACGCGGAGGAAGGCGGTCAGCCCGTCGTACCAGTCATGGTTGCCCGGCAAGGCGAACAGTGTTGGCGGGTCGACGGGGTCCGGCAGCGCGGCGCCGTACGGGCCCTTCGTACGGTCCTCGTACGCCGTCGACGACGCCGCCGGGTAGACCTCGTCGCCACCCATCACGAGCAGCGACGCGCGCGGCAGGCGCAGCCCGTCGACCGGCTCCAGGACGGGGGCGGCCAGCAACGACGCGACCGTGTACGTCGCGTCGAACCCGTCCCCGAGATCGGCGACGAAGTCGAACCACAACTCGTCGGTACCGTGCTGGTAGAAGTCCGCGGGCAAGGAGCTCTGCAGCTCGCGCTTGTCGGCGTACGCGCCGAAGATGCCTGACAGGACAGCCTTGACGCCGATGCTGCCGAGCACCGACGGCAGCAGCCAGCGCACTGGGCCACGGATGCGGAATCCGAGTTCTTCCTCGGAAAGATCAGAAGGGCGGCTCTGCTTCACCCGCCTACGCTATGGCCCAACCGGGCGCACCGCGACAGCTACCGGCCCGCCGATGTGAGGGCCGACAACCGGGGCCGCTAGATTGGCCCGCATGTCTAACGCGGCCGGGCCGGCCGAGACCGTCGATCTGGCGGCGCTGGCAGAGCGACATGGCCTGACCAGAAGCTCCGCCAGACCACCACTCGGCGGGTACCTGCGGGAACTGTGGGGACGCCGGCAGTTCATCGTCAGCTATGCGCGAGCGCGCACCTATGCCCTGTACGCCGGTGCGCGCCTCGGCTCCGTCTGGCAGGTACTCACGCCGTTGATGAACGCGGCTGTGTACTACCTGGCCTTCGGCGTCCTGCTCGGCACCAAGAACGGCATCCACAACTACGCCGCCTTCCTGATCTGCGGGATGTTCGTCTTCACCTACACGCAGCGCTCGATGACCGAGGGGTCGCGATCACTGGCCCTCAACATGTCGCTGATCCGTACCCTGCACTTCCCGCGGGCGGCCCTGCCGCTGGCGTACGTGGTGAACGAGCTCAACCAGATGCTGGTCTCGATGGCCATCCTGTTCGCGTTCGTCGGGGTGACCGACGGGCCGAGCCGGCGCTGGCTGATGGTGGTACCGGCACTGGCGATGCAGACGATGTTCAACCTCGGGATGACGCTGATCTTCGCCCGGATCGGGACCTTCGTGTCCGACATCAGCCAGCTGCTGCCGTTCGTCACCCGGACCTGGTTGTACGCCTCCGGCATCTTCTTCTCGATCCCCGACAAGCTCCGCGCGCTGGATGCGCCGGGGTGGGTGATCCAGGTGCTCTCGCTGAACCCGATCTCGGCGTACATCGACTTGGTCCGCCGCTCGCTGCTCCGCGAGCACGCGCGCAACGAGTTGCCCCATGCCTGGTCGATCGCGGCCGTCTGGGCGATCGTCGTACTGGTCGGCGGGTTCGTGTTCTTCTGGCGCGCGGAGGACCGGTATGGCCGTGGCTGAGCAGATTCCGACCGTCATCGCCGACGACGTCAACATCATCTACAAGGTGATCGCCGGACAGGGCGGCAAGGGAACGGCGGCGACCGCGTTCCGGCGGATCCTCAAGCGCCAGGACCGGCCGACGATCCGCGAGGTGCACGCGGTCAAGGACGTCACCTTCACGGCGTACAAGGGCGACGCGATCGGCGTGATCGGGCGCAACGGGTCGGGCAAGTCGACGCTGCTGCGCGCGATTGCCGGGCTGCTGCCGCCCGCGTCGGGCGCGATCTACACCGGCGGGCAGCCGTCGCTGCTCGGCGTCAACGCGGCGATGATGAACGACCTGACCGGCGACCGCAACGTCGTCCTCGGCTGCCTGGCGATGGGGATGTCACCGGCCGAGATCGCTTCCCGGTACGACGAGATCGTCGAGTTCTCCGGCATCGGCGACTTCATCGACCTGCCGATGTCGACGTACTCGTCCGGCATGGCGGCCCGCCTCAAGTTCGCGATCGCCTCCGCCAAGACGCATGACATCCTCCTGGTCGACGAGGCCCTGGCCACCGGCGACGCCGAGTTCCGCATCCGCTCCGAACAGAAGATCAAAGACCTGAGATCCGAAGCCGGCACCGTCTTCCTGGTCAGCCACAGCCTCGACGTAGTCCTGGACACCTGCAACCGAGCCCTCTGGCTCGACAAGGGCATCCTCCGCATGGACGGCGACGTCAAGGAAGTAGTAGCCGCCTACACCCGCGAAGCAACAGCAGCCCGGTAGCTCCTCCGGCCATCGGAGGAGCTAACGAGCTACTAGGAGCTATCCGGTACTACGCGGAGGCCGGTGCGCCGGGCGTTCCGGGTGCTGTGGCTGGTGGGGCTGGGCGTTCCTGGAGGCCGATGAGGAAGCCTAGGCCCCAGGAGATGTGCATGGTGGCGCAGATCAGGGGGAGCCAGAAGAGGGCTTTCCAGGGGAGGTAGCGGCCTTCCATGGCTGAGCCGAAGATCAGCAGGAGGGCGTAGCCGAGCGGCGCCAGGAAGCCCAGGTCGAGGATGGCGGAGCCGGTGGCCACGCCGATGATGCCGAGGATGGTGCCCAGGGCGAGCAGGACGACGGCGACCGGCGGGGCCAGGTACCGCTTGCTGGCCGTTTCCGGGTGGCGGCGGATGACCTCGCGGCGCCATTGGCCGGTGTGGAAGAACTGCTTGGCGACGTCCTTGAGCGACGAGCGCGGGCGGTACGTCACCGACAGGTCGGGGCTGAACCAGATCAGCCCGCCGGTCTTGCGGATGCGGTAGTTCAGCTCCCAGTCCTGAGCCCGGTGCATCGACTCGTCGAACCCGCCCACGCGCTCCAGCGCCGCCCGCCGGAAGACACCCAGGTACACGGTGTCGGCAGGCCCCGCCTTGCCGCCCTGGTGGAACGTGGACGCGCCAAGGCCGAGCCGCGACCGGTAGGCGCACGCGACAGCCATCTCGATCGGCGTACGCCCCTCGGCCGCCATCACGCCACCCACGTTGTCGGCGCCGCTCTCGTGCAGCACCTCCACCGCCCGGGTGATGTAGCCCTGGGTCAGTACGCCGTGCCCGTCCACCCGTACGACGATGTCGTGGCGGGCGTGCGCGATCCCGGTATTGAGTCCGGCCGGGGTCTTGCCGGTCGGGTTCGCGACGATCGTGATCCGCTTGTCGGCCTCAGCCAGCCGCGCGGCGATCGCCTGGGTTCTGTCCTTGCTCGGACCGATCGCGAGCACCACCTCGAGCTCGCCGGGGTACTCCTGGTCGAGTACGCGGCCTACTGCCTCTTCGAGGTGGCGTTCCTCGTTCAGCACCGGCATCACGACGGAGACGGGGGGCCAGGAAGACAAGGACATGTTCAGGTCAGGCCTTACAGATCGAAGCGACGTCATCGACGTCGTTACCGGGTTTGGACGGGGTACTGCTGCTCTTGCCGGGTTTGGCCGGCGTGGTCGTCTTCTTGGTGGTGCTGTTACTCGGTGCGTTCGTCTTCTTACCGTCTCCGTCATCGGACGACTTGTCCAGCGCTTCCGACTTTCCGATCGCCTCGGTCACCTTGGTCCTGATCAGCGCGAAGTCGGGATTGCCGGTCTTGATCAGCGGCGGGACCGCGGAGAAGCTTGACACCGGCAGCTTCTTCGCGTCCAGCGCCAGGTCCGTGAAGGTACCGAGGTCACCGGCCGGGATGTCCGTGTTGACCACCTTCTTGCTCGCCTTGGCGATGCCCTGGAACTTGGTCAGCACCGTTGTCGGCGAGAGCTGGTTCAGCATCGCCGTCATCACGCACTTCTGCCGGGTCATCCGCTCGTAGTCTGTCGCACCGGCCCTCGACCGCGCGAACCAGAGGGCGTGATAGCCGTCCAGGTGCTGGTTGGCGCCCGGCTCGATGTAGCCCTTGATCGGCCCGCCGATGCCACCGATCGGCACCCGCTTGCCGACGTCGAGGGTGATCCCGCCGACCGCGTTGAGCAGGTCGCGGAAACCGGCCAGGTCGATCAGTACGTGGTAGTTGACCTTCAGCCCGGTGATCGCCTCGACGGCCTGCTTGGTGCCGGTGACGCCCGGATTCGGGTCGCCGGGGAACAGGGCCGGGTGCTCGGCGGAGTACGTGTAGACGCCGTTCAGCAGGCAGTTCTCGGCGCAGTCGGTCCAGTGGAAGCCGTTCGGGAACTTCTTGTTCAGCGCCGTACCGGCCGGGAACGGCACCCGGGCCATGTTGCGCGGCAGGCCGATCAGCACGGTCCGGCCGGTGTTCGCGTCGATGGAGGCCAGCGTGATGCTGTCCGGCCGGGTCCCGATCCGGTCCGCGCCCGAGTCGCCGCCGAGGAGAAGTACGTTGTACCGGCCTTTGTCCGCCTCGGACTTCTTGCCGTTGCCGAACACCGACGCCACGAAGTCGCGCTGGGTGGAGACGATGGTGCTGCCCCAGATCAGCACACTCATGACCAACACGATCAGTACGCCGTCGACGATGCTGGTGGTCAGCCGGTGGTTGCGCTCCAGCGTCAGCGGCCGGCCGAGCCGGTAGGCGTCGACGAACAGCGCCGCCCAGCCGATCGCGAGCAGGATCAGCAGGATCTGGATGAACCGCAGCGTCTTCGGCGAGACCATCAGGTTGATCGCGCCGGCCCGCCAGATCAGCGACAGCACGATGACGAAGATCACGATCGCGACGATGCCGCCCAGCACCCGCCAGGCCCACCGGCCCGCCTTCTTGCTGCCGGCCGCTATCTGCGCGGATCCGGGCAGCAGCAAGGTCATCAGCAGCAATGTGAGCGCCCGTTTGAAACGTACCGGCTCACTGAGACTGCGCAGGTCTGGCTTCTCCTGCGGCATAAATCCTTCCGTTCTCCCGTGGCATGACGACTCCACCTTCTCAGGCGCGCCGACGTGCCTCCTGTTCCCCACTCCCACCTGGTACGACGTACCGGGTGGTGCCGTGGTTCGAGCCGGGCGGATCCGGAGACGAAGGGTAACAGCCCGTTTACCGGGTGCAGACACCGACATGGCCGCAGGTTTACCCCTGTACTGCGGCCTGGCGGGAACTTTTCATCCCTATGTGATGGCCCTGAGCGGCCTGCATCGGATACGAAGAGTCCTGGGCCGACTACGGCCTGCTCGCGCCGCCCCCGACCGCGAGCACACTAGTGAGGACAGGAAACCGCCCATGAGACTGTTCCGTACCCTTGCCGCGACCACCGTCGCGCTCAGCGCCGCGCTGCTCGGCAGCAGCCAGGCACTCGCCGTCGAGGTCTCACCACAGGCCTCCGGACCGGCCGTCGCCGCCGCACCTGGCACCGACTTCACCGGCATCGCGGCACTCAGCAACTGCTCCGGTTCACTCGTCCGGTACGCCGGATCGCTGTCGACCGATCCCGCGCTGATCCTCACCAACGGTCACTGCTACGAAGGCGGCATGCCCAGCCCGGGCCAGGTGATCGTCAACCGGTCCTCCACCCGCTCCTTCACCCTGCTTCGGCCGAGCTCCAGCAACGCGGGCACCGTCCGGGCCAACCGGGTCCTGTACTCGACGATGACCAAGACCGACATCACCCTGTACCGCCTGACCGAGACGTACGCCGCGATCCAGTCCCGCCTGAACGTCACCCCGCTGACACTGGCCCAGGCGGCTCCCGCGAACGGCGCCGGCATGGCCGTCGTCTCCGGATACTGGAAGCGCATCTACACCTGCTCCGTGCAGTCGACCATCCCCGAGCTGCGCGAAGGCGGCTGGGTCTTCAAGAGCTCCATCAAGTACCAGCAGCCCGGCTGCGAGACCATCGGCGGCACCTCGGGCTCGCCGATCGTCAGTACCTCCACCGGCCAGGTCATCGGCGTCAACAACACCGGCAACGAAGACGGCCAGCGCTGCACCCTGAACAACCCCTGCGAGGTAGATGCCAACGGCAACATCACCGTCGACCAGGGCGCCGCCTACGGCCAGCAGACCTGGTGGCTCTACACCTGCCTGACCTCCACCCGCACCCTCGACCTCAACAAGTCCGGCTGCCAACTGGCAAAGCCCGCCACCCGCTGACCCACTGAGCCACCGGCGACCACCTAGCTTGCGCGGGTGGTCGCCGGTGTGTCGGAGTACATAGCACCCACCCGCACTCGTTCCGCGTCCCACCGTCTTGAGCCCACCCGAACCATTAGCGGCAGCCCGATGGGCTATCCGACTGACATTGCCTTGGTGGCGCAGGTACATCGCCCCACCCGTACTCGTTCCGCACCCCACCGTCTTGAGCCCACCCGAACCACTCGCGATGCAGCCCGATGGCGTAGCCGACTGACATTGCCTTGGTGGCGCGGCACATCGCGCCACCCGTACTCGCCTTGCGCACTGGCGTCTTGAGCCCACCCGAACCACTCGCGATGCAGCCCGATGGGGTAGCCGACTGACGTTGCCGTGGTGCCGCGGGTACCTCGCCCCGCGGATACCTCGCCCCGCCCGTACTCGCCTCGCGCACTAGCGTCCTGAGCCCACCCGAACCACTAGCGGTGCAGCCCCATGGGGGCGCCCGAGTGATGTTGTCTTCGTAGCGCTGGCACGGCCCCCACCGTCCTCGTGTTGGGTGCTTGCGCATCCCGGGCCGGAGCCTCCTCGCCAACGCCACCTGTCATGCGACTGCGAGTTCCCGCGTGAAGCCGTCCTTCCGCTTGCAAACATTCGCGCCGCGGTCAAGGAGTTCGTCGACGGCAGGGACAAACGTCCGGGCGATCGTCGCCTCGCTCCCAGAGGGAGACCTGTAGTTCGTCGATACGAGCGCGGGCGGTGCAGCGCGCCAGCCCGACCAAGACAACACCAGTCGGCTGCTCATCAGGGCTTCACCGCCAATGGTTCGGGTGGGCTCAAGACGCTCGTGGGCGAGTCGAATACGGGTGGGGCAACGCACTAGTCCCACCCGATGCAAGTCCAGTCGGTGTGATCGCCGTCCGGAGCGGTGCTGCCCTTTGTTGTCGCCGGCGAAGGGGTGCTAGTTGAATTAGGCAACTACTTCGATTGGTTGCCCACTGCATCCATTGAGTCATTGACAGGGTGGAATCGGTAACCTAACGTCAGGATCAGTTACAAATTGTGATCGGCGTTTGACGGCTTCGATGGACCGCCGCCGGTCGAACGGGGTGCGAACTCGCCATCAACTCGCGGCAGGCTGGGGTTTTCTGCCGATGGCGGCCTCCCGATGTCCTGTCGCCGGCCCCTGCCTGGCCGCCGAGACGTCGTCCGTGTAGCAACGGACCCTCCCTCGCGATGAACGCCGGCGCAGCGCACGGTGCTGCCGGCCGGCTGAGTGCTGTCGATGGACTTGAGGGTGAATCGATCATGGAGTTCTCCAGGTACGGGCCGATCCGAGGCCGATGGAGTCTGAGCGTGCTGGCGGTCACGGCAGCGGTCGCAGTCTCCGCCGGGGGCCTACTGGCCACAGGAGGCAGTGCTCAGGCCGCCGCCGTGGTGGTGCCGTTGGGTACCGCCGGGAGCTTCGTGGTCCTGGCCGGGGCGGGGATCACCAACACCGGTCCTACCACCCTGAACGGCGACATCGGCAGCTTTCCCAACCCAGCCATCAGCGGCACTGGGACGATGACGATCACCGGCACGAACCACGCCGGGGACAGCGTGACCCAAGGGGCGAAGGACGACCTCGTCACGGCGTACAACGTCGCGGCCGGAGAGTCGCCGCCATCGCCGATCACCGACGACCTGGGCGGCAAGACCCTGACCCAGGGTGTCTACAACTCGGCCAGCTCGATCGGGCTGACCGGAACACTCACCCTGAATGCCGAGGGCGACGCGGGGGCGGTCTTCGTCTTCCAAGCGGGTTCGACGCTCACCACCGCCTCCAGCAGCCGGGTGCTGCTGACCAACGGAGCCCGGTCCTGCAACGTGTTCTGGCAGATCGGCAGCTCCGCGACGATCGGTACCGGCACCAGCTTCCGCGGCACCATCTTGGCGTTGACGTCGATCACCATGCAGACGGGGGCCACCTCGATCGGCCGGCTACTGGCCCGCAACGGCGCCGTCACCCTGGACACGAACACCATCACCAAACCACGGTGCAGCCCCACCCCTCCCACGTCACCTCCCACGTCACCTCCGACCTCACCCCCCACGTCACCTCCGACCTCGCCACCCACTTCACCTCCGACGTCACCGCCCACTTCACCTCCGACCTCGCCACCCACTTCACCCCCGACCTCGCCACCCACTTCACCTCCGACGTCACCGCCCACTTCACCTCCGACCTCGCCACCCACTTCACCCCCGACCTCGCCACCCACCTCACCCCCGACCTCGCCACCCACCTCACCCCCGACATCACCGCCCACCTCACCCCCGACCACACCCCCGACGTCACCTCCGACCACACCGCCCACTTCACCCCCGACGTCACCTCCGACCTCACCACCCACGTCACCACCCACGTCACCGCCCACCTCACCCCCGACCACGCCGCCGACGACCCCACCGACCTCACCGCCCACGTCGCCTCCGCCCTCGCCCATGCCTCCGCAGGTCACCAAGACGCCGGAAGGTCCCGTCGGTACAGGTGACGCGTCCGGTTGGTCGATCTGGCTGATCGAGCCTCCGGTTGTCCCGTGGTTCGGCTGGACAACGCCGGTCACGCCATGAGGACCGGCGCAGCGGCCCTGCTGGTACTGGCGACTCTCGTCGCGGCTGGTTGTAGCGGTGAGTCGGGCACGGGGCCGACTCACACCGGCTCGACAACAGTTGACGAGGTACCGAGCAGGACCGCTGCGCCAACCACCACCATCGTGACCCCCACGCCCACCGCGCTCCCCCGGACGCCGGCCACCCCCAAACGCTCGACCACCCAGCGCAAGCCCAACCCAGTACTCCGCTCGGAGCCTCCCGCCCAATCGTCCTGGCCACTACCCCCCGGCCAAGTGCGCAGGCGGTCGGCACCGATGCGGAGGTCCATCCCGATCCGGGTGAGTATTCCCGCGATCGGGGTGGACTCAGCCCTGATCCGCCTCGGCCTCAAATCGGACGGCAGTCTGCAGGTACCGCCGAACGGCTTCCCCGCCGGCTGGTTCACCGGCGCCCCCACCCCGGGCGAGAAAGGCCCGGCCGTCATCGCCGGCCACGTCCACTGGTCCGGCCGGGCAGGCGTCTTCGCCCGGCTCGGACGGATACGGCCGGGGGACAAGATCACGGTGACCCGGCAGGATCGCTCGACGGCGGTGTTCTCGGTCGTCCGGATCAAGGAATACCCCAAGTCCGTCTTCCCCAGCGCAGCGGTGTACGGCGATCTCGACCACGCCGGTTTGCGGCTGATCACCTGCGGCGGGCTCGACTACGTATCCGGCAAGTACGAGGCCAACCTCGTCGTCTTCGCCGACCTGATCGCCTAGCCGTGCAACACGAGTACGGTGGGCGCCTCGTACGGGTGGTTGCCCGGAAATCGGGATCAGGGTGATGTAGACCACTCCGGATCCGGTATGGTCGCCGCCCATGGCAGTCGACTCGTCTATACCCGGTCAGGTCAGTACGCCTCGGTGGCACAGTCCGTTTGCGGTGCGGCCGCGGCTGGTGTTGTCCAGTGCGCTGATGCTGTTCCTCGAGCTGGCATTGATCCGGTGGACCGGGTCGAACGTGGTGCACCTCAGTTACTTCTCGAACTTCGTGTTGCTGGGGTCGTTCCTCGGCATCGGGATCGGGATCCTGCGGTCCGGGCGGGCCAAGCGGCTGCCGTACTACTCCCCGATCATGCTCGGCCTGCTGGTCGCGGTGATCGCGTGGAAGCCGGTGACGGTCAACCGGGGTAGTTCGTCGAGCGTCATCTACTTCACCAGCCTGAGCACCACCGGCCCGCCGACCTGGGTGATCCTGCCGATCATCTTCGTCGCGGCGGCGGTCGTGCTGGCCGGGCCGGCCGAGTTGGTGGGTCGGTGCTTTGCCGACCTGCCGCGGCTCACGGCGTACCGGTTCGATCTGATCGGGAGCCTGATCGGGATCGTCGCGTTCACCGGGCTGTCGTTCCTGGGAGCGCCGCCGATCTGGTGGGGGCTGATCGTCACGCTCGCGTTCCTGGTGCTGATGGTTCCGCAGCAGAAGCTGACCGCGACCGCGCTGAGCGCCGTACTGGTCGCCGCGCCGCTGCTGGTCATGGTCGGTGTGCTGTTCCACGAGTCGACGCGGCCGGAGAACAGCTGGTCGCCGTACTACAAGGTGCAGACCTCCGGATTCGACTGGCAGGGGGTGCCGCTGCTGACGATCACCGTGAACGGCGTACCGCACCAGCAGGCGATCCCCGCCGACGCGCGGCTGCAGTGGGAACCGCAGTACGGGCTCCCGTATGAGCGTGCGGCCGTCGGCAAGTCGCCCAAGAACGTGCTGATCATCGGCGCCGGCTCGGGTTCCGACGTCGCGATCGCGTTGAAGAAGGGCGCTGAGCACGTCGACGCGGTCGAGATCGACCCGCGGATCCGCGACATCGGCAAGGCGCGGCACCCAGATCACCCGTACCAGGATCCGCGCGTCACGTCGTACATCAACGACGGCCGCGCCTACCTGTCCGGAACCGACAAGAAGTACGACCTGATCCTGCTGGCCCTGCCGGACTCGCTGACGCTGGTGAACGGCGCGAGCTCGCTGCGGCTGGAGAGCTACCTGTTCACGCAGCAGGCGTTCGAGAGCGCGAAGAAGCACCTGGCTCCGGGCGGCGCGTTCGCCATGTACAACTACTACCGCGAGACCTGGCTGATCGACCGGCTCGCGTTGACGGCCGAGAAGGCTTTCGGGCACAAGCCGTGCGTGGACAAGGTCGGCGATGACCTGCAGCAGGCCGTCGTGACGGTGGGTCTGACCGAGGCGGACCAGACCTGCGGCGACAAGCCGTGGGCCGGGCCGACCGCGATCACGCCGCCGCCGGCCACGGACAACCGGCCGTTCCTGTACCTGTTCACCGACCGGATCCCGTCGCTGTACCTGGTGACGCTGGGTCTGGTGCTGGTCGCCGGCCTGATCGGCGTCGGCATCGCGGGCGGCGGTTCGTCATACCGGCGGATGCGTCCGTACACGGACCTGTTCCTGCTCGGCGCCGGCTTCATGTTGCTGGAGACGAAGAGCATCACCGGGTTCGCGCTGCTGTTCGGTACGACGTGGGTGGTCAACGCGATCGTGTTCGCCGGGGTGCTGATCGCCGTCCTGGCGGCTGTCGAAGTGACCCGGCGGTTCAAGACTCCACCGGTGAAGATCATGTACGCCGTACTGGGCGCAGGCCTGCTGTTGAGTTGGATCTTCCCGGACAGCTGGCTGCTCTCGATGCCGGTCGGACTGCGTGCGCTGGTCGCCGTGGTGATCGCGTTCACCCCGATCTTCGCGGCGAACGTGATCTTCGCGAAGCGGTTCACCGACACCGAGGACGGCACCGCGAGCTTCGGCGCCAACCTGCTCGGCGCGATGCTCGGCGGCTGCCTCGAGTACGCGGCCCTGATCATCGGCTTCGACGGCCTGCTGATCATCGCCGCCCTGCTGTACGCCGGCGCCTTCCTGCTCCGCCCGAAGGGCTCATCAGTAGTCAATGCCTGATCCGCTCGCCTGGGTCGAGCAACTGACCGGCGGCCGAGTCACCCGCGCAGAACGCCTGCGCGGGGGCTGGACGTCCGAGATGCGGCGGGTCGAGGTCGACCTGCCGCACGGGTCCCAGACCTTCGTACTGCGAGCCTTCGTCGACGAGTTCTTCGTGAAGCACGCGCACGGCCTGCTGACCCGGGAGGCAACGATCCTCGGCCAACTGGCCGACACCGATGTACCCGCGGCCGCGTGCGTCGGAGTCGATGCGGAAGCCCGGTACTGCGATCAGCCGTCGCTGTTGATGACCCTGCTCCCGGGCTCAGTGCACGTGGAGGAGGCTGGAGCCGCCGACCGAGCACGCCAGCTGGCTCGGCAACTCGCTGCGATCCACCGGGTTGAGGTCGAGGAACAGCCCCGCGAGTATCAGCCTTGGACGGCACCCGATCGCGTTCGGGTGCCCTCGGCAACTAGTCGGCCGGAGGTCTGGGCGGCTGCTGTCGACTACTTGCGGCGGGAGCCACCGAAGTACGAAGGCACCTTTCTGCACAGGGATTTCCACCCCGGGAACGTGTTGTTCGACGGTGGCCGGGTCAGTGGCGTGGTCGACTGGGTGGAGACCTCGTGGGGGCCGGCTGACCTCGACGTCGCCCACTGCTCGACCGCGCTGGCGTTGCTCCACGGGGTGGAGGCCGGCCGAGAGTTCAGCAGCCTGTACGCCGCTGGGGGCGGCCGCGACTTGGCGAGGGCCGACGACCACCGCTACTGGCTGTTGCTGGATGCCCTCGCCTTCGCGCCGGATGCGGAGAAGGTCGCCGAACCGTGGCGCGACCTCGGGCGGACCGACCTGAGTCCCGAACTGCTCCAAGAGCGCCTTGAGCTCTACCTGGAGTCGGTGATTAAACGTTAACGTGCAGAAACCTGCTCACGTCTAGACAGCGTGGGCAGTTTTGCGCATGATCGTCTCGAGCGCTCCCCGAAGTCCGCCCCACTTCGTCTGGAGGTTGCGAGATGAGAATCCGTCGCTTCGCCCTGCCCATCGCCGCTGCGCTCGGCCTGTTGACAGCCTCGCTGTCGGCCGGCCCTGCCGCGGCGATTGGTGCCACCCCTGGCACCTATGTGAACTACACCTTCGATGCCGCGTCGCTGACGCAGGCCGAGTTTCGGATGACGATCCAGCAGGCGCCCGGTCGCGCCAACGTGTACTGGTCGAACCAGTTCCAGTTCACCGGCGGCGACGTCGGCGGCTACACCGGCATGCAGACCCATCGCGACGGCGGCGGGATGTTCCTGTACTCGCTGTGGAACTCGACCGACCGGAAAGCCGGATCCGCCGGGACGTACTGCATCAAGTTCTCCGAGGACGGCACCGGCGGTAGCTGCCGTCTCGACCAGGCGCCGACGCCCGGGCACACGTACGGCTTCACCGTCGCCAGTGAGGGCAGTGGCTGGTACGGCGTGACCGTGCGGGACCTGACTGCGGGGACCTCGTTCAAGCTGGGCAGTCTGCAGACAGGCGCCCGGAACACGATCAGTACCTCGGGCATGGTCAGCTGGACCGAGTACTTCGACTGGAACAACAACAGCGCGACCTGTGCCGACGAGCCCTACTCCAAGCTCTCCATGGCTCTGCCAACGTCGCCCACCGCGACAGCGCATTTCACCGGCACCTCGGAGAGCACAGGATGCGCCGCCGACAGCCAGGTCACGGTCAGCGGCAGCACCGCAGTACAGGAGAACGGGATCGGGAACTCGTCGTCAGGCGACATCCGGGGCAGCGGTGGCTGCCTGGACGTCTCCGGTGGCAGCAGTGCCAACGGGACGGCGATCCTGCTGTACACCTGCACCGGCGGGAACAACCAGAACTGGGTGCACTCGGAGAACGGCTCCATCCGCGCACTGTTCAGCTGCTTGGACGCCAGTGCGACCCAGCCGGGCGCAGTGATCCTCTACGGCTGCCATGGCGGAGCAAACCAGTCCTGGTCGGCGCAGGCTGATGGGACTCTCCGCAACGCGTCCTCAGGCCTCTGCCTGACAGCGCCGGCTACTAGTGGCAGCGCAGTACAAGCAACGACCTGTACCGGCGCCAGCAACCAGCGCTGGACACTGCCGCAGTGAGTTCATCCGCCCTCAGGCGAGTAGCTGGGAAACGGCTGCCGACCTGAGGGCGGCGCGGTAGGCGGTCGGCTCTGACGACGAAGGAAGTACAGGATCAGGAAGATGAGAGCCAGGACCGTGCCCACCACGAATGATGTGATGGCGCCCAGTACTGCGTAGGCGAAGCCGGTGGGAGTGCTGCGAGGGCCCAGGGCGTAGACGGCGCTGGTTTGCTTGTCGGTGCAGGTGGCGATGTAGTCGCCCGGGGGCACCCGATCGCGGGAGCGGGCGACGACGTACCAGGTGTCGTCGTCCACAGTGAGGGTCTCCGCCTCCGCCGCCGGTACGAGCTCCAGTACTGCGCCGTTGTCGTCGCGGACGTCGCAGGGGGCGCGTAGTACCGGGATGGACGAGTAGACGGTCAGACCGACCTGGTCGAGGTGGATCGTGCCGCTGTCCGCCCACTGCGGTTCTTGCGGCAGCGTATGCACGACACGATTGACGAACAGGCCGGTCAACGCCAGACCCGCAACAAAACAAGCGACTGCGAGCCAGAGCAACGTCCTGCGCTGCAGCCCGGCGGGTTGCCCGGGATAGACGGTCATACCCGAATGCCGGCCTTTCGACGGCGGGCGCCGATCGTCAGCAGGTAGGTCCCGAGGGCGAAGAAGCCGAGTAGCGAAATGCCGGCTCCGAGAAGTGAGCCGACGAAGTAGACGAAGGAGTTTCGCGGGCTGACGGCGTACTTGATGCCGGGCGCGTCAGCGCGGCAGCTGACCGCATAGTCCCCGGCCGGCACCGGCTTGGCCGAGCGCGCGAACGAGTACCAGTACGCCATGCCGTCCTTCTGCACCTGGCCGTCACCCGGGATCACCAGCGGGACAGTGGCACCAGCAGCCGTCTTCACCTCACACGCCGGTACTACGCCATCCGTCGACGCCCACAGCGTCAGCCCGTTCCTCGACACGTGCGTGGGGCCGGTACCGATTTCCTCCGGCGTGGTCGGCACGTTGCGAACGACCAGCACTGCGAAGACCCCTGCCAGCAAGACCCCCACGGCGACGCTGGCGATCGCTAGCCGCTTCATGGCCGAACACTAGCCGCCGTAAGGTCCGTCCTGAGGCCGGTCTTGCGGGCGGTCCTGAGGGCGGTCGGGGTTGGGGCCGGGATGGTAGGTGCTGGGCGGCGGATAACCAGGTTGCTGCGGATAGCCGGGTGGTGGGCCGTTGCGAGGGATGTCGCGTTTGCGGCGGCGGGCTCCCGCGGCGAGGAAGACCGAACCGAGCGCGATAGCGCCGATCAAGGAGAAGACGGCCCCCAGGATCGCCAGTACGAAGGTGAGGATCGACATCCGCGGCGCCGCGGAGAACGTCACATCGGCGTCGGCGTTGAACCCGGCCACGACGCAGTTGACCGCATAGTCGCCGGCCGGCACCTGCTCGGCCGACCGTGCGAGCGAGTACCATTCACCGTCGTTGATCTGCAGCGACGTGGACTCGTCGGACACCAGCGGAACGTCAGCCCCGTCCGGCCCCTTGACCTCGCACTCCGCCGGTACATGGTCCTCCGACGCCCAGAGCGTCAGTCCTGGCTTGGACAGGTGCACCAGCCCGCCCTCGATCGGCTTCGGCGTGCTCGGCAGGTTCCGCATGATCAGCACGCCGAAGAACACGACCAGCGCCGCGCCGACGACGAAACTGGCGATCCCGAGTCGTTTCATGGCCGAACGCTAACCGCAAAAGCCGGATTTACGGTACGCCGAGCAGCCGCAACCCTGCCGCCGTCGCGGCAGCAGCGACGACGATGAGCACGAACGGCGCCTTCCGCCAAGCCAGTACTCCGCCCACCAGCACCCCCACCGGCCGGGCGATTCCGGCGTCGCCCCGCCCGTCCGTCAACGCGGCCGTCGCCACCAACGCGGCCAGCAACACGATCGCGGCAGCCGCCATCACCTGCTGAGCCCGCTCGGGCAACTCGAACCGGGTCCGCAGCAACGGTCCCGCGAGCCGTAGCGAAAAGGTGCCCACGGCAAGTACCAGAATCCCCGCCACCAGCATCGTGTTGCTCATCCGACCGACTCCAAAGCCGGCTTCTCAGCGCGATAGAACAGCAACCCCACCAGAGCGAACAGCACCGGCAACCCGGCCGGCAGGAACGGCGTCGCCACCAACGCGACCACGACCCCAACCGCGGCAGCCTTCCGCGTCGACCGATCCCGCAGCGCAGGCAACACCAACGCCAGCAACACGGCAGGAAAGGCAGCATCCAGCCCGAACACATCGGTATCCGTGATCACCGACCCAGCCGCCGCGCCGATCAGCACCCCGAGGTTCCAGCAGACGAAGATCCCGATCCCGCAGGCCCAGTACGCCGCCCGCTTCTGCCGCAACTCGTCTTGCCCGAGCGCGAAAGCGACGTTCTCATCCGTCATCAGATGACTGCCAGGCAGCCGTCGCCACCCATTGCCGATCACGTCGCTCAGCGCCAACCCGAAGGCAACGTGCCGGGTGTTGACCAGCAATCCGGCAATCGTCGCAGCGATTGGACTACCACCTGCCGCGACGATCCCGACGAACAGAAACTGCGAGGCTCCCGCGAACACGAGCAGGGACAACACCACCGGCACCCACAACTGGAGTCCGCCGCCGACGCTGATCGCGCCGTACGAGAGCCCGACCACACCGTCGGCCAGACACACCAGCCCGATGTCCCGAAGCAACGCACCATCTAATGTTCGCCATATCGAACGCATGAAGTTTATGATGAACACATCACAATCGTTCGTCAAGCCGAACACCTGGACCGATGGAGCGAACACCGATGGACAGCAAGGCACCTCTCGAC
The DNA here is from genome assembly GCF_044453825.1 of Kribbella sp. NPDC051620. Classification (NCBI taxonomy): domain Bacteria; kingdom Bacillati; phylum Actinomycetota; class Actinomycetes; order Propionibacteriales; family Kribbellaceae; genus Kribbella; species Kribbella sp. NPDC051620. Next base: position 1,129,386 of record NZ_JBITDB010000003.1, read on the forward strand.
GTGATCGCGTCATCCTTGCGGGCAGCCCGGGGCCGGGCCGGGCTCTCCCTCACCGAGGTCGCCAAGCGCGCGGGCGTCGCGAAGTCCACCCTGTCCCAACTGGAGTCGGGCACCGGCAACCCGAGCGTCGAGACGCTCTGGGCGCTCTGCGTCGCCCTGGAGATCCAGTTCGCCGACCTACTCGAACCGCCACGCCCGAAGGTCCAGGTGATCCGGGCGAACGAAGGCCCGGCGATCTACTCGGAGCGCTCGGACTACAGCGCCACCCTGGTCGCGGCCAGCCCGCCACACGCCCGGCGCGACCTCTACCGCATCGTCGTCGCACCCGGCCCGGGTCGTGAGTCCCAGCCGCACATGCCGGGCACGGTCGAACACGTAGTACTGGGCAGTGGTCGTGCCCTGATCGGTCCGCTGGACGATCCGGTCGAGCTGCACCCCGGTGACTACATCGCCTATCCCGGCGACGTAGCCCACCTCTTCAAGGCACTCGAGCCGAACACCACCGCAGTACTGGTGTCGGAGACCTCTTAGTTCTTGCGGGCGATGCCGCCGGCGATGCACTCCTCGATCTGGCTGAGCGGCTTCACCCGCGGGCCGTCCGGCCACCACTCGTCGCACAGGACCAGGCCGGGCTCGACCATCTCGAGGTCGCCGAACATCTCGGCGATCTTCTCGTGCGTGCGGAACAGGCCGCTGCCCATCGGGCTGTGGGTGAACCGCTCCTCCAGCGCCCGTGCGGTCTTCGCGTGCGCCGGCGTCTCCGGGTCGAGGAAGTGCGAGATCACCACGTACGACCCCGGCACCAGCGCATCGGCGTACCGCTTGATCAGGTCGGGGGCGTCGTCGCCGAGGTAGTGGTGCAGCGTGCCGTTCTGGATCAGCGCGATCGGCTGGCTGAAGTCGAGGAACTCCTTGACCCCCGGCGCGTTCAGCACCTCGTCGGGCTTGAAGATGTCCGCGCTGATGAACAGCGTCTGGTCGTTCTCCTCGAGCAGCGCGCGGCCGTGGGCCAGCACCACCGGGTCGTTGTCGACGTAGAGCACCTTGGCCGTCGGCTGCAGCCGCTGCACGATCTGGTGCGTGTTCTCGGCCGTCGGCAGGCCGGATCCGCAGTCCAGGTACTGCGTGATGCCCGCCTGGCCGGCCAGGAAGCGGCAGGCGCGGACCAGGAAGTTGCGGTTGGACCAGGCCAGGTCGGTCACCTGCGGGGCCACCGTCGCCACCTGGCGCAGTACCTCGCGGTCGATCTCGAAGTTGTCCTTGCCGCCCAGGAACGCGTCGTACACCCGCGCGATGCTCGCCCGCGTCGTGTCCACCCCGACCGGCACAGAGCTCGGGGAAATCTTGCCTACGGACATGGGCGACCTCGCAGATCGTCGGTGGTACCGGGGTTGTCTGTTCTGACCCTACTAACAGTAGGGGAACGATTCCAGCTCGTGGAGGCGCGTCGGCCTGCCCCGGCCAGGCCCGAATCGTGAAATGATCCAAACTTGCGTCGGGTGGGACCGGATTCAGGGAGGACGGGCGGTGACGGAGCAAGGCACGCCGGGCGGGCCGACCGCACTGCGGATCATGCTCGGCGCCCACCTCCGCCGGATGCGCGAGCAGGCCGGGATCAGCCGCGCCGAGGCCGGGTACGCGATCCGCGGCTCCGAGTCCAAGATCAGCCGGCTCGAGCTCGGCCGAGTCGGCTTCAAGGTCCGCGACGTCGAGGATCTGCTCAGCCTGTACAAACTCGCCGACCCCGACGAGCGCGCCCGGCTGATCAACCTGGCCAAGCAGGCGAACAACCCGGGCTGGTGGCAACGCTACGACGACATCACCCCGAACTGGTTCCACTCCTACCTCGGGCTGGAGATGGCCGCCGAGCTGATCCGTACCTACGAGATCCAGTTCGTGCCCGGCCTGCTGCAGACCCCTGACTACGCCCGCGCGGTGACCCGGCTCGGCCGGGGCGAGCGGCCGTTGCCGGCGGCAGAGATCGACCGGCTGGTGGCTCTGCGCAAGACCCGGCAGCAGATCCTCGAGGGCTCGGCCCCGACCCGGCTCTGGGCGATCGTCGACGAGGCGGTACTCCGCCGCCCGATCGGCGGCCGGGCCGTCCTGCGCGCGCAGCTCGAGCACCTCGCCGAGATGTCCCGGCTGCCGAACGTGACGCTCCAGATCCTGCCGTTCGCCGCCGGCGGGTACGCCTCCACCGGCGGCGCGTTCACGCTGCTCCGGTTCGCCGACGCCGACCTGCCCGACGTCGTCTACATCGAGCACCTGACCAGCGCCGTCTACGTCGACAAGCGCGAGGACGTGGACGAGTACGTGATCACGATGGACTCGTTGTCGATCGCGGCCAGCACGCCGCGCAGGACCCAGGAGCTGCTCACCGAGATCACCAAAACCTTCACCTGAAGTGATCCGATGAACACGATCGGTCAGTCAACGTCAGGGCTTGGTAAACCGACAACCAAGTGCCCCCGGAGTACGTCATATTGTGTGCGCCCAACTCTCCCTTGGACGGAGTTGTAGACACACCGATGTCGAGTGATCAGCAGGAGCCGGAACCGACGCATCGCCGAGCCAGACGCGCGGCCCCGAGGCGACGAGCCGGCCGGCCACGCCGGACCCGTGCCGTGCTGGGGCTGACCCTGCTCGGATCCCTGATCCCGGGCACCGGCTACCTGTTCGCCGGCCGGAAGAAGCTCGGCGCGGTGGTGCTGACGATCAGCGTCGGCCTGCTGTCGATGGCGGGCTATCTCGGCCTCACCCAGCGGAAGCGGATGCTCGAGCTGGCGGTGGCACCCGATCAGCTCCGGTACGTCACGTTCGGGCTCGTCGTGCTCGGCGCGCTCTGGATCCTGGTCATCGTCACCTCCCACCGGGCACTGCGCTCGGGCGTCGCGACGCCCGGGTCACGGGTCGGCGGCGCGCTGCTGGTCGGGCTGCTCAGCTTCGCGGTCGCAGTACCGACGGCTCTCGGCGTACAGACCGCACGGACCCAGCAGGACCTGGTGCAGTCGGTCTTCGCCGGGGGCAACAGCAAGAGCGCGACCCGGCCGACGATCAGGAACAAGAAGGACCCGTGGGCCGGCAAGCCGAGGCTCAACGTGCTGATGCTCGGCGCCGACGACGGCGCCGACCGCGACGGCGTCCGGACCGACACCGTGATCGTGGCCAGCATCGACACGGTGACCGGCAACGTCTCGCTGATCTCGCTGCCGCGCAAGCTGACCTTCATGCCGTTCCCCGAGGGCACCAAGCTGCACGAGGCCTACCCGGACGGGTTCGGCAAGGAAGGCATCAGCCTGCAGGACCGGCTGGAGTGGATGCTCGACGCGATCTACAAGAACGTGCCCGAGCAGCAGGGCGACGACATCGTCGGACCGTCCGACAACGTCGGCGCCGACATCCTCAAGCTCTCCGTCGGCGAGGCGACCGGGCTGAAGCTGGACTACTACGTCCAGATCAACCTGGCCGGCTTCACCCAGCTGGTCAACGCGCTCGGTGGGATCACCGTCAACATCAACTACCCGATCCCGGTCGGCGGCAGCGACGATGCGAAGCGCCCGCCGAACTACTACCTCAAACCCGCGCAGAACAAGCACCTCTGGGGCCTGGAAGCACTCTGGTACGCCCGCGGCCGGTACGGCATCAAGGACCCGGACGACGCCCGCAGCGCCCGCCAGCGCTGCGCCATCCACGCCATCGCCCAGGCCGCGACGCCGGCGAACCTGCTGAAGAGCTACACCAGCCTGGCCAAGGTCGGCAAGAACATGTTGCGCACCGACATCCCGCAGGAACTGCTGCCGGCCTTCCTCGAGCTCGCGCTGAAGATCAAGTCCGCCAAGGTGTCCGAGGTGCCGCTGGACGGGCACGAGCTCAAGTTCGCGTACCTGCACCCCGACTACGACGGCCTGCGCGCAACCGTCGCCGCAGCCCTGGCCGCCAAGCCGGTCTCCACCCCAACCACTCCAGCCACGCCCGGTACGCCGAAGCCCACCAAGCCCACCACGGGCAAGCCGACCAGCAAGCCGACGACGGGTAAGCCCTCGACGCCGAGCACCACAGCCCCCGCCGACCTCGCAAACGCCTGCGAGTACCACCCAGTCACCACGCCGTAGTCAACTGACCTACTTCAGCAGTCCGACTCCGAAGGCGACGACGAGGACCGAGATCATCAACGCCGACACGGATTCCGCCGCCATCAAGAGCTTTGCCCGCGGGGTGAGCGGCATCGTGTCCGTCGGGCTGAAGGCCGACGAGTTGGTGATCGAGACATACAGGTAGTCGACGAAGCCTGACCCGGAAGCGAGACACCGGACCGCCGCGATCCAACTCCCAGAACGCCAGCGCGAACACCAGCACGTTCGTCAGCCACACCTGCCCAGCCGCCGCCAGCAACTGTCCGCCCGCCGTCGCCTCACCAGTCACCAGCGAATGAATGAGCTGCACCAGCGCGGCAAGATTCGTGACCGCGATCAACAACACCAACGCGATCGAAAGCCTGCGCAGGAAGCGATTCTGCCGGCTCATCCGCCGCGGATTCGCCAGCACCAACGGCACGAAGAGAACCAACTCCAGCACCGGCACGACGAACCGCGGCCCGAGCTGCATGGCACTCGGCAGCACGGCGTACAGCAAAATCGCCCCCGCCACCGCAAGCGCAGCCGGCAACCGCGTCTCCCCCGGATGCCCTGACTCCTGCTCGCTCACGATCTCATCGCTCTGCCGTTTGCCACCAACATGCTCCAAGCAGAACACAATCCGCACGCGTTGCCATTATGTCCGCGAGCTGAGGCGGAGTTCTAGTAAGGCGTAGAACACGTAGTAGTTGGGGATTTGGTTGATTTGGCTGAAGACTTTGCCTCGGCGGGCCCCCTTCTCTCGGAGGTAGAGCTGGCCGTTGGCGACGTAGGCGGTCTCGATCTGGGTCCAGGGCGTGGCCTTGCCTTTCGCGGCGACCTGGTCCCAGCTGATGATGAGGTTGCCGAAGCGCAGCGTGTCGCCCTGCCGGAATCGGACGACGGCGGCGGGCAGCTGCGCGATGGTGACGGCTTCCTGGATGGCCGGCCCCCACGCGTCCACGGCGGTGTTGCCCTCGTGTGAACCCTCGATCGTGGCTGCCGCCCCGTCATCGCCGACCACTCGGTACGAGAAGCTGGTCTGGCTGACCGTGCCGAAGTCCGCCGTCTGCTTGAGGATGCTCTGTTTGACCTGCATCGAGTCCCAGCGAAAGGCCGACAGCTGTCCGCGGTGATCGATGTAGGTCATGCCGTGCTCGAACAGGTCGAGCCGCACCCTGCCCTTGGTGGCAGCCTTGCGCGCCGCCCGCACGGCCCACCAGCCGGTTGCGATCGCCGCCGGCGTGCAGGTGGCCGACAAGAACACGGGCCCGTCGGCGAGGAGCGAGCCGAAGCCGAAGACTCCGAAGAGGACGGCCATCACGCTGAGGCCCACCCACCCCGACGAGTGCTCCCTCGGCAGGTGGGTGGCTCGGTGCTCACCGAGCCGCGCGTGGGCGACCGCCGCACTGATCTGATCAGACAAAGGAGTCCTCGTTCCGTAGGCTTACCTTGACTAGCGAAGGTACCTTACCTTGAGCCTGCAAGGTAGACCATCGGCAACCAGCGACCCGGACATGCGCCGGCGGCACGGACCCAGCAACTAGAATCCTGGGTCTATGGCGTCCACTCGTATTCGCAGAGCACCCGAGGAGTCCCGGCGGGCGATCCTGCAAGCGGCCGAGGAGCTTCTTGTGGAGGGCGGGCTCGACGCTGTCACCGTCCGCGCCGTCGCCAAGCGGATCGGCATGACGGATGCCGGCGTCGCGCACCATTTCGGCAACCGCCAGGATCTCCTCGTCGCCCTCCTGCGGCACGGCGGTCGCCGGATCCGCGGCGCGGTCGAGCAGGCGGTCGCCGGCTGGGCAGACAGCCAGGCCGACATCGACAGCCTGATCCGGACCATCGCCCGCGTCTACGACCAGGGCTACGCCGAACTAGCGGTCGCACTCCACGCAGCCGGCTGGGAAGACCCAGGCGTGGGATTCCTGGAGCCGGTCGTCCAGATCCTGCACGCCACCCGAACCCGAAGCGGACGGCCCGGCCCACTGACCGACACCCGACTGGCCGTAGCCGCACTCCACCAGGCACTCGCCCTGGACGCCACCTACGGCGCCGCCTTCCGCCGCAGCGCAGGAGTCAGCGAATCCGCAGCAAAGCGACCAGGCCCCCAACGAACCTGGTGGGCCAACACCCTCCGCACCGCACTAGGCCTACCGGACGACTGAAGTCCTGAAGCTAAGAGCTGATGCCCTTCAGGAGTTGGCGGGCCATGACGATTCGCTGGACCTGGTTGGTGCCTTCGTAGATCTGGGTGATCTTGGCGAGGCTCACGCGCTCAACCGTTACAACGAGCCCATCCGCGGCCTGACCTGCGGTTTCACCCTTCAACAGTTGCCACCCCTGATCACCACTTGCCAACGTCCCACGGAGCAGGGACGGAGCTGGAACACACATCGGCTGGAGCCGACAGAGGACTCGAAACCCTAACCACCGCTTTCTAGAACCAGACCTGTCATTCCTAACCGTCAGCGCACGCTGTCCTTCGTGACCTGCGCGTATACCTTGCCGAGCATGTCGTTGGTAGTCAGTGTTGCTCATCATCTGTCGCTGAATCAGATGAGTTAAGACGTGAGCAAATGCTTGAGAGACTGTAGGTATCAGCTGCTCGGGTTTGTCATTGCTCACCCCGGTTTCTCGTCGCAGGTCGCGCGGTAGTCGGGGACCGTGTTCGAGGACTTCTCGGCGAAGCCAGGCGGCGAGGATGCGCGCACGTCGTCGGCCAGCTCCATGGCAGTCGGCTCATTACCGTCCAGCATGATCTTTGGTTGACAGCCACGTCGTCTTAACTGCCGGTTGACGGACATGGAGCGGGGCCACGCTGGCAAACGGAAGTAGTGAAACAAAGTTTTAACCTGACAGAACGAATGTTACCGGTATGTAGGGCGACACCATGGGATTTGGCGTCTACCAGCGGATTGCGTATTGCCTCTCCGCACCACACGCGAATCGCCTCCTCAATGCCAAGGATTTCGCACACGAACAGCACCCCGGCTGTCGGCGCACGATGCGAGCTCGCGACGTCGGCGCCCCTAAACCTGATCTTTCACGAACAGAGATCTGTCAACGAGACCGCTGCCGCGCTCAGCCTACAAAAGGGACTGCAGGCTCGTTCCTTATTGACGACGTTGGGCTCCTCGACGCTCGATTAACGTTGCGGTATCGTCCGAGCTATTGCCGGTGCCAGGGGGGTGCGGCAGCAAGGTGGGGGACGCCATGACGGTGCGTTCGAGTCGTTCAGTGTTGCGCGGGTTCGGGTTGGCCATGGTCACCGCGGTCGCTGTGATCGCTGGGCTGGTGGTAGCGGCCGAACCGGCTGGTGCGGTCGCGACGCCTGTGGTGAGGTTGGTGTCGCCGACCTCGGGCAAGACGGCGGGCGGGACCCGGGTCACCGTGACCGGGACCGGGTTCACCCGCGTACGGTCGGTCAAATTCGGCGTCGCCTCAGGCACGTCGATCAGCGTGCTGTCGTCAACGAAGCTGGCGGTCACCGCACCCGCACATTCGGCAGGCCGGGTCGACATAAGGGTGATCACTGCGTACGGCACCTCAGCGATCGTGGCCGCCGATCGTTACACGTATGTCGCACCGCCGGCGGTCAGCGCGATATCACCGACGTCAGGCAAGACCGCAGCCGGAACGAGGGTGACCATTACCGGCGCCCGGTTCCTGCACGTGACCTCCGTCAAGTTCGGCGTCGCCTCAGGCACGTCGATCAGCGTGCTGTCGTCAACGAAGCTGGCGGTCACCGCACCCGCACATTCGGCAGGCCGGGTCGACATAAGGGTGATCACTGCGTACGGCACCTCAGCGATCGTGGCCGCCGATCGTTACACGTACGTCGCACCGCCAAGGATCACAACGGTTACACCGAACTCAGGCACAACCGCGGGTGGCACTCGGGTCACGCTGACCGGAACGAACTTCCTGCATGTGACTGCGGCGACGTTTGCCGGGATCGCGGGCGCAACGCTGTCTGTGGTGTCGTCGACAAAGCTGCTCGTCACCGCTCCGCCGCACGCCGCCGGCCTCGTGACTGTTCAGGTGAGGACTAGCTACGGTGCTTCGGCAAGCGTGACCGCGGACCACTACACCTACGTCGCACCACCCATGGTCAGCTCGGTGACACCTGCTGCAGGACCGACCGCCGGCGGCAGGCGCGTGGAGATCATTGGATCGAGCTTCGTGCACGTCTCCTCGGTCATGTTCGGCACTACTCCTGGCACCTCGTTGTCCGTGCTTTCGGCGACGACGCTGCTGGTCACAGCCCCGCCGGGAGCAGCAGGCATTGTCGACGTCCGGGTGAACACCCAATACGGTACGTCACCAGCCGTGACAGGAGACCGGTTTGAATACGCCTCGCTGCCAGAGGTGTCAGCGCTCTCCGCTCACTCGGGCTCGGCTGTGGGCGCAGAGAATCTGACAATTAGTGGAGCGAACTTTGCTCTTGTCACCCAGGTCGATTTCGGCGGATCTGCAGCTACAAGCTTCACTGTGCTGTCCGCGACCAGCATCCAGGTGAAGACCCCCGCCTCATTGCCGGCAACCGTTGACGTCCGAGTCTTGACGGCTGGTGGCACAAGTCCGACCACCCCCGCGGATCAATATTCGTTTGTGAATCCACCGGACCGATCCGAATCAACCTTCATGCCTGCGGCAGGCACCCTATCGAGCGCAGCGAGCGACGTGTTGTCTGTCACCGGTGGCAACGCAAGCGTGGCGGGAGGTTCGATCCGAATGGCGCCCTGGTTTGTGACGCTGTCCGCCAGCGCCCAAGCGCCGTCAGTGGGAGAGCGATACTACTTGCCGCCTGGCAACGCGGTGTTTCCTACTGGTCTCGCTGGCATGGTGACCGCCGCAGGCGATAGTAGCAATGGCGATCAATTGGTGACCGTGTCCGCGACATCCGTTGACGCTGTGCTGGACCACGTCGGCGTCGACTTCACCGGATCGATCGGCGACGATCCACCACCATCATTTCCCTCCGTGCTGGCGACACCGGGCGCGATCCGCACCACTACCGCGAGCCCCAATGCGGGAAGCCTCACCGGGACGATCGACTTCGGCAAGATTGAATCATCGGCGCTCAAATGCCTAGACCCCGCTGGGCTCACCGTCGCCGTGAACGGCTCGCTGACACTGAAACTGACAAACGTAAAGGTGCATCATGAGATCGACCTGGGAAGCACCACGCCGTTCGTGGATATCTGGGCGCAATACGAACCAACAATTGGCTTCAATCTGACGGCCGAAGGCAAAGCCGATTGCTCACTCTCCGCGTCATGGCAGAACGCGCACAAGAAGCTGTACGTATTGAGTGACACAGGCGCCACCCTTGCCATCACGCCAGATATCCTGTTCTCAATCACCGCGTCTGGCACTATTACCGTTCAGCAGCACAGTTACCGAATGCTCGGCTTCATCACGAACTCAGATGGCACCATTCGTAAGATCGACGCCAAGTCCTCTGACCCGACCAGCGTCGTTGCTTCTGGAAAGCTTGAGGCGGAAGCGTACGCGGGTGTTCAAATTCAGATAGGTGAGTTGGACATCATTGGCGTTGGCATGTCTCTTGGCGGCGGAATGAAAGGCGCTGCTGAAGTGACCAGTGTCCCTCAAGAAGTATGCGTCAGCCTGACTCCGTATTTGCGCGGCAGCTTATATGCCTACCTGAACTTGTGGGTCAAGGAATGGAAACTCCAAGCATTTCAGGTGGAGTTGGATCTCGACATATTTAGGGCATGCGTGCCGCTGTCCGAGGTTCCCCCACCAAACTCGCCGTCAGCGCCAGCCATCACCACGACCACTCTGCCCGCCGGCACCGCCGGGCAGCCGTACAGCGCTGCCCTCGACACAGTTGACCACCGCACAGGGACATGGGCGATCACCTCTGGCGACTTGCCCGCAGGGCTGTCCCTATCCGGCCGCATGATCGCCGGAACACCGACTCGCGCGGGGGCGGCCGGGTTCACTCTTAGATTCACGGACAGTAAGGGCCAGATCGCCACGGTAGAGGCGAAGGTAACGATCGACCAAGTCGCAGGCGGATCAGGTTCCATCGATGCCTGGTCAACGGACTTCGGGAGTGCCGCGGCGGATATCGCTAATCTCGGCGAGTCTCATCTCACAGCCTCAACGGCTGCAGATATACACCAGAGCTGGGTAACGAGCGCGTATCCGGCTGATCATTTCGGTCGCGGCTGGCAGCGAGCATCGATCGTGAGAGATGGCCTTGCATATATGCCCGTTGGCGCAAGCCTGCGCGCATTCAACGTCTCGAGCGGATCACTAGCGTTTGCAGTCCCATTGCCACTGGACGCGCAATGGCGCAGCGCCGCCTCACCAGGCGATGGGAATCTCTACCTCGTTACCGACGAGTACGGAGGCGCGTCTTACCCGAACGGCGCGATACTCGCAGTCGACCTAGCCAGTCGAGCCGTGCGCTGGCTCGTCTCCGACGCACGGTGTGCATATCCACGTGGCGTAACGATCGTTGGCGCGAGGCTCGTCACCACCGGGATTGATACCTGCGGCATAGACATAGCGACCGGAAAGGTCCTGTGGGACTGGTCTCCGCCGTACCCAGACGTCACGTTTGGCGGAGCAACGGACGGGTCGCTGGTATTCATGACTAAACAGGTCGCATCCGGGGACGGGCAGGACTTTTGGCTGTTGGGCGTAGATCCGTCGACTGGATTAGTGCAATTTAATCGCTTCTTTAATGCGCCCGGTGGCTTCGATCTCATGGTGGCCGACAACACACTGCTGCTCTCCACCGTCTATGTTCCCTCGGGCGTGGGAAACCCGGTTCCAGAGCTATTGGGGCTTGATCCCGGGACTGGCGCCACAGTATGGTCCCGGGTTGACCAAGGGGCAGCTGGACCACGAACCTCAAGTGGCCAATATGTGTGGTTGCTGGACAGCCCAAATATTGTCAAATTGGATGCTGCGACCGGACGAGAACTCGCTACGACGCCAAGCACGAGCCCATACGTCAACGGCAGGCTCCTGCTGGCGGGCAGCATCGTTTGGACCATGGATGGCGAAACGGCAACGGCCCTGCGGGCAAGCGACCTGAGCACCGTGACAAGCTTCCCACTTGTAACTCAGGGGCCGCCGATCGTGGCGGATGGACAGATCCTGGCACCCGAGCCTGGCGGAACAAATCAGTGGCGGTTGCGCGCATGGGGTTTGTAGCCACCCTTGCGTTATCCGCATCGAACGATTGGCAGCGCAGCACCCGCGCTATGCGCTCCGCGGCCCACGCTCAGCTCTGCAAGACGTCGGGGTAAGAGCGGCCTGTCGGAATCGAACCGACGACCGGTCGTTCTCGGGACCTTCGACAGAACCTCGAAACACCGGAAAACCGTCCCGAAAACCAGACCCGAAACCGTGTGCCGCTCTGACTTTTTGGGATCCTCCTCGACGTCCATCAGCCTGTGCGGAAGACGATCGATCCTCAACGCCCGACCAAGACACCATCACACCCCTGTGGCCGGCGAGGTCGCGCCTTCGGCGTCACTCGACCGACGATCTATCGCCATCCTTCGAAGCCAAACTAGGTCGAGCATTTTCGGCAGGACCGCTCGGGTCAGCCTCCCTGTCCGACGCTGAGTTGGCGGCAGACGCGCTCATGACGATCCTGAGCAGTATCCGAGCGACCTCTGGCGACAATTCCGGCGTTTTGGTCGGAGTGATCACGGTCAGCGCGTCGTTGGCGGGTTTGGACATGGGAGTCCTGGAGCTCGCGATCGACTGACTAGTCAGCTCTCGGCCTGCATCTGTCGACTCGAGCTTCACGGACGGCATACGCCGCCGCAACCCTCACCGGGCATCTAAAGCGAGTCCAGAGCGCCACCCTGCGGTCGAGGAAGCACTGGCCCTTCCTCCGCTCGCCCGCGAGAAGGACATGACCACGGCGACAGCGATGGCGTACGAACGGGTGAAAGGAAAGCTCGCAGGGAACACCGCGGCGTTGATCCACCTCGCCAACATCCTTCTCGCCCGTGGCGACGACTTCGAAGCCCAGCACTGGCTTCGCCAAGCCATAGCAGACGGAAACACCGACGCTATACCCCGCGGCGACAGCCCTTTGACCAAGCGCGAGACCAACGTACTCCTGCTGGTCAGCACCGGCGCGACTGCCCAAGAGATTTGCTCGCGAACTCAGCCTCAGCGCCGGCACGGTCCGCACCTACCTGGCCCGCATCCTCGCCAAGACCAACTCCAGAAGCCGGATCGAGGCCATGAACAACGCTAAGCAGGCTGGCTGGATCTGATCCGAGCGCACCCTCGCCGAGCTTCCACAGCGATTCCATGAGGTAACAGTGGGGGCCACTCACAGACGTCGACCGCGGCAACGTCCTGACGGGCGTGCACCGTCGGCTCCAACCTGATGGCCGGTATCTGATCAGCACCGCGATGTATGAACCCGGCCGCGTCTACGACGACGATGACCACTATGACCCGAGGACCGGCATCGTCTGGGCCCCAGTGCCAACCCAGGTCACCGATTCGGTCCGATTCGGCAGCTCCTGGTACATCCCGAACCGCCGTCACCTGACGGCCGAGGCCCTGCGCCTCGAACTGGAGCGCCACGGCTTCCGGATCATTGAGCAGTCCGGGCAGTTCGGCGGCGAACTCGTTTGTACGCCGGCTGATTAACTCGCCAACCCCAGCCGACGCCTCGCCGTTGTCCTCCTGACCGAGGCCGCCAGAGCCCTGCGCTGCTCGACCAACGACGTCCGCCGGCTGATCGCCGCCGGCGAGCTGCGGTCGCCAACCGCGGGCTACTGCTGCTGGACGTTCCCGAGGATCAGCACGGCACCGATGCCCAGGGCAAGCATGATGGCCGTCACTAGCCCTGCCTTCCGGATCCACGGCCATCGGTTCCACTTAACCCAGCACAGGACGAGCACGCCGATCGTGATCACGACGAGGCTCGCGCCAGTGACCTGCGCCCAGATTGCTGCGGTGGCCTGGATGACACCCGACACGCTGCCGAAGATGCCTACCGCGGCGCCGATGAACACCAAGACCGGGTGGGAGCCGGGCGATGCCTTTTCGTCCTTCGACTGGTTCGCCGGCCTATCGGTGGCCTGAGGGGCTGGTGGCTTCACTGTTTGCTTGACGTTGGTGCTGTTCATAGCGACGTTCGAGCTGCCGTAGAAGTGGTTGGTGATGACCCTGTCAGCGGGGATCTCGACAGCTGCGATTCGTGAGGGAGGAACCTCTGAACGCACTTGCGGCCCTGGGGTTGCTTGGTCGAACGTCTTACCATCCTCGATCCAGTCTTCACCAGAGCTGGAGATCTCGGCACCGAAGACGCTGCCGCTGGCGGAGATGGTTCCGGTGATGAGACCTCGTTCGTGGAGCCACGGCAACGCCTTCCTGAGTTCATCGCGGCTGAAGGATTCGCCGTAGAACAGAGCGGGGGTAGAAGGCATCCGCATCTTCGAGTCATAGAGCTGGCGCAAGGCAACGTCGCGAGCTGCCCTGCGCCGACGGGGGACGTCGGCGCGGAGCTGGCGAATGCGCTCGACACGGTCGGCGCCGGCCGGGGTGAGTTTGCAGTAGTGGCCGCCGAAGTTGTTCGGTGTCAGCAGGTTGTCGATCAGACCCGATGCCTCCAGTGCCTCCAGCTCGTCATGGAGCAGACTGCGACGTTCTTCGGTCGGCTGATCATCGAACAGGCCGGTGATCGGTACCTCGACTCCGGCTCTCTGGCCGGCCTCTGCGTCGATCGATGCCAGGATCTCCAACTGCCGGACCTCCTGGGTGGAAAGCCGGTACGCCGGGTCGGCCGCGTCATCGTCTGGTGGAAGGGCGGCCGGGATCGCACGTTCGGCGCTGTACGGCATCGGGGCCCATATTTCACCGGGAGACGCAGCCTGAGCCTGCTGTGCAGCCACTTGCCGAGCACGGGCCTGCTGGTACTCCGCGAAGGTGGTGACGTTCTTGTAGAGCCGGATATCGCCGTCGAGCTCGAGCGTCCACCCTCCTCTCTCGTCGATGGTGGTCTGCGATTTCCAGGGTTCCCAGCTGAGGAGCATCGACGATCGCCGGCCGAGTTGCTGCTGCTCTGTGTCAGACAGGTCGAGTTGCAGCTCCTCGAGCACCTGGTCGAACGTCACTGCTGCAGGCTGTGCGGGGCCTCCTCGATAGGTCGCCGCTCCAAGGCGCGCGGCTGTGATGATTACTTGAAGGACTTGCTCGGTGCCGGAGCAGGCCGCTGCACCTGCGACTGTGAGGGACAGCGGGCCCTTGGGATCGGGACGCGCTCCTCCTGAAGGCCGCCCGCCGTGCAGATGTGTGGTCGGAATCTGACCGATCAGCGCTTTCAGGTCGACGTCATCATCACGGCTGAGGAGTGTCCGGTCGATCGTCTCGAACGTGGGCCAGTTGCCTGCACGGTCGAACTCCTCCCACACAAGCTGAAGTAGCTCTATCGCGTCGTCTGCGAGGGCATGTGAGCGTACCGATGCGGAGTCGTTAGACATCAATCGACCGATCTGGATGTTGGGGCCGCCTGCGTGGGCCGATTCGACAGAACACCCGGTCAGGATACGTAGCGCCAGCAGGACGAACGGGCGCGCAGCGCCAGTTCGGATCAAGTGCGGCAGGAGGTGCCGAAGGCGGTGGCCGGACCGCAGTACGCGGCAACGCGTCACCGGACGTTGGAGTACTCCCGCGGCTACGACTCATAGGCATGGGCGGCCCCGGCGATCGTCGCGCATGACGCGGCCGAGGTCGTCGGTGATTGCGGCGACGCGTTCGTTCCGGCCGTCGTTGTCGAGGTAGATCATGACGGTGCGGACGTCGGCGTGCATGGTGAGTTCCTGGATGTCTTCGGTGGCCAGACCGCGGCGCAGCCCTCGTTGCCGCGGCCACCTACGGCGTTCCATTGGCCTACATTCCTCTCAGCGCCGTTGTCACGGGGTACATCTATGCGGTGCTGCTAAGTGTCCGGGCCGCTGTGTCATCGGAAACCAGTGAAGCTCGCCGCAGGAGCTCCGAAGGAGTTCTGCTCGTACTTCTCGGCCGGCGCTCCCGACGACTCGGCTCACGTTCCAGGTCCGGTGGACAGGGGTGATACGAAGATGCGGCCGTGCTTCCAGGACGCGCAGCTAACTGGAAGCACGGCGAAGGGTCAGTGGCCGAGCGACGGGCTCACATGCTTGACGCAGCGCAAGTCCCCACCCCGGCATCGGGGGCTCAGATGACAATTACTCGTTCGACACGACGAGCCTGCCGGCGATGGATTGGGCGAGCGACAGGAACGCCTGGAGGTGCAAGTCATCCTCGACCAACTGCGGATCGGTGCGGATCAGCTGGTACATACGGCTCAGAACATCGATGCCATCGTGCAGCGTCGAATCGACCTCGCCCTGCCCTGCCAGGATGCCGGCCAATTCGTCAACGTTCAGCTGCTCCAGATCAGCGGTGTTCTGATGCGACTCGATCCTCGATCGAAGGCGCTGACCGAGCAGATCGTAGTACCGCTGAACTGCTTCGATCCGACTCCCGGCTCGCAGCGCGGGCCGGTCGCCGATCATGGCCTGATCCGCCCGCTCGGTCTGCGCAAGGACCTGCTGGACATCCTGGGCCTGAGTGGATAGCACCTTCATCTTGCCGCTGAGAAACCCCACCGCCGCCGCCGCGACAGCACCGCCGTCGGCTCCGGTTCCAGCTTCCGTCCCAACCCTCACGAACCATCGGCGTACTCGAGTCCACCGACCGGTGTCCTCGTGATCTGTTTGATCAGCGTTCGCGACGTCGCGGAGCTCGGTAAGCAAGTCGGGCTTCATGCCCTGCTCGCGTAGGAAGCCGACCAGCCCTTCGATGTCTCCCCTAGCGGGGGAGTTGACCCACTGCTTGATTTGAGTGCTGTCGATCGCGACGTTCGAGCTGGCGTGGAAGTGGTTGTTGATGATGATCGCAGCGAAGGCCTGCTCGGCCGACGGCGCGCTGGGCTGGCCGGCCTCCGGCACGACCTTCTCCAGCTGCAGAGCGAGATCGAGAATCCGGCCGCGCACCCCGTCGAGTGCTCCTACAAAGCGGTGGCGAGAGATGTAGCTCTTCGCGCCGACCAGGCGTGCTCCGCCACCGGTGAAGACCGGACGCACCTTGCCGGCCTCCACCCACGAGTTGTAGGCGCCGACCATGTCCGCGCTCCAGACAATCGTCGTCTGTTCTTCGGTTGCCATGCTCTCCACCATGGCAACCGGCTCTCGCAGGAACACTCTGAACCAGTCGGCACCGGCTTCCGTCTGGTCGAAGGTGTACTGCGGGATCTGCACGTCCGTCGCCTCCTCTCTACCGTCGAGGCTCATGAAGTGGCCGTACACGTGGATGCCGAAGGGGCCGCGGTATGTCGGGAGTTTGGTCTCCTCCGTATAGCCATTGAGCTCGTGGTCAATCCAGTCACCCAGAGGATCAGCGCCGGTTCGTGACGCCAGGATCTTCACCTGCCGAAGCAAGTTGGCGATCCGGGCATCTCCGCTCGCACCGACAATCACCTCGTCCAGTAGGGTCATCCTCAGCCACCAAGAAACCCAATGGCGGCCGTCGCTACGGCACCGCCGATCGCTTCTGTTCCAGCGTCGGTGGCCACCCTCGCAAACCATCCGCGCACGCGAGTCCAGCGGCCGGTCCCAGTGCCCGGGTCTTCTCCGTCGGCTTCTGCGGCGGCTCGAAGTTCGCTGAGCATGTCCTGCGTCACGCCTGCCCGCCGCAGGAATTCGATCAGCCCTTCGATGTCTCCCTTGGCCGGCGGCTTCACAGATTGTTTGACGTCGGTGCTGTCAATTGCGACGTTTGAGCTCGCGTAGAAGTAGTTGTTGATGACCTTCCCGGCGAGGGCCTGTTCGGCATCCGTTGTAGTGGCCTGACCCGCGACAGGAACTACCTTCTCCAGTTGAAGTGTCAGATCCAGGATCCTGTTACGAACGCCGTCGAGCACGCCCACGTAGACATCTTTCGCGACAGGCATCGTGGCCTGGCCCAGCACATAGCCATCATTCAAGGGAGATTGGACCCGACCATTGTCCAGACCCCAGTTGAACAGGTTGATGGTGTCCCCGGACCAGGCGAGAGTTGCCCCGTCTTGCGACGCCATGGTCTCAATCCGCGCGATCGGCTCACGCATCTGCATCTCGAACAGATGATCCGCGTCCAACTGCTGAGCGAAACAAGCTCGCGGGATTGGGACGTTCTTCATCTGGCTCTGGAACGGCCCAAAGAAGTGTCCGAGCACAGGAACAGGAAACGGACCCCTGTACGTCGGCAGCTCGACATCGTCTGGGTAACCATCCAGCTCGTGCCCGATCCAGTCCTCCAGTGGGGCCGCCCCGGTTCGGGATGCGAGGATCTTCACCTGGCGAAGAAGGCTCGCGATCCGGGTGTCTCCGGTGGCCCCTGCGATCACCTCGTCGAGCAACGTCACTCCGAGATCACCGCAGTAGCACTTACCGACATGCCAGCGGAGACGGGGCGAGCAGAGCGGTTGTCGGTCATCGGGCGTACTCCGTCAGGTGGGGGATCAGGATCGCCGCGTGGGGCGGTGATTCAGCGTAGCGACCGGGCCCGACAAAGCAGTCCTCGGCTCAACCTAGTCGACGGAGACGGTGCTGTCGCGCTCGGGAAGTCGGTGGACTGTACGGCCGGGTGCCGCCCAAATCCACCTGGGTCGCCCGCTGGCTTGTGGCGGTATGGCGTAAGTGGCGCCAAGGACGGCGAGTGAAGCTGCGACCTCCGGATCCGCGGCCGCTGGCCGAGCCGGCGGGTCAGCAGCTTGGGCGAGGTCGGCGCTGATCGCCTTGCGGATGGTGGCGTAGGCGGCGGTCAGCTCGTCGCGGTACTTGAACGGCTGCCCGAGCTTGGCCTGGGCACGGGCGGTTTCGGTGGTGAGCTCCTCGATCTGCTCGTGCGTTGAGCTGAGCGTCCGCTCGCGGCCATGGGAGTACCGTCGTGAGCCGGGCACCGGCATGAGCGTGGTGGCGCGACCACGCCGACCACCACATGCCTCGACTGCTCGACGCCAACGGCCCATTCAAAGGCTGCACCCTCGCTGGCCACGCGGTGAACGCCAAGCACGAACCGCTGCCGTTCGCGAAACCGCCAGCGGAGCTGTACGACCCGCTCACGTACAACGTCTGACGCCGGACTGGGTTCGTACTCGAGACCCTTGGTCAGTTACCCGGACCCCTCTGAACGGTCTTGCCACAGCCAGCTCGAGGCCGAGCCGACGCCTCTCTGCAGAACACAGCTTGGAACGAGTTATAGGCACTATTGTAGTTTTCCATGCCGACAGGGCCGGAGATTCCACCCGCAGGCCCTCCCATGACTTCAGGAATAGCAGATCGGATCATCAGGTGAGCCTCCCAGGCATCATCGCTGCCGTAGATGAAAACAAGGTCTGCCTTGTTGACGAAGGTTTGGTAGAGCACGACAAGCGCCCGGAACTCTGTCTCGGCAGCGTCCCCCTGAGCCTTCGACTGCTGCAATCTCTCTAGTCCTGCTTGGTATAGAGCCGTCGCAGACAGATAGTCGGCGTACACCTGCCCCCGCTTTTCTCTGGCCTCTCGGTCTCGTTCCTCGCCTTGTTGCTGAGAGGTGGTCTTGCTCGCCGAACCTGCGCCGATGGCGGCGCCGGCCACAGTCCCCCCAACGCCGAGAAGAGCAAGTAGAGCAGCCCCCACTGCAGCCAGACGCCATCCTGGTCCGGCTTGGGCTCGCTGCGCGCGCAACTCGGCTTGCTCCACTTGCGAGCGCAGCTCAGTTACCTCTTGCTTGCTGCGTAGCTCGGCCGCCTCCAACTGTGCCCGCAACTGCCGACGAACTCCGGAACTGCCGAGGACCCTACTTGCGAGCGCCATGCATCCCTCCAGCCTTCGACAATCAAGGCTAGCGTTCGTAGGCCGATAAGCTGCCTTATGTAAGGCGCGCCATGTTCCACAATGTTCCTTACAAGTCCGAAGCTGCTACGAGCAGCGGCGAAGCGGCGTCGGCGGCTGAACATGCCGACCAGCACAAACGGTGCCGACGGCGACGATGCCTCGGTTCCACCGGTCGCCCAGTACCTCAAATCCGCAGCTCGGTCAGTAGGAGTCCTGGCCCGCCGACAGCGACGAACAGCCTGCCATCTGTCGTGGTATGAACGTCGACACTGTCGATCGGCGTCCCGAACGCGAGCTGAGTGAGCCTCCGTCCGGTGGACGGATTCCAAACCCGGACCGTGGAGTGGTGACCAGTCACCACCACATCCCGCGATCCCACCCGCGCAAAGGTGACGGACCCAACTGTCTCTGAGGTCTGGATCGGCGCGATCCGGTCAGTTCCTGTCGTCGGGTCACACAGCCGGAGTGTGCCAGGTGTCAGTACGCCGATCACCGCTTCGTCCCCGATCTGGCCCAGCGCGACTTTCGCGCTCTGGCTGTCGATCCTGATCGGTTTACCGATCAGGTCACGACCGCCGACCTCGATCAACCGCAGCCGCTTGTCCTCGGTGGTGAACGACATCCACGTGTTCCCGAGTCCGTGATGGAGTCCGTGCACCATCACCTCGGTCGGAGCGGCCCGCAGCGTGCGGTGCCGAAGGCGCATTCTGCGACCTGCGAGTACGTCGTACACCTGAACCGTTTTTGGCTGGAGATTCTGGGTGGCGAACAACACCCGGCCGGCGCCGACGAACAGCGTGGTCGGTCGGCCGCGCGGATCTACCCCCGGGAACTCTCGGACCGTCTGCGAGGGCACGTCGGGCGACGCGAACTGCAGCAACCGAACGGTTCCCAGGTACGACGTGAGCACGGTCAAGCGATCGTCGACGTACCCGGCGGCGACGCCGACCGTCGGACCGCGGGACCATTTATCCGTTGCCGTCACGCCCGGCTCGTGGACCTCGGCCAACCGATGAGCACCATCACCGCTCCACCACTGCACCACGCCCTGGTCGTTGCCAGTAACAACGTCCGGCGTCTCGGTACCCGCCCGCGGCACGAGCACCACTGACGCGGCGCGGCGAGGTGAAGAGATCCGGGTCGCCGACGGCTGCACCGGATCCCACAGCCGGGTGTTGCCGTCCAGGCAGGAGGTGGCCAGCATGGTCCGCCCGTCGACCGTGCCGAACTCGACCGTGGTGATGCGATCCGGATGGGGCAAGTCAACGCTGTCGGCCTGCTCATCGGTCCATCCCCCGAGATGAACCTCGCCGTTCTCGTCGCCGGCGGCGAGCATGAGCCTCCCATCGACGACGCCGAAGGCAACGGCGCGGATCTCGTTGTCGTAGGACCAACCGGGCGTCATCTGCTCCGCGGCGTCCGGCCCAACGTCCCAGACAGTCACCCGCCCGGAGTTGGTACCGACCGCCACCCGGACCCCGGAACCGTCGGACTCGACAAGGTCCACTCCGTTGACCTCGCTGCCAACATCCAGCCGCGCGAATGCCTCGCGGGGGTTGTCGAGATTCCAGATGGTCACCTCCCCGTTCCCGTGCCCGAGCGCCGCCAGCACCCCGGACGAGGTCTCGACCAAAGTCAGCGAACGAACGACCTCGGGCGCCAGGATCGCCGTCGCAGACCCGCCGGTGTCGTCCGCCCACAACACTCTCAGTAAGCCGCTCCCGCCTGCGGCAGCCACGATGACCCGATCGTGCCACCGCGCCATCGCAAGACTTCGGAACAACCCGCCTCCCAGCTGAACGACATGGCGGCGGACCCGCGTCGTCGCGTCCCAGATCCACAGCTCACCACTACGACTGATGGCGGCGAGCGTCGTTCCGGACATCGCCACCGCACCCAGGTCCTCCGGCCCGCGCAGCGGCTCACCGAGGAGTTGCCCCGTCGACGCGTCCGACAACACAACGGTGCCGTTGCGAAGTCCCACGGCCAGAACCACGTGATCCGCGACGGACCCGAACACCGCGTGCGGCCAGCGCGCCCCAGTCGAAAACCCCTGGGGGGAACGGAGTGACGTTTCGACGACGGTCCCGCCGATCATCCAGGTGGACCAGCGGGCATGCCAGGTCGGGCCCGGACCGGGGCGGGCCGGAGGGATGGCGCCGGTGGCGAGAAGTGCCGCATCCAGGGCGGCAGCGTTGCCTCGAGGATCCTCCCAGGTCAGCCGATGCCGGATGGACCGCCAAGCTCCCAGGAGATTCCAGAGCTCGGACTGGGACGCGGATTGGGTCAGACGGAGGAGGTCGGCGATGCGGACGGGATCGAGATACGGCAGCTTCTCGGCGTCGAGAATGCTCTCGAGCACGCCGGCCGCAGCGGCGTGACTCGGGAGGTGGCGGCGGATGTAGGGCGGGACGTCGGTCGTCCGAGAGGTGCCGTCCCAACCGGCTGCGGTCAGCAGGGCTCGAGTGATGTTGCGTTGAGCGGTGGCGCGATCCGAGGAACCGGCACGCCCCTCGGCTAAGGCTTCGCGGAGCTTCTCGTGGAAGAGGCGGTAGACGACAGCGCCGTCTTCGAGGTCGCGGATGAGGTAGCCGCTCGCGTGGTGATTGAGCAGGTGAAGAACGTCATCGGAGTCGACCGCGTCCGTACCGTCGACAGCCGTCGCGGCCGCCGGCCAGATGTCGCGCCACGGGATGCCTCGGCCGAAAGACAACGCTGCTGCCCGGAACAGGCGCCACACCGTCAAGCGCGTGCGTTCGTCCGGTATCGACACCTCCAGATCGTTGAGCACCAGCTGGCTGACACTGGTCCCGAGCACACCCAGCAGGCGGTCGTCGTCAACATCGCCCGGCGGGATCTCCGCCAGCTGGCGGGCCGCCAGTCCGGTCAGGAAATACGACCGTTCCGCGCCGGCCGCGATCCGGTCGGCCAGATTCCTTTGTCCGGCGGACGGCGTACCTCCTCTGCTCAGCAGTTGCGCCGCGTAGCTAGCCAGATCGTCGTGCTCCCAGAACTCGTCGGCGTCGACGCGCAGCCGCGCCGCGCCGAGCGCACTGACGACGACGTCGGACAGTTCGTGATCGCCGCTGGACTCGTCCGCCTCGGATCCGGACGACCGCACGCCGATGAGAAGCCGCATGAGCCGGTTGCCCGGGTTCAGGCGCTGGAGGAGGGCCAGCGCGACAGCAGTCGGATCGCTGGCCTCGTCCAGACCGTCGATGACCACCGTCGGTATCTCGGCGCGGTTCGACAGGTGCCGCGTGATCGCGATGATCCAGTCGTCGAGGCTATTGCCCGGCGGCGCGGGCACCAGCAGCGATTCGCCCAGCTGGCGGGCGACCTGGTCCGTTGTCTTGCCTGTGGCGAGGACGGCGACATCGACCGAGCCGATCGGTGGCACCGGCTCGGCGACCGCGAGTGTCTCGGCGTACTCGTCCCGGAACTTCGCGTCGCTGCAGGTCACCAACCGCGCGAGTACGGCGGACTTCCCGCAGCCGGCGCGGCCGGTGACGACCAGCGATCCCGGCTCACCGGTCGCGAACTCGATTAGCTGGTTCATCAGCCGCTTCCGCCCGGTGAAGACAGACCCCGCTGACGATGTGACAGGTGCGCGGTGCAGCCAGTGCGTGTCGAGCGCGCTCTGCAACACGGCGAGATCCTGGCGGGCGGGATCGGTCGCGACCGGGGCGACGGCGGCCGAGTCGAACCTCGGATTCGGCAGGCAGACGCTCGTGCCGTACGGCTGGTTGATGACCGTCAGCTTCTGGCCGTGCCGCTCGAACATCCGTTGCTTGAGCGCATCGAGGACGTCGGACGCCTTCAGATATGGGTCGAAGTTGTTGTTCCCCGGCCCGCGACCCTCGCGGTACTCGGTGATCAGCTCGTTCAGCACACCGGAGAAGGCTCCCAGCCCTGCGTCACGACCGGCAGGCGCCGTGAAAATCACGAACCATCCCTCGGGCAGATCACGCTGGAGCGCCGCAGGCAGTTCATCGCCGGCATCCGCAGCTTGGCAGAGGTCCACGATGATGACGACCTGGGTGAGATCGCGATACCCCGCGATCCACCTGATCAGCTCCGCCGTACCGAGCGACTTGTGCGACAGCCTGCCTGGCTGACTGTCGTGCAGCACGACCCAGTGGGCACCGTCCTCGGTCTGGCCGTGCCCGGTGACATACAGGAACACCGCATCGCTCGAGTTGAGCTCGGACCCGGCGGTCATCAGCTGCCGGATCTGCTCATACGTCGGAGACTGCGCGAGCGACTCGTATCCGCGGTCGGTGAACTGTCGATCCTGCAACCCGGCATCCATAACCCAACTGGCCACCGCATCGAGTTCCGCCGCGACATCGAGCGACGGGTAGACCGCGTCCGCGGCGAAGGTGTCGGTCGCAATCGCGATGAACCGGCGGCGGAGGATGTCGTCGGCGCTCATGCGACCGTCAGGGAGTCCGCGATCGCCGCGCCGGTCGCGCGTTTACCCAGGTAGCGCGCGACTGCGTGTGGATCGTTGCCGTTATCAACGGTCGCGTCGGCAACGGTCGGCCAGTACGGCATTAGCGGCCCGGCCAGGGACACGGGGTCGCGCGGATCGTAGATGTTTACCCAGGTTCGTACGCCGGGCGGCAGGCCCGAGCGCGATGCGACAGGACGAAGGCGTTGGCGGATGCTGCGCAGGCCGAGAGGTGAGCCGATCGTGACCAGCGTGGTGATGCCGTGGTTCGGGATCCTGCACAGCGCCTCGTACGCGACCACGCTGCCGAGCGAGTGACCGACCATGACGCGCGGTCCCCCGGCCAATGCTTCCCGGATCCGAGCGTGCGCGGCAGTCGCAAGGACGTCGTCGTGTTGATAGCGATGCACCTGGACGAGGTCGCCAAAGAACAGCAGCCGGCCGGCGACGCCATACCGCCGTTCGAGCCAGGCAGCGAGCCGGCCCAGCGGTACCGGCACGCCCGTCATGCCCTTGCCCGGCGTGGACCCGGCCTCGTCCTCGTTGACGACCGCGTCCTGGATCTCCTCGAAGAACGACACCGTGTCGGCCTCGATGACCTCGCTTGACCCACCTTTGGTCGTGGAATCGACCAGGAACAGGTCTCCGTAGTACGCAACGTCCAGCGTCGGCGTCCGGACACCCCGGCCGCGCGCGCGCTCGATCCCATCCGCCAGCGCAAGCCGCCACGGCTCAAGCAACTGAAGCCGCCCGGCCTGCTGCTGGCTGATTCCATGCACGCCCACCACATCGACCAAGTCCCCCACCCCTCCACCTGCTGCTCCAGCAAAAGAAGTCCCAGCACAGCGTGTCGTTCCACAGCTGTATCGTCCAGCCCTCAGCCGGCGCTACACCTCCTCGGCAATTCTCGTGTTGCCGGCCGAGTCGGTGTTGTTCTTGAACAGGTAGATCTTGCCGAAGATGCCCGTCGTGCAGGCGATCCCCTGTGCTGGGGTGTAGCCGCAGGACGGGCAGCGGCGGGGCCGGTGATGCCTGGCCCTTCCTCGGGTCGTTCGTGCCGGAGCGGTCACCGTTGCCCTCCGCCGGCGTCCCGGCCGCGGCGCCGGCGCGGTGAGGCGGTGATCCCTCGGTGTCGGTGTCCTCGCTGCGCTGCCGGCGAAGGTCCTCGGCGGCCTGCTCAGCCGCGCGGAGCGCGGACTTGTCCACAGCCGTGTGCTTACCGATAGACCCACCGTAGTACGCAACAGGGCTTGAAGGCCTTTCCCGGGCAACCGATAATTTGCGTTATGTTAGATCTTATTGGCATTGACGCCACTTATATTAGGGTGACATAGCCACTGCGCGTTGGATCCTCGATCATCATGAACCGATACCCGATAGCTCACCGGTGCGTCTAGCTGGACGGCAATCCCAGCTTGTCGAAGAACGCCCTGTTCCTCTCCGTGGCCGAGTTGATCAGTCCGTCGAAGCTCATGACCTCGATGTACGCCTTCGCCGAGTCGTTGAAGCCGAAGTACCCGAGGCCGTCATGGGTTGGCCGCAGGTTCGAGATCTCGCACCGCTCGATCATCCTGTCCGTGAGGTCGGCGATGATGTAGCAGAACGCTGGCGGATCCTGAGACGGCGGGATAGGCCTCCCCGTCGCGGTCAGCACGCCTCCTGCCCGAATCCTCTTCACGTAGTCCAGACACTGTTGGATCGGGTTCTTGTCCTCGGTAGCGTCCTTGCGCATCGGGCGCTTGATCTCGACCACGACAATCGACGGCAGCGGCAGCTTCTGCCCCTCCGCGGCGAGCACCGGCGATTCGATGAGTCGCGTCGCGAGGATGTCTGGCTCCTTCGTGGACTCGGATCCCGTGACCGGCATGCTCTTCAGCGTCTTGTCGGACGCGAGATAGTCGTGGAACGCGAGCCTCTCGTCGATGATCCACAGGTTCGATCCGTCGGAGGCGAGCTCGTTGGAATCAGCCCGCATTGGAACGATCAGCGAGTGGATCGCGTCCTCCCGGCTGTACTTCCCATCCTTGTCGGCGCGGATGAGCCGCCCGAGCAAATCCAGCACCGTGCGGCGACGCGAGACGTAGGCAGCGAGGTCTGACTGGTTGATCTCGCTGACAGTGGCGAGGTAGGTGGCGAGCCGCTCTGCGTAGTCCTCCGCCGGCTCCCCATCGGCCTCCGCGAAGATCTCCTGCCCCTGCACGAACGCCTCGGACTCGATCTTCTGGAGGTGCCGATGAAGCTGGAGCTCGAGGTCCTGGTCCTTGACCGACGGGTCGACCGTGATGCCGCGCTCCTCGATCTTCGCCAACAGCGGCCGGTACCGCGGAGCACGCTTGCTCACGAAGTCGTGAACCCGTTGTTTGCCCTGCTCACGGGCAGCTTCGAGTGGTTCCTTCAGGATCTTCCCGATCTCGACGAGGACGGTCTCACGGATGTCGTCCAGTGAGAGATCGTCGACGAGCGCCTCCCCTGAGACGCGGTCACTGATGTCGAAGTCCGTTCGATCGGACCGGACGCGCTCGTCGAGGAAGTCCGATGTCAGATAACACGCGTAGACAAATTCGCCGGACTCGCCGTCCATAAGCTTCCCGTGGAGCCCCGGAACCTTCCCGCTCAGGTTCTCCTCGATGACAACGCGGCTCGCCGCGCACCAGTGGAGACGGGGGACGGAGTTGCGCGTGGACGACTTCAGGCGGAGGTTCAACATGTCGAACTTCTGACCCTTGACCTCGATCGTCGACGACGACATCGCCGAGTCGACGAACTCGTCCATCAGGTCGGCCAGCGACACCAACTCATCGTCGTCTGCGATCGTCACAGCTGGCGCGCCACCGGGCCGCAAAAAGTACCAGATGCAGTGCTCGAATACCTCTCGCGCAATGGCATCGACGCTCTTTGGTGCGTGCTGCTGGAAGGGCTTCTTGAAGCCGTCGAGGTTCACAACCGCGCCAGGGCGCTCGAACCCATCCGCGCCTCCTTCGTGCTCGACCTCGTGCTCGATCGAGAACTTGAACTGACGTCCCTGGAGCTCCCCGTCCTCGTCCTCGTAGGCGCTGCGGACCGACACCCTGTCGAACGCCTTGAGCCACAGCAAACGCCCAACGCCGCGGCAGCCGAGGTCCGACTTGTAGTCGCTGTCCAGGGTCTCGAACGAGGACATGCTCTCCGCCGTGAACCCCACGCCGTCGTCAGCGACGGTGAAGCCAACGATCGGCTTCATCGGCGCGCGGCCGGGACCGGTTAGGCCGAAGTCGAGCTCCGCCTGGGAGTCGCGGTGCACCCTCACATCGATCCGACCTGGCATGCCGGAGCCATTGTCCCGGGCGTCGATTGCCTGGATGCCGTTGACGATCGCCTCGAGGAGGGGCAGGAGCGCGTGGCTCTTTGGCAGGCTCGTGTTGCGGACTCGGCCCGCCAGGGATGTCGTCAGCGCCATGGTCCATCCCTTCACCGCGGATAGAGCAACCATACCGACGTGCGCCGACAACTGCGGTACATGGAGTCGCTCGGAGCCACCCGCATTCTCAATCGTCGTCCCCGCGCTCGAGCTTCAGTCCCAGCGCCTGCGCGACCTTGGCAATAGTCGCGTGAACTACGCGGGATAGGACGTCACAACAGGCCGTTGTCGTCTGTCTCATGATGGCGTTCATCACACGTCCCTTCTGCTGCTCACGGCCACTCAACGGACGCGCACCCAAAAGTTCGGGCCAACCGGCAGGGCAAACACCGTCACACATCTTGCACTTAAGGCGTTTCAGTCAGGTGAGACGGCTATTTCGGCGTCCCGCTCGCTCGGCCGTTGATCCATTGTGGACAACTCAGAGATGCCGTTCGGCGCTGATTCGGCTGCGCGGAAACATGTGTGTGAGCACTGTGCGGCTGTCTTCAAGGCGAGCAGATCCGACCAGCGCCTCTGCTCAGATCTGTGCCGCCTGCGCAACTGGCGGAGCCGCCGAGCGCTTCAATCGATGCCCGAGGTAGTCGACGCCGGGCGCCTAGCCGTTTTGGTCGCGGAGGTCGATCGGCTTGGGCGTCAAGTCGCCGAACTCCAGCAGGCCAACGCCACTCTCCGCGAGGTCCTGTCGCAGACACAGCTGCAGCTGTTCTTGGCCCGCAACAGACCTCAAAGGTGGCGCTGACGTCAGCCGCCCATCCCGAGTTCACGGTCGGTCGACACATTGAGGACAGCTCGAAGCGCGTCTCGGTACAGCCTGCCGGTTCGACGTACCGCGCCACGTTCCAGCTTGGCGATGTAGTGGGCGTCCAACGCCACCTGGATGCCTTTGTCGCGCCACAGTCAGGCACACGCAGCTTCGGCCAGGTCAGAACGAGAGATCGACCGGGTCGGATCCATCGGAGACGGCGTTCCGTTGCCGTGCCTCGCGAAGGACGGTGTTGGGAGACGGCATACCTCTCAGCACTCCCGTCCCAACGGCTTGGGGGCTTCGGACAGCAGTACCTCGATCTGATTGTTCTGGAGGCTCTGGCGGAACTCGATCGGGTTGCCGCTGCCGGCGAAGTGGAGAAGGTTAGGCACGATCAGGACCCGGTCGCCGAGATCCATGAGAGCCGTCAAAGCGTTGTGGAGCTCGTCCGGGGCGGTGTTGATCTCGTCAATGAACAATGCGGCCAACTCGCAGCCATGAACTGTTGCGCAATCAACGATTCCCTGGCGACGAGCAGCGGTCTCAGCGCCCGTCATCAGGAAGTGCTTCTTGAAGTATCCCAAGGCCACTCGCATGCGTCTCTAACCCCGTTGGCTTCAGTGCGAATCAGCGGATGCTGTTGTGGGACCCAGCCTCGGGCCAGGTGGTAGGCCGGAACCATGGTCTGCCGCTGGCGCAGCACTGAACTTCCACTGAACGGGCCCTAGCGCTCAAGTAGAAAGCCCGGCCCGGCGATGGGAGACTTGGCCCGTGATGGTCCAGGTCTGGTCTGGTCGCGAGGTGCGAGCGCTGCGGGAGTCGCAGCGGCTGAGCATCCGCGAGTTCGCGGCGCGCATCGGCGTGAGCGAACGGATGGTCTCCCGATGGGAGGCGGGCGGGGAGAACATCCGGCCGAGACCTATCAATCAGGAGGGCCTGGATTCGCTCCTGACGGCAGCGAGCGAGAACGAGAAATCACGCTTCGCCGCACGCCTGCGGAGCCCGCTACAGCCGGAGCGAACCGCGTCGCGATCCGTCCTGAGCGCGATCACGGACCTGACGTCTTCGCGATGCAGTCGTTCCGGTCCGCCGACAAACAGGTTGGTGGCGGCCATCTGTACGCCGCGGTGGTCAAGTACCTGCACCTGCACGTCGGTCCCCGGTTGTTCGGCGGCGATGTGGTCGTTGAGGATCCCGGCGTCTTCACCGCTGCGGCAGGGCTCACGGAGATGGCCGGCTGGATGGCCCACGATGCCGGTCGGGATGACCGCGCCTACAGCCACTTCCTGCGTGCGTTCCACCTGTCCAAGGCGGGCCAGGATCGCCATCTCGGCGTACACATCCTCGCCAGTCTCAGCCATCTTGCTCACCACCGGGCGGACCCAGATGGAGCAGTCCGCTTCGCGCAAGCCGGGCAAACTGCGTTGTCGGAGAGCCCCGCAAACCCCGAACTCAGCGCGCGACTTCTGGCGATGCAAGCCAAAGGCCACGCCTCCCTAGGAGACAAACAGGAAACGCTCGCGCTCCTGGGGCGGGCCGAAACCGCGCTCGGCGGGAACACACGAGTCGGCGCCTTCCGAATGGGTGAGCCGATTCGATTTGGGCAGTCTGTCCAGCGAGGCCGCACGCTGTATGAGGCAACTCGGCAAACCTGCGAAAGCGCAAGAACACGCGCAGCGGATCCTCGCGTTGCGATCCTCGAACAGCACCCGAAGTCGCGCATTCGGACAGCTCTTCCTCATCGCGACACTGATCGAACAGGGTGAGCTTGAAGAGGCCTGCCGGACCACGAGAGACGTCGTCGAAGCGACGCAGTCGCTCGGATCCCAGTTGATCGTGAAGCAGTTCCAGGACATCCGCGATCAGCTCGCACCGCACGTCGGCTCGGCTGATGTCCAGGAGACCCGGCAGATCCTGGCGGACGCCGTGCGCCAACGAGTATGGCTTCAGCAATGGATCACCACGGACACGCAGGCGGCCTCCGGATGACTGCTGACGAACCGCTCTATCGTCGCGACCCCGCGGCGTGGCAAGAACACCTGGCGGAAGGCAACGCCAAGCAAGCCAGGAAGCGGGTGGGAGCCGACGCGATCCTGCGCGACGATCAAGGCCGGATCCTCCTCGTCGATCCCGACTACAAGCCTGATTGGGACCTCCCCGGAGGCATGATCGAGGCGAACGAACCACCGATCGCCGGCCTCATCCGCGAGTTGCAGGAAGAGCTCAGCCTCGAACTGACGTCGGGCCAACTGACGCTCGCCTGCATCGACTGGGTCGGTCCCCATGGCCCGTGGGACGACTCTCTGATGTTCATCTTCGACGGTGGGCAACTCGCCCCTGAACCAGATCTCTCGCCTGCAGCCGGACCACAACGAACTGAAGCGGTACGCCTTCCTCTACCCGGACGAAGCACGCGAGCGGCTACGCCCATACGTCTGGCTCCGCCTCGAAGCCGCCCTCAAAGCCACCGACTCCCAAACAGTCGCCTACCTCCACGACGGCCTCCCAGGCTGACCCCTGGCTCTGCAACTACAGCAGCGTCACTTCCAGCCAAAGACTGCTGGCAAGGCCGAGACGATAGAGCCAACGCCGACGAGTACGAGACCGAAGAGGTCCAGCCGCACACTGCCAGTGGCGACGTCACGAACCTTTACCTCTAGTTCGTCGATCGCTTTCTGCGACCGCGCGTTAGTGGCCTGGGCATCCTCTTGAAGCCGACCAATCTTCTGGTCCAGCTCCTGGCGTTCCGTGCCGATCCTGCTCTCCAGCGCGATCAGACGCTCGCGGACAAACCGCATCTGCACATCCACCGGAGCGTTGCTCGGCGGCGATACGTACCCTGTCGCCGATGCGGTGACTCCCCAGTGTGCCGTGACTTGACCGGACACGCTGTGGACCTCGGGCTTGCGCCCCAGCACATGCCGCCGGAACCAGGCTCGTGCACGCGCGATCATCGGGATGAGTGGCTCGCCGCCGCCGTGGTCACGCCAGTCTCCGATGAGAGCCATGGCCGCCAATAACGTTCCTGCGACCGTCAGTACCAGACCGCTGATCGCGCACAAGGTGCCCACGCTTCGAGGCTAGGCACCGGCCTCGAAGCGCACTGGAGGCACGCCGTAAGCCCGCTGACAGGCAATGGGCAGTCGGACCAGCCGTTGAGTACCCGCACGTTGCCTACGACGGAGGTGCGGCGGGATGGCTTATGTGAAGGATCAGTGGACTCGGCCGGTCAAACAGGAGGACGGGACGGTGGTCCGGGAGCGGAATAGGCGGTGGGGGCGGGGGAAGCGGTGGCTGGCTGGGTGGCTTGATCCGAACGGGGACGAGCGGACGAGAGCGTTCGGCACGAAGGCGGCGGCTGAGCGGCACGGCCATGCGATGGAGACGGATCGGGAGCGTGGGGAGTACATCGATCCCGAGGCCGGAAAGATTCGGTTCGACGAGGTTGCCGAGCGGTGGCTGGGGTCGCGAGTGGTCGATCCGGCGACCGCGATCAGGTACGAGTCAGTGCATCGGTTGCATGTGAGTCCGGTGTTCGGGCGCAGGCAACTCCGGACAATCAAGCCGTCGGAGATCGCTGCTTGGGTCACGGATCTCAATGCGCGGTACGGGCCGTCGACCGCGCGTACGGCGTACCTGATCTTGCAGGGAACGCTTGGTTTGGCGGTGGATGACGAGACGATCAAGCGCAATCCGGCGAAGGCCCGAGTGGTCACGGTGCCGGCGCCGAAGGGTGGGAAGGTCGTCGTCTGGGGTGACGACGTCGTACTGCGGATCGTCGAGGCGAACCCGCCGCAGTACCGGCCGATCGCCGCCATCGGTGCTGCATGTGGCCTGCGGCAGGGTGAGATCTTCGGACTTGCCGAGGAGGACATCGACTTCGACGCGATGGTCATCCACGTGCGGCGGCAGGTGAAGAAGCCTCGGCAGAGAGTTCGTGTTCGCGCTGCCGAAGAACGACACCGAGCGGTCGGTCCCGATGTCCGAGGGAACCGCCTTGGTTCTGAAAGAACACATTGAAGCTGTCGGGCCGCGGCCGTACACGTTGCCGTGGGAGAAGGTCGACGGCGACCCACATGCCGTCAAGCTGCTCTTCCGTTGGACGGACGACAAACACATCCGGGCGCGGAACTACGACGAACTCGTGTGGAAGCCGGCCCTGTTCCACGCCGGCGTCATCCGCGAGCCGACGAAAGATGCTCGTGGACGGAAGCAGTACGTCACTCGTCGAGAGAACGGCATGCACGGGCTGCGGCACTACTACGCGAGCATCACCCTCACCGACGGGGTCAACATCAAAGAACTCGCCGAATACCTCGGCCACGGAGACCCAGGCTTCACCCTCCGGATCTACACCCACATGCTGCCGTCATCGCATGAGCGGGCGCGGAAGGCTGTCGACTCCAGACTGGCGCGTCTCTTCTCCTCCAGATCTCACGGAGCAGTGACGGAGCAGGCCGCCGTGCGCTCCCGTAGTACCGTGTGGGAGCCGGACGGCGGCCTGTCTGGCGAAGGCCCTGAAATCAGCCTCTGACCTGCGAGAACACCAGTCAGCTGATGCCCTTGAGGAGCTGGCGGGCCATTACGATGCGCTGGACCTGGTTGGTGCCTTCGTAGATTTGGGTGATTTTGGCGTCGCGCATCATGCGTTCGACAGGGTAGTCGTGGGTGTAGCCGTAGCCGCCGAGGAGTTGGACGGCGTCGGTGGTGACGGCCATGGCCACGTCGGAGGCGAAGCACTTGGCGGCGGCGCCGAAGTACGTGAGGTCGGTGTCGTTCCGCTCGGAGCGGGCTGCCGCGGCGTATGTGAGCTGGCGGGCGGCCTCGATCTTCATGCCCATGTCGGCGAGCATGAACTGCAGGCCCTGGAACTCGGCGAGGGCCTTGCCGAACTGCTTGCGCTCCTTGACGTAGCCGAGGGCGTAGTCGAGCGCGCCCTGGGCGATACCGAGGGCCTGCGCGGCGATCGTCACCCG
The DNA here is from genome assembly GCF_044453825.1 of Kribbella sp. NPDC051620. Taxonomy (NCBI): domain Bacteria; kingdom Bacillati; phylum Actinomycetota; class Actinomycetes; order Propionibacteriales; family Kribbellaceae; genus Kribbella; species Kribbella sp. NPDC051620. The sequence goes on from NZ_JBITDB010000003.1 coordinate 1,161,969, forward strand.
GGTGTGGTCGAGGGTGGCCATCGCGGTGCCGAAGCCGGTACCGGGGTCGCCGATCATCCGCGACGCGGGGATCCGCACGTTGTCGAAGTACACCTCGCGGGTGGGCGAGCCCTTGATGCCGAGCTTCTTCTCCGGGGCGCCGAAGGAGACGCCGTCGTCGGCCTTCTCGACCACGAAGGCGCTGATGCCCTTGGACCGCTGCGAGGGATCCGTCACAGCGAAGACCGTGTAGTAGTCGCTGACGCCCGCGTTGGTGATCCAGCGCTTGACCCCGTTCAGCACGAACGAGTCACCGTCCGCGACAGCGCGCGTCTTCATCGACACCGCGTCCGAACCCGCCTCAGGCTCCGAGAGGCAGTAGGAGAACATCGCGTCGCCCGCCGCCACCGGGGGCAGGTAGCGCTGCTTGACCTCCTCGGACGCGGACAGCAGCAACGGCAGCGAGCCGAGCTTGTTCACCGCAGGGATCAGCGAGGTCGACGCGCAGGCGCGGGCGACCTCCTCGATCACGATCACGGTGGCCAGCGCGTCCGCGCCGGCGCCGCCGTACTGCTCGGGGATGTGCGGGGCATGGAAGTCCGACGCCTTCAGCGCGTCGTACGACGCCTTGGGGAACTCAGCGAGCTCGTCCACGTCACCGGCGTTCGGGGCCACCTTGGCGTCGCAGACGTCGCGGACTGCCTCCCGGATCGCCTGGTGCTCCTCCGACAGGGCGTACAGATCGAATGAGTTACTCACGAGTATCAATGTACGCCATGAGCCCGTCACCAGGCGATAACCGCGGTCGGTAGAGTCCCCCGCATGACTGAAGGCACTGCGCGACCGCTCCGGATCGCGGTGATCGGCACCAACTACCTCGGCGCGAACACGGCCGCGGGGATGGCCGAGTTCGGCTTCGACGTGATCGGCGTCGAGATCGACGAGCACCGGCTGAAGCTGCTCAACGACGGCAAGGCCCCGCTGTACGAACCCGGCCTGGACCCGTTGCTGAAGAAGCACACCGACTCCGGCCGGCTGCGCTTCACCAAGGACTACACCGAGATCGCCGACTGGGCCGACGTGCACTTCATCTGCGTCGGTACGCCGCAGCTCGAGGGCAGCGATTCGGCCGACCTGGCCCAGGTCCACTCAGTCATCACCATGCTCGCCCCGCTGCTGACCAAGCCCACGCTGGTGGTCGGCCGTTCCACCGTTCCGGTCGGTACTTCGAAGATCGTCGAGGCTCGCTTCCACGCCGAGGCGCCGGCCGGCAGCCAGGTCGAGATCGCCTGGCAGCCCGAGTTCCTGCGCGAAGCCCACGGGGTCGACGACACGCTCCAGCCCGACCGGCTGGTGTTCGGCGTACAGTCGGCGGCCGCGGAGGCCAAGCTGCGCGAGGTCTTCGCCCGGCCGATCGCCGGCGGCTCGCCGGTCGTGGTCTGCAACCTGCCCACCGCCGAGATCGTCAAGGGCGGCGCGAACGCCTTCCTGGCAACGAAGATCTCTTTCATCAACGCTCTCGCCGGACTGGCCGACGCGACCGGCGCCGACGTCACGCTGTTGGCCGACGCACTCGGCTACGACAAGCGGATCGGCCGCGGCATGCTGAACGCCGGCCCCGGCTACGGCGGCGGCTGCCTGCCGAAGGATCTGCGCTCGTTCATGGCCCGGGCCGGTGAGCTCGGCGTGGAGGAGATCATCACGCTGCTGCGCGAGGTCGACGACATCAACCAGCACCGCCGCGCGCGGATCGTGGACGTGGTGCACGAGCTGCTCGGCGCCGAGTGGGTCGGCAAGAACGTGACCGTGCTCGGCGCGGCGTTCAAGGCCGGTACCGACGATGTGCGCGACTCCCCCGCGCTCGACATCGCCGGCCGGATCCAGCTGCACGGCGCGACCGTCACCGTCTTCGACCCCGAGGCGATGGACAACGCCCGCAAGGTCCGGCCGACCTTCCGGTACGCCGACTCCGCCGCCGACGCCTGCGAGGGCGCCCATCTCGTGCTGCACCTGACCGAGTGGCCGGAGTTCCGCGAACTCGACCCGGCCGCGCTGCGTGGGGTCGTCGAGGCTCCGATCGTGGTCGACGCCCGGCTCACCCTGGACGCGCAGAAGTGGCGGGACGCGGGCTGGATCTACCGCGCGCCCGGCCGTCCCTGAGCCGCTAAGCGACGGTCGCGTTCCGCAGGACGGGACGGGTGAGGGCGAACAGGCCGATCAGGGCCGACAGCACGCCGATGCCGAGACAGACACCGGTGATGCCCACCCCGTCCAGGTCCGCGAAGGTGCCCAGTACCGGGTTCATCACGACGAGCGCGAGGCTCTGGCAGAGCACGACCACGGACTGCAGGCGGGACTGGTACTCACGCTCGACCGAGTTCATCAGCAGCGGCAGCACGTGCCCGGTGAAGGTGCCCACGCCGATGCCGCTGACCACGCCGGCCAGAAAGGTCAGTGGTAAAGGGTCGAGCACCGAGAGACCGAGCAGGCCGACACCGGCCAGGATCAGGCCGAGCGCGGCGAAGATACCGGGACGGGGGAAGGCGCCGCGCGCGAGGATCCGCAACGCGATCACGCCAACCCCCAGGCTACGACTGGCGACCAGGATGCCGGCCTCGGACGCACTCCAGCCGTGATCCCTTGCCAGCAAGGGAAGCAGCAGCGCGTCGAGCGGCATCAGCAGGCCGGCCGCCACTGTCATCGTGATCAGCAGCGCCCGGGTCAGCGGACGGCCGAACGCCACCTTCACGCCGTCCACGATCGACCGGAACATCCCCGTCCGCGGCCCGGTGGCCCCGGCCGGCGTGTTCCGCAACGAGAGCAGCACGACGATCATCACGGCGAACGTCAGCGCGTCGAAGCCCGCCGCGGCCGTCAGCCCTGACCAGGCAACCAGCACGCCGCCTACCGCAGTACCGGTGACTGCGAAGACGACGCCAGTGACCTGGAAGCTGGCGAGGGCCCGCGGGATCAGCTCCGGCTGGACCAGCAGCCGCGGCATCGAGCGGGACGCCGGCAGGAAGAACGCGTCGATGATGCCGACCACCAGTGCGGTGACCAGCAGCAGGCTGATCGGCTCACCGATCGCCAGAGTGGTCGGGACCAAGGCGGTTGTGACCGCGAACATCGCGATACAGCTGGCCAGCAGCACCTTGGGTGCGCCGTACCGATCGCCCACCGCGCCGCCGATCAGCAGCAGCACCGCACGCGGCGCCGCAGCCACCAGGAGCACCAGTCCGGCGACCTGGCCGCCGTGCCGGCTGGCCGACCAGCCGATGGCAAAAGTCATCGTCAGATCGCCGAGCAGGGACACGACAGCACCGAACAGCCAGATCCAGTAACGGACCGGGATGCGCTGCGTATCCGGTTCTGCGGGCGGAGTCACGATCGACGACCTTAGACGACAATGGTTGGAATCTCACGGCTACCCGCCCCAGACCTGTGGAAAACCGTAAGCGGTTCAGCTTTTACGCAGCTCTGCCGCGCCATCACGCACAGTACTTCCCTTCGCCCGCGCCACTTCCGCCAGGTTCTGCTGGAACGCGAGCATCTTCGCCGACAGCTTCTCGTCGAAGGCCGCGAGCATCCGGACCGCCAGCAGCCCGGCATTACGGGCGTTCCCGATCGAGACCGTGGCAACCGGCACTCCGGCCGGCATCTGCACGATCGACAGCAGCGAGTCCATCCCGTCGAGGTACTTCAACGGCACCGGTACGCCGATCACCGGCAGCGGCGTGACGGACGCGAGCATGCCCGGCAGATGCGCCGCGCCACCGGCTCCCGCGATCAGCACCTTCAGGCCGCGCTCGTGCGCGGCCTTTCCGTAGTCGATCATCTCGACCGCCATCCGGTGCGCCGACAGAACGTCTGCCTCGAAGGGCACGTCGAACTCGACACAGACCTCGGCGGCCGCCTTCATCGTCGGCCAGTCCGAGTCCGACCCCATCAGGATTCCCACGGTCATGCTGTTCGCCTATTCGTCGATCGTGCCGGTCAGGTACGCCGCCGCGTGCCGCGCGCGCTCGCGGACCTCGGCCAGGTCATCGCCGTACGCCGTGACGTGGCCGACCTTGCGGCCGGGCTTCACGGACTTGCCGTAGAAGTGGACCTTCAGGCCCGGGTCGCGCGCCATGCAGTGCAGCAGCCCGAGATGCATGTCCTCGACGTCGCCGCCGAGCACGTTCACCATCACCGTGTACGGCGCCCGCGCGGCAGGTGAGCCGAGCGGCAGATCCAGTACTGCGCGCAGGTGGTTCTCGAACTGACTGGTGACCGCGCCCTCGATCGACCAGTGCCCGGTGTTGTGCGGGCGCATCGCCAGCTCGTTGACCAGCAGCCGCCCGTCGCGCGCCTCGAACATCTCGACCGCGAGGATGCCGACCACACCGAGCTCGCCGGCGATCTTCAGCGCGGTCTGCTGCGCCTGCGCAGCCTTGCCAGGGTCGAGGTCCGGCGCGGGAGCGGTGACCTCGACGCAGATGCCGTCGCGCTGGACCGACTCCACGATCGGGTACGCGACCGCCTGACCGTGCGGGGAGCGGGCGACGATCGCCGACAGCTCGCGGACGAAGTCGACCTTCTCCTCGGCCAGGATCGGCACCTTGGTGGCGAACGCCTCGTCGACGACCGGGTCATCGGCGCTGGTACAGACCCAGACGCCCTTGCCGTCGTAGCCGCCGCGGGTGGTCTTGAGGATGATCGGGAAGCCGCCGATGCGCTTGGCGAAGTCCTCGATGTCGGCCTTGGAGGCGACGACCTGGTGGGCCGGCGCGGGCGCGTCGATGGTGTCGAGGCGCTGCCGCATCACCGCCTTGTCCTGGGCATGCACGAGGGCGTCGGGGCCGGGGCGGACCTTGACCCCCTCCGCTTCGAGCGCGCGCAGCAGCTCTGTGGGTACGTGCTCGTGGTCGAAGGTCACCACATCGGTCTCGGCGGCGAACCGGCGTACGGTCTCGGGGTCGCGGTAGTCGCCCACGGGGGCGTCGGCGACCGCCTGGGCAGCGGAGACGGTGGGGCCCTCGGCCAGGACGCGCAGCTGGATGCCCAGCGCGATCGCGGCCTCTTGCGTCATCCGGGCCAGCTGGCCGCCGCCGACCATGCCTACGACCGGCGTCCCTACCGGCAGGTCTTCACGCTTGAACTTCACGGGTGGAGCCTAATGTGCGGACCTGCTCCCGCCTGGAGCGGGCTGATCGACTCACTCTTAGGGATGACTTTTCGCGCTGGATTTCAGCGTCGGACTGCTTGCCGGGTACCTTGGAAACTGCCCTCACCCAGAAGTCCGTGTTCACAGAGAGTCTCCAGGACCGTTGAAGATCGTCACAACGCTGTACCGCCAGGTGGAGCACCTGGTGCACGAAGTGGCCAAGTTCGGTCTGGTCGGACTGCTCGGCATGGTCGTCGACCTGCCGATCTACAACTGGCTGGTCTTCGACAACCCGCTGATCTTCGGTACGCCGGGTGACGGCATGCTGCACCACAAGCCGCTGACCGCGAAGTTCATCTCGGTCACCATCGCCACCGTCGCGACCTACCTCGGCAACCGGCACTGGACCTGGCGGCACCGCGAGCGCACCGGCCTGCACCGCGAGTACGTGCTCTTCTTCGTCCTGAACGGCATCGGCCTGCTGATCGCCGCCGGCTGCCTCGGCTTCTCCCGCTACGTGCTGGACCTCCACAACGCGCTGGCCGACAACATCTCCGCCAACGTGATCGGCCTCGGCCTCGGCACCCTGTTCCGCTTCTGGTCCTACCGCAAGTTCGTCTTCAAGGAAGAACTCGCCCTGGACGAGGCCGAACACCACCACCCCAAGGCCCCCGACACCCCAGCCGCCCTGGACGCAGACAACACCGGCGACCTCCCCGCCATCCGCTGACCCCGTCGCTCCCCACGCCAGCTCGCCGCTCGCTCCTCCGTCGCTCACCACTCGCAGGCTCCCACCCACCCCGGCGCTTTCCGCTCCTGCGTCGCGCGACTGCGAGAGTAGGCACCGAGCCCCGGCAGGCTGACCACGTCGGAAGCCCCCGGGCCCTTACCGTCCGCTGACCCGGCCGGTGAATCCCCAACACCGGCTCGTCGCAGGTCCCCCGGCCGCTCCATCGGGTGCGGACCGTGACTCGCTTGTCGAGCCGCGCCAGGTACAGGGCAGTGTCCGCTGGTCATGGACGCCGATTCAGTTGGTGAAAGGTTTCGGGCTCAGGGGGTGGCGGACAGCGCCGGGCGGTGCAACTGTTGCGGGAAAGCCGCCTACGCGCACTCGCGCCGGCGGCGTTGAGAGCCTGGGTGAGGCTCGCGTTTTGCTGGGGGCATCGACGGTGCGGTGAATGTGTCGCCGAGCGTGGCCACTCCTTCGACATTTTGGGGGCCGCGATGAGAAGGACACCACGCTTTTGGGCACTGCCTCTTGCTGCTGCCGTGATGTTTGCGGGGACAGCGTGCAGCGGTGACCCGACGAAGACCGAACCGGTCGAGAACACCGGGCCAGTGAGCTTGAAGCTGGGGACGGCTGACGACGACGGCAAGCCGGGAGGCCTGGCCATCGTGCAGTTTGTCGAACAGGTCAGGACGATCTCCAACGGAAAGCTTCTGGTCTACCCGGTCTGGGAAGCGGGCGGCCAGGACGTCCAGCAGTGGGACCAGGTGGTCGCGCGGATGCTGAAGGACCGCAAACTGGACCTCGCCATGATTCCCAGCCGGACTTGGGACACCGAGGGTGTGACGACCCTGCGTCCGCTGAACGCACCGTTCCTGGTGACCTCGGACGCACTGGCCGACGAGATCGTCACCAGCCAGGAACTGTCCACGGAGTTGATGTCCGGTCTGGACAAGGACGGGGCAACCGGTCTCGCGCTGCTGCCCGAGGGCCTGCGTCACCCGTTCAGCTTCGGTGCTCCGCTGGTCACCCCGGCCGCCTTCCAGGGCAAGGTCATCCGCGCGGCGAAGTCGAACCTTGGTGACGCGACCATCCGTGCGCTCGGCGGCAGGCCGGACGACCCGGTCGGCGACGCCTACGCGGCCGGCGTCCGGGACGGATCCCTCGGCGGCGCCGAGACCGGGTTCGTCTTGTCCGATGCCCTGCCCGTCCCCGGGATCGCGACCGCCAACCTCACCGTCACCACCAAGATCAACACCCTGGTCGCGAACTCCGCCGCGCTCGGCGACCTGTCCGCCGAGAATCAAGCCGTACTGCGAAAAGCAGCCACCGCAACGCTCCAGTGGGTACTCGGCCACCGCACCACCGAGGCCGCCACCGCGGCGGCCTTCTGCAACCGCGGCGGCAAAATCACCACCGCGACGCCCGCCAACCTCCGGGCCTTCGACCAGGCCGTCCAGCCCCTGTACGGCGAACTCGAGCAGGACCCGGCCACCAAGGCAACGATCGACCGCATCCGCACCCTCAAGAAGTCCGTCCGAGTCCCCGCCACAGGCATTGCCACACCCTGCTGACCGATTGCCCCGGCCGGACCATCGCCCCCACGCCGCACGCCGAGTTGGTCGCAAGTGCCCCCGACCGCTCCGTCGGACAGCACTTTCGACCTCGGAGACAGTCGCTCAGGTGTTGGTTTTCAGGTGGTGTTGGGTTTGGAGTTTGGTGAGCCAGGCGGCGAAGGCGGGGAGGTCTTCGATGTTGGTCTGGGGGATGTGGAGTTTGGTGCCTCGGGTGGAGGTGATGGTCAGGTAGGGGGCGGCGAGGCTGTTGGTGGGTCTGACCAGGGTGGTGCCCTCGAGCTCGGACCACGGGATCTGCCGCCACCAGGCGAAGCGGATGCCGGTGGCGTTCACGGTCACTCGTGGGTGGCCGAGAAGGAACAGGACGGCGAGTGCGACGCAGACGGCCAGGAGTACGGCGAGAAGGGCCACCCGGATCGTGAACCAGGTGTCTCGGGCGTCGAGGTCCCGGACGAGCGAGAGGATCGGGAGGCCGGCCAGCACCAGCACGATGACCAGCCCGCCGAAGGCCAGCGCGCGCCGGACCGCGAAGACTACCCGGCCGGAACGGTGCAACTCCGCGTCCCAGGCGCTGATGTCCTGATTTCCCATCACCATGTGTCGATCCCTCCGCGGCGGAACTCTACTTGCCCAGGTCGCCTTACCGCCCGGCCAGCTCGGCGACGACCGGTGCGAGGGTGTCGGCGAAGTCGGCGCCGATGACGAAGTAGGAGAAGCCGATCTCCTCGCGGCGGCGGTGGATTTCTTCGGCGGCCGCGCCGGCATCACTCGGCAGGATGATGAGCGAGTCGGCCGCGCGAAGCGCCGCGGTGTCGAGGTCGGGCGCCGCCATGAACGGAGCAACACCATCGCCGACGGCGGAGACGTGCAGGCCGAGTTCGAGGTCCGACCCGGCAGGAAGGTTGCGTACCCGGTTCGTGGTTTCTGCTCGACCTTCCTGCGGCGGGAGTACGAACGTGAGCGCGTCGGCGACTTCGAGCGCCAGCGCCTGCGACTTCGGTCCGCTCACCGCCATGACCACCGGCGTGTGCAGCTCGGGGCCGTCGAACCTCCGCAGCGCGGCCACGGTCTCGCGCATCCTGGCCCGGCGCTCAGCGAGGGAGACGGCCGGCAGCCCCAGTTCCACCTCGATCCCGGGACGGCCGGCGCCGATGCCCATCTCGAAGCGGCCTTCGGTCAGTACCGACAGTGAATGGGCCTCCCAGGCCGTACTCAACGGTTCGCGCAGCGCGGCGGCGTAGACCCACGAGCCGACCCGCAGGTCAGTGAGCGCGGCCACGGTCGCCAGCGTGGGACCGAGCGCCGGTTGCCAGGTAGGAACGTCAGGCATCAGCAACGTCGAGTAGCCACTGTCGGCGATCCGGCGCACGCGATCTCGCCACGTCGCCAGGTCGGCACCGATCGGCGCGACGACTCCGAATCGGAATGGTCTGTTAACTCGGCCGGTCTGGTCGTTCATCGTCGTTCTCCTCGCGTCTGGGACCTTTCCCTCACCACGAAGCAGCCACCCAGAATCCGACATCCCGTCGAGAATCTGCCGGCCACTTCCATAAAGCATGAATATAAAGACGCTATGCTTCGGGTATGAGTCGTCAAGATACCGCTCCTGGCGCGACTGCCGCCATCGGCGCAGCCCTCTACGGCCTGGCCACCAGGGCCGTGAGACGCCTGCCCCGCGACATGAGCCTGACATCCGCCGCCACTCTGGCCACCCTGGACCGGACCGGCCCGCGGCGGATCACCGATCTGGCCGCGGTCGAGGGCGTCACCCAGCCCGCGATGACCGCACTGGTCCGGGTGATGGAGGAGTCCGGCCTGGTCGAGCGGTGGGGTGACGCATCCGACAAGCGGGTCACGCTGGTATGCCTGACCGAGGCCGGCGCCTCCTATGTCCGGACGCGGCGCCAGGCGGGTGTCGACGCGTTCGAGCGGTTGATCGGCGAGCTGACCGGCGACGAGGTCGAGGCGCTGATGGCGGCCCTTCCGGCGCTGAAGCATCTGGCAGAGCTCGAAAGCCGCGAAGGCCCGAAGCAGTGACCGGCAGCCGGATGCAGTCGTACTCGCCGCTGCCGGTGACGACGCGCCGGTGGTCGTGGTGAAGGCGGTCCCGGTGGCGCGTTCCGAGGCGCGGCTGCTGGTACCGGCCCTGATCTTCATCGCGCTGGTCGTGGCGGCGGTCGCCAGCCTCGGGACGCCGCTCATCACCAGTGTGGCGACCTCGTTCGACGTCTCGCTCGGCAGCGCGCAGTGGACGCTGACCATCGCCCTGCTCAGCGGCGCCGTCGCCACACCCGTCCTGGGCCGGCTCGGAGCCGGCCCGCACCGGCGGGCCACAATTCTCGTCACGCTGGCGATCGTCGTTGTCGGCAGCGCGCTCACCGTGCTCCCACTGCCGTTCGCGTGGCTGCTGGCCGGCAGGGCGGCCCAGGGCGTCGGGCTCGGGCTGACGGCGCTGATGATGGGCGTGGCCCGCGATCATCTCTCCGAGGAGCGCAGCGCGGCCGTGATCGCCCTGATCTCGGTGGTCTCGATCATCGGGGTCGGTGTCGGCTACCCACTGGCCGCACTGCTCGCCGAGCTCGGCGGGGTCCGGGCCGCGTACGGCCTCGGCCTGGTCGTCACCGCAGCCGCCCTACTGACCGCGTGGCGCTCCATGCCCGAAGCCCCTGAAGGCCGCTCCGCCCACGTGGACGTGGCAGGCGCGATCGTCCTGGCCGCTGCGCTGATCCTGGTGCTGTTCCTCGCCGGCGAACGCAATCTCTGGAGCCGGCACCTCGCCCTGGCGGCGGGCCTCGCCGTCGTCGCGGTGGTGCTCATCTGCGCCTGGGCCGTCATCGAGCTGCGCAGTACGACGCCCCTGGTCGATGTGCGGGCGGTCCGGCACCCGTTGGTCGCCGGGGCGAACATCGCCATGTTCGTCGGGGGGATCGGCATGTACCTCCTGCTCACGCTCATCACCCGGTATGCGCAGACGCCGCACGGCGCCGGGTACGGCTTCGGGCTGTCGACCTTCGTCGCCGGGCTGGTCCTGATCCCGTTCTCGGTGCTGGGGTTCGTCGCCGGCAAGCTCACGCAGCGGGTCCGGACGCGGGTCGCCGCCCCGCTGCTCCTGGCCGGCAGCGCCGTCGTGGTCGGCGGCGGGTTCGCCCTGTTCGCGGCGGCCCGGTCGAACCTGGCCGAACTGTTCGCGGCGATGGGCGTGCTCGGCTTCGGCGTAGGCGGCTTCTCGGCCGCGATGCCCGGCGTCATTCTGGCCGTCACCCCCAAGAGCGAGACGTCGAGCGCCATGAGCTTCAACTACGTCGTCCGCAGCGTCGGGTACTCCCTGGGCAGCGCCATCTGCGGCCTGATCCTTGCCGCAGGCACCGGCCCCGGGCAGCTCTTCCCCGACGACAGCGCCTACACCACGGCAGCGCTGGTCGGCATCGGCGCCATGACGATCACGACGCTGACCAGCCTCGCTCTCGCCCGCCGACGCTCGTCCAAGACCAACCCGTAAGTCATCCCAACACACTGGAGGTTCCATGCCCAAGGGCTACTGGGTCAGCGCGTACCGCACCATTTCAGACCCTGAGAAGCTGGCTGCCTACAACGAGCTGGCCCGTGCGGCCGTCCAGGCCTTCGGCGGGCGGACCCTCGTCCGGGGCGGCCGGGTCGTCGCCCACGACGCCGGAATCGCCGAACGCACCATCCTGGTCGAGTTCGACAGCTTCGAGCAGGCCGTCGCGGCGCACGAGAGTGCGCCCTACCAGGAGGCGCTGGCCGCCCTCGCCGACGGCGTCGAGCGCGACTTCCGCATCGTCGAAGGCATCGACTGACCTTCCATCCAGGGAAAAGCCCAGGTCGAGTGACCTGGGCTTCAGCCGGTACTACGAATTTGTGGTGCCCAGCTCATCGGGCGAAAGTCACTCGCCGATGAGCTGGGTGTTGGTGATGTACCGGAAGTGGACAGTGCCGTTCTGCGGCAGGGCGACGCTGCCGATCGTGTTGACGACGGTCTGCGTGCCCTTCGCCTTGCTGAGGGCGTACACGGTGGCCGTGTTGGCGGTGTTGTCGAAGCCGGTGAGCAGCGTGCCGCCGCTGTTGCCGCAGCGCTCGGCGACCAATTGGTGGTAAACGCCGAAGCCGGTTGTGCGGACGACCTTGAGGGTGCCCTTCAGTTGCTGTGTCTTGGGGAGGTGGATGGTGTAGATCGCGCCGGCCTTGGTGACCCCCAGCAGAGTGTCGTAGGTCGCGGTCTCGGCGATCGTGGTGATCGACTTGAACGACTTGTAGCCGGGCGCGCTGCCGGCCGCGGCGACCGGACCGGTGCTGCCGTTGATGGAGTAGCGGTACAGCGATCCGTTCGTGCTCAGGCCGTAGAGGTACGAGCGTTCCGCGACGTTCGCCGCGTTGACATAGCGCGAGCTCGCAATGGAGGTGAAGCTGGCCCAGCCGGTGCCGAGCCGCTTCCAGCTGACCACCGGAATCGTTGTCGTCGGAGTCTTGTACGACTCGACGGCGGTGTAGAGGCTGCCGCCCACCAAGAGCAGTCCGGCGAAGTACTTGGTGGTGCCCGGGCCTGCCCAGGCGAACCAGGTGGAGCTGGCGCGGACAGCGAACATCTTGTACGAACCGGCCTCCTCCTCGGTCACCGGCTTGGTCGCGGTGATCCGGTAGCCACCGTTCTGACCAGCGGCGGTCACGGCGCCGACAACGACCGAGCAGGCCCCCGCTGCGGCCCGCGCCCTGGCCAGCGGCTCTACCCCGGTCGCGGCCTGTGGCTGGGGTTTGCCCTGCACGTCTGCGGTGGCCGGGTTGGCCGCCACAGCCCCTGTGACCAGGCTCAGCCCAGCCACTGCAAGAGCAAAACGACGAATTCTCATCTGCGAGTTCTCCCTTGGTAACCGATGCCCCCCGAGGGCTTCTCGCACCGACGATGTCCGCTCACCCTAGCGACTCAGGGGTCTGGGCCCCATGGTGTTCAGGAGTTGGAGTTTTTCGTGGCTCGGGGTGCCGGGAGTGGCGGTGAAGACCAGTAGTTCCTGGGACTGTTCGGGGTCGAGCAGCGGCTGGCAGTACAGCTCCAGCTCGCCCAGTACGGGGTGGCGGTAGCGCTTGAGGTCGTGGTGGTGGCCGACACCCACCTCGTGCAACTCCCAGACCGCGGCGAACTCGGGGCTGATCTCCAGCAGCGCCGAGACGATCTCGCCGGCCCTGCCCTCGGGATCGGCCGTGTACGCCGCCCGGAGGTCGACCGTGAAGACCCGGCCACGCAGAGAGTGATCCTCCGGGGCGTACAGCTCGCGGGTCTCCGGGTCGGTGAACCAGCGATACACCAGGTACCGCGACAACCCGCTGAACCGGGTGTAATCGCCCAGCAGCGCCACCGCCGGACGAGTCTGCAGCAGCGTCTCGTTGAACCGTGACATCACCAGCGCGGGCGTGTCCGAGAGACGGTCCATGATCCGCATCATGGTCGGACTGATGTGATCGTCGCGGAGAATCCGCCGAGGCGCCGGGTGCCCGCCCAGACCGAACAGGTGGTCGCGCTCACTCAGATTCAGGTGCAGCGCCCGGGCCAGCGCGGCCAGCATCTGCTCGGACGGCACCGGTCCGCGCTGCTGCTCCATCCGGCTGTAGTAGTCGGCCGACATACCGGCCAGCGCGGCGACCTCCTCGCGCCGCAGACCACCGGTACGACGCCGAGAACCCCGAGGAAGCCCGACGTCCTCCGGCTGCAGTGCCTTGCGGCGTGCCCGGAGAAAATCCGCCAGCAATGCCCGATCCACGTCTCGACCCTCTCTGTACGACCTGACAAGAGGCTACGGCCTCGCCCACGCCTGCGTCCTTCGAGCGATCGAAGCGCAGCCAGGGACAACTTGTCCGTGGATAGATGTGGCCTTCATCCGGTTTCCGATTCCGTCGATGCTCGAAGCACTTGCTCGCGGAGCAAGCAACTGAACTCAACGAAAGTCGGTGGTTGTGATGAAGGCAGTACGTTTTCACGAGTACGGCGGCCCGGACGTCCTTCGCGTCGAGGACGTGGATCAGCCCGTCCCCGGTGCCGGGCAGGTCCGGATCCGGGTCGCCGCGACATCCTTCAACGGTGTCGACGGCAACATCCGCGGTGGCTTCATGCAGGGTCCGATCCCGGTGAAGCTGCCGCACACTCCTGGCATCGATGTCGCCGGTACGGTCGACGCTCTGGGTGAGGGCGTGGACGGCCCCGAGATCGGTACCGACGTGATCGGCTTCCTGCCGATGGCGGAGGCCGGCGCGGCCGCGGAGTACGTCCTGGCACCGGCCGGCATCCTGACGCCGGCGCCGGAAAGCATCCCGCTGGCCGATGCCGCCGCACTGCCGGTGGTTGGTCTGACCGCCTGGCAGGCGCTCTTCGACCACGCCAAGCTGACCGCCGGGCAGCGCGTGCTGATCAACGGCGCGAGTGGCGGGGTAGGCGGCTACGCCGTACAGCTGGCCAAGAACGCCGGCGCCCACGTGATCGCCGTCGCCGGCCCCCGCCACGCCGAGCAGGTCAACGCAGCGGGCGCCGATGAAGTCATCGACCACACCACCACCGAGGTGATCGCCGCGGTGGCCGAACCGGTCGACGTCGTACTCAACCTCGCGCCGATCGACCCGGCGCAACTGGCCGCCCTGCTCAGCGTGATCCGTCCGGGCGGCGTGCTGGTGAACACGACGGTCTGGATGCCCGCGCCCTCGGACGAGGAACGGGACGTGCGCGGCATCGACCTGTTCGTCAGCAGCGACGCCGACCAACTGGCACAGCTGGTGCGGCTGGTCGACTCCGGCGAACTTCGCGTCGACGTCGGCCAACGGGTTCCGCTGACCGACCTGGCGGCAGTCCACGCCCAGGCCGCCGAGGGAGCACTCCCCGGCAAGGTCGTCATCGTCGTGCCCTCCGCCTGAATCCCCGGCTCGGCAGCTCATCCACAGCGAGGAGAAACAGATGTCCGAGAAAGAAGTGATCACGGTGCTCAGCGCGACCGGCACCCAGGGCGGTGGAGTCGCGCGTGCGTTGCTCGCCGACGGCGAATTCGCCGTCCGAGCCGTGACGCGCGACAACGCATCACCCAAGGCACGCAGGCTGGCCGAACTCGGCGCCGAAGTGGTCGAGGCGAGCCTCACCGACGTGGACAGCCTGCGGGCGGCGTTCAAGGAGGCGTACGGCGCGTTCATGGTCACCCCGTTCTGGGAGCACCGCTCGCCGGCCCGGGAACTGGTCGAAGTGGAGAACCTGATCCAGGCCGCTCAGCCGGCCGGCCTGCGGCACGTGGTGTGGTCGACGCTCGAGGACACCCGGGAGGCCATCCCGGCCGACGACGATCGGATGCCGATGCTCGAGGACGTCTACCGGGTGCCGCATTTCGACGTGAAGGGTGGTGCCGCCGACGCCCTGTTCGCCAAGTCCGGTCTGCCGACCACGTACCTGCGAATGTCCTTCTACTGGGACAACTTGATCACCCTGATGAAGCCGCAACGCGACCCCGACGGGACACTTGCCCTGCACCTTCCGATCGGCGGGACGGCTGTCGCCGGCGCCTCCTCGGACGATCTCGGCCAAGCGGTCCTGCGGGTTCTGCGGCAACCGTCGGAGACGATCGGCGCCACGCTTGCGGTGGCAAGTGAGTACCTGACCGGCGAGCAGATCGCTGCGGCGCTCAGCACGGTAATCGGTGAGCCGGTGGCCTACCGTCCGCCCAGCCACGATCAGTTCCGCAGCTTCGGATTCCCCGGAGCCGTTGAGCTCGGCAACATGTTCCAGTACTACACCGAGTTCTCGGAGTACTACAACGGCCACCGTGACCTCGAAGCCTCGCGTGCCCTCAACCCCAAGTGGCTCAGCCTGACCGACTTCCTGGCCGCTCACCGCGACGAGCTCATGCCGGACCACACTGCTCGGGAACTGACATGACCAGCACCGACTTCTCGCCCTTTGCCGCGCCGGGGACCGAGGAGTACGCCGAAGCATGCGCGGCCTTCCAGCTCGCCACGCCGGTTGACCCGGCCGGGGCGTTCACTGCCCGCTCGGTCGACGACGTCGTCCTCGCCGTCACCACCGCACGACGGGAGGGCCGGCCGCTACGAGTGAGCACGACGGGCCACGCGATGGGACGAGCCGCCCCATTGACCGAATCCCTGCTGGTGCGGCCGCTGATCGACGCTCCCGTCCAGGTCGATCCGTACGCTCGAACGGCTCGGGTACCGGCCGGCAAGACCTGGGGCGACGTCTTGCCCGAGGTGGTCACGCATGGGCTCACCGTCCTGCACGGGTCCTCCGCAACCGTGGGCGTCGTCGGATACCTGCTCGGCGGCGGCCTCAGCTTCTACGGTCGCCGTTTCGGCCTCGCCGCGAACTCGGTCCGGTCCCTCACCGTCGTACTGGCCAACGGTGAAGTCGTCGAGACGAGCGCCGCGCATGACCCCGATCTCTTCTGGGCGTTGCGCGGTGGGGGCGGCGGATTCGGCATCGTCGTGGAGGTGGAGATCGAGCTGGTACCGATGCACAGCATCGTTACTGGTATGGCGGTCTGGGACGCCGGCGACGCCGCCCGCTTGGCGCCGGTGTGGCAGGCGTGGAGCCGAACCGCTCCGCCGGAGATCACCACCAGCTTCCGGATGCTCTCCCTGCCGCCGCTGCCGTTCCTTCCGCCGTACCTGGCAGGCAAGCGAGTGCTCGCCCTGGACGGTGCGGTCGTCGCGCCGACCGAGACCGACCTGCCGGCTGCTCAGCACATCGTGGACGAGTTGCTGTCCTCCTTGACCGCGCTCGCTGAGCCCGTGGCGAACACCTGGGCGCCCGCCTCCCCGCAGGCATTGCCCCTGACCCATCTGGACCCACCGCAACCCGTTGCCTTCCACTCCGATTCCGCGTTGGTCCACGAGGTCGACGAGGCAGGCTGGGCAAAGGTGCTGGACGCCGGGCCGGCGCTGCTGGCCGTTGAGTTCCGGCAGCTCGGCGGCGCCTTCGCCACCCATGTCCCGAACGGCGGCGCGCTCGACCACTTCACGCCACCGCTGCACTACTACGGCGTCGGTATGGCCGGTGAGGAAACCGCCCGCGACCTCAAGGCTGTGCGGTCGGCCCTCAAGCCGTACCTGACCGGTTTCACGGCACCCAACTTCGTCGACAACTTCCAGCAGCCGCAACGTACGCACGACGACGAAACCCGCGTCCGGGTGGAACGCGTGCGCCGCGCAGTCGACCCGACCGGCCTGTTCACCGGCGATGCCGAGCCCATCGAGTCTGGCGAACCGGCCGCGTTTCGACCAACTACACGAGGAAAGGCAACACGATGAGCACGTCCTCGCTCACTCTTCCCGGCGGCAACTGGACTTTGGGCGACCTGACCGTCACCCGGTTCGGCTACGGCGCCATGCAACTGGCCGGCCCCTGGGTCATGGGGCCACCCGCCGATCGCCAGGGAGCGCTGGCCGTTCTACGCGCAGCGGTCGACCTCGGTATCACCCACATCGACACCAGCTACGCGTACGGGCCGCGCATCACCAACGAGTTGATCCGCGAGGCACTGCACCCCTACCCCGAGGCGCTGCACCTCGTGACCAAGGTCGGCGCGACCCGCGACGAACAGGGTGGCTGGCCCACGGCCCGGCGGCCCGAAGACCTGCGCCGCCAGGTCCACGACAACCTCGAGTCCCTCCGGCTCGACGTACTCGACCTGGTCAACCTCCGGCTCGGCAATGCCGAAGGTCCTCAGCCCGGCTCGCTCGCCGAGGCGTTCGAGACGCTCGTGGACCTGCAGCAGCAGGGCCTGATCCGCCACCTCGGGGTCAGCAACGCCACCGAGGAGCAGGTCAGCGAGGCACGGAGCATCGCGCCGATCGTTTGCGTCCAGAACATGTACAACCTTGCCCACCGCAACGATGACAAGCTCGTCGACCGGCTCGCCACCGACGGCGTCGCGTACGTGCCGTTCTTCCCCCTCGGAGGCTTCAGCCCGCTTCAGTCCTCGGCGCTCTCGGCGGTCGCCGCTCGATTGCGGTCAACACCGATGTCCGTCGCCCTCGCCTGGCTGCTGCACCGATCACCGAACATCCTGCTCATCCCCGGCACGTCATCCACAGCGCACCTGCGCGAAAACATCGCCGGCGCGGGTCTTTCCCTCTCCCAGGCCGACCTGACGGAACTGGACAACATCGGCCGCTGACCGCCGGCTCAGCTTTTCGTCAGGCGCCGGGAGATGTCACGGTCGTCGATCGGGTCGGCGTGGCGGTGGACGATCTTCCATTCGCCGTCCTCGCGGCGGAAGATCGTCGTACTGCGGAGCATGTACGACGTCGGCTCCGATCCGTCCACCGATGCCGTGGTCCGTTCGATCGCCAGCAGGTAGGCGAAGTCCACGCCGACGTCGGCCGCGACCACCTCCCACTCGCAGGAGCTGCAGTCGGAGAAACGGGTGGCGAGCCGTTCGAACATGGGGGCGACCTCGGCCCACCCGATCGGGCTGAACGCGGCGCCGTACACGGTGACCGGATCGTTGTGCGACCACATCGCGAACCTCGGTGCGGCGTCGCCGTTGTGCAGCGCCGTCTCGGCCTCGTGAATGCGCGGCATCATCTCCGCGAGGAACTGCTCGGTGTCGTTCATCGGATCTCCTCGGTGTTCGGGTGGCGGCCCAGCCGGTGGAGCAGCTGGTCTTGCGGTGACGCGTTCCGGGAGACGTCGGCGTACGTCGTCGCGAACGCGTGCCCCTGCGGGCCGAGCTCGAGATCGAGCGAGTAGGCCAGCAGGAAGGCGACGACATCGTCGTTGAGGGTCTCGTCCGCGCCGATCGCACGGGCCAGGTCCCAGGCGTGGACCGCGGCGTCGAGGATCCGCATCGACACCAACTCGGATCCGGTCCGATCGCCGATCACGTGATGGGCGACGCGTTCGAGCGCGCCGTCCTCGTGGAAACAGGCGACCATCCGGCCCGCGGTCGCCACGAACGAGGCCAGCGCGTCGTCGCCGAGGTGATCGACGGACCGCGTGGCCTCGATCTGGTCGGGCTGGGCGCCGTGGAGCAGCAACTGATAGCGCACGTTGGCTCCGACGACATGATTGACGAGAGCGCGGACGTCCCACTCGGTGCAGGGCGTCGGCCGTCGCCAGTCTCCCGGCCCGACGAGCCGAAGTCTGCGAGCGAACTCCTCGATGGCGATATCGAGCAGTACGAGAGTGTTCGCGGTACCGGTCATGTCTGTCATGGTTCGCCCAAGCCGATCCCGTCGGGAGGGTTCGCCATCCCGACCTGTCCGGGAAACGGTCCCGAGCACAGAAGGAGGAGTGTCCGCACCGTGAATGGCCGCGGTGAGCGCCGGCGGCGCTCATGGTCCTTCGGCCCCCTGCAACCGGACGACGAGGACCTGATCTTCGTCGCCTTCACAGCCGACCCGACACCGGCCGACTGGATCGGTACGGTCGCCTAGCCCCTTTGGTTGACCGCTGGCGCCGATAGCGTGTGAGCTCGCCGACCGAGGGAGCGCTTGTGCCGAAGACCGATTTCGACGAGTTCGCTGCGGCGTACTCCGCGGACAACGAGGTCAACCTGCTCAACGGCCACTACGAACGGCCGGCGATGCTGGACCTCGCTCGGGACGTCCAAGGGCGACACGTCCTCGAGGTCGGTTGTGGTTCCGGTCCGCTGATGGCGGCGCTGCGGGACAGGGGCGCGATCGTCAGCGGCTTCGACCTGAGCGCAGCGATGATCGAACTGGCCCGCCGCCGGCTGGGCGAGGACGCGGACCTGACCGTCGCCGATCTGGCCAAGCCGCTCCCGTACGACGATGCCGCCTTCGATGACGTCACGGCCTCGCTGGTCCTGCACTACCTGGAGGACTGGACCGAGCCGCTCGCCGAACTCCGCCGGGTGCTGAAGCCGGGTGGACGTCTCATCCTGTCGGTGCACCATCCGATCGTGTACAAGGCGCTGAACCCCGACGGCAACTACTTCGACATCGCCGAGTTCTCCTTCGAGGCTGAGCACGCCGGCCGTACGGTCGTCTACACGAACTGGCACCGGCCGCTCCAGTCGATGACCGATGCCTTCACGGCGGCAGGTTTCCGGATCTCGGTGATCAGCGAGCCGCCGATCTCCCCGGACACCCCGATCGAGCTACGCCCGCAGGGCATGGAGCATCCGGCGAGATTCATCAGCTTCATCTTCTTCGTACTCGAGGCAAGCTGACCCGGCGACGGCTACTGCGGTGGCTGGAAGCCACCGATCGCCTGCTCGAGCAGTTCGGCCAGCCGTAGCGGCGTGTGGTCCTCGAACATCGGGCCGATGAGCTGCACCCCCACCGGCACGCCCTCCGGAGACAGGCCCGTCGGTATGGCGGTGGCCGGCAGGCCGGGCATGGTGGCCAGGCCGGCCCAGACGAGCTGATCGAAGAACGGGTACTCGACGCCGTCGATGTCGATCCGGCAGGCCAGCAGATCGGGGTTGTGGTCGTGCGGGAACGCCGGAGTCGGCGTGATCGGGCACACCACGACGTCGTATTCGGCGAACAGCCGCCGCCAGCCGTGACGGTGGAGTTCGCGCCGATGGTTCACCGCGAGCCAGTCGCGGTGGCTGAGCACCATGCCGCGCAACCGCGCCGCGTCGAGACTCCGGTCGTCCTCGCTCAGTCCGGCGGCACGGACCTGCAACTGCTCGTACGCCTCGACGGGAAAGCGTGCGACGGAGCCCGAGAACAGCAACTGCGTGTACAGCGTCGCCGCCTCGGCCAGATCGGGCAGCAGCGGCGTACGCCGTTCGACGCGAGCGCCGCCGTCGACAAGTGCCTCCGCCACCCGGTTGACGCCGGCCCGCACGGCGGACCCCGTCGGAATGAACGGATGTTCGTCGAGAACCAGGACCCGGAAATCGCTCAGCCGCTCGTGACGTGCAGCAGGCAGCGCCAAGTCGTACGCGACACCGAGCGTCAACGGGTCCGGCCCGGCCATGACGTCGAGCAACAGCCTGAGGTCGCGGGCCGAGCGCGCCATCGGCCCGACGACCGCCAGATCGAGGTCGACCGGCAAGGCCGGCTCGGTCGGCAGGACCATGCCGCGGTTCGCCACCAGCCCGAGCGTCGGCTTGTGTCCGTAGACACCACAGAAGTGCGCGGGCGTACGCAGCGAGCCCGCGATGTCGGAGCCAATGGACAACACGCCGAACCCGGTTGCCAGCGCCGCCGCCGACCCACCGGAGGATCCGCCCGACGTCCGAGCGTGATCCCACGGGTTGTTGGTCGTGCCGTAGAGCTCGTTGGAACTCTGCAGACCTTGCAGCCCCACCGGCACATTGGTCTTACCAAGCACCACCGCGCCGGCAGCTCGCAGCCGTGACACCTGTACCGCGTCCTCGCCCGGCACATAGTCCCGGTACTGCGGCATGCCCCACGTCGTCGGCAGCCCCGCCACGTCGTAGCACTCCTTGACCGTCACCGGCACACCAAGCAGCGGCCGATCCTCGCCCCGGGCGCGCGCCTCATCGGCAACCCGTGCGGCGATCCGTGCCCGGTCGAAGTCTCGTACACAGATCGCGTTGATCGCCTTGTCGTCCCGCTCGATCCCGGCAATCGCCTCCTCGGTCAACTCCACTGAGGTCACCACACCAGCACGCATGGCAGCGGTGAGTTCTTCGGCCGTCCGAAAATTCCAATCCATGAATCGGACCGTATTTTCCTCTCGAAGAAGCCACAAAATGCCGACTCCCACAACAAAATTGCGGTGACTGTCCTCCGAGGGCGTGTGAGGATGCGATGGTGAACGAGTTCGAGGTGCGTCCTGCCCTGGCCGAGGACTACGAAGAGGTCGGCAGCGTGTTCGGCGGCGCGATGATGTTCGAGCCGTCGGTGGACGAGCTCGGGCGGAGCCTGTTCGAGCCCGAGCGAGCGCTGGTCGTGATGGACGGTCCGCAGATCGTCGGTACTACGCGAGCGCTGACGCGGGATCTGTCGGTGCCGGGTGCGGTGGTACCGGCGGCGCATGTGACCGGCGTCGGGGTGCGGGCGACTCATCGGCGGCGCGGGATCATGTCGGAGCTGATCACCCGGCAGCTGCGTGAGGTGCCGGAAGCCGTCGCGGTCCTGTGGGCCAGTGAGTCCGGCATCTACGGACGCTTCGGGTACGCCGCGGCCGCGTGGGGCATGTCGTACGAGATCGACCTCCGCCGGGTCGGTCCACCGAGCGTACGGACTCGTCCTGGCGAGATCAGCGTGCTGCCCGCGGATGGCGCCGCCAAAGAGCTGGCGCCGTTGCTGCGGAGCCTGCAAGAGCAGCGACCCGGTGTGTCCGGGCGGTCGGAGCCGCGGTGGCAGCAGCGGCTGGAGGACAAGCCGGAGGACCGGGGCGGCAAGACCGCGCGCCAGATCCTGGTGCATCGCGACGAGAGCGGCACCATCGACGGCTACGCGTTGTGGCGCGGCAAGATGCACTGGGTCGCGGCCGGTCCGGCCAACGAGGTCTCCCTCGAAGAGCTCGTCGCGACCACCCCGACGGCGTACCGGGCACTCTGGCAGCATCTGCTGACGCTCGACCTGGCCGGCACCCTCGAGTACGGCTTCGCGGCCGTCGACGAGCCGCTGCAACAGCTCGTCACCACCCCGACCGCCCTCACCCGGCGGCTCAACGAATCCCTCTGGGTCCGGATCACCGACGTCCCCCGAGCCCTCGAACAACGCCGGTACGCCGTTGCCGCCGACCTAGTGCTCGACGTGACCGACGACGTGATCCCGGTCAACACCGGCCGCTTCCGCCTGACCACGGGCGAAACAGTCCGCTGCGAACCCACCGACGCCCCAGCCGACCTGACCCTGTCGACCACCGAACTCGGCGCGACCTACCTGGGCGGCCGTCAACTGGCCGAGTTCGCCGCCACCGGACGAGTCACCGAGCACACCCCTGGAGCGCTCACCAAAGCCACCGCAGCCTTCGGCTGGCCGGTCGCCCCGGTCAGCCTGGAAATCTTCTGAGCGTCTGAAGGCGCCCACCGAAGGCGACGCGGGCTCGGCAGGCGAACCGCTGCCGACTGTGAGATCTTGGCATCTCATCGATCACTCTCGGTGAGGAGGCTGGGTGGGATGGCGTGATGAGGTCACGGCAGCGGTCGAGGAGTGGATCGCAGTCGAAGGCGGGAGCTCGCGGCGGCCATCCTGGCGACGGGTCGGCCGCGCGGTACGGACGGCAAACGGCGGCGAATACTTCATCGACGTCCGCGGCTCGGAGCTCGGCCCGGACCAGCTTGATGATCTGAAGCTGGCTGGTCCGGGCCGAGAGAGCATCGAGGCCGGCCACGCGATCCTCGACGTCTCCCAGAGCGGAGCCGCGCTCACCATCCGCGTTGCCGAGTTCGCCGACCCGGACGATCCGTATCTCTGGGTCCTGCAGCAGCCCACGACCTTCCTGATCGAGGCGTTGCGAGACGGACTGGCGTCCCTCGGCGAGGCCCCGCTCACGGCTTCGCTCGCCGACGGCGTCCTTGCAGGCAGACCCGCCGCGGCCGCTGCTCCGTCAGGCCTGCTTCCAGCTCAGGTCGAGACGTACCGCGCCTGTCTCGGCACCGGCTTGTTCCTGGTCTGGGGACCACCGGGAACCGGCAAGACAATGGTTCTGAAGCGGGCGATCGGTGAGCTGCTTGCCACCGGCAAGCGGATCCTGCTGGTGTCCGGGACGAACATCGCCGTCGACAACGCACTCCTCGGCGTACTGCGGGAAGGTGGTCACCGGGCGGGCGAGATCATCCGGGTCGGTCCGCCCCAACTGCGGGAAGTCGCCGCGGACCCAACGGTCTCGTTACCGCTACTTGTACGGGACCGGCTCGCAGCGATCGAGGGCCGGCGGCAGGCGATCTCGGCCGAGCTCGTCGAACTGCGGGATCGCGCCAACCGGCTCGCCCGCCTGGAGAGCGAGCTGGAAGGCTTCGACGTCGGCCGGTACGTCGAAGCGCGGCGGCTGCTGGCGAGGTACAACGACAACGTGAGCGGATTCGACGCCGACGTACTTGATGCCGAGACCGGCTACCGGAAGCTGGCAGGCGAGGTCGAGAAGGCGGCTCACGAGGTACAGGAGGCGCGAAGCCGGCTCGAGGAAGTGGCCGATTCCCGGCATCTGTGGACGCAGACCCGGCGGCTGCGGACCGAGGCCGATCAGGTCGAGGCCGCCGCGAGCGGAGCGGAGGCAGCAGCCCTGATCGCCGATGCCGAACGCGCCAAGCTGCAGCGCCGGGTGGCCGAACTGCAACGTGGGTCGGCTCTGACGAAATGGCGGGCTCGCAAGGAACTCTCCACCGCGACAGAGAAACTCCAGACAGCGATCCGGAGTCAGGTCGAACTCGCCGCGAAGGCGGCATCGGCCCGGGTCGTCGCCGACCGGCGAAGCCGTGATCTTCTCGATCAGGCCGAGCAGATCGAGAGCGGCATTCCGTACGACGAGCCGACCATCCGCGCTCGTGAGGACAGAGCTCGCGCCGCGGCGCCGGATCTGCAACGGCTGACCCGGATGGCGGAGGAGGCGCGCGAACGTCTCCGGATCGCCGTCGAACAGCAGCAGAAGCTGCGACTGGCCGAGGAAATCGTCACCACCGAGAAGGAGGCCGGCCGTCCAACGCTGCACAGCCAGGCCGAAGCTCTCCGGCGACGTGTCGAGGTCGATCGCCACCGAACGGCCGATCTGGAAGCGCAGTACAAGGCGACCCAAACGGAGTTCGAACGCCTCGCCCGCGACGCCGAGGGCGAGATCATCGGCGCCGCCCGTCTGGTCGCCACCACACTGGCTCGGTCACGGACCAACCGGCATGTGCTCAGCGGCTCGTACGACGTCGTCCTCGTCGATGAAGTCGGGGCGGCAACGTTGCCAGAAGTGCTCCTCGCGGTCTCCCGCGCGACCAGTACCGCGGTCTTGCTGGGGGACTTCCTGCAACTGGGGCCAGTCCTTCCGGCAGCGATCAAGCAGAGCAGGCGACCGGACGTCATGATGTGGCTGCAACCCGATGTCTTCGAGCACTGCGGAATCACCACACCCGCGACTGCCAGAGCGCATCGTGCCTGCATCACCTTGACCGCCCAGAACCGCTTCGGTGAGACGGTGATGGGGCTGGCCAACAAGATCGCGTACGACGGCACGCTGGTGGCCGGGCCGTTGGTACCGCGGCGTGACATCCGCACCGATCCGGAGATCGTACTGATCGACACCGACGGGCTGGGGGAACTGGCCGAACCGACCAGGACCGGAAGTGCGAAAGGTTGGTGGCCCGCCGGGGTCCTCCTCGCGCGAGCACTCAGCGAGCTGCACGAGGAGAACGGTGAACTGACCGGCATCGTGACGCCCTACCGGGACCAGGCCAGCGCGACTCTGGAGGCACTCCGGGATGTCGAACGCACCGGGCGCCCGCTGGCCGAGGTGGGAACGGCCCATCGCTTCCAGGGCCGGGAGTTCCCGATCGTCGTCTTCGACCTGGTCGAAGGACGAGACGGCAGAGGGTTGTGGATGGCTCAAGCGGGCCGAGGTCCGGGAACGACCACCTGGCAGCAGGATGGTCTGCGGCTCTTCAACGTCGCGGTCACCAGGGTCCAGACGAGGCTGTACCTGCTCGGCAGCCGTCAGCGGATCGTCGGCGCCGCGGCCGGAACCGCGTTCGCCCAACTGAGCGACTGTCTCGACCAGATTCGAACGGTGCCGGCGACAGCCCTCATCACGCCCAGCACGCTCGAGGATTCCGATCAGCTGGGGCCGTTCGGCTCACGCCTGCGCGACATCCTGTCCCGGCACGTGGAGGTCACCGACATCGACGACGAGCGTCACTTCTTCGGCAGCTTCATCGAGGCTATCCGCGCCGCCCGCGCCTCATTGTGGATCTGGGCGCCCTGGGTGACCGGCCGGGTTCGGCAGTTGCTTCCGCATCTGGCCGCAGCGGCCGGTCGCGGAGTCCGGATCGTGGTGTTCGTCCGCGATCCGGGTGATCCGCTCCAGCGCGCCAACCTGGACCTGATGGCGGAGCTTCGCGCGGTCGTCCACACCGCGGTCCTGGTGAACGTCATGCACCAGAAGATCGTGGTGGTGGACGAGCAGACGGTCATGATCGGCAGTCTGAACGCTCTCTCGCAGAGCTGGACGCGGGAGATCATGGTGACGATCCGCGGCGCGCACTTCGCGCGCAGCATCCTCGAACACGAGAACGCCGAGACCTTCGCCGATCCACCGGACTGCCCGAAGTGCGGGCAGCGCGATGTCGACCTGCGACGCCGGCGCAACGACAGGTGGTACTGGCGCTGCTTCAATCCGGGCTGCCCGGGCGGAACCGGTCGGCAGGCCTGGAACCAGGACGTCGTCTTCTCCCGCAAGAAGAGATCCGCCCGCTGACCCCTCAGCGGCCTTCGTTGTCGTCTGAGCTGAAGAGGGTCTGGCTGTCGGGTTCTTCCGAGGTGGGGCGCGGCTCGCGGCGGCGCTGGTGCTCCGGTGGGGCTTCGTCGTCGAGGATGCCGTCGCCTGGCTTGCCCTCGGGGCCGCCGAAGAGCAGGTCGGACATCTGCAGGTGCATGTGCTCCACGTGCGGTACGTCCGGCAGGACCACCTGGCCGCGTTCGCCGGCCGACTCGATCTGCAGCGTGCCGCAGCCTAGCAGCCGGTCGATGATGCCGTGCTCGTAGGAGACGTCGTTGATCCGCATCAGCGGGATGTCCCGGCCGGTCCGGGTCAGGATGCCGTGCCGGGTGATCAGCCGGCGGTTGGTCAGCGTGTAGGTCGAGAAGAACCAGTTCAGGAACGGCTTGGCGGCGAACACGATCAGCACCAGCAACGCGACCACGCCGATCGCGATCCGGGCCGGGGTCTGCAGGTTGCCGTCGGGGATCACCGCGGCGAGGAACCCGCCGCCGGCCGCCAGCACGAGCAGCAGGAACACGGGGAAGATCAGTGCCTTCCAGTGCGTCCGGGTACTGACGACGATGTACTCGTCGTCACCCAACAACTTCGCCGAGATCGCCATGTCCCCCAGTCTCACAGTTCCAGGGGCCGCTTGTCTGCGGGCGACACGATGATTGAAGACTTCACAAACTGGATACAGTCGGCCAGGATGCTCAAGGGGTATTTGCTGGGGGCCATTACCTGAGGAGCCGTGATGGGCATCTTGTCCGTACTGGATCGTGAGCACACGATCGCGCCGCCGGGCTACAGCCGCTGGCTGATCCCGCCGGCCGCGCTGGCCGTCCACCTGTGCATCGGCCAGGCGTACGCGACCAGCGTGTACAAGACGTCGATGATCAAGCACTTCGACGCCAGCCAGACCGCGATCGGCGTCACCTTCAGCATCGCGATCGTGATGCTCGGCCTGTCCGCCGCGATCGGCGGCACCTGGGTCGAGCGCAACGGTCCGCGCAAGTCGATGTTCGTCTCGGCCTGCTTCTGGAGCAGCGGCTTCCTGGTAGGGGCCCTGGGCATCGGTACCGGCCAGCTCTGGCTGGTCTATCTCGGGTACGGCGTGATCGGCGGGATCGGACTGGGCATCGGCTACATCTCGCCGGTCTCCACGCTGATCAAGTGGTTCCCGGACCGTCCGGGGCTGGCCACCGGCCTGGCGATCATGGGCTTCGGCGGCGGCGCGCTGTTCGCCAGCCCGCTGTCGAGGCAACTGCTCAGCCTGTACGACGACGGCTACGACTCGAACGTCTCCACCTCGGTGGCCGGCGGCAGCGCGCTCGTCGCGTTGTTCCTCACGCTCGGCATCGGGTACTTCGTGATCATGATGTTCGGCGTGGTGAACATCCGGGTGCCCGCCGAGGGCTGGAAGCCCGACGGCTGGGACATCTCGCAGGTGAAGGCGAAGACCCTCGTCACCACCTCGAATGTTTCGGCGGCGAACGCGATCAAGACCCCGCAGTTCTGGCTGTTGTGGGTCGTCCTGCTCTGCAACGTCACGGCCGGCATCGGCATCCTCGAGCAGGCCAGCCCGATGATCCAGGACTTCTTCCGCGCTGACGTCGGCGGCAAATCGACCGTCGCGGTCGGCGCGGCCGCCGGATTCGTCGGTCTGCTGTCGATCTTCAACATGGCCGGGCGGTTCGCCTGGTCGAGCACGTCGGACGTCATCGGCCGCAAGCCGATCTATGCGCTGTACCTCGGCGTCGGCATCATCTTCTACTTGCTGCTGGCAACCGTCGGGCACAACAGCACCGCGCTCTTCGTCCTGTTCGCGGCGGTCATCCTGTCCTTCTACGGCGGCGGGTTCGCGACCGTACCGGCGTACCTGCGGGATCTGTTCGGGACCTACCAGGTCGGCGCGATCCACGGCCGGCTGCTGACCGCGTGGTCGGTCGCCGGCGTCGCCGGGCCGCTCATCATCAACGGATTCCTCGACCGGGAAGGCAAGCCGGGCACGCTGACGGCCGAGGCCTACCGGCCCGCGCTGTTCACGATGGTCGGCGTACTGGCGGTCGGCTTCATCGCCAACCTGCTGATCCGGCCGGTCGCCGACCGATTCCACGAGCCCAGCCAGCCCACCGCAGCGGAGGCCGCGAAATGAACCAGACTCCCCGGCTCGTCATCTCCTGGGCACTCGTCGCCGTCCTGCTCGGCTACGGCATCGTCCAAACCCTCATCACCGCAGCGAAACTCTTTACTCAGTAGCTCTCAGGTGTGTGACATCGCCGGCGGCCAATGAACGAGGGCCGTCGGCGGTGAGCACCACCAGCCGACCGTCTGCATCGAGCTCGGCAGCAGTGCCCTCGATGAATACCCCTCCGGGCAGTTCTACCCGCACTTGTCGCCCGAAAGTCGCCGAGAGCTCGCGGTAGTCCGGCAGGATCACCTCAGGATCCCCATCAGCCTGCACCCACGCCTGATAGCGAGTAGCCAGCTCCCGCAGCACTGCGGTCAGCACCGTCGCCCGATCAGTCGTCGCCGCACCCTCCAGCGCCAGCGACGTAGCGACATCCGTAGGCCGCTCGTCCGCCCTGAGACTCACATTGAGCCCGATACCGACCACAGCAGCCGGTCCATCGATCCGCTCCAGCAGGATCCCCGCAAGCTTCCGGTCCTCGACCAGTACATCGTTAGGCCATTTCACCTGAGCAGGAATCTCCCCCACCCGCCGTACCGCGGACGCCACCGCCAACGGCACCAGCAGCCCCAACCACGGCCACCGGTGAGCCGGTATGCCCGTCGGGCGCAGCAGAGCCGACGTGAGCAACGCCGACCGCGCAGGAGTCGTCCACGTGCGCCCCAACCGCCCACGCCCCGACGACTGGTACTCCGCCGTCACCACGAGGCCTTCAGCAGCCCCTGCGCGCGCAGCGGCGGCCACGACGGCATTGGTCGACTCCGTCTCGGCCAGTACGTCGACCTGGCTCCACAGCGAGCCAGGTCGTACCAGCCGCCCCTGCAGGTACTTCGCGTCGAGGGGCGGCCGCTCCAGATCGCCGAACATCAGCCGGTGTTCTGCAGGCCGGCGGCAACTCCGGACACGGTCAGCAGGAGCAGGCGCCTGGTGCGGATGATCTGCTGCTCGTCGAGCGACTCGTCCGTCCGCAGGCTGCGGAGAGCTCGCAACTGCAGGTAGCTGAGCGCATCGACGTACGGGTTGCGCAGCTCGACCGCCCGGCCGAGCACCCGGCGGCCGCTGAGCAGCTTGTCGCCGCCGAGCACCTTGAGCACCCACTCGGTGGTCAGCTCGTGCTCGTCCAGCATCTGCTTGGTCAGGTCGGGCCGGTCGCCCAGCTCGAGGTAGCGACCGAGGATGCGGCGGTCCGTCTTGGCCAGCGACATCTCGGCGTTCTCGAGCATCACCTGGAACAGCGGCCAGTTCTGGTTCGCGTCCTGCAGTACTGCGACGTCGCCGACGGCGGAGAGCGCCGAGCCGAGGCCATACCAGCCTGGCGCGTTGACCCGGGCCTGCGACCAAGCGAACACCCACGGAATCGCCCGCAGGTCCTCGAGCGAGGACACCGCGACACCACGGCGAGCCGGCCGCGAGCCCAGCGGCAGCTGCCCGAGCTCCTCCAGCGGCGTGACCCGGCCGAACCACTCCGCGAACCCCTCCGCCCGCACCAGCCGGTGGTACGTCGTCCGGGACGCCTCGTCCATGGTCTTCTCCACCACGGCAAAGCGCTCGGCCGCGTGGACCGCCCGCTCCTCGATGCCCGGAGTGGAGGCGAGCAGCGTGGCTGCGGTGACCTGCTCAATGTGCCGCTGGGCGATCGCTGCGTTGCCGTACCGAGCGGGGATCGCCTCACCCTGCTCAGTGAGCTTGAACCGGCCAGAGACCGATCCAGGCGCTTGAGCCAGTACTGCGCGGTTGGCGGGACCTCCACCACGGCCCAGGGCTCCACCACGACCGTGGAAGAGGGTCAGGCGGATCGCGTTGCGCTGGGCCCAAGCAGTGATCCGTGCCTGCGCGTCGTACAGGGCCAGGGTCGCTGACACCGGTCCGACGTCCTTGGCGGAGTCGGAGTAGCCGAGCATGACCTCGAAGCGCCGGTCGTTGGCCGTCAGGCGGTGCCGGACCCGGGTGAGCTGGATCGCGTTGTCCAGCACCTCCACCGAGTTCTGCAGGTCCTCACCGGTCTCGAACAGCGGTACTACGTCCAGCTCGATCGGCCGCCCGTCCATGGCGGCGTCAGCCAGCTCGTAGACGGCCGCGAGGTCGCCTGCGTTGCGGGTGAAGGACACGACGTACCGACGGCAGGCATCCGGCCCGAAGCGCTGCTGGATCTGGCCGATGACGCGCAGCGTGGCCAGCACCTCCTCGGTCTGGTCGGAGAGCTCACCACCGCTCAACACCTCTTCCAGAGCCTTGGCGTGCACCGACGAGTGCTGCCGGACCTCCAGCTCGGCCAGGTGGAAGCCGAACGAGGTCACCTGCCAGATGAGCTGCTGCAGCTCGCCGTACGCCTGCCGTAGAGCGCCTGCGCTGACCAGGGAGTCCTGCAGGACCTTCAGCTCATGCAGGAAGTCAGATGCTCGCGGGTAGCCGAAGTCGGCGTCCCTGGCCCGGGTGGCGGCCAGCCGGCGAGCTGCGAGCAGCAGTAGCTGGCGGTGCGGCTCGGACGGCGAGCGGGTCTCGATGTCGGAGATCAGCTCCGGGTTGACCGCACGGGCGTCCTCCAGGATCCGGCGGACCGGCGCGGAGGGCGGGGTGGTCTGGGAGTCCAGGGTGAGCGCCCGGCCGAGCTGGTCGGTCGCCTGCTCCAGCGCCCGCAGTACGTGGTCGGCCTGGATCTGCATGGCCTCGCGGGTGATCGCCGCGGTGACGTTCGGGTTGCCGTCGCGGTCGCCGCCGATCCAGGAGCCGAGCCGGACGAAGGGTGCCACCACCGGTTGCTTGACCCCGGCGTCCTCACCGGCCAGCGCGTCGTCGAGGCGGCGGTAGACGTTCGCGACGACGTTGAACAGCGTCTCCTCGAACACGGCCATCGCCGAGCGGACCTCGTCCAGCGGAGTCGGCCGGCTGGTCCGCAGCTGCGACGTACGCCAGAGGATGTCGACCTGCTCGATCAGACGGCGCTGGTTCTCGGCCAGCTCGCTGTCACCGGCGCGGGGGTCGCTGCGCTCTTCCAGCAGTGCCGAGATGCGCCGGATGGTCGCCAGTGCGGCTCGCCGGCGGGCCTCGGTCGGGTGGGCGGTCAGTACCGGGCGGAACTCCAGTCCGTTGAGCAAGGCACGCGCCTGCTGCTCACCGGCTTCGGCGCCGATCTTCTCGACCGCCTGGGCCAGCTCGGAGACGGCTGGGGCGTCACTGGAGCGGTCGCGCTCCCGTAGTACGCGGGCGCGGTGCAGCTCCTCACTGAGGTTGGTCAGGTGGAAGTAGCAGGTGAAGGCGCGGGCGACGTCCTCGGCGCGCTCGTGCGGCCAGGAGGCGACCAGCGCCTCGGCACCGGCGCCGTCACCGGCGATGGTCAGCTCACGGAGCTTCTCGACGTCGTCGAGCAGCGGCTGACCCGCGTACTCGACCAGGACGCGGCCGAGCAGTTCGCCCAGCAGGCGCACGTCGGCGCGGAGCTCCTCGGGCACTTCGAAGCGTGCGCGGGTACGGGTACGGGCGTTCGCCTGGCTGCCGGTCTCGGTCACGTTCGCCCACGATATCTGTGGCCGCGCTCTCCCGCCCGCCGGTCCGACCAGTGAACGCCGATCGTGACCAAACGTGATGATCGGCGCGGCCTTCGTGATCGCGTCCGCCGGCCGGCCCGCCGACCACGCACCGCAGTCGATTTGCAACTTGCTGCAACCGGATTTCATTGCGGGCGCGTGCGGCCAACTGCAAGGATTCTCGAGGAAAGGGCGGGTCGATTCTATTTCGAAGAAATCTGCCTGGCGCCGGGCAAATGATTCTTTGGGCGCGGATACAACCGCGCATCGACCATTGCCGTGCAATATTCACATCCTGAGAGGAACACCATGCGCATTAGCAAGAGAATCGCGACCGGATTGGGTGCGGTTGCAGTACTGGCGACCGCCGCCGTGCCTGCGCTCGCCAGTGTCGCGTATCCCGGTGGCGGGACCTGGAACTACGGCACCAACCAGACCTCGGTCTATTCGAACTACCACCACCCGAGCGCCACTCACAAGTCGAGCACCATCAACGGCTACGGCGAGTACAAGACCTCGGGCTGTGTGAAGAAGGACCTCTGGGCGAACACCTCGGACCGGGCCGACCCGAACAGCGTCGACCACGCGTACTGGGGCAAGGACTGCTGACCTGACCCGGTAACCGTTCAGCAGAGCGGCGGGGGCGGCCCGTCTGCGGCCGTCCCCGCCGTTCCGTCACCACGCCTCCACCGCGCAGAGAGCCTTCACCGTGATCGCCAAAGCCTTCCGTCTCGTGCACGTCTGCGGCTGCCTCGTCGCCGTCCTGCTCTCCTTCCTCGTCGTCAGCAACAGGAACGACATCGCCCCGCTGCCGGCCGGCGCGGCCGTCAAGGTGATCGCATGGTCCGGCTCGGGTGGAGTCAAGGACTTCCGGATCGCCCTCGACCAGTTCGGCCGTGAGCACCGGATCTCATTCGGCCACGAGGTCCCCGACCTCGAGAAGCGCGGACGGGTACGGCATCTCTATCTCGTCGACGGCGCCGCCAGGATCTCCGCTGCCACCTGGCGGTCCGGCCGGCTGGGAGACTTCGGCGGGTCGATGTCGACGGTGATCCACCCGCTGGCCGACGAGGGGGACCGGTCGCCGCTGGGCAACTACCAAGTGCTCGGCGACTCCGACGACGCCCTGGCCCTGCAAGCCTTTCTCACGTCCTGCGGGATGACCGTCGAACTGTCCGACTTCGGCCGCCTGGGCGCGATCCCACGCCCGATCACCCTCACCCTCGGCGTTCTGATCCTGCTGACGGTGGCGATGGCCGGCGCATTCGTCGCCGCCGGGACCAGACGCTACGCGATCGGGCGGTTGCACGGACTCCCCTACCTCAGCCTGCTCTCGGCCGAGTTCCGGCGATTCGCGGTCCAGTGGGCCATCGCCGGGCCGGCGTCGCTGCTGCTCGCCGCCGGCTTTCTTCTGCTCCGGTACGGCCCTGAGGGGATCGGGCTGTTCGTCGCCGTGTGCGTTGCTGTCCAGGTGCTGTTGCTGTTCGCCGCGATGGCGGCGCAGGCAGTCTTTCTGGCGATGGTGACCTCGATCGACCTGCCGGCCGCACTCAAGGGCGAACTACCGTCGCTGGCCCTCACCATCACGTCCTACGGCCTGCGACTGACCGCAGTCGTGGTCGGGCTGGGAACGATCGTGACGACGGTCTCGCTGGGCGCCGACATCGCCGCTCGCGATCGAGCCGGCGCCGCCTTCGAGCGACTCGGCAACCTGTCCGCGGTGACACTGGGAAACGCGTACTCCGGAGCGGACGAACGTCAGCTCGACGCGCTGGTCGGCCCCTGGCTGCGAGACGCGGATCGTCGGGGACAGCTGCTGGTCGCGGCTCAGCAGGTCTACACCGGTGCGGACCCGCGATGGCGCGGCACCACCACCTTGATCGTGAACGACAAGTTCCTCGCCGACCAACCGGTCCGGCTCGCCAACGGTGGAACGCTGCGGACCGCCGACCGGGACTCGATCACCGTCCTGGTTCCTGAATCCCACTGGGCCGAACGTGCGCGGCTTCGCGAACAGCTCGGTCTGGAGGCTCGGCTGCGGCAGGGAGTGAGCAGCGACTTCACCGAGGTACGGTCCGCGTCGGCGCAGCGTGTCTTCACCTACGCGCCGGCCAGAACCGATCCGGGTTCGGTGCAGGTCTGGGACTCCGCCAAGACCTTCGTGACCGACCCCGTGATCGTGGTGATGCCGGCCGGCCGCGGCTGGCTCAGCAACACCAGCTACGCCGCCTTCGCATCCCAAGGCGGTGCCCTGCTCGCCGATCCGCGATCAGCGTCCGTCGCCGTCGACCGGAACCCTCTCCTTGCCCGGTTCGTCCTCGGTATCACGCCGGTGGCCGACAAGGCCGCGGCCGAGCTGGCGGAGCAGACCTCGCAGTTGCGGCTTTCCGCGTTCATCGCCCTGATCGCCTGTCTGGTGGTGTTCATCAGCGGCGCGGCGGCCGCCATCATCCGCACCCGGCAGAAGGCGCAGCGGATCTTCGTCCGCGATCTGCATGGCTGGTCCTTTCCCTCGATCCACCGCGGACTTCTCGCCCTCGAACTCTGCCTCCTGATCGCACTTGTCGCCTGGATCCCCTACCGGATCGCCGGCCAGCGCAGGGAACTGGAGCGATGGCAGACCAGCGGCTCGCCGCTCCCGGTCGAGCTGCCGTCGATCAACGCCGGGCAGTTGACCGCCATCGCCGTACTGGCGCTGGTGACAGCCGGGGGCTTCCTCCTCACCTTGAGCTATGCGCATCGCAGAGTGGTTCGCGGAGGCCTCAGCGAGGCGTGACTCTCTCGGCGACCACCGCCCCGACACCATGCCGCACCCGAGACAGGAAGAACCGTCATGCTCGAAACCACTGCCCTGACCATGTCCTTCGGCGACCGCACCCTGTGGCGTGACCTCGACCTCACGCTGAAACCAGGCAGCGTGACCGCGCTGGTGGGAGCGAGCGGCGCGGGCAAGTCGACCTTGCTCAACTGCCTCGGACTTCTCGTTGCGCCGACCTCCGGCCGGATCGAACTCGACGGCCGGGACCTCACCGCCCTCGGTCGGTCCGGAGTTCGCCGATTCCGTCGTGACCAGCTCGGCTACCTCTTCCAGAA
This sequence comes from Kribbella sp. NPDC051620, assembly GCF_044453825.1. NCBI lineage: Bacteria > Bacillati > Actinomycetota > Actinomycetes > Propionibacteriales > Kribbellaceae > Kribbella > Kribbella sp. NPDC051620. The sequence goes on from NZ_JBITDB010000003.1 coordinate 1,196,555, forward strand.
CTATGCACTGATCGACGACATGACAGTGCGCGAGAATCTCCAGGTGGCGATCCGCGCCCGCCGCGGTCGCGGGGCGGCCGCCCGGGCGACGATGCTTCAGGCACTACGGCAGGTGGGGCTCGACGATCAACTGGACGGCCGGGTGTCCCAGCTGTCCGGTGGCGAGCAGCAACGGGTCGCACTGGCCCGTCTGATGGTGAAGCAGCCGCGGCTCGTACTCGCAGACGAGCCCACCGGAGCGCTTGACCAGGCGAACACCGAGACGGTGATCGGGCTGCTGCGCGAGATGGCAGGGACCGGAGCGATGGTGGTGATCGCCACCCACGACGAATGGGTTCGCGGCGTCTGCGACGAGACCGTCAGTGTGGGACAGCCATCGCTGGTGACAGCTGGAGACTTGCCCGGCCGGACCTGATCGCAAGAGCAACGACGGCGCAGAAGATGACCAGCCCCGCCCCCAGAGCAACCAGGTCGAGGCCGTCGAGCCTGGTCCGGGTCAGCAGGACCGCCGCCTGCGCGAGGACGAGCAGTCCGCAGTAGCCGGCCGTCCATGCTGCCGGGTTGCGAAAGGTCGTTCCCGCCAACAGCCTGGACGCTATTCCGAACACGGCGCCCGAAACGAGCGCGGCGATGCTCCAGAAATAGACGCCCCACATGCTGAGGGGATAAGGGCTGGACAATGCCGAACCGATATTGAAAACGACGACCATGAGAAAACTGGTGCTCGCCCCGGCCGCGGCGCCGGCGATCACCCGCGGCCGTGATCCGGGCACCAGGAAACCGATTGCGAACGGGATCGCGAGGTAGGGGATGAAAGAGCCCGCCATGGTCTCGACCCAGTCGGCCCGTCCGCCGAAGAATCCGGTCAGCCCGCAATACGCCAGGCCGACGAAGACCAACGACAAGAATCGCATATTCAAAGTCTATTGCATGGCTTTGGGCAGCCAGAAATCCAGATCCGCGCCGAATCGGCGGCCTAGACGGCGCCGAAGCCGCCGCCGACGACCTGGGAGACGGTTTTGGCTAGTTGGGCCGGGGTGCGGTCGGTGCCGTCGACGACGAGCATCCGGGCGCAGCTCTCGGTCATCGAGGCGAGCATCTCGGCCAGTACCGGGAGGTTGGCGTCGGGGTCGGTGACACCCGGCAACGATTGCACGAGGGTCAGCCGCAGTCCCTCGACGAGGAACGCGCGGGCCGCCCGGACCCGGTCGGCGACGGCGGGCGCTGCACCGTACTGGGCGCCGAAGACGATTCGCCACGACTGTGGGGACTTGGCCACCGTCTCCAGGAACGCGGTGAGGCCTTCGAGCACGTGCTCTTCCGGCGTACCGACGCTCGGGTCGGTCGGCAGCGCGGCCATCACCGAGAGGACCAGATGCTGCTCCTCGCGGGCCAGCAGCGCGAGCAGCAACTCGTCGCGGTTGGCGAACGAGTCGTAGACCACCGGTTTGGTGACTCCGGCGGCGTCGGCGACCGACTGCATCGTTGTACCGGCGAAACCGCGCTCGGAGAACACCTCGAGCGCCGCGTCCAGGATCAACGGGCGCCGGCGCTCAGGCCCCAGGTGCGCGGCACGGCGGCGAGGCTCCGCAACCGGGTCTTCAGGGCTGACCACTTGACAAAGCTATCAGCTCGTAGGAAATTCCTACGGTCTGGTAGGAACTCGAATCGGCTGGCCTCCGAGTGATTGCGGTGTCCAGGTGCGTGCATCGCGGTGCTTGAGCGGCGTCCTCGATGCGGAGCATCGTGGATGGTGCTCAAGTGCCGCGAGGTGCGTGCCTGGGCGCCGCAAGCGCCGGAGGACAGCCGATTCGAGTTCCTCAAACTACCGGGGAGGTCTGTGTGGCCGAACGCGGTAGCGCCTTGTGGCTGGAGTCGAAGGAGTTCGCCGAGCTCGACGTCGGTGAGCTGGCCCGGCTGGTCGACCGGACCTCGGAGCGGGAGCTTCGGCATCGGCTCATCGGGGGAGTCCGAGAGGTCGCGTTGCGCGAGATCTTTCGCCGGATGCCGGAGTACCTGCGTCCGGCCCGGGCCGAGGGCTTCGACGCGATCGTCGCCTGGCAGATCACCGGCGCAGCCGGCGGCGGCTTCGACGAGTACCGGATCCGGGTCAGCGACGGCGCCTGCCGGCTGCTCACCGACCACACCGAGCCGCCGGCCATCTCGGTCCGTACCGACCCGGCCACCCTGCTCAAGATCGTCACCGGCAACGAGGACCCGGTACTGGCCGTCCTCAAACAGCGCCTCTCGGTCCGCGGCGACCTCGCCCTGGCCGCCCGCCTCACCAAACTCTTCGCCGTCGGCCCGGCCTAACGCTCCCTGGTCTCCGTACTACGCCCAGTAGGCCGGCCACTCCTCGGAATCCCCTCGGCAGTGGCAGCAGACCGCACAGCACCTGCAGCAGGAGCCTGGCCACCAAGCATGGCCGCAGCGATCCGAGCGTCGTCGTACGCCATCTGTTGCTCGTAGCTGAGCTTCGCCTCGGCGGCCGGAGGCCCGTACTGCTTCTCCGCCGCCCGTACCGCCCCCACCACCGACTCTGCCAACTCCTGCCCACGCTGCCGTCCAGTGGCGCGACGGTTGACCGTCTTGTCCGTGTCCAGCGGCTTCAGCGCGGCAAAACCCTTGTCGATCCTGCCCTGCAGCTCAGCCCGTACGGCGGCCTGCTGGTCCGACGGCACCAGGCGTGGCAGCTCCGAGTGCTCGTAGAGCAGGTCGGCCGCGGCCCTCCCCTTGCCCGAGCGTGCCTCGCGGTTCATCACGCTCAGCACGTCATCGCCGTCGACGTCGATCTCGGCCCCCAGGTCGTCGGCGAAGGCACGCGCGGCCGAATCCCAGCCAGGGTAGGTCCGCAACGTCTGCGCCGACTTCAGCTGCCGCGCGAGGTCCGGCGGCAGCGCCCGGTCGATCACCGCGTCGGTCTTCGCCTGGCTCCAGGCCTCGTTCACGCCCTCCTCGATCGGCTTGAGCTCCCCGACCTTCATGTCGGCCGAGCGATCGGCCAACTGGTACTCCTCCGGGACCACCAGGTGCCCGAACTCATGCGCCGCCACCTGGATCGCGCTCCGCCGGGCAACCAACTGCTCCCGCGTCGCAGGCTCACCTCGCTGCTCGTACATCTCCCGCAGCGGCCGGACCACCGACTCCTCACTGAGGTTCAGCCGGCCGTCGCCGTACGCCTCGCCCCGGACCCGCTTCGCCGGATCCGTGTAGCCGAGCTGACCGCTCCACAGCGACTTGTCCGCGCCGGACTCGGCCAGTACCGCGGCCTGGATCCGCTCCCACAGCCCGTCTCCGATGTCCGGTACCTCGGAATCGGTCCGCCGGCGCGGCTGCTCGGCCATCTCAGCCTTGCTCGGCCGTGTTGACGATCTCGGCCAGCGTCTCGTTCATGTTCAGGGCGGCGAGCTTCTCGTCCAGGGTCGGAGCGGCGTCCGCGATCCGCGCGATCTCCCGCATCCCCTCCTCGGCCCGGGCCCGGCGCTCGGCCGGCGTACCGTCCGGGCTGGAGGCCGCAAGCATCACGTCCCAGGCCCTGCCGACCGTCGCGCTCTCCGGCGTCCGGGCGTCGGCGACCAGGTCGTCCATCGACTTCAGGTACCGGATCGCTTTGGCGCGCGATTCCTCGCCCTCGACCGTCGCGGCCAGCCCGCGCAGCCGGTCGACGGCCGCGGCCAGCTGCTCCGGGTCGGTGATCTCGGTGCCCCAGGCGGCGATGATCCGCCGGCGCTCGGCCTGGAAGTCGTCGTACTCCACAGTAGGATCCTCGCATCCGGTGTGGTCATCGTCATCTTGGTGAACCGTTCACAGCCGCGTTCAGCCCGTTAGAGTGCCCGATTATGGGAGAGACCGTGAACATCCACACCACCGCCGGGAAGATCGCGGATCTGGAGCACCGGCTCGACGAGGCCGTGCACGCCGGCTCCGAGCGCGCGGTGGAGAAACAGCACGCCCGCGGCAAGAAGACGGCCCGGGAGCGGATCGCGCTGCTGCTCGACGAGGGCTCGTTCTCCGAGCTGGACGAGTTCGCGCGGCACCGGTCGACCTCCTTCGGGATGGACGCCACCCGCCCGTACGGCGACGGCGTGGTGACCGGGTTCGGCACCATCGACGGCCGCCAGGTGTGCGTGTTCGCGCAGGACTTCACCGTCTTCGGCGGTTCGCTGGGTGAGGTGTTCGGCGAGAAGATCGTCAAGGTGATGGACCTGGCGATGAAGATCGGCTGCCCGCTGATCGGCATCAACGACTCCGGCGGCGCCCGGATCCAGGAAGGCGTCGTCAGCCTCGGCCTGTACGGCGAGATCTTCCGCCGCAACGTCCGCGCCTCCGGTGTCATCCCGCAGATCTCGCTCATCATGGGCCCCTGCGCGGGCGGCGCGGTCTACTCCCCCGCGGTCACCGACTTCACCGTGATGGTCGACGAGTCGTCGTACATGTTCATCACCGGTCCCGACGTGATCAAGACCGTCACCGGCGAGGACGTCACCCAGGAGGAGCTCGGCGGCGCCCGGACGCACAACACCAAGTCCGGCAACGCGCACTACCTCGGCAGCGACGAAGAGGACGCGATCGACTGGGTGAAGGCCCTGGTCGCGCATCTCCCGCAGAACAACCTCGAAGACCCGCCCGTCTTCGACTTCGACGCCGATCTCGCGGTCGGCGAGACGGACCTCGCGCTGGACACGCTGATCCCCGACTCGCCGAACCAGCCGTACGACATGCATGCCGTGATCGAGGCGGTCGTCGACGACGGCGAGTTCCTCGAGGTACAGGCGCTGTTCGCGCCGAACATCATCGTCGGCTTCGGCCGGGTCGAGGGCCGTCCGGTCGGCGTGGTCGCGAACCAGCCGATGCAGTTCGCCGGCACCCTCGACATCGACGCCTCCGAGAAGGCGGCCCGGTTCGTCCGTACCTGCGACGCGTTCAACGTGCCGATCCTGACGTTCGTCGACGTACCGGGCTTCCTGCCGGGCACCGACCAGGAGTGGAACGGCATCATCCGCCGCGGCGCCAAGCTGATCTACGCCTACGCCGAGGCCACCGTCCCGATGATCACCACGATCACCCGCAAGGCCTACGGTGGCGCGTACGACGTGATGGGCTCCAAGCACCTCGGCGCCGACATCAACCTGGCCTGGCCGACCGCGCAGATCGCCGTGATGGGCGCCCAGGGCGCGGTCAACATCCTGCACCGCCGCGAACTCACCGCGGCCGCGGAGGCGGGCGAGGACATCGAGGCCCGCCGGCAGCAGTTCATCACCGAGTACGAGGACCACCTCGCCAACCCGTACATCGCGGCCGAGCGCGGCTACATCGACGCGGTCATCAAGCCCAGCGAGACCCGCGCCGAGATCATCCGCGCCCTCCGCCTGCTCCGCACCAAGCGCGACACCCTCCCGCCCAAGAAGCACGGCAACATCCCCCTGTGATCGGAGCAACCCATGTCTGACCCCGTACTCCGTATCACCAAGGGCGACCCCACCCCCGAAGAACTGGCCGCCCTCCTGGCCGTCATCACCGCCCGCTCGGCAGCCGCTCCCGCAGACTCCTCCCGCACCACGGACCGAGCCAGCGACTGGGCCACCTACTGGCGCAACCACACCCGCCCCCTCCACCCAGGCCCCGGCCGCTGGCGAGCCAGCGCCCACCCGTAAGCGCCCAAGCCGCGCCGCCCGTGCGCTGCGCGCCGCCCGCCCGTGCGCTGCCCGCCCCCTGCGCTGTGCGCCGTGCGGCCCCGCCCGTGCGCTGGGCGTCAGCCTTAGCTAGCGGACCTGCGGAAGCGCACCAACGGGTAGAGCGGGACTGCGAGGTATCCCTTGGCTGGGCCAGGGAATGAAGTTGCGCCGTCTAGGTGGAGACCGTGCTGGGCCGCTCGGGCGACCAGGACGGACAGGGCGTCCTCGGAGCGGTGGTTGTCAGGGCCGCGGCCGGCGGCGTGCCGGGAGGACTCGGGCTTTTCGGTGGTGGTGATGAAGACGCCGTCGGGGCGGAGGACCCGGGCGACCTCGGCCAGGATCTGGTCGCTGTCGTCGACCAGGTGCAGGAGCCAGATCGCCAGGACCGCGTCACAACGGCGGTCCGCGATGGGGAGTTGTGCCGCGTCTGCGGCGGCGACGTGGCCGGGGAGCCGGACGCGGGCGTGGTGAAGCATCGCGGGCGACAGGTCCAGACCGTGGATCAGGTTGCCTTGGGCAACCAGTTCGGCGGCGACGACACCGGTGCCGACGGCCAGCTCGAGGACGCGGCCGCCCTTGGGCAGCAGCTCTTGGACGGCCTCGGCGGCGGCTTGCGCGCGTTGGGTGCCGCCGCGCGTTTCGTCGTACCGGGCTGCTTCGGCTTCGTCGTAGCGGTTCTTGCGGTTGGTCGCCGCCCACAGCGACGGCCAGTCGATGCCCACCTCGGCGAGCATCCGGCGAACCAGCGGCAGTGAGAGTCCGACGACGTTGTGGTAGTCGCCCTCGATGCCGGTGACGAACGGACCGCCGAGTCCGTCGACGGTGAACGAGCCCGCGACGACCAGCGGCTCGCCGGTTGCGACGTACGCGTCGATCTCGGCGTCGGTGAGGTCGGCGAACCGGACCGTCGTGGAGGCGAGTTCGCGGAGCTCTTGGCGGGTCCGGGTGTCGAACAGGCAGTGGCCGGTGTGCAGTACGCCGGTACGCCCGCTCATCATCCGCAGCCGCTCGCGGGCGACTTCCGGCGTACCCGGTTTGCCGTAGGCGACGCCGTCGATCTCCAGTACCGAGTCGCAGCCGAGCACGGTCGCGTGGTCGGTCAGGGTGGCGACGACCGCGCGCGCCTTCAGCACCGCGAGCGTGCGGGCCAGCTCACCCGGCGAATCGGCGGTGACGTTGTCCTCGTCGACGCCGGAAACGATCACCTCCGGCTCGACGCCCGCGCTGCGCAGGGTCTGCAGCCGCGCGGGCGACTGCGAGGCGAGCACGAAGCGCACCGGAGCGCTCACCGGGTCGATCGCGGCGTCGGTCACAGAGTCGTTCACAGGGCCGCTCACAGCTTCGCGAGGGCGCGGCGGAGCGGGTCCAGGCCGATCGAGCCCAGGTTGAGCGCGTCCCGGTGGAAGGTCTTGAGGTCGAACGCGGACCCCTTGCGCTGCTTGGCCTCGTCCCGCGCCTGAAGCCAGATCCGCTCGCCGACCTTGTACGACGGCGCCTGCCCCGGCCAGCCGAGGTACCGGTTCAGCTCGGCCCGCAGGAACTCGGTCTCCATCCGCGAGTGCGCGCGGAGGAACTCGAAGCCGAGCTCGGCGTTCCAGGTCTCGCCCGGCCGCCAGCCGAACGGGTTGTCGCGCGGGATCGCCAGCTCCAGGTGCATACCGATGTCGATGATCACCCGGGCCGCGCGGAAGCCCTGCGCGTCGAGCATGCCGAGCCGGGCGCCGGGCTCCTCGAGGTAGCCGAGCTCTTCCATCAGGCGTTCGGCGTACAGGGCCCAGCCCTCGCCGTGGCCGGAGACCCAGCAGCCGAGCCGGAGCCAGCGGTTGAGCTGGTCGGTGCGCAGCATCGTCTGGGCGACCTGGAGGTGATGGCCGGGCACGCCTTCGTGGTAAACGGTAGTAACCTCACGCCAGGTGGCGAAGTCCTCGACGCCGGCCGGCACGGCCCACCACATCCGGCCGGGGCGCGTGGTCAGGTCCTCGCTCGGCGGGGTGTAGTAGATCGACCCGTCGGAGGTCGGCGCGATCATGCACTCGATCTGCTTGATCGAGTCCGGGATCTCGAAGTGGGTGCCGGCCAGCTCCTCGACCGCGGCGTCGGCGAGCTGCTGCATCCAGTCCCGGAACGCCTCCTTGCCGTGGATCTTGCGGGCCGGGTCGTTGTCGAGCAGCTCGGCGACGGCCGCGATGCTGCGGTCGCCGCCGTTCAGCGAGGCCGCGATGGTCTGCATCTCGCCCTCGATCCGGGCCAGCTCCTGCCAGCCCCAGGCGTAGGTCTCCTCGAGATCGACGGCGGCGCCGAGGAAGCTGCGCGAGGCGAGCTGGTACACCTCCCGGCCGCACGCGTCCCGGTTCGGGGCCTGCGGCAACAAGTCGCTGACCAGCCACTGGCCGAACTGGTCGTAGGCCTTGCGGGCCGAGGCGGCGGCCGCTTCGACGGTGGCCTTGATCGCGGTGTCCGGCGCCTTCGCGGCGAGGCCGGCGAAGAAGTCGTCACCCTCGGCGCCGGTCCAGCTGGCGATCCGCTCGGCCAGCACGTTGACCTGGCGCGCGGCGGACACCCGCCCGGCGGCGGCCTGCTCGACCAGGGTCTCGCGGAAGCCGTCGAGCGTCGTACCGACCAGGTTCAGCCGGATCGCGATCGTCTCCCAGTCGTCCTGGGTCTCGGTCGGCATCAGGTCGAAGGCCGAGCGGATGTCGACCGGCTTGCAGGAGATCGCGTTCAGCTGGTGCTGCGGCACGCCGGCCTCGCCCTGCTCCAGTTCGAGCCCGATCCGCTCCAGCAGCGCGTCCCTGGCCGCCTCTTCCCGCGGCGACGAGACCTGTACTTCGGAAGCCTCGGCGACCGTCCGGCGGTGCAGGTCGATCAGCGCCTCGAACCCGGCCGGCGAGTAGTCCGGCAGCTCGTGGTCGTGACCGGGGATCCCCATGAAGGTCGCCTCGGTCGGGTCCAGCGCGGCGTACGCCTCGAGGAACCGCTCGGAGATCTGGTCGATCGGGCTGTTCGGTGGGGTGGTGTCCGTCACCAGGCCGACACTACCGCGCGGCTGAGCTCAGCTGCCGGTACTGTGTCGCTCGCTCGCCGGTCGAACAGTGAAGGGACATGGGGTTGACGCAGCCGCCTTACGGTCAGCAACCGGGTGGACCCTATCGGCCTAACCCTCAGCAGCCGGGGAACCAACCGCCGCCGAACCAGCCGCCGTACCAACAGCCCGGGTATCAGCAGGGCGGGTACCAGCAGCCTGGTTATCAGCAGGGCGGATATCAGCCGGCCCAGGGCCAACCGCCGTACCAGTACGGCGCGCCGTCGGTGGCGCCGCAGCAGGGGCAGGGGCTCGGGTGGGGGCCACAGTTCGCGCCGCCGCCCGGTCCGCCCGGCTACCCGCCTGGTCCTGGCTTCCAGCCGGGCTGGCAGCCGCAGTTGCCGCCGCGGAAGAAGTCCAAGGCCCCGCTGTTCGCCGTCCTCGGTGTCGTCCTGGTCGGCGTCGTCGGGCTGTGGATCCTCGGCGTGATCAAGAAGAACGCCGACAACCACTACACCCAGCCGGTCTACACCCAGCCGACCATCCGGTCGACCGAGGCGCCGGTCCCGACCACCGCGCGGACCGGCCGGCCGACGGCCACCAGGCCGACCCAGCCGAGGACGACCCAGCCGACCCAGACGGCGACCTCCAAGCCGGCGCCGCAACTGTCGAACCAGGACATCGTGGCCAAGAACCGGCTCTACAACACCGGTCAGATGCGGTCGGTGAACTGCCGGGAACCGAACATCAAGCCGAACACGGCGTCCAACGCGGCGAAGTACTGGGCCGGGATCAAGCCGTGCCTGGACAAGTCGTGGGCGCGCCAACTGGCGCTGGCGGGGTACAAGTTCAAGGCGCCGACGATGCTCTACTGGGCCGGTACCAGCGTCAGCAGCCCGTGCGGCAACGGCCCGGTCGCGGTGCCGTTCTTCTGCAGCTCGAACCACATGATGTACATGAAGGTCGACAACTTCGTGAAGAGCTACAACGAGTACCCCTACGCGGACGCCAAGGCCTACGCGCGGATGTGGTACTCCCGGTCGATCGCGCACGAGTACGGCCACGCGATGCAGTCGCTGACCGGCATCCTCGAGGCGTCGTACGACATCCAGTACGAGCTGACGAACTACGACGACCGGATGCGGCAGACCCGGCGGATGGAGCTGCAGGCGAACTGCTTCGCCGGCGTCTTCCTGGCCGCCAACAAGCGCAGCTACCCGATCAACGGCCTGATGCTGCAGGTCTGGAACAAGTGGGTCGTCACCTCAGGTGACAAGCCCGAGCAGGGCGACCACGGCAGCCCCTCCAGCCAGGCGCACTTCATGGGCCGCTCCTTCGTCACCGCCAACCCGGCCAGCTGCAACACCTTCGCCGCCTCGAAGAAGTACGTCAGCTAGTCATCAGTCGCCGAATCAAGCGGGTACGTCGTACAGTGCCCCGGTGTGTTGCTGCTGCGGCACCGGAATACGCAGCAGCAACACACCCTCACGCCGTCTTGGCGTCGAGCAACTGCAACAACTCGTGCGCGGCCAGCTCGATCTCCTTGTGCCGCCACTCCGACGCCCGGTACACACAGGCGATCAGCCCGGTCCGGTGCAGCCGCCGCAGATCCCCGTAGCCGAACGCGAACCGCCCCTTGGTCTCGTCACTCGCCCCGACGGTCAGCCCCAGATGCCACTGCCCGTACTCCTCCCAGGAGTGCGACTCCAGGTACTTGTTCTGAGCCTCAGCCCCCGGCTGCACCGCACCCCAGTCGCTGTCCAGCACGTACTGACGCCCCTCGATCAACCGCTTCGCATACTCCACAGCCCGCTTATTGACCTCGTACTTCGCCATACCGGTCCAGTGCCCAGAATCGTCGCCTTCATCTCAGGTCCTCTGGCGCGGCTTGGCGCCAGGAGTCGACGAGGATGTCGTGGAGCTCCTCGGCGTCCTCCAGGGCCGCCAGGCGGGCGCGGACCCAGCTGGAGTGGGCCTCGTGGGGTGGGACCCAGAACTTGCCGGGCTCGGCGGCGATGAGTTCGGAGCGTTCGAGGCGGGGGCAGCGGACGGCGAAGGAGGTCTGGTCGTCGGGGATGGTGAGGAACATCCGGCCGGCGACGTCGAAAGTCGGGTGGCCCCATCGCTCCTTCTCCACGACCTGTGGGAGCGACAGGGCCAGCCGGCGTACGTCGTCTGCGTCAAGCACGACGACAGGTTAGTAGCTCAGCGACGGCGACCAGGGAGGAGCAGGGCCAGTACTGCGCCGGCGGCCACGATCGCGGCTCCGACCCACACGGCCGGTACCAGACCATCGACGTACTCCGCCGGGCTGGCGTACGACCCAGCCGAGGCGAACACCGAGGCCAGTACTGCGACGCCCATCGCAACCCCGACCTCGCGGATCGTGTTGTTCGTGCCGGACGCGACGCCCCGGTCGGCGTCCCCGAAGCTGGCCATCACCACGCTGGCCGACGGAGCGAAGGTGAGCCCCATCCCGATGCCGGCGAGCACGAACGGAGCGACGTACGACCCGTAAGTGACCTCAGTAGTCGTCACCAGCGCGATCCACGCCAGCGCGGACGCCAGGAACACCTGTCCCGTCGCGATCAGCACCCGCGGCCCGACCCTGTCGACGACCAGCCCGGCGAGCGGCGCCACCACCATCGGCGCCATCGTCCACGGCAGTGTCCGCAGACCCGACTGCAGCGGCGTGTACCCCTGGACGACCTGGAAGAACTGCGCCAGCAGGAAGACCGACCCGAAGACCCCCACCGAGAAGGTGAACGCGGTCGCGTTGGTGACGCTGAACGCCCGCACCCGGAACAACCTCAGCGGCAGCATCGGCGCCGGCGCCCGGTGCTCCCACACCACGAACAGCACCAGCAAGGCGGCGCCACCGATCAGCGCGGTCAGGATCCGGCCCGAGGACCAGCCGTCGTCCGCTCCGTGCACCACACCCCACACGATGGCGAGCACCGAACTCGCGGACAGCACCAGGCCGAGCAGGTCCAGCTTCTTGGCGGCGCCCCGCGACTCGGTCAGCACCCGAGCCGCCAGCGGCAGCGCGATCAGGCCGATCGGAACGTTCAGCCAGAAGATCCACTGCCAGTTGATCCCGTCGACGACCGCTCCCCCGACCACTGGGCCGACCGCCACACCGAGGCCGGAGATACCGCCCCAGATACCGATCGCCGCACTGCGCTGACGAGCCGGTACGGCGGCCGCCAGCAACGTCAGCGACAACGGCATGACCGCGGCCGCGCCGACGCCTTGAATCGCGCGGGCGCCGATCAGCATCCACGGCTCGGTGGCCATCGCGCAGGCCGCCGAAGCGAGAGTGAACAGCGTGATGCCGGCCAGGAAGATCCGCCGCCGGCCGAGCCGGTCACCGATCGCCGAGGCGGTCAGCAGCAGCGCGGCGAAGGACAGCGTGTACGCGTTGATGAACCACTGCAGGTCGGTCAGCGAGGCGCCGATCTCGGCCTTGATCACCGGCAGCGCGTTCGTCACCACCAGGTTGTCCAGCGTCACCATGAACATCGGGATGCCGACCACGGCGAGCACGAGGGCCAGCGAGCGCCGCACGGCGGGCTCACCGGCCGCCGGCGTGGCAGCGGATTCGAGGGCGGTCGCGGTCATGTCCAACTCCTTGTTGTTATCGACTGATAACTAGCGTCGGGATCAAAGTATGCATTGACTGATAACATGTCAAGCGACGACGAGAGGACGGATCATGACGAAGACCAGGCTGACCGCCGCCGAGCGCAGCGAAGAGGTGCTCCAGGCGGCCGTGGTGGCGTTCGGCGCCAACGGTTACGCCGGCACGAAGACCGACGAGATCGCGCGACTGGCCGGCGTGTCCCAGCCGTACGTGATCCGGCTGTTCGGCACCAAGCAGCAGCTCTTCCTGGCCGCCACCAACCGGGTCTGCGACCAGGTCGAGGCAGCGTTCCGGCGGGCGGCCGAACGAGAGGCAACCCTGGCCAGCCTGGGTGAGGCCTACAACGAGCTGATCCCCGAGCGGGAGCTGCTCGTCGTCCTGCTGCACGGCTTCGCGGCCAGCTCCGACCCGGCCATCGGCGAGACCGTCCGGGAGCGCTTCGGCCGGATCCACCAGACGGTCGGCCAGCTCACCGGGGCCACGCCCGATGAGGTCACCAGGTTCATGGCCACCGGCATGCTGCTCACCGTGATGGCAGCCATGCAGGTGACCGGCAAGAACCCTGTCTCCTGCGAATGGGCCACCGAACTACTCGACAGCCTCGGCAACCCAGACGAGGGCTAGCGGTCCCCCACAGACTGCCCGGCGGCGAACCAGATGGCTGCGGTCGCGGCGACCAGCGCAGCGACCGTGACGAACAACGAGCCCTGTACTTCGGCCCCGCGAACCACCCCAGCGGCGATCGCCACGACCGGCCCGAGCAGCATCGCCACCGTTGCTGGCAGCAACCACTTGCGCAGTGCGTCGCGACTCACCACGGCGTACGACGGGACCTGCCCGGCGAACGCGGACGCCAGATGCACCACCAGCAAGGCGATCCCGGTCAGCACCAACGGCACCGTGAGATCGCTGGGCGCCCGCATCAACCAGCCGAGGCAGACGACGATCAAGAACAGCAGCGGCGCCAGCGAATCCGGCAGCAACACGCAAGCGACCAACAGGAACGCCCCCGCGACCGGGATCGCATCCATCTGATCCCACGGCGCCAGCCCCGGCACGATCAGCGCGACCAGCCCGGCCACCGCGATCGCCGACCGCGCGGCCCAGGTCGCCGCATTCGTCGCCTGCAACTGCATCAGCCACTGGCTGATCCTCTCCGCCCCGCTCATGACCGCATCCTCGGCGCAGAGGCCACCCGCGCGGCATCCCGCAGTACTTCGTCCAGCGTCCCCGCCCCACGCCAGCCAACCGTCGGTACGCCGAGATCGCCCAGCCGGTCGAGCTCCGCCCGACGCTCGAGCAGCCGGATCCGCCAAGCCAGCGGCCAGGCCTTCGAATCGTGCTCCTCCGGGTCGATCACGTCATTGACATCCGGCGGCAGCGTATCGACCGCGATCACCGTGCAGCCCGAGTGGACGAGCGTGACGATGTAGCCGAGCATCTCCTTGCGCAGCAGCGGGCTCAGCACGATCACCAGGCTGTCGGAGCGGATCCGGTGCCGCCGCGCGAGCTGGTTCTCGTCCTGCTGCCGGCCCCGGCGATCGGCGTGCACCAGTACGTCGAGGATCCGGCGCAGGTGGGACCTGCCGCTGCCGGCTCGGACGCCGCCGACCGTAGTACCGGTGTCGATCAGGCGGACCCGGTCGCCGTGCCGGAGGTAGTGCTCGGCGATGGAGGCGGCTGCCCGGACTGCTGTGTCCAGGCTGCTCGATCGGCCGTCGATGCCTTCGCTGATGCCGACCTCTGCGCCCGTGTCGAGCAGGATGACGACCTCGGTGTCGCGGTCGGACCAGGTCGACGTGACGTGCAGTTCACGCGTCCGGGCCGACACCTTCCAGTTGATCCGGCGCAAGCGGTCGCCTGTACGAAACGGCCTGACCCCTGCGAGCTCAGTCCCCTCACCGGGTCGCCTGGACCGGTGCAACCCGACCAGCCCGGCAGGACGCGGTACTGCGTCCACTGCCTCGAATCCGTCGCGCAGCGGCAAGGTACTGACCGCTTGGGCGCCCGGAGAGGCCACTTGGACCCGGTAGGCACCCAGCACGGACGTGGCGATCACATTGGGGCGCTCTAGCTGCCGCAAGCCCCAGCGCTCGGACCGAAGCCCGACCTCGAGGGTCACCGAGCCATCTGTCGCAGGCTCGGCCAAAGCAGCCTGCGGCGGGTCGTACCGGAACCATGGCGTCCGGACCAGGGCCATGACCACCAGGTCGACGTCAGGGTCCAGCCCCTCGGCCACCTTCAACCGGTACGTCGTCGCCTGGCCCTCGAACAGCACGTCGGCATCAAGCTCGGTCTCGAACACCGGCTCCTCATGCGGACGGAAGTACCGGCCCCACGCGGCCACGAAGGCCAGCGGCAGCCCGAGGACCGCCATGTCCGGTCTGCGAGCCAGCACAGCGACCAGTAGCAGGACGGCCGCGACAGCGACCACCCTGACCTGCGCGTGTGTCGGCAGCCAATTCACTGCCGGGCGCCCGCGACGGTAGGCGGCGCAGGGACCGAACCCAGCACAGTACGGACGACAGTGGCTCCAGTCACCTCATGCAGCCACAACTCCGGTCGCACGGTGATCCGGTGAGCCAGCGCAGGAATGGCCACCGCCTTCACATCCTCCGGTACTACGTAGTCCCGCCCCTGGATGACGGCGTACGACCGAGCAGCGAGCAGCAGGGCCAGTGATCCACGGGGAGAGGCGCCGACGAGTACCTGGGAGTCGCGACGGGTCGCAGCGGCCAGCTCTACGCAGTACCGGCCGACGGTGTCGTCGACTGTGACGGTCTCGATTGCCTGTTGCGCGGCGAGCAGGCCGATGGCGTCGGTGACGGGCTCGACCTTCTGGTCCTCCGAGCGGCGGCTCATCCGGCGCTGCAGGACCTCCCACTCCTCGTTGGCAGTCGGGTAGCCGAAGGCGATCCGGAGCATGAAGCGGTCGAGCTGGGCCTCGGGGAGCGGGTAGGTGCCCTCGTACTCGACCGGGTTGGCCGTGGCGAGCACGTGGAACGGTACGGGCAGCGGGAAGGTCTCGCCCTCCACAGTGACCTGGTGCTCCTGCATGGACTCCAGCAGCGCCGCCTGGGTCTTCGGTGGCGTCCGGTTGATCTCGTCGGCCAGCAGCAGGCCGGTGAAGATCGGGCCGGGCCGGAACACGAACTGCGAGTCCCGCTGGTCGTACACGAAGGCGCCGGTGACGTCGGAGGGCAGCAGGTCCGGGGTGAACTGGACCCGGCGGAACTCCAGCCCGAGCGCCTGCGCGAACGAGCGGGCCGCCAGCGTCTTGGCCAGGCCCGGGTAGTCCTCCAGCAGGACGTGCCCACCGGCCAGGATCCCGGCCAGCACCAGTTCGAGCGCGTCCGCCTTGCCGACCACCGCCTCGCCGACCCGGTCCAGCACCTTCCGGCTCAATGCCGACACCTCAGCGAGGCTCAGCTCATCAGTCACGGGTTCCCTCACAACTTCTCGATGGTCTGGACTGCCAACTCGATCTCCGCGCGCGTCGCGGTCCGTGGCTCGGTACCGCTGATCAGGTCCCACAGGGGCTCGCCGGCCACCTCGCGGGCCCGCTCCGGCTCCAGCTCCGGATCGATGCCGTGCCGGTGCACCAGCCGGTCGACGGTGAGCTCCAGCAGCAGCGGCCGGATCCGGCGGGTGAACGTCATCGATCCCTCCCCGGCCCTGCGCTCCCGGTCCGACTCCTGGATCCAGGTCGCGAGGAACTGAGTCCGGTTGTCGCTGTGCCGACCACGGCGGGCCGTCAGCTTCTCGTCGTACCGGGCCGGCCAGGAGCTCTCCAGGATCTGCGGTGCGATCAACCGCAGCGCCAGGGAGGCGAAGCCGATCGCCAGCCCCATCGCGACGAACCACAGCGGGCGCGGCTGGGTCCCGGCGAGCGCGAAGCCCGCAACCAGGATCAGGCTGCCGGCCACGGCGATCAGCAGATGCTGCACCAGCAGCTTGTCGAACGGCCCCAACCGCTGCCTCATGACGCAGGCACCTCGTCGTCTTGCGGTGGGGCTGGTGTCCGGCGAGCGATCGCGGCAGCCAGTTCGTCGCGCAGCCGGACCAGCGCGGCCCGCGCCTCCGTCCGCGCCTCCTCGGTCGACCCGTGCGTCGAGTACCGCGCCTCCCGATAGAGGCCGGCCAGCCGGAGCAATTCGGGCTCAGATACGCCCCCAACACCCAGTACTCGCACAGTGAACTCAGCAGGCGTCTCGGACGCCAAGCGACCCACCCCTGCTGACTCGGCCGCCCGCTCGAGCGCCACCCAGCACGCGATCACCCCGTCGCTCGCAGTACCGGAGTCAACCGCTGCCAGGCCCGACTCGACCGCTTCCGCGAGCCGGTCGACCTTCAGCCGCTCCCATGCCTCGCCGGAGCGCTCAGGCGTCGGGAGTTCGACCTTGGTCATCATCCGGTACAGGGCGCGGATCAGGAGCAGTCCGAGGATCGTCACCGCGATGTAGAACAGGGCCTGCCAGAGGAACTGGATCCAGGCCGGCTGCCTGACCGGCTTGATCTCAGGCCGCGGCGGCGGCGACTGCTGCGCCTGCGGGTCCCCTCCGCGAGGCGTGATGGTCGGGAGCTCCCGCGGTGCCGCCGATGCGGTGCTCTCGCTGTACGGCCGGACGCTGCCGCCCGCGGAGGCCAGCACGACCAGCGCGATCGCGGCGACGCCCAGCATCAGGACGACGGCAACCGCCAACGCGCTACGACGGCTCGGCTGCATCCCGGAAGACTAACTCGCTGCTGGATCAGAACCCGGTGTCGAGCCAGGGCACACGGGCGGAGACGAATGCCCTCGACGTCGCCCGCAGTGCCCCTTCGGTCTTCTCCTCGACCAGCCCGGCCGCTCCGAGCAGGGCGAGCGACGGCCGTCCGAGGTAGACGGTCGCCAGCTCACGTACGCCGAGCACGAGGTCCGGCGTACGGTCCGTCTTCTCGCAGGTGGCGCCGGTCTGGTTGCCGGTCAGGTGCCACGAGCCGGCGTTCCACGGGAGGAAGTCGTCCTCGATGCCCAGGACAACGTCTACGTCCTCCGCATAGGTCCGGGCAGCCAGCGCCTTGCCGACGTCGGTCAAGCGGGCCCAGATCCCGTCCAGCGTCGTCGCGTGTGCCGCTCGCGGGTCGACGAGCAGGTAGAGCAGTGGGTCGTCGGACGGCAACTGCTCGTACGTGGTCTCGCTCAGCAGGTCCGGCTCGAGCAGGAACTGCCAGAGCGCGGCATGCGCGGCCAAGTCGCTCGAGTGCACCCGAGCGACGTCGACGAACCCCTTGTCGGTACGCCGGGTGCGGTAGTGCGAGTAGCCGACCAGCTCGCCGTCGCGCTCGGCCAGTACGCAGCGCAGCGGCGAGGCGCCCCGGAGGTCGGTCACCACGTTGTCGTGCGTCACGTAGTACTGGAAGTTCTCGTTGTGCTGGAACATGCCGGGCCTGGTCAGCGCCTCGGCGTTGTGGAAGGCGGTGGTCCGCGCCAGCGACTCCTGCGGATCGGCGAACCGCACCTGCACGTCCTCGACCCCGGCGACCTTGCGCAGCTCGCGGGAGGACTTCTTGATCGTTACCTGTTGATGATCCGACGCGAGGCCGTAGCCGAACCGCCCGTAGATGACCGGCTCACTCGCCGTCAGCACCGCGAGCGGCACACCCTCTTCGTACAGGCCGGTCAACTGCTGCCGCATCAGGTCCCGCAGGATCCCCCGCCGCCGATGCGTCGGCACCACGCCGACCATCGTCACGCCACCCGCGGCCACCCGCCCACCAGGCACCGTCAGGTCGAACGAGAACGCCCCGGTATGCCCGACCAGCTCGTCCCCGTCCGTGGCGACGATGCTGCGAGACGGCTCCCAGACTTTCTGCTCTGTCTCCAGCTGAGCCTCGCTCCAAGGTGCCGAGAAGGCCACCTCGACCATCGCCCGCAACTTGTCCCACTCGCCGCCGTAGTGGCCGATACCGATCTTCATACCTCTTGCCTACCAGACAACCAAGCCAATCCGCCGGGAGTTTCTCGCCCACCGAGTACCTGGCCGGGCGCCGACCGGCTGTCCCCAGGCCGGCCGGCGCGTCTACGGGTGATCTCAGAGGGTGATGGACCAGTTGGTGAGGGTTCCGGTGTCGCCGGGGCCGTTGTCGCCGATCCGGAGGTTCCAGGTGCCGGCGGCGTTCTCGGTACCGACCGGCGTCACGCTGTAGGTCTTGCTGGCCGGCAGCGGGTGGCAGGTCGCGCCACCGGTCCGCTGCAGGTAGTACCAACGGCCGCTCGGGGAGACCAGGCTGATGTTCAGGTCCTCCAAGCAGGTGTGGTTGCCTTCCACGGTGACCTTGAACGGGCTCGCTGCCCGGCCGGTCGCGGTCGAGCGGATCGGGCTGACCACGGTGGTGAAGTCGCGGATCGGGTAGTCGGTGCCGTTGGCGAACGTCCGGTCACCGCTCGGGCCGCCAGGCTGGGTCCGGGCCGTCACGGCGGCGCTCATCGGAGACTTGTTGCCTGCGGCATCCTTTGCCTGGATGGTGAAGGAGTAGCTGGTGTCCGCGGACAGTCCGGGAACCGTCGCCGTCGTACCGGTGACTGTGGTCGCCAGCGTGTTGCCGTTGTACACGTCGTACCCGGTGACGCCGACGTTGTCGGTCGACGCGTCCCAGGCCAGCGACACGCTGTCGGCCGTCGTACCGGTCGAACGCGGATTGCCTGGCGCGGTCGGCGCCTGGCTGTCGCCGCCCGGGTCCGGGGCGCCGGTCAACAGGGTGAGGTTCCACTTGGCCAGCGCCTCGTTGACCGGCTGGAAGATCGAGTTGCCGGAGTCGCCCTGGACACAACTGCTGTTGCCACCCGAGTGCAGCCCGACCGCCTTGTCGCCGCGCAGCCAGGCGCCACCGGAGTCACCGCCCTCGGAGCAGGCGTTGGTCGTGCTCAGCCCGTCGATCACGACGTTGCCGTAGTCGATCGACTGGTTGACCGCCGTGACGGTTCCACACTCCCAGTTGGGCGCGGTGTTGCCGGAGTGGCAGACCGCGTCGCCGACGATCGCGTCTGCTGAGCCGCTGACCGTGACGGCCGGCGATCCCCAGGTGTTCACGTTCGGCGAGATGGTCCAGCCGCTCTCGGTCACGTCCACCACCCCCATGTCGCCTTCGCGGGCATTGATGCTGTGGGTGCCGCCGACGTTCGACGTACCGAGCTTGTTGCTCTGTCCGCTGGCCCCGTACGCCGCCTGGTTCGCGTCGTTCGTACAGTGCCCGGCCGTCACGAAGTGTTTGTTGCCCTGGGCATCCGTCGCCGGGAAGCCAACCGAACAGTTGCTCTCGCTGCCCGGCCACCACGGATCACCCGGGTTCACCTCACCGGACTGCTGCTCGACCTGCGTGTTGACCCGGACGACCTGCACGCCGTCACCGAGCCCGCGCAGCGCCCCGTACGCACCACGAGCCCGTACTACGACCTTGTTGCTGACCGGGTCGATTCCCCAACTCTGCAGGCCTTTCCCGCGATCCGCCCGGGTGATCTTGTCGACCTTGGCGAGCAACGCCTCCAGCTCCGCCTGGCTCCGAGCGACCAGTTGCGGGGTCGCGCCGGCCTGCCGGACCTTGGCGGCTTCAGCCTCGTTGGTGACGGCAACCATCAACTTGCCGTCGGCGATCCACCGGCCGGCCTGCGCGGGGGACGGCGGCAGCTTGTCGGACACCTGATGCAGCACAGCCTGCTGCTGTACAACCTGCTGTGAGGCGACCTGCTGACTCGCGCCGGCCGGACCGCCGACCGCGATCAGAGCGGCGATCACCCCGGCCCCACCGAGCACCGCGACGGTTTTTCTGCGCCTTGTCATGAATCGTTCTCCTTGAATTCGCCGGGAGGGATTGCGCCGACCCTAAGGACGAATTCAAGGCACCGATATCGGTCATGCTGTTTTCACAGTTAAGGCCACAGCCTTAACACTTCACTTTACTTATTATGCCCAGCGCCAGCGGAATCCGTACCGCCCGGGCCCGAAATTCAGCGCCACCCCATGGACGGACTCCAGCGGCTCAACCGGGACAACCACCTCGTCCGCCTCGTCCAGCTGGGAGTAGCGGACACAGTCGACCGGCAACCGCTCCGGGTCGAAACAGACCTCCAGCACGAACTCGCGGACTGGCAGCCGGAATTTCCGCTCGTAGTTCGTGGCCGGCGGATAAGGCGCTGAATTCACCAGCTCGTGTTCGGTGATCACCGTCTCGCCTTTCCGCAACGGCCGGTCGAAGAGCAATTCGGCGACCAGCAATCCGTCCGCGGGACGCAGTACCGTCCGGCCCAGCCGGCAATGCCGCAGCGGCCGGATCTCCGGCAACGCGCGATCGTGCTCGTCGAGGTGCATGATCACCACCCAGCGGTCGGGTCCGTCCGCCTCGGCACGCAGTACCTGGCGAGAGTGGTACGACCGCTCCCCACCGTCAGCGCCGACGAACACCCGATCGTGCTGGCTGATCCGGGTCAGCCGCTCGTCCCACCTGATGTCGACCTCACTGACCGCGTCCTCGACCGCATCCGGCCGGGCCCAGAAGGCGGCCACTTCAGGCGGTACCGGCACCGTACTGAGCCAACGCCCCCGCCGCCTCGGTGGACCCAACGAGTCCACCAACGTCCCGGCCGGTACCTCCAGCACGGTCTCCAGCAACTGAACGGCCGCCAGCGAATCCCGCCGCTCCGGCCGCGACCGCCCCGACTGCCAATAGCTCAGCGTCGCCAGACTGACCGAAACCCCCTGCCCCCGCAGCCGATCCCGGATCCGCTCCAGCCCGAGCCCACGCGCACGGATGGCCGCTCGCAGTATCACCGCGAACTCATCGGTCTGCACCACCGGCTCCGGCACAGTCCGCACCTTAGTTAGCAGCCCAAGGCAACGGAAGACATCAGGCCCTTAACAGTTAACTCCGGAGTTGGGCCGCATCCACGCTCGGAGCGGTGCCGAACTGGCGGCGATACTCGCGACTGAACTGCGACGGACTGTCGTAGCCGACGGTGTAGCTGATCTTGGTGACGTCGTTGGGCTGCGTCGCCAGCAGCAACCGCGCCTCCTGCAACCGGATCTGCTTCTGGAACTGGATCGGGCTCATCGCCGTCACCGCATGGAAGTTGCGATGGAAGGCCGAGACGCTCAACCCACTCGTCCGGGCCAGATCCTGCACCTTGAACGACTCCCGATAGTGATCGCGAATCCACCGCACTGCCCGCGCCACCTGCGTGAGGCTGCTGTCCGCCAACCCGAGCTGCCGCACCAGCGCGCCCTGTTCGCTGGTGATCAGCCGCCAGAGGATCTCCCGTTTCACCAACGGCATCAGTACTTCGCGATCGCGCGGCTGATCCAGCAACCGCAGCAGCCGTACGACGGCGTCCAGCAAGTCCTCCGGCGCCTCGGACACCGCCAGCCCCGGCAGGGCCGCCTTCGTACAGTGTGGCAGCTCCGCCGACAACAGCAGCGACGCGATCTCGGCCGGATCCAGTTGCATCCCGAAGCTCAACGCCGGCTCGTCCGGGCTGGCCACCGTGAACCGCCCGGTGATCGGCATGTCAACCGAACAGATCAGGAACTGGCCGGCCCGGTAGTCGTACACCCGGTCCCCCAGCGCCAGCGACTTCCGCCCCTGCGCCATCACCGCGAGCACCGTCCCGGTCATCGACGCCGTCGGTGGGGTCGGGTGGTCCGAATGCGAGATCATCACCCCGTCGAGGTCGCTGCCCCAGTCCGGCCGCGCATGCCGGGCCATCAACGCGCGCAACTCCGCCAGCCCGGCCATGACTCCGATTGAAGCACTCGGCACCACTCCGAGTCTCACCAGGAGCAGGATCAGGCAAGGATGCGCCACCATCGTTCTAACGGTCGGCAGCGGCCCGGTGGTCGGATGGAAGTCATGAAGACACTTCAACTGGGAACCGATGGACCGATCGTCAGCGCGCAGGGATTCGGCGCGATGGGGATCAGCGTCGGCTACGGCGACACGGATCTGACCGAGGCCCGGGCGACGCTCGAGCACGCCTTCGAGCTCGGCATCACGTTCTTCGACACCGCCGACGCCTATGGGTTCGGCGAGAACGAGCGCTTCCTCGCGCCCTTCTTCGCAGCGCACCGCGACGAGCTGGTGATCGCGACCAAGTTCGGCCTGAACCGCACGGCTGACGGTGAGCTGACCATCCGCAACGACCCCGCCTACCTCCGCGCTGCCGCGGACGCCAGCCTGCAGCGGCTCGGCGTCGACCAGATCGACCTGTACTACATGCATCGCCGCGATCCCGGCGTACCGCTCGAGGAGATGGTCGGCGCGATGGCCGAACTCGTTGCCGCAGGCAAGGTCAAGCACCTCGGCCTGAGCGAGGTCACCGGCGACGAGCTCACCACCGCGCACGCGATCCACCCGATCGCGGCCGTCCAGTCCGAGTGGTCGCTGTTCAGCCGCGACATCGAGCGCCAGGTCGTGCCCACCGCGGCGCGCCTCGGGATCGCGATGGTGCCGTACTCACCTCTCGGCCGCGGCCTGCTGACCGGTGTCAACCACGTCGACCCGAATGCCACCAACGACGTCCGCAACACGATGTCCCGCTTCCAGGGCGCCAACGGAGCGGCCAACCAGGCCCTGCTCGAGCCGCTCCGGAAGATCGCCGAGGCCCGTCAGGCAACGGTCGCCCAGGTCGCCCTCGCGTGGGTGCACCAGCGCACGGCGGTCTGGGACACCAGCGTCGTACCGATCCCCGGCACGCGCAGCCGCACCCGGGTCGAGGAGAACGTCGAAGCGGTGGACCTCACCCTCGACGACGCCGAACTCGCGACGCTCGAGCCGATCGCTGCCGAGGTCGCCGGCGCCCGCTGGGACGACCCGAACTTCATCTCGGCCGGCCGCGAGTGAACCTGCTGATTCAACCCAGGTCTTAAGCTTCCACCACTCGTTGAAGCCCTTCACAGCGGGCAGATCTGCGGAACCTTAAAATCTTGCATCAAGCTCCTAGGTTCGGATGCATGAGACCAGCTGTGTCTGTGAAGGGCCTGGGCATGACGTACCGGGCGCCCGTCCGCGACGCCGGCTCCGGGCCGCCCTGCGCTCCGTCGTCCATCGCCAGTACCGCCGGATCGAGGCGGTGTCCGAGCTGACCTTCGACCTGCACGCCGGCGAGGTCGTCGGCTTCGTCGGCCCCAACGGAGCCGGAAAGACCACCACGATGAAGATCCTCTCCGGCATCCTGCACCCGACCGCCGGCGAGGCCCGCGTCCTCGGCCACGTCCCCTGGCGCCGCCGGCACGAGTACCTCAAGCAGATCGCGCTCGTCCGCGGCAGCCAGCCGATCGGCGGCCCGGCCGAGCTGACCGTGCTGGATTCCCTGCGCTACCAGCAGATCCTGTACGAGATCCCGAAACCCGACTTCCGCGCCAACCTCGCCGAGCTGGTCGAGTTGCTCGACCTGGGCTCCTTGCTGGACAGGCAGGTCCGCGCCCTCAGCCTGGGCGAGCGGATGCGCGCCGGACTCGCCATCACCCTCGTGTACCGGCCGAAGGTGCTGTTCCTCGACGAACCCACGATCGGCCTCGACGTCACGGCCGCCGCCGCCCTCCGCCGCTTCATCGCCCGGTACGCCGTCCAGTCCGGCGCGACCGTCTTGCTGACCAGCCACTACGTCGACGACGTCGAATCGCTGTGCCGACGGGTGATCCTGATCGAGGAGAGCCGGGTCCGCTACGACGGCGACTTCGCGTCCCTGGACTACTTCGATCGCGAAGGCAACCGATGACCGCGGCCATCCAGCCGATCCGGCTCATCCGCCTGCTCAGGCTGGGCATCTGGCGCAACTCGGTGCAGTGGTGGAGCCTGCGAGCCTTCGTCATCACGCTGGTGATCGGGCAAGCGGTCACCCCGCTGCTCGGCCTTCTCGTCTGGTCGTCAGCCTTGCCCGGCAATGCCGGAATCACCTCGTACTACGTTGTACTGCTCGCCGTGCAACTGCTCACCGTCTCGTACGAGCACCACACGCTGGCCAACGAGATCTACGGCGGCGAATTCGCGGCCGAACTCGTCAAACCACGACCGGTCGTCATCGATCTGCTCGCGACCAATCTGGCCATCCGGCTCTGGCACCTGCTGTTCGGGCTGCCGCTGATCGTTCTCGTCGGACTCCTTGCCTCCGTCGACCTGACCTGGCGTCAACTGCTGCTTGCTCTGCCGGCCGTGGTGCTCGCGGCGTCGATCCGCTTCGTCTTCACCTACACGCTCGCTCTCTCGGCCATCTGGACGCAGCGCGCTCACGGTGCCGTCGGGATCGGCGAGACGCTGATCTTCCTGCTCGGCGGTACGGCCGCGCCACTCACCTTCCTGCCGGGATCGTTGCAGGAGGCAGGCCGGCTGCTCCCGTTCTGGTCGATGCTCGGCGCCCCGGCCGAGATCGCCGCCGGCAACCTTTCGACGTCGGGAGCCGTGGCCACGTACGGCGTACAGGCTGCCTGGCTGGTCGTGCTGACCGCGCTGGCCGCGGTTGTCTGGCGACTTGGTGTCCGTCGATTCACGGCTGTGGGAGGGTGAGAATGGTCAAGACCATCAGGCTTTTCGGGACGCTGTTCTCGATGTCCGTCCGGCGTAGCGTGACGTTTCGCGCCGACCTGCTGTTCGAGTTCGTGGTGACCGTTGTCGCCGGCGCCGCGTCGCTGGCTGCGCTCGGGGTCGTCTACACCCGGACGGACAGCCTCGGCGGCTGGTCGGCGGGCGAGGCGATCGCGTTGCTCGGCACCTTCCAGATCGTCAGCGGATTGCGCGCGGCGCTCGTCGAGCCGAACCTGCGGTGGTTCGGGGAGCAGGTCAAGAGCGGCGAGTTCGACGCGCTGCTGATCCAGCCGGCACCGGCGATTCTGCTGGCCAGCCTGGGGACGTACGCGCCGCTCGCGCTTCTTCAGGTCGCGTTGGGGTTCGGTGTCGTCTGCTACGGCCTCGCTCACGCGGCCATCGGTGTCACGCTCACCGGGGTGGTCGCGTGGCTGGTCCTCGTGCTGACCGCGACGATCATCACCTGGGCTACGCGCGTGCTCTTCTCCTCGGTTGTTTTCTGGGCGCTCGGACTCAGCCTCGACGTCGTGTACGAGGCGGTGTGGCAGTTCGCGCGGTACCCCGTGCAGCTCTATACGACGCCTTTGCGACTGCTGCTGAGCTATGGGTTTCCGGTCGCTCTCGTCGCGACCGTGCCTGCCGATGTGCTGGCGCGGGGCGGGGGTCTGATGGCGGTGCCGGTGGCTCTCGCCGTTGCGGCCGGCGCTGGCACTATTGCCTTGTACGTCTGGCGAGCAGGGCTTCGGCGGTACACGAGCGCCACCAGTTAACTGTCCGTGGCCTCGGTTACGTTGGGCGGCATGATGACGGCGCTCAGGAAAGAGATGGACGGATTCGTCGCGTCCGGCGCACTGCCTGGTGCCGTGATCGCGATCAGTTCCCCGGCCGGCGAGTGGGTCTCGGCGGTCGGGAGCACCGGGCCCGGTGGTTCGGAACTGCAGGCTGACGCGATCGTGCGGATCAGCTCGATGACCAAGCCGCTGACCGCCGCGCTCACGCATCAACTGGCGGCTGATGGCGTGCTCTCGTTGAACTCCCCGATCACTGAGTGGCTTCCTGAGTTGGCCGGCCAGCGGGTGGTGCGGCGGCTCGATGGACCTGTTGATGACACGGTGCCGGCTGAGCGTGGGGTGACGGTCGACGACCTGCTGACCATGCGACTCGGGTTCGGGTTCGCCTTCGAGGTGGAGTCCTGTCCGGTCGCCGAGTTGGCTGCCGCGCGGGGGCTCGGGATGGGTCCGCCGCTACCGTCGGCTGTGCGACACACTCCCGACGAGTGGATCGCGCAGTTCGCCGCTCTGCCGCTGATGGAGCAACCTGGGCGGCATTGGCGGTACGACCTCGCCTACTCGGTTCTCGGGGTGCTGCTCGCACGTGCTGCGGGGAAGTCGCTGCCCTCGCTGATGGCTGAGCGATTGTTCCAACCGCTGGGGATGGTTGACACGGGTTTCGCAGTTCCGGCGGGCGCTCGTGAGCGGTTGATTCCATGCTTCACGAGCGGCGACGACGGACTGGTGGTTTTCGACGGTACGGCCGACAGCGATTGGCTGGCGCCGCCGGTGTTCCCTCAGGCGGGCGGCGGTCTGGTGTCGACGGCATCCGACTACCTCCGCTTCGGACGACTGCTCCTGGACGGCGGCAGCCTGCCCGGCGGCGACAGTCTGCTCGGCACTGAGGCCATCGATGACTTGAGCCGCGATCACCTCAGCTCGGAACAACGCGGCGGGCCGTCGGCGTCGAGCTTCCTTGATGGCGGGGGCTGGGGTCACGGCGTACAGGTCCGGCTCGACCCTGCGCTGCCACGCCGGTACGGGTGGGGAGGTGGGCTGGGGACGACTTGGTACAACTTCCCCGACCAGGGTGTGAGCGCAGTACTGATGACCCAGCATCTTCCGCCGCTGGGTGAGCCGATCCTGCACTTCTGGAAGACGCTGGACGAGCTGCTCGGAGGCGCCTGACCGGGGCGGTGGGGCGGGGAAGAAGTTGCACAGCCGACGCGCGGAACTGAGCGAGGACGCTCGGGTGGGCGCACTATGGGAGCAGAGCAACTATTCCCCGGTACCGCGCGGAAATCTCCCGGTCCGGATCGCGAACTCATCTACCCCCGGCTCTTTACTGATGAAAACGGTTTTCATATAGTGGGGGGATGGCCGCCCATCGGAAGACCCCGTTGACCCTGCTGACCGGACTCTCGACGACGCTGCGGGAGCCTGTCCTGGACGCCATGGTCGACGCCACCACAGTGGCCGTCGTGGTGGACCAGGACGAGCTGCCCGCCCGCGGAGTGCTGACCTGGAAGGTGTTCGAGGCCGGCGGCCCGATCGATGCCGGTGAGTTCAGCGTCGGCGACGACTGCGGCGCTTGCCAGCTGATCGAGTCGCTGCTGCCGCTGCTGGAGACGCTGGTCGGGCGGGGGCATTGGCAGCATGTAGTACTGGCGACTCCGCCGGCGATGGAGGCTCGGTCGCTGGCGAACGCGCTGGTTGCGACGATGCCCGAGGTGCAGGTCGACACGGTGACGTGTGTGGTCGACGCGGTGTTGCTGGTCGAG
Organism: Kribbella sp. NPDC051620; assembly: GCF_044453825.1. Lineage (NCBI taxonomy): Bacteria > Bacillati > Actinomycetota > Actinomycetes > Propionibacteriales > Kribbellaceae > Kribbella > Kribbella sp. NPDC051620. The sequence goes on from NZ_JBITDB010000003.1 coordinate 1,223,998, forward strand.
CAGTTGTCCGGGGACGAGTTGCTTGATGAGCGTGGACTTGCGCTCGGTCCGCCGGATCGGCGGAATGTGGCGGAGTTGACCGCGCGGCAGGTCGAGTACGCCGATGTGTGCGTGCTCGCCAACGCGCATCGCGCCAAGGCCCCCGAGCGCTTGCACCACTTGCTGCAGCACCTGAACCCGCGGACGACCGTCGTCAACGCGGACGTGAGCGGCGTACCGGCTGCTGCTGTTGCTCGCCTCGGCCTGTTCGATTTCGCCGCCGCCGAAGCCTGGGCCGGCGAACTGGCCACCGACTCGCGCCTCCAACCGAGCGGCGACGGCGTCACCACGGTCCTGTGGCGCTCGAGTCGCCCACTGCACCCCGCCCGCCTGAGCGAAGCCCTCGAAGACATCGTCGAGGACGTGGTCCGCAGCCGAGGCGTCGTCTGGCTCGCCAACCGCCCAACCCAACGCGTCCGCTGGGAATCCGCCGGCTACAGCGCCTCCCTGGGCACCCTCGGCGAATGGTCAGAAACCAACCACCTGGCCGAATGCACAGTCGTAGCCACCGGCGTAGGCCTCGACCCCGCCCGCCTCCAGTCAATCCTCGACAACTGCCTACTCACCGAATCCGAGTTGGCCACCCTCGACTGGCAATCCCTGGAAGACCCCTTCGCCGGAGTCCTCTAACCAGCCCCCACCCCTCAGCCCGGCGGCTGCCCACCCCGCCAACCCGCGTGATACCAGGCGGCTGCCCATCCCCACCCCAACCCGCTTTAAGCCAGCGGCTCCCCGCCCGCCCCGACCGCTTTGAGCCCAGCCGCCAACCAGCCCGGCGGCTGCCCGCCCACCCCACCTCTCTTTCAACCAGCGCGCCGTTAGGCGCGGGCGGCGGTCAGGTGGGTGGCGGCAGCGGCTTGCAAGTGGTCGAGGTCTGAGGAGACCGTGGCGAAGGTGTAGCCCTCAGCCAAGCGCTGGCGAGCCTCATTGCCGCTGTTCGTGTGAATGCCCGCAGCAACTCCAGCCTCGGCCGCCGTGCGAGCGATCAGCGCGATGGCGGCGTCGAACGTCTCCGCAACCTCCGGATCCCCCGGATACTTCCCCCCGATCCCCAACCGCAGATCCGACGGCCCGACATAGATCCCGTCCAGCCCAGGCGTCGCGCAGATCCCCGCGACGTTCTCCAGCGCCTGCCGAGTCTCGATCATCGCCAGTACGACGGTCGCCGCGTCAGCCTCCGCCGGTACCGGCCCGATCCGCAGTCCCGACCGCGCCGGCCCGTACGACCGAATCCCCGACGGTGGGTACCGCGCCGCCCGCACGGCCCTCAGCGCATCCTCGGCCGTGTCGATCAACGGCACGATCACCCCGGCTGCCCCGGCGTCGAGCGCCCGCCCGATCGGAGTCGGGTTGTTCGCCTCGACCCGCACCAACCCCGCAGTACCGTTGCCCGCAGCATCGATCGCCACCAGCCCGTCCAGCAACCCCCGCTGGTCGATCAACCCGTGCTGCCCATCAAGTACGACGTAGTCATACCCCGTCAACGCGATCCGCTCGGTCGCCGCCGGCGCATCTAGCATCACCCAGTATCCGACCGCCACCTGGCGACTCCTGAGCCGATCAGCGAACTCCTTCGACGTCATACGATCCTCTGCCTTCAGCACCTGGGTGGTTGGGCCTTCACAAGATCACACCGCACCCCTCCGCGCCGAACACCCCGTCCAGAGTGCGGGCGGCCGATCACATGCGACACTGCCGCTCACCCAACCACGAAGGACCGCCCGCGTGAACCTCCCCTTTCCCGCCCAGCCCAACACAACCGGCACCCCGACCGACTGGCTCACCCTCCGGCGCCTGGTCCCACCGCCGACCGATCCGTACCTCGGGGACGGCACCTGGGAGGGGCTTTTCGCGGAGCTGGGGACGCAGCTTCCCGCGGAGTACGTGACGCTGATGGACACCTACGGATCCGGCAGCTGGTCGTCCTGGCTCAACTTCTTCACACCGTGGCCCGCCAGCACTCCCGAGCCGGCCCGCCGCTCACCACCAGCCTGATCGAAACGCTGCTCGGCTGGCTCCGCGGTGGCGACGCCCCCGAGTGCTTCCCCCGGCTGGACCAGGACGACGACCCACTCGAGCACGCCACGTTCGCCCCCTGGCGGCCTTAGACCGGCGGTACTCCGTGTCGCTTGGTGCTGAAGTGGCGGTTCTTCGTCTGCGCGGCCGCGAGCCGGGCGATCAGGTCGTCGCGCAGGTTCTCCGGCTCGACGATCGCGTCGATCACCAGGTCGGCGGCCAGCCGGAGGATGTCGATGTCGGTCTCGTACTCCTCGCGAAGCTTGGAGACGTACTCGACCCGCTCGGTCTCGTCCGCGATCTCCTGGATCTTGTTGTAGTACACGGCGTTGATCGCCGCCTCCGGACCCATCACCGCGATCTTCGCCGTCGGCAGCGCGATACAGGCGTCCGGCGAGAAGCCCGGGCCGCACATCGCGTACAGCCCGGCGCCGTAAGCCTTCCGGACGATCACCGACACGGTCGGCACGGTCGCCTCGGACACCGCGGTGATCATCTTCGCGCCGTGCCGGATGATGCCGGCCCGCTCGACCTCCGAGCCGATCATGAAGCCCGGTACGTCGCACAGGTAGACCAGCGGCACGTTGAACGCGTCGCACAACCAGATGAACCGGGCCGCCTTGTCCGCCGAGTCGACGAACAGCACGCCACCCTTGACGGCCGGCTGATTCGCCACGAAGCCAACCGTCTGACCAGCCAGCAGCCCGAACCCGACGACCAGCTCCGGCGCGTACGCGGGCTTGATTTCGAAGAACGTGTCCGCGTCCGCGATCGCGTCGATCACGTCGTGGATGTCGAACCCGATGCTCTCCTCGACCGGTACCAGGTCGCGGGTGAAGTCACGGCCGGCCGGCGAAGCGTCGTACGACGGCGGCTGCGACTGCCACGAACCGGGCAGGTAGGAGAAGTACTGCTTGGCCAGCTCGATCGCCTCGGTGTCGTCACTGGCCAGCAGATCGCCGCAGCCGGAGACGCTGGTGTGCATCCGGGCTCCGCCCATCTCCTCCAGCGTCACCTTCTCGCCGACCACCATCTCGGCCATCCGCGGCGAACCGAGGTACATCGAGGCGTTGCCGTCGACCATGATCACCAGGTCGCAGAAGGCCGGGATGTACGCGCCACCCGCGGCCGACGGGCCGAACAGGCAGCAGATCTGCGGCACCTTGCCGGACAGCGCGACCTGGTTGTGGAAGATCCGGCCCGCGCCACGCCGACCGGGGAAGAGGTCGACCTGGTCGGTGATCCGGGCGCCGGCCGAGTCGATCAGCCAGAAGATCGGCAGCTCGTCGCGCAGCGCGACCTCGGTGATCCGGACGATCTTCTCGACCGTCCGGGCACCCCAGGAGCCGGCCTTGACGGTCGGGTCGTTGGCGACGATCAGCGCCGGGCGCCCATCGACCAGCGCGCGGCCGGTGACCACGCCGTCCGCGGGCAGACCGGGGTTCAGCGCGTTCGCGAGCTGCGCCTCCTCGACGAAGCTGCCCTCGTCGACGAGCAGCGCGATCCGGTCCCGGACGTAGAGCTTGTTCTGCTTGGCGAGCTTCTCGGCCGCCTTCTCCGGCGGCGTCATCGTCGCCTCGCGCGCGACCTTGAACTCTGTCCAGTGATCCCTGCTCATGCGGTCATCCTGTCACTCAACGGGAAGTCCGAGGCCGCGGGCGATGAGCATGCGCTGTACTTCGGACGTACCCTCGCCGATCTCCAGGATCTTGGCGTCGCGGTAGAACCGGGTGACCGGGTACTCCTCCATGAAGCCGTAGCCGCCGAAGACCTGCGTCGCGATCCGGGTGGCGGTCACCGCCGACTCGGTCGCGTACAGCTTCGCGACGGCCGCCGCCTGCTTGAACTCCTGCATCGGAGCGCCCGCGTCTTTGAGCGCCGCTGCCCGGTACACGAGCAGCTCGGCCGCGTCGGCCATCACCTTCAGGTCGGAGATCTGGAAGGCGACGCCCTGCTTCTGACCGATCGGTACGCCGAAGGTCTTGCGCTCACCGGCGTACTGGACCGACATCTCCAGGCACGCCTTGATGCAGCCCAGCGCGACCGCGCCGATCGCGACCCGGCCGTCGTCGAGGGTGGCGAGGAACTGGCCGAACCCCTTGCCGCGCTCGCCGAGCAGGTTCGCCTCGGGCACCCGTGCGCCACTGAACGACAGCGGGTGGGTGTCGCTCGCGTGCCAGCCGAGCTTGTCGTACGAGGCCTCGGCCACGAATCCCGGCGTACCGGTCGGGACGATGATCGTGGAGATCTCGGGGCGTCCGTCGGGCTTCTCACCGGTCCGGGCGGTCACCGTGACGAGGCTGGTGATGGCGGAGCCGGAGTTGGTGATGAACTGCTTGGAGCCGTCGATCACCCATTCGCCGTTGTCGAGTACGGCCCTGGTCTTGGTGGCGCCGGCGTCGGAGCCCGACTCGGGCTCGGTCAGCCCGAAGCCGGCCAGCTTCTGCCCCGCGATGAGGTCGGGCAGCCACTGCCTCTTCTGCTCGTCGGTGCCGAAGGTGAGGATCGGGTTGATCCCCAGCCCGACGGCCGCCTCGAGCGTGATGCCTATCGACTGGTCGACCTTGGAGATCTCCTCGATCGCCACGCACAGGCTGGTGAAGTCGCCCCCGGACCCGCCGAACTCCTCCGGCGCGGTCAGCCCGAACAGCCCGAGCTTGCCCATCTTCTGGACCACCTCGACCGGGAAGTAGTGCTTGCGGTCCCACTCGGCGGCATGCGGCGCGATCTCGGCCTGGGCGAAGTCGCGCACGCTGTGGGCGAACTCGCGGTGCTCTTCGGACAGCTCGTACGACATCTTCTGACTCCCAGGCTCAGGCTCGCTCGTGATTGACGCTTACGTAAACGTAAAGCACGATGGCCTGTGTGCACAATGTCCGGGTGCCTGCCGAAACCTCTACTTGGTCCATCGCCGAGCTGGCCGCCGAGTACGACGTCACCCTGCGCACGATCCGCTTCTACGAGGACCGCGGCCTGCTCACCCCCGAGCGCCGCGGCACCGTCCGGATCTACCACCCCCGCGACCGCGTCCGGCTGGCCCTCATCCTGCGCGGCAAACGCCTCGGCTTCAGCCTCGACGAGATCGCCACCATCGTCGACATGTACGACCGCGAACCCGGCGAGGAAGGCCAGCTCGTCTACCTCCTCAACCAGATCACCACCCGCCGCGCCGAACTCGAACAACGCCGCCGCGACATCGACGAAACCCTCGCCGAACTGGCCGAAGTAGAAGCCCGCTGCCAAGCCGACCTCAACACCCTCCGCAACAGATAAGCACTGACCCCGCGCAGGCTCCCACGCCCGCTCCTTCGTCGCGAGCAGGTTCGCCCGCCCCACCACCCCACCGCCCGACCCCGGCACTCACACCGCACTGCCCCGGCGTTCGCATCTGCCCCGGCACTCACGCCCGCACTGCCCCAGCGCTCGCATCCGCCCGCCCGCCTCGCATGTGGATCAGCCTGCAGCCGGGATGTCAGCCGGGACGATCGTGCCTGCGGAGATGGCGATCGCATCCGTCGCGTAGCGCCTGGCCAGGCTCTCCCGGTCGCTGGTGCTGCCATTGGCCGTCATCACGGAGATACCCGACCCATCGGGCATCGGTCCGACGCTGCCGATCACGATGCCGCGCCGGGCCCAGTACGGGATGTCAGCCACGACCCGGTCGCTCAGCGCCTGCATCTCCACCAGGGTCAGCCGGGCGTTCCGTAGTACGACGTTCACGTCGTTTGCCTCGGCTCGCACCCGTTCGTCGAGGGTGGCGTCAGGTTTGCGGTAGACGACGAGGGTGCGGGTCTCGTGCTCGATCACCAATCCGGCGTACGAGTCCGTGAACTGCAGTCGCAGGATCGGCTCCAATCGATCGGCGGCCGTCGTCAGCCCCGGGTCGTTCTGGACCGACCACGTCGGCGAGCCGAATGGGATCCCCGGCGGAGGCTCAGCTTCAGCAGATGAGCCTCCACAGCCGGCCAGCACGCCGACCGCGACAACCACTCCTAGCCAGCCTCGGATCATCCGCCTCACCTCACCCGGAGGACGCAGTCATGGGGGCGGCCGTTGCAGGTGATCTTCTTTACGAAAATCTGTGGTGGCGGGATTAGACATTCGATGGCGGGCTGTGTAGTGTCCTTCTCGTTGACAGAGAAGAACAGCGAAGCTGACGTGGACAGCTAACGTTCTGTCCAAGAGTGTGATTGTGAAGTCAGTACGACGGCGGACTCCGCCGGGCCGATCAGTGAAGGGGCTCGGGTTTCGCGCCAGGATCCGGTCAGAGTTGCTGGAGCCAGTGGTTGGAAAGGGTTCCAGGCTTGACGGATGGAAGTTGCAGTTCGAGTAGTTGCAGTTCAGTAGGTGTAGTTGCAGTTCGTAGTTCCGTACCTGTAGTTGCAGTTCGTAGTTCCGTACCTGTAGTTGCAGTTCGTAGTTCCGTACCTGTAGTTGCAGTTCGTAGTTCCGTACCTGTAGTTGCAGTAGTAGTTGGCAGTGCCGTTGCTTGCAGTAGTTGTTTGTTGTTCGAAGTAACAGTAGGTAGTGGTTCAAGAGAGAAGGGAAGGGTTTTCACCGTCGGATCGCCCGCCAGTGCCAGTACTTTGCCGGGCGGGTGCCGTGGTTCCATCGGGAAGAAGGTGGTCTTCGGTTACGCATTCAGCGATCCACGCAGCGACAGCCTTCACGTGGCCTGCTGCGGACATGCAAGGCCGGCCAAATGGTCGGTAGATGGTGATAATCCACTAACCCTGGGCCCCGGTGCTTCGGCACCGGGGCCCTTCGGCATGGAGGTTCGATGACCCCAGACGTGTACACGGAGACCCCGATGAGCTCAACCCCGGCCGGCCCGGCCAACTTCGACGATGACGACTACCCCGCGTTCACGATGGGCCGGGCCGCCGAGATGCTCGGCACCACGCCGGGCTTCCTGCGGAGCCTGGACGAGGCCAAACTGATCACCCCGCAGCGGTCCGAGGGCGGTCACCGCCGCTACTCCCGCTACCAGTTGCGGATCGCCACCCGCGCCCGCGAACTCGTCGACCAGGGGATCGCCCTCGAGGCGGCCTGCCGGATCATCATCTTGGAAGACCAGCTCGCCGAGGCGCTGCGGATCAACGAGCAGCGGCGCGAACAAGACTGACGACAGCTGCTGACCCCGGGCCTGTCGGGCCCGCCTCGCCGGTTGTCGACAGCACAGCGTCGTACCGATTGAGCGCCAGCCTCGCGATCCGCGGGTCGGCGCCCAGCGGAGCACTCACCGGCAGATCCCCCGCGATCCGCCGTACGCGGTCGGCGAAAAACCCAGGTGCGAGCAGATAGGTGGCAACGGCCACCCGCCCGGTACTACGAGCAAGAACCGACCCCAATCGCTCCCCAGCGCCCGACACGTACCCGACCTCCACTGGCCGGTCGATCCGCTCGGCGAGCAATGCCGCCGTCGCCGAGCAGTCCAGCAAAGCCCGCCGATCCGACGACCCGGCCGCGGCCAGCACCACCCGATCCATCGACTCCAACTCGGCACAAGCCCGCAGTCGATCGGCCAGCACATCAGCCAGCAAGGGGTCCGGTCCCAGCGCCGCAGCCGCCTGCACCTGACGCGGTCGCCGCTCCGCCTCACGCGCGATGTCGACCGCCGTGTGATACCCACTGCTCAACAGCAACGGCACCACCACAGCCTGATTGCCATCAGCAACCACCCGATCGACCAACCCCGGCAGCGCGGGCACGTCAACATCCACAAAACCAAGCGAAACAGGCACCGAAGGTCGCAACTCGGCGATCAACCGAACCAGCGCATGCACTTCACGGATCCCCCGAGGATCCGCGGTCCCATGCGCGGCAGCCACCAGATCGATCATGTGGACGCTCCTACGGGTTCGATGGCCAGCCGGTAGCCGCGGCGGACTACCGTGCGGACCAGTTCGGGGCGACCTACCGCGGTGCGGAGTCTGTTCACGGTGACTTCGACAGCGTGGACGTCTTCGGCGCCGGGCAGGACAGCCAAGAGATCCGGGCGTGAGACGACATCGCCGCGGGCCGCGACCAACGCGGCCAGTACCGCTCGGGGACCAGGGCCCAGCGGTAGGACCACGCCGTCGAGGACTGCAGCGCCGCCGCGGATCACCAGTTGTCCGAAGGCGGTTTCGATGGAGCGGGCGTTGTCGTCGGTGAGACGGTCGGTGACGATCCGGATCAGCGCACCGAGCCGAAAGCGATCGGGGATCAACGGTTCCAGACCAAGAGCCAGGAAAGGACCGGCCGTGATCGGCCCGACGCAAGCATTCAGAACCCGGCCGGTACGCAGCGCCGACACCAACCCGTCGTACTGACCGTTCAACGCGGCAGCATCCAGCAAAGCCTGCGCACCGGGCGCCGACGTGTGCACGACCGCATCCACGCCACCAGCGCAGATCTGCCCGATCACCCGCTCGACCGCCGCCGGGTCAGGCGCCGGCCCCCACCGATAAACCTCCAGCCCCCGCACCGAAGCCCCAACAGCACGCAAAGCATCCTGCAATGCCGGATCAGACAACCCATGCAGCTGTACGACGATCTTGCGCCCAGCCACCCCTTGGTCACGCAACCACTCGACCACCTCTGCCGTCGTCTCCGACCGAGCCGACCAATGCTCCACCAACCCCGCTGCCCGGATAGCACCCCGCGCCTTCGGACCGCGCGCCAGCAACCGCGACTGTTCCAGTGTGCTCAGCAGATCAGCCGCCAACCCGACAGTGTCGGCAGCCTCGATCCATCCGCGAAAGCCGACCGCGGTGGTGACAACCACGTCATCCGGCGGATTGGCGATCACCCGCCGCGTCGCCTCGATCAGCGGCTGGTCGTCGGCGGCCGGCACGATCTGCAGCGTCGGCGCGTGCAGCACCTTCGCGCCCCGGCGTTCGAACGACGCGATCAGGTCGTCCGCCCGCCGGTGCGCTGTGACGGCGATCGTGCAGCCGCTCAACGGACCAGGCCTACTCACCGACGATCACCTCTCCGTCGACGACCCGGACCGGATACACCGACAGCACCAGCGAGGGATCGTCCAGGCACACCCCGGTCCGCAGGTCGTACACCTGCTTGAACATCGGCGACGCCACCGTCGGCACGTCCCCGCGGCTCCCGACGATCCCGCGCGACATCACGTTCGCCCCGCTCACCGGATCCTGGTTGCCCAGCGCGAACACCTCCCCGTCGAAGGTCCGGAACAGCGCGATCTGCAGATCACCGAGCAGCGCGGCGACACCACGCTCGGGCAGCAGGGCCTCGTACGTGCACACCACCACCGCCGTCGTCGAAAGGGTCATCGGCGTACCTCCAGTCGGGGACCGGCGAGCAGGACCGGTTCCAGTTGACCGCGTTCGGCCGGGGTCGCCGGCCGCGGTTGATTGCGTTCGACCACGTAGCGCAGGTCGGCGTCCGGCTGGTCGGGCGCGTTCACGAACGACACGAACCGGGCCAGCTTCTCCGGGTCCTGCAACGTCGCCTGCCACTCGTCGACGTACGAGTCGACGTGCGCCGCCATCGCCGCGTCGAGGTCGGCCGCGATGCCGAGGCTGTCGTTCATCACGACGTCGCGGACGTGGTCGAGGCCGCCTTCGATCTCGTTGATCCAGACGGCCGTCCGCTGCAACCGGTCGCCGGTGCGGACGTAGTACATCAGGAACCGGTCGATTGCCTGCAGCAACTGCTCGTCGGTCAGGTCCGACGCGAGCAGCTGAGCGTGGCGAGGCGTCATCCCGCCGTTGCCACCGACATACAGGTTCCAGCCGTTCTCGGTGGCGATCACGCCGACGTCCTTGCCACGCGCCTCGGCGCACTCTCGCGCGCACCCGGAGACGCCCAGCTTGATCTTGTGCGGCGACCGCAGCCCGCGATAGCGCAGCTCCAGCGCGATCGCCATCCCGACGGAGTCCTGTACGCCGTACCGGCACCAGGTGGACCCTACGCACGACTTCACGGTCCGCAGAGCCTTGCCGTACGCGTGCCCCGACTCGAATCCGGCCTCCACCAGCCGCTTCCAGATCGCCGGCAACTGCTCGATCCGTGCCCCGAACAGATCGACCCGCTGCCCGCCGGTGATCTTGGTGTAGAGCCCGAAGTCGCGCGCCACCTCGCCGATCGCGATCAGCCCCTCGGGCGTCACCTCGCCACCGGGGATCCGCGGTACGACCGAGTACGTCCCGTCCTTCTGGATGTTCGCCATCACGTGGTCGTTGGTGTCCTGCAACGTCGCCCGCTCACCGTCGAGCACATGCCCGGCCGGGTCGAGGCTGGCCAGGATCGACGCGACCACCGGCTTGCAGATGTCGCAACCGCGTCCGGTGCCGTGCCGCTCGACCAGCGAACTGAACGTCCGCAACCCGGTCACCCGGACCACGTCGAACAACTCCGCCCGCGACATCGCGAAGTGCTCACAAAGCGCCTTGCTCACCTCGACACCGGCCGCGGCGAGCTCCGCGTTGAGCAGGTTCTTCACGATCGGCAGACACGATCCACAGCTCGTGCCGGCCCGCGTCTTGCCACACAGCGACTTCAGATCGCCGCAGCCCTCTTCCCGCACCGCACACCGGATGGTGCCGGCCGAGACGTTGTTGCACGAGCACACCGGAGCGTCATCCGGCAGCTCCAGCTGCGACGGCGCCGAGCCTTCAGGCAGCAGGTACGACGCCGGATCCGCGCCGAGTTGCCGCCCGACCATCGGCCGCAATCCCGAGTACGCCGAAGCGTCGCCGACCAGGATGCCGCCGAGCAACGTGCGCGCGTCGTCGGACAGTACGAGCTTCTTGTAAACCCCAGCCACCGGGTCGGCGTACACGATGTCGAGCGCGCCCTCGGTCGTCCCGAAGGCGTCGCCGAAGCTCGCGACATCGACCCCGAGCAGCTTCAGCTTCGTAGAAGTGTCGGCACCGGGGAAGGTCGCCGAGCCACCCAGCAACCGGTCGGCGACGATCTCCGCCATCGCATAGCCCGGCGCGATCAGCCCCCAGACACGGCTCTCGATGCACGCGACCTCACCGATCGCCCAGACCCCATCCACCGACGTGCGGCAACCCTCGTCGACGATCACGCCACCGCGTTCGCCGATCTCCAGCCCAGCAGCCCGCCCCAGCTCATCCCGAGGCCGTACGCCGGTAGCGAACACCACCACATCGGCCGGCAGATCCTTGCCATCAGCAACCGCCATCGCCCGCGCAGCACCCTGCGAGGTCGTCTTGACCCGCGTCGTCTGCGTCGACGTCAGCACCTCGATGTCAAGCCCGCGGATCAACCGGGCCAGCGCGCTACCGCCACCCTCATCGACCTGCAGCGCCATCAACCGAGGCGCGAACTCGACCACCGAAGTCGTCGCACCGAGCGCCCGCAAGGCCCCAGCAGCCTCCAGGCCGAGCAGACCACCACCGACCACGACGCCGTTGACATCCTTGCCCTCGGCCCGCAACCGCTCGACATAGACCCGCAGCGCCGCGACGTCGTCGATCGTCCGGTAGACGAAGCAGCCTTCCGCGTCGCTGTTCTTGATCGGCGGGACGAACGCGTACGAGCCGGTGGCGAGCACCAGTTCGTCGTACTCGATCACCTCGTCACGCGTGGTCCGGACCACCTTCGACGCCGGATCCAGCGAGGCGACCACGACGCCCTTGCGCAACGTCACAGCTGGGTCGTCCCACAAGGTCGGGTCGCCGAGGGAGAGATCGGCCGGGTCGCGGCCGGAGAAGTAGCTGGTCAGCGCGACCCGGTCGTACGGCATCCGCGGTTCCTCGGCGAGCACGGTGATCCGCCAAGCGGCGTCGGTGTCGCGTGACCGCAGCGCCTCGACCAGCCGGTGGGCGACCATACCGCCCCCGACGACCACCAAATGCCGGCCCGGCATCAGACACGCTCCTGGCTGAGCGGGCCACCGCGGCGCAGGTAGCAGAAGTAGGTGACGGTCAGGCAGACGACGTAGAAGCCACAGAAGGTGTAGAGCGCCGGCACGAGCGACCCGTAGTGGCCGGTCGACATCGCGAAGCCGCGCGGTACCAGGAACCCGCCATACGCTCCGACCGCCGACGCGATCCCGATACAGGCCGCCGCCTCGCGCCGGGCCCGGATCGGCTCAGGCTTGCCGTCCAGATCGCGGGTCGTCTGCCGGAACACCGCTGGGATCATCCGGTACGTCGATCCGTTGCCCGCGCCACTGGCCACGAACAGCACCAGGAAGCTGAGCAGGAACCAGGTGAAGCTGCCCGCGTGCAGAGCCGCGATCGCCGACAGGATCCCGGCGCCCATCACCACGAAGGCGCAGACCGTCACCCAAGCGCCTCCGACCAGGTCGGCCAGCTTGCCACCGAACGGCCGCGACACCGAGCCGACCAGCGCACCGAGGAACGCGATGTGCGCCACCGTGATCTCGGGGAAGGTCGTCTTGATCAGCAGCGGGAAGGCCGCCCCGAAGCCGATGAACGAGCCGAAGGTGCCGATGTAGAGGAACGAGATGACCCAGGTGTGCGGCCGCTTGGCCGCCGTGATCGACGCCCGGAAGGACGAGGTGGCAGCGGACAGGTTGTCCATCAGCCGCCAGGCCAGGACCGCGGCCAGCAGGATCAGCGGGATCCACATCAGCCCGGCCCGGTTGAGCGTCAGCCCGGCGCCCGCCACGATCACGATCGGTACGAACAGCTGGACCACCGCGACGCCGAGGTTGCCGCCGGCCGCGTTCAGGCCGAGCGCGAAGCCCTTGTCCCGCTCGGGGAAGAAGAAGGAGATGTTGGTCATGCTGCTGGCGAAGTTGCCGCCGCCGGCGCCCGCCGTGGCCGCGACCAGCGCCATCAGCCAGAACGGCGTCTCCGGCCGGCTGACGAAGAACGCCAGCCCGGAGGCCGGGATCAGCAGCAGCAGCGCCGAGACGATCGTCCAGTTGCGGCCGCCGAACTTCGGCACCGCGAACGTGTAGGGCAGCCGCAGGGTGGCCCCGACCAGGCTCGGCAGCGCGACCAGCCAGAACATCTGGTCGGTCGTGTAGCCGAAGCCGGCGGCCGGCAGGGAGACGACGACGATGCTCCACAGCTGCCAGACGGAGAAGCCGAGGAACTCGGCGAAGATCGACGGCCACAGGTTGCGCCGGGCCACCCGGCGCCCCTTCGCCGCCCAGAATCCGCCGTCCTCAGGGTCCCAGACATCGATCCACCGCCCACGACGGGGCGCCTCGACCGTACCCACCGCGCCGGCCTGGTCGCGAAGAGTAGCGACCTCCGGTCGTGCTTCGAGCGTCATCTTCCGTCTCCGATCATCTGACTCCACTGATTAGGCCAGGACGCTATGACCGGGGTGTTTCCGAGTGGTCATCTCGTTGTTACGCCGTCGAAACGGCTCCCGCACACCTGCCGGGTGGCGGTGAGAGCTTTGGGTACTGTCGTGCCACCGAACCGACAAGGGGGACCCGTGGAGCAGGAGAAGACCGGCCTTCGACACAACCGGCGCTGGGCGTGGCGAGCCGGAGTGGCCGCCGTACTGATCGCCTGGCTGATCCTGGGATCGATCGGCGGCCCGACGGTCGGCAAGCTGAGCGAGGTCCAGGAGAACGACAACGCCAACTTCCTGCCCAAACAGGCCGAGTCCACGCTGGTCAACAACGAGTCGGCCAAGTTCGTCGACTCCAAGGCGCTGCCGTACTTCGTGCTGATCGAGCGCGACAGCGGAATCACCCCCGCGGACGTCGCGAAGGCCAACGAGTTCCTCGCCAAGGTCCCGTCGCTCGACCTCGGTGACGGCAAGACGATCGGCCAGTACCTCGCCGCGCCGGCCAAGACGGTGATCCCGTCAGCCGACAAGAAGGCGCTGCTGATCACCCTCGAACTCAACGGCGACCAGCTCGACGACGTGGTCAAACAGGGCGAGACCGCGCTGTTCGCGGTCGCCGACGAGATGCGCACCGAGATCAAGCAGTCGCTCACCCCGACCGGGCTGCAGGTCTACGTGACCGGTCCGGGTGGCGTGTTCGCCGACTTCGTCACCGCTTTCGGCGGCATCGACGGGATCCTGCTCGGGGTCGCGCTCGCCGTCGTGTTCATCATCCTGCTGATCGTGTACCGGAGTCCGGTACTGCCGATCGCCGTCCTGCTGACCGCCGTCTTCGGTCTCGCGTTGGCCGCCTCGGTCGTCTACCCGCTCGCCAAGAACAACGTGATCGAGCTCAACGGGCAGAGTCAGGGCATCCTGTTCATCCTCGTCGTGGGCGCCGCGACGGACTACTCACTGCTGCTCGTCTCCCGGTACAAGGAAGAGCTGCACGACTACGAGAGCAAGTACCAAGCGATGCGCGTCGCCTGGCGGGCCGCGATCGAGCCGATCGCCGCCAGCGCAGCGACCGTCATCCTCGGTCTGCTCTGCCTGCTGCTGTCCCAGCTCGGCAGCACGAAGGGCCTCGGCCCGGTCGGCGCCATCGGCATCGCCGGCGCGCTGATCTCCGCGATGACGTTCCTGCCAGCGGTCCTGCTCGCCTTCGGCCGCCGGATCTTCTGGCCGGCCATCCCCCGTCTCGACCACGTACACGCCAAGGACCAGGTAGGCGGCCGCAAGCTGTGGGGTCGCGTCTCCGGCCTGGTCGGCCGCAGCCCGCGCAAGGTGTGGGCTCTCAGCGCGCTCTTCTTGATCGCCTGCGGCCTCTTCCTGCCCACCTTCAAGGCCTCCGGCATCTCGCAGGAGGACCTGTTCCTCAACAAGGTCGAGTCCGTCACCGGCCAGGAAGAACTCGCCAAGCACTTCGACGCCGGCGCCGGTACGCCGGTACAGATCCTGACCCCGGCCGACCAGGCGGACAAGGTCGTGCAGACAGCCCTCAAGGTCGATGGCGTTGCCACGGCGACCGCGTCGGTGGCGCCGGGTGCCCCGCCGAAGGTTGTCGACGGCAAGGTCCTCGTCCAAGCGACCCTCAAGGTCGCGGCGGACTCCCCCGACGCGACCAAGGTGGTCAAGCACCTGCGGACGGAACTCGACACGGTCAGCCCCGACATCCTGGTCGGCGGCAACACCGCGATCAACCTCGACGTGATGGACGCCAGCAACCGGGACCTCAAGGTGATCATCCCGGCCATCCTCGCGGTCATCTTCGTCGTCCTGATGCTGCTGCTCCGCTCGGTCGTCGCGGCGGTCCTGCTGGTGATCTGCAACGTGCTCTCGTTCGGCGCGACGGTCGGGATCAGCGCCCTGGTCTTCAACCACCTGTTCGACTTCCCCGGCGCGGACGCCTCGATCCCGCTCTATGCCTTCGTCTTCCTGGTTGCCCTGGGCATCGACTACTCGATCTTCCTGATGACCAGAGTCCGCGAGGAATCGATCGAACAGGGCACCCGCCCAGGCATTCTCACCGGCCTGGCCGTCACCGGCGGTGTCATCACCTCCGCCGGTGTCGTCCTGGCGGCCACCTTCTCGGCTCTGGGCGTAGTACCGATCCTCTTCCTGGCCCAGATCGCCTTCATGGTCGGCTTCGGCGTCCTCCTCGACACCACCATCGTCCGCTCACTGCTCGTCCCGGCCCTCTCGTACGACATCGGCCCCAAGATCTGGTGGCCGAGCAAACTAGCGAAGGAGTCCGGTCAGCGGTAGCGGTGCCCGCAGGCTGAGGCTGACGATGCCGTAGCTGAAGCCGAGGTGTTCGTTGAGGCGGCGCATCGAGTCGTTGCCGCGCTGCGTCCAGGTGTAGATCTCGGTGATGCCGTTCTCTGCGGCCCAGGCCATGCTGGTCCGCTTGAGGGTCGACGCGACCGACTTGCCGCGCCACTCCCGGCGTACGGCGGTGTAGGCGACCTCGGCGCGCTCCGGGCGGTCGGAGTCGAGCAACAGGCCGGCCACGCCGATCACCTCGTCACCGGCAACGGCGACGAACATCGCGGCCGGATCGTTGATCCACTCCTGCTCCCACTCGTACGCCGAAACCTTGATCGCGACCGGGTGATCCATGTCGGGGAGAGTCGGCAGCGCGACCTGGTGATAGGCCTTCGCCCAAAGCTCAGGCCGCTCGGCGACGGAGACGATCTGGTACTCCTCCGGCGGCACCGGCCACGGCTCGTCGCCGATCCGCCGTACCTGCTCCACCTGCCGATTCGTCTCCACGAACCCGAACCGCTCGGCGAACAGCCGCGACTCCTCGTCGTCGACGCTGGCCCCAGCGGTGTCATAGCCCTCGGCAACGGCATGGTCGGCGAGCACCCGGAGCAGCTCAGTACCCACGCCACGGCGGCGGAAGTCCGGGTGGACGCGTGGCATCAACGCCGCCCGCTCCCCGTCGCCCGAGCGATCCGCCAGTCCGCTGCCGGCCAGCTCCCCATCGACCTCCGCCAGCAGCATCAGCCGGCCGGGGCGGTCGAGAGCGCGCAACTCCGCGACGGTCGAACACCGCTCGTACGGCAGGACAGCGATCCGAATCGCCCGCCAGGCCTCGTAGTCAGCGTCGGTGATCGCCGTCCGAATGGTCGTGGTCATGACCCCACCCTGCCTCAGCCCGCCGGAAAGAGCCCACGGTTTTCGTCCCGCCGCGGCGTTACTGTGAGCAGCATGGAGACCTTCGAGGCCGTGATCGAAGAAGCCAACGGCGGCGGCGCATACGTCGAGGTGCCGACCGAGGTCGTCGCCGCGCTGGGCGGAGGCGGCCGAATCCCAGTACTGGCGACGTTCGACGGCGTGCAGTACCGCGGATCGATCGCATCAATGGGCGGCCGCATGGCCCTGGGCATACTGAAGGCAATCCGGGCCGAACTGGGCAAGGCCATCGGCGACCCGGTCACCGTGACGCTCGAACGAGACACAGCCGCCCGAACTATCGAAGTACCACCCAACCTAGCCGAGGCACTAGAGGCCGCCGGCGCGAAAGAGTCCTTCGACGCGATGAGCTTCAGCCACCGCCGAGAACACATCCAAGCAATCGAAAACGCCAAAAAACCAGAAACCCGCACCCGCCGAATCACCAAAACAGTCGAAACCACAACCCCCAAAACCTGACCCCGCCCCGCCAAGCAGGCCGACCGCCCCCTCAACCGCCGCCCCACCAGCGACCCCACTCCCACCCAACCAAGGCCCCTACCCGTCCCCTCACCCCTGACCCCTCACACTCACCCCTCACCCCTGACCCCTCACCCCTGACCCTCACCCTCTCCCTCGTCCATCGGCGTTGCCGTCGCCCTCGCCCTCGCCGTCGCCTCGCCCGGCCACCCTCGCCTGCCCCTTGCCCGTCACCGTTGCCGCGGCGCGGCTCGTGGAGGCGGCCAGCAGGACAACGAACCGACAACGATGAAACCGACGTGCAGCAGGCCCCGCAGGGCGGCCGACCGCAACGTCGCGTCGTACCAGCCGCTGAAGCAAAGCGCCCCACTGACCTTGGGCTGGACGAACTTTCCCGGATCGACCTGCTGCTCGGCGAAGCCGTGCGCGAACTCTGCCAGGCCAAGACGCCGGCGCTACCGCGGAAGATCAGCACCAGTGACGAGGATGACGGTCGAGCCGTTCGAGGTGACGATCGACTGGGATCCGCCAGTCACGGGCAGTCCGGAGTACGTCGAGAAAGTCCTGACGGAGGACGTGACGAGCGGGCTGTTCTCGTACGTAGTGAACGCCTCGGAGATCATCGTCCGGGCGCTGTGCGAGGTGCTCCGGGAGGCGGGGTTCCAGGTGCTGATCGACCATGCCCTCGGGGAGACGTATAACGACCGGGTGCTGGCGGCTCTGCGGTTCCCCACGTTCTAACAGGCTTGGGAGGTCTTGGCGGGGGCAGCACTGTGCTTCAGCTGACCGTGGATGGAGGAGAGACTCTGAGTCCCGTCAAGCACAGTGGCGCGCGATGACAACGGCAGCCTGGTTGTGGCGGCTCAACTGCTTGCATACACCACGCGCCGTCGACCCATGGATCATTTACGCGCTGTCGGCCCATGGATCGAAGCCAGCCGCCTCCGCGGGTGTCGCCCACGGACCGGCTTCGCTGGCGGTTTGCCCAGGCGTGGCTGCGGCTGCTGGGCCAGGCGCAGCAGGAGCTGTCGCTGCACCCGCCGATCTCTCACCCCAGGGGTCGAGCGCGACGGCCTCCTCGGCGCTGACCCAAGCAGCATCACCGTTGTAGGGCCAGTTCAGTCTGGGTGCCTGAACAGGACCCGACGCCCTAGGCCAAGCAAGCGTGGTTGCTGATTCCGTACTGATGCTGCCACCCACCGCATCGGGCTCTGTGTCCGTGGCGGCCGTCAGAGACCAGGACTCACCAACCGCCGTCACCCCAGGCGGTGTCGCTGCAGCGGCCGTTGAAGACCAGGACTCACCAACCGACCTCGCCCCAGGCGGTGCCGTTGTAGCGGCTGTTGAAGACCAGGGCTCAGCGTCCCCCGTGGTCGGGGGTGGTGTTGTTGTGGTGGGTGTTGGAGGCCAGGGGTCAGTGGCCGTCGTGGTCGGGGGTGGTGTGGTTGTGGCTGTTGAAGACCAGGGGTCAGCGTCCCCCGTCGCGGGTCCGGTGGCGGGGGTGGTGCTGGGCTGGTTGAGTCTTTGGGCGGTGCTTCGGGGTGGTGGGTCGGCCCAGGTGGGGCGGGTGATGTGGACCTGGTTGTCGGTGATGGTGATGGTCCAGTGGCCGTCGTGCAGGGAGGTGTGGTCGACGCGGCAGAGTAGGACCAGGTTGGTGAGGCTGGTGGGGCCGCCGTCGTGCCAGCTGATCAGGTGGTGGGCGTCGCAGTAGATGGGTGGGGCGTGGCAGATCACGCAGCCCCGGTCACGCTGGTTCAACGCGTTGCGCAGGCCGGTGGTGACGTACCGGTACTCGCGCCCGACGTCCAATGGCTGGCTGTCGGAGCCGAGCACGATGGGGATGATCCCGGCATCACAGGCCAGGCGGCGGATCGCGGCGGCAGAGAGACCGTCGCCGTAGGTGAGGTCGCCGGTGGCGTGCCGGCCTGCCTCGAGGAGGTCGTTGAGGTTGATGGTGACCGCGATGTGCGGCTTGATCCCGCCCCGGGTCGGCAGGTCACCAGACGCCAGCGCGATGTCGAGGGCATCGACCAGGGCGTCGGCCTGGCGTTTGCCGCGCGGCCGGGGATCCTGGTCGCCGTCAGGGGTCTTGTGGGGTTTCGCGCCGGCCTGCAGAACGGTCTGCAGCTTCTCGGCGTTCTCGGCGGCCAGGTAGCCGCCGAACTTGACGCCGTCATCGGCCTTCTTCACCCAGACCTCTTCACGGGCCCGGGCGGCGTCTTCGCGGGGTTCGGGGCCGTCGGTGTCGAGGATGTTGCGGACCTGTACGCCCATCGACTGCAACTCGCCGGGGTTCATGTGCCGGGCCGCCTCAACCATCTGGGCAGCGGCCGCGTCGATTTGTTCGGGCTGGACGTTCGCCTTCTTCGGGATCTGCTCCAAAGCGGCCACGATCGCGCGGGCCTGGCCCTGGTTCAGCACTACCTCGTCGTCGCCGATCACCCTGGCCGGGGACGGAAGCGCGGCAGCGACCGCGGGATACTTGCGCAGGTTGACGGCGAACTTCACCAGCCTGCCGGCCTCGGCCAGGTCGAGACGGTACCGGGTCGAGATGAACCGGGCCAGGTCATGAGCACCGATCGTCTTGGCGTAACCGGTCTGTTCCAGCCGGTCCAAGATCTCCGTCTCGACGCCCTGGAGGACAGCCAGCTTCGTGCGAGTGTCGTCGAGAAAGCACACCAGCTCCTCGTCGCTCATCATCGCCACCGCCCGATCATCCATACCCGCAACGCTAGACCACGCCACCGACACTTTCAGACCGGAAAGCCCTTATCCACAAGGTGAATTCCTCACCACTTCAAACAGACCGAACCCCTGTAGGTTGATTGACTGTTGGCTGGTTGGCTGTTTGATTGGTTGGTCAGGGAAGGTGCCTTCGCCACTTGAGTTCGGCCGTCGTCAACCCAACGCAGCCTGCCACCCCCGGCGCCCAAGGCAACCACCGGCCGACCGGGGACAGTGCCTATTTGCACTTGGCCGTTGCACTTGGCCGTTGCACTTGGCCGTTGCACTTGGCCGTTGCACTTGTTGCCCACAGCACCCAGTCAATCCTCATGCCGGCTATCGCCCCGGCACCCAAAGCAACCACAAGCCCACCGGGGACCCTCTGTTGCTCTTGTCTGTTGCTCTTGCCTGTTGCTCTCTTCAGGAGTCGCCGAGGCCGGCTGAGCGGGCTCGGATTATGGCTTGGGGGCGGGTGGCTACCTGGAGTTTGGCGAAGATGCTGGTGATGTGGTTGCCGACTGTGGCGGGGGCCAGGGACAGGCGGTGGGCGATGGCGGCGTTGCCGAGGCCGGTGGCGATCAGGTCCAGGACTTCGCGCTCGCGTGGGGTCAGCTCGGGGAACGCGGGCTGGTCGGGGCGTGGGCCGGAGAGGTAGGCCAGGGCACGGCGGGCTACGCCGGGGCCGAAGATCGCTTCGCCGGCAGCGACTGCGGAGATTGCGCGGATGACGTTGTCGGGTGCGGCGCCTTTGAGCACATAGCCGCGGGCACCTGCTCGCATCGCGGCGAACACCGACTCGTCGTCGTCGAACATCGTCAGCATCAGCACCGCGACCTCCGGTGCGCCCTTCGCGAGCTCGCGGGTCGCCTCGATCCCGGTCAGGTCGGGCATCTGGATGTCCATCACCAGTACGTCGGGGCGCAGGGTGACTGCCGCGCGCACGGCCTCGGCGCCGGTGGCCGCGGTACCGACGAGTTCGAAGCCGGCATGGGCCGACAGCAGCGCGCCCAGCCCTTCGCGGACGATGCCATGATCGTCCGCAACCACGATCCTCAGGTCCGCACCAGCTCCGGATCCACTCATCGACGCGTCCCTTCCAACGGCAGTACGACGTCGACGCTGCAGCCAGTTCGGTCGTACCGGATCTCGCAGCGTCCACCCAACTCGCTCGCCCGCTCGCTCATCGAGGTGAGCCCGACGCCCGCCTTCCACTCTGGACCGGCGTTCACCCCGTTGTCGAGTACGCCGAGCCGCAACACATCCGTCTCGACACTCAGCCGTACCGCGGCCGTCGAAGCCGTCGAGTGCCGGATCACGTTCGTGAGCGCCTCGGTGGCGATCCGATAAGCAGCCACCTCCACCGCGGCAGGCAACTCGGCCAACGTCGCAGGCGCATCCACGGTCACCGTCAACGCCCCGCCATCCCCACGACGCGACGCCATCGCGGCATACTCACGCAGCGCCCCCAGCAACCCAAGCCCATCGAGCGCCGGCGGCCGCAGCTCATAGACCAGCCGGCGAATCTCGTCCACCGCCCCAATCGCCTGGTCCCGCAACTCCGCGAGCAGCGCCGCCGACCGCTCCGGCTCGGCCTCGATCAACCGCCGAGCCGCGTCCGCGTTCAGTACCACCGCGGTCAGTACCGGCCCCAACCCGTCATGCAGATCCCGCCGGATCCGTCGCCGCTCCTCCTCCCGCCCGCTGATGATCCGCTCCCGCGAGTCCCGCAGCTCATCAGCCAAACCCTTGGCCTGTACCGCGACCGCCAACGGTGCCGCCAGCAACGAGAGCACCTGCTCATCGGCCGCGTTCACCCGCGACTCCCCCGACCGCAGCCCGACGACCAGCTCTCCCAGTCGCTCCGAACCCGACCGAAGCTCGATCGCGTGCCGAGCCGCCGGCAGTTCGCCGTACGCCGAAATCTCCTTGCCCTCGACAACGATCGTGGCGGCCGGGAAGCGCATCACCCGGCAGAGCGCCGCCAGTACGCCGGTGAGCCCCGACCCCATCTGCGCCCCGACCTCCGCCATCGCCCGCACCGGATCCCGCCGAGCACCGTAGAACGCACGATGAATCAAGCCCTGAAGCCAAACCCGCACCGGATTGAAGGCCAGCGCGATCACCAACGTCGCCAGCACCGACGCGTTGCGATCGAGCAGCGCGATCAGCCCGAAGTAAGCCGCGACCACCCCACCGACCAGGATCAGATAAAGCAAGGACCGCGAGACCACCAGCCGAATGTCGAGCAACTGGTGACGCAGCACAGCGACAACGATCGCCAACGGAATCAGCAGCAACGGCAGCACGCCCAGCACCAGCGATTCGGACGACACCAGGATCTCCAGCCCGAAGCAGGCCACGATGACCAGCAGCGCGAGCAGCAACCACAACACCTGGCGACGCACCTGCTCCGACCCACGCCGATACCGCAGTACCACCGCAACCAACGACGCGACGAAGCTGACCAGCAACCCGGCACTGCTGATAGCGCCAAAGACATCAACCGCAGCAAAGCCGGTCCAGTGCGGATACCCCGGAATGCCGATCTCGGCCGACAACCCACCCCTGCGATCCAGTACGCCGGTTGCCGTCCACAACACCGCATTGACCGCCAGCCCGACGACCAGCCAGCGCCACCGAGGCGAGAGCAACCGTCCATCAGGGAACAGCACCAACGTCAGCGGAATGAACAACGCCAACGCCGGAGCCCAGCCGCCATTCGTCACCGTCGCAACCAAACGCCAACCCACCGTGGGCTCACCCAGCCAAGCGAGCACGCACAACCCGGTCGCCGTGGACGCATAGCAACAACCGCCCACCAGCAACGACCAGCCGACCGGATTGGCCGGCCGGTAGTGCGCGATCGGCCAGCCCGCCAAAGCAAGACTGAAGCCGATCGTCGCGTTGGACACGACGAACAGATCGGTCAGCTCAGACCAACTCAAGTCCGAGGCAGTCGCCGCCACAACCGTGACGACGGCCTCCAGCAGCGCGACAGCGAGCAGCACCCAGGCCGCGGTACGCCGTCTATCGCTCATCTCCTCATCATCAGGCCGCCAGCCCCCGATCGAGTAGGGGCATGCCCCCAAACGACCCAGGAACCTTTCTCGCCCGTACTACGGTCCGCGCACCTGCCAGCCAGGGGCGATCGCGGCCGACGCTGAAGCAATCACTTCGGCACTGAGGAGCAAGTCATGTCAGAAACCCAACTCACCACCCCCGCAAACACGAAGGCCGTCCGCAAGCCACGCGACGTCCGCGGCTTCTGGCGGGTACTGCTCGCCGTGGTCGCACCGCTGCCGATGCTGTTCATGGGGATCTACTACCTGATCAGCCCGGTCGACGGCGACGCACCCTTCAACGAGACCCTCGCGGCCACCGCGGCCGACCCCGGTCGGTTCGAGCTGATGCAGTGGCTTCAGGTGCCGTTCTTCCTGCTGATCCCGGCGATGTTCGCTGCCGCCTGGGTCTCCCGGCGTACGGCACCACGGCTGGCCACCGCCGGCGGACTGCTCGCAGTCGGTGGCATGAGCGCCGGCTTCTTCCTGCTGGACGGGGTCGTGACGCCGACGTACCTGGTCGTCCACGACGGGCTGGACGCGTCGGCGGTGGAGAAGCTCGCGGATACTGTCGAGAAGCAGGCGACCGTACAGATCGGTGGCCTGCTGTTCATCCTCGCCGTCACCTTCGGGCTGTTGCTGCTCGGGATCGCGTTGTGGCGCAGCAAGGTGGCTCCGGCCTGGATGGGCATCGCCCTTGCTTTCGGCGGCTTCACCCACCCGTTCATGCCGGGCCACCTGGCGGCCGGCGCGGGCCTGGTCATCGCCGCGATCGGTTTCGCCGGAGCGTCGTACGCGCTGCTCAGGTCCTCGAACGACAACTTCGACCTGCCGCCGCTGAAGAGATAGGCAGTGTCGGGTCGCCTGTGGCGCGGGACTTGGTTATGGTCCGGTTTGGGGGTCGAGGAAGGTGAGGAGCCCGATGGCAGACACCACGTCCACAGACCACGGCAGGTTCAACCTGCCGACCAAGAACCTGCCCGCGCCGCAGGTTCGCGACCTGCCCGAGCCGCCGACCCAGACCTGGCGGATCGTCGGGCCCGGGATGGTCGGGGCCGGGGTCGGCCTCGCGTCCGGGGAATTCATCCTCTGGCCCTACATCTCGTCGCAGGTCGGGCTGGTGTTCCTCTGGGGCGCCGTCGTCGGCGTCGGGATCCAGTGGTTCCTGAACATGGAGATCGAGCGGTACACGCTGGCCACTGGTGAGACAGCGTTGACCGGCTTCAACCGGTACGGCAAGCACTGGGGCCTGTTCTTCGCGCTGATGACGTACTTCGCGAACCTCTGGCCGGGCTGGGCGACCAGCTCCGCCTCGATGCTCACCTATCTGTTCGGGGCCGGCGACCCCCGCTGGATCGCGATCGGCATCCTGGTCGTGATCGGCCTGATCCTCACCCTGGCGCCGGTTGTCTACGTGATGCTCGAGCGGCTGATCTTCGTCAAGATCGCGGCCGTCGCGCTGCTCGTCGTACTGGCCCTGATCTTCGCCATCCGGGCCAAGACCTACAACGCGCTCGGCGACGCGGTGACCCACCCCGAATTCCCGGTCAACACGCTGGGCTTCGCGTTGATGATGGGCGCGATCGCGTACGCCGGCGCAGGCGGCGGGCAGAACCTGTGCCAGAGCAACTGGATCCGCGACAAGGGCTTCGGGATGGGCGTTCACGTCCCCCGGCTGACCTCGCCCGTCACCGGCGAGAAGGAGGCCGACCCGACCGCGAACGGCTACACCTTCCCGCCGAACGCGGAGAACCTGGCCCGCTGGCGGCGCTGGTGGAAGTTCACCAACCTCGAGCAGGCGCTGACGTTCGTCCTGATCACCGTGCTGACGATCGTCTTCACCTCGATGCTCGCGCACGCCACCCTGTTCGGGAATCCGGCCGTACAGAACAAGATCAGCTTCCTCAAGATCGAGGGCGTCACCCTGCAGTCCCTGGTGGGCGGCTGGTTCGGCTACCTGTTCTGGGCGATCGGCGCGTTCTCGCTGTTCGCCGCGGCGGCCGGCATCGTCGACTACACCTCCCGGCTCGCCTCGGACATGATCAAGGCCCGGTACCTGCGAACGTCGGCGATCACCGAGTCCAAGCTGTACTTCTGGCTGGTCTGGGGACTGGTTGCCTTCGGCATCATCGTTCTGCTGGCCGGCCTGGATCAGCCACTCGTCCTGCTGGTCATCTCGGCCTGCACCGCCGGCACGATGATGTTCGTGTACTCCGGACTGCTCTGGTGGATGAACTCCCGCGCCCTCCCCCGGGCCATCCGGATCAGCAGGCTACGCACCGCCGTGATGCTCTTCTCCTTCCTGGCCTTCGGCTTCCTGGCGGTCTTCACGATCATCGACCAGGTCAAGAAGAACTTCTAGTCAGCAACTCCTGCGCTTCGTCTACCTGTGGCAGTCCGTAGCGGGAGCAGATCTCGATGGCGGTTGTCCACTCCGTCCGCGCCCGCTCAGGGCTGCCCAGGGCCGCGTAGGCCTGGCCCAGGTGTAGACGGATTGTGGCCTCCAGCGACTGGTTCTCGAAGCGCTCGGCGACCTCGAGTCCGGCCAGCAGAAGGTCCCTGGCCTGTTCGCCCCGGCCGAGATCCAGTTCCGCCAGTGCTTGCTGGACCTGGGTCTCCACGAGCCGGAGCTCGGCGCCCCGCTCCCGGTTGAATTCCGCGACCTCCGCCAGCACCGGCACGGCGAGCTCGGGACGGCCGGTCTCGCGGTACGACCTGCCGACATGGAGCAGGATCCAGTGATGCTGGGTGTCGATCTTCGACGCCCGGGCGAGCTCCGCGGCCCGGGCGAGCTCCTCGTCCTGCTCCTCGCGGCGGTCGAGCCGGCCGTAGATCATCCCCAGCGTCAGGCGAGCCTCGGGCTCGCCTCGTTCGTCCTGGCGCTCGATCGTCATCGCCAGTGACTCGCGGGCCCACTCCAGGCCGTCCTCGGGCCGGCCGGACTTCTGCAGGCAATCGGCCAGGTTCATCAGGCAGAACTGCCGGTGCTCCGGGTACTCGACGACCTTCGGCGCGGCGATCGACGCGCTGAACTGCTCGGCGGCGGCCGGGAAGTCCTCCAGCATCGCGTAGGCCATGCCCAGCTCGAACGGCGCGAAAGCCCCCGCGTACGGATCGCCGACCGATCGCTCGGCCTCGACGGCGAGCAGGCCCAGGTCGCGCCAGTCGTGGTGACGCAGGCGGCTGACGAAGCCCGGACTCACACCCGACAGCATCCTGGCAACCAGTCGCCTGGCCTCGATCGGTCCGGTGACCGCCCGCCGGGCGGCGGCCAGCACGTTGTGGCGTTCGGCGTCCAGCCAGCTGACGACCTCCTGCCCCTCACCGACATCCCGGGCCGCGGTCAGCCACTCGTCCTGCAGCCAGTCACCGCTCATCTGACCCAGCCCGAAGGATGAGCGGTACTTCCAGCCGATCCCGACGTAGAGGTCCAGCACTCGCAGTCGCGCCACGAACCTCTCACCCTCGTCCAGCTGCCGTTCGACGAGTTCCTGGGCGACCACCCGCACCAGGTCGTGCAGACGATAGCGCCCCGGTTCCGCGGCCTCCAGCAGGTGGATGTCGACGAGTCGCTCCAGCAGCGCCTCGACCTCTCGTTCGGGCCGGCCGGCCAGGGCGGAGACCACGAACAGGTCCACGTCGGCGCCTTCGGACAACCCGAGCAGCGGGAACAGCGCGACGGCCTCGCGGTCCGCCGGCGCGGGATCGTTCAGCGACAGGCCGATGGTGGCCCGGACGCTGACGTCCTCGTCGGCCAGGACATCCAGCCGGCTCCGCTCGTCGGCCAGCCGGTCACGCAGATCGGCGACGCTCCAGTCAGGCCTGGCGGCCAGCCGCGCACCGGCGATCCGCAGCGCCAGCGGCAGGCCACCACATTGCTGGATCACCGCTGCCGTCGCGTCCGGATCCGATGCCAGCCGCTCCTTACCTGCCGTTGCCTCCAGCAACTTCAGGGCGTCGCCGTCCGGCAGTACCTCGAGCTCCAGGTGGAACGCACCGGGCAGACCAGTCATCAGCCGCCGGCTGGTGATCATCACCGCGCTCTCGCCGGTACCCGGAACCAGCGCCTCGATCTGCGACTGGTCAGCCGCGTTGTCCAGGATCAGCAGCATCTTGTGGCCCGCGATCGCCGAGCGGTAGCGGGCGGACGCCTCGTCGAGCGACTCCGGAATCAGGTTCGCCGGGGTGCCGAGCCGGCGCAGCAGGATGCCGAGCGCCTCGATGGTCTCCATCGGCTCGGCCGCGGCGACTCCGCGGAGGTCCAGATAGAAGTGGCCGTCGGGATAGGCCGCGGTCACCGCGTGCGCCGCGTGCACAGCGAGTGCGGTCTTGCCGACGCCGCCCATTCCGGCGATTGCCGAGATCACCACGGCCCGGCTGTTGTCCGGCATCCGGGTCAGCCTGCCGGTGAGGTCCTCGAACTGGGCACTCCGGCCGACGAAGTCGACCAGGTCGTCCGGCAACTGGTTCGCGCCACGAGCCTTCGGGCGGGCAGCCGCTTCGGTCAGCTGCTCCACCTCGGCCTCGGACAGGCCGAGCGCCGCCGCGAGCGCCTCGACCGTGGCCGGCCGCGGATAGCGTCGACGGCCGGCCTCCAGCGTCTTGATGGCTTCGACGCTGACACCCGCCTTCTCGGCCAGCGTTTCCTGGGTCAGAGCGGCGGCGCGGCGGAAGCCCCGGAGTACGGAGGCGAACTCGGCCATCAGACGGCCTGCGACTGGGCGGTCGGGTCGTACGGCTGGCGGCCGCCGTTCACCGTGGTGAAGAGGGAGTAGAGCGAGGTGGTCGCGGTCAGGAAGAGGCGGTTGCGTTTGGGGCCGCCGAAACAGAGGTTGGAGACGGTCTCCGGGACGAGGAGCTTGCCGAGCAGGGTGCCGTCCGGGTGGTAGACGTGGACGCCGTCGGCGGCGGCGCCCCAGACGCGGCCTTCGCTGTCGATCCGGATGCCGTCGAAGGCGCCGTTGCCGCACTCCGCGAACAGCTCGCCGCCCTGCAGCTTGTCGCCCTCGACCGTGAAGACGCGGATCGTCGCTTCCTCGGTGTCGGTGACGTACAGCAGGCTGCCGTCATTGGAGAAGGCCAACCCGTTCGGCCGATTGAAGTCATCGGCGACAACGGTCAGCGCGCCATCGGGGCCTACCCGATACACGTGGCAGCCACCGACCTCGATAGAACCCTTGTGGCCCTCGTAGTCACTGTCGATCCCGTACGCCGGATCCGTGAACCAGACCGCTCCGTCGGGACTCACCACGACGTCGTTCGGGCTGTTCAACCGACCACCGTTGTGGCTGTCGGCAAGCACGCGGACCGAGCCGTCGTGCTCGGTGCGAGTCACGCGCCGGTTGCCGTGCTCGCAGCTGACCAGCCGTCCCTGCTCGTCGAGCGTGTGCCCGTTGGTGTTCCCGGCCGGTTCACGGAACACCGACACCTGGTACGACGTCTCGTCCCAGCGCAGGATCCGGTCGCTCGGGATGTCGCTCCACAACACGTACCGCCCGGCCGCCGAGTAGACGGGCCCCTCCAGCCATCGCCCGCCGGTCCACAGCCGCTCCAGGTGCGAGTCACCCCGGATCCCGGCGAAGCGGTCATCCAGCTTCACCCACTCAGCGGGGACGGTACCGGCCAACGGCTCGAGCAGGGGCATCCTGGGGCTCCTCAAGTTCGGTTGTCACCCGCGATCGTACGGCTGTGGTGCTCCGTCCGTGGTGAGTAGCCAGGAGTAGACCGAGGTGGTTGCCGTGACGAACAACCTGTTCCGCTTAGGACCGCCGAAGCAGAGGTTGGAGACGACGTCTGGGAAAAGCAGCTTGCCGAGCAGAGTGCCGTCCGGGTCGAAGCAGTGGACGCCCTCGTGGGTGGCGGCCCAGATGCGGCCGTTGGCGTCCAGCCGGATGCCGTCGAACATGCCGGCTTCGCACGGTACGAAGACCTCTCCCCCGACCAGCCGGTCGTCCTTCACCTCGAACCGCCGGATGTGCTTGGCGGGGGTGTCCACGACGTACAGCTGGGATTCGTCTAGCGAGAAGGCCAAGCCGTTCGGCCGGGTGAAATCGTCCGCGACGACGGTCAGCTCACCAGCCGGGCTGAGGCGATAGACGTTGCAGGTGGGGAGCTCCTGCTCGGCAGCGTGGCCCTCGTAGTTCGAAGTGATGCCGTACGGCGGATCGGTGAACCAGATCGAGCCGTCGCGCCGGACCACCACATCGTTCGGGCTGTTCAGTCGCAGACCGTCGAGATGTGAGGCGAGGACCGTCAGCGAGCCGTCGAACTCGGTCCGGGTGACTCGGCGATTGCCCTGCTCACAGCTGATCAGCCGCCCCTGGCCGTCGAGGGTGTTGCCGTTCGTGTAGCCGGCCGGCTGGCGGAAGACCGAGACCGCGCCGGACAGCTCGTCCCAGCGCAGCATCCGGTCGTTGGGGATGTCGCTGAAGACGAGGCTGCGCCAGGCCGGGACATAGACCGGGCCCTCCAGCCAGCGACCGCCGTCGTAGAGGCGCTCCACGTAGTCATCGCCGCGGGCCACCAGCGCGAACCGCTCGTCCAGCGTCACCAGCTCGGCCCGCGATCGGACCGGTGTGTCAGTCAGCGTGATCGTCATGTGCTGAATGCTATCCTGTGAGCTACTTGATAGACCAGATGAGATTCGGTGATCATGACCATCGACCAGACAGACCGCGACCTGCTTGCACGGCTGCAGGAGGACGCCACGCAGTCCTACGCAGTACTTGGGGAGGCCGTCGGGTTGTCGGCGGGGGCAGCACATGAGCGGGTACGCAAGCTGCGAGCTGCCGGCGTGATCCGGCGTACGACCATCGAGGTGGACCCGGCGGCGCTCGGCAACGGCGTACTGGCCTATGTCCTGCTCGACACCGACGCCTGGATGGGCGACGCGCCGACGGTCGAGGCACTCGAGGGCATCGCTGCCGTCGAGGAGGCGCACATCATCGCCGGCCCCGCCTCCGTGCTGGTCAAAGTGCGTACCGGCAGCACCGAGGCCCTCCAGCAGACGCTGCGCGCGCTCCACCAGGTGGACGGCGTGACCAGCACTCAGACAGTCGTCGTGCTGGAGTCCTTCTTCGAGCGGCCACCGACGGTGATGTGACATAGAACCTGTCACCCTCCTGGCCTGGTTCACCCTAGACTCAGCCGGGCCGAAGGGAGTTCAGCTGTGTCTGACAGCAAGCGCATCACCAAGGTCCTGGTCGCGAACCGTGGAGAGATCGCCGTCCGGGTCGTCCGGGCCGCGGCCGACTCCGGTCTGGGCAGCGTCGCCGTGTACGCCGAGCCCGACCGCGATGCCCTGTTCGTCCGGCTCGCCGACGAGGCGTACTCGCTGGACGGCGCGACGCCGGCCGACTCCTACCTGAACATCGCCAAGATCCTCGACGTCGCGGCCCGCTCCGGCGCGGACGCGGTGCACCCGGGCTACGGCTTCCTGGCCGAGAACGCGGAGTTCGCCCAGGCGGTCATCGACGCCGGGCTGATCTGGATCGGCCCGCCACCGTCGGCGATCGACTCGCTCGGCGACAAGGTGAAGGCGCGGCACATCGCGGACAAGGTGGGTGCCCCGCAGGTACCGGGTACGCCTGATCCGGTCGCGAACGCGGACGAGGTGGTGGCCTTCGCAACGGAGTACGGGCTGCCGATCGCGATCAAGGCGGCGTACGGCGGCGGTGGCCGGGGGATGAAGGTCGCTCGAACTCTCGAGGAGATCCCGGAGCTGTTCGAGTCCGCCACCCGGGAAGCGGTCAGCGCCTTCGGTCGCGGCGAGTGCTTCGTCGAGCGGTACCTGGACAAGCCGCGGCACGTCGAGACCCAGTGCCTGGCCGATGCCCATGGCAACGTCGTGGTGATCTCCACCCGCGACTGCTCGCTGCAGCGTCGGTACCAGAAGCTGGTCGAGGAGGCGCCCGCGCCGTTCGTCACGGCCGAGCAGCTCGAGACGCTCTACAAGTCGTCGAAGGCCATCCTGCGCGAGGCCGGGTACGTCGGCGCCGGCACGTGTGAGTTCCTGATCGGCCAGGACGGGCTGATCTCCTTCCTGGAGGTCAACACGCGACTGCAGGTCGAGCACCCGGTCAGTGAAGAGGTCACCGGGATCGATCTGGTCCGGGAGATGTTCCGGATCGCTGATGGCGAAGAGCTCGGGTACGACGACCCCATCGTGAGTGGGCACTCGATCGAGTTCCGGATCAACGCCGAGGACCCGGGTCGTGGCTTCCTGCCCGCGCCGGGCACGCTGACCAAGTGGCACGCGCCGTCCGGACCGGGCATCCGGCTCGACGGCGGGTATGACCAGGGCGAGACGGTGCCTGGCGCGTTCGACTCGCTGGTGGCCAAGCTGATCGTGACCGGCCGCGACCGGACCCAGGCGCTCGAGCGGTCCCGCCGCGCGCTGAAGGAGTTCGTCGTCGGGGGCATGCCGAGCGCCGTACCGTTCCACGCGGCCGTGGTGAGCGACCCGGCGTTCGTCGGCACCGACGGCTTCAAGGTGCACACCCGCTGGATCGAGACCGAGTTCGACAACCAGATCCCGCCGTACGACGGAGCCGCCGACGTGGCCGAGCCGGCCGAGCGGGAGACGGTCACCGTCGAGGTGGGTGGCAAGCGGCTCGAGGTCGTCCTGCCGGCCGGTCTCGGCGCGTCGGTCGCTTCCGGTGGTACCGGTTCTGGTTCTGGTTCGAAGAAGAAGCCGTCCCGGCGGGCCGGCGGCAGCGGCAAGGGCGCGGCGGCCTCCGGCGACTCCCTCACCTCCCCGATGCAGGGCACCATCGTCAAAATCGCCGTCGAGGAAGGCGCCACGGTCGCCGCGGGCGACCTGATCGTCGTCCTGGAAGCGATGAAGATGGAGCAGCCACTGAACGCCCACAAAGCCGGTACGATCACGGGTCTGTCGGCCGAAGTCGGCGCGACGGTGGCGGCCGGTGCGGCTATCTGCGAAATCAAGGACTGAAAACACAGCCGTTTCTCAGCATTTACCGGTAGCTTCCCTCCAGGATTGCCGCGAAGTATTGCCGCGAGGTGAGGAGAACTCTGCATGTCCAGGAAGACCCACGAGCATCAGTTGGCTCAGCGTAAGGCGCAGCGGTTGGCCGAGCGGCAGGCTGAGCGCGCCCGGCAGCGGCGGATGCTGGCGATCACCATCACCTCGATCGTGGCGGTGGTCGTGGTGATCGCCGGAGTTTTCGTGGTCGTCGCGAAGAACACCGGCAAGGACGACACGCCCGCGGCAGCCAGCACGCCGTCGGCGAATCCGTCCGACCAGCCCTCGGCGCAGACGTCAGCCGGGCCGGAGAACAAGCCGAAGTCGATCCCGACCGCGCTGGCGCCCGCGCCGAAGCGGGCCACGCCGCTCGCGGCGGAGGTGGACTGCAGCTACACCAAGTCCGCCGAGCCGGCCAGCAAGAAGGCCGACCTGCCCTCCAACGGCAAGGTCAAGGCCAGCGGCACCAAGCCGGTCACGCTCGCCACCTCGATCGGTGATCTGCACCTGACCCTGGACAGCGCGCTGGCGCCCTGCACGGTGAAGAGCTTCCTCAGCCTGGTCGGCCAGAAGTACTTCGACAACACCATCTGCCACCGGCTCACCGTCGGCGACGGCCTGCAGGTACTGCAGTGCGGCGACCCCACCGGCACCGGCAGCGGCGGCCCAGGGTACAGCTTCAAGGACGAGGTCTACCCCACGCTCAAGTACGGCCGTGGCATCCTCGCGATGGCCAACTCAGGCCCCAACACCAATGGCAGCCAGTTCTTCATCGTCTACGGCAACGCCGAGCTGCCCCCGTCGTACACGGCCTTCGGCACGCTCGACAAGGCCAGCCTGGAGGCGATCGACAAGGTCGCCAAGGCCGGCGTGATCCCCCAGGGCGGGCCTACCGACGGCAAGCCCGCCACCGAGGTCAAGATCAAGACGGCCACCGCGGCCGCCTGAAGCCCTAGGCCAGTTCGTCGTACTTGCTGCGCGGCCAGGCCAGCAAGGCGTCGATCTGGACCATGCCGGACTGCTCGAGCAGTGTGACCGGCCCATCGGCGAAGTGGAAGAGGCCCGTGGCAGGATCGCGGGTCTCTTTCCATGCCCGGTCGGAGTAGGCCTGCGCGACCTTGGTGTAGGCGCGGTCGTGGGAGACCGAGTCGAGGATCAGCAGGTTCTTGAAGTAGATCGCGTTGAACCGGGTCGGCTGCTTCCACAGCCGGTCCTCAGCCGCGTAGAAGGCCAGCGACGCCTTCGCCAGCGCCTTCGCGTCGGTGAGGTACTTCTGGTCGTGAGTCGCCTTGTACAGCAGGGCCCCGGCGCCGAGCATCACGCCCTGGTTGTAGCTCCACTGGGTCTTCTCGACGTTGCCGGCCAGGTCGATGTGGTCCCAGTACAGCCCGTTCGGTGCGAGCATGCACTGCTGCGCCCAGGCGTACATCCGCTTCGCCGAGGTCAGGTACGACTTGTCGTGCGTCAGCAGGTAGAGGTGCGCACCGAGCTCGGCGCCCGGCCCGTTGGAGATGGTGTTGCGGTCCTGGCTCCACGGCGCCTGGGTCCAGAACGTCCCGCCCGCGCAGGGATGCGACGGGGCGTTGTCCCAGCCGTACTCGACGAGCGCGAAGATCTCCTTCGCCCGGGCGAGCGACGAGCGGTCACCAGTCCGCTGGTAGTGCTGGATCAGGTTGAGGCCGATCCACTCGTTGTCGTCGTAGAACTTGTCGCCACCCTGCCCGAGCGGCGGCCGGACGTATGAGTCGTAGCCCTTCGGAGTGGTGGTCGCGTTCCAGTACGGCTGGTACCCGTCCAGCCGGCGTTGGGCTTCGCGGTCAGCCTTGCGGCCGGAGCCTGGGATGCCGGCCAGGTTCTCCGCGGCGACAGCGGCCTGCGAGTACGGCCAGACGTAGGAGTACGGGTTCTGCTGGGTGTTCGGGTACTCCTCCAGCAGCAGGTTTTGGTTGCCGGTGTCGAAATACTTGTTCAGGGCCTGGTACGACGCTTGTGCCCTGGCCGCCGCTGAATGCGGGCCGCCGGTCACGTCGTCGACCTTCGCGGTGGCCGCTGGGGTGTGCAGCGCGGCGAGCATTCCGACCGCGAGCAAACCCCCGGCGAACCGTTGAGTTGATATACCAAATTTTCTGCGCATCGACCTGCTCCTCCTGGGGCGGCAGCGGTTGACATCGATGTCACGTTCTAGCTGGCCAAGGGATTCGCCGTCAATGGCTCGTCCGATCAGGGCTTAGTTGGCATATCAAGTACGAGCGGCTGGACCCCGGCGAACGTGAACCATGCCGAGCGCATGTGCAGCCGTATCCGGACTTGGTCGCCGGTGAGCACGACCTTGCCCTTCGAGCCGACCGCTTCGACCGTGAGCACCCGGCCGCCTGACGGCCCGATACCGGTTCGGCGTACGACGCGGAGGCGTTTAAGTGTGCCGACGCCGAACGTCGCCTGGAGCTGTGAACTGGTCCGCGTGACGGTCCAGGTGACGTTCGGGTTCTTGTTGCCGGGGTAGCTGTCCCAGCTGTCGACCTTCATCACCTGGTACGCCACTGGGCCATCGGCTGTCGCGCCGCCATTGGAGGACGAGAACTCGGCCATGATCGGCTTGCCCTGGTAGAGCCGGATCTGCCCAGCGGTTGCCGTGATGGCAGCGTTGGTCGTCTTCTCCTCGTCGTTGTACCCGCCGTAGACCTGGCACGAGGTCGTGTCACACAGGTCGTACGCCCGCTTGGTGGACCGATTGCGATGGAAGACCGAATAGGTGCGCGCGGCAACGGCCTGCACCTGGAGCGCGGCCGGCTTCCACGTCGTCACGGCCTCCCGCGGGACGACGCCGCGCAGGTAGAGCTCCAACGGCAGCACATTGATGGTGTCGAAATGCGCGCCGGACAGATCGGCGGGCCGCAGTACGCCGCGATAGCGCTTGACGGCCCCGCTCGGCAGGATCAGGGAGATGACGGTCGGGCCCTCGAACTGGCCGATTCCGGTCAGCTTCTTCCAGAGCGTCCAGGTCTTCGTCTTGGTGTTGTACGAGCTGACCTTCGCGCCGTGCTCGCCGTTGGGGTCGATCGACCACTGGTTCCGGGTCGATGCCTTGGGCAACGTGTAGACCTTGCCGGTCTTCAGGTCGCGGAGGCGGAGCTTGTCGACGGCGGCGATCCGTACGCCGTCGGTGGTGTCGGCGCGGAGCTGCACCCGGATGTTGCCGGTCGCCTTGCCCACCGTCGTACCGGGGTAGTAGAAGTCCAGGATCGTCTTGGCGGACCGGCCGGCCAGCGCGGCGCCTTGAGCCCCGTACTGCGACATGCCGCGGCCGTGGCCGAAGCCGCGACCCGTGATCGTCTGGACCGCCTCCGGCTCGGGCGGCGGGACGGCCACGGCCGTTGCGCTCAGCAACGTGGAACCGGCGATCAGGGCAACGAAGACGCGTTTCATGAGATGAAGACCTTGCGCTCATGGTTGTTGTAGGTCAGCCAGCCGTGCTGGAACCTTTGCCGCAGGCCGCCCTTGATTCGGTACATGTCCGAGGTGGGCAGCCCGAGTCGCGAGCGCTCCGCGCCGAGTGCGGCGTACTTGCGATGGATCATCCCGGCGACCGGACGCATCCCGGTCCGCTTCGACCAGTACAGGCCGCCGTTCTGGAAGCTCTGCACCTTGCTGTTGTTGGCGCGGCCGAGACGGTACTCGCTCGTCGGCTGCTTCAGCAGCCCGTCCGGGCCGCCGAGTTGGCGGTAGCGGGTCCGGAACAGGCTGCGCACCGAGTGCGCTCCGGTCTTGGGCGACCAGTAGATGTCGCGGGCTTTGAAGTACGTCGCCCGGCCGGTCCTGGTCCGGTGTTCGCCCCAGAATGGTTGCCCGGTCACCCTGAATCCGCCGAGTTTCACGGCGTACCGGTAGATCTCGGTGGACACGCCTCTGCTCATCAGGGTGAGGATTCGTTGCTTCAGCCAAGGAAGTCTGGCGTAGAGGTTCTTGCCGGGGCAGGCGGTCGCCTTGGTGTCGCGGTGTCCGGAAACCGTGTGGAGCTTGCTGCCGTCGAGCACGATCGTTGCCGTCGGCGACCGGTAGTTGGCGTCCATCTTCCACGCGATGATGCGGGCGGTCATCTCCAGCATCGGCGCCGGCGGCGCGACCTGGTCGAAGTTGCCGATCAGCGAGACGCCGAACGAGTTCGCGTTGAAGGAGCCGGTATGGGCGCCGAGCACGGGCAGTTGCGCACCGCCGTACCGGCCCTCGAAGGCACGACCGAAGCGGTCGACGAGGAAGTTGTAGCCGAGATCGCACCAGCCACGACTCTTCACGTGGTACGCGTACATGCTGCGGACCATCGCGGGCACCTGCGCGCGGGTGTAGTTGTTGCGGTCAGCGGTGTGGTGGACGAAGGCGGCCTGGATGGTGCCGGTGTACTTCGGCTTCACGCAGGACTTGCCGTTCAGGGCGCGGAGTCGCTCGTCGGCGCCCCAGCCGCGGCGGGTGACCATGAGGGGCATCGGGTACGGCGCTTTGGCGGTGTTGGTCTGGATCGGATCCTGTGCCGTCGCCGGGTCGTCGTCGGTCGCCTGCACGCCCGGGTTGATCAGGACGACCTTCGCGTCGGTGACGGTCGTACCGTCCGTCGTGGTGAGGGCGGTTTGGATGCCGTTCGCGGTGCCGACCCAGTAGGGCTCGGTGCCGGAGCGCTCGTTGCCTTCCGCCGTACCGGTCGCCGGGCCGTGGTCGTCCTCGACCTTGAGGGTCTCCCAGGCCGACCATTGGGTGTTGCGGAGGATCCGGATCTTGACCTGCACCGGCGCGGAGTTCTTGCGGTAGGGCCAGGTGACGCCGAGCATGCCGAAGGGCTTGGTCTGATGGGCGGCGGCGGTCACGTACCGACCGCTTTGCCGCAAAGGGATCTCGACGTAGTCGGGGTCGATCGTCGGCCGCTGGGTCTGCTGGGTCTTGGCCTGCTGGGTCAGCTCGGGGAGGGCTTGGCTGGGGGCGGGCGCGAGCGGTACGAACAGGGCCAGGCCAGTCACCGCGGTCAGCGCCAGTCGGGGTGAGAAGGTCTTGCTCATCGGACAGCCTTCTGCTAGACGGGACAGCAGTAATCGATTATGCGCACTGCGTGAGCGCTCGCCCGGCATTTTCGTCACCCTGCGTGGCGCTGGTCGCTTGCTAAGATGACTGCTGAAATCGAAGCGACTTCGAGGCGGCGTGATGACGGGTGCCAACCGGTTCCGGGACGAGGATCTGTCCTGCCCGTTGTCGACGACGGTTCGGCACGTCGGCGAGTGGTGGACGCTGCTGATCCTGCACGACGCCTTCGACGGGTACACCCGGTTCGACGAGTTCCAGCGCAACCTGAAGATCTCGTCCAGCATGCTGACGACGCGATTGCGGAGCCTGGTCGACGACGGGCTGCTGGAGCGTACGAAGTACCAGGACAAACCGCCGCGTTACGAGTACGTGCTGACGCCGCTCGGGCGGTCGTTGCGCCCGGTCATCATCACGCTCGCCGCGTGGGGAAACTCGCGGCTGGCGGCCGATGAGCGCTCGATGATCCTCGTTGACGCCGGTACCGGCGAGGAGGTCGAGCCGGTCGTCGTGGACCGGTCGACCGGGCGGCGGATCGACGGGCCGGACTACGTCTTCACCGCCGGGCCTGCTGCCTCGGAAGCGATGCGCCAGCGTTATGCATAGCCTTGGAATGCGTTGATTTTCAGGAGATTCTCAGGAGATTTCGGTCGGATTCGACCGCCCGGTAGGCTCGACGCAACACCAGTCGAGGAAGGCCCGACATGTTCACAGTCATCTTGCTGATCGCGCTCGTCGTGATCGGCGTCCTGGCGTACCGTTCCTACCAGCGAACGCAGCTGCAGAACAGGAAGCAGCACGAGATCACCGCGGCCGAGCTCGAGTCGGTGAAGAAGACCGCCGACGAGGACATCACCCGGTTCGGCGAGGAGCTGCAGGATCTCGACCTGGACATGGTCGGCAAGGACCTCGGCGACGGCGCCCGGCAGGACTACCAGCGCGCGCTCGACTCCTACGAGTCGGCCAAGCAGGCGGTCGGCCAGGTCACCGAGGCCGAGCAGATCCGGCACGTGATCGAGATCCTCGAGGACGGCCGGTACGCGATGGCCTGCGTCCGCGCCCGGGTCAACAACGAGCCGCTGCCCCAGCGCCGCCCGTCCTGCTTCTTCAACCCCCAGCACGGCCCCTCGGTCGTCGACGTCATGTGGTCCCCGCCCGGCGGCGCCCCCCGTGAGGTCCCCGCCTGCGCCGCCGACGCCGAGCGCGTCCGGGCCGGCGCCGAGCCCGACGTCCGCAAGGTCATGGTCGGCCCGCAGCGCGTCCCGTACTGGGAAGCCGGCCCGGCCTACTCCCCTTACGCCCAAGGCATGTTCGGCGGCCTCGGCGGCGTGATGACCGGCATGTTCCTCGGCACCATGCTCGGCGGCATGTTCGCCGGCGGCGGCTACGGCGACTACGCAGCCGGCTACGACGCCGGCATGTCCGACGGCGGCGACGGCGGCGGAGGCGACAACGGCGACTTCAACTTCGGCGACAACCCCGGCGGCGACGGCGGCGGCTTCGACGGCGGCGACGGCGGCGGCGGCTGGGACTTCGGCGGCGGCGACTTCTAACCCCACCCCCAAACCACCGGAAGCCTCGCGCTTCCGGTGGTTTTCTCTTTCCGTACATGGCCCCACCCGTACTCGCGTTGCGGACTGACGTCTTGAGCCCACCCGAACCATCGTCGAGCGCACGCAATGGGCAACCGACCCCTCTGGCATCGGTCCGACCGGCGCGCAGCCCCACCCGTGCCCGCGTCGGGCCCCACCGTCTCGAGCCCACCAAAACCACCGTCGAGGCCACGCGCTGAACAACCGACCCATCTGGCATCGGTCCGACTGGCGCACAGCCCTACCCGTACCCGCGTTGCGCCCCACCGTCTTGAGCCCACCCGAACCACCAGCGATGCAGCGCCTCGGGTGACCGACCCGTCTAGCGTTGGCCAGACCGGCGCACAGGCCCACCCGTACTCGCGTTGCGCACTAGCGTCTTGAGCCCACCCGAACCACCCGCTATGCAGCGCCTCGGACCCCTGGCATCGGCGCGACCGGCGCACAACCCCACCCGTACCCGCGTTGCGCACCAGCGTCTTGAGCCCACCCAAACCACCAGCGATGCAGCGCGCTGCCTGATCGACCCGTCTGGCACTTGTTTGGGCGGCCCTAGCTCCACCCGTCTCCGCTGCCCCGCCAGTGTCTTGAGCTCATCTCTGCCCCTGGCGATGGGGCAGGGCGGGGTCCGACTCGCTTGGCGTTGGGGCGGCCCTAAGCTCGCCCGGCACCCGGGAGCCAGCGGCCTGAGCCCACGAACACACCGGCGCTGCAACGGGCTGACTGACTCGGGTTGGGCTGAGCAGGTCCGCGGTTTTCTGGTTTGGAGTCCGACTCGACGGGCTGGCCCACCGTCGGTTCGGGCGCGCGTGGCCGGGTCTGGCCGGACGCAGGGTCGGGCGCGAGTGGCCGGGCGCAGGGTCGGGCGCGCCGGGCGCGGGATAGGGCGCAGGTGGTCGGGTCGGGTGCTTGTGGTGGGCGCAGGGTCGTGTGCGGGGGATCGGGTGCGGGTGGTCGGGCGTAACTGTCGGCTGACCTTCGGCTGCATTGGCTGCCTACACTCTGGACGTATGGGCGACCAGGACGACGATCCGGCTACCGGCGAGACCGACACCGACTGGCGGGTTGAAGGGCTCGGCTGGGCAGGAACGGCTGGAGCCGATGTCATTGCGGCGACTGTCCACAGCGCATTGCTGGCGGGGCGTTCTCGGGATGCGCGCGAGTTCGCGGAGGAGCACGCGGCCGAGACATCGCCAAAGGCGCGGGCTCTGATTGCCAAAGCTTTCGCGGTCGAAGCAACTCAGGGCGCCGAGGCCGCCGCGCGTGTGCTTGCACCTCTGGTCTATCCGGATCCATCGACGGGCACGCCTGGTTGATTCGAACTCGACCGCATTGCCCACGCCGGCCTCGATCGGAACTGACCCCTCGGCAAGGTTTGCTGCTTTTGAGCGACGTCAGGTGAGGGGATGCGGATGAAGGTTCAGCTATCTGCCGGGGAGTTCTACGTACAGGTGTCGGGGCACGAGGGTGCGTCGCCGATCGTCTTGTTGCATGGGACGAATTCGGACTCGTCCGCCTGGGAGCAGGTGGTAGGTGGGTTTGGTGAGCGGTTTCGGGTTTATGCGGTGGATCAGCGCGGACACGGGCAGAGCGCTTGGACGCCGACGTACTCCTTCGAAGAGATGCGGGACGATCTGCTGGAGCTGGTCGAGAAACTCGAGCTCGGGGAGTTTCTGCTGTGTGGGCATTCGATGGGTGGGACGGTGGCGACGCTCTTCGCCGAGCGGTACGCCGATCGGCTCAGCGGGCTCATCCTGGTCGACAGCCCGCCGCCGGACGGTGAGGGCGAGTGGAAGGTACCGGAGCGGCCTGACGAGGAGCCCGGTTTCGACTGGGAGGTGCTCCCCGCGATCTTCGGGCAGTTGGCGAAACCCGACCCAGCCTGGTGGGACGAGTTGCCGGCGATCGCCGTACCGACGCTGATCCTCGGCGGCGGCTCCACCAGCCCGGTACCGCAGGGCAAGCTCGTCGAGGTGGCCGATCGGATCCCGGCAGCGCGGCTCGTGACGATCGAGGGCGCCGGCCACGCCATCCAGCGGACCCGCCCGACCGAGTTCCTCGCCGCGGTCGGCGAGTGGCTCCGCGATCGCTAGGTCTTCGCGCCCAGCTCGATCTTTGTTGCTATCGGCACCGTTTGCCGTCGGGCGCCGAGGGCCAGGAGGATTGCGGCGAGCAGGCATAGCCAGAGGTAGGCGTTGCCGGCCAGGATCTCGATGGAGTTCCAGTGGAGTTCCTGGTTGTCGCCTCGCGGCACCCACCAGATTGGGGCGAGCATGAACAGCGCGGCCCACGTCGCCGCGACCTGCCACGGCCAGCGCCGGCCGAGTCGGGTTGCCGTGAGCAACGAAGTACCGAGCGGGATAACCCAGACCCAGTGGTGGCTCCAGGAGACCGGTGAGCAGAGCAAGCTGATCAGGCCGGTCGTCGAGACCGCGGCCAACTGCTCGCCCCGGTCCCAGAGGATGCGGCTCAGCCAGAGGCCGGCGATCACGGTCAGGCAGGACGACGCCCTGCCACAGCCACCCACCGCCGTCGAGATCGCCCGTCACCCGGATCAGGAACCCGTTCCATGACTGGTTCCCCGAATAGGCCAGACCGCCGATCCGGCTCGTGTCCGAGATCAGCTGGGTCCGGTAGTCGTACGCCGTCCGCGGCGTGATCAGGAATCCGATCAGCACCGTGCCCACGAAGGTGGCCGACGCGTACGCGAGCGCCTTCCACTGCCTACTGACGACCAGCAGCCCAAAGAACACCAACGGCGTGAACTTCCCCCCGCCGCCAGTCCCACCCAACCCCTCGCCCCCGGCGCCCCGGCCGGCCCCAGCAAGTCGTACAAAACAAAGGCACACAACATCAGGTTGACCTGCCCAAACCCCAACGTCTCCCGCACCGGCTCCAACACCAGCGACCCCGCCACCATTGCCAACAGCACCGGCGACTTGAGCACCCGCCCAGCTGACAACCGCCAGACAGCAACCAAACTGACGAAGGTCCCCAACGTCCACACCGACACCGCGACGACCACGGCAGCAACGCAAACGGCACCATCACCACCGCAGCAAACGGGGATAAGTAAACGGCAACCCCGCCAACCGCACGTCATAAGATGCGGCAGCATCATCCAGCAGCGTTTCCCCCCAACCGATAAACCTTCAAATCCACCAACGAATGCCGCCAAAGCATCGCCAACACCACACTCGCCACAACACAAACCCCAACGGCCATCCCCCACAACACCTTGCTCCGCATACCCAAGAGCCTGGCACGGCACGCATTCCGCCTCTCCCACGCCCCAGGACCCAACTACTTTTTCATAGCCATCGAAACCCCACTCGTCGTCAGCGCGAACATCCGCACGAACGCCGCCCGGTCATCCGCATCGTGGTCACCCCGTTCCAGCGACAAGAACCTGGCCGGTTCACGATCAATGGTGGTGACCGCACCCGCCCCACCATCGCCCTCCGCCGCAAACAGCACCAAACACCGATACGACCTCACCACCCCGTGCCGAACCTCAGGCATGAACGACTGCAGCACAACATCCCCCACCGCCACTTGCCTCCGAAGCGCCTCCACACAACTCCACCGCGTACCCACCCAAGCCTCTCCGCCGCCAACTGAATCTCAACCAACTATCGAAACCAATTCGGCATACCAAAACCCGGATCCGCGCACTCAACCGGCGCCCTCCCCGCCCGACCGGTAAACCTCCAATCCACCAACGAATGCCACCGCAACAACGGCAACACCGCACAACACCACATGACTTCCCTGCGCCGCCGCATCATGGACCGCTTCGAATGCGCACGGATCCAAGCTCAAATCAAGTGAGGAGGATACCCATAATGCGCACCAGATAGATAGAAGGCGCGCCAAGCCTCGGTTTCCCTGGATGAGTTCGGGAAAATCTCCAGGAACAGCTCTTCTGCCCAGGTCAACACCAACCCTCCGGCGCCATCCAAAGAGACATCAGAGACTTTCAGATTGAATTTCTGAACAATTTCATTGATATCACGCACGCGCGCATCGTACAGAGTATCGAAGTTGTCAAAAGCATCGTCACCCGCAGACTCCAAGGAGAAATTCATATCCGCAGATCCAACCAGGATGCGCCCATCTCTCACCATTCGGAAGGGACATTGAATATGTATAATGAGCTCCCCTTCAGTTCCGAAAAGCTTTACCATCCCGGTACCGGCCGCCCGGCCGACCGACCGCAGAACCGCTCCTTCCATCAGGTCGTGAATCACCCTCGCCAGTTCATCCACAGCCACCGAAAATATCCTTTGCCTCGTCGAGAATCTGATGGTAATCGTACCCTTGACTGCCGATCCTCTTGTGGAGAGCCTGCCGCTCGGCAGGACTCACCTTGCGTCCACTTTGCCGCTCATACTCACGAACCGCGTCGTTGAACTGCTTATTTTCGGCTTGATTTCCCCGTGGCGCCCGGTAGCCATCGTCTTTACTTCGATCGCCCGGATCCCAGTTCTTCTCCACCAGTTTCCGCCAATCATCCCAATCTGGACCATTAGCGTTGTGAACAAGCACCGGAACAGTCCCGGCAACCACGTAATACGTATGCGCAGAATCGACCGTCAGATTATAAACTCGAGCATGAGCGCCGTAGGCCCTGACAGCCGAAACAGTAACTCGATCGAGGCTTCGGAACGGAGACAACTGATCCCCCACATGGAGATGATCAGCATTTACCCAAGCCTGTGTTCCTCGAATGAAGAATGGATGGCCTCCGGTTGCAACGATCTTCGACGGAAAGGAGGGTGAAAGGATATTCTTTCGCTCTACGATCGAGATTTCAATCAGCGACTTCTGGCCGTCACCTACAATAACTCGGGTGACTGGATGGGACCCAGTCCGGCCATCTATCGGGTCGGCGGCCAGAACATCGTCACCGATCTTGACCTGATCGATTCGCTTCGTGGTTCCATCAGCCATGAGAACTGCCGTTGCAGGAAGGAAAGAATTGCACCGCTCGGCAAGCCCCTTGCCAACCTCTCCCGCCTTGCCCGCTTTACCACCTCCGATGATTCCCTTGAGTAGCTTGGCGCCATCGCCGAGCGCCATCAACTTCGGAATTGGAATTGGAATTAGAAGTAGGAGACCTTCGCCAAATAGCTCTTCGCCGGGCAACGGCAGGTAATCTCCATATTCGCCTTGCCAGCCTTCGGGCATGACGCAGGATGGGCCTGGGATGCAGCCGGCCATTTCGTAGAAGCGGTCGGGGTGGGGGCGGGCTGGATCGTTCGCCATGGCTGAGAACAGGTCATTGCGGCCGCCGTCGCTGATGGTGCCGATGACGGAGCCGGTCTGGTCCAGGGCATCTTGGTAGGTCAGGTCAGCGCCTGCCCCGTTATCGCCTGTTTGGTCATCGCCGGCACCGACGGTGGTTGCTGGCTTGTTGGGGTTGCGTGGGCAGAGGGCAGGGTTGCCGGCGGCGCAGTCAGGGGTGCCGGGCGGGTTGTGGTCATCGTTCTGGGCGCCGTCGTCTATGCGATCGGCTCCCGATCGATCTTCTTCTTGCGTTCGCACTCGGGGTCACAGACCGGCGGCGGGGGCTTGGGGCAATTGCCGAGTTGCTTGCATGTTGGCTTCGGGCAATTGCCGAGTTGCTTGCAAGTTGGCTTCGGGCAATTGCCGAGCTGCTTGCAAGTCGGTTCCGGGCAATTGTGGAGCTGCTTGCAGGTTCGGCGACAACCCCGGCGGCGACGGCGGCGGCTTCGACGGCGGCGACGGCTGGGACTTCGGCGGCGGCGACTTCTAAACCCACCCCCAAACCACCCCAAGCCTCACGCTTCCGGTGGTTTTCTCTTTCCGTACACGGCCCCACCCGTACTCGTGTTGCGGCCTGACGTCTTGAGCCCACCCGAACCATCGTCGAGCGCACGCACTGAGCAACCCTCCATCTGGCATCGGTCCGACCGGCGCACAACCCCACCCGGACCCGCGTTGCGTGCCGGCGTCTTGAGCCCGCCCAGATCATTAGCGGTGCGGCGCGCTGAGTGATCGACCCGTCTGGCGTCCGTGGGCCGGCGCGCAGCCCCACCCGTGCCGCGTTGCGTACCAGCGTCCTGAGCCCGCCCAAACCACCGTCGGCGACCCGCATGGGCTGACTCATCTCGGCATTGGCCCGACCGGCGCACACACCCACCCGTACTCGCGTTGCGCACCAGCGTCTTGAGCCTACCCGGACCACTGCCGAGGGCACGTAATTGGTGGCCGACCCGTCTGGCATCAG
Organism: Kribbella sp. NPDC051620; assembly: GCF_044453825.1. Taxonomy (NCBI): domain Bacteria; kingdom Bacillati; phylum Actinomycetota; class Actinomycetes; order Propionibacteriales; family Kribbellaceae; genus Kribbella; species Kribbella sp. NPDC051620. The sequence goes on from NZ_JBITDB010000003.1 coordinate 1,268,692, forward strand.
TCGGCTTACGCAGTACGGCGGACCCGAGGTATCCGCAGTACTGGAAAGGGCACGCGGTTAGTGCTTAGCTGTCGTGCGGTCCAACCACTCGAAGTACCCCGCCGATCCGGCGATGAGCGATACCGCTGCCACCTCGGGGTTGCTCCATGGGTGCTGCTTCAGAAGGTGAGCCTCCAACTCGGCGTACCGGGCTTCGGTGGTCTTCAACAAGACCTGCCACTCCTCACCCTCGCCGTACTGACCTTCGTGCCAGAACACCGAGACGACAGGCCCGACGACCTGCGCACCCGCCGCGAGACCAGCCTCTACCGACGACCCCGCCAAGCGAACTGCTTCATCGCGGGACGGAGTCGCTGTCGAAACCTGAAGGTATTGAGCCATGGCCGGGAGTCTAGAACCCTGGCTGGAGTGGGCGCGGCGACGCGGAGCGGTTGACGCCGTCCAGCAGCCACCGCAGCCTACGGCCGGTCGGCCTCGCCTCGACCGGGCTGACCCTCCAGCAGGGTTTGCTGGTTGTGAGCGACTCAGGTGAGGGGATGTGGATGAGGGTTCAGCTGTCCGCTGGGGAGATTTTCGTTCAGGTGTCGGGGGCTGAGGGTGCTCCGCCGATGGTGTTGTTGCATGGGACCAACTCGGACTCGTCGGGTTGGGGGCAGGTGGTACCGGGGCTGGGTGAGCGGTTTCGGGTTTATGCGGTGGATCAGCGCGGACACGGGCAGAGCGCTTGGACGCCGACGTACTCCTTCGAAGAGATGCGGGACGATCTGCTGGAGCTGGTCGAGAAACTCGAGCTCGGGGAGTTTCTGCTGTGTGGGCATTCGATGGGTGGGACGGTGGCGACGCTCTTCGCCGAGCGGTACGCCGATCGGCTCAGCGGGCTCATCCTGGTCGACAGCCCGCCGCCGGACGGTGAGGGCGAGTGGAAGGTACCGGAGCGGCCTGACGAGGAGCCCGGATTCGACTGGGAGGTGCTCCCCGCGATCTTCGGGCAGTTGGCGAAACCCGACCCAGCCTGGTGGGACGAGTTGCCGGCGATCGCCGTACCGACGCTGATCCTCGGCGGCGGCTCCACCAGCCCGGTACCGCAGGGCAAGCTCGTCGAGGTGGCCGATCGGATCCCGGCAGCGCGGCTCGTCACGATCGAGGGCGCCGGCCACGCCATCCAACGCACGCGACCGACCGAGTTCCTCGCTGAGCTGGACGAATGGCTGGACGCCATTCACCAGTAGAGCTACGTGACCGCATCCAGTTGGACGACCGATGCTGCGGGGTCTTTTTCGTGCCGACGGCCGACGGCGAGCAGGACGGCGGCGGAGATCGAGAGCCAGAGGTAGGAGTTGCCGACCAGAACCTGGAGAAAGTTCCAGTCGAATTCCTGGTTGTTGCCTCTCGGCGGCCACCAGATCGGCGCCAGCATGAACAAGCCGGCCCAAGTGAGGGCTGTTGGCAACGGATATCTCCGGCCTACCTGCGTTGCCGTCAGCAACGAGACGCCGAGCGGTATGCCCCAGACCCAGTGGTGACTCCAGGAGACCGGCGAGCAGAGCAGGCCGATCAACGCCGTGGCCGAAACCGCCGCCAACTGCTCACCCCGCAGCCATAGGCTACGACTCAGCCAGAGCCCTGCGATCACAGTCAGCAGTACTACGCCCCGCCAGACGTTCCCCCCACCATCGAGATCGCCGGTCAGCCTTGCGAGGAAGCCGTTCCACGACTGGTTGCCCGAGTAAGCCAGCCCGCCGATCCGACTGGTGTCGGAGATCAGATGTGTCCAGTACTCGTACGCCGTCCGCGGGATGATCAAGAATCCAATCAACACAGTCCCCGCGAAGGCTGCCGACGCGTGCGCGAGCGCCTTCCATTGGCGGGTGACCAGGAGAAGGCCGAAGAAGACCAACGGGGTCAGCTTGATGCCGGCCGCCAGCCCGAGCCAGACACCTCTCCCCATCCGGTCCTTCGGGCCGAGTACGTCGTACAGGATCAAAGCGCAGAGAATGAGGTTGATCTGCCCGTACGACAGCGTCTCGCGGACCGGCTCGACCAGCAGGGATGCTGCTGTGATGGCGATCAGGACCGCAGGGTGCATGCGGTCTTTGAGCAGCTTCGTCAGGCTCATCCGCAAGATCGCCATGAGCGCGATCAGCGACACCGCGATCGAGGCGCCGTACGCGAGCCCCCACGGCAGCAGCGAGACCGGTGCCATCACCACGCCGCCGAAGATCGGGTAGGTGAACGGCATCGCGATGTACCGCAGCCGAGCCATGTAGAGGCTCGCCGGATCGGACAGCAACGCCGCCCCGCCCAGCCGGTAGACCTTCAGATCAGCCCCGGTGTGGTCCCACACCAACGGCAGAACCGCCGCGACGACGACGCAAACCCCCGCCGCCACCCACCACCGGCGCTTGGCCGGGTCCCCCAGGATCCCCAATATCACCCAAGTCAGCCTGACAGCCACTGGGGTCACGGCGGTCTATGCCACTTTTACAGTTCTGTCTCAACCCGAGCGCGAGTATGACCACCGCGACCATTGCCGCGATCAGATACGCGTTCCCACTGAACTGCTCCGCGAACGACCAGCCCAGTTCCCGATTCTCATGGTTGGGCGGCCACCAGATCGGCGCGATCGCAAAAACCCCGAACCACAACACCCCAAAAACCACCCGGTACTTCGTAAGCCGCCCGATCACCGCCACCCCCAACGGAATCGCCCAAACCCAGTGATGACTCCACGAAACCGGCGAACACAACAACCCCACCAACCCCGTCACCGACACCGCCGCAACCCGCTCGCCCCGCACCCAAAGCAGCCCGGCCAACCACAACCCACCCGCGACCGTCACAGCGACCAACCCAGCCCAGACCACACCCCCGCCGTCCAGATCCCCCGTGAGCCTGACCAAAAACCCATTCCACGACTGATTACTGGAGAACGCCAACCCACCGATCCGAGTCGTATCCGCCAGCAACGACGTCCAGTACTCCTTCGCCCCGTGCGGCGTCACCGCAAACCCGACGAGCACCGTCACCGCAAAAGCCGCCGCCGCCTGCGCCAACGCCTTCCACTGCCTCGTCACAACCAGCAGCCCGAAGAACACCAACGGCGTCAACTTCACCGCCGCCGCCAACCCAACCCAGATCCCCCGCCCCCGCCGCTCCACCGGCCCCAGCAGGTCATACAAAACCAGCGCACAAAACATCAGATTGACCTGCCCGAACCCCAACGTCTCCCGCACCGGCTCCAGCACCAGCGACCCCGCAACTACCGCCAGTAACACCGGCGAAGCCAACCCCTTGCCAACCGACAGCCGCCAAACAGCAATCAAACTGACAAACGTCCCCAAGGTCCAACCCGCCACAGCCACCGCCCACGGCACCACCGCGAACGGCACCATCACCACCGCAGCAAACGGCGGATAAGTAAACGGCAACCCCGCCAACCGCACGTCATACAGGCCCGCCGCATCATCCAGCAACGTCACCCCACCCAGCCTGTAAACCTTCAAATCCACCAACGAGTGCTGCCAAAGCATCGGCAACACGATGCTGGCAACCCCACAGACCCCAACCGCCAACCCCCACAGCGCCTTGGTCCGCATGCCCAAGATCCTGACACGGCACTTCCGCCCAGCCCGCAGCCGGCCCCGCGGCCCGGGCCCGTCTAGGTCGCCCCGCCACAGCAAAGAGCCCCAGTCCTCCCCTCAACTCACGCCGACGCCACCCTTGAGAAACCCTCATCGCGACAGTGGCTGTTGAAGTGCGGTAGGCAGCCGGCACCGCACACAAATGCGGCCCATCGGCACGGTATCCATCCAGGACACCATCAACTCGCCTGGTCGCCGATGGCACGAAGCACTTCAGCAAGCCAAATGAGTCCATGGCCAACTACACGGTCAGGGTTGGACAACATGTCCTCTAGGTGACTCCAGGACTCTGAAAGCATCCCAATTGTGAGATCTTGCGGCTGATTGTAGACATCGTAAATCTGATCCGGAGGAACAGACCAGAACGCTTCCTTGTCGATCTCCACAACCGCTCCGTCAGCACGAAGACGATCCAGGAGCAAGCCAAGCACCGCGTCAAGCCTATCCACTGGAATTTCAACCATCAACAAACACCCCCAGTAATCTTTGCGATATTATTGCGGAAAGTCTCAATCTCTGTTCGCAAGTGTTTTGCGCGCCCATCGATTATCCGTTGCCGAACAGCATCGCTCGGCGCATTCTTCAAAAATCCTTTATTGTCATATGCGTCCGGGTTCGCCAAGTAGTCCCTGAGCTTCGCCTCATGCTCCTCAATAAGAGCGTTATACGTGTCTATAGTCTTAAGTTGGCGAGGAGTCAGATCACCGTTGCTATTGTGAACTAGCACTGGCGCCACGCCAGCAAGAACATAGTACGTGTGCGCATTGGCTACCGTGAGGTTGTATACCTGCACCGAGATCTGGCTCTGCCTGGTACCTGCGACGAGAACGCGCTCCTTCGACGGACTGACAAGTTCATCACCCGGCCGAAGATCGCCAGCCTCGATCCACGACTCGCTGCGCCGCTCGAAGAAGGGGTGCTGCGCCGTTGCGATCACGCCTCCATGCAGCGGCAGACCGAACTGGGTTCTCTCCTCCACGTCGACCTCGACCATCAATTCGTCGCCGCGGTGGGCATAAACCTTCGTCACCGACTGCGCCGTCGTCTTGCCATTCTCAAGATCCGTGGCCATTACCTTGTCACCGACCTTGATCTGGTCGATTCGTTTGGTGGTGCCGTCAGCCATCAGAACGGCCGTCGCTGGCAGGAAGGAATTGCAACGCTTGGCGATCTCACCCGTTAGCTTCCCTGCCTTTCCACCTTTTATCGCTCCCTTCAGAAGCTTGGCGCCACGGCCGAGCGCCAGGAGCTTAGTGGGAAGTGGCAGAGGAATGGCGGCCAGAAACAGTTCTCCGAATAGATCTTCGCCTGGTAGGGGGAGGTAGTCTCCGTACTCGCCCACCCAGCCTTCGGGCATGACGCAGTTTGGGCCTGGGAAACATCCGGCCATTTCAAAGAAGCGGTCGGGATGGGGGCGGGCGGGGTCGTTGGCCATCGCCTCATAGAGATCATCTCCGTAGCTGACCTCTCCGATGACGGAGCCGGTTTGGTTGAGGGCGTTTTGGAGGGTCTGGTCGGCGCCGTCTTTGTTGTCGCCGGTTTGGTCGTCGCCTGAGTCGACGGTGGTTGCTGGCTG
>NZ_JBITDB010000004.1:0-1148263 GCF_044453825.1 Kribbella sp. NPDC051620
AGCGTTCGTCCTGAGCCAGGATCAAACTCTCCGTTGAAATCTATATGTCAACCATCCGAAGACAGTGAACAGACAAAACGAAAAACGATCCATTGAATATCTCAGAAACAATCAAACTGACTTGAATCATCCGTTAATCAAAGGAATCCGCCACAACCCCGAAAAGAGTTGTGAACGGGGTAAATGCTAAATTTCGGCATTGACTTTCGGCACGCTGTTGAGTTCTCAAGAATCGGACGCACACCGCGCTTTTCTCTTTCGAGTTAAGCTCCGGGGCAACCCGCCAAACATTACTGTTTCGTCCTGGGCCAGTCAAATCGGCCCTTTTCGATCCAGTCACCCGGCAAGACTCAGCGGCTGAAGTCCGCACTAGGCGTGCTTCAGCTCCTGGGACCTTCTGGGAGTTCGAAGCGACCGGCCGCTTTCGCGTCCCGCACTCGCTCCGACAAAGAGAACAATACACGCCCCGGAGAGTGCTTTTGACCAGGGGTGCCAACCCCGGCCGTTCACCAGGGCGACTTGGTGATCCCGGGCAGCTCGCCGCGGTGCGCCATCGTCCGGAACCGGACCCGCGAGATGCCCGCCTTGCGCAGGAACCCGCGCGGCCGGCCGTCGGCCACGTCCCGGTTGCGTACCCGGATCGGGCTCGCGTCCCGCGGCAGCTTCTGCAGCCTGACCTGAGCGGCGCCGCGCTCCTCGAAGCCCGACGCCGGGTCCGCGATGATCCGCTTCAGCTCCGCGCGGCGCTCGGCGTACAGAGCGACCGTGCGCTTGCGCTGTTCGTTCTTCGCGATCTTGCTGGTCTTCGCCACCCGCTCCTACCGCTCTTCGCGGAAGTCGACGTGCTGGCGGACCTTCGAGTCGTACTTGCGGATCACGAGCCGGTCGGGGTCGTTCCGCCGGTTCTTCCGGGTGACGTAGGTCGTCCCGGTCCCCGCGGTGCTCCGCAGCTTGATGATCGGGCGGACGTCGTTGTGCTTGGCCATCGAACCCTTCCTTCCGGGCGCCTCCCGGCGCCGTTGACCTCTGTAGCGTTGAACACCCGCCACCGGGGCTGACATTCCCGTTGGCAGGAGTGTACGTTGTACTGGTTATCATTTTCAATAACCATCGAGGGGTGCCATGCCGAGCCAGCTGCCGATCACCCTCCTGACGGGCGTCGACGAGTCCGCGCGCGGTTCCGTCGCCACCGCCCTACTGTCCGTAGCCGGCCAGGCCGTCCTGGTCGAGTACGACGTGAGCGGCCTCGCGGGTGGATCCGTACTCCGGATCGCCCGTACCGCGGGAGGCGTCATCGACCGCGAGGTCATCCGGATGGGCCACCCCTGTGTGTCGTGCGCAATGCGCGGCTCACTCCTCCCTCTCCTGGTGAGCATCGCCGCCACCGAGAAGTACAGCGCGGCGATCGTCTCTGTCCCTGGCGCCGGCGACACCCAGGCGCTGGCCGAGGAGGTCGCCCGGGAAGCCGGCGACGAACTCCAGGTGGATGCGGTCCTGACGGTCCTCGACACGGCCACCTTCGCCAAGGACGTGAGTGGCGAGGACCTGATCCACGACCGGGGCATCCCGACGGCGGCTGAGGACGGCCGGGCGATCGCGGAGGTACTGGTCCGGCAGGTCGAGTACTCGAACGCGGTCATCCTGAGTGAGCCCGCCGACGTGGTCGAAGGTCTGGCCAACGCCCTGAACCCGCAGGCGCTGGTCCGGCCCGCGACAAGAGCCGCGGAGCTGTTCGGAGTACGGCTGCATGATCCGGACGCGGCGGAGGCTTGGGTCGAGCCCGGGTCGATCAGTGCTCCGCTGCAGACGGACGAGCGGGTGCAGACGCTGGTGTGGCAGTCGGACCGGCCGTTCCATCCGGAGCGGCTGTACGACGTACTGGAGGATCTGGTCGCCGGCTCGGTGCGCGGCAAGGGGACGGTCTGGCTCGCGTCGCAGCCGCACGCGCGACTCGGGTGGGACAGCTTCGGTACGAACATCGCTCTCGGCGTCCTCGGCCCGTGGCTCGCCGACCTCCCGGTGGAGCGCTGGTCTGAGGTCGGCCAGACCCATCAGGCCCGGTCGGCGCTCGAGTGGCACCCCGAGCACGGCGACCGCGCGTCGTACCTGTCGATCACCGGAATCGATCTGGACCGGCGGGAATTAGCCCGGGTCCTCGATGGTTGTGTCCTTCGTACGGATGAGTCGGCCGACCAGCTGACCGATCCGTTCGCCCCTTACCTGGAAGGAAGTAGCGCAGCATGAAGAAGGACATCCACCCCGATTACCGCCGGGTCGTCTTCCGGGACAAGTCCGGCAACTTCAGCTTCCTGACCGGCTCGACGCGCGAGAGCAACGAGACCATCGAGTGGCACGACGGGAACACCTACCCGGTCGTCGACGTCGAGATCTCGTCCGCCAGCCACCCGTTCTACACGGGCCAGCAGCGCGTGATGGACACCCAGGGCCGGGTGGAGAAGTTCAAGAAGCGCTACGGCAAGGCGTAACCCCCAAACCCCGAGCCCGCCGATCCCCGATCGGCGGGCTTTCGCTTGCCCTCCAGCACCACCTTGAGCACCGGGCAGCCGGTTACCAGCGGGTTCGACGACTGCTCCGTGCTCAAAGTGGGGTTGTCTCGGATTCGAGACGGAGGGGTGGCGTCGGTACTACGTGCGCTGGGTCACAGGACTCACACTGGGCGGGTGGAGCCGGTGGAGATTGTCGGGGCGGGGCTGTCGCCTCTTGATGTGGTCGCGCTCGGGCAGCGCCGGACGACCGTGCGGCTGGGGGACGACGCCCGCAAACGGATGGCCGCGTCTGCGGAGGCGGTCGCCGAGATCGCGTTGCATCAGCCGGTTTATGGGCGGACCACCGGGGTCGGGGCCAACCGGGATGTGCTCACGTCGGATCCGGAGCACGGGGCGCGGCTGCTGGCGTCGCACTCGACGACCGGGACTACGTCGTACCCGAAGGATGTGGTTCGGCTCGGGTTGCTGATCCGGGTCAATCAGCTGGCATCGGGCGGGTCGGGGCTGCAGCCCGAGGTCGCGGACGCGATCGTCGCGTTGCTCAACGACGATGAGCTGCCCGATCTCCACCGTGGTGGCGCGATCGGTACCGGAGATCTCGGTGCGCTGGCGGAGCTGGGGCTCGCGCTCGGGGACGTCATCGACGGGACCAGCGCACTCCCCCTGCTCTCCAGCAACGCGATCACCCTCGCCGAGTGCTGCTTGGCGTTTGTCGAGGCGGCGACGCTGATCAACGTCGTACCGCTCGTCGGTGGGCTCTCGCATGTCGCGCTGCGCGGCAATGCCGAGGTGTACGACGAACGCGTCCACGCAGCCCGGCCGCAACCCGGCCAAGTCCGGGTGGCCCGCCGGATGCGTGGGCTCCTCGACGAGTTGCCGATCCCGCCGGCCCGGGTGCAGGACCCGTTCGGCCTGCGCGCGTTCGCCCAGGTGCTCGGCCCGGCCGTCGACCATGTCGATGCCTTGGGCAACGCTCTCGCGATCGACATCAACGCCTCCGCGGAGAACCCGCTGGTGGCCGGCGACACCGTGCTCCACAACGGCAACTGGCATGCGATGCCGATCGCGCTGGCCCTCGACTCGCTCCGGCTCAGCCTCCACTCGGTCGCCACCCTCTCGACATCCCGGGTCGCGAACCTGGTCGATCCCGACTTCACCGGTCTGAGCCGCTTCCTCGCCAGCGGCGCGGAGGCGAGCTCGGGCGTGATGATGATCGAGTACGTCGCCCACGACGCGCTCGCCTCCGTCCGGTCGACCGCCCAGCCGGCCACGCTCGGTACGGCGACCCTCTCCCGGGGCGCCGAGCACCACGCGAGCTTCGCACCGCAGGCCGCGGTACTGACCGGATCGCTGCTGGATGCACTCCGGGATGTGCTGGCGTGCGAGCTGGTGACCGCCGTGCGGGCCGCACGGCTGGCTGGGATACACCCAGAGAAGCTGGCGCCCGCCGCGATCGGCCCTTGGCTGGCCGATGCGCTCGCCGCGCTCCCCGACGTACTGACCGACCGTTCCCTGCGCGACGACCTGGAGATCGCCCGAGGCCTCCTGACCCAGTGGGGCGACCGCCAGGTCGAACACCCAGCCGAGGCCGGCTAGCCGAGTCGAGCGCCCGGTCGAAGCCGGTCAGAGGCGGCCGTAGGCCCTCAGGGTGCGGAGGGCCTGGACGGTGACGATGCCTCGGTATTCGAGGGTCGCGGCGGCGCCCGGCGGCTCCCAGGTGATGGCCCAGCCGCCGTCGGGTTGCTGGTCGGCGATCAGTCGGTCGAGGTGGCTCTCGAGCTGAGCGTCGTCGAAGAGTTGCCGCCAGAAGCTGTCCGGGGTCGGTGCGAACTGCAGCGGCGTCACCCCGTACTCCGGATCGGCGGCGTCGGCGCGATAGTGCGAGAGCTTCGGCAGCCACTCCTTCACTGCAGCGACATCAGGCGCGTCAGTGTGCTCGAGGTACTCCAGCGACTCATGCATCGCGTGCGCATCGTCCGGGAACCCCTTGGCCAACGCGTCGGCACACCATGCAGCGGCCCGGTCCCGCCAGGGATGCTCGACACCCATCGTCTGCAGGCGCCCGACCAGCCCGGCAGTCGGGTTGAGGCCGGGGACGTACGTCCACTCGGACATGTGCTCGGCCCGCGGGTAGCCCTCGATCGCCGGGGAGGCCAGCGAGACGGTGCCCTCCGGCGTAGCGACCGACTGCAGCCAGTCGCAGGCCCGGCGTACCAGGTCGTCATCGTGAACGCCCGCGGCGATCAGGACGTCGAAGGCCGTCTCCACATCGAGCCCGGTGCTGTCCGGACACCGCTTGTCCGGCTCCAGACCGTGCCCGAACCCGCCGTCCGCGTTCTGATAGCCGCGCAGCGCGTCCACCACCCCGTCCGGATCGGCCCCTTCGAACACCGTCGCGAACAACCGCCGCTCCACCAACCGCGCATCCCGCCGGACGAACTCCCGGGCAGCCTTGAAAATCTCCATACCCCAACCTTGCCCCGTCGCCCCCTCCCCAGTCTTGAAGAAATCGGCCATGATCCCAGCCATGACCGACGACCTGTACTCCGATGTCCTCGACGAACAGTTGACCCGTCCCGATGGCCGCACAGTCGCCTGGACGCGAACCGGAACCGGTACGCCGGTACTGCGCCTGCCCGGCACCCCTGGGTCGCGCTGGAGCATCCGGGCCGACCGGACCCTGTGGAACGAGCGTGGTCTCCAGGTGATCACCACCGAGCGCCCGGGATTCGGCGACTCGACCCGGCTGCCGGGACGGAAGTACCGGGAGCACTCAGACGACTTGGCGGCGATCCTGGATCACCTCGGGCTGGACCGGGTCTACCTGACCGGAGGCAGCGGTGGCGGGCCGCATGTACTGGCGTTCGCCGCACACCATCCGGACCGGGTGATCGCGGCGACGATCGCGGTCGGGTTCCCCCAACTGAACGATGACGAGTACGACCAGATGATTCCGTTCAACACGAAAGCCTTCCGGGCAGCCCGGGACGGTGACGAGGCGACGCTCCGGGAGCACCTCGCCGGCGCCTACGAGGTGGTCAAGACCGCACCACTGGCCCCGCTGGACGCCGCGATGGCGACCGCGCCGGCGTCCGACCTCGAGGTGATGAGCGACCCGGTCTGGCGGGCCGGTCAGGAGCGCGCGACGGTCGCGGCGTTCGCGCAGGGGATGGACGGCTGGTACGACGAGATGCTGGCGATGGGCGGTGAGTGGACCGACATCGACCTGGCCGCGATCACCACCAGCCTGACCTGGTGGCACGGACCGACCGACCGCAACTGCCCTTACGCCGCAGCCGAGCGGCTGGTCAACAAGTTGCCAACGGCAACACTCAGGACGCTTGGCGCCGGCCACTTCGAACCGTACCTGCGCGAAGGAGACATCCTCGACGAACTGCTCAGCCGTCAGGGTTCGAAGCGGTAGCCCATGCCGGGTTCGGTGAGCAGGTGGACAGGGCGGGCGGGGTCGGCCTCGAGTTTGCGGCGAAGCTGGCCCATGTAAAAGCGCAGGTTGCCGCTCGCCGTCTCGTAGCCCGGCCCCCAGACCTCGGTGAGCAGTTGCCGCTGGGACATCAACTTGCCCGGGTGCCGGATCAGCACCTCCAGCAGGTGCCACTCGGTCGGTGTCAGGCGGACGTCCTCGCCGGACTCCAGTGTCACTCGCTTCGCCGACAGATCCACCTGGGCGCCACCGACGGTGACGACCGGCTGGTCCTGCGCGAGGTTGCTGCGCCGCAGTACCGCGCGCATCCGCGCCAGCAGCTCGTCGATACCGAATGGCTTGGTCACGTAGTCGTCCGCGCCCGCGTCAAGCGCCTCGACCTTGTCCGTACTGTCCGTCCGCCCGGACAGCACCAGGATCGGTGCCTCGGTCCAGCCGCGCAGCCCGCGGATCACGTCGACGCCGTCGAGGTCGGGCAGCCCCAGGTCGAGAATGACCAGGTCAGGCGGGTACTGCGCGGCCACCTTGAGCGCCGCCGTACCACTGCCCGCGACGTGCACCTCGTACCGCCGTGCCTTCAGGTTGATCTGCAATGCCCGCACGATCTGGGGTTCGTCATCGACCACCAGAACTCTGGTCATCCCCGCCCCTCCGACCGCTCACGGCTGCCCGGTACCGGCGCATCACTCGCCCCCAAGGTTGCCACTGGCAACGACACCACCATGGTCAGCCCACCGCCGGGCGTGTCCTCCAGCTGCAGCGAGCCGTGCATCGCCTCGGCCAGCCCGCGCGCCAGGGCAAGCCCGAGACCGACACCGGTGGTGTTGTCAGTGTCACCGAGCCGCTGGAACGGCGCGAACACCCGGTCCCGTGCCTCGCGCGGGATGCCCGGCCCCCGGTCGATCACGCGTACTTCGACCACATCACCGAGCGAACTCCCGGTCAGCAACGGCGGCCGGCCAGGCGGCGAGTAGCGGACCGCGTTGGCCAGCAGGTTGGCGATGACGCGCTCCAGCAGCGCCGGATCGGCGTCCACCAACGGCAACGTGTGCGGGATGTCCACGGTGATGTCGGCAGCCCGGTCACCCAATTCGGCCAGCGAGCCCGGCATGACCTCGTCGAGCGCCATCGGCCGGGTGAAGACGGGCAGTACCCCGGCCTGCAACCGGCTCAGGTCGAGCAAGTTGTCCACGAGCCGCGTCAGCCGGTCGAGCGACTCGTCGGCCGTCGCGAGCAACTCGTCCCGCTCCTCGTCGGTCCAGTCGACGTCCGAGCCGCGCAGGCTGGTGACGGACGCCTTGGCCGAAGCGAGTGGGGATCGCAGGTCGTGGCCGACCGCGCGGAGTAGCGCAGTACGGAGCTTGTCGGCCTCGGCGAGTGGTTTGGCCTCGGCGGCGGCTTCGCTCAAGCGGGCCTTGTCGACCAGGGCTGCAGCGTGGGCTGCGAAGGCTCCCACCAATCGGCGTTCGTCCGCGGCCAAGGAGCGGCCTTGCAGGACGAGTACGAGGTCGTCGCGACCGGGGATCTCCGCGTCGCCGTCCTCCGGGCGCCGGCAGGTCGGCGTACCGGCTGAGGCCAGTGGGCGCCAGGTCTCGGTCAGCTCGTCGGTGTCGATGCGTTCCATCAGGCAGGCGCTCGTCATCCCGAAGGCCTCGCGGACCCGCTCGAGCAACGCGGGCAGGGCGGTTTCGCCGCGGAGTACGGAGCCGGCGAGGGTCGCCAAGGTCTCGGACTCGGCTGCCGACCGCGCGGCCTGGCGGGTACGCCGGGCCGCCCGGTCGACCACCGACGAGACGAGCGCGGCGATGAGCACGAAGATGCCCAGGGCGAGCGCGTTGTTCGGCTCGGTGATCGTGAAGGACTGCTTCGGTGGGGTGAAGAACCAGTTCAGGACCAGCGTGCCCGCGACGGCGGTGAGCAGAGCGGGCCACAAACCGCCGACCAGGGCGACCACGACCACCGCGAACAGGAAGGCGAGCACATTGCTGGTCAGGTTGAGCGTGTCATCGCCAAGGCTGAACAGCACCGCGAACAGCGGCGGCAGCACGACCGCGAGCGTGAACCCATAGACCAGCCGCCGGCGCGACAGGCTCCCATGCACCCGGGGTAAGCGGCCGCGGCCCATCTCCGAGTGCGTGACGATGTGTACGTCGATATCGCCGGAGTCGCGGATCGCGCTGGAGCCGATGCCGGGGCCGGTGAGCAGCGCGGTCAGCCGGGAACGGCGGCTGCCGCCGAGCACGAGTTGGGTGGCGTTCTCGCCGCGGGCGAAGGACAGCAGCGCTTCCGGGATGTCCTCGCCGACGACCTGGTGGTACGTCCCACCGAGGCTCTCGACAAGGGCGCGTTGCTGGGCCAGTGCGGTCGGATTGGCGCCGGTCAGTCCGTCGGACCGGGTGATGTGGACTGCGAGCAGATCCCCGCCGGCGGAGCGGGCGGCGATGCGGGCGGCACGCCGGATCAGGGTCTCGCCTTCGGGTCCGCCGGTGAGCGCCACGACGACCCGCTCGCGCGCCTCCCAGGTGGAGTCGATGTCATGCTGCGAACGGTACTGCTGCAGGCCCGCGTCGACCCGGTCGGCGAGCCAGAGCAGCGCGAGTTCGCGCAGGGCGGACAGGTTGCCGACCCGGAAGTAGTTGCCCAGGGCAGCATCGATCTTGTCCGCCGCGTAGACGTTCCCGTGCGCCATCCGGCGGCGCAGCGCCTCCGGGGTCATGTCGACCAGCTCGATCTGATCGGCGGCCCGGACCACCCGGTCGGGCACGGTCTCCTGCTGCGGTACGCCGGTGATCTTCTCGACGACGTCGTTGATCGACTCCAGGTGCTGGATGTTGACGGCCGAGATCACGTCGATCCCGGCGGTCAGCAGCGCGTCGATGTCCTCCCAGCGCTTGGCGTTCCGGCTGCCCGGAACGTTGCTGTGGGCAAGCTCGTCGACGATTGCGACCTCCGGCCGGCGGGCCAGCACGGCGTCCAGGTCCAGCTCGGTGAAGCTGGCGCCGCGGTAGTCGATGATCTTGCGGGGCACCACCTCGAGGCCGTCGAGCATGGCGGCGGTGTGCTCGCGGCCGTGGGTCTCGACGTACCCGACCACGATGTCCGTACCGCGCTCCCGCCGGCGCTGCGCCTCGCCCAGCATCTTGTAGGTCTTGCCGACGCCGGGCGCGGCACCCAAGTAGATCCTCAGGTGCCCGCGACCGCTTCCGCTCATTTCTCCATCGTCTCAGTTATCCCAGCGCGACCAGGTCGGCATTCAGGGTGACCACGTTGACGTACGGTTCGCCGAGGAATCCCAGCGTCCGGCCTTTCGTGTTGTCCTTCACCAACTGTCGCACCTTGGCCACGTCGAGACCGCGCTCCCGCGCGACCCGGTTGATCTGCAACGCGGCGTACGCGGGGCTGATGGCCGGGTCGAGGCCGCTGCCGCTGGCAGTGAGTGCGTCCGGTGGTACCTGAGCTGGATCGACGTTCTCGAGCTTGGCGACCGCCGCCCGCCGCTCGTCGATCAGTTTGACCAGCTCCGCGTTGTTCGGCCCGTACTGCGAGGCTGCGCTGCCCGCGCCGTCGTACTTGACCGCCGACGGCCGGGTCTGGAACAGCGTCAGATCCTTCGAGTAGTCCTGACCGATCAGGTCGGAGGCGACGTCCTTGCCGTCGACCTGGATGACCGAGCCGTTGGCGTTGTCGTGGAACAGCGCCTGGGCGGCCCCGGTCATCGCGAGCGGATAGATCACCCCCAGGCCGAGGGTGAACACCGCGATCGCCCGCGTTGCGGCCCCGAACTGGCGAAACGTCGCGGGAAGTCTGCTGGACATTGTCTATCCCCTTCAGCCGATGCCCGGGATGAGCGAGATCAGCAGGTCGAGAAGTTTGATGCCGATGAACGGGCTGATCAGCCCGCCGACGCCGTAGATCAGCAGGTTGCGGCGCAACATCGCCGACGCCGAGGACGGCTTATACCGGACCCCGCGCAGCGCGAGCGGCACCAGCGCCACGATCACCAGCGCGTTGAAGACGATCGCCGACACGATCGCCGACTGCGGCGAGTGCAGCTGCATGAGGTTCAGCTTGTCCAGCCCCGGATAGGCCGCAGCGAACAGGGCCGGCAGGATCGCGAAGTACTTGGCCACGTCGTTGGCGATCGAGAACGTGGTCAGCGATCCACGGGTGATCAGCAACTGCTTGCCGATCTCGACGATCTCGATCAGCTTGGTCGGGTTGGAGTCGAGGTCGACCATGTTGCCGGCCTCCTTGGCGGCCGACGTGCCGCTGTTCATCGCGACGCCCACATCGGCCTGCGCCAGCGCCGGCGCGTCGTTGGTGCCGTCACCGGTCATCGCGACCAGCCGGCCACCCTCCTGCTCCTTCTTGATCAGCGCCATCTTGTCCTCGGGCGTCGCCTCGGCCAGGTAGTCGTCGACCCCGGCCTCCTCGGCGATCGCCTTCGCCGTCAGCGGGTTGTCACCGGTGATCATCACGGTCCGGATGCCCATCGCGCGCATCTGGTCGAAGCGCTCGCGCATCCCTTCCTTGACGACGTCCTTGAGGTGGATGACGCCGAGCGGGCGGGCCACATCTTCATTGCTGATGGCAACGACCAGCGGAGTTCCGCCGGAGGCGGAGATGCCGTCGACGATCTCGCCCAGCTCGGCCACCACGGTGCCACCCTGGTCGTGGATCCGGGCCGTGATCGCGCCGGCCGCGCCCTTGCGGACCTGCCGGCCGTCCACGTCCACGCCGCTCATCCGGGTCTGCGCGGTGAACTCGACGAAGGTCGCGTGCGGCAGCTCACCGGTGTGCCGTTCCCGCAGCTCGTACTTCGTTTTGGCGAGCACCACGATGGAGCGGCCCTCGGGCGTCTCGTCGGCCAGGCTGGACAGCTGGGCCGCGTCGGCCAACTCGGTCTCGCTGACCCCGGCCAGCGGGATGAACTCGGAGGCTTGCCGGTTGCCCAGCGTGATCGTGCCGGTCTTGTCGAGCAGCAGCGTGTTCACATCGCCGGCCGCCTCGACGGCCCGGCCGGACATCGCCAGCACGTTGCGCTGCACCAGCCGGTCCATCCCGGCGATACCGATCGCCGACAGCAGCGCGCCGATGGTGGTCGGGATCAGGCAGACCAGCAGGGCGACCAGGACGACGACACTCAGGTCGATCCCGGCGTACCGGGCGAAGGTCGGCAGCGTCGCGGTCGCGATCAGGAACACGATGGTCAGGCTCGCGAGCAGGATGTTCAGCGCGATCTCGTTCGGCGTCTTCTGCCGCGACGCGCCCTCGACCAGCGCGATCATCCGGTCGATGAAGCTCTCACCGGGCTTGGTGGTGATCTTCACGATGATCCGGTCCGACAGCACCTTGGTGCCGCCGGTGACCGCGCTCCGATCGCCGCCGGATTCCCGGATCACGGGAGCCGACTCGCCGGTGATGGCGGACTCGTCGACGCTGGCGACGCCTTCGATCACGTCTCCGTCGCCGGGGATGATCTGGCCGGCCTCGACGACCACGAGGTCACCCAGTTGCAGTTGGGCAGCCGGCACCTCCTGCTCGGTGAGGCGGTCCGCGGACAGCTTGCGGGCGGTCGTCTCGGTCTTCGCCCGGCGCAGGGTGGCGGCCTGGGCCTTGCCGCGCCCTTCGGCGACGGCCTCGGCCAGGTTGGCGAACACCGCGGTCAGCCACAGCCAGACCACGATCCACCAGACGAACACGCTGGGATCGGTGAAGGCGAGGATCGTGGCCGCGACCGCGCCCACCTCGACCACGAACATCACCGGGTTCTTCACCATCACTCGCGGATCGAGCTTGCGGAGCGCGTCCGGCAGCGAGGTGAGCAGCATCTTCGGGGTGGTCACAGTCCCTCCGCGAGGGGTCCGAGAGTCAGGGCAGGGAAGTAGGTGAGACCGGTGACGATCAGCACGACACCGATGAGCAGGACGACGAACAACGGCTTGTGGGTGGGCAGCGTGCCCTCGTTGACGGGGACCGGCTGCTGCTTGGCGAACGAGCCGGCCAGGGCCAGCACGATCACGATCGGCACGAACCGGCCGAACAGCATCACCAGCCCGAGAGCCGTGTTGTAGAAGGGGATGTCGGCACTGATCCCGCCGAACGCGCTGCCGTTGTTGTTACCGGCCGAGGTGAACGCGTAGAGCACTTCGGAGAACCCGTGCGGGCTGTCGGTGTTGAAGATCGACGCCCTCGCCGTCGCCAGACCCATGGCGAGCGAAGCGCCCACGAGGACCACGATCGGCGTGGCCAGGATGTACAGCGAGACGAGCTTCATCTCGCGTGCGGTGATCTTCTTCTTCAGGTACTCCGGGGTGCGGCCGACCATCAGCCCGGCCACGAAGACGGCCAGCACCGCGAGTACGAGCATGCCGTACAAACCGGTTCCGGTACCGCCCGGGCTGACCTCGCCGAGCATCATGTGGAACAGCGCCGTACCGCCGCCCAGCGGGGTGAACGAGTCGTGCGCGGAGTTGACCGCGCCGGTCGACGTACCGGTCGTCGAGCTGGCGAAGAGGGCCGAGGCCCATTCGCCGAAGCGGGTCTCCTTGCCCTCCATCGCGGCTCCGGCCGCTTGCGTCGCAGTACCGGCGCCCTGGTTCTCGAAGAAGGTCGCGGAGAAGGTGAAGGCGGCCCACAGCGTGCCCATCACGCCGAGGATCGCGTAGCCCTGCCGCTTGTCCTTGATCATCAGGCCGAAGGTGCGGGTCAGGCAGACCGGGATCACCAGCAGCAGGAAGATCTCGAACAGGTTGGACAAGCCGTTCGGGTTCTCGAACGGGTGGCCGGAGTTGGCGTTGTAGAAGCCACCGCCGTTGGTGCCGAGTTCCTTGATCACTTCCTGGCTGGCGACCGGGCCACCGGGCAGGTGCTGGGCCTGGCCGACCACCGAGGTGACCTCGTGACCGCCGGAGAAGTTCTGGACGACGCCCATCGCGACCAGCGCGAGAGTGCCGAGCACGGCGATCGGGAGCAGCACGCGGACGACCGTGCGGGTCAGGTCGACCCAGAAGTTGCCCAGCCGGTCCGTCTTCGACCGCGCGAAACCCCGGATCACGGCGATCGCTACGGTGATACCGACGGCGGCCGAGAGGAAGTTCTGCACCGCCAGGCCGGCGAACTGGACCAGGTGGCCCATCGTGACCTCGGGCGAGTAGGACTGCCAGTTCGTGTTCGATACGAAGGACGCGGCGGTGTTGAAGGCCAGTCCCGAGTCCACCTTGGGCAGCCCCAGCGAGAGCGGCAGGTGCGACTGCAGCCGCTGGAGGAGATACAGGAGAATCAGCCCGACCGCCGAGAACGCCAGCAGTGAGCGCGTGTAGACGACCCAGGTCTGGTCGGCCTTGGAGTCGACCCCCAGCAGTTTGTACGTTCCGCGCTCGATCCGGCCGTCCTTGTCGGACGTGTAGACCCGGGCCATGTACCCACCCAGCGGGCGGTACACGGCGGCCAGGAGCGCGACCAGCAAGCCGACCTGGAGCAGGCCGGCGGCAGCGTCGGACATCAGAACCTCTCGGGAAAGATCAGGGCGGCGATCAGGTAGAGGACCAGGGCCGCGGCCACGACGAGGCCGGCGATGTTCTCGGCGCTCACAGCTTCGCCATCTCAGTGCTCATGGCTCTACTGAACTGCGGTGATTGCGCCGTCAGCAGCGTTCTCGCAGGTCTCTCACACCCGGCGACCCAGCTCTCACGCGTCTCTCGCATACTTACGCCTGGTACGAGCAGCCCCCACCAGAGTTAGGGAAAACCGCAGTGACTGAAGTGGACAACCAGGAGTTCTCCGCCACCGGGGAGCAGTTCTTCTCCGAGGAGAGCCGCAAGGCACTGGCCGAGGCCAGTCGCCAGCTGGCCGAACGCCTGCAGGCCCACACCGAGGCCCTGCTGGCGATGACCGGTGACGAGGACCAGAACACGCTCTACGAGCAGAACGCCGCGCTGGAGGAGCTCGTCGAGGGCTGGAACGACGCCGTCTTCGAGCACACCGGGACCGCGCCGCTGCTGCTGGACGACGAGGTCGACGAGGACGCGGACGACGAAGAGGACGAAGAGCGCGACCAGGTGATCAGCGTCGTGTCGCGGTTCGACCTGCGGGTGGTCGACCTGGACGCGTTGCTCGAGGCCGGCAAGTCGGCGCAGGAGCGGCACCCGGCCGAGCTCGACGAGTCCGGCGAGCGGGAGCCGGTCGAGACGGCCGAGCAGGCCATCTACGAGATCAGCCGCGAGGTCGGCGAGGCGTGGTTCGAGCTGCCGGGGGTCGATCTCGTCGCGGGTGCGCGCGCGTACGTAGTACCGGAGTGGCCGTTCGAGCCGCTGGAGGCCGACGCCGAGGACGTTCTCACCGAGCTGGGCGCCCCCAACGGGACCATCACCCACGCGGAGACCTGGGCCTAGACCTTCAACTCGCCGTCGATCACGGTGACGGCATGGCCGGTGAGCTGCACTCGATCGCCGGCCAGCAGGACCTGAACGACCCCGCCTCGGGCGGAAGCCTGGTACCCGACCAGCCGCTCCCGCCCGAGGCGTTTCGCCCAGTACGGCGCCAGCCCGGTATGCGCGCTCCCCGTCACCGGGTCCTCGGGAATCCCGTGGCCCGGCGCAAAGAAGCGGGAGACGAAGTCATACAGCCCGCTCGGCTCGAGGTCCCCCTCCGCCGGTGCGGTGAGGATTGCGCCCCGGAAGGCGAACTTCTCGGTGAGCTTCGCCACGGCGATGAGATCCGGGGCCGCCGAGCGGACCGCTGCTGCGTCCGGCAGGACGACGAGCAGGTCACCCAGCGGTTCTGTGCGGTAGACCTCGACCGGCTCGATGCCCAGCGCCTCGCGCAGGCCTTCCGGCGCTTCGATCACGGCCGGCAGCGACACCGGGAAGTCGAGAGTGATCAGCTGGTCCTCGACCGACGCGACCAGTACTCCGCTCAAGCTGTTGAAGCGGACCCGGCCGTCCAGCAGGCCGTCGGACGCCATCACGTGCGTGGTGGCGAGAGTGGCATGACCACACATCTTCGCCTCGACCGTCGGGGTGAACCAGCGCAGCTCCCAGTCCGCATCCGGGTCGTCGGGGAGCGGGCGCGCGAAAGCCGTCTCGGACAGGTTCACCTCCGCGGCGATCTGCCGCATCCAGCTGTCCGCGGGCCAGGGACCAGCCTCGAGCAGACACACCCCGGCCGGATTCCCGGCGAACGGCTGGTCGGTGAACGCGTCGACGATTCTGATCCGCATGCTGTTGAGGCTAGGCGCGGGCGGCTCGGCGGATCCATAACCAATCGGCGGGGAGTGGACCGCAGTACGGGATCAGGAAGCGGCGACTGCTTCTATTTCGAGCAGCCACTCCTCGGCGTAGATGTCGCAGATGATGATCGTCAGGGCCGGGGCGTGGTTGCCGAGGATCTCTTCGCGGATCTTCGAGTTGAGGGCCCGGTACTGGCGGTCGGACAGGTACGTCGTCACCTTCACCAGGTTGGCGACGCCGAGGCCCGCCTCGGCCAGGACGGCGAGGATGTTGCGCCAGACCATCCGGCACTGGTCCTCGAAGGAGTCCGGGATCTTGCCCTGGCCGTCGCCCCACGGCACCTGGCCGCTGACGAAGACGAGCCGGCGGGCGCCGTCCACCTGGACGCCGTGCGTGTAGTTGCCCGTCGCGGCCGGCAGCAGCTTCGGGTTGAGCGGCTGGATCGAGAGGTCTGGCATGTGGTGTCCCCCGGAGTTTTCGGTTTCGCCATGTCTATCGTGCGAACCGCTGAACCGGCCAGACCTTTCGCTCGTATGGGTGGTGTTCGACTTCGCCAACCGACAGGAAAGTGTCATGTCGCTTCGCTTCAAGGGACGCCCACTCGCCACCGCCGCCGCACTCGTCGGCGGGCTGGCACTGGTCGTTCCCGCCACTGCCAGCGCGCACGAGTCCTACGGTCATGACTCGCGCCACGACCTTGCCCTGCACCAGGTCAACCTGGTGTCCGACGTACCGGGCCAGGCCGCGCTGCTCGATCCCGACCTGGTCAACCCGTGGGGCCTCGCCCTCGGCGCGACCTCACCGCTGTGGGTGTCCAACCAGGGCACCTCCACCTCGACCCTGTACTCCGCGGCGCCCGGCGCGACCGCCGCGACCAAGGTGGCGGCCGTGCGCGTCAACGTCCCGGCCCCGACCGGGCAGGTGGCCAACGCCGGTACCGGCTTCCAGCTGGCTCCTGGTGTGTCAGCCCGGTTCATCTTCTCCACCCTGACCGGGCAGATCGCCGCCTGGGGCCCGCCCGCGACGCCGCTGATCGGTGACGCCCAGATCAAGGCCACCACGCCGGGTGCTGTCTACACCGGCCTGGCCATCGCGACTGCGACGAAGGGCGATCAGCTGTACGCCGCCGACTTCGCGCAGGGCAAGATCGACGTCTTCGACAACGCCTTCGCCCCGGTCGCGCAGCCCGCGTGGGCCTTCAAGGACGCCTCGCTGCCGAAGGGTTACAGCCCCTACAACGTGCAGACGCTGAACGGCCGGATCTTCGTCGCGTACGTCAAGGTCGACCCGGTGACCCACCGCCCCGCCAGCGGTAAGGGCCTCGGCATCGTCGACGAGTACTCGGTGGACGGCCGGTTCGTCGACCGGATCGTCTCGCACGACTCGCTGAACGCGCCGTGGGGTCTCGCGATCGCGCCTGCTTCGTGGGGTAAGCAGGCGGGAGCGCTGCTGATCGGCAACTTCGGCGACGGCCGGATCAACGTCGTCGAGGCCAAGAACCACGGCCGTTTCCAGCACAAGGTCGCGAGTCAGGTGCGCGACGCCGCGACCGGCCGTCCGGTGGTCATCCCGGGTCTGTGGGCCCTGACCCCCGGTACGGCGACCACAGGTGGTACTGACGCGATCTGGTTCTCCGCCGGCATCGCAGGCGAGACGCACGGCCTGCTCGGTCTGCTCCGCAAGTAACACCTGCCGTGTGAACGGGAAAGGGCTGAGGATGCCAGGGGGATCCTCAGCCCTTTGCCAGTTGCTTTTCGAACCAGTGGTGGGCGTAGGGCTCGTCGTTGAAGGCCGGTACTTCGGTGTAGCCGGCGGCCTGGTAGAGCCCGATCGCCTCGGTGAGGTTGCGGTTCGTCTCCAGTCTCAGTGCTGGAGCGCCGTGTGCCGCTGCCTGCTTCTCGAGTTCAGTGAGGAGGCGACGGCCGAGTCCGAGGCCGCGGACCTCGGGTGAGACCCACATGCGCTTTGCCTCGGCCGGTTCGTCGCCGTGGAACTTGAGAGCGCCACAGCCGACCGGCTCGGAGTGCAGGGTCGCCACCAGGAGCAGACCGGCCGGCCGGGTGAGTTCGTCGGTGCTGGCCGAGAGGGTGCGGGCGTGGTCGAAGCCCGCATCGAAGCGAGCGCCTAGCTCATCGAAGTACGACTGAAGGCAGTACTTCGCGTCCGGGTGGCGCGGGTCGACGATGCCGACGGTGACCGTCGAGGCGATCAGCAGCCGCTCGACCTCAGCCATCGCGGTGATCAGCCGGGCGCGTTGCGATTCGCTCAGCGGGTCGAGGATCGATGCGGCGAGGTCGTCGGAGCGCTGGTCGAGGACCGTTCGCTCCTTCAGTCCCTGCGCGGTGAGGCGAGCGGTGCGGACCCGGCCGTCGTCGCCGTTCTGCTCGACCTCGACCAGCCCGTCGTTCTCCAGGATGCGGAGCAGGCGGCTCAGGTACCCGGAATCGAGATCGAGCCGGGACCGCAGCGAGCGCACGTCGCAGCCGTCCGGGCCGATCTCCCAGAGCACCCTGGCTTGTCCCAGCGGCCGGTCGCGCGCCATGTAGGTGTCGCTCAGCGCGCCGATCCGCTGGGTCACGGTGCGGTTGAATCTCCTGACGTCGGAAATACTCACTCTCTGACTATAGTCAGAGAAATATCAGATCGATCGGATCCCGCCGCTGGTACGGCCGCCATTCGGTCAGATACGGGTGGACGAGCCATCGGATCCACCCCGTCTCCTCCGTCCAGGTCCCCGGCGCCGGCACCCAGCCCTTCGGACCCGAATGCAGTACGCCAC
Source organism: Kribbella sp. NPDC051620 (assembly GCF_044453825.1). Taxonomy (NCBI): domain Bacteria; kingdom Bacillati; phylum Actinomycetota; class Actinomycetes; order Propionibacteriales; family Kribbellaceae; genus Kribbella; species Kribbella sp. NPDC051620. The sequence goes on from NZ_JBITDB010000004.1 coordinate 17,959, forward strand.
CCACCGCCTCCACCTGCTCCCGAGGCACCGACCCCTGCACCACAAAAAACATCCACCGCCGCCCCACCGGCGCCATCGCCGTAGGACACCCCGCCTTCACCCGATGATTCAGCACCGCCCCATACGCCGCCGGCAGTTCCATAACGTCAAACCACTCACTAACCAAGGCAATCCCCCACTCCCCATCACCACCCAACTCCACGCAGCTATCCCCACCGACACCCGCCTCCGCACCACCCTCATCGCCCGCCTGCTCCGCGCCACCGTCGACATCCGCGCCACCAGCCCCCGGGTTCACCTCGCCCGGCGGCCCCACCCACTCGACCACCCCAGCACCACCGACACCAAGCCCCGCACCACCACCGGTGCACGGCAGCGCACCACCACCAGTCCGCGACTCGGCACCGCCACCAGCACCCGCCCCCGCGCCACCACCGCCATCCGCGCCACCAGCCCCCGGGCCCACCTCGCCCGGCGGCCCCACCCACTCGACCACCCCAGCACCACCGACACCAAGCCCCGCACCACCACCGGCGCCCGGCACCGCACCACCACCCCCACCTGCCCGCAGCGCGCCGCCTCCACCACCAGCACCCGGCCTCGCGCCGCCACCCTCACCGGTCCCGGGCTCGGCACCGCCACCAGCATCCGGCGCCGCGTCACCGCCGACATCCGCGCCACCAGCCCTCGGGTTCACCTCACCCGGCGACCCCACCCACTCGACCACCCCAGCACCACCGACACCAAGCCCCGCACCACCACCGGTGCCCGGCACCGCGCCACCACCTTCACCAGTCCCCGGCTCGGCGCCGCCACCTCCACCTGTCCGCGGCTCGGCGCCACCTCCATCTGTCCGTGGTCCGGCGCCGGTGTGGCGGACATCCGGCTGGCCAAGTACCAGCCCTGGGCTGTTGCGGTGATTGCCCTCGCCGCCCACCGCAGCAGCGGGTAGGTCGGCGGCGGTCCAGTGGCGTAGTGCGCCTGCGGCCAGCTCCGCCTCGTCCAGGCGGCGCGTAGTGGCGGGCTTCCACCCGACGGTACGACCTGGTTCGGGCCAGACCTCGGCTGCGCGGTAGCCATCACGGACAACCTCACCGACGAGGTGAGGCTCCAGACAGGTTCCACCGCACGGGCAGACACCATGGCGCGGTACGGCGAGCGGCGCGACCGGCCAGCCGTTGGCGGCGTACCGGACCGCCTCCTCATGGATCTTGCGTCGGCGCCGTCGCTCAAGCACACTGACCGACCGCGAAGAGCAGCGAGCTGGCCGGTACCAGTTCGGGATGGCGGTCGGCGAGACGCGAGCACTCCAGCGCGGTCTCCATCGGCGGCGGCTGCTGGAGCAGCTCGGGCAGCTCGATCTCACCGAAGTACCGATCGATCGCGACCGTCAGCCACCCACCCGGGCCGGTCAGCCCATGGATCGTGACGGATGCCAGACCGGCGTTGACCAACTCGGTCCGCAGCTGGGTGGTCGTGTGGTAGACCGTCTCCGCCATCCGCTCGTTGTCCGGGCTGAACCCGGTCTCGAGAATGTCGGTCACCACCTGCTGCCTGGTGAGCAACGTGTTCGCGATCGTCGAGCCGATCAAATTGGCCGCCCGGTTGATCGCCACCACCGCGACGAACCCACCCGGCCGCACCACCCGGATCGCTTCCCGCAGCGCCAGCCGCCGATCCGACGCCTCGGTCAGGTGATAGATCGGCCCCGCCAGCAACGCCGCGTCGAACTGCTCGTTCTCCCACGGCAACCGCCGCGCATCCCCTTGTACCGCACTGATCCCGGCCGCCGTCGCCTGCCGGACGTGCCGCTCCACGGGGTCGAGCAACTCGACCGAGTACCCCAGTTGCTTCAACCAGCAGGCATGCGCCCCCGGTCCGCCGCCGATATCCGCCACCTCAGCCGGCGCCTCCGGCAAGTACTGCCTCAACAGATGCTGCGTCCGCGCCATCTCGAACCGCCCGCGCCAGGTACTCCGCAGCCGAACCTCCTCGTTACACCGCTCCGTGTAATGAACATCCACGCCAACCTGCGTCTCTGCCGTCATACCAACCACCCTGCAGACGATGACCGCTCCCCATCAGGCCATTCCCAGGGCAGACCAGGGGCACCTCGGGGCAGATCCCTGCCCCGCCCGTCGTCCACAGACCGGCGGTTGCTGTGGACAACTTGGCCGCTTCCTGCCACCCACGAATCCCTTGTCCACAAGGGCTTCTCGACTCTGAAAACTGTCGGCGGGTCGGTCTAGTGTTGTGTCCATGGAGATCCCGCAGCTGCGACCGACCTACCTCCAGAGTGACGACGAACTGGTCGTCACTCTGGACACGGTCGAGGCTGCCCGCAGGATTCTGGACACCTACTACCTCGACGTCGTCGACGATGTCGAATCCCGCGGCCTCGCTCGCGAACTCGGCGCCAAGAACACCATCGAACTCCTCGAACTCCGCCACCGCCGCGACCCCGCCGACACCCGCAACGACCTCACATTCCTCAAGAACCTCCCCAAATACGAGGCCGTCGTTGCTGCCCTCACCGTGGCTGACGACGACCCGACCGGTCTCACCGCGGACCACGCCAAAGTCATCGTCACCACCCTGGACAAAGCCCCCTCCACGGTCCCCGCCGAGACTCTCCGCGTCGCCGAAGAACAGATGATCCAAGCCGCCCGCTACCTCACCCCCAGCGGTCTGCGCGACTTCGGCCGCCAGGTCCTCGACCGCCTCGACACCGACGGCCCCGAACCCGCCGAAGACGACGCCTACCAGAAAGAATCACTACGGATCCGGCCCGCCGACCACGGCATCAAGTTCAGCGGCTACCTCGCCGGCGCCAACGCCGAACACTTCAAAACCGCCATCCACGACCTCGCCAAACCCCACCGCACCGCCGACGGCAACCTCGACCCCCGCTCCCACGAAAAACGCCAAGCCGACGCCCTGACCACCATCCTCGACATCGCCACCGGCGCCGACCCCACCACCGGCATCCCCGGAGTCCCACACCTCACCGTCACCATCGACTTCACCGACCTCAAAGCCCTCACCTCAGCAGCCGTCGGCGAACTCGTCTTCGGCGACAACCTGTCCGCCGCCGCAGTCCGGCTGCTGGCCTGCGACGCCGCCGTACTCCCCATCGTCCTCGGCACCGACTCGCAGCCATTGGACGTCGGCACGGAGTACCGGTTCGTCACCCGCCCCATCCGCCGCGCCCTCAACCGCCGCGACAAAGGCTGCGTCATCTGCAAAGCGCCACCCTCCCACTGCCACGCCCACCACCTCATCCACTGGGTCGACGGCGGCCCGACCGCGATCTCGAACCTCGTGTTGCTGTGCGGCGCCCACCACCGCGCCGTCCACGCCGGCCACTGGACAGTCACCATCACCAACGGCAAGGTCCACATCACCCGCCCCCACTGGACCATCCCCACCCCAACCCGCCTAACCATGCCCGCCCCGTCCCCCAACACCCCACGCCCCCCGAACGCCCCATCGGGCCCGACCACTCCGCCAAACCCCGGCACTCCGTCAAGCCCCGGCACCTCGCCAAACCGCGGCACTCCGTCAATCCCGAGCACTCCGACGGGCCACGCCACTCCACAGAGCACAAACGCCTCGGCGAGCGCAGCCACCCCACCAAGCCCGAACACCTCGGCCAACCCGGACACCCCCTTCTCGGCAAGCTCTCCGGAAGCCCCGAGCACCGCGAAGTCCCCGCCCTCCCCGGGCAGCTTGACGCTGGACGGCACCGCTGCGGCCTGGCTCGCACCCCTGACCGCCGCAGCAGCCTGGTCCCAGTCGGTCAGCGTCAACCCCCACAACGCCCAGCCCTACCGGCTACGCCCCACCACCGTCACCCCAACCAACCTCGCCGCGACAGGCCTGTCCTGGCTAACCCCCGAAGCCGTCACCGCCCTAAACCCCTGGGGCGAATCCGGCATCCCCTCCACCGGCCCATAACCCCCACGCACCACGGCCACCGGCCGACCAATAGCCCCACCCCCAGCGCCCAGCCAATAGCCGGACGCCTTTCCGCACGTCCACAACTTCCTTCGCTCACCACCCACCGCCTGCCACCCCCCGCGCACCCAGGGCAGATGCAGCCGAGCAGTCCAACCATCAACATCCACTCAGCCGGCCAGCAACTTCAGAAACCCATCGCTCCTGCACCTCCGCCTCAGTCGATACCCCACCGCCCACGCACCTCGCCCTCAACCGGTGCTCCACCAACGCCTGCCACCTCGACGTCAACCGGTACACCCCCACCCCCGCACTCGACGCCGACCCACCCCCGCCGACCGCTGTCTCTCGACATCAGCCCGCACCCCACCAACCCCCAGCACCTCGACCGCTACACCGGCACCCCAGCACCCCAGCACCTCGACCGGTACCCGACCGCCCGCACCTCGACATCAACCGGCACTCCGCCGCCCCACACCTCGACATCAACCGGCACTCCGCCGCCCGCACCTCGACGTCAATCGGTACTCCGCCGCCCGGCAACTCGACGTAGACCCGCGCCCTCCGACTGCTGTATCTCGACGTCAGCCCGTCCCTAGAAGGCCGACGCCAACCGGTATCTCGCAGGCCCAAGAGGACCTCGGCGCTCTCGGCGTCGCCCGCCACGGACACTTCGGTGGTGCTGGGCGGCGTGCCTCCGGTTGGGATCGTCCATGGCCGGGCCGGACCCACAGCCATCGCCGACTTCAACTCCTTGAGGCGACTGCCATCCCTTCTGCGGGTCGTCCCCTCTGCCGGCCCGCCCTCCTGCCGGTCCTTACCCCTCGCCGGTCCGTGGCCCAAAACGCGATGCCACCACCGACCACACCGCCCAGCGCCGGGCGCCGCCGCGAGGGCATCGTGCTGCCGCACGTCCGCCAGCGCCGGCCGTCGTCACCCGCGGCCCGCCGGCACGTACGCCAGCACACATGGAGCCGAGCAGGTCAAACCCAGAACGTCCCGTACGTCCCCGCGCCGCGCCGCGCCGCGCCGACGATTTTCGCCATCCGGCTGGCTGTTGATGAATGAGCGCCTACTCGAAACCAACGGGTGGTTCCAACTGAGCTGTGCCATGGGCACGATCCATATCTTGTTCTAGTACTTCGTTTTTGCGTTGCGCCTCAGCCGTTGGACTTGCTGTATCCGGCTCGTGCGGTGGTTCCGGCATCGATCTGCCAGCACGACAGACGCTCCCTCACCACGTCGTGGTGAAGGAGCGTCTGTTCGAAGCCGCCCGGAGGCTGAAGACTGCGCGAGCCACCGGAACTATCTGTGTCTTGTACTTCGTCTTTGTGCTTTGGTGTTCTCTTGAGGCGGTCAGTCGAGGGGGCGGAGTTCGTCTGCGTAGGAGACGGAGACTCGGCGGAGGACGCCTTCTTTTACTGAGTATTGGCCCATTCGCCACAGCGGCGGGCTGTAGGCGTGGACGGTGACGCTGCCGGGGGCGGAGCCGACGACGCGGTGGATGTGTTCGGGGCCGAAGCCGTAGACGTCGCCGGCTTCGATGGTGGTTTCGATGGGTTCGGTGCCGATAGCGAGGTTGTGTTCGACCAGTTCGCCGCGGGCGACTGCGACGGCGCCGGAGGAGACGTCGTGGTCGTGCCAGCCGGTGTCGTTCACCGGGGTCCAGCAGATCAGCCAGACGTCGACGTTGGCGTCCCGGTGCAGGGAGGCGAAGACGCGTTCGTCGTCGCTGTAGGCGACCTTGTCCTCCCACAGGTGCGGCTGGGCGGCGAGGCCGCCGGCCAGTTCGGCCAACTCGTCGGGGGTGAGGTCACGTCCCGGGAGGTTGTCCAGCGACAGACAGTCGTTGAGCTCCACGAGCCGGCTGGCCTGGCGCGCGGGTACGACGGGTGCGTCGGAAACGGGCTGAGCAGTCACTGCACTCCCCTCTCAGGAGGTGGCACCGGTCCGAACAGGAGCCGGTGCGGGTTGTTGTGTTGGATCACCGCGGTCGCGGCGTCTCCCTGTCGCAACTCGGTCACGTCGGCGTACGGCCGATCGGTGCCGTGTACGACCTGGTCGATGCCGAGGACCCGGGCGACAGCGTCGATGCCCTGCGGGCCGTAGCTCGAGGTATCGACGTACAGGTTGGTGTCGATGGTGCCGAGACGGCCGCCGCGGGCAGCGAGCCGTTCGTGGTGCACGGGCGCCAGGCCGGCCGCAGCGACGAAGCAGAGCCGCAGCTTCGGGTACGTCGTACGCCCGCCAAATGCATGCCACGCCCACCAAGCGGCCTGGAGCTGGGTCGTGTAGTCGACCACCGGCGACCACCACCCGGGCAGCTCTTCACCTGGCGGCAAAGGTGTCCCGGGATGAACGAGGATCGGCTTGTTCAGCCGCTCGGCCAGCGCCAGCAGCGGGCCGACAGCGGCCCAGCCGGCCGGCGTACCGATCACTTGGGCCGGCAACTGAAGACCCAGAAAACCCTTATCCAGAAGGCTTTCCAGCCCAGCCAGGTCAGGCTCCGACAGGTTGACCGCAGCCCAGGCCTTGAAGGGCGCAGGCAACGACGCGGCGCCGGTGTGCCAAGCGTCCAGCAGCAAGGAATCGCCGAGGTGCTCGACCCCGAGCGGCGAAGACAGCGAGACCCCGACCAGCGAGGTGCCGGCATCGAGCTCGCCGGCGACCCGCTTGTCCACGGCATGCGCCGCCGGATCCACCTCGTACGGCGCTTCGCCGGGCGTGTGCAGCGTCCAGCCGTCCAGGTACGGCGCCGAAGTACGCGCCCGGAGCCGGTCGATGAACTCAGCCGGCCAGAGGTGCTGGTGCACGTCGATCACGTCACCCACGAGCCCCACACCTCCTCCGCCATACCGATTTTGAAGCGCTTCAAGACACCTGTAGTGAAGCGCTTCAAAGCACCACCTGTCAAGCGCCGTTCCAGCAAAGTCCATCCCTGGACAGGTTTTTGTCCCCACCGTGCCCTAGGGTCGATGGCATGTCCGCAACAGGCCGCAGGCCGACCCTCAAGGACATCGCAGCGGACACCGGTCTCTCGATGGCCGCCGTGTCGTACGCCCTGCGAGGTCTGCAAGGAACGCCGGAGACGCAAGCGCGGGTGCAGGAAGCCGCCGAGCGTCTCGGCTACCAGGCCGACCCTGTGGCCCGCGCGCTCGCCTCCGGCCGCAGCGGCTCGATCGGCGTGCTGTGCGCCTCGCTCGAGGACCTCTGGCAGCAACGGCTGGCCGCCGCGCTCGGCCGCGAGCTGCTCGCCCCAGACCGCAACGCGTGGATCATCGACTCGGCCGGTGACGCCGACCGGCAGCTCCAGCTCGCCCAGCACCTGGTCGACCATCGCGCCGACGCGATCGTGGTGATCCCGATCGATCCGGGCGCCAAGGGCTGGGCCAAGATCGCCCAGCAGGCGCCGGTGATCGCGATCGGCGACGCGCTGCCGGCCGCGAAGGCGAAGTCCGAGGTGCTGTTCGACAACGAGACCGGAGTCAGTACCGCGCTGCGCAGGCTGGCCGACGCCGGTCACCGCGACGTCGTCGTACTGAGCCCGTCCCGCCGTTTCGAGGTGGAGCGGCCGGCCGAGGAGATCGCGCAGCGGATCGCGTTCGGACTGAAGGTCAAGGTGCGGATCGTGCCCTGTCCGCACGACTTGGCCGGCGCAACCGACGTCGCCCGCGAAGTACTGACCGGCGACCGCCGCCCGACCGGCATCCTGGCGCTCGCCGACTCGATGGCCTTCGGCGTGTACGCCGCCTGCAAGGAGCTCGGCATCTGCGTCCCCGACGACCTGTCCCTGCTTGGGTACGACGACCAGCCGATGTCCCAGCTGCTCAGTCCGCCGCTGTCCACCTTCCACTGGCCGCTCGACGACCTGGTCGCCGACGTCGTGAGCCGCGTCACGTCGGCCGTCGACACCAACCGCCGCGTCCGCCGCACGACCGTCGAGCCGACCTTGATCGAGCGTGGCTCGGTCGCCGCCCCGCCCGCTGCACAGCCGAACTGAGCTAGGGCGGGACGACAACGCTGAGTCACCCACGACGGTCACACCTGCGAAACTAGACTAGTTCACTGGACTTAAATTCCACTGTCCAGATACTGAGCTACCCCGCGAGCCGGTCCAGGCGGGCAGCTACCGCCGCCCGCCGATGATCCCCGGCGGGAAGACGCCGATCGAGAACCTCGAAGACCTCGAGATCCTCCGCACCCGTCGGCGTCTGCGCGAACCGCCACAGCAGCTCGGCGTCAGCGGCATCCAGTACTGCGCGCCGCAGCGTCGCATCCAACTCGTCCCGCTCCACCCGCAAGGCCGGCGCCTCCGATCGCCCGAGCAACGGCCCGGAGTACAACTCCAACGCCTTGGCCAAATCGCCACGACGCAGGGCGAGCTGCACGTCCGTGATGTCACCCGACACGTCCGCGATGATCCGATAAGGCTTCGTATCGAGCACCCCGGCACCGAGCAGACTGCGCAGCCGATGCATCTCGGCCCGTACCGTCGCCGGATTGCCCTCATCCCCATACAGCTGCAGCATCAACTGCTCAGCCGTAAGTCCCGCCGGATGCAGAAGGAGCAACGCGAGCACCTCGGCCCGGCGCAACGTCAACGCGATCTCACGAGTCCCGACCAAAGCCGCCGCGTCCGGCCCCAGCAGCCGCAACCGCAGCTGTGGGCAGCTCCGGCGTACCGGTCCTGGGATGCGCAACAGGTAGCCCTCGTCCAACTGCTCGACCACCGCTTCACGTCCATCCCCGAGCTCGACGCGTGAAGCGCCGGTGGAGATGTCGAGACGATCGGGCAGCCAAGCCAGCGGCTGGACGGCGAGCACGCGACCAGAAGGAGTAAGCAGCGCGCCGGGAGCGTCGCCCAGGGCGATCAGGTGGCGCATGTTGCGAGCGCGAAGCTGCTCATCAGCAGCAGCCATCCGGACTCGCAGCTGCCCCTCGGCCAGCTGAGCCGCCGCGGTCACCAGCGCCATCATGGCCGGGTGGACCGTACGCAGCGGACCACTCACGTCGACCGCGCCGATCACCTTGCCGGTATCGGGGTCGTGGACCGGCGCCGCGGCACACGTCCACGCGTGGATTCGGCGTACCAGATGTTCGGCCGAATGGATCTGGACAGGTTGATCGGTGGCCAGCGCGGTGCCCATGCCATTGGTGCCGATCGCATCCTCGGACCACACCGCTCCCTCGGTCAGCGCGATCCGGTCGGCCTGCCGGCGCACGTCGGCCGCACCCTCGCGCCAGAGGATCAGCCCCTGCGCATCCGTGACGATCATGATGTGGGACGCCTCATCCGCGATGGTCGTCAGTGTGGCGCGGAGGATCGGCAGTACCGCCTGCAGAGGGTGCTCCTCACGCATGGACTCCAGCAGCTCGGACGGCAGCACCAACGGCGGTCCGTCCAGCTCCGGGTCGACGGACGCCGCCAGCGATCGTTGCCAGGACTCGGCAACCAGCGGCCTGGGCTCCAGCGGGCGCGGCACGCCGGGCACCCGGACTCCGCCGAGCACCTCGTCGTACAGCTCGCTGAGCTGCCGCGCCCTATCCCCGGGGTCCACGCTCCAGCCTCACCCGGAACGGACCCGCACACAAGGGCACACCAGGCCCCGAAGCTATGCAACGTCGATGCAACGTCACCCGGCCTAGCTTTCGCAGCACCGCTCTTTTCTGCAGGAGGACCAATGACGATCTATGCAGCCCCAGGGCAGGACGGCAGCCCCGTCAGCTTCAAGGCACGGTACGAGCACTTCATCGGCGGTGAGTGGGTGCCACCGGCCAAGGGCGGGTACTTCGAGAACCCGACGCCGGTGACCGGCGAGACCTTCACCGAGATCGCCCGCGGCACCGCCGACGACGTCGAGGCGGCTCTCGACGCTGCCCACGGCGCGGCGCCGGGCTGGGGCCGGACGTCGGCGGCCGAACGGGCGAACATCCTGAACAAGATCGCCGACCGGATCGAGGACAACCTCGAACTGCTCGCCGTCGCCGAGACCTGGGACAACGGCAAGGCGGTCCGCGAGACGCTGGCCGCGGACATGCCGCTGGCCGTCGACCACTTCCGGTACTTCGCCGGCGCGCTGCGCGCGCAGGAGGGCTCGATCTCCCAGGTCGACGACGACACCGTCGCTTACCACTTCCACGAGCCGCTCGGCGTGGTCGCCCAGATCATCCCGTGGAACTTCCCGATCCTGATGGCGACCTGGAAGCTGGCGCCCGCGCTGGCGGCCGGCAACGCCGTCGTCCTGAAGCCGGCCGAGCAGACGCCGGCCTCGATCCACGTGCTGATGGAGCTGATCGCCGACCTGATCCCGCCGGGCGTGCTGAACATCGTCAACGGGTTCGGCGTCGAGGCCGGCAAACCGCTTGCCTCCAGCAACAGAGTCGCCAAGGTCGCGTTCACTGGTGAGACCACGACCGGCCGGCTGATCATGCAGTACGCCTCGGAGAACATCATCCCGGTGACGCTGGAGCTCGGCGGCAAGAGCCCGAACCTGTTCTTCGACGACGTCGCCAGCTCCCGCGACGACTTCTACGACAAGGCGCTCGAGGGCTTCACGATGTTCGCGCTGAACCAGGGCGAGGTCTGCACCTGCCCGTCCCGGGCGCTGATCCAGGCCGGCATCTACGACTCGTTCCTGACCGACGCCAAGGCGCGCACCGAGGCGGTCAAGCAGGGCAACCCGCTGGACACCGACACGATGATGGGCGCGCAGGCCAGCAACGACCAGTACGAGAAGATCCTGTCGTACATCGACATCGGCAAAGCGGAGGGCGCCAAGGTGATCACCGGCGGCGAGAAGGCCGACCTCGGCGGCGACCTGAGCGGCGGCTACTACATCCAGCCGACCATCTTCGAGGGCGACAACAAGATGCGGATCTTCCAGGAGGAGATCTTCGGGCCGGTCGTCTCGGTGACCAGGTTCGACGACTACGCCGACGCGATCAAGATCGCCAACGACACCCTGTACGGGCTCGGCGCCGGCGTCTGGTCGCGGGACATGAACACGGCGTACCGGGCCGGCCGCGAGATCCAGGCCGGCCGGGTCTGGACGAACTGCTACCACGCCTACCCGGCGCACGCGGCCTTCGGCGGGTACAAGAACTCGGGCATCGGCCGGGAGAACCACAAGATGATGCTCGACCACTACCAGCAGACCAAGAACCTGCTGGTCAGCTACAGCCCGAACAAGCTCGGCTTCTTCTAGATCGTCATGGTCGACAGGGTTTCGTATACGGAGGAGGCGGCGGAGTTGCTCCGTCGCCTCACCGAGATCCACGGCCCGCTGATGTTCCATCAGTCCGGCGGGTGCTGCGACGGCAGCTCCCCGATGTGCTACCCGGACGGCGAGTTCAAGACCGGCAACGCGGACATCCAGCTGGGTGATCTCGACGTCGCCGGCCTGGACCGGCCGATCTCGTTCTGGATGTCCAAGAACCAGTACGAGTACTGGAAGCACACCCACCTGACCGTCGACGTCGTCAAAGGCCGCGGCAGCGGCTTCTCGGTGGAGGCCCCCGAAGGCGTCCGCTTCCTGATCCGTTCCCGCCTCTTCAGCGACCAGGAATCCGAAGCCCTGGGCCTACTCTGAAACAGGCCCCCTCCCAAGCGAGTGCCGACCGCCCGGTGGCGTTGCCGGACGGCCGGCACTCTTCAGCTGCCCAAATAGGCAGTCAGTTCTTCAGTACTCCGTACGCCGTGCTCGAGCACCGCCGGATAGATGTCCGACCCGCCAACCGCCTCCGGGTACCCCGGATACGTGCTCTTGAGCCGCAGAATCGCTTCCTTCTCCTCATCGCTCGCCGCCCCGACCCGCAGCGCGTCCGCGACATGCGGCCGGTCAACGGCGTGCAGCCAAATCGTCAGCTCGACCTTCCAGCCGGCGTACCCAAGTACCGCATAGAACCGCTCGTCGGTGAGCTGCGGCGTCGGCCGGCGCTCTCCGCGCTCGTCGCGGAAGTCGACCGACAGCAACTCGACCCGCGCGGCAATCTCAGCAAGACCGGTCAGGACATCGCAAGCCCTTGCCGAAGGCGCCGTGAACATGACGTCCAGGTCGCGCAGCACCATCAGCCCAGACCGCGCGCTGCCGATCAGCAACGGCGGCCCGAGCGACGGGAACGCGTGCTGCAGCTCGAGCTTGCGGAGTACCTCATGAGCCTCCGCCTGGAGTGCCTCCGCCTCGGCCAGTAGGTCCATGAAAGGACGCTAGCCGAAAAGTCGGGGGGAATCCTTCGGATTACACCGAAGGGCAGATCTGGGCGGCATGGCGGGAAAAACCGTTGTACCACAAGGCGTTCGCGCACCGGCACCCATGACATTTGTCAGGGATCGGATCGCTGGATTCCGGGGGTCGGACGGGCGGACGATTCCGAACACCAATCACGCCGGTTCCGCCCCGACCGAGATGATCAGGGTGGGCCTGCCCAGCTCGAGGAGTTCTGTTGAAGCAACGGATTCTCGTGTCCGCCCTGGGCGTCGGCGCACTAGCCGTCGCAGGACTGACCAGCCAAGGGGCCGCCGCGGCTCCCACTCCGTACACCGCCGGAAAGCACGCCGCACAGGTCTGTACCACCGCGAAGACGGCCCACACCGCCTCGTGTCACGCACTCAAGCTCGTCGATGCTGCGGGGAAGTCGACGGCGTCGGCTTCGCCGCCCGCGACCGGTCTCACGCCGACCGGCCTGCGGGACGCGTACAAGTTGAACGGGCTGAGCGCGAACGGCCGTACGGTCGCCATCGTCGACGCCTACGGCTACCCGAACCTGGAGCGCGACCTCGGCGTCTACCGGTCCCAGTTCGGGCTGTCCGCCTGCACGATCGCGAACGGCTGCCTGCGCATCATCAACCAGACCGGCGGTACCACGCTGCCGAACTTCAACGTCGGCTGGGCCGGCGAGCAGGCACTCGACGTCGACGCGGTCTCGGCCGCGGCGCCGGACGCCAAGATCGTTGTGGTGCAGGCGAAGTCGGCCAGCTTCGCCGACCTCGGCACCGCCGTGGTCACCGCCTCCAAGCAGCCCGGCGTAGTGGCGATCTCGAACAGCTACGGCGGCGGCGACGCCTCCGACGCGACGTACGGGTCCTACTACAACCACCCGGGCATCGCCGTCACCGCGTCGACCGGTGACGACGGCTACCAGGGCGGCAGCTACCCGGCTTCGTCCTCCTACACGACTGCTGTCGGTGGTACCTCGCTGGTCTCGGCCAGCAACACCCGCGGCTGGTCGGAGAGCGTCTGGAGTGGCGCCGGGTCGGGCTGCTCGACGTACAACACCGCGCTGAGTGCCGCATCCAGCTTCAGCACCGGTTGCTCGAAGCGCGCGATGGCCGACGTCTCTGCGGCGGCTGACCCCTCCAAGGGCGGCATGGCGATCTACTACCCGACCAGCAGGACCGCCTCGACCTGGGCACAGTTCGGTGGGACGAGTGAGGCCGCACCCATCATCGCTTCGGTCTACGCGCTGTCGGGCAACACCGCCGGCTACGCGAACGCTCTCCCGTACGCGCACCCCAGCTCGCTGTTCGACGTGACGAGCGGAAGCAACGGCTCATGCCCCACAACCCAGTGGTGCAACGCTCGGACCGGCTGGGACGGCCCGACGGGCCTCGGTACGCCGAACGGAGCCGCCGCCTTCTGATCTGACGGCGGGGTCCTGACAGCAGCCGACCCATTGGTTGCGAAGGACAACCCTCGCTTCCGTGTCATTCCGCAGATAACCCTTCCCCGGGCCGACCGCCAGGCTTAAGGTCGGCCCGGACGGGTCGTGGAGGGCGATCCGCACGACTTTCTCTGGAGCACAGTTGTGAGAGTTTCTGGCAAGGGACGGGGGCTCCTGGCGGTCACCGCCGTCGGCGCGTCCACCGTCCTGGCTGTAACGGCCGGCGGTGGCGCGATGGCCGCCACCTCCGCCGCCCCGGACACCAAGGCCCCGGCCGACGCCGCCAAGTCGTCGATCACCGGCAAAGAGCGCAAGGGCAACTACGACGCCCGGACGCCGAACGCCCGCGCGAACTACGCGCGCGCCGCGAAGGTTGTCGGCAAGGAGACCGCCGCGTCGGAGAAGTTCCGCGCCTCCCTGGGCAGCCAGGGCGTGGTCGCGGTCGACGAGAACACCGGTACGCCGGCGCAGGTGACCAAGCTCAACGGCTTCCTCACCGCCAAGAGCACCAAGAAGGCCACCGAGATCGCGCTGGCCTACGTCAAGGCCCACCCCGAGGTCTTCAAGCTGTCCGCCTCCGACCTCGGCACCCTCAAGCTGAGCAAGGACTACGTCGACGACCTCGGCACCCACCACATCTCGTGGAGCCAGCAGGTCGACGGCATCGACGTGTTCGGCAACGGCCTGAAGGCCCACGTCACCAAGGCCGGCCAGCTGATCTCGCTGCAGGGCGCACCGATCTCCGGCCTCGTCTCGCAGGCTCAGGCCCGCGAGAAGGCGGCCGGCTCGGTCATCAGCGCCGACGCCGCCCGGACCGCCGCGGCCGAGGATGTCGACGCGAAGCTGCTGAAAGCCACGGCGACCACCAAGGCCGGCACCACCAAGTGGAGCAGCGGCGACACCGCCAAGCAGGTCTGGTTCCACACCGCCGACGGCCTGCGCAAGGGCTGGCTGACCTATGTCAACGGCGGCGGCTCGAAGATCTACAGCCACGTGATCGACGCCCAGACCGGCGGCCTGCTGTACCGCAAGGACCTGATCAGCGAGGGCAACGGCGACGCGCTGGTGCAGGACAACTACCCGGGCGCGCCCAAGGGCGGCACGCAGCGCACCGAGAACCTGATCTACAACAAGTGGCTGCCGAAGAACGCGAAGACGCTGCTCGAGGGAACGTCTGTCGCCGCCTTCGCGGACGTGAACGACGACAACCAGCCGAACGCCGGCGAGACGGTCAAGGTACCGGGTACGCCGACCACCTCGGAGTACAAGCTGGTTCCGTTCCAGAACAGCAGCTCGTTCTGCTCGGCCGCGTTCATCTGCACCTGGGACCCGGCCAAGCCGGACTCCTGGAAGACGAACCTGAACCAGGACGTCACCAACGCGTTCTACCTGGCCAGCAACTTCCACGACTGGCTGGCCAAGCCGCCGATCAGCTTCACCCCGGCGGCCGGCTCGTTCGACGCCGCGGGCGGCGACCCGGTGCACCTGAACGCGCTGGACGGCGCGGCGACCGGCGCCGACGGCGGACCGGACGCCAACCACGACGACAACGCGAACATGTCGACCCCGCCGGACGGCACCCCGCCGACCATGCAGATGTACCTGTGGCACTCGCCGGGCAAGTCCGACGCGCAGGAGCGCTGGGTGCCGGCCAGCGGCGCGAACGACGCCAGCATCCTGTACCACGAGTACACCCACGGTCTGTCGAACCGGCTCGTCGTCGACGCCACCGGCAACTCGACACTGAACAGCATCCAGGCCGGCTCGATGGGCGAGGCGTGGAGCGACTTCTACGCGATGGACTACCTGGTCTCGCACGGGCTGGAGAAGGACACCACCGCTCCCGGTGAGGTCCTCGAGGGCAAGTACGTCGCCCACGGCCAGCTGTTCCGGACCGAGGCGATCGACTGCCGCGTGAAGGCGATCAGCCCGAACTGCGTCGCTCGCGACGGCAGCAAGGGCGGCTACACCTACGGCGACTTCCCGCACATCACCAACCGGCCCGAGGTACACGCCTCCGGTGAGGTCTGGGCCCAGACCCTGTGGGACCTGCGGGAGCGCTTCGGCCGGGCCTACGCGCTGAGCATCATCACCCGCGCGATGGAGCTGTCCACCGCCGACCCGACGATGCTGGACATGCGCAACGCGATCGTCCAGGCCGACCTGGTCGCCAGCGGCGGTAAGAACGCGGGCATCATCTGGCAGGTCTTCGCCAACCGTGGCATGGGCTGGTTCGCCGGCGTGCTCGACGGCGGCGACGCGAACCCGATCGAGGACTTCCACGTTCCGCCGAAGACGGCCACCACGAGCATCACGGGCACCGTCACCGACAAGGACACCGGCGCTCCGGTGGCCGGCGCGCTCGTCTTCATCGGCGGTCACGCCTCCGGCTACGCGGGCGACTACTCCGCAGTGACCGGCGCCAACGGCAAGTACACGATCACTGGCGTACTGCCCGGCACCTACGGCAAGTTCGTCGTCACCGGCGCCGGGTACGAGGTACTGGGCGCTCCCGTGACGGTCAAGCCGAGCGGCACCGTCGCCAACCTGGCTCCGCGGCGCAACTGGGCCGCGTCGTCCGGCGGCGGCACGGTCTCCGCCTACAACGGTCCGGACTTCTCGCCGCAGTGCGGTCCGCAGTACGCGAACGACTCCAGCCAGGGCACCGGCTGGGGCAGCACCACCGGCGACGACAACGGCACGCCGACCAATGTGATGGTGCCGAAGTTCATCACCATCACGCTGCCGGACACCGTGAACGTCACCAAGTTCTCGGTCGACCCGTCGAACACCTGTGGTGACGACCCGACGGCGGCCACCGGTCAGTACAAGATCGAGACGTCGGCTGACGGCACCACCTGGGCCACGGCTCAGGAGGGCACCTTCACCAACGCCAACGTGGGCAAGTACACCGAACTGGCGCCGTCCGGCAACACCGCCGGCGTGAAGTACGTGAAGTTCTGGATGCTCAGCCCGCAGGTCGCGGACTTCGCGACCACCTGCCCAGGCTCCACCGTCAGCGGCTGCTCGTTCACCGACATGACGGAGATCCAGGTCTTCGGTACCAAGTAATCGCATCGATCACCATCCGCGAGGGCCGGCCGAGTATCCACTCGGCCGGCCCTCCGGCTTCTGTCTCAACAATATTCAGGAGTGATGTTTTGTGAGAGTTCCCGGCAAGGGACGCAGGCTGCTCGCGGTGACCGCCGTGAGCGCCAGCACCGTCCTGGCGGTAACGGCCGGCGGTGGCGCGATGGCCGCCACGGCCGCCACCCCCAATGCGAAGACACCCGCCGAGGCGGGCAGGTCGATCAAGGCCAAGGAGCGCAAGGGCAACTACGACGCCCGGACCCCCAACGCCCGCGCGACCTACAACCGCGCCGCGAAGGTTGTCGGCAAGGAGACCGCCGCCTCCGAGAAGTTCCGTACCTCCCTGGGCAGCCAGGGCGTCGTGGCACTCGACGAGAACACCGGTACGCCGGCCCAGGTGACCAAGCTCAACGGCTTCCTCACCGCCAAGAGCACGAAGAAAGCCACCGAGATCGCCCTGGCCTACGTCA
The DNA here is from genome assembly GCF_044453825.1 of Kribbella sp. NPDC051620. Lineage (NCBI taxonomy): Bacteria > Bacillati > Actinomycetota > Actinomycetes > Propionibacteriales > Kribbellaceae > Kribbella > Kribbella sp. NPDC051620. The sequence continues at coordinate 35,136 of NZ_JBITDB010000004.1, forward strand.
AGGCGCACCCGGAGGTCTTCAGGCTCTCGGCCTCCGACCTCGCCGACCTCAAGCTCCGCAAGGACTACGTCGACGACCTCGGCACCCACCACATCTCCTGGGTCCAGGAAGTCGACGGCATCGAGGTGTTCGGCAACGGCCTCAAGGCCCACGTCACCAAGGCCGGCCAGCTGATCTCGCTGCAGGGCGCACCGATCGCCGGACTGGCCACCCAGGCTGCCGCCCGCAGGGCTGCCCCCTCGGTGACCGCCTCCGCAGCGCGCTCAGCCGCGGCCGAGGACATCGGTGGGACCGCGAAGACCGCAACTGCCAAGGCCGCCGGAACCACGACGAAGTGGAGCAACGGCGACTACGCGAAGGAGGTCTGGTTCCACACCGCGGACGGCCTGCGGAAGGCCTGGTCGACGTACACCAACGCGGGCGGCACCCTGATCTACACCCACGTGATCGACGCCCAGACCGGCGACCTGCTGTACCGGCGCGACCTGTCCAGCAACGACAAGGGCGACGCGCTCGTCTTCGACAACTACCCGGGCGCGCCCAAGGGCGGCGTCCAGCGCACCGAGAACCTGATCTACAACAAGTGGCTGCCCAAGGGCGCGAAGACGCTGCTCGAGGGCACTTCGGTGGCGGCGTTCGCGGACATCAACGACGACAACCAGGCGAACCCCGGCGAGCTGGTCAAGGTACCGGGCACCGCGACCGGTTCGGAGTACAAGCTGGTGCCGTTCCAGTCGGTCGCGCTCTGCTCGCCGACGACCATCTGCACCTGGGACCCGGCCAAGCCGACGTCCTGGAAGACCAACATGAACGAGGACGTCACCAACGGGTTCTTCTTCGCCAGCAACTTCCACGACTGGCTGGCCAAGCCGCCGATCAGCTTCACCAAGGCGGCCGGCTCGTTCGACGCCGACGGCGGCGACGCGGTCCAGCTGAACTCGATCGACGGCGCGGCCACCGCCGCCGACGGCGGTCCGGACGCCAACCACATCAACAACGCGAACATGAACACCCCGCCGGACGGCACTCCGCCGACCATGCAGATGTACCTGTTCGGCAGCCCCGGTGACGACGCGACGGTGGCGACCAGCTCGTCGAACTCGGCCGAGATCCTGTACCACGAGTACACCCACGGCCTGTCGAACCGGCTGGTCGTCGACGCCACCGGCAACTCGACCCTGAACAGCATCCAGGCCGGCTCGATGGGCGAGGCCTGGAGCGACTTCTACGCGCTCGACTACCTGGCCTCGCACAACCTGGAGAAGGACACCACTGCCAACGGTGAGATGCGGATCGGCCGGTACGACACCGGCGGCGGCACCATCCGCACGATGCCGAACGACTGCCGGGTCAGGGCCAAGGAGCCGGCCTGTGTCGGCATCGACGGTTCGCAGGGCGGCTACACCTACGGGGACTTCCCGACCATCGGCGGTACGCCGGAGGTGCACTCGTCCGGTGAGGTGTGGGCCCAGACGCTGTGGGATCTGCGCGAGCGGTTCGGCCACACCTATGCGCTGAGCATCATCACCCGGGCGATGGAGCTGTCCACCGCCGACCCGACGATGCTCGACATGCGCAACGCGATCGTCCAGGCCGATCTGGTCGCCAGCGGCGGCAAGAACGCCAAGGTCATCTGGCAGGTCTTCGCGAACCGTGGCATGGGCTGGTTCGCCGGGGCGATCGACGGCGGCGACTCCCGTCCCGTCGAGGACTTCCACATCCCGCCGACCGGCGCCACCACCTCCATCTCCGGCACTGTGACGGACAAGGACACCGGCGCTCCGGTGGCCGGCGCACTGGTCTTCATCGGTGGCCACGCGTCCGGCTACGCGGGCGACTACTCCGCAGTCACGGGCGCCAACGGCAAGTACACGATCACTGGTGTACTGCCGGGCACCTACGGCAAGTTCGTCGTCTCTGGTGTCGGGTACGAGGTACTGGGCAATGCGCTGACGGTGAAGGCCGGCGGTACGACCGCGAACTTCGCACCGCGGCGCAACTGGGCCGCGGCTTCCGGCGGCGGTTCGGTGGTGGACTTCAACGGTCCGGACCTCACCTCTCTCGGCTGCGGCCCGGCCAACGTGATCGACTCCAGCCAGGGACCGGGCTGGGGCAGTACGACCGGTGACGACGACGGCACCCCGACCGGCGTGATGATCCCGAAGAACGTCGACATCGCGCTGCCGGTGGCCGTGAACATCAGCAAGTTCTCGGTCGACCCGTCGAACAACTGCGGCGACCCGGGCAGTTCGGCGACCGGCAAGTACCGGATCGAGACGTCCGTCGACGGCACCACCTGGGCGACCGCCCAGGAAGGCGAGTTCGGCGCCGCGAACCGCGGCAGGTACAACGAGGTCACGCCGACCGGCAACGTCACCGGCGTGAAGTTCGTCCGGTTCGTGATGCTCAGCCCGCAGGTGCCCGACTTCGCCACCAACTGCCCCGACGGCGGTTACGGCGGCTGCCAGTTCACCGACATGACCGAACTCCAGGTCTTCGGCTCGAAGTAACCCTCAGATCCACCGGTGTGGAATGGTTGTCAGCCCTGGTTTGCAAGAACAAAGCCACCGCTATTCGAAAAGAAAATGCCGCCGCTGACAGCGCAGCGATCCGGCCGGCGTACCCGCGCCGGCCGGATCACAAACCCCCTCGGACGACAAAGACCCCAGGCCATCGGCCTGGGGTCTGCTGGAGCGGGTGACGAGAATCGAACTCGCACTGTCAGCTTGGGAAGCTGATGTTCTGCCATTGAACTACACCCGCGCGGCTGCCGGTTTCCCGGCGGACTCAGAGGATCATACCCGACCCCGGTGGCGGTTTGCACGGGGGGTTATCGGGGAGTTTTGAACAAAGGGCACGCCCAGGACTGGGCAGGCCGGTCATCTTCTGGCAGATTAGAACGCGTTGCCGGGGGCAACATTCGACGCAACGTGAGGATGCGGTCCTGACTGGGGCCGGACAAGATGGTTGCGGGGCAACTGAAAAGAAGGGGTGAACGGTGGCAACTGACACTAACGACGCACTCGAGAACCTGGAGAAGGAACTCGTCACGCTGGCACGCCGGCTGCGCAGTCTGCAGCGGACGCTGTCGGACGAGGCGCATCCGGATCTCGAGCCGGCGCAGTACGCGCTGCTCAACCATGTCGAGGAGCTCGCGCCGGTGCGGATGGCCGACCTGGTCGCGGCCCTCGAGGTGGACAAGGGTCCGGTCAGCCGGGCCTGCGCGCGACTCGAGGAAGAAGGCCTGCTGAAGCGGGCGGCCGACAAGTCCGACGCCCGGGCGACCCTGCTGACGCTGACGGCGAACGGCAAGCGCAAGCTCGCCGCGGCCCGCAAGAAGCGCCACAAGGTGATCGAGGACCTGCTCAAGGACTGGTCGCCGGCCCAGGTGAAGACGTTCGCCGGCCAGGTCTCGAAGTTCAACAAGCTCGCCAACTGAGCCGTTGCCGAAGGCCCGTAGCCGCGTCGACGGTCCGGGGAGCTGAGGGCTCCGGAACAGGTACGCGGCCAGGTCCCGGTGACATCGGGCGCCGATCCGATCAGGATCCGAGCCCGGCAGACAGGCGGAGTTGCAGCACGCTGCGGTAAGTTGCGTTCGTGCTGCTCTCCGACCGTGACATCTTGGCCGAGCTCGACGCGAAGCGGGTCCAGCTGGATCCGTTCGATGCTGCGATGGTGCAGCCGTCGAGCGTCGACGTACGGCTGGACCGATTCTTCCGGGTGTTCGAGAACCACCGCTACCCGCACATCGATCCGGCCGAGGAACAGCCCGACCTGACCCGTCAGGTCGAGCCGGAGGGCGACGAGCCCTTCATCCTGCACCCGGGCGAGTTCGTGCTGGGCTCGACGTACGAGCTGGTGACGCTGCCCGACGACGTGGCGGCGCGGCTGGAGGGCAAGTCCTCGCTGGGCCGGCTCGGGCTGCTCACCCACTCCACCGCCGGGTTCATCGACCCCGGTTTCTCCGGCCATGTGACGCTGGAGCTGTCCAACGTGGCGACGCTGCCGATCAAGCTCTGGCCGGGGATGAAGATCGGCCAGCTCTGCTTCTTCCGGCTGTCCTCGCCTGCCGAGCACCCGTACGGCTCCGCGAAGTACGGCTCCCGGTACCAGGGACAGCGCGGCCCGACGCCGTCCCGGTCGTACCAGAACTTCCTCCGCGGCGGCATCTGACCGCCGCGGCCTCTCGGTCGGTGCTGCGAAACGTCAGCCGATCGCCTTCTGGATCACCAGCGTCTTCTCGGTGTTCAGCGGTGCGTCCGTACCGCCGTCCTGCAGGTAGACGCTGCCGTACTTCGAGACCGACACCGGCGGCTGCGGCTCACCCCAGACCAGCCCCGGCTGGCCGAAGGCCGCACTGGGGGTCGACTCCCCCGGCGTGCTGCCGTCACCCGGCGAGCTGCCATCGGTCGGCGTCTCGCCAGGGGTCGGCGTGGCGCCCGCGGACGGCGTCGGCGCCGGTACCGGGACGTCCTCGCCGGTCTTGGCGTCGAGCACGGCAGGCAACTTCTCCGCCTTGCCGTAGACATAGCCGTTGTAGACCGTGGTGATATCGAGAACCACCCGGTTGGAGCTCTTGGTGGTGTACTCCCAGCTCTTCTTGCCGGTGCTGTCGTCGAAGCCGAGGATCTCGTCCTGCTCGTTGCCGTACGAGGAACCGCGGCGGCAGACCACCGCGTCGACACCGTCGGACGAGCAGTCGTAGGTGTTGTCGTCGGTATCGGCCAGATCCGGTCGCTTGGTCTCGACCATGGCACCGGTGGCGAAGTTCACGGCGAAGATGGAGCGCACGTTGACGCCGCCGTACTTGTTGGTCTTCCGGTAGCCGTCGCCCACGATGTACGCGTGCGTCTTGCCGGCGGTCTGCGGAATCAGGTAGCTCATCGCCGGGATCGGGATCGCCTTCTTGACCTTGCCCGTCGCGCCGTCGACGACGGCGATCTTGAGATTCGTGGCACCCTCCTGGCCCGACCCCTGGTCGCCCACCACGACGCCGTTGGAGACCCCGGCCACGCCGAGATCCGGGATCACCGTGGCCTTCTTGGTCACCGGGTCGGCGAACACGGCAGTACCGGCGGTCCTGGAGCCGCCCGCGCTGACGGTGATCGCACCCTGACCGGTCGCCCGGTCGAACGATCCGACACCCCCGCCGATCTTCTCGTTGATGACCGCGGTGGCGGTGCTGAGCACCTTGCCGTCGGCCGGGTCGAGCCACTTGAAGACGACCTCGCCATGCGCCTTCTGGGTGCCGCCCGCCTCGACGTTCTGGGCGTAGGCGATCGCGATCACCTCTTTGCCGTCCAGCTGAACGGCGGTCGGCGTCGTGTAGCCCTCGGTGACGGTGGACTTGACGTCGCTGGACAGCGCCTGCCAGCTGTAGCTCCCGTCGATCGCGACCGCGTGCAGGGCCTCCTTGTTGACGTACATCGCGGTCTTGCCGACGATGGCGCCCTTGCCGCCGTAGAGCTCGGTCGGCCCGTCCGGCCGGGCGTAGGCGATCGCGGTGACCAGACTGAAAGCCTTCGGCTGGTCGAAGCTGGGGAGGTCCGGGGTGCTCGGCGTCGGCGTCGAGGCCGAGTTGGCGTTGTTGCCATCGTCGCTCGACGAGGACGACTTGTCGTCTCCTCCGCTGCAACCGGCCAGCAGCAGGGTGGCGGCGGTCACCGCGACCAACGGACGCAACATCATTTCTCCCCGAGTGTCGACCACAGTTACGGCCAGCACCCTAACAGCGTCAGCGGCCCCGGGAGGTCAATAGACCAAGGCGTTGCAGCAAGCTGCAAAGTGCTTGAGAAGTCATCGAGATCACCGGACGACGGACAGGCCGGTACGGCGGTGGCGCGGCTGCGGCTCGAGCCGGTCGGCCAGCCGGCGCAGTACGCCGGCCAGCTCGTGCCGCGGGCCGACCGCCTCGCCGTCGGCCCGCAGCGCGTCGAGGTGTTGCTTGCTCTGGGCCCGTAGTTCGGCGACCCGGATCTGTTCGGCCACCCGATAGCGGGCTACCTCTTGGTGTTCGCTGATCATGGCTGTATCCCCTCACTGGTCCCCGTGCTGAGTCTTCTGCTGGGTGTTCTGCTGGTTCAGACCCGGACGACGGTGATGTCGCCGGAGACGGTGCGGGCCCGCAGCATCAGCGAGCGCTCGCCCTCGGCCGGCTTCTCACCGGGCTCGAGGTCGCACCGGATCTGGCCGGTGACCGTCTTGAGGTCGAGGTAGGTCGGCACACCGTCCGGTACGCCGATCTGCACGTCCCCGCGAGCCGTCTCGGCCCGCACACTGGGGCCCTCGGCGGACTCGACCCGGACGTCGCCGGAGCCGGAGGTCGCGACCGAGTGATCCCTGATCCGCTCGATGGTGATGTCACCGGAGCCGACCTTGACCGTCGTCGGCCCGGCCGCGTCGCCGACCCGGACGTCGCCCGACCCGGTGGACAGGCCGGTCGTACCGACCGCCTCGCCGATGTCGATGACGCCGGAGCCGGTCTTGGCCCGGACACTCTGACCCGCGTACCCGACCTTGACGTCGCCGCTGCCGGTGTTGGCCGCGAGGTCGCCCTCGATCCGGTCGGCGCGGATGTCACCCGACCCGGTCGACAGCCGGGCCTCGCCCAGCGCCGCGCGGGAGGTGATGTCACCGGAGCCGGTCTGGATCCGGGCGTCCAGGACGTCCGGGGTGGCGATCCGGACCCGGATCTCCGGGCCGCGGCGCAGGTTCTTCGGGGTCTCGACGATCAGCTCGCCGTTCACCACCTCGAACACCACGTCGCCCTCGTCGCCACTGTCGACCTCCAGGTCGACGACGGTCTTGTCACCGTCGGCGGGACGGATCTCCACCAGCCCCGAACCGATCTCGATCCGGACCCGCTCGATCTCGCCGGCCTCGCCGATCAACTGGCTGCTGTAGCTCACTGTGCCCACCCCTGCATCCGCTGGCCCGGGCCACGTCCACCCCGGCGCTGTCCATGGTCGCCGCGCTCACCGCGACGCTCGCTGCGATCGCTCCGGCGGTCACCGCGATCACCGCGGCGTCCGTCGCCGAACAGGCCGTCCGGCCCGAAGACACCCTCCGGCCCGAAAACCCCGCCCTGGCCGAAGATGCCGTCGGGTCCGAGCGGGCCCTCCGGTCCCAGCGGTCCGTCAGGGGCGAAGATGCCGGGGCGGGGCGCACGCGGCGGCCGCGGCGGGCGGCCGTAGCCGGGACGACCGCCGGTCAGCGCCGTCATCACGGTCCGCATCAGCCACGCGTTCGAGGAGATGCCCTCGGCGGTCGCGGCCTCGTCCACCTTGTTCTTCACCGACATCGGCAGCCGCAGTGTGACCCGCGCCGTCGGCTCGTCGGCGTCCAGGGCGAGCTCCGCGGCAGCCGGCTCGGCGACCTCGTCGTCCAGGTCGTCGTCATCGTTGCCGGTCAGCTGACTCGGGGCCGGCGTCACGACGAACTCGGGGCGGCCACCGGCCATCCGGAGCTCGACGGAGCCGGGCGACAGCTCACGACTGATCTCACCGGCGGCATCCGACAGGGCTGAGATGAGGGCCAGCCGGCCCGCGTCATCCAGCGTGGCTCCGAGGCGCTGCGCCACGGAGCGAGTTTGGTCGTCGGCCAGCGCGGTGGCGTTCTCCACGCTACGGCGGACCGACTCGAGGTAGTGGTCAAGTTCCATGACGCAATACTGACGTCATAGTGACGTCACTGTCAACCCTTCTGATGTCACCGATGCCGCCAGGGCGATGTCACAGGCCGTGGGCAGGGCAGAATGAGGGCAGCCGAGGAGAGGGGATCGCAGTGTCCAGAGGAGTGCTCGTCACAGGTGCGTCGCGTGGCGTGGGAGCGGAGGTCGCACGGGTCTTCGCGGCGGCCGGCGACCGGGTCGTGCTGCATTGCCGGGGCGCCGTCGACAAGGCGAACGCAGTACTGGCCGAGTTGCCTGGAGAGGGGCACGCGGTACTGTCCGGAGACCTCGGCGATACGGCCTCGATCCCTTTACTTGTTGAGGAATCGGCGAGGATGCTCGGGCGGATCGACGTACTGGTCAACAACGCCGCGCTGTTCGTCGACGAGCCGGTCGCGGGGTCGCGGCGGCTCGGTCACCCGGTGCTCGAGACGTCGTACGAGGACTGGGTGGAGGCCTGGCGGCGGACGCTCGCCGTCAACCTGGAGGCGGCGGCACACCTGACCTGGTGCGCGGCCCGGCAGATGCTCGACGTGGAGCCGGCCGATGGCGTCAAGCGGGGCGCCGTGGTCAACGTGGGGTCGCGTGGGGCGTACCGGGGTGAGCCGGACGTACCGGCGTACGGGGCGAGCAAGGCGGGGTTGCACTCGTTCGGGCAGTCGATGGCGATCGCGCTGGCGCCACATGACATCACCGTGACGTCAATCGCGCCCGGCTTCATCGCCACCGACATGACCGCCCAGCACCTGGACGGCCCCGGCGGCGACGCGATCCGCGCCCAGAGCCCGTTCAACCGGGTCGCCACCGCCACCGAGGTCGCCAACGCCGTCCACTGGCTGGCCTCCCCCGAAGCCACCTGGTCCAGCGGCGCCGTCCTCGACTTCAACGGCGCCTCGTACCTGCGCTGACTAACGCGTCTTGATGATCATCTTCGCCGATGGAGCCCTGATGGCACCCACGGTGTTGTACCCGGTCACGGTGATCTGGGTATCACCCGACACCGACTTGTAGGTGAGGCGGTCGGCACCGATCCAGAGCGATTGGACCGAGGTCTTCGGCATCCCGGCCGGACGCTTCATCCCGAGCGCCCGGAGCATCGTGGCGTTGTTCATCGTGAGGTCGTACCGATCAACCTTGCGGAAACCGACCGTGTCACCGGCCACGAACTTCACCTTGACGAGGGCCTTCCGCAGCACCTTGTCCCCGGTGGAGGGATCGGCGGCGCTGAACAACTGCACGACGGCGGCTGCCGTCGGGTTGCTGCTCTTCGGGTCGTATTTCAGATACCGCCCGCGGGCCTCGGGAATCGGCAACTGCAGGTAGACCACACCGTTGGCCAGGATCGCATGGGCCACGCCACCGAACTGCGGACCACTCAGGTCCATCCGCATCGCGGCCGGCTTGTAGGTCTGCGCGATCGTCGCGGTCACCACCTGACCGTTGAAGCTCATCCGCATCACCCCGGACCAGGACTTCACCTTGGCGTTGGCGGCGAGCGTCACCGGCGCGAAGGTCGCCGTCGTCAGCCTGGCAGGCGGCTTGGCGGCCTTCTGGTTGGCTGCCGGTTTCGTCGTACTGGCCTCGGGCTTGATCGCCGCGTCGTCCGTGCAGGCGGCTAAGCCGAGTACCAACGGCAAGGCGGCGGCCAGCGCCGCCACCCTCGACCGGATCCTCATCAGCGCTGCTTGACGATCTTGCTCGCCGGTGGTGCCGCAATCGGAGCAACCGTGTTGTAACCGGTCATCGTCATCACGTAGTCCAAGCCCGCGAACTTGTACGCCATCTTGTACAGCAGCTTGTCGGCGCCCAGCCACATGTCGAAGACGATCGGCTTCTTCGCCACGACCACGCTGATCTGGTAGCGCTCCAGCGTCCGGTCGCCGACCTTCTCGGTGCCGACGAACTTGACCTTCTGCCCACCCGGCTGCCAGCTCTTGAACTGCTTCAGCGGATCCGCGTTGGCCAGCATCTGACCGATCGCCCGGACCTGCGGATTCTTGTCGTGCTTCAGGTCGAGCACCATGTACTTGCCGGCCGGCGTCACGCCTGGAGCCGACACATAGACACCACCCTTGGCCGCGATCATCGTCATGATGCCGTCGAACGCGGCGCCGCTCATGGTCATCGAGATAGCGAACGGCTTGGCCGTCACCGCCACTGTCAGGTCCAGGGTCTGGCCTTGAGTGGTCATCTGGCCGACGGCCTTGAAGGAGGTCACCTTGGCGGTGGCCTTGTTCAGCGCGGGCGCGAAAGTCGCGCTGGTCAGGCGAAGTGGCGGGGCGGCCTTCACAGGCGCGGCCGGTTGGGTCTGCTTCTCCGCCGCCGGGGTGCCGGCACAGGACGCCGCCCCGAACAGCAGCGGCAGGGTGGCGGCCAGTGCCGCCACCCTGGTGCGAGTTGTCATGACTAGCGCTTGCCGACGATCTTGCTCGCCGGTGGGGCGGCGATGGCGACCGGCTTGTTGTAGTCGGACATCGTCATCTGCATGTCGACGCCGGCCATCGCGAACTTCATCTGGTAGATCAGCTTGTCGCTGCCCATCCAGACCGAGTACACCAGCGACTTCGGCACGCCCTTCGGGACCGGCTGGCCGGCCGCCTTCAGCGACTTGGCGGTGTCGACGGTCACGTCGTACCGGTCGAGCTTCTGGCCGCCGATCGTCTCGGACTTGACGAACTTGACGCCGCTCAGCGCCTTCTCCCAGCCCTGGTAGGACTTGGTCGGGTCGGCGCTCTCGAGGATCGAGCCGAACGACTTGACCGTCGGGTCGCTGCTGTTCTTCAGGTTCAGCTGGATGTACTTGCCCGCGCCGGTCTGCTTCGGGATCGAGATGTACAGGTTCGACTTGACCAGGATCATCTGCATGGCGCCGCCGACCATCGGGTTGACCATGTCCATCTTCATCGCCAGCGGGCTGGTGGTCTGCGACGACGTGGCGGTGATCTTCTGGCCGCCGACCGTCATCGTCATCTTCGACGTGAAGGACTTGGCCTTGCCGGTGGCCGACTTGAGCGTCGGGATGAAGCTGGCGTTGGTCAGGTGGGCCGGCTCTTCGACCGGCGGCGCAGGCGTGCTGGCCTCCGGCGTGCTGCTGGTGACCGGCGCGCTGGTGCTCTGCGTCTGCGTCGGCTGAGTCGCGCCGCCACCGGCCGTGTCCTTGTCGCCACAGGCTGCGATGCCGAGAATCATCGGCAGGGCGATGGCCGCGGCCACCGCCCGATTACGGAACTTCACGAATTTCCCTCCCCATTGGAACAACCAACGGAGCCTAAGGGGCAGACCCGCTGACTGGGAAGGGAAATTGCAGGAAGTTGCAGTGAACTGCAAGAAAATCGCGGTGGTGGAGGCCGGCGCAGGTGCTGAGGTCAGCCGCGTTTGACCGAGGCGAGGAGGAGCTGGGCCACGTCCTGGACCTCGACGGACTCGCGGGCCGAGCCGTCGGCCTGCTTGGCGGTCAGGCCGTCGGACAGCATCACCCGGCAGAACGGGCAGCCGGTGGCGATCTTGTCCGCGCCGGTCTCGACCGCCTCGGTGGTCCGGTTCAGGTTGATCCGGCTGCCGGTCTTCTCCTCCATCCACATCCGCGCTCCACCCGCGCCGCAGCAGAACGACTTCGTCTGGTTCCGCGGCATCTCGGCGAACTCGGCGCCCGGGATGATCTCGAGCAACTCGCGCGGAGCGTCGTACACCTGGTTGTGCCGGCCCAGGTAGCACGGGTCGTGGTAGGTGATCTTCTGCCCGTTGAGCGAGCTGTCGGCCGGCGCGACCGGAGTCAGCTTGCCCTCCCGGACGAGCCGGTTGAGCAGCTGCGTGTGGTGGATGACGTCGAGCTCGACGCCGAGCTGGGAGTACTCGTTCTTCAGCGTGTTGAAGCAGTGCGCGCAGGTGGAGACGACCTTCTTCGCGCCGGTCTCCTTGAACACCTCGGCGTTCTGCATCGCCAACTGCTGGAAGACGAACTCGTTGCCCGCCCGCCGCGCCGGGTCGCCGGTGCAGGTCTCGCCATCACCCAGTACTGCGAACGACACCCCCGCGATGTTCAGCAACTCGGCGACAGCCTGCGTCGTCTTCTTCGCCCGATCCTCGAAGGCGCCCGCGCACCCGACCCAGAACAGGTACTCGACCTCGGCCAGCGTCTCGACGTCGGTACCGACCGTCTTGACCTCGAACGGCAGCCCCTTGGCCCAGTCCATCCGGCCGGACGGGTTCATGTTCCACGGGTTGCCCTTGTTCTCCAGGCCCTTGAACAGCCCGTTGAGCTCGGACGGGAACGACGACTCGATCAGTACCTGGTACCGGCGCATGTCCATGATCGCGTCGACGTGCTCGATGTCGACCGGGCACTGCTGCACGCACGCGCCGCACGAAGTACAGGCCCAGAGGGCTTCCTCGTCGATCACGGCGACGTCAGCGGGGCCGACCAGCGGCCGCTCCTGCTCGGCCAGCACCAGCTCCGGCAGCGACTTGCGCTCGTCGTCGGAGGACGCCAGCAGGTACGGCGCCTTGGCGTAGGCGTGCTCACGCAGGTTCATCACCACGAGCTTCGGCGACAGCGGCTTGTCGGTGTTCCAGGCCGGGCACTGCGACTGGCAGCGGCCGCACTCGGTACAGGTGGTGAAGTCGAGCAGGCCCTTCCAGGTGAAGTCCTCGACCTTGCCGACGCCGAGCGCGGCGTCCTCGTCGAGTTCCTCGATGTTCTCGAAGTCGATCGGCTCGCCCTTGACCATGATCGGCTGCAGCGCCCCGAGCGCCGTGCCACCGTCGGCCTTGCGCTTGAACCAGATGTTCGGCCAGGCGGTGAACCGGTGCCAGGCGACGCCCATCGTGGCGTTCAGCGAGATGGTGATCATCCAGGCGAACGAGATCAGGATCTTCACCATCGCGACCAGGTAGATCGCGTTCTCCAGCCCGTGCTCGCTCAGCCCGCCGAACAGCCCGGTACCGATGAAGAAGGTGCTCGGGAAGTGGAACTTCGAGGCGCCCGTCAGCTGGTACTCCAGCCCGCGCAGCAACAGGATGCAGACCAGCACGCCGAGGATCGTGTACTCGACGTAGTACGCCTGCCAGGCGCGCGAGCCGAAGAACCGGGAGTACCGGCCCTTCTCGCCGCGCGGCAGGTTGCGCAGCCGGATCGCCATCAGGCCGATGATCGAGACCAGGCCGGTCCAGCTGAGGAACTCACTGGCCCACTCGAAGACGAACCAGTGGCCGATCACCGGCAGCACCCAGTGCGCGCTGAACAGCTGCCCGAACGCGGTCACCAGGCTGAGGAACAGCCCGATGAAGCCGAACGCGACGAACCAGTGCAGCACGCCGATGTGGCTCCACTGCAGCATCCGGGTGTGCAGCAGCGACTCCTTGGCCAGCGTCGCGGTGCGCTGACCCGGGTGGTCGGTCCGCGAGGCCGGCTGACCGAGCTTGATCACGCTGATGATGTGCCCGATCGTCTTGCCGAACAGCGCGACGCCGACAGCGGCGATCGCGAGCGAGACGACGATGGCGAGGATCTGCATACCAGCGATGTTATTGGTTGGTTACCGGTCAGTCATGTCGGTGTCGGCCTCATCACGCCCCGCGTGTTGCGTCTCACTTCGCCCGGGGACCGAAGAAGGACACTTTCCTGACAACTTGCCGACATCGGATCGGGAGTCTGGAGCCGACCTTTTCCCGGCTGTGGAGGATCCGTTCGGATGAGAAGTCCCCTTGCTCGCAACCTGCTGCTGGTGGGTGCGGTGACCGCTGGAGTGCTCGGCGGAGCGGTCGCGCCCGCCGCAGCCGCCGGTACGCCGTACGCGCGACTGCTGACCAGTCACCCAGCCCTGTTCCTGGCCAACCTCGACGATGACGCCGGCCGGTGCCAGGCGCCGGCCCGCAAGATCGCGGCCGCGGCGGTCGATCGCGAGGCGGCCAACGACGAGGCGTTCTACAAGAAGAAGGAGGAGCTGGCGGCGCTGCCGGACAAGGCGGAGGGCGAGCGGTTGTATCAGTTGCTCGTCAAGGCGCACCAGAAGGAGCAGAACCTGGCCGACCGCGAGATGGCCGCCTGCAACGACGCGGCCGACACGGTGGTGAACGGAGCCCAGGACGCCAAGGACCTGGCCCGGATCCAGGTCGCGCCGTGGGTCCTCGCGCCGAAGGACGCCATCGGGCAGCTCACAGTGAGCCAGGCCGATCGGGTGCACTTGTTCGTCAAGCGACCGCAGGGCTGGCAGCTGGTCGGGCCGGATACCCGGCTGACCGCCGACGAGCTGCGGCACGGGATCGAGCTGGGCATCGAGGGCAGGGACATCATCCGCGACGCGGCCGTCTGGGACGGACGCGTCGACGTGACGCTGACCGTGACGACGGGCGGCAAGACTGCGACCAACCGGGTGACGCTGAAGGAAGCGCCGGTACTGACGCAGCTCAACACGCAGCGGCTGGAGCAGGTCTACTCGTCTTTGAGTGATGACCCCGAGACGAAGGAGTGGCAGGAGATCGTCCGGTCGCAAGCTCAGGCGTCGGGTGCATCCTTCAAGGTTCTCGACCAGAGCGGTGACTCGTGGACGCAGGACATCTTCGAGCCGGCCTCCATGTCGATGCCTGGTCCCGGTGGCCGGCAGCAGAGCATGAAGGTGCTGCTCGGGTCGGTCAACGACAGCCGCCGGGTCGGGTCGCGGGTGATCTTCACCGAGCTGGCCGGGCCTGACGTCGCGGCGGTGCATACCGAGCACGTGCCGGTACTGGATCCCTTCGAGAACGACAGCTATGACTCGATGGGCAACCTCGAGACGATGCCGTCGACACCTGGGCACCCGAACGGTCAGATCGTGATCGGCGGCGACGGTCACCAGACCGGGCCGGCGACCGAGATGATGACGCTGCTGAAATCGCAGGGCGTGCAGGATCCGATCGACGTCGACACGTCGTGGCTGTCGATCGGGCACGTCGATGAGTTCGTGCAGTTCGTACCGGTGCCAGGAAGCCCGCGTGGCTGGAAGGCCGTGGTGGCCGATCCGGCCGCCGGGCTTCGACTGCTGCGCGATGTGGTCAAGGCCAGGCATGGCGGCGAGATCATGCACGGTGGGCTGCCGAAGCTGGAGTGGCCGTATGACGAGCGGATCGACCAGCGAACGACGAACGAGTTCCTGGCTGACGAGCAGTTCGTCGGCACCAACGAGCTCGCGGCCTCGAAGATCGCCGCCAACCTGTCCGTCCTGCGGCAGCACGGCCTGACCGATGCCGACATCCTCCGGATCCCCGCCCTCTACACCGCCCGCGGCCTCGACTACGGCATGCTCGAAACGCAGATCCGGTCGACTCCGGACGGTCCCGAGAAGGAGAAGCTGACCGCCCAGCTCCACGCGATGCGCGACGCCGTCGCCGAGATCCCCGGCACGGTCAACGGCCTTGTCCTCAACGCCGGCCGCTACGTAGCCCCCAAAACCTACGGCCCCATCCTCAACGGCAAAGACATCTTCGCCACCGCCATCACCAAGTCTTTCGCCTCCATCGGCTACCACGTCACCTACGCCAACGACCTGACCTCGGTCCACGTCTCCGAGGGCGAACTCCACTGCGCCACCAACACCCTCCGCACCACCCCAACCACCCCCTGGTGGAAGAGCTAGGTCCCCCGCGCACGCCCTCCCCCGCGGGGCGTGCGCAGCACCGTGTCCGGCGGTGACCCTGGACGGCTGTGCCCGGCGGTTGGTGGTCAGGCGACGCGGATGCCGCCGTCGAGGTGGAGGTCGATGGCGTTGGCGGCGCCGTTGCGGAGGAGGAAGTCGACGGCGTCGACCACCTCGGCGGTGGTGGTGGGGCGGCCGGTGGGGGTGCGGGCGGAGATGAGCGAGTGGTCGCGGTCGGCCCACGTGGGGCTGTCGCCGACGACGCCGGGGTGGAGGGCGTTGACGCGGACGGGGGCGAGCTCGACGGCGAGGGTGCGCATCACGCCGGAGACCGCGCTGTTGGTCGCGGTGATCATCGTCGAACCCGGGTACGGACGGAGCTTGCCGAGGCCGCCGAACAGCACGATCGAGGCGCCCGGGCGGAAGCGATCGTGCAGCACCCGTGCTACCTCGGTGTAGCCGACCAGCTTCACCGTCGAGGCCTTCACGGCGTCGGCGATGCTGAAGTCCTTGACCGTGTTGCCGTACTGCTCGATCGCGGTGATCACCAGATGATCCACCTCGCCGACGTCGGCCAGCGCCTTCTCGATCGTCTCCGGCTCGGCCAGGTCGACGGCCAGCCCGCGGGTGTCGCCGCCGATCTCGCCGGCGGCCTGCTCGGCCCGCTCGGCCGACCGGCTGGTGACCACGACGGAGTCGCCGCGCTTTGCGTAGTACCGGGCGATCTCCCGGCCGAGGCCACCGCTTCCTCCGACGATCAGTACTGACGACACCTGAGCCCACCTCTCATGAAGTTTAAATTTCATCTAAAGCATACACCGGTAAGCGGTTGCCGTAACTAACTTTCTCCTGATTGACTCGCGGCGTGAGGTTTTTCCCCTTCGCCCGGGAGTACCAGTGCAGATCACCCGTCGCCGCCTGCTGTCTTTCGTCCCCGCCGCCGCCCTGCTGACCGCGGTCAACCCGGCACCAGCCCACGCGGACACCACCTCCGAAGCAGCAAAGCTGCTCGCCAACACGATCGCGATCTTCACCGGTACGCCGGAATCGAACGCGCGCCCCGAGGTCAAGGCGAAGCTCACCGCCATCGACCAGACCGCCCGCACCTGGCTGGCTGCGATGGACCGGGCCCAACCCGGCGAGCTCTTCGCCGGTCTCCCTCTCGGCACGAGCGACCCCAACCTCAGCGCGTCGTTCCAGCACTTGTACGAGATCGCGCTCGCCACCCGGCGACGAGGCCCGGCATCCGAGTTGCAGGGCAACACCGCAGTACAGGCGAGGGTGCTCGACAAGCTGCGCTGGCTGCATGCCAACTACTACGGCGACCAGTTGAAGGGGTACTACGGCAACTGGTTCACCTGGGAGATCGGCATCTCGCAGTACGCCGGGAGGACCCTCGCCCTGCTCGATGCGCCGGCCGAGCTGATCACGACGTACGTCGCCACGATGGACGCCTACCTGCGCAACGGCAAGAACGGCGACGTCGACCTGGACTCGCGCTTCCACACCGGCGCGAACCTCGCCGACATCACCGCCAACCGGATCCTGCAGGGCGCGCTGCTCGATGACGACGCCCGGATCCGGAAGGCGTTGCAGGACCAGTTCACCGTCTTCGCGACGATCGATCCGTACCACCTGCAGCACGGCGTCACGGACGGGTACTACGCGGACGGCTCGTTCATCCAGCACGCCTCGGTCGCGTACACGGGCTCCTACGGCAAAGGCCTGCTGACCCGCGTCGTCCAGACGGTGAAGACGCTCGACGGCACCGACTACGCGTCGACGGGCGAACTGGTGAAGGTCGTGCAGGGCTGGGTCGAGCACGGGTTCGCGCCGCTGATCTTCGAGGGCTGGATGATGGAGATCGTCAAGGGCCGGGCGATCTCGCGACCCGCGACCGGCTACGACGACGTCGCGGTCGTCGTCGAGGCGATCGTCGACCTCGCCGACTACGCCGCGGCCGCCGATGCCGCCCGGCTGCGCGGCTACGTGAAGTTCACCGCCCGGCCGACGCTCAACCCGAACAGCTTCGTCTCGCCGGTGAGCATCGCCCGCTTCGCCGATATCGTTGCCGATAGCAACATCAGACCGACCGACCTCAATCCGGCGGAGAGTTCGGTCGCGTTCAACTCGATGGACCGGACCGTGCATCGGCGGCCCGGGTACGCGTTCGCGCTGGCCCGGAGCTCCGACCGGATCAGCAAGTACGAGTACATGAGCGGCGAGAACCTGATGCCGTGGTTCCAAGGCGACGGCGCCTACTACCTGTACCTGAGCGGCCAGGACCAGACCCAGGCGTATGGCGTCGACTACCTGACCACCGTGTCGCCGTACGGGCTTGCCGGCGTCACTGCTCCAGTGGAGCAGCGCAAGTCGATCCCTGAGCTCTACGGGACGGCGTACTACGACAGCCCACCCGACTTCACCCCGTCGTCGGAGCTGCAGAACAAGTACGTCTACTTCCCCGTCGGCACCAACCAGTACTCCGGTGGCGCGACGCTGGGCGCCTATGGAGCCGCAGGCTGGGTCCAGTCGAGCGACCAGGCCTATGCCGACCGCATGCGACTCCCGGACGACTTCGTCACCTACCGCAACGCCGAGGCGACCAAGTCATGGTTCCTGCTGGACGAGGAGATCGTCGTACTGGCTGCCGGCGTCGGCGATGCTGCCGGCCGCGCTGTCACCACCTCGCTCGACGCCCGGATCGCCGCGCCGACTGACGCAGTACAAGTGACCGGCGTACTCCGCAACGGCCGCCCGTGGTCCGGTCCGGGCCAAGCCGACCTCACCTGGCTCCGCTACGCCAACACCACCGCAGGCACTGCACTCGGCTACTACCTCCTCCAGCCGACCACTGTCGCTGTCGGCCTGGAGCAGGTCACCCGCAGCCGCCGCATCATCCGCACTGCGAACCCAGACATCCAGGTCACCAAGCAGGTCTTCACCCTCACCCACGAGACGCCGCGACGCGCATCCCTGGCCTACGCCCTCATCCCCCACGCCACCGAAGCCACCCTGCGCTCCTACCGCGGCCGGGTCCACTTGCTCGCCAACACCCCACGCCTGCAGGCGATCCACCACCCCACGCTGGACCTCACGGCCGCCAACACCTTCACCCCCGGCCGCCACCAAGTCCTCAACTACACGCTCGACGGCCCAGCATCCTTCCTCACCCAACGCCGAGCCGGCACCACCACCATCGCCGTCGCCGACCCCACCACCAGACGCCCCACCATCACCGTCACAGTCCTCGGCCGCTGGCTGACCAAAGCCGACGGCCCGGGCGTCGAGCTCCGTCACACCCCCACCGGCACCCGCCTGACCTACGACACCTACCAGACCTACGGCCGGACGATCAGCGCCACATTCCTTCGCTGACCAGGCTCGGTGGATCAGCCTCGGCCGGCCAGCGGAACCCGTCCAGAGCAGCATCCGCCGGACGGCCGGCACTGAGGTAGTCGGCGTACTCCGCGTCGATCAGCCCGACATTCGCCCAGCGGTCCGTCGCCGCGCCCACCAGCCGCTTCGCCAGCTCCAGCACGACCTCGGGCTCGTCGGTGCGGGCGATCAACCGCCCGAACCCGTCCTCCTCCCTCGGCTCCAGCGACGGGAACTCGCCGACCTCGAAGAACTGGTCATGGCCGAGGTCCTCGGCGCAGTACAGATAGAGCTCGTACTTCCCGGCCGGCCGGATCTCGACGTACCGGATGCCGGGCAGCTCGAACCCGGTCGCGGGCCCGAGGAACTGCTGGATCGACCGGCCACGCCGCAGCGCGCCGATCGCCGACTGTCTTGCCAGATAGCGCATCTCAGCTCCCCCCGCCGCCGACGACCTGGGTGTGGATCGCAAGGACGCGCGGCTTGCCGGTGGGTGGGATGACCAAGGCGACCTCATGGAGATAGTCCTGACGGAGGGTTTGGTAGTACTTGACGTTCTTGCTGTACGCCGAGACCGCGCCGCTGGTCCAGTTGGCGTAGTTGCCGGGCTCGACCTGCTGCAGGAACTGCTCGGTCAGGTTGACGAACACCAGCGCCTCGCCGTTCGACGCGATGAAGACGGTCGGCTGGCCGTCCGGCCGGAAGGTGTCGGTGACCGTCGAGATGTAGTCCTTCGCGACCTGGGTCCGGATCTCCTTGCCACGATTGGCGAGCAACTGGCTCACGTCGGCCGAAACGGCGAAGCGTGCCGCCTGCTTGGAGGTCGGTCCCTCCGACAGATACCGGGCGAGGTCGGCGCCGGCCGCCTGCGGGAGCAACGGCAGCTTCGCCATGTCAGCCTTGTCCGGCGTCCGCAGACCGTCCATCGGCGGCAGGTTCGCCGCGGTGAGCGGGAAGACGGCGTGGGTCAGCAGCCACGGCGCCCCGGCGTTGCCTCGCTCCCACACCGCGAGCTGTTTGCGCAGCAGGTCGGTGGACAGGGTCGCCGTGCTGACGAACCGCATCGGGTACGCCGCGAACTCGGGCGCGCCGATCTCGATGTCCTCGTAGCTGTCGGCCGCGTCCGGGTTCGTGGCCGCGGGATCGAGCTTGCGGCCGATGAAGGCGGCCGCGCGCGACTGCCGCAGCCGCGCACCGGCCTCGATCGTCTCGTCCAGCCTGGCGTCGCGGGTCTGGTTCACCCGCGCCCGGACCTCGGCGTACCGGTCGAGGACGGCCTGGCCGTCGGCCAGCGTGACGGCCGGCTTGGTGTTCAGTTCCTGGCTGACGTTCTTCGGCGGGATCGCCGTGCAACCGGTTGCCGTGAGCAACACCAACGACGCGACCCCGACCGCCCGGCGCACCGAGCTGGGCTGGGACGACGCCTTCGGTGGGCTGTAGGGCATCACCGGCTGGAGGTTCAGCGGAGTGACGACCGGGACCGGCGGGAGCGGTTGCCGGCGGCGCCGGACGAACATCAGCAGCAGGCCGACGAACAACAGCAGCAGCCCGCCGCCGAACACCATCAGGCAACTGCCGAACAGGCCGTCGATCTCGACCCCGAAGGTCACCTTCGCGTCGACGCCGGGCGATCCGTCGGCGTTCATCACGACCACGTCGTACCGGCCGTCGACGATCGGCCAGGCGATCGACTGCTTGCCGTCGCCGCTCGCCTTGACCGTCCACCAGTCCAGCCCGGCCGGCGCGGTCAGTGCCGCGGCCTGGCCGGTCATCTCCTGGCGATCGAACGACGACGGCAGCTCGAACCGGATCAACCGCGTGTACTGCGAGCGGCTGAGGTAGCTGGCGACGTCGATGTCCTGCCCGATCCCGACGAAGACCGGCTTGGCGGCCGCCGCGGTGAGGTGCAGCGTCGGGCCGTGCCGGTCGATCAGGTCGGGCGCGGTCATCACCGCCAGCCCCTTGCTCACCAGCGACTGCTCGCCGGTGCCGACGGTGTTGTCGGGACCGACCAGCCAGAACGCCGCGGCGCCTCCGACCGCAGTCACCAACAGTCCCACCAGAGCCACCAAGAGGCCCAAGGCGATGCGGGCGAAACGCATGACAGTACTCCCCGTTGGAACGACAATTCGGCCCTGGACGGAGGGCCGGCCGTAATCCGATAACTGCTCCGACACCGATCTGTTACTGTTCCCGGAGTTAGTGAATGCTCATTCGCAAACCCTCGGGAGGGAGTTCCCGTGGCCAGACCCCGGCTGATCAGCGACGACGCGATCCTGGACGCGACCCGTCAGGTGCTGGCCGAACTGGGCCCGGCCAGGCTCACGCTGGCAGCGGTCGGCGCCCGGATCGGGCTCGCTCCACCGACCCTGATGCAGCGGTTCGGGTCGAAGCGCGGGCTGCTGCTCGCCTCGGCGGCCCGGTCTCCGCTGATGGTGCTCCGGGCGGTCGATGAGGCGGAGGCCAGGAACACCTCCCCGCTCGCCACCCTGCGCGACTTCGCGCTGTCGGGCGTGGCGCACATCAAGCACCGTGGGGAGCTCGGCAACGGGCTCGGGTTCGTCCAGCTGGATGTCGCCGACCCCGAGTTCCGGGCGCATGCGCTGGCGTACACGGCCGCCATCGTCGACAGCTCCGCCCGGCTGCTGACCGCGGCGCAGGAGGCGGGCGAACTCAAGCCGGACGTCGACATCCCGGCTCTGGCCCGGCTCACCCTGGTCTGTTTCACCGGCGCCCTGCAGGTGTGGGCCGTGACCGGCTGGGACTCCCTCACCGACTTCCTGCGGGACCAGCTCGATCTGCTGCTCTCGCCCTACACGACGGAGTAGACAGATGTTCCTGCGACGGCCGCCGGCGCCTTGGCAGCCGCCTTGGTCTAGTACCGGCTAGTTGCGGCCGCGGGGAGCGTAGAGGGCTCGGCGGAGGCGTAGCTCGTCGCGGATCGGCGGTGGGATCGGCAGGTTGCGCTCGGCCAGGGCGGCCGCACAGGCCTCCAGACTCTGCAGCAGGCGGTCGGCACGAGGACCGCCGACCGCGCCGATCCGGGGAGCGCCACGCTCGACCTGGTTCGCCGACCGGGCTGCGTTCAGCTCGGCGAAGATGACGCCGAGCGTGATGTCGGACGGCCGGAGCCGCAACGGCTCAGCCGGGCCGTGGGCGGATGGCGTGAGCTGAGCAGACGGCAGAAACAGGGGTAACGACATGTACATCGCCTCGTCACACCGGAGGTTCAAAGGCGCGCTCGACCTTGAGGCGCCACCGACTCCGATGTCTCAAGGTACTCCTACTACCGCGGTCCGGACGCTTCTCGCGGTCAGCAGGGTCGCGCCTGCGAGGGCGGTGCCGGCCGCGCAAGTCAGTACTGCGATCCGCGGACCGGCCGTCGCCAGGCCGCCCAGCAGGTTCATGGAGGCGATCAGGGGAAGCGTCTGGGCCAGCGACAGCAAGGACTGCAGTCGGGTCAGGTAGGAGCGCGGCGTACTGGCGACGAACAGCGGTGCCAGGTGTGAAGTGAAGAGGCCGACTCCGATCCCTTGGACGAACCCAGACAGCACCGCGGCGTAGCCGACTGACGACAGCGCAAGGCCCGTGATGCCTCCCGCAGCCACCAGGCACCCGAGTGCCGCTGCAGCGCCCGGAAGAGCGAACCCACCCAGCCGTGCGACGACCAGCGTGACGAGCAGGCTGCCGACCACTGTCGCCCCGACGATCAGCCCTGCCTGCGATGCCGGCCAGCCCTGTGAGCGCGCGAGGAGTGGGACGCAGAGCGATGTCACCGGCAGCACGAAGGCGGCTGTCAGGCCGACGGTCAACAGCAGTGCGCGGATTACTGGCTCGGACCAGGCGAGGCGGATGCCGTCGAGGGCCTCCTTCACCACCGACCCGCCTGGAGTCGCGTCGATCGTGAGTGGTGGTCTGATGGCCAGCAGGCAGGCGAAGGCGATCAAGAAGGTCAGGCCGTCGATCACCAGGGCGCCGACGAGGCCTGCGGCGGCGACCAGGAGGCCGCCGAGTGGGCCGGCCGCCAGGGTGACGACCTGTTGGGTTGAGGTGCGCAAAGCCATGGCCTTGGACAGGCTTGCGTCATCGGCGAAGAGGCGCGGGAAGGCGCCCGCTGCGGGTAGGGCGAAGGCGTCGACCGTGCCGATGACTCCGGCTGTCAGTAGTAGCAGCGCGGCCGTAGTACCGGTCAGGCTGAAGGCTGCGGCGAGTAGGAGAGTCAGGGAGGCTAGTAGGAAGTAGCAGGTGAGTAGTACGCGGCGCGCGCCCCAGCGATCGCCTAGAACGCCGCCGGCGAGCAGTAGTACGGCTCTGGGCAGGGTGTAGCCGGTCAGGACCAGTCCGGTGACGTGTGGGCCGAGGGCCGACGCTGCCCAGCCAAGGGCGAAGAACAGCGTCGCGTCTCCGAAGGTCGAGAAGGTCGCGCCTGCCAGCCAGCCGTAGAAGGCCCGGGTCACCCGTCGAGGCGGGTCGGCATCACCAGCGTGGTGAACGTCCCCTGGTCGGCCGAACGGACCACTACCGGCCGGTCCACGGCAGACAGCTCCAGCAAGACGTCCGGCCCGACGCTGACGCTCAGCGCGGCCGCCAGCAGCGAGGCAGAGAAGCCGAGCTGCACAGCACCCGACCCAATGCCTTCCAGCACCCCCAGCAACTCGCCCCGCGCGTACCCGCCGGGCTCCACTGCCGTCACCGTGACTTTGCCCGAGTCGATGTCGAGGGCAACCGTCTCACCGGTCAGCACTGCGAGGAACTGCTGCCGGTCCACCACCACCCGGCACGCGGGCGGGGTAAGTCCGTCGAGGATCGACTGGTACGCCGGGAACTCCTCGTCCACTACCGGTACCACCCGGGACTCCCCGTCAATGACCAGCGCAGTACCGCCCGGCCCCGTCTCCAGCCGCACCTCGACGGCAGCACCGACCCACCGGGCCAGCGCAGTCAGCTCAGGCGCCCTGACCAGCAGGTTGCGTGGGTACCCGGCGAACCCGAGCGGCTGAAGCTTCCGTACGGACAACCTGTAGCGGTCGGTCGCCACCACCGCCACCTCGTCCTCACCAAGCTCCAGGAAGACACATGCGAGCGCCGGGATCTCATCGGTCGAGGCCGCAGCGGCAGCAACCTGCCTGATCGCCGAAGCCAGCTCAGCCCCGCCCAGCGTGACCGCGCACTCATACGGCACAGCCGGCAGCGACGCGAGGATCCGCGCAGTGGCCCGCCGAGCCGCCTCGGCCTTCCCCTCCACCGTCTTGAGATGCGCCTGTACGACGGCCACCCCCGCCGCCGCCCCCTCGTCCAACACCACCCGTACCTCCGCCAGCGGCAGGTCGATCTCGCGCAGATCGCGGAGTAACGCGGCCCGTGCCTCCTGCGACGGGGCGTAGTACCGGTACCCGTTCTGCTCGTCCACGGAGGCCGGCCGGAGCAGCCCGCAGTCGTCGTAGAAGCGCAGCGCGCTCGGGGTCAGCCCGACCTGGCGGGCGAAGGCGCTGATCGTCAGCAGCTCGTCTGTCATGCCGCCGATCCTGGGTCTTCGACCAACCTGAAGGTCAACCTGCCGAGGATTGACGGGAAAGGTGAAAATGGGGGCGTGACGAGGTTGTTCGTGGTGACCGGCGCACCGGGCGCGGGCAAGTCGACGGTGATCCCGGAGTTGCTGCGGCTGCGCTCGGGCCGGCTCGTGGTGATGGACATGGACGAGCTGCTCGACGACGACGGCCGGGTGCTCGGGATCCTCATCGCCGACAAGTCCGCCGCGCCGAAATGGCACGCGTACAACGCGTTGTGGCTGCGCATCACCGAACTCATCCGCCGCTCCGGCACCTCGGTGCTGCTGCTCACTCCCTGCGTCCCCACCGAGCTGCCTGAGGGTCGCTGGCTGCACCTCGACTGCCCCGACGTCATCCGCCGCAAGCGGCTGACCGAGCGCGGCTGGTCGGACGAGCAGATCGCCGACGCCCTCGCGGACGCAGTCGAGCTGCGCAAGCTGGTTCCCCGGTCGGTACCGGGTGACGGCACGCCCGAGGAGTCCGCCCGGCTGATCCTTGCCTGGGTCAACGAGTGAACCAGTCGCGCAGGATCGCGCTGTAGTCCTCGCTGATCCCCTCCACCGAGCGATCCGGCGTACCCGGCCAGTGGCCGACCCCTGGGATCCGGACGCTCTCCACGCGGCTGTTGCCCGACGCGGCGGCAGCACGACGCCAGACCTCCAGCGTCTCCGGTACCGGCAGGTTGGCCTCGTCCTCGCCATGCATCAGCAGCACTGGGCACCCCACCGTCGCGTAGAGCGGCTCCGACTCGAAGTCGATCTCATGCCACACCGGCAGCTCATCGCCCAGATCCACCGGGATCCCGGCCAGGTCGAACCACGGCTCGCCCGACCGCCGCTGCAACAGCTCATCCACAGCTACCCGCTCCGCCGAGTCCCGTGCGACCTCACCCCGCCCCTTGCCGCGCAGTAGCTCAGCCACCTCGTCCCGGATCTCCAGCGCCCCAGCGACGGCCTCATCCCCATACCCGGCCCGCCGCACCGATAGCTCCGTCGCATGCCGCATCTGCTCGGCAGGGCTCACCCCCGCACACCCAAGCAGCAACAGGAACGCCGTCTCCGGCAACTGCTGCGCAGCGAGCGCGGCCACCCACGTCCCCTGGCTCACTCCCCAAAACCCGACCGGTACGTCGTAGTGCGCCTTCAACTGTTGATACGCAGCGACAGCACCCGCAGCCTGTACGCCGTACGGGATGTCCACGTCGTCATACGGCCAGGGCGCCCGCTCAAAGGCCAGTACCGCGACCCCCAGCGGCGCCAGCGTCGCAGCAAGGTGCTCGAAGATCGGCTGCCGGTACGACGAGCTGCTGGAACCGTGCAGCGCGACAACTCCAGACCGGACCGGTACCTCGGTAGGCACGGTCAGCAACGCCGGCCGCCCGTCAACGACGATCTCCTGAGCCTTGATCACCGCTGGATCGTCACACGACGCCCGGGTCAAGGCGCAACCCCACTGGCGCCCACTTGGGCCGTGGCGACACCGGCAGCGGCCCAGCCCCCGGCGTGATCGACCCGAGCACACTGGTGTGCCGTGCCCCGGTACAGCTCGGCACAGTCCCACCCAGCCCATTCACTGTAAGGAAGCCCAGTACTGCGAACGCATATGCCTCCTTGGCCGCCGACGGCATCCCCAGCTCGTCAGTAGCCAGCAGCGGCACGCCACGAAGCTCCTCCGCCAGCAGATGCATCAGCACCGGGTTGCGGATCCCACCTCCGGCCGCGATGACCTCTGTCCCGCCGTGGGCGCGTACTGCGTCCGCCACCGTCCGTGCCGTCAACGCGGTCACCGTGGCGACCAGGTCGTCCGGTTCGACCGGGGGAAGCCCGGTCATCGCCTCAGCCAGGTAGCCGAGATGGAACAGCTCCTTGCCGGTGCTCTTCGGCGCGGGACGCGCGTAGTACGGCTCGGCCAGCAGCCGGTCGAACAGCTCTGGGTGGATCTGTCCCCGCCCGGCCATCACCCCATCTGCGTCGAAGGTGAGCTCACCGGCGGTGACCTCCCGGACGACCGCATCGATCAGCGCGTTGGCCGGGCCGGTGTCGAAGGCGATCGGGTCATCCACAGCCGGGACGACGGTGATGTTGGCGATCCCGCCGAGGTTGAGGGCGACCGGCGCACCGGGGCGGCCGCGCAGCCACAGGACGTCCACGATGCTGACCAGCGGCGCGCCCTGCCCACCGGCGGCGACGTCGCGGGTCCGCAGGTCGGAGACGACGGCAGTACCGGTCGCCTCGGCGATCCAAGCGGGCTGGCCGAGCTGCAGCGTGCCACGCACCTTGCCCTCGTCCACCCAATGAAAGGCGGTCTGCCCGTGCGACACGATCAAGTCGGCATGCCCACCGCACAGCTGCTCGACCGCCTGAACAGCCACGGCGGCGAAAGCCTGCCCGATCCCGGTGTCGAGCCGGCAGACCTGCTCCAGCGTTGTCGTTGCTGGCGGCAACGATGCGGTCAGCTCCGCCTGCAACTCGGGCGGATAAGACTGACTCAGCAGGCCCAATGGGGTCAGCACGAGCTGCCCGTCCTCGATCCGCAGATCGGCCGCCGCGGCGTCGATCGCGTCGTACGACGTACCCGACATCAGGCCGATGACCCGCATCAGTCGCGCAACTCACGTCGGTGGGTGTCGCCGCGGAGCGTCAGGAGGGCGATCACGGAGACCGCGCAGGTGGCATTCGACAGCGAATAGGCGAGTCCGAGTCCGCTGTACCGCGCTCTGGTGGGGAACATCTCTGCCAGCATGGCCGGTCCCGGCCCAGCCATCAACCCGACGACGAGTCCCGCCACGAAGACCGCGGCCCCCTTGGCCGCATTCGAGCGTCCTCGGACTGGAGCAGGTGGCGAACCCCAGGTTGGCCAGCACGCGCTGCTCATCATTCTCCTTCGGCAGCCGTCCCGGGCCACCCTTCCCATCACTGTCCGCTGTGATGCCTTGACACATCGTCCGCTCCGGTTGAGGATCGATCCGCTATACCGGTTTAGCGATCATCCGCCCGCCCTCCACCAGGAGCTGATCGATGAGTCCAGCGAACATCAGTAGACGAAACCTGCTGTCCGGCCTCGCGGCGACCTCCGCCGTCGCCGCGACCGGCGCGGCCCTCCCCGCCGAGGCCAGCGCGACCACCGAGTGCCGTGCCGCGGCCAAGACCGGGCCGGTCACGGTCGCCTACATCGAGGTGAACGACCACAGCATGCTGAGCGCCGGCAAGTACAAGCTGGCGAACGGTGGCGCGCAGGTGATCGACGTCGCGGTGATCTTCGCGGCGAACATCAACTACAACACCAGCACGAAGAAGGCGTACCTGTTCTTCAACCCGCAGGTGACGAACGTGCTGAACAACGTCGCCACCCAGGTCCGCCCGCTGCAGCAGAAGGGCATCAAGGTCCTGCTCTCGATCCTCGGCAACCACCAGGGCGCCGGGTTCGCGAACTTCCCGACCAAGGCGGCCGCCGAGGCGTTCGCCCAGGAGCTGGCCGACGCGGTCAACCGCTACGGCCTGGACGGGATCGACTTCGACGACGAGTACGTCGAGTACGGCAACAACGGCACCGGTCAGCCGAACGCCGACTCGTTCATCTGGCTGGTCCAGGCACTGCGCGCCAAGCTCCCGAACAAGCTCATCACCCTGTACGACATCGGCCCGGCCTCCGACCGGCTGGTGAGTGGCACCCAGAGCATCCGGGAGACGTTCAACTACGCCTGGAACCCGTACTACGGCACCTGGAGCGTCCCGAGCGGCCCGAGCTCCAAGTCCAAGCTCTCCCCCGCAGCCATCTCGTACACGGCCACCAGCCAGAGCACCGCCGTCAGCCTGGCCCAGCGCACGGTGTCCGAGGGCTACGGCGTCTTCCTCACGTACAACCTCACTGAGTCCAACACCGCCACCTACCTGTCCGCCATCACCCAGAAGCTCTACGGCAGCAACACCGTCTACACCCCGTAGATCCAGCCCGGCTGCCAGTCGAACGGCGCAGCCACCAGTTCCTCCAGCGACTCCTCGGCCAACAGGTGCTGCAACGCCCACCTGTTGGCCGAGTGCGCGACTATCAGTACCTGCGCACCGGCGTACAGACGCTTGATGTCACTCAGGAACGACTCTGTCGACTCGACCACCTCGCGATAGCTCTGCCCATCAGGGAACGGCGTATCCACCCGCTCGCGCCTGGGCTCCAGCTCCGGCCGCGGCCGGCCGTTGAGCTTCCCGTAGTTGCACTCCCGCAACCGCCAGTCGACGAAGTGCGGCGCATCGAGCCCAGCCAGCTCAACCGTCTGGACGGCGCGGCGCAGGTCGGAACTGAAGACCACATCGACCCCCTGCCGCCGCACGCCCAGCTCGACCGCCTCCTGCCGGCCCGCTGCGGACAGTTCCCCCGGCAGCCAGCCAGTGGCGATGCCCTGCTCGTTGTCCAGCGTGGTGGCGTGCGTCTCGTAGATCAGCGTGGTCGGCATGGCTCACAGTCAATCTGCTTTGCGTTCGTTACTGGTCGGTATATACTTAAGTTACTCGTGAGTAAAGCGCCGGATATAGGTAGGGGAACCCTGTGAGCCACTACAAGTCGAATCTGCGGGACATCGAGTTCAACCTGCTCGAGGTGCTCGGGCGCGGTGAGGTGCTCGGTCAGGGCCCGTACGCCGAGATGGACGTGGACACCGCCCGTGAGGTGCTGTCGGAGATCGACCGGCTGGCCAAGAACGAGCTGGCCGGATCGTTCGAGGACGCCGACCGCAACCCGCCGGTGTTCGACCCGGCCACCCACGAGGTGCGGATGCCGGAGGCGTTCAAGAAGAGCTACCACGCCTACATGGACGCCGAGTGGTGGAAGCTCGAGCTGCCGCCCGAGCTCGGTGGCCAGCCGACCCCGCCCTCGCTGCGCTGGGCCGCCGCCGAGATGGTGCTGGGCGCCAACCCGGCCGTGCACATCTACGCCGCCGGACCGAACTTCGCCCACGTGCTGTGGCGCAACGGCACCGAGCGCGACAAGAAGATCGCCCAGATCATGATCGACCGCGGCTGGGGCGCCACGATGGTGCTGACCGAGCCGGACGCCGGCTCAGACGTCGGCGCCGGGCGGACCAAGGCCACCTTGCAGGACGACGGCAGCTGGCACATCGAGGGCGTCAAGCGCTTCATCACCTCGGGCGAGCACGACATGACCGAGAACATCGTGCACCTGGTGCTGGCCCGCCCGCAGGGGATCGAGGGAGTCGGCGGCCCGGGTACCAAGGGGCTCAGCCTCTTCATCGTGCCGAAGTACGACTTCGACCTGGAGACCGGCGAGCTGACGGGTGAGCGCAACGGCGCCTTCGTCACGAACGTCGAGAAGAAGATGGGCATCAAGGTCTCCACCACCTGCGAGATCACCTTCGGCGAGAACACCCCAGCGAAGGGCTACCTGCTCGGCGAGGTGCACGACGGCATCGCGCAGATGTTCCAGGTGATCGAGTACGCCCGGATGATGGTCGGCACCAAGGCGATCGCCACCCTCTCGACCGGGTACCTGAACGCGCTCGAGTACGCCAAGGAGCGGGTGCAGGGCGCAGACCTGACCAACCCGGCCAAGGACGCGCCCCGCGTGACGATCACGCACCACCCCGACGTACGGCGCTCGCTGCTCACCCAGAAGGCGTACTCCGAGGCGCTGCGCGCACTGGTCCTCTTCACCGCGACGTACCAGGACCGCGCGGAGCAGGCCCGGTACGCCGGTGAGCACGACCCCGAGGCCGAGCGGGTCAACGACCTGCTGCTGCCGCTGGTCAAGGGCTACGGCTCGGAGAAGTCCTGGACGCTGCTCGGCACCGAGTCGCTGCAGACCTTCGGTGGCTCCGGCTTCCTGCAGGACTACCCGATCGAGCAGTACGTCCGCGACGCCAAGATCGACACCCTGTACGAGGGCACCACCGCGATCCAGGGCCAGGACCTGTTCTTCCGCAAGATCATCAAGGACCAGGGCCAGGCGCTCGGCCACCTGTCCGAGCAGATCCAGGCGTTCGTCGCCTCCGAGGCGGGCAACGGCCGGCTGAAGGAAGAGCGCGGGCTGCTCGCCAAGGGCCTCGAGGACACCCAGAAGATCCTCGGCGTGATGGGCCAGGCGCTGATGTCGAGCAACCCGCAGGCCGAGAACGGCGACCCGCGCAACATCTACAAGGTCGGCCTGAACACCTCCCGGCTGCTCTACGTCCTCGGCGACGTCGTCTGCTCCTGGCTGATGCTGCGGCAGGCCGAGGTCGCGCTGGACAAGCTCGGCGGCGAGCTGTCGCCGGCCGACCAGGACTTCTACACCGGCAAGCTGGCCGCCGCGCAGTGGTTCGTCCGGTCGACGATGCCGACCGTCCGCGCCGAGCGGATCAAAGCCGAGCTGACCGACCTCGACGTGATGGACCTGCCCGAGTCGGCCTTCTGAGCCGAGGGGCGACTCACCGGACGGCACCCCCTCCTGTCCGGCGAGTCGCCCTTCATCTGCCCCTTGCTGCCCCTGGATCTGCCCTGCCCAGGGCGTTCGGTTCACGGAAGAGTTTCGCCCTGCGGTACCGCAACCCTGGCCCGGTCTCCCCTGTCCGAGCCAGGGCTGCGGCTATTCCGGAACCGGTACGGCCACAGTCGCGTCAGTGCAGAGGTGGACCACCCGACCCGTCGTAGGCTGAGCGCGATGTCCGCCCGAATCCCCCGCCTCGGCGCGCTCCTGGCCGTCCTCGCGTTCGTCGCCCCGTCCCCAGCCAACGCAGCGCCACCCGAGCTGCCGGATACGATCGCCGCCGGCTGGAAGGCCGACCGCCTCTACCTGTACGACGCGTTGCGGCCCGGCTTCCAGAAGTCCGAGCTGGACCGGATCCGCGCCGCCACCCGCACGGTCCCCTTTCCCGTGTACATCGCGCTGCTGCCCCGTACGCCGTACACGCGGGAGCTGGATCTACCCACCCTGCTGCAGGCGCGCGTCGGGCAGCCCGGGCTGTACCTGGTGTGGACCGTCTCGGACGACTACTGGGCCGGCGCCGAGACGCTGATCCGGCCGGGCGGTCTCAAGGGGCGCACGCTCACCGGCGTACAGCTCGACGACAAGCAGGACAACAAGATCGTCACCGACCGGCCCGCTCCGCGCATCGTCCGGACGATCCAGCAGGCCGCGACGGCGTACGACGGGCGCGCGTTGCCCCCGGTCCCGGCGGGGGACCTGGAGAAGGAGCGGACGTACGACGATGGGCTCTCGGCGACGGACAAGAAGGACCGGGCCGCGTTCATCGGGCTGGGTGTCGGCGGCGTACTCGGCTTCGTCCTCGTCATCGTGCTCACCCTGCGCCACCGCGAGAAGCAGCCGGCGCCCCGCAAGCGCGGTACGCAGAGCGGCCTCACCGGTCCGGTCAACGTCTGGTCCGTCCGGGGCAAGGCCGATCGGTGGATCGTCAGGGCGGGCAAGACCCTCAAGCGCCTCGAAACGCAGATCAAGACCACCGATGTCCCTGCAGAACTGCTGGACCGGCGCGACGACGCCAGTGCACGGCTGGCAGCGGCTCGCACGTTGCGTGCCGACGAGTCTGACGACCTCACTGCGCCCGCCGGAGCCTTCGTACTGGCCCGGCAGGCGCACGAGGCGGCAAGTGGCGCCGGAGTCCGCCCACCGTGCTTCTTCAACCCACTGCACGAGCCGGGAACCGTCCAAGCGGCCTGGTCCGATGAGACCGAAGTACCGGCCTGTGCGAGCTGCGCGAAGGTGCTGGAGCGTGGCGAGACTCCGCGGGGGTTCCTGGTGTGGAAGAAGTCCGGCCTGCTGCGGCTGGACCAGAAGGCCGTGCCCTACTGGACCCTGAACCCGAAGGAGCAGCCGCTGGTGGCCACCGGATTCGGTGCCCTCGAAGACGACCTGACAGAGCGCGTCAGCCGGGGTGACCGGTGAAACGCTTCGGACTGTTGGTGCTGGCGAGTCTGTTCCTGTTTGCGGTGCCTGCGGCCGCCGCCGAGGTCCCTGCCGATCCGCGGGTGGCAGCAGCGGTCGCTGCCTGGAAGAGCACTCCCCTGTACGTCGATCCGCTCTACAACTCGGTGGACACCACAGGGGTCGTCGAACGAGTCGCCTCTGCGCAGGTACCGGTCTATGTCGCCCTGCTGCCGACCGGGACCTGGTTCCAGGAGAAGGGCGACACCGTACGACTGGCAGGCTGGCTCGCGGTGAGCAACGGGAAGCCGGGCCTCTACCTGGTCGTGGACGACTACACGGTGGTCGGTGCGACTCACCTGGTCGCGGCGAGCACCTACGGGACGACGTACGCGACCAAGGACGAGAGTTTGGCCGGCCGGGTCGGCGACTACCTGGACTCGGTCCGGTTCGACGATCGCTACGACAAGGACCCGGCCAGGACCGCGGCACTGCCGGTCGAGCCGGAGGCGAGCTATGACGATGACGACGACCGGTTCACGGTGAAGTCGGCGATCGGCAACAGCCTGGGCGGCCTGACGCTCGGGCTACTGGGTGGGGCACTCCTCGCCCTGCCCGTACTGGGACTGGCGGCACTGGTCGCCCATCGACGTGGAGGTCGGCCGTGAAGCGCCTTGTGGTTCTGCTCGCCCTACTGCTGGCAGCGGCGCCGTTGCCCGCCACGGCGGCTGTCAGCCAGACGCCGGCCGAGCGGGCGAAGGAGATCGCGACAGCGCTGACCAGGGACCCGCTCTACATCGACCCGGCCTACGCCCCGGCGCTGCCGGAGGCCATGCGGACCGGAGTACGGGCGAAGGCCAAGGCGCTCGGCTACCCGGTCTACACGATCGTCCTGCCGCTGACGCCGAGCGACGCCTTCCAGGGCAAGGAGTCGAACGTCATCACGCTGGTCACCGACGCACTCGGCAAACCCGGCCTGTACGTCGTGGTTGACGGTGGTGGGCGCTTCCCCTGGTACGAGGCGAAGGACCTCCCGCAACTCGACGAGGACAAGCTCGACCCGGCCCGGGAGCGTGCGCTCGACGACACGGGCTATGACGCCGGGCCTACGGAAGTACTGACCCGCTTCTACGAGCTGCTGGCCGGTCCTGCGCTGCCTCAACCGACGCGCACGACCTCCAGCGACGGTGGATCGCCCGCTGATGAGGAGAGCGGTACGTCGGGCGGGACGATTGCCCTGGGCGTCATCGGAGGCGTTGTCGTGCTGATGGTCGCGCTCGGCCTCATCCTCGGTCTCCGGCGCCGAGGTGGTCCGGCGGCGCCCCGCAAGGAGAAGGCCTTCAGCATTCCGCCGCACGTCGCCGCAACCGTGGCCGCCGAGCGCCGGCGGCGGTTGACCACTGAGACCACGGCCGAGCTCACCAAACTCGGATCGGACCTGGCCGCCTTGCCGACGGTGGCCGGCGCGGGGCTGCGGCATCAGCAGCTCGCACTGGACTGCCACGACGCGGCCGGGCGGGTGCTCGACGCTTCGCGCGACCTGGTCGACGTGGTCGGCGCGATGGTGTTGCTGGATCAGGGGCGGCGTGAGTACGACGTCGCGCAGGCGCTCGCGGCCGGGCGCAAGCCTGGCGTAGTACAGCCACTGTGTGCTTTCAATCCCTTGCACGGAAGGGCATCCGGACGTCCGACTCAGGTCGACTCCGATGGCGCC
The DNA here is from genome assembly GCF_044453825.1 of Kribbella sp. NPDC051620. Lineage (NCBI taxonomy): Bacteria > Bacillati > Actinomycetota > Actinomycetes > Propionibacteriales > Kribbellaceae > Kribbella > Kribbella sp. NPDC051620. Next base: position 68,925 of record NZ_JBITDB010000004.1, read on the forward strand.
ACGCTGACCTTGCCGTTGTGTGCGGACTGCCGCCGGGCGTTGAAGAGTGGCAAGGCGCCGGCCTCGCTGCCCGGGGACGACGGGCCGTACTGGCATGGCGATGACCTGTGGGCGCGGACCTTCTTCGGCGCGCTGTCCGATGACCTGCCGGCCGCTGTGGGCCGGGGTGAGTACCGGTCCTGACAGTGCTGTCCCTGAGCTGGGTGTCAGGGCGTATCTGAGGGTTCTGCCTGATCCGGGCTGCCGTCGTACCGACCTACTGTCGAGCCCACCAGGTGGGGACGAGCAGAGGTGGATGGCAATGGCTACGGTCAGGCAGGTAGGGACGCTGCTGTTGGTGGCGGGGGCCGGGATGGCGTTGTGGACGTTCGGGGACAAGGACTCGAACACCACGCACGAGGTGACCGACAAGATCTCCGTCGTCCGGCTGGACTCGCCGAACGCCGACGTCACCATCAAGGTGGCCGACGTGGACAAGACGACGGTCGAGGAGAAGCGGTCGTACTGGCTGGTCAAGCACGGCGACGCGTACGACGTCGACGGGGAGACGCTGAAGCTCGACGGCAACTGCGGCTGGCAGTGCCGGGCCGACTTCGTCGTCACCGTGCCGCGCGGGACGAAGGTGACCGGCTCGAACGGCAGTGGCGACCTGTCCGTCACCGGAGCCAGTGGGGTGGACACGAGTTCGCGATCGGGCACGGTCAAGCTGATCGACGTGACGGGCGACGTGAAGCTGGACCTGACGTCGGGGGACGTCGAGATCGACCGGCTGGCCGGCAAACTCGAGATCAAGGCGAACTCCGGCGACATCGAGGCCAAGCACCTCAAGGGTGGCCCGGTGAACGTCGAGACCACCTCCGGTGATCTGCAACTCGAGCTCGACGAGGCGGCCGATGTCCGGGCCAAGGGCACCAGCGGCGACATCGAGGTGACCGCGCCGGCCGGCGGCTACCGGGTGCAGGCCAAGACGCACAGCGGCGAGGTCGACAACACGCTCGGCAACGACCCGAACGGCGGCCACACGATCGACGCCGGCACGACCAGCGGTGACGTCACGCTCGCCGCGCGCTGACTCTCCGTAGGTTTACAGCCGGGTACCTCGTACGCTGGAGCTACATACACTCGCAAGGAGGGCTCGGCATGAGCATCGGTGTGGGGATCTTCCTGATGGTGGTAGGCGCGATCTTCTCGTTCGCCGTCCGCGACTCGTGGGACGCCGTCAACCTGACCGCGGTCGGCTACATCCTGATGCTCGCCGGGCTGGCCGGCATCGTGCTCTCCTTCTACATCACGAACCGGCGCCGCCGCGTCCCCACCGACGCGCTCGACCCGGCCGTCGAAGAGGAGTACCGGGTCGTCGAGGAGCACCACCGCGACATCAAGGAGTAGTGGCTCCGGACAGCACCAGCTCGAGCCGGGCGCTGCCGTCGGCAGTGACCCGGATCGGCACGCCCCAGTCCTGTCGATGCATGTGACAGGCCGGGAACTCCACCGCCGCTGAGTCGTCACAAGAAGCCGCCTGTACTGCGACGTGCAGCACGCCGTCGCCGACCCGCTCGTCGATCACGAGCCTGCGCTTCAGGTCGGTGGAGTCGCCCGCGCCTTCCTTGAGCAGCGCTTCGGGCGTCGATGAGACGAGCAGCCGGGTGGACGGGCCGTAGCGGTCGTCGAGCTTCTGGCCCGGCGGCGGGGTGAACACCACGTCCAGGGTGACCTCGCCGGCCGCGATCTCCATCGGTGGGCGCTGGGTGCGGGTGCTGAACTCGTCCGGTTTCGCCGAGGCGCCGAGGGGGATCCGGGTCAGGCGGTGGGCAGCGGACTCGACCACCAGTAGTTCGTTGCCCGCGACAACGGCACCGCTGGGCTCGGCGAGTCCGGTGGCCATCGTCTCGACCAGGCCGCTGGACGGGTCGTACCGGCGTACGGCGCCGTTGTAGGTATCCGAGATCGCGATCGACCCATCCGGCAATACCGTCACACCGAGCGGGTGCTGCAGCAACGCCTCCTCGGCCTTGCCATCCCGCAGCCCGAAGTCGAACAGACCGGTACCGACGGCGGTGTGGACCTCGGCGCCTTGGACCCAACGCAGCGCGGAGATCTCCGAGTCGGCCAGCCAGAGCTTGTCTCCGTCAGCGGCCAGCCCGGACGTCTGGGCGAACCATGCCTGCTCGAGCGCGCCGTCCTTCAGTCCTTCGTTGGTGGTTCCCGCAGCGACCTCGGTGGTCTTGCTGAAGGGGTCGTACGTCCAGAGCTGATGGACGCCGGCCATCGCGATCCACACCTTGTCCTGCCACCAGGCGACATCCCAAGGCGAGCTCAGTACGCCGGTACCGTCGCCGTCCATCCATTGCTTGCCGGTAGCAACCAACGTGCTCACTTCGCCGGTCGTGAGGTTGATCCCCCGCAACGCATGGTTGACGGTGTCGGCCACCACTACGTCGTACCCGACCTCGGCGGCAACCTCAGCCGGCAGGACAGTCACGCCGTTCGGCTCGGAGAACGCAGCCTCGGCGCCGTCCTCGAACCCACGCTTCCCCGTACCGAACCTCCTGACCACGGTCGTCGCATCGGCAGCCAATTCGACAACGCTGTGGTTGCCGGCATCCGCCACCAGGAACCCGTCGCCCAAGGCAACGACCTTCGCCGGGAACCGCAAATCCCCAGCCTCGGCCACCGGCGCCACGTACGGCGACTTCCCCCGAGTCAGCGTCCCCGCCTTCTCATGCTCAGCAATCAACTCCGCCAACTGGGCGTCGAGCGCATGCTCGTGCCCTTCCCCGGAGTACTGCGCGACGATGTACCCATTGGGATCCACCAACACCAACGTCGGCCAAGCCCGCGCCGTGTAGTTCTCCCAAGTCACCAGCTCCGGATCGTCCAGCACCGGATGCCCCACCTCATACCGCTCCACCGCGGCCTTGACCGCGGCCTCTTCCCCCTCATGCGCGAACTTCGGCGAATGCACCCCCACAATCACCAACGCATCCCCGTACTTGTCTTCCAACGGCCGCAACTCATCCAGCACATGAAGACAGTTGACACAACAAAAGGTCCAGAAATCCAACAACAGAAACCGCCCCCGGAAGTCCGCGAGCCTCAGCTCCCGCCCCCCGGTATTCAACCATCCCCGACCCCTGAGCTCCGGCGCGCGCACATGCATGCCCCCATTGTCCGCCCGGACCCCAAGCAGCCCCACGGAGGGCCCACGGACCGGTCACCCCGCCGGGCGGTAGTTTGCGACCGTGGGCATGTACCTCTTCAGTATCGGCGGCGAGGACTGGTTCGACGAGGGTGAGGGCGGCTGGGCCGACACCGCCACGGCGCTGAACACCGAGCTCGAGCGGTTGGGCTTACCGGCGTACCGACCCGGATCGGCGGCAACCACCTTCGAGGAGAAGCTGATCCCTCCCATGGACAGCTTCAGCCGCCTCGGCGGACAGCACGTCTCGACCCATGAATTCGGGCTGCTGTGCGATTGGACGCTTCTGGTCCCCGTATCCCTGGAGAAGCCGATCCAGCTACCGATCGAGTCCCAGTACTCAGAGTCGACCACGATCGCCGGAGCCCCGCAGGTACAGGCGATCGCCGGCAAACTCGCCGACGCAATCGCCCTGCCCACCGAGGTCCCCGCCGCCCCTCACAACCTGACCCTGACCGCCTGGTTCCTGGACGGTCCCGCAAAAGCTCTCGCCGCCGCCCACCCAGCCCCATGGGCCGACGACCTGGACGCGGCCTTCTACGTAGCCCTCTACCTGCGCGCGGCCCAACACTCCCTCCGCCACCACACCCCCATCACCTACTCCTGACGCCCCTTGCCGAACCAACGGGCGAGGTGGGCGTCCAGGTTCTGCTGGTTGTCGCCGACCCAGGCCACGTGGCCGTCGGGTCGGAGCAGAACGCAGGGAGCGTCGAGTGGCGCGGCCGGATCCGTGAGGTGGTCGACCCGGTCCGACCAGCCGCCGACGGTCAGCCGCTCGGTGCGGTCCAGTAGCAGCCCGCGTCCGCTGTGTAGTTGGTCGTACAGGCGGCCCTGTTTCAGGTCGAGGTCGCGCAGCCTACGGCCAACCAGCTCCGGGCCCTCGCCAAGGTCGTACCGGATGTCGATCGCGGTGATCTTCTCGATCAGGTAGCGGTTCACCTCATCGAAGTCCATCAGCTCGGTCAGCAACCTGCGCACGGCCTGCGGTCCGGGTTCAGGGGACAGCAACTCCATCTGAGCCCTGGTGTTGTCGAGCACATCCGCCGCAACCGGATGGCGTTCGGCTTCGTACGTGTCCAGCAGGCCCTCCGGCGCCCACCCGCGAACCTGCGCCGCCAGCTTCCATCCGAGGTTGAACGCGTCCTGAACTCCCAGATTGAGTCCCTGGCCGCCGGTAGGCGGATGGATGTGCGCCGCATCGCCGGCCAGCAGCACCCGCCCGTCCCGATACCGCTCGGCCAACCGAGTGGCATCGCCGAACCGCGACAACCACCGCGGTGAATGCACCCCGAAATCCGTCCCCGCGATGACCTTCAGCTGCCGCCTGAAGTCCTCAAGGCTGGGCGGCCCCGCGCCCTCTTCGCTGACTCCCCAGGTAGGAACCACCACGCGATAAACCCCGCCGCCGTAGGGCCCCGCAATATTGAAAGTCCTGTATGTCTCGCGAACCTCGGCCATCTTGCCGGCGATCTCCTCCGCCGCCCCCACTTCCAGCTCACCCATCAACGTCTCGTTCCGCGAGGCCACCCCCGGAAACCCCACCCCGAGCAGCTTCCGCACCGTGCTCCGCGCCCCGTCACACCCCACCAGATACCGCGCCCGCAGCCGCTCCCCATCGGCCAACTCGACGCTCACCCCGTCGTCATCCTGCTCAAACCCCACCACCGCACAACCCCGCCGTACTTCCGCCCCCACCTCAACCGCATGCTCCTCCAGCACCTGAACAACAACCGGCTGCGATATCCCCAGCAAATAAGCATGCGCCGTATCCAGCCCCACCGGCGCAGGCTTGTTGATGGCAGCAAAAAACCCACCCGCCGGCCGCCGCCTCCCGTGCTCGAGCAGGCGATCCAGAAGCCCCCGCATCGCCATCAACTCAAGAGAGCGGACATGCAACCCAACCAGCCGAACGAATGACACTGGCTCGGTTTCCTTCTCCACCACAACCACCCGCACACCATGCAGCCGCAACTCACCAGCCAACACAGCCCCAGCAGGCCCACACCCGGCAACAACGACATCGAAATCATTCAGCAACGGCTCAGCGGCGAGCTGCGGAGAGTACATGGTTATTGCCTTTCAGGAGCGCCAAGTTGTCGAAGCGCTCCCGGCGAGACCTACTTCATCGCCCAACCGTGACGGCAAGGGGGAGCACCCACCTCAACACAGCCTTCATGGGTCTCACCTCCTCAAGCAGCGTCACGTCCCTCCAACCTATAAGCCCACCCATCTCCCGTCCACCGCGCCCGTTTGTCCCACCACTGACGAAGCCAGCGCGCGGCACCGCCTCAACCACAGGCCACCTGGCGCACAGCTCTTTGCTCTTGTTCTTGCTCTTCAACCGGCTGGCTGGCTCGGTTAGCGGGGGAGGATGAGGGTGTCGGTGAGGAGTTTGGCGGTTTTGCGGAGGGTGGGGGGTGAGGAGGAGAGTTCGGCGGCCAAGGCCAAGGGGGTCAGCGGTTCGCCGGGGCCTACCAGGCGGTGGCGGTGGGCTTGGAGCCAGACGATGGCTCGGGGCCAGGTGGAGAGGCGGGCCTTGGTGAGGAGGTCGGGGGCTTCTCGGACCAGGCGCTCGGCGATGTCGAAGGCTTCGGCGGCGTAGTTGGTGCCCAGGGTTTCGCCGGCCAGCAGCCAGGCGTGGGGGGCCAGGACCGAGAGGGTGGCTGCCTGGGATTTGTCCAGGCCGCGGAGGTCGGGACGTGGGGGCGCGCCCAGGCCGGCGAGCGTGCGGTAGGCCTCTTCCAGGTCGTCGCTGGTGTCGTCCAGGAAGACGCGTTCGCCTGAGAGCGGGCGAATCGGGTCTGTCAGCGCGGCGGCCTCCAGGGCGGGGCTCCAGACGTCCACGGCGTCGACGGCCTCCTCGACCGCGTCCAGCTCTAGGGACGTGCGCTCACCTGCGAAAGCAAGCCACGCCTTGACCACCAACGGCACAGCGGCAAAGTAGGTGCTGTCGGCAAGCACCTTGCGGGGCAGCCAGTGGGAGAGGAAAAGCTCCACCAGTACTGCGCTCACCCGCAACGGCCCGCCAACCGTCCGATCGACCGCGTGGTCGATCCACAGCCGCGCGATGTCCGCCGCATCATCCGGCAGCCCAACAGCGAAAGGCGATTCGAGGAACTCGTCCACCAGCTGATCGCGTTGCCGCCCGGACAACTGCGCCCGCACCGGCGGTCGCACCGGCCGCTCCGGCAGCTGCGTCAGCCGATTCACCAGCAACCCGGAGAAGAACTCGAAGTCCTCCGTCACCGGCGGATCGTCGGAGTCGTGCGTCTCCCCCAGCGCCTGCAAGATGATCCCGGCCGCGGTCGCCGGCCGCACCGTCCGCACGGTCACCCGCCCACCGCGCTGGTACGCCTCGACCACCCGGTCCACCGGCGGCCCGACGAAGACATCCTTCGCGATCGCCCCGAGGTTGTTGTCCACGAAGACGACCACCGTGTGCGGATGCTGCTCGTCGTCATAGTCCAGTACGACGCTCAGCCCATCGCCCGTGACATCTTCCGACACGATCGCGCTCGTCAACCGGAACCCGGCGATCCGCGCCACCCAGTCCGGCACGTCGTACTGCGTACGCCCCCGCGACAAGTGTGCGCGCTGCAACGGAAGCCGCCCGGCCGGTCCGACGGTACGAGCCAGACTCGTCAACAGGACAAAGGAATCCGGGTCGCGCCGTTCCCCCAGCACCCGGGCCGCATCGGCCCAGAAGAACCGCTCGACCTCACCGATCTCGTCAGGCTGCCCGGCGGGCCACAGCTGGTCGGCCAGCAGCGCCGCCGACCGCGCGACCGATGCCTCGGCAATGACCGGATGAAGAGCAGGTGGAGCCGCCGCCAGGTCGAGCAGCAGCGTCTCCTGCAGGGTGTCCAGCACGGCGACGCTCGGCGTGGTGTCGAGGTCTGTTCCCACGACACCCACCGGCGGCTGCCCTGGGGTCGGACCTGAACTGGAGTCGACCAGCCGCAAATGGCTGCCGCGTCCGTCCCGGCCTCGTGACTTTGTCACTCTGGCGAGATTACCGCTGACCGCCCGTCTGCCGCAGGCCGGTGCGCGCGTCCTGTGGACAACTCGGTCGACACGCCGTCACGACACACCTACGGCCCGTGTCTCCAGTACGAAGTACCGAAGCCACGAGCCGTAGGGGAGATCAGCCCTTCAGCGCACCCGCCATCAGTCCGCCGATGAACCAGCGGCCGAGCAGGATGTAGACGAGCAGCGTCGGGAACGACGTGATGAGGGCACCCGCCATCGAAGCCGCGTAGTCCACTTTCTGCCCACCGGCGAGCGCCGCCAGGCCGAGGGTGACCGGGCCGTTGTTCTGCTGGGTCAGGAAGAGCGCGAACAGGAAGTCGTTCCAGACCGAGGTGAACTGCCAGATCAGCGTCACCACGAAGCCGGAGATCGAGACCGGCAGGATGATCCGGATGTAGGTCTGGACCAGGCCGGCGCCGTCGACCCGGGCCGACTCGATGATCTCGGTCGGGATCACCGTGGCGTAGTAGTTGCGGAAGATCAGCGTGCAGATCGGGATGCCGTAGATGACGTGCGTGATGAGCAGCGTCGGGATACCCCGGGTGACGTCCAGGTCCTGGTAGGTCTGCCGCAGCGGCAGCATCACGGCCTGGTACGGGATGAACATGCCGAACAGGATGAACGCGAACACCAGGTTCGCGCCGGGGAACCGCCAGCGGGCCAGCACGAAGCCGTTCGCCGAGCCGATCAGCGACGCGATGATCGCGGCCGGGATGGCCAGCGACAGCGAGCGGACCATGTACGGCTGCAGGACGTCCCAGGCCTTCTTCCAGGGCTCGATCGTCCAGGTCTCCGGCAGCGACCACTGCGCGGCGGCGGTGGTGTCGCTGGAGGTCTTGAAGCTGGTGATGATCACGACATACACCGGCGTCAGGACGAAGAGCAGAAACAAGAGCAGGAGGATATACCGGACGGTCCGGCTGCGACGGGTCGAGCCGTCGGCGATGGTGCTGCGCTGCGGCTTCTTGCTGATCGCCGCGGCCGCCTTGCCGGTGGCGGCGGACGCATCCACGACGGTCATTCTTCGCTCTCCTGCCGAACGGTGTAGGCGACATACGGGATGACAAGGACTGCGACGACGGCGAGCAGCACAATCGCTATCGCGGCCGCCTTCGCCATGTCACTGCGGAGCAGGGTGTTCCACATGTAGATCGAGGGAACCTCGGTGCGGAACTGATTCGGCCCGGTGATCGCGTAGATCAGGTCGAACAGCTTCAGCGACATGTGGCCCAGGATGATCAGCGCGGACAGCGCGATCGGGGACAACTGCGGGAACAGCACGTACCGGTAGAGCTTGAACTCGCTGGCGCCGTCCACCCGGGCCGCCTCGCGCAGCTCGCCCGGGATGCCCCGGAAGCCGGCCAGGAACAGCGCCATGATGTAGCCGGACAGCTGCCAGACCGCCGGTAACGCGATGGAAGCCATCGTGGTCCACCGGCTCCCGCCGGTCCACCAGGGATTCTCCAGGAAGTTCAGGTGCAGGATGTCGAACAGCCGGTTCAGGCCGCGCGCGTCATCACCCTGCGAGGGGTTCAGCAACCAGCCCCAGACGACGCCGGAGGCGATCATCGAGATCGCCATCGGGAACAGGAAGATCGACCGGAAGACGCCCTCGCCGGTGACCCCCTTCTCCAGCAGCAACGCCCAGAGCAGGCCGAAGATCAGCGTGCCCACGATGAACGCCACCGTGAGCACGCCGAGGTTCTTCAGCGAGTTGAGGAACCGGTCCTCGCCGAACAGGTTGACGTAATTCTCGAACCCGACGTGTTTGGTCGGGACCGGCCGGGCGTTGTGCTTGTCCGTCAACGAGGTGTTGAAGGTCCAGGCGATCAGCCCGTAGACGAAGTACCCGAGCAACAGCACCGTGGGCAGCAGCACCAGCGCCCCTGGCCCCCAGGTGCGGATTCTTCCGTGCATGACTCAGGACTCCCGGTCGAAAACGGTCAGGTCGAGATCAGTCAGGTTCGGCGAGGACGGCACCGATCGATCAGCTCGGCTTGGCTGCGGCGACGAGCGCCTTCTGCAGCGTGCCGACGTCCAGACCGCTGCTGAACTGGCCCATCGCCGACAGGATGCTGTCGTTCTGGCCCAGCGTGCAGGCGGCGCCGTGCGCGCAGGACGGCACGATCGTCTTGGACTTCCAGTCAGCCATCGCGGACTGCTGGTACTTCGGGTAGTCGGCCGGCGACGCGTCGGAGCGGGCCGGGATCGAGCCCTTCTTGGTGTTGAACGCCTTCTGGCCCTCGGCGCTGCCGACCGTCTTCAGCCAGCACTTCGCGCCCTCGGGGTCCTGACCACCGGTCGGCAGCGTGAACGAGTCCGCGAGGAACTGGAAGTCGCCCGCGGTTCCCGGCGACGGCCAGTAGGTGTACGCGGTGTCCGGGACCTTGTCGGACAGTTGCTGCGCGGCGACCCAGTCACCCATCAGCGTGTAGGCCGACTGGCCCTTGTTCACGTACTGCAGCGCGTCCGGCCAGTCGATCGCCTCGCGGTCGGCGTTGCTGAACGAGAGCACCTTCTTGAACTTCTCCAGCGCGGCGGTGACGTCGGCGCCGGCCATGTCGGTCTTGCCGTTCCACAGCCCGGTGAACTTCTCCGGACCGAGCTCGGCCAGCAGCACGGCCTCCATCACCATCTCTTCGGCGAAGCCCTTGGAGGTGGCCAGCGGAGCCTTGACCCCGGCCGCCTTCAGCTTCTCCATGTCGGCGATCCAGGCGTCGACCGAGGCGGGCGCCTTGCTGGCGTCGATGTTCGCCTTCTTCAGCACCGTCGGGCTGGCCCAGACGACGTTCGCGCGGTGCACGTTGGCCGGCACCGAGTAGATCTTGCCGTCGACGGTCAGGTTGTCCAGCAGGGTCTGCGGGAACGCCTTGTCGAGGCCGAACTCCTTGTAGAGGCCGCTGACGTCGTCGACCTGGCCGTTCTTGATGTAGTCGCCCAGCTCGGCGCCGGCGTGCGCCTGGAAGGTCGACGGCGGCTTGTTGGCCTGCAGGTCGTTCGCCAGCACCTGCTTCGCGTTCGAGCCCGCGCCACCGGCGACGGCGGAGTTGACGAACTTGTAGTCCGAGCACTCCTTGGTGAACACCGAGACCAGACCGTCGAGCCCGGCCTTCTCGCCACCATCTGCCCACCAGGTGAAGACGGTCACGTCCTTGTTGGCCGCCGCGTCTCCTCCGTTGCCACCGGAGTCGTCACTGTTCCCGCAGGCACTGACCGCGAGAAGACCCACGGTCCCCACTACCGCGAGGGTCTTACTCAAACCACCACGCATTTTTCCACTCTCCGATCAGCTCAGGGAGCTGTTTGACAACGAATGCCCCCTTGACGGCCCCAACTCTGGGCACGGGGCCGGTCGGGTGTCAACGCTCCGCGCAGTCGCGTTGCGCAGACGTGATCCCTCGTGCACACCTGGTGTGAGAGCGCGTACAAAGCGCTCTTGTAAGGCCAGTGCAAGCTGAGGTATTACGGCCCCACCCCACCATCCCGGTCAGGGGGTACTGCGCGCTAAGGCCTGAGCAGCACCTTGATCGCCCGTCGCTCATGCATCATCTTGTAGCCCTCGGCCACATCCTCCAGCGGCAACTCGGAATCGAAGACCAGCCCCGGATTGATCGCTCCCGACAGTACGTCGGCCATCAGTTCCGGCAGGTACTGACGCGCCGGAGCCATCCCTCCGGCCAGCCCCACGTTGGTCCGGAACATCCGCCGCAACGGCAGCTCCACCCCGTGCGGTACGCCGACGAACCCGACCGTCGAGCCCGGCCTGGCCACATCGAAGGCGGTGCTGAACGACTGGTCCGTACCGACGCATTCGAGCACGGCATCCGCCCCCACGCCCGAGGTCAGCTCCAGCACGGCAGCCTTCGCGTCATCTCCCCGCTCGGCGATGATGTGCGTCGCACCGAACTGCCGCGCGATTTCCTGCCTCGATTCGTGCCGGGAAAGCGCTACCACCCGCTCAGCGCCCATCCGCGAAGCAGCCAGTACTCCGCACAGCCCAACAGCCCCATCACCCACCACAACCACGGTGTCGCCGGCCTTTACCCGCGCCGACCGAGCCGCGTGCCAGCCGGTCCCCATCACGTCCGACAACGTCAGCAACGACGGGACCAGCGCATCATCCGGCACCTCGGGAGTCGCCACCAGCGTCCCGTCCGCCCACGGCACCTTCGCGAACTCGCCCTGACCCCCGTCGGCCTGGTCGCTGCCGATCCCGACCAGGTTCTGACAAGCCGACTGCATCCCGGCCAGGCAGTTGGGGCAGGTGCCGTCGCTGGCCACGAACGGAGTGACAACGAAGTCACCGGGCCGCACGGTCCGCACGTCAGCGCCGACCTCCTGGACGATCCCGACGTACTCGTGCCCGATCCGGCTGCCCGGCGTGATCTTGTTCTCGCCCCGATAAGGCCACAGGTCCGACCCGCAGATGCAGCCGGCAACGATCTTGACGACGGCATCCGTCGGCTTCTCGATCACCGGATCCGGCACCTCGCTCAACCGGATGTCGAAAGGCGCATGGATCGTGGTCGCTCGCATGTCCTTACCTTAAGCACGGCCGTCAGAAGGCGGTGTACCGCCCTCGCCGGTGCACGAGCGGCGGGATCTCGTCGGCCGCCAGCTCGACGTGAGCGATCTCGAGCTGCACCTGCAGCGCCCAACCGACCTCGGGCGGGTCCGGGGTGACGAGCCGGCAGCCCGCCCAGGTGCTCACCCCGACCGGCGCCGGGCCCCACTCCGTCTCGGTCCAGTCGATCATCCGGAACGGCCCGCCCGGCGCCGGTGCGACGTACCCGAAGGCGTCGGCCAGCTGCTGGTGCGGGCCGCCGAGCAGGCTGACCACGGCTGTCCTTGCCTTGCGCAACGTTTCCCAGAGATCCGAGTCCGGGTCGATCAGGCCGATCACGTAGCCCGGATCGCCGTCCGCGACCAGCATCGACGAGACGGTCAGCCCGGCCCGTTTCCCCTCATGGGCAGTCGTCCACAACCCGACCGGCGACGGCAGCCGGCCGCGCAACCGGCGTACCGGGCTCCGCTCCGACTCCGGCGGCAGGAACGGATGATCCCCGTGAATGGTCATGCCCGAACGGTACTCACCCGCACTCGGTCAGGTAGAGAAAAGACGTCCAACGGGCGGCTCAGGCCACTCGAGCCACGCACCGACTCCACGGATCCGTCGGGGGTGAACGTGAAGCGGTACGTCTCGCCGATGGCGCCGTAGCCGGAGCCGCCGGTGATGCGCAGCGTGTCCCCCTCCATCTCGAGAGTCGTCGGATCCACGACCGGGTCGGGCGTGCTGGGGTCGATCGCGTACAGCCGCCCACCGAGGACGACGACATCCATCACGCCCCACAGATTGGCGTACCGCCCGGTGAAGCGTTCGAGCCCAGCAGCGTCTTCCCGGGGCTCGGACGAGGCCAGCTCGATCAGCTTGAAGGCAGTCTCGGTCAACTGTCGCGCCGGACCGTCGATCGCATTCGTCAGGACCGACACCGCGAGCCCGCGCTCGGTGTCGACCAGCGACAGGCTGATGTGCCCCGGAAAACCGCCGCTGTGCCCGATCAGCTCCCGATCGCCCACCTTCGACACCATCAGACCCAGCCCGTACTTCGGCCAGTCGGTGCTCGTCGTCTTCCACCACGGGTGCTGCATCTGGCGCTTGGAGGCGTCGGTCAGCAGCCGCTCGTCGCCGGGCAGGTGCGCGGACCAGTAGCTCACCAGATCACGCGCGTTGCCGAAGAAGCCGGTCGCGGACGCCAGCGCACCCGTGTCGACGTGGTCGATCGGCACCCGTTGATCGGCGTACGCCAGCGAGCTGTAGCCGATCGCATACTCGCCCAGCCGGGCCGGATCCAGTTCTGGGCCGAGCCCGGTCAGGCCGAGCTTGTCGACGATCGCGGTCCGCACGAACTCGTTGTACGGCGTCCCGGTGACTGCTTCGATCACCAGACCGAGCAGGCCGAAGCCGATGTTGGAGTACTTGAAGCGGTCGTTGCCGGAGAGCACCGCCGAGCCCGGCTCCTTGACCACCCGGAGCAACTGCTCACGATCCGGGTAGGCCGCGGCGAGCTGCCAGAAGTCGGCCTCCTCGCTGTCCCGGGTGACCCCGCCGGCATGGCTGACCAGGTCCCGGATCGTGCGCTTGCCCAACGGCGTACCGACGATCTCGGTGACGTGTGTCGCGACCAGGTCGTCCAGCCGCAGCTTGCCCTGCTCGGCCAGTTGCAACAGGGCGGTCGCGGTGAAGGTCTTGGAGTGCGATGCGATCCGGAACAGATGCTGGTCGGTCAGCTCGACACCCTGTTCGAGGTCGGCGTGCCCGTACGCCGCGGAGAACGCGACCGCATCCTCCGCGTACACAGCGGCCTGGACTCCGGGGATTCGCTGGTAGCGCTGATTGAACGCCAGCCAACGGTCGTAGTACGCGAGTGCTTCCTTCAGGGTTTCGGAATCCAGGGCGTCAGGCATGACGCCTAGACTGAATGACGCGGAAGCGACTCGCAACGTAAGCGCCGTCCGTGTACGTGGCGTTAGCGGCCGGGTTCGCTCCGGTGCCGTGGAAGTCGCTGAAAGCAGCCGATTGATTGACGAAGACCTGACCGGTCAGGTTCTCCGACAACGCGACCCCGACGTCGAGGGCGGCTTCACGGACCTCGTCCAGCACGGCCTCGTCGGTGGAGTAGACACCGGCCGTCATCGCGCCGCCGTCGCCGACCGTCTGCCGGAACAGCGCGATCGATTCGGCGGTACCGCTGGTACGGACCAGGAACGACACCGGGCCGAAGCACTCGCGGCTGAAGACGTCCTCGTTCTTGGCGTCGAGAGCGACCAGCAACGGCGTCCGGACGACCGCGTCGGCGTACGCCGGGTGGGTGATCGCGCGGGACTCCAGTACGACGTCGCCGTACTCCGGGGCGAGCTCGAGCCGGTTGACCACGGCCTGGTTGACGATGCCGCCGAGCAGCTCGACCGCGCGGGCGTCGTCGCCGAGCAGCTTGCTGATCGAGTTCGCGAGGCCGGCGCCGACCTCGTCGAACGTCTTGTGGCCCTCGTCGGTCTCGATGCCGTCGGCGGGGACGAACAGGTTCTGGGTGGTGGTGCACATCTGGCCGGAGTACAGCGACAGTGTGAAGGCGAGGTTGTTGCAGAGCGCCTTGAACGAGTCGGTCGAGTCGATGATGACCGCGTTGACGCCGGCCTTCTCGGTGAAGACCTCGGCCTGGGTCGCGTTCTGCTCCAGCCAGTCGCCGAACTCGGTACCACCGGTGAAGTCGATCAGCTTGACCTCGGGGCGCAGCGCGAGCGGCTTGGCCAGGCCGTCACCGGGATGCTCGGCGGCGAGCGTGACCAGGTTGGGGTCGTAGCCGGCCTCGGCGAGCACCTCACGGGCGACCTCGACGGTGATCGCGAGCGGCAGCACGGCCAGCGGGTGCGGCTTGACGATCACGGCATTGCCCGTGACGAGCGAGGCGAACAGGCCCGGCCAGGAGTTCCAGGTCGGGAAGGTGTTGCAGCCGATCACCAGCGCGACGCCGCGCCCGGTGACGGTGAAGTTCTTCTCCAGCCGGATCGGGTCGCCCTTGGCCGGCTTCTCCCAGATCGCGGTCGCCGGGTACCGGCTCATCTCCTCGTACGCGTAGGCGATCGCCTCCAGCGCCCGGTCCAGCGCGTGCGCGCCACCGGCCTGGAACGCCATCACGAACGCCTGACCGCTGGTGTGCTGGACCGCGTTGGCCAGCTCGAAGACCCGCTTGTGCAGCCGGTCGAGGATCTCCAGCGTGACGCCGACCCGGCCGTCGATCCCGCCCTTTCGCCAGTCGCTCAGGCCCTTTTGGGCAGCCGCGAGCAGCTCGTCGAGGCCGGCCTCGACGGTTCGCGGGTACTGGACGTCCAGCGCGACGCCGTACGGCGACTCCTCGCTGCTGACCGTGCCGCTGGCGCCAGGCGTCTCGAGCGCGTACGTAGTACCGCGCAGCGCCTCGAAAGCCGCCTTGCCGTCCTCGGCCGCCGTCTCGCCGTAAACCCGCGGGCTCGGCGACTCCGGGAACGCCGAGTAGTAGCCACGACTGCGGATCGCAGTCAGCGCGCCGTCGAGCCGTTCGCGGTGGGCAGCCAGCCAGTCAGTAGTCATGACAGTGATGTTACAGTCCATGACCAGATCGGGGCTAGAGTGTCACAACCACTCCCTACCGCTGGGTGGACCGAATGGGCAAGGAACTAGCGAGCCGGGTCGCGGCCGCCATGTGGGCCGATGACTCCGCGAGTGCTGGTCTCGGCATGCGGCTGGTCTCGGTCTCCGCGGGCACGGCGGAGCTCGAGATGACGATCCGCGACGACATGGTGAACGGCCACGGCATCGCGCACGGCGGTTTCATCTTCACGCTGGCCGACTCGGCCTTCGCTTTCGCCTGCAACTCGCGCAATCTGGTGACCGTGGCGCAGGCGTGCGACATCGTCTTCATCGCTCCCGCCCGGCGCGGCGAGGTGCTGGTCGCCGAGGCGCGGGAGCGGACGCAGTACGGGAAGAACGGGGTCTACGACGTGACGGTCCGGCGAGGCTACGAAGTGATCGCCGAGTTCCGCGGCCGGAGTCGTCAGTTGAGCGGCACCATCATCGAGGAGGATTCATGACCCGCGTGGCCTACCTGGTGGACGGCGTCCGCACCCCGATCGGCCGGTACGGCGGTGCGCTGGCCACCGTCCGCCCGGACGACCTGGCCGCCCACGCGCTGAGAAGCCTGCTCGCGCGGCACCCGAATCTGGACCCCGCGACGATCGACGACGTCTTCCTCGGCTGCGCGAACCAGGCCGGCGAGGACAACCGCAACGTCGCCCGGATGGCGCTGCTGCTGGCCGGGCTGCCGGACAGCGTGCCGGGTTCGACGATCAACCGGCTCTGCGGTTCCGGGCTGGACGCGGTCGCGGCCGCCGCTCGGTCGATCGTTGCTGGGGACAACGAAATCGTGCTGGCCGGTGGGGTCGAGTCGATGTCGCGGGCGCCGTTCGTGATGCCCAAGGCGACGTCGGCTTTTTCCCGGCAGGCGGAGATCTTCGACACCACGATCGGCTGGCGGTTCGTCAACCCGGTGCTGAAGAAGCAGTACGGGATCGACTCGATGCCGGAGACTGCGGAGAACGTCGCCGCCGACTTCTCCATCTCCCGCGAGGACCAGGACCTCTTCGCCTTCCACAGCCAGCAGCGGGCCGCGAAAGCGCAGGCCAACGGCCGGCTCGCCGAGGAGATCGTCGCCATCGAGGTGCCGGGCAAGCGCGGCGCGGTGACCGTTGTCGACGTCGACGAGCACCCGCGCGAGACGTCGCTGGACGCCCTGGCAGGCTTGAAGACTCCGTTCCGGGACCCCGGCACGGTCACCGCGGGCAACGCCTCCGGCGTCAACGACGGCGCCGCCGCGCTGCTGGTGATGAGCGGCGAAGCGGTCGAGCGGCTCGGTGTCACGCCGCTGGCCCGGATCGTCGGTACCGCGGCAGCCGGTGTGCCGCCGCGGATCATGGGCATCGGTCCGGTCCCGGCGACCCGCAAGGTGCTCGGCAAGGCCGGTGTCACGCTGGCAGATGTGGGCGTGATCGAACTCAACGAGGCCTTCGCGGCCCAGTCCCTCGCAGTACTGCGTGAGCTCGGCCTGCCCGACGACGCGGAGCACGTGAATCCGAACGGCGGCGCCATCGCCCTGGGCCACCCCCTGGGCATGTCCGGCGCGCGTCTCGCCCTCACCGCCGCCCTGGAGCTTCGCCACCGCGACGCAGGGTACGCGCTCTCCACCATGTGCATCGGAGTCGGCCAGGGCATCGCGACCCTGCTGGCCCGCCCCTGAAAGGTCTGTCCATGACCGAGCGTTTTCTTGGTGAAGCTTGTCCCGCCGACCTTCTCGACGACGGCGAGAAGCTGGGCGTCGACGAACTGAGGTCGCGGCAGTTGGCCCGCCTGCGGACCACCGTGCGCGCGGCGTACGAGAACGTCCCGCACTACCGGGCCGCACTCGATGGCGTCGGCTTCAAACCCGATGACCTGCAGGACTTCTCCGACCTCTCCCGGCTGCCCTTCACCGGCAAGCAGGACCTGCGCGACAACTACCCGTTCGGCATGTTCGCGGTCCCACGCGAGCAGGTCGTCCGCGTGCATGCCTCCTCCGGTACGACCGGCCGCCCGACCGTCGTCGGCTACACCCGCGACGACATCGACAACTGGGCCAACCTGATCGCCCGCTCGATCCGCGCGGCCGGCGGCCGGGCCGGCGACGTCTGCCATGTCGCCTACGGCTACGGCCTCTTCACCGGTGGCCTCGGCGCCCACTACGGCGCCGAGCGGCTCGGCTGCACCGTCGTACCGGTCTCCGGCGGGATGACCGAGCGGCAGGTCGACCTGATCCGCGACTTCGGCGCCCGGATCATCATGGTGACGCCGTCGTACTTCCTCTCGATCGTCGACGAGATGGTTGCCCGCGGCATCGACCCGAAGGAGACCTCGCTGCGGATCGGCATCTTCGGCGCGGAGCCGTGGACCGAGCAGATGCGCACCGAGGTGGAGAGCAAGACGGGCATGCACGCGGTCGACATCTACGGCCTGTCCGAGGTGATGGGCCCGGGCGTCGCGCAGGAGTGCGTCGAGACCAAGGACGGCCTGCACATCTGGGAGGACCACTTCTACCCCGAGATCATCGACCCGGTCACCGGCGAGCCCCTGCCCGACGGCGAGGTCGGCGAGCTGGTCTTCACCACCCTCACCAAACAGGCTTTCCCGGTACTCCGGTATCGCACCCGCGACCTGACCCGCCTACTCCCCGGCACGGCCCGCCCCGGCATGCGCCGAATGGAGAAGATCACCGGCCGCACCGACGACATGATGATCGTCCGGGGCGTCAACGTCTTCCCCACCCAGATCGAGGAACAACTCCTCCTGGTCGACGGCCTGACCCCCCACTACCTCTGCATCCTCACCCGCCCCAACCGCCTGGACGAACTAACCGTCCAGGTAGAAGCGGCCCCCGACCTCCCGACGTCCTCGTACGCCGCGTCCGCCTCAACCCTGTCACGCCGAGTAAAAGATCGCGTCGGCGTCACAGCATCCGTCGAGGTACTCCCACCCCACGCCCTGGAACGCTCCCTAGGCAAAGCCAAACGCATCCGCGACGACCGCAACCGCTGAGCCGCTCGCGGGGAAAAGACGCAGTCGGGCTACGGGATCAGCAGCTTGGGCAGCGTTTTGTCGACGCCGTCTTTGAGGGTGTCGAGGGCCTTGGGGTCGCCGGAGAGGTGGCGGAGGAGGGCTTGCTGGAAGAGGCCGTCGAACTGGGCGTAGGCGGTGGCCGGTGAGACGGTGATCGGCTTGCCGCTCAGGTCGGCGTAGGTGCTGACGATGCGCCAGATCATCAGCTCCAGCGTCTTGTCGATCTCCAGCACGTCCTCGCGGAACGACTCCTCGAACAGCGCCTGGTTGCGCAGGTCGTACCAGAGGCGGTGCATCGTGCCGTCCTCGTCACAGGTGGCGGCCAGCGCCTGGGCGAAGTCGGCCCGGAGCTGGTCGGCCGACTGGGCGGTGGCGACGATCTGGTCGTACCGGGTGACGCACTCGGCCTTGTAGAGCTTCACGCAGAACATGATCAGCTCGACCTTGTCGCGGAAGTAGTAGTGCAGGACGCCGTGCGAGAAGTCGGAGTTCTGGGCGATCTCCCGCAGGCTGGTGCGGGCATAACCGAGCTCGGACAGGGTGCGCAGCGCCGAGGTGGCGAGCTGGGCACGGCGCTCAGCGAACTTGTCCACCTGGCGGCGCGAGATCCGGTCCGACACGTCGGTCACGGTCAGCCTCCCGAGGTTCGTTCCTGCGAGTTTAACCCGGAGTTCAGAATTTCTGGACGGCTGTCCAAGAAACTCTTGACGACTGTCCAGAAGTCCGTGACGCTGTGGTCATCGCCCGATCGCCGCCTCACCGGTGGTCGGGCGGCCGAAGGGGTCAAGCAGCCGGCCGAAGGGGAGAGCTATGAGCGGGTACGACCTGACCGGACGAAAAGCCTTGGTGACCGGGGGTGCGCGCGGACTCGGGGCCGGCATGGCCGAGGCTCTCGCGGCGGCCGGCGCCTCGGTCGTGATCGCCGACATCGCGGAGGATCTCGGCAAGGCGACCGCCGACGCGCTCAAGGACACCGGCGCGACCGCGGCCTTCGTACCGCTCGACGTCACCGACGACGCGAACTGGGAGGCGGCGATCAGCGCCACCATCACCGAGCTCGGCGGTCTGGACATCCTGGTCAACAACGCCGGCGTCGAGCTGTCCGGCCTGGTGATCGACCTCGACCCGGCCGACGTACGCAAGATGCTCGAGATCAACGTCCTCGGTACGGCGCTGGGCCTGAAGCACGCCTTCCGCGCGATGCGGCCGGAGGGACCCGCCGGGACTGGTGGCTCGGTGGTCAACATCTCCAGCGTCGCGGCGACGATCCCGTTCCCCGGCATCTCCGGGTACTCCGCGACCAAGTCCGCGGTCGACCGGTTGACCCGGGTGGCCGCGATGGAGTCCGGCAAGCTCGGGTACGGCGTACGGGTCAACTGCGTGTATCCCGGCCTCGTACCGACCGAGATGGGCATGAAGCTCGCGGCCGACATGGTGACGCTCGGACTCTGGCCGTCGGCCGAAGCAGCGGTCGGTGACGTCATCGGGCTGACCCCGCTGGGCCGGCTCGGCGAGGTCGGCGACATGGCCGACGCGGTCGTCTTCCTGGCCTCGGACGCGGCCAAGTTCATCACCGGCGCGGGCCTGCCGGTCGACGGCGGAATGGGGATGTGACGATGACCAAACCCGTCGTCGTCTACGGCGCCTCCGGCTACACCGGGCGGCTCGTCTGCGAGTACCTGCGTGAGTTCAACGTGCCGTTCATCGCGGCCGGCCGGGACAAGAAGCGCGTGCAGGAGGTGCTCGACAAGGTCCCCGGCATCGACACCGTCGACCACGAGGTGGTCGAGGTCGAGCACGAGGTGAGCGCGCTGACCGACCTGTTCCGCGGTGCGAAGGTGGTCAGCAACATGGTCGGCCCGTTCGTGAAGTACGGGCCCGAGGTCGTCGAGGCAAGCCTCGCGGCCGGCTGCCACTACCTGGACACCACCGGTGAACAGGACTGGCTGCTGGACGCGCAGAACGGGTGGGGTGACAAGTTCAACGCCGAAGGACTGCTGCTCGCCCCGGGAGTCGCTCAGATGTACACGACCGGCGAGATCGCCGCGAACATCTGCCTGGAGACCCCTGGCCTCGACACCCTCGACATTCTGGTGCTGTGGAAGGGATTCCCGACCTACGCGTCGACCCAGACCATCTTCACCATCCTCAAGGCGGACTGGCACTATCTCGAGCAGAACGAGCTGGTGAAGTGGGACCCGCTCACCACGACCGAGGTCAACGTCCCAGGCCAGCACGCGACCGCACTCGCCCTGCCCTGGGGTGGCACGAGCCATCCGGTCTGGTTCAAGAACGATCCCCGCGTGGCGAACGTGAAGGTCGCCGGCGGCGTCTTCGACCGGACCGTGATGCAGGGCGTCGTCGAGGCGGTGAAGATGGTCGAGTCGCAGATCAAGACGCTGCCCGCCGACCAGCAGGACGCGGCCCTGGCCGAGGTCGCCGCGTCGGTACAGGCCAGCATGCCGCCGCGCGAGAACCCGCGGATCAACACGTCTCTCGACTCCGTTCACGCGTCCGGTCCGCTCGGTCGCGCGCACTGCGTCATCTATGGCAACAGCAACTACAAGCAGACGGGCGTGCTGCAGGCGTACGCCGCCTATTCGCTCCTCCAGCAGCCGCCGAAGCGCGCCGGGCTCGCCTCAGCCTGTCAGGCCTTCGGGCACCGCGAGCTTCTCGGCGTACTGCGGAGCTTCGGGCTGGTTCTCGAACCTGTACTGACCGTCCACCACTGAGACCGGGTGCGGGGGTGCCCCACTCTCACCCCCCAAGGGGTCCCCCCGCACCTGTACCACCTGGAGTTCCGCGTGAGGCTGTACGACTATCTCGACAAGGGCGCATCGCTCGGAGCCGATGCCCCTTGCCTGACGATGGCCGGTACTTCGCTCAGCTACGCCGAGGTGCAGCAACTGTCCTGGCAGGTCGGCCGCGCCCTGCATCGCTCCACCGTGCTGCCCGGCGACAAGGTGGCGATCCTGTCGGCCAACAACCCGATCTCGTTCGCCTGCGTCTTCGGCATCGCCCGGGCCGGCGCCATCTGGTGCCCGATCAACCCGCGCAACGAGGCGGCCGAGAACCGTGACCTGCTCGATGCCTTCGACTGCTCCGCACTGATCTTCCAGCGTACGTTCCTCCCGCTGGTGGAGAAGATGCTGCCCGAGCTGCCGAAACTGACCACGGTCATCTGCCTCGACGATTCGTTGCCCGGGGCAATGAGCTTGGCGGAGTGGCTGGCGGACGTACCGGCCGATCCGTGGTCGCTGGAGCCGATGGACGAGACGGCACTGCTCGTCGGTACCGGCGGTACGACCGGGCGGCCGAAGGGGGTGATGCTGACCGAGCGCAACCTCGAGACGATGTCGGCGATCACCTTGATGAGCTATCCCTTCGATGGCCGGCCGGTCTATCTGGCGCTGGCGCCGCTGACCCACGCGGCAGGAGTACTGTGCTTCCCAGTACTGACGCTCGGCGGCGAGATCGTGATCATGCCGTCGCCCGACCTGGACGAGTTCCTGGCGTTGATCGAGCGGCATCGGGTCACCCACACCTTCCTGCCGCCGACCGTGATCTACATGGTGCTGGCGCATCCTTCCTTGTCCACCACGGATCTCGAGTCCCTGCAGTGCTTCTGGTACGGCGCCGCGCCGATGTCCGCGGCCCGGTTGGAAGAGGCGCTGACCCGGATCGGGCCGGTGATGGCGCAGCTCTTCGGTCAGAGCGAGGCGCCGATGATGATCTCCACGATGGCGCCGGCCGACCACTTCCGTCCCGACGGCTCGCCGGCGGTCGAACGGTTCACCTCGGCGGGACGGCCGTCGCCGCTGACGCAGGTGGCGATCATGGCGGACGACGGACGGCTGCTGGGGACCGGGGAACGCGGCGAGATCGTCGTACGGGGCTCGCTGGTGATGGCCGGCTACTACCGGGACGCGGTGGGGACCGCGGCTACCTCGCAGTACGGGTGGCACCACACGGGGGACATCGGGTTCCTGGACGAAGACAACTACCTCTACATAGTGGATCGGGCGAAAGACATGATCATCACGGGCGGATTCAACGTGTACTCGGCGGAGGTCGAGCAGGCGCTGATGACGTACCCGGCGATTCGCGACTGCGCGGTCGTCGGACTACCGGACGAGAAGTGGGGCGAGCGGGTGACCGCGGTACTGCAGTTGCACCCCGGGCTGACGGTGACCGAGTCGGAGGTCCGCAACTACGTGAAGAGCAAGCTCGGCAGCGTCAAGGCGCCGAAACAGGTGGTGGTCTGGCCCGATCTGCCGCGCTCGAAGGTCGGCAAGGTCCTGAAGAACGAGGTCAAGGCGCGCCTTTTAAATCAATAGGCGCTCCACGGCGCCGCCACTACTCTGAGCGGCAATGACCCAAACGACGCGTCCTCCGCTGACCTCTGACGAGCGGACCCAACTGACCGGCTGGCTGGACCTGCAGAGGTCCTTCGTCCGGATGAAGTGCGACGGCCTGACCGAGGCCGACGCGCATCGGGTGATGCTGTCCACCTCGCCGTTGATGACGATGGCCGGGTTGGTGGCGCACCTGCGCTGGAACGAGTACGCCTGGTTCCAGCTGAGCCTGCTCGGCGTACCGGACACCGGGCAGACGCCCTGGACCGAGGGCGGTCATCCCGACGCCGAGATGTTCGTCGACGATGTACCACTGGCCCAATTGCTCGATGAGTACGACGAGGAATGCGCGCGGTCGAACGCAGCCATCGCCGACCTCTCCCTCGACGCGCTCGAACAGGGCACCGGCGACGACGAGTCGGCCTCGCTGCGGTACATCCTGTGCCACATGATCGAGGAGACGGCCCGCCACGTCGGCCACCTCGACATCATCCGCGAACTCATCGACGGCTCGACCCGCTACGACTGGCGCAATCCGTGAACGCACTCCGGACCGCTGATGAGCGCGCGAGCCTCATCGGCTGGCTGGACGTGCAGCGGGCGCTGGTACGACCGAAGTGTGAAGGCCTGAGCGAGGCCGACGCGCATCGTCAACTGCTCCCGACCTCGCCGCTCACCACCGTGGCCGGCCTGGTCTCGCACCTGCGCTGGGTCGAGTACTCCTGGTTCACCGAGAACCTGCTCGGTACCCCCGACACCGGCCAGACCCCGTTCACCGAAGGCGGCCACCCCGACGCGGAGATGTTCGTCGACCACCGGAGTCTGCCCGACCTGCTCGACGAGTACGACGCCGAGTGCGCCCGCTCGAACGAGATCCTCGCCGACTTCACCCTTGATGACGTGGAGACGGCCGCTCTCCCCATGCGCGGCCCCGCCTCGACCCGCTACATCCTCAACCACATGATCGAGGAAACCGCCCGCCACCTGGGCCACCTGGACATCCTCCGAGAGCTCCTGGACGGCCAGCGCGGCTGACCTCTTGCAGATTTAGTCCGTGCGAAGATAGTCTTCGTGCAGACTAAATCCGAAGGAGCTTCGCCATGTGGGTACACGAGCACACCGCCGACACCGCCGTATCGCGCGACCTGATCTGGCAGACGCTGGCCGACATCGACGGCTGGACCGCCTGGGACACCTCGATGGAGGCGATCGAACTCGACGGCCCGTTCGCCGTCGGCAGCCGGGTCCGGATGACGCCGGCCGGCCAGGACCCGATCGAGTCCACCATCGTCGAGATCACCGAAGGCGAACGCTACGCCGACGAAACCACCTTCAACGGCGCCACCCTGCGCTTCAGCCACACCCTCTCCACCCCTGCCGAAGGCACCACCCGCATCGTGCACCGCCTGGAGATCACCGGTACCCCCGACGCCGACCAGTTCGGCCCGATGATCACCGAAGACTTCCCCGAAGCAATGACGGCCCTGATCGCCCACGCCGCCACTCTCCGGTGACCCGCTACCCAGGCGGCCCGGCCGAAAGCCCCGGCTTCCTCCTCTGGCACGTAACCCACACCTGGCAACGAGCCATCACCACAGCCCTGGCTCCCCTCGACCTGACCCACGTCCAGTTCGTCCTCCTGGCCTGCACCTGGTGGCTGACCAACGAGGGTCACACCCCCAACCAGCAAACCCTGGCCCACCAGGCCGGCACCGACATAAAAATGACCTCCCAAGTCCTGAAAACCCTGGAAACCAAAGGCCTCCTGACTCGACAGACCTCCCCCACCGACGCCCGCGCGAAGACGCTGGCTCCGACCCCAGCCGGCATCAAACTAGCCCAAAAGGCAATCACCGCAGTAGAAGCCGTCGACGAGGCCTTCTTCGCCCCCGTCTCCACCCCTGCCCTGGTGAAGACCCTCACCAAGCTCAGCTCCACTTCTCCGGCCGCCGCCAACTCGTCTTCCTGACTGGATCGAACACCTCCTCCGCCAACAGCGAATGCCGCAGTGCGGTCTCGTTGAGATTGAAGTACCCCACATCAACGAAACGCTTGTGCGGCTGCATGTTGCTGCAGGCATCCCGAGGATGACCGGATGCCCGGGACGCATCCGCTTGATCGCGGCCACCGCGGGCGCGAAGTCCGAATCCGCGCTGATCAGCAGCGTCAGATCCGCCAACCCCACGGCGGCGTCTTCGACCATCGACACGGCCAGCGCCACGTCGGTTTCCTTCTCTTCAAAGGTCCGCGGCCGGCCGCGGACGATGGTGGTGAAGTAGCGGACCCGAACCAGCTCGTCGTCGGGGCGGAGCTGGCGCACGAGTTTCACGAGATCGAGCCAGAGGTACTTCCGGCCGTACTTGCTCTTCATGCCGTAGTACAGATTGAAACCATCGATGTAAGCGGCGACGGTGCCCACGCCTTGCTCTCCTGTTCGGGACAATGGCGTACGCGGCGTGTTACTGTGTAGGTCGAATGCCGGTACGCCCGGCTGCAACGGCCCCCTACTCGGGGGTCGTTCTTTTTATGCGTACCGGTTTGGGCGGCTCGGCCGCCTCATCTCCCGACAGTTGTATGGGAGGGGCCCCACCGAAGTGAGGCCCCGCGCCCGATCGCTGAAGTACTCGCGACCGACGGTTGTCGCCAACCGTAGTCAGTGGGCTATGTCAGGGTCAAAGCTCCAGCCATTCGCCGAAGGCGTAGGGGTGGCGGGTGCATAGGTAGGTGGCCCAGTGGAGGGTGGTGGGGGTGCCGGAGGGGTCTCGGGTGATGCGGAGGAGTTCGCCTGCTTCGCGGCCGGAGACTGTGCGGTAGATGTCTTCGGAGAGTTTTTCGAAGATGGCTGGGGGTTTCCAGTCGGGGGCGCCTTGGGCTACTGCTTGCAGGACGCCTTCGCGGATGGAGAAGACGAAGGGGCTGCCTTCGGAGTACCAGGTGCCGAGGACGCCGCTCAGGTCTTCGGGGATTGTGGTGCCGGGGGTCCAGGGAGTGGGCTTCGCCGCGTCGGTTTCGAGGACCTTCAGGAGTAGGTCGGTGGCCAGGCCAGCGGGGTCGGGGGCCGAGGTGGTGTTCATCAGGGCGATTCCGGCGGTGCCGGACGGGCGGTGGACGAAGGTGCCGGTGATGTGGCCGGGCATGCCGCCGGTGTGGCCGACGGTGACGCGGTTGCCGAGGCGGAAGAGCATGAAGCCGAGGCCGAAGCCGAGCGTCCAGCGCTCGTCGACCATGATCTGCGGCTGGCACATCTCCTCGACGGTGTCCGCGGACAGCACCGAGTCCACAGGGTCGGCGATGAACGACGCCCACTTCGCGAGGTCCGCGGCAGTACTCGCGAGACCGCCGCATGCGTTCATCGCACCGATGTCGAGCACCGGCTCCTTCACCGATACGTCGGTCCACGGCGGCACGTAGTACCCCTGAGCGGCCGGCCCGCCGTCGAACCCGACGGTCGTCCGGTCCATCTCCAGCGGCTGAAGGATGCGCGCCTTGATCGAGTCGTACCAGCTGCGACCCTCGAGCCGCTCGATCACCTCGCCGAGCAGCGAGTAGACCAGGTTCGAGTAGTGGAACCGGTGATGCGGCTTGCCGATCCGCTCGGAGTCGTTCCAGCCGGCCAGCAGCTCGTCGCGGTTCGGGAACGCCATCTTGTCCCACACGTCGCCGACCGGTTCGCGCTGCATACCGCTGGAGTGGCTGAGCATCTGCCGCACGGTGATACCGCCGTGCTTGGTCTCGGGCAGCAGCTGGTCGAGCTGGTCGTCCAGGGTGAGCTTGCCCTCGTCGCGCAACGCCATGATCGTCACCGCGGTGAACGTCTTGCTGTGCGAGGCGATCAGGTACTGCGTATCGGCCGTCGGCGCGGCCCCCGGCTGGTCCAGATCGGCCGAGCCGACCCCTTCGGACCAGGCCAGCCCACCATCGCGGGCGACGGCCCCGACCAGGCCGGGCACCCGCCCCTTGGCCTGGCGTTCGGCGACGATCCGGCTGAGCGCGGACTGGGTCTGAGCGGAGATCTCGGTCACCAACTGACAGTAAGGCATGTTCGGCGGTTTCCTGCAGTAGCGAGCAGGTGCTCGGTGCGGTAGCTCGGCGTGCTGGAGTGAAGGCCTCGATGCTCTTCCATCGTGGCCTTTGCTCCAGTGCGGCGAGGTACCGTGCCGAGTGCCGCGCAGCACGCAGGAAACCGCCGAACATGCCTTCAGGCATGTCGAGGGTGTAGGGATGTGACAAAAGACAGGGGTGTGGACGGGCACTTATGGGAGGGTGGGAACGTGCGCATAGCGGTGCTCGGTCCTCTCGCCATGTGGGCGGCCGACGGATCTCCGCTGGACGTCCGCGGAGTCCGTCTGCGCGGCCTGCTGGCCAGGCTCGCGCTGAGCGCGGGCCGCCCGGTCGGCATCGACACCTTGGTCGACGGCCTGTGGGGTACCGAGGCGCCCAGCGCGAACGCCCTGCAGTCGCTGGTCTCGCGACTGCGGGCCGGCCTGCCCGCGACCGAGTCGAGCATCTCGGTCCAGTCCGGCCCGGCCGGATACACGCTGACCATCTCGCCGGAGTCCGTCGACGCGCTGCAGTTCGAAGAGCTGGTACGCCGGGGCCGCGAGCTGCTCACCACCGATCCCAGCCAGGCCAAGGCACTGCTCACCCAAGCCGAGCGACTGTGGCGCGGTGACGCTCTGGCGGACCTCCGTGACCTACCGTTCGCGGCAATCGAGGCCGACCGCCTCCAGGAGCTGAAGCTAGGTGCCTCCGAGGACCTCGCCGAGGCCGCCATCGCCAGCGGCAACGCCCGCGAGGTCACCGCGGAGCTCGAGCGCGTCACCGCAACCCACCCACTCCGCGAACGCGTCCACGAACTCCTGATCAGAGCCCTGTACGCCGACGGCCGCCAAGCCGAAGCACTGGCGGCGTACGAGCGAGTCCGCTCCACCCTGGCCGACGAGCTCGGCGCAGACCCGGGCGCCCGGCTCCGCGAACTCCACGTGGCCGTACTCCGCGGAGACGCGATCGACCCGGTCGCCACGACTCCCGTAGTACCGGCTGCTCAGACGTCGGCCCCGCGCAGCAACCTGCGAGCCCCGATGACCAGCTTCGTCGGCCGGGCCGATGATGTGGCCGAGCTTGCTCGCCTGCTCAGCAACGGCACGCGACTCGTCACCATGGTCGGCCCAGGTGGCGCCGGCAAGACCCGGCTGGCGACCGAGACCGGCCGGTCGCTGGTCGAGCAGACCGGCGACGGCATCTGGTTCGTCGAGCTGGCCCCACTCGCCGACGCGGCCGACGTAGCGCCCGCGATCCTCGGCGCGCTCGGAGCGAGCGAGTACGTCGACAGCATCCAGCTGGGCCTGGCTCCGAAGCACTTCCCGAGCAGCCGCGCGGCCACCCAGCGACTCGTCGAGGTGGTCGCCGACCGCCGCGTGCTGCTCGTCCTCGACAACTGTGAGCATCTCGTCCAGGAGGTCGCCGACCTGGTCGACTCCCTGCTCGCCGCCTGCCCCCGGCTGCGCGTGCTGACCACCAGCCGCGAGCCGCTGAGCATCCCCGGCGAACACCTGCATCCGGTCGGCCCCCTCGGGCTGCCGCCGATCGACAGTACCGACGACACGTACCCGTCCATCCAGCTGTTCGTCGACCGGGCCCGGGCAGTCCGCCCTGACTTCGCCGTCACCAGCACCAACCGACAGGCGATCGCCGAGATCTGTCGCCGCCTCGACGGCATGCCGCTCGCTATCGAGCTGGCAGCGGCGAGACTCCGCGCGCTCACCCCGCTGCAGATCGTCGACCGGCTCAACGACCGATTCCGCTTGCTCACAAGCGGTTCCCGGACCGCGCTCCCTCGCCACCAGACACTGCGCGCGGTCGTGGAGTGGAGCTGGGAGTTGCTCGACGACGACGAGCAAGCAGTAGCGCGACGGCTGTCCCTCTTCTCCGGTGGCGCGACGCTCGAAGCCGCCGAACGCGTCTGCAGCGGTCCAGGCCTGCCGCCGGAAGCAGTCCTCGGTGTGCTGGCCTCACTGGTCGACAAGTCGCTGGTCGAGGCCGCTGCCGACGACAGATCGGTTCGCTACCGGATGCTCGAGACTGTGAAGGCGTACGGTGCCGAGCAGCTCGCAGCATCCGGCGAGTCGGCGCTGATCCGGGAGGCGCACACCGCGTACTTCAGCGAGCTGCTCCGGCAGGCTCGGCCCAAGCTGCACACCGGCGAGCAACTGCAGTGGATCGCCCGGTTCGACGCGGACAACGAGAACCTGCTCGACGCGCTGCGTACGGCGGTCGACGCCGGCGACGCGCAGACAGCCCTCGACCTCGTCTCGGTGCTCGGCGAGTACTGGAACATGCGCGGCCGCCCGACCGAGGCGGTCACCTGGTTCGAGGCCGCGCTCGAACTCAAGGGGCCGACCCATCCGCTGATCCGCGCGACCACGCTGATGATGTACGCCCTCGGCACCCTCTCGAACGGCGAGGATCCGTCCGCCTCGTACGGTGGTGCGATCCGCGGTCTGGCCGAGGTGCGGCTGTTGAGCCGCCGGCACCGGGTCGTCGCGGAGTCGGGGGTCGGCCGGTTCACCAATGCCGTCTGGGCGATGGTCCGCCGGGACAAGGCGACCTGCTTCCGCGAGCTCGAAGAGGCCAGCCACAACGAGGATCCCTGGGTCCGGAACATGGCCGTGATGATGACCGCGATGTTCCGCGAGAACGAGGGCCAGGTCGAGGAGATGGCCGTCGACCTGACCACCGCGCTGGACGGGTTCCGCGCGCTCGGCGACCGGTGGGGAACGTCGTTGGCGCTGCGCGGGCTGTCCAGTCATCAGGCCGGCCGGGGCGACCACGAAGGCGCGCTGGCGTCACTCAACGAGGCGCTGCAACTGGTCGACGAACTCGGTACCACCGAAGGCGTCGCGCAACTCCTGGCCCAGAGCGCTCAGAGCCGCGCCGAACTGGGCGACCACGACGGCGCACGGGCCGACCTGACCCGGTCACTGCAACTGGCTGAGGAGCACGGAAGCCGTGGCGGGCAAGCGATCGCGTTGATGGGGTTCAGCACCCTGGCCCGGCGCGAGGGCCGGCTGGACGACGCCAAGGACCTGGCGGATCGGGCGTACGAGATGCTCGATCTGGTGGCCGAGCGGGTCGCGCCGCACGGACAGGCGATGATCCTGAGCCAGCTCGGCCGGGTGGCTGTCGCCCGCGGCGAGTTGGACGTGGCTCGCGACTACACCAAGCAGGCGGTCGGTCTTGCGCTCAACACGGAGGACATGCCGCTGGCGTCGGGCATCGTCGAGGCAGCCGCCGAGGTGGAGTTGCTGGCCGGAGACTACGAGCTGGCTGCCCGGACGATCGGCATCGCCGTCGGTCTGCGCGGTATGCGGAGCATCCCGGACTCCGACGTACGCCGTACCGTCGAGCGCTTGCGTGCAGAGCTCGGTGACGCGCGCTACGAGACGGCGTACGAGGCAGGTGCCGCGCTGGGCCGCGAGGACGGGTCCAGTGAGCTCCGCAAGCGGCTCAACCTGCCTGAGGTTTCCGCCGGTCTCGCTGGGCTGCTGATCGGCAGAGCCGACGATCCGGCCCGCGAGAGCGGCTCGATCCGGACTGGCTCCGGACCGACGGGCTCGTTGCGGACGGGTGGCGGATCAGCCGAGCATGAGTGAGACGGCCAGGTCGCGCAGAGCGGTCTGGACCTGCTCCTCCGGTGGGCGTGGCTCGGTCAGCATCCAGTCGTAGACGACCGTGTTGACCGCGCCGATGAAGCACAGGCCGACGAAGCGGAAGTCCTTGCGGGTCAGCTCGTTGCGCGACACCGCGACCTCGCCGACGCCGACGACGCTGGAGATCAGCAACTCGCGGAAGGCGATCCGCTGCTCCTCCACCGCCGGGCTCGCGCCGACCACCTCGACGAACGAGATCCGGGCCCGGCGCAGGTCGGCCATGATGGTCCGCAGATAGCCGTCGACGGCCGCCACGATCCGCTCCCGGACGGGCGCGTCGGCGGTCGCCGCGAGCGCGTCACCGGTACTGCGGACCGCCAGCTCGATCACCTGGGCGTGCACCGCGAGCAGCACGGCTTCCTTGTTCTGGAACTCGTGGTAGAAGTGCCGGGTCGACACTTTCGCCTGCGCACACAGCCGTTCCACCGAGGTCGCGGGGTAGCCGTCGGTCCCGAACAGCTCCAGCGCGGCGTCCAGCAGACGTTCCCGTCGCGCCGCCTTCCACTCCTCCACGGAGCGACCTGAATAGCGGCGTTCGGAGGGTTCGCTCATTGCACCTCTTGTCGATACCCCGTGCGTGAACTCTTGCCATCTTAGCCAGATCGCTCCGCCATGACTGAACAGCCGGTGGAGACCCTGTGGACTCCACCGGCTGTTGTCTGTTTGCTCAGGTCCGCCGGCGGTAGGCGCGGATTGCCAGGGGTGCGAAGACCGCGACCAGGCCGACCATCCAGGCCAGGGTGATCAGCAGCGGCTTCTGAACATCGCCGCCGAGCATCAGGCCGCGCATCGTGTCGACCAGGTACTTGACCGGATTCACGTTCACGAAGGCCTGCAGGAAGCCCGGCAGCGTACTGGTCTGGACGAACACGTTGCTGCCGAAGGTCAGCGGGAACATCACCAGGAAGGCGATCCCCTGCACACCCTGCGCGGTCTTCAGCTTCAGCCCGAGCCAGACCCAGATCCAGCACAGCGACAGCGCGAACACCAGCACGATCAGGCAGGCCAGCAGCCCGTTGCCGACCCCGTTCTGGAACCGGAACCCAAGCACGAACCCGGTGGTCATCAAGATCACGATCGACAGCGTGTACCGGACCGCGTCGCCCAGCACCGCGCCGATCAACGGCGCCACCCGGGCGATCGGCAGGCTGCGGAACCGGTCGAAGACGCCCTTGGCGAAGTCGTCGTTCAGCGCCACCCCGGTGCCCATCGTCGAGAAGACGACCGTCTGCACGAGCAGACCGGGGAGCAGGAACGGCAGGTAGTCGTGCCAGGTTCCGCCCTGGGCGACCGCGCCACCGAAGACGAACAGGAACAGCACCAGGAAGATGATCGGCTGGAACGTCACGTCCGCCAGGGCTTCGGGGTTCTGCCGGATCCGGACGATGTTGCGCCAGGCAAGCGTCAGGCTCTGCTCCGCCCAGGCGAACGGACGGTTGCGACGGGCCGCGTCGGCCGCCGCCGGTTCGAGTGTGGCGGTGCTCATCGGACCGCTCCTTCCAGGACGTCGGCGGGCGATTCCTCAGCGGCGTGACCGACCAGGGCGAGGAAGACCTCGTCCAGGCTCGGCAGTCGCAGGGACAGTTCGGTGACGGCGATCCCGGCCTCGTCGAGCCGGCGGACCACCACGGGCATCGACGTACCGTCCGAGACGGGCACACTGACGAGGGCGTTCACCACGTCGACGGTCGGCCGGGTACCGACGGATTCGGAGACGATCGCGGCGACCCGCTCGAGATGACCCGGCTCAGCGGGCCGGACGTCGAGCGACTGCTTGCCGGCCTGTGCCTTGAGCTCGGCCGGCCGCCCCTGGGCCACCACCCGGCCCTTGTCGAACACCAGCAGCGAGTCGGCCAGCGCGTCGGCCTCTTCGAGGTACTGCGTCGTCAGCAGCACCGTCGTACCGTCGAGCACCAGGTTGCGGATGGTGTCCCACACCCCGTTGCGGGCGTGCGGGTCGAGGCCGGTCGTCGGCTCGTCCAGATAGAGGATGCTCGGGTTGCCGACCAGGCTCGCGGCCAGGTCGAGGCGACGGCGCATGCCACCGGAGTATGTCTTGGCGATCCGATCCCCTGCGTCGGACAGCTCGAAACGGTCCAGCAACTCGGTCGCGCGGGTCTTGGCCTGATCCCGCGGCATACCGAGCAGCCGGCCGATCATCACCAGGTTCCGGCGGCCGGACATGTCCTCGTCGACCGAGGCGTACTGTCCGGTCAGCCCGATGATCTCGCGGACCCGCGGCGCTTGCCGGACGACGTCGAAGCCGCCGACGGTCGCGTGCCCGGCGTCCGGCCTCAGCAAGGTACCGAGGATCCGGACCGCAGTGGTCTTGCCTGCGCCGTTCGGCCCGAGGACCCCGAGCACGGTGCCGGTCGGCACGGTCAGGTCCACGCCATCCAGCGCGGTGGTACTGCCATATCTCTTGACCAGACCCTCGGCCGAGATGGCGACGTTGGTATCGGTGGACATTTGGTTCCTCCCAGATGAGTGCTACTGGGACAACCGTGCGCCCAAGCGCTGACAGGCGCCTGGCACTTGGCTGGTAGCCCGTGCCAGGCGCTGTCAGGACTGTCTCAGCTCACCTTGGTGAGTTCCGTGGTGTCTGCCTTCAGGGGGACGATCTGGTTGGCGCGCAACGCTTCGTAGACGTCCGGGTTGTACCGGGCCAGGGTGGCGCGGGCGCGGCGGCGGTAGCGGAGGATCTGGATGGTGCCGATGGTCCAGAGGACGTACTGGAAGGCCAGTGCGGTCTTGAAGTCGCCGAGTGTCTGCGGGGCGCCGCCCGAGGAGGCGTCGAGCAGGATGCCGACCATGCCGATACAGATCAGCATGGCGATGAAGCCGCCGGTGTTGACCATGCCGTTGGCCGCGCCGAAGCGGGTCGTCGGATTGAAGGTCCGGGCGTAGTCCAGGCCCAGCATCGACCCAGGTCCGCCGGCTGCCTGGACGACGATCAGCAGGAGCAGTACCGGCATCGGGGCCCGGCCGGGCCAGGCGAGCACGATGGTCCACATCAGCACCGAACCGGCGATCACGGCCAGCACGATCCAGGAACGGTAGAACGGGAACTTCGCGGCGTACCGGCCGACCAGCGGGCCGTAACAGAAGCCGGCCAGCACCGGCAGGATGAGCATCGCCGCGGCCGTGGTCGGCGCGACGCCTTGGCCTTGGACCAGGAACGGGTAGCCCCAGAGCAGTCCGAACGTGCCACCCGAGAAGCTGGTGGTGAAGTGCGTCCAGAGTCCGAGGCGGGTGCCGGGCTCACGCCAGGCACGGCGGAGGTTCCGGCGTACCAGGGAAAGCGGCTGCTTGGTGCGGTGTGGCGATACGTCGTACGGACTGTCCTTCAGCAGGAAGAGGACGGCCAGGCCGGCCACCAGGCTGAGCAGACTCGCGCCGGCGAACGTGGGCGTCCAGCCGAATGCGTGGAACGCAGCGGCCATCGGCACCGTCGACACGATCGCTCCGAGGCCGCCGAGCATGCCGGTCACCTGCGACATCACGGGCTGCTTTAGCGCGGGGAACCAGGACATGACGACGCGGAGCACGCTGATGAAGACCAGTGCGTCACCGACGCCGAGCACAGCGCGCGCTGCGAGTGCGGCCGGGTAGGAATCGACCAGGCTGAACGCGGACTGCGCGGCGAACAGGAGACCCGAGGCCGCGATCAGCAGCCGCTTCGAGCCGTACCGGTCCAGCAGGATGCCGACCGGCACCTGCATTGCGGCGTACACGGTCAGCTGGACGACGGTGAAGCTGGCGAGTGCGGAAGCGGAGATGTGGAAGCGCTCGGCCGCCTGCAGGCCGGCGACGCTCATCGAGCCGCGGTGGAGCACGGTCACCAGGTAGGTGAAGACAGCAGTGGCCCACACCGCCCAGGCTCGCCGACCGCCCAGGGGGAAGAGGAGGTCGGTCACTGCCCGCCTCGCAGATCCGTCGCGGCGACGTGGATGTGGTCGATGACGAGCTCGCGGAAGCGCTTGGCGCTGTTGCCGCCGAGCGCGTCGATCATCTCCTGGTGCGCGGCGATGGACTTGTCCATCCGGGCCGGCTGCATCTCGATCCCCGGCACGCCCATCCGGACCTGCCGGTCGCGCAGGCTGTTGTAGAGCTTGGCCAGGATCTCGTTGCCCGCGGCACCGACGATCGCCTCGTGGAAGACCCGGTCGGCGACCAGGAAGGCCTTCGCGTCACCGGCCTTGCGGTGGGTGCGCATCTCCTGCACCAGCGGGACCAGCTTGTCGACCAGTTGCTTGCGGCGCGGCCAGACCTTCGCTGCGGCATGCGTCTCGATCAGCTCGCGCGCTTCCAGTACGTCGTTGACCTCCTGGGCCAGCACCGGCAGGACGAGCGCGCCCTTCTTCGGGTACAGCTTCACCAGGCCGGATTCCTCCAGCCGGAGCAGCGCCTCTCGGACCGGGGTACGGGAGACTCCGACCGCGGTGGCCAGCTCCCCCTCGGTCAGCAGCTCGTTGCCGGGGTAGACCCGGTCGAGGATCGCTGCCTTCACATATGCGTAGACGCGCTCCGCCGCGGGGATCTTCTCCACCCCCGGCGCCGCGTCCGCGACTATCCGTGCAATCTCGGTCGTCTCATCACCCAGCACCAACCCACTCGCCGGCTCCTCGCCGGGCACCCCGCTACCCACAACACCCCTCACGTCACGTATCTCTGTTGTATCTATCTTACACGCAACAGAATCCATCGCTCGTTTCATTCCCAGGCACCGAGTTATCCACAGGTCGGTCCACAGCATGTGGGCTGTTGTGGACGAAGGGTTTCCCGTGCTTTCCGAGTCGATCGGCCCCTGGCGCCGCGATGCGTTCTAGAGTTCGGCCAGCGTTCCCGTCCGATCGCCCCTGATGAGGAGATTGTCTTGACCCCACGCTCGCGTACCCGTCGGCTGAGCGCCGGCCTGGCCGTTGTGGCCCTGGCGTTCGTCGGCGCCGGCACCGCCGCTGCTCACGCCACCCCTGTCTCGGCCACCGGATCGGGCGCCGTCGCGGCCGAGCCGGGGATCCTGATGAACTACGTGGTGAACACCAAGCCGGTCGCCATCCACGTCGACCGCACCGAAGAGGCGATCAAGGCGGCCGGCGGCACGGTCGTCCAGTCGTACAAGGACCTCGGTGTGGTGATCGCCCAGTCGACCAACCCGAACTTCCGTACCGACGTGAAGCTCGGCAAGAACGGCAAGAGCGTCCAGACCGTCGGCGCGACCCGTACCGCCGCCGTCAAGGAGGGCCCGGTCGGCACGGCCGCCAAGACGGCCGCCGCCAAGGGCCTGCAGGCCGGCGAGTCCATCCCGGCACTCGACCCGCGTGAGGGCGAGCAGTGGGACATGGTCCAGATCAAGGCGGACAAGGCCCACGAGCAGTCCGATGGCAGCCGCAAGGTCCTGGTCGGCATCAACGACTCCGGCGTGGACGACACCCACCCGGACCTGGCGCCGAACTTCGACGCCGCCGACTCGGTGAGCTGCAACAACAACGGCGTACCGGACACCACCCCCGGTGTGTGGCGGCCGACCACCAGCGACCACGGCACCCACGTGGCCGGTACCGTCGCCGCCGCCCGCAACGGCGTCGGCATCGTCGGGGTCGCCCCGGGCGTCCGGATCGCCTCGGTGAAGGTGGTCAACGACGACGGCTTCATCTACCCGGAGTACGCGATCTGCGGCTGGGTCTGGGCCGCCGAGCACAAGATGGACGTCACCAACCACAGCTACTTCATCGACCCGTGGGAGTTCTGGTGCAACGACGACGGTGACCAGGGCGCGGTCCAGGAGGCCGTCCGCCGGGCCGTCACCTTCGCGACCAGCAAGGGTGTGCTCTCGGTCGCGGCCGCCGGCAACTCGAACTACGACCTGGCCAACAAGACCACCGACTCCGGCAGCCCGAACGACACCACCCCGGTGACCCGGACGATCAACAACGACTGCCTGGACATCCCGACCGAGCTCCCGGGCGTCATCACGGTCGCCAGCACCACCCAGACCAAGGCGCGGAGCGGCTTCTCCAACTTCGGCCTGAACAAGATCGACGTGGCCGCGCCGGGCAGCAGCATCCTGTCCACGATCCCCGGTGGCAAGTACGGCCTGAAGAGCGGTACCTCGATGGCGTCCCCGCACGTCACCGGCGTCGCCGCACTGATCAAGTCGAGCCGCCCGTGGCTGAAGCCGGCCGAGATCGAGAAGGCGCTCCGCACCGACGCCGACGACCAGGCCTGCCCGGCCGTCATCGACGCCCGCTGCACCGGCACCGTCGCCAACAACGCCTTCTTCGGCGAAGGCCTCGTAGACGCCCTCGACGGCGTCAAGCGCTGGTAACCACCTAGCGCCCACAAACAGAGAGAGGGGATCCCCCGCCCGGGATCCCCTCTCTCCTTTTGTACTACCTCAGAACATCAGTGCGCGGGCTGGGTCCTCGAGGATGGAGGCGACGTCGGCGAGGAAGGTGGAGCCCTTTTCGCCGTCGATCAGGCGGTGGTCGAAGGACAGGGCCAGGGTGGTGATCCAGCGGGGGACGATCTCGTCGTCGACCACCCAGGGCTGCTTGCGGACCGCGCCGAAGGCGAGGATCGCGGATTCGCCGGGGTTGATGATCGGCGTACCGGCGTCGACGCCGAAGACGCCGACGTTGGTGATCGTGAACGAGCCGCCTGCTTGGTCAGCAGGTTGGGTCTTGCCTTCGCGGGCGACGGCGACCAGGTCGTTCAGGGCGCCGCACAGCTCGGGCAGGGTGAGCGACTCGGCCGACTTGATGTTCGGCACGATCAGCCCGCGCGGGGTGGCCGCGGCGATGCCGAGGTTGACCGCGCTCTTGATCACGATCTCCTGGTTGGCTTCGTCCCAGGTGGCGTTGATGATCGGCGTACGCCGGGCCGCCAGGGTGACCGCCTTGGCGACGATCAGCAACGGCGAGACGCGCAGGTCCTTGAACGCCTTGTCCTTCTTGAGGCGCTCCACCAGCTCCATCGTGGCGCTGACGTCGACGGTGATCCACTCGGTCACATGCGGCGCGGTGAACGCACTGCTCACCATCGCCTGAGCCATCACCTTCACCACACCCTTGATCGGAATCCGGGTGTCCCCCTGCGCACTCACCACAGGAGCAGCAACCACCTGAGTCGGCGCCGCCGACGTGTGGTTCTCCACATCGGCCCGGGTAATAACCCCACCCGGCCCGGTCGCCGTAACAGCAGCCAGATCAATCCCAAGATCTTTGGCCAGCTTCCGCACCGGCGGCTTGGCCAGCACGTGCACGCTCGCCTCGTTGCCTCCGGCAACCTCGGCGGAAGCTGAGGTGGAGGTGGGTGCGACCGGCTCATTTACTACGGAGGCAACCTGAGCCGGAGCCACCGGGGTCGGCGAGGCCAGGCCTCCGGCCGGCCCGCCTGCAGCGACCTCCGCGGGCGCTCCGCCCTTGCGGGGGCGGCGTTTGGCTTCGGTGGTTTTGGGGCCGTAGCCGACCAGGACCGCGGTGCGGCCGCCGGGGGCGGTGCCGCCGATCTTGCCTGGTTCGATGGTCTCGTCGTCCGGGAGGGACGGGACGAGGTCTTCCTTGGGGGTGCCGGAGCTGACCGGTGGGGTCAGGTCGCCGGGGGTGGGGTCGGCGGTTTCGACCGAGATGATCGGGGTGCCTACGTCGACCGTCTCGCCCTCGGGGACGAGGAGTTCGGCGACCACGCCGGCGAAGGGAACAGGGAGCTCGACCAGGGACTTGGCGGTCTCGATCTCGACGACGGTGTCGTTGAGTTTGACCGTGTCGCCGACCTTGACCTTCCAGCTGACGATCTCGGCCTCGACCAGGCCTTCTCCCACATCCGGGAGGCGGAACTGCTGGATGCCCATCAGTACCCCATCACCCGGTCGACGGCGTCGAGTACCCGGTCCAGGTCGGGCAGGTACTCCTCCTCCATCCGCGACGGCGGATAGGGAGTGTCGAAACCGGTCACCCGCAGTACCGGCGCCTCGAGGTGGTAGAAGCACTCCTCGCTCACCCGCGCGGCGAGCTCCGAGCCCGGGCCGAGCGACAGCGGCGCCTCGTGCACGACGACCGCGCGCCGGGTCTTCTTGACCGACGCGAAGATCGTCGCCAGGTCCAGCGGCGCGATCGAGCGCAGGTCGACGACCTCCAGGTTGCGCCCGTCCTCGAGCGCCGCCTCGGCCGCCTGCAGACAGGTCTTCACCATCGGGCCGTAACAGAACAGCGTCGCGTCGGCGCCCTCGCGGACCACCTTCGCCTTGAACAGCGGGTACGCCGCCCCGGCGCTCTCGTCCAGCTCCGCCTTCTCGTGGTACCGGCGCTTCGGCTCGAAGAACACCACCGGGTCGTCGGTCGCGATCGCCTGCTGAATCATCCAGTACGCGTCGACCGGGTCGCCGGCCGCGACCACCTTGAGACCAGGCACGTGCGCGAACAGCGTCTCCGGCGACTCCGAGTGGTGCTCGACCGCGCCGATGCCGCCGCCGAACGGGATCCGGATCACGATCGGCATCTTCAGCTTGCCCATCGACCGGTAGTGCATCTTGGCGACCTGGTTGATGATCTGGTCGTACGCCGGGAAGACGAACCCGTCGAACTGGATCTCGCAGACCGGCCGGTACCCGCGCAGCGCCAGGCCGACCGCGGTCCCGATGATGCCGGACTCGGCCAGCGGGGTGTCGATCACCCGGTCCTCGCCGAAGTCCTTCTGCAGACCCTCGGTGACCCGGAAGACCCCGCCGAGCTTGCCGATGTCCTCACCCATGATCAGGACCTTCGGGTCCTTCTCCATGGCGGCCCGCAGGCCCTGGTTGATGCCCTTGCCCAGGCTGATCTTGGTCATCTCAGCGCTCCCCTTCGAAGGAGGCGGCATACGCGTCGTACTGCGCCCGCTGCTCGATCAGTTGCGGGGTCTGCTCGACGTACGCGTGCTCGAAGAAGTCGGTCATCTTCGGGTCGGGCATCGCCAGGCAGCCCGCGCGCAGCGTCGCGGCGACCTGGTCGGCCTCGGCCTCGATCTGCTCGAAGAACTCGTGCTCGACGCCGATCGAGCGGGCCAGGTAGGCCTTCACGCGCTCGATCGGGTCCTTCAGCTTCCAGTACTCCAGGTCCTCCGACAGCCGGTACTTCGTCGGGTCGTCGGAGGTGGTGTGGGCGCCCATCCGGTACGTGTACGCCTCGACCAGCGTCGGCCCGCTGCCCTCCCGAGCGCGCTTGAGCGCCTGCTGGGTGACCGCGTACGTCGCCAGTACGTCGTTGCCGTCGACCCGGACGCCGGGGAAACCGAAGCCGGCCGCGCGCTGGTACAGCGGGATCCGGGTCTGCCGGTCGATCGGCTCCGAGATGGCCCACTGGTTGTTCTGGCAGAAGAACACCACCGGCGCGTTGAAGACCGAGGCGTAGATGAAGGCCTCGTTCACGTCGCCCTGGCTGGAGGCGCCGTCGCCGAAGTACGCGATCGTGGCCTCGCCGTTCTCGTCGCCGACCGCGTGGTCGCGCTGCTGGCCCATCGCGTACCCGGTCGCGTGCAGCGTCTGGGCGCCGATCACGATCGTGTACAGGTGGAAGTTGTTGTCGCGCGGGTCCCAGGCGCCCTGGTCGACGCCGCGGAACAGGCCGAGCAGGTTCAGCGGGTTGACGCCCTTGCACCAGGCGACGCCGTGCTCGCGGTAGGTCGGGAAGACCATGTCGTTGGTGTTCAGCGCGCGGCCGGAGCCGATCTGGGCGGCTTCCTGGCCGAGCAGCGAGGCCCACAGGCCCAGCTCGCCCTGCCGTTGCAGCGCGGTCGCCTCGGTGTCGATCCGGCGAACCATGACCATGTCGCGGTAGAAACCCTTGATCGCCTCGTCGTCGAGGTCGAACGAGTAGTCCGGGTGCTCGACGCGCTCACCTTCGGGCGTCAGCAGCTGGACGAACTCGACCTCCTCGGAGGCCTGGGAGGGACTGACCGGCGCCTCGACGGGCGCGAACACTTCCGGGGCAAGGCCCGGCACCGACTCACTCACATGCACTCCTCGGGTTCGAGCGCGGGATCGCCGCGACCGCAACTTTGCACGGGCCCCGGCCCAGCCAGCCGGGTGAGGCTTCGCAGGCGGGACCGCGTGGATCCAGGTTGATGCAGGGTGGTACCTACCGCTCGGCAGTGAACCTCCTCACTGGTATCACTGCCCATCTTGCCGGACACCGTACCCAGCAGGTTGCTGTTGCGCTAACTGTCTGGACGCCGACTTGTACGGTGGTACCGAAAGCCGTCTCGCGATGAGACACCAGTCCAGCCACTGGTCATATCTCTGACCGTCGTCAGGCTTAAATCGCTCCGTCGTGATCGCATCGAGAGGTTTCGTGCGATCTGTGTCACAAACCGGTCTCGATCAGGGCAACTGCTCCAGGCGTACCAGTTTGAAGTTGGTCCCCTCCCGGTCGCCGTCACCAGGGGTGTTCTCGCCGTCATGGACGGCGAGCAGGCCGTGCGGGAAGAGCGGCCCGAGCGGCTCGGTCGTGACCGCGGCACCGTCACTGTGCTGTACGCCGTCCGCTGCCGGACCATCAACGACCTTGAAACCGTTGCGGTACTCGATGCCCTTGGCGGTGATCCGGTAACTGGCGAAGGTGGAGTCGCCCTGGCTAGACGCGTAGAGGGTCTTGGCGGCGCCGCGGTAGGCGATCGTCAGTCCTTCAGCGTCGGCGCTGAGGTGCTCGCCGGCGTCTTCCGAGAGCGGGCCGGTCGGGGCGCACTCCTCGGTCTCTTCGTCGTATGCCGCCGGCTGACCGAATTCGCGGGTCTTCTCCAGCAGCGTGGGACGGCCGGCGACCGGTACTCGCCAGATGCCGACGTCCTCCTGGGCGGCGTACAGGGTGCCCGTCGTCTGGTCGAAGACCATGCCCTCGACCTGCGGGCGGTCGCCCGGGTCCTCACATGGTGACCAGGTCGATCCGTTGGACAGACGGAAGGTCGATGGCAGGTCGAACTGCTTCACGGCCTGGTAGCTGATCTTGCCGCTGTGGTCAGCGACCAGCCGGAACAGCCCGATCCGCGTCTCACTCCGACGACTGACAGCGACGAATGCCCGGCCCCCGAGGTTCACCGCGGCAACCCCGTACGCCGTCCGCTGCTCCTCAACCTCCGCATCGTCCTTACTGAACACAAGAGGAGCCGTCGGACTCGTGACATCAGTCAGCACCTTCTCCTTGGCATCCGCCCCCCGCTGGTCGACGGAGTACACCCGAAGCCTGTCCAGCCCCCGATCACTCACCACCGCCAGATCCCGCCGCTTCCCCCCGACCACCACCCCAGCAACAACGTCAACGTTGTTGAACCGCCCACCCACCGGCGTCGCCACGTGCTGCAACTCCCGCCCCGCCAGATCCACCACAGTCAACCCACCGTGCTTCAACGTCCCAACCACAACACTCTTCGCCGGCCGCGAGCCACTGACCCAGATCGCCGGATCATCCGCATTCGCATCCCCACCAGCCTCGTCATCCCAGTTAGGCGCCGTCTCCGCCGCGGCTTGCGCCTCCACCAGCAGACCACCCACCGGAGCGACGAAGCGCGAGGACCCAGCGCGCGCCGAAGGCGCGGCTCCCGCTGGATCCGGACGAGGCGAGGACGCCGCCCACGCGGCTTGCGGCGAAGCCGCGGCTGATGCGCCACCCACCACCAGGCGTGGCACCTCCCCCACCTCGCCTTTTCGGGCCGATGCCGGAGGCGAGGCGAGTGCTGTTGTGGCTGTGACCGCCAGGAGGACGGCTAGTGGGATGCGCATGCGGTCAGCGTCACCGCGGTGGATGACCGGCGCCCGACCAGCAGATGAAAACTGGCTTGTGGGGTGGAGCGACGCCGGACTACTGTCAGCATCGTTCTTGTATTTGACCCATGACATCGGAGGGGAACCGCGATGACCGCCGCCGCGCCAGCGCCCGCAGTACTACCGGAGGCCACCGTCAAGCCGGCCTCCGCGGCGATGATCTGGTCGGCCCTCGCGGTGGTCTACGTCGTCTGGGGCTCGACCTACCTCGGCATCAGGATCGTCGTCGAGGCGAAGATCCCGCCGATGCTCGGCATGGGCACCCGCTTCCTCGTCGCCGCCCTCCTGCTGGCCGCGTTCCTGGCGCTCAAATCAGGCGTCACCCGTCTGCGAGT
The DNA here is from genome assembly GCF_044453825.1 of Kribbella sp. NPDC051620. Taxonomy (NCBI): domain Bacteria; kingdom Bacillati; phylum Actinomycetota; class Actinomycetes; order Propionibacteriales; family Kribbellaceae; genus Kribbella; species Kribbella sp. NPDC051620. The sequence continues at coordinate 111,528 of NZ_JBITDB010000004.1, forward strand.
CACCCGCCGCGAACTCCTCGGCTCAGCCGTTGTCGGACTGCTACTACTCGCCCTCGGCAACGGCGCCGTCGCGATCGCGGAGAAGACCGTCCCGTCCGGCCTGTCCGCCCTCCTGGTCGCCGCGGTACCGCTCTGGCTGATGCTGCTCCGCGTCGGCGGCGGCGAACGCCCGCGCGCACTCACCTGGCTCGGCGTCCTGATCGGATTCACCGGCGCGGCCCTGCTCGCCCTGTCCGGCGGCGACACCAGCGCGAAACCACTCTCGGTCGCGATCCTGGTCGCCGGCACGATCAGCTGGGCAGTCGGCTCGCGCTTCTCCCCGCGACTCGGGCTCCCCAAGGATCCGCTGCTCGCCACCCTGTACGAGATGGTCATCGGCGGTACGGCGATGCTGCTGATCGGCGTACTGGCCGGTGAGCCCGGCCGGCTGCACCTCGACGCGATCGAACCGAAGGGCTGGATCGCCCTCGCGTACCTGGTCGTCTTCGGCTCGCTGCTGGCGTACTCCGCCTACTCCTACCTGCTCGCCAACGCCCCGATCTCACTGATCGGCACCTACGCCTACGTGAACCCGGCGGTCGCGGTGCTGCTCGGCTGGCTGATCCTCAGCGAGCCGGTCACCGCCGAGATCCTGCTCGGTGGCGCGATCGTCGTGGTCGGCGTCGCCCTGGTGGTCAGCGCCGAACGCCGCCGCACCACTTAGTACGCCTGAAAAAGGAAGAACCCGGGCTCCCATGGGGTGCCCGGGTCTCCCACCGCTGCCGATGCGCGCGGCAGCGGGTCCGTGTTGCCGAGCCGGCGCCGTGCCCCGAAAAAACACGGCGCGAAACTCCGGCAATGATGCGTGACTATCCGTTTCGTCATGGTAATGCCATTTCGCCGGCCACCGAGCCCGCCGAAAATACCCCATGAATGACGGGCAATCGTTCGCCCGCGATCAGACAACGACGAAACCGCCGATCGGTTACGGCCGGGCGAAAACGAATCGCACTCACCTCCGGCTACCCGCCGGTTGCCCCGCCTGGGTGACAAGTTGCCTGGTCAGAGACAGTTTCCTGCTGCGGCAACAAACTCATCACTCGGCCGCTATGGCTACCCGGGGATTCCCGCCTGAACCAAAAAAGTGGCGACGAAATTTGTAACCCTCTCCATCACCCGTCGTTACCCACTAAGACGAATCCGTCATACCCGAAAGGAAACCTCGCATAATGCAGGTAACACGCAAGATCGCCGCTGCAGCGGCAGTGGCGACCGTTGCCACGCTGGGCCTGGCCACTGTCGTCAGCGCGAACATGATCGACGACAGCACCAAGGCCACCGGCGGTGTCACCGACGCCTCGGCGCTGAAGGGCTACGCCAAGGGCGGCAAGAACTGGTACTTCGTCCGCGACAACGGCGGTCTCGTCGGCGTCAACGACAACAACGTCGGCCCGTTCCAGGCCTGCCACAACGACGTCCCGATCAACGCCGTCGGCGGCTCCGCTGCCGTTGACGACATCGTCGGCATCGTCGGCATCGACAACGACGGCAACCACGCCACCGCCGTGAAGACCTGCGAGCAGGGCTCGGAGCAGAACAACCACGGTGGCAAGTGGTACCGCGTCGGCGACGACGGCCTCGTCTCGGTCAGCCGCAACAACGTCGGCCCGTTCCAGGCCTGCCACAACAACGTCCCGATCAACGCCGTCGGCGGGGCCGCTGCTGTGAACACGATCTCCGGCATCCTCGGCATCGGCAACGACGCCAACACGACGGACATCCTGAAGACCTGCGAGCAGGACTCCGAGCAGAACAACTGACCTCTCCCTGGTCAGTAGTGATGATGGACACCGGACGGATCGCCTCGGTGGGGTGATCAACCGGTAGCAACACCTCGAAGCGGCATCGGGAAGCAAGCCTCACTCCTTCCCGGTGCCGCTTCTCAGGCTCCAGAAGTACGACATCGCCCGGCCCCCGTCCCAGCGGGGGCCGGGCGATTGCGTTGTCACGGCACTCAGGTCGGGCGAGGCTGGATTCAGGCGGGGAGATCCCGAAGGTCGAGCACCGACCCGGTCGGGTACTGCGCCTCGATCACGCCCCACAACCCGGCCGCGGCCTGCTCCGGCGTACTCAGCCCGCCTGAACTCTTGAGCTCTCGGAACCGCTCGACAGCGGGAAACGCCTGCTCGTCGACAGCCCTGATCTCGCCCTGCATCGCCGTGTCCACCACTCCCGGCGCCACCGCGATCACCCGGCAGCTCTTGAGCGCGCCCGCGCTCTCCCGCTCGATCGACGCTTCCTCGAGCCCGACCGTCCGCACCCAGTGCTCAACAGCCGCCTTGCCCGCGTTGTAGGCGGACCAGCCCGGATACGCCTTGGTCGCGGCACCCGACGACAACATGACCAACTGCCGCTCGCAGTCGAGCCCCGCGGTCGCCCGCAGAAACGCGCGCCCGAGCACCTGCGGCGCCGCGGAGTTCAGCAGCACCGCCCGCGCATAAGCAGCCGCATCCACGCTCGCCGCCGATCCGATCGGTACGACCGTGCCGGCGTTGTGCACGAAGATCACCCGCTCGCCGTCGAATCCATCCAGCTCCGCGGCGAAGTGCTCCTCGACCCGCACCCAGTCGGCGGGGTCCGCGAGGTCCGCCGCGAAGTGCTCGACCACTCCACCCCTCCGGGACAGGTCGATCACTCGCGCATCGGCGTACGGCGTACTGACCGCCAGGGCGGCCCCGATCCCGGCGGATGCGCCCGAGATCCAGATCAGGTTCCTCACCGGCGCCAGGCGCACGCGATAGTCAGGAAGAGGTCGTTGGCTTCGCGCTCGCCGATGGTCACCCGGGCACCGTCACCGGGGAACGGCCGGACCGAGACACCCTCGGCCTGGACGGCTTCGGCGAAGGCCAGCGTCTCGTCGCCGAGCGGCATCCAGACGAAGTTCGCGTGCGTCTCGGGCACGTTCCAGCCGGCCGCGCGGAGTTCGCCGACGACCCGGGTCCGCTCGGCCACGAGCGCCTCGACCCGGTCCAGCAGCTCCTTCTCCGCGCGCAGCGAGGCGATCGCGGCCGCCTGGGCGACCTCGCTGACCCCGAACGGCAGCGCGCACTTGCGGATCGCCGCGATCACCGGCGGATGGCCGATCGCGTAGCCGATCCGGAAGCCGGCCAGCCCGTAGGCCTTCGAGAAGGTCCGCAGGACGACCACGTTCGGCCGGTCGCGGTACATCTCGGTGCAGTCGGGCGTCTCGGTGTCGCGGACGAACTCGCGGTAGGCCTCGTCGAGTACGACGAGCACGTTGCGCGGTACGCCGTCGAGGAACTCGACCAGCTCGTCGCGGTGGACGACCGGGCCGGTCGGGTTGTTCGGCGTACAGATCATGACGACCTTGGTGCGATCGGTGATGGCCGCTGCCATAGCCTTGAGGTCGTGCCGGGCGTCGTCGGTCAGCGGGACCTGGACGGAGGTCGCGCCGGTCAGCTGCACCGCGATCGGGTACGCCTCGAACGACCGCCACGCGTAGACGACCTCGTCGCCCTCGCCGCAAGCGGCCTGGAGCAGGTGGTAGAGCACCGCGACCGACCCCGTCCCGATGGCCAGGTGCGTGACCGGTACGTCGAACCGCTCGGACAGCGCCTCCAGCAACGGCAGCGCGCCCATGTCCGGGTACCGGTTCATGTTCGCGGCGGCCTCGGTGGCGGCGGCGAGCACGCCCGGCAGCGGCGGATACGGGTTCTCGTTGCTGGACAGCTTGAACGACGGGCGCCCGTCGGTGCGCTCCGGCGGCCGGCCCGGCTTGTACGCCGCGACGTCGTCCAGGACGGAACGGAAGCGGACCTCGTTGTCAGCGGTCATGGCGGCAGGCTAGCTCCAACCCCGCCCGCTTAGAACCCCGTGACATCGGACTGGACAAATTGCTCAACAGACGACGGGAACCAGTGGTCGACAGGCATCAAAATGGCCGGGCCTCCCATCCATTCGTCCAGCAAACAAGCTGAACCATGGGCAGGCGCCCGGCCATCGATCCGGCCGTACCGGACTGCCGTGACTAGCTCGGCAGGACGACCTCGCCACCGGGAACGGCGATGGCACTGAGGTCGAAGTCGAGGGGATTCGTCATGCAGCGGGCCGAGCCGCCGCCCTTGTGGAACTCGGACAGGTCGAGCACGACGACGCGCAGGCCGAGGCCGGTCATGATCTCGCGGAGCCGGGGCGAGCAGGCCGGCATGATGATCGTCTCGTTCACGACCAGGGAGTTGCCGCTGAACGCGAACGCCTCCTCGTCGGTGAGCACGATCGGGTCCGGCACGATGCCGAACAGCTCGGCTTGGCTGACGGCGTCGAGAGCCGGCGGGTAGACCATCGCGTGGGTGCTGTCGACCGGGCAGAACGGCAGGTCGAGGTGGTACATGCCCTCGTGCTGGATACGCAGGCCGCGGACCCGGATGCCCCACTCGGTCGCCAGCTGCTTGAGCGCCCCGGCCTCGGTGCGTGGGCCGTAGCCGACCACCAGGCTGTCGCCGAAGACGAACGCGTCACCGGATTCGAAGTGCGGGCCGATCCCGTCGCTGCCGGTCCGCTTCAGCTCGAAGTCGTGGCCCATGAACCATTCGGCCGCGGTCAGCGATTCCTTGCGGCGCGGCTCGAACCGCATGTGCGACAGCATCGCCTTGCCCTGGGCGGTGGCGAAGCCCAGGTTCATCGCGTAGACCATGTCCGGTGAGTCGTCGCGCTGGGCCAGCACCTCGACCTCACCGCCGGCGTCGACGATCGCCTGCCGCAGTGAGTCCCACTGCTTGAGCGCCAGTTCCGGGTCGGGCTGGTCCTGGGTCGACATGTACGGATTGATCACGTAGTCGATCCGGAAATGATCCGGCCGGACCATCAGATAGCGGCGACCCCACCCCAGCGGCTGACCCATGTATGCACCTCGTTGACTCCGGACCGTCCGATTGACCGATCCCCTGATTGTCCGACAATCAGTCAGTGTGCAGGGCTCTGCGGGATCGCGTCAACATGAGCTGCGCCTCGACCGGGGGCCAGGCGTTCGGCGTACCGGAGAGCTGGCTCAGCTGGTGGTGTAGATCAGGTCCAGCGAGGCGGGATCCCAGCCGTTGCCGGTGATCCACTCGAGCGCTTCCTTCTTGCCGGAGGGGCCGAAGACGAGGATTTTGACCGAGATCGCCTCGGGGTTGGTCGGGTCGGACTTCGACTTCTCGTACGTCGCCTTGAAATCGGGCCCGATGTAGGGCAGCTGGGCCAGGATCGGGTACTTGGCCTCCAGCCGGTCCTGGATCTCGTCGTACCTGCGCCCGGCCTCGGCCTCGGCCTCCAGCTCCTGCTCGGGGTTGTTCTTGCCCCACTCCCGGCCGATCGGGCCGTTGGCGTACAGGTAGACCTTCACCTCGAGCGGGTCCTTGCCGCGCACGGTGATCGTCTGGGTGTAGCTCTGGAAGCCCTTCCGCTCGCCCGTGAGAGTGTGCGTCCCTGGCCGGACGTCGACCTGGCCGTTGGCCGCGATCGGCGCGCCGTCCAGCGTCAGGGTCAGGTCGTTGGGGATCGACTTCACGGTCAGCTCGGCCTTGGGATCGTGCCGCCAGACCAGCACCCCGCCGATCACGATGACGATCACCAGCAGGGCGACCGCGCCCATCACCAGCGTCCGCCGGCCGTCCTCCTCCATCAACTGCTCCTACTCGTCGTCAGCGTCAGGACATCTTCTCGGGCGAGCATCAGGGCTTCTTCGCGGGCGCGGGCTGGTTCTTCAGCCGGGCGACGGCGAAGCCACCGGGCACTCCCACGTCGTAGGCGTAGCCCGCCTCGGGCACATGGTCTCCCAGCGAGCCGGCCGCGGAGTTGTACTTGCCGAACTTCCCGACGAACAGGTACGTGTGGCCGGGGCCGATGAAGATGTCTCCGGGCTGTAGCTGATCCATCGAGATGGTGTCGTAGACGTCGTACTTGCCCGAGGTACGCAGGTAGTGCTCCTGGGTCGGGGTGTAGACCATCGGGTAGTCGGGATCCGCGCCGCTCATCCGCATCACCGTCGCGACGAATCGCCCGCAGTCGCTCCACACCCGGTCGCCGCTGGTGCTGTTGTACTTCGGCAGCGCCGCCTGGTACGCCGGGGTCGCGTCGCCCTGCTCCCGCCCGTGGCCACCCTCGGGCCAGGCCAGCGACATCGCGACCGCGGCGATGTTGCCGCTACCGGCCGCACACGCGGTCGCAGGCCCGGTCCCGGGCTTGCCCGGCTCGGCGGCACCGCCCCCGAAGGTCTTGAGCACCTCCCGGGCAGTGGCCTGGCGCCGTCCGTACTCCGGATCGTTCGGGTTCGTCGTGAAGATCTCGAACTTGGCCGCGAAGGTGTAGGCCGCGTCGTCGACCGTCTTGGTCGCCTTCATCGCGGTCCCGACGGCCGGCAGCGGCACCTTGCCGGTGCCGTCGAGCTGGTGGATCACGAAGTTGAGCTGGAACTCCAGCGTCTCGATCTGGCTGTCGGTGGCGCCCATCGAGCGCCCCGCGTTGATCACCTTGCTGGCCGGATACCACTGGACGATCCCCCAGGCCTTGTTGCCCAGCCCGACGGCCGTCGCGGCCGGCGTTTTCGTGCCCGAGGTGGTGCCGTTGAGTCGTTGGGGCTCGACGCTCGACTCGTGGATCATGTTGCCGACGATGCCGGCCGCCTGCTCCTTGGTGTAGCCGTTCGCGACCAGGAAGTTGAACGCCTTCTCCTGGTTGGTGCCACCGACCAGCGGGCCGCCCGCGCCGCCGCAGCCACAGCCGCCACCCGCGCCGCCTGCGTCCGTCGTGCTGAAGAGGGTCGCCGGGTCGGTCTGCTTGAGGTCGCTGCCGTTCGACTCGGTCGCCGCCCAGACCTCGAAGTGCAGGTGGGCGCCGCTCTTGCCCGGTGCGGACTCACTGCCCTCGCCCACCGTGCCGATCACCTGGCCGCGGGTGACCGTATCGCCCTTCTCGACCGCCTTGGTGTCGAAGAACCGGTACCAGGTCTCCAGCCCCTCGCCGTGGCTGATCTTGATCCAGTCGCCGCCGGTCGAGATCACCTCGCCGGCCTCGACGGCGTACACGTTCTTGCCCTTGTCGACGACGAAGTCGACGCCCTTGTGGGTGTCCGGGCCCTCGTCGTCCCAGCCCTGGTCGGGGGTGTGGTTGTCGGTCGGCCAGGCCATCGAGGTCTCGCTCGTGCCGGCCGACGGAGTACAGGCGGCCGCGCTGTCCATGCTGCTCAGCACGCCGACGATCATCGCGATCACGATGATCAGCGGCAGGAAGAACACGAGCATGACGCCGCCGATGATCGGCAGTGCCTTGCTGTCACCCACGGCGCTCTCCTCGCTGTCCCATCGCTGACCTCACTGGGTCAAAGACTGCCCGAAAACCAGGTCATTATGTCGAGAGTTATCCACAGGTTGACCGCTGACCTGCTCGCGGCCGGGTGCCGAACGCGACAACGGCGGCTGACTGGACGACAATCGCTGCATGTACGAACGGCTGCGGGTGGACCGCTCGACCACGGTGGACCGGGTCGTCGACGCGCTCCGCGCCGCCCTCTTCTCCGGCGACCTCGAGCCCGGTACGCCGCTGCGCGAGCAGCCGCTGGCCGAGGCGCTCGGCGTCGCCCGCAGTACGGTTCGCGAAGCGATGACGATGCTGGTCACCGAGGGCCTCGCGGTCCGCGAGCCGAACAAGGGCGTCAGCGTCGCGATCCTGCACCCGGCCGCCGTGGCGGACATCTGCCGCGCCCGGTTCGTGCTGGAGTCGGCCGGGATCAGGGCCTGGTTCGACGCCGACGAGCCGGCCCGCGAACGGGTCCGCGCCGCGATGCGCACCTTCGCCGCCACCGCCAAGGAAGGCGCCGACCCCGAGGCGATGACCGAGACGCACCTGGCCATCCACCGCAGCCTGGTCGCGCTCACCGGCAGCGAGCGCCTGACGGCCACCGCCGACTCGATCACCGGCGAGGCCAGACTCGCGCTGGCCCGGGTCGACGCGCTGCGCCAGGACGCCAAGCAGCAGGTCGCCTCGCACCGCAAACTCGTCCGGCTGCTCGAGAAGGGCGCGCTCGACGAATGCGTCGAGGAGCTCCGCCGGCACCTGGCCGGCGCCGAGGAGTCCCTGCTCGAAGCCATCGCCACCCCACCCTCCTGAAAGACATCACCGGGTCGGACGCAGCAGTGTTGCGCCCGGATCCGAACACCCAGGTGGCAGGATCGGGATATGAAGAACCTGATCATCAAGTTGCTGGCCAACGCGGTCGCGCTGGCGGTTGCCAGCTGGGTCGTCAGCGGCATCACGCTGGAAGGGTCGACCACCGGGCGCCGGGTGCTGACGCTGCTGATCGTGGCGGCCATCTTCGGGATCGTGAACGCGGTGGTGAAGCCGATCGCCAAGCTGATCTCGCTGCCGTTCATCATCCTGACGCTGGGCCTGCTGATCTTCGTGATCAACGCCCTGATGCTGCTGCTCACCTCGTGGATCACCGGCAAGCTCGACGTCCAGTTCCACGTCACCGGCTTCGGCGCCGCCCTCCTGGGCTCCCTGGTCATCACCCTGGTCGGCATGCTCCTCAACGCCGTCCTCCCCGACGATGCCGAGATCCGCTGACGGCACGCCGACAGCGGTGAGGCACGTCGAGATCGTCTGCACGGGCAACATCTGCCGCTCTCCGATCGGCGAGGTCGTACTGCGCGCGAAGCTCGCGGATGCCGGCCTCGAGAACATCGTCGTGACGAGTTCGGGCACCAGCGGCTGGCACATCGGCGACCCGATGGACGCCCGGGCCCGCGCCGCGCTGGCCCGGCACGGGTACGACGGAAGCGCGCACCGGGCGCAGGAGTTCCGCGGCGCCTGGCTCGCGGATCGCGACCTCGTGCTCGCGATGGACTCCGGGCATCTGTCCGCGTTGCTCCGGCGGGGAGGCGACGACCTCGCCATACCGGTCGAGCTGTTCGCGGACACCGACGTACCGGATCCGTACTACGGCGACGACGCCGGCTTCGATGACGTGCTGGCCCAGATCGAGAAGGCCGCCGACCGCTGGGTCGACCGCCTGTCTCAGTAGGTGAAGAGAAACGGATACGCCCGCGATACGCCTCGGCTGATTTCGTGGCGGGATGAATCTCAGAAAGCTTCCACTGGCCGCGACAGCGGTCGCGATGATGATTTCGACGGTGGCGGTCGGGCCCGCCACCGCACAAGGGTCCGGCGAACGCCTCTACCCCAACCTCGGCAGCAACGACTACGACGTACGGTCGTACGACGTTGCCTACGGCTACAAACCCGGTACGACGCTGATGAACTCGTCGGTGGACATCAAGGCGCTGGCCACCCGGAGCCTGTCGAGTTTCAGCCTCGATGCGGTCGCCAAGCAGGTCAGCGCCGTCAGCGTCAACGGTCTGCCGGCCGAGTACAAGCTGGACAACGGCAAAGAGAAGCTGGACATCACCCCCAAGCTCCCGCTGCTCAGGGGGCTGCCGTTCCGGGTGCGGATCGCCTTCACCGCTGACCGGTCACTGCAGCCGAAGGCGCCGCAGTTCCCCGAGCAGGCGCATTTCGAGCACTGGATCCCCGCGAACGACGGCTTCGCGCTGCTCGGCCAGCCGGACCGCTCGCACCTGTTCTTCCCGATGAACGACATCCCCAGCGACAAGGCCGTCGTCACCTTCCGGGTGACCGTTCCCAGCGATCTGCAGGCGGTCGCCGGCGGCACTTTGCGCTCCAAGAAGACCGTCGGCGGCCGGACGACGTACGTCTACACGACCCGCGACCCGATCCCCACCGACGTCGCACAGCTCGCGGTCGGCCACTTCACCGAGATCAAGGCCCGCGGCCCGCACGGACTCCCGGTACGGAGCTACGTGGACACGCCTCAAGCGAAGGCCGCCAAGACGCGAGTGGACCTGATCCCGGGACAGCTGCGCTGGGTCGAGGAGCAACTCGGTACGCGGTACCCGTTCGAGACGTACGGGGTCCTCGGCATCCGCCCCGAGCTCAACGTCGCACTGGAGAGCGCGACCCTGTCCATGTTCACCGCGGGCTATCTGGCGATCCCCGAAACGACGGGCGTGGCCGTGATGGTGCACGAGCTCGTCCACCAGTACTTCGGCAACGCCGTTTCGGTCCGGAGCTGGGACGACATGTGGCTCAGCGAGGGCCACGCGAGCTACTACGGCGGCCTGTACGCCTCGACGAACGGCGGACCCTCGTTCGAGGACTTCGTCAAGCGGGCCTACGACTTCGACCTCGAGAACCGTCCGGTCTACGGCCCGCCCGGCCGCCCGGCCGACACGATCGACGTGCTCGGCGGTACCAACGCAGGTGGCGCCGTGATGCTCTACGGCCTGAGCAAGCAGGTCGGCCCGAAGACGTTCCGGCAGATCGAGCACACGTTCATCGAGCGCTACCGCAACAAGTCGGCGACCACCCAGGACTACATCGACGTCGCCAACCAGGTGTCCGGCAAGGACCTCACGGCGTACATCACCAGCTGGATCTACGCCAAAACAACCCCCGAACTCCCGTCCTGACAAGCCCACATCATGTGGGCTTGAACAGCAAACGGCGGGCTTGAACACGTTATTACTTGTTCAAGCGCACCGTTGGGTGTCCGAGCCCACATGATGTGGGCTCGGACACCGGTCAGCTGGTTTGGCCGATGTCGGTGAGGAGGGTGGCGAACCAGTCGACGGACGGGTCGAACTCCTTGCCGCCGGCGATCCGCGGGAACTCGATCGCGCGCAACTCGTCACCGCGCTCCTCGTCGTGCCCGACCACACCGCTCTCGCCGCGCAGCGCCGCGTCGACCGCGTAGTCCGTGCACTGCTTGATCAGCGCGAGATCGGCGTCGTTGGCAGCGGCGGACCGGCTGAAGTACCCGCTCTTCTGAACCATCGTCTTCTCCGCGCCGATCCGCTCGGCGAACTGCTTCGCGAACCACGCGCCCGGGTTGACCGCGTCCAGCTTCACGTGCCCGAACGGGTCCCGCGGCACGTCCTCGCCGCGCGCCTCCAGCTCGGCCACGATCGACGGCACGCCGGCGCCCTCGGACAGGAAGATGGTGACGCAGTCGTTCGCGTCCATCACCGCCTTCAGCCGCTCGGCCTCGGCATCCAGGTCGATCGTTGCCTCAGGCACATAAACGGCGTGTACGTCCCAGCCGCCGGCGTCCAGGCCGATGCCCGGGTTCCACTCCTGCGCCTTGACCCACTTGCGGTACTCCGCCGCGGTCGCGGCCGTCAGCCAGCCGCAGTTGCGCCCCATCACCTCGTGGACGACGAGCATCCGCGGGTTGGAACTGTGCTCCGCGATCACGTTCTTGGCGAAGATCGCGCCCTGCTCGGCGGCGGTCCAGGCGCCGAGGCTCTGCTTGATCGGGATGACGTCGTTGTCGATCGTCTTCGGCAGGCCGACCACGGTCAGGTCGTAGTCGTGCTCCTGCAGGTACGCCGCCAGGTCGGCCGCGGTGGTGTTGGTGTCGTCGCCGCCGATCGTGTGCAGCACGTCGACGCCGTCCGCGACCAACCGCTCGGCTGCCACCTGGAGGGCGTTCTGGCCGTCCTGGATCAGGCCACGCTTGACCAGGTCGGCGGTGTTGGTCAGCTTCACCCGGCTGTTGCCGATCGGGCTGCCACCGAACTTGTGCAGCAGACCGGCCTTGGCGCGGACCTCGGGCGTGACGTCGAGGTGCCGGCCGCTGAGCAGACCGTGGTACCCGTTCAGGTAGGCGATGATCTCCACGTCGGGCGCAACCTCGCTGTAGCGCTCGATCAGCCCGCCGACGGCGGACGACAGGCAGGGCGCGAGCCCGCCCGCGGTGAGAAGGGCAACTCTGCGGACAGACTTGTCGGCAGCCATGGTCAGGGTCCTTCCAGAGGTCACTGAAGTCGGCCTCAGCCTAGTGATGCAGACCACTCAGAACGCTGGTTGGGGTGAAAACAAGGAGGAAGGTGGGCGGGGAACGCTGGTTGGGGTGAAAACAAGGAGGAAGGTGGGCGGGGAACGCTGGTTGGGGTGAAAACAAGGAAGGAGGCCGCGGTGTGCGCTGGTTGGGCTCAGTCTTTGGACAGCCGCTTCGGCAGTGGCGCGGGTCTGGGCTCGATGGGGGTGGAGACTATGAAGGAGCTGGTGGTCTGGCCGTGGATCAGGAACTTGTCGAGGACCTCTTCGAGGCCGGCGATGGCGGCCACCTGGACGCGCATCAGGAAGCAGTCCTCGCCGGAGATGCGATGGCACTCGACGACCTCGGGCGTGCGCTGCGCGAGCTCGATGATGCGAGGGATCTGACCAGGCCCCGGGCGAAGGCGAACCCACGCGGCGACCGGTAGGCCGAGCGCGGCCGGGTCGATCTCGAGGCGGTAGCCGCGAATCACGCCGGACTCCTCCAGCCGCGTCACGCGCTCCCGGACCGTCGGCGCCGACACCCCCAGCCGCCGGGCCAACTCGGTCGTCCGCAACCGCGGATCGGCCGACAGCTCGATCAGCAGTCGAACGTTCAGCTCATCCAGAACCGGAAAGTCAACTGCCGACTCTGTGTTCATTTCAGCAACCATGACCGGCCTTCAGATTTCGTTTCTCCATGGGAAAGCACTGACGATCTTCCTAGGGTAGAACCGTGACAACAGTCGTGGAAGCCTCTCCTAAAACCCTGCTGGTAACCGGCGCGGCCACGGTGTCAGTGCTGTTGTGGGGCTCCTCCTTCGTGGCCATCCGCCGCGCCGGTACGGAATTCTCGGCCGGCTCGATGTCGCTGGGCCGTCTCCTGGTCGGCAGCATCCTGCTGGGCGTCTACTTGTACTTCCGTGAGTGTCCGACTCGGGCCAGCTGGCCTACTAGGCGCGACTGGCCGCCGCTGCTTGCCTGCGGGCTGCTCTGGTTCGGTGTCTACAACCTGACCCTCAATGCGGCCGAGCGCCGCCTGGACGCCGGTACCGCGGCCATGCTGGTCCACGTCGCTCCGCTGCTGATCGCCCTGCTGGCCGGGCTGACCCTGGGCGAAGGCTTCCCGCGCCAACTCGTCATCGGCAGCCTGATCGCCTTCGGTGGCGTAGTGCTGATCGGTACTGCGACCTCCACCGGCCGCGCCGAGACCTGGGGAGTAATCCTCTGCTTCATCGCCGCCATCTCGTACGCCGTCGGCGTGGTAGCCCAGAAGCCGCTACTGACTCGACTCCCGGCCGCACTGGTCACCTGGCTGGCCTGCCTGATCGGCACGGTCGCCTGCCTCCCCTACGCCCCCACCCTGGCCACCGAGGTCCGTACTGCGAGCGCAGCCACCATCTGGTGGGTCATCTACCTGGGCGCCTTCCCCACGGCCCTCGGCTTCACCACCTGGGCCTACGCCCTACGCCGCTCGACGGCAGGCCGCATGGGCGTGACGGTCTACGCCGTCCCGGTGGTCGCCATCGGGCTCGCCTGGCTCTTCCTGGGCGAGACCCCGGCCCTGCTAGCCCTCATCGGAGGAGCACTCTGCCTCGCCGGAGTCGCCGTCTCCCGAAGTACCGGAAGGAAGCCCGCATGAAGTTCGGAGTCTTCGTACCACAGGGCTGGCGGATGGACCTGGCCGAGCTCGCCGACCCGGTCGAGCAATGGGAAGCGATGACCGCCGTCGCGCGAGCCGCTGACGCCGGGCCGTGGGACTCGATCTGGCTGTTCGACCACTTCCACACCGTGCCCGAGCCGGTCCGCGAGACGGTCTTCGAGGTCTGGACGGCAACGGCCGCGCTCGCCCGCGACACGAAGCGGATCAAGATAGGCCAGCTGGTCGGCTGCAACGGTTATCGCAACCCGGCCCTCTACGCCAAGATGGCGGCCACCGTCGACGTCGCCAGCCACGGTCGGCTGTTCGCTGGGCTCGGCGCGGGCTGGTCGGAGCATGAGTGGACGGCGTACGGGTATCCGTGGACCAGCCTCAAGGACCGGATGGGGTCGTTCCGGGAGTCGGTCGAGTTGATTCACCGGCTGTGGACCGAGGAGGACGTGGTCTTCCACGGCAAGTACCACTCGGTGGACAAACCGTACGTCGAACCGCGTCGCCAGCCACCGCTGTGGATCGGTGGGGGTGGTGAGCAGGTCACGCTCAAGCTGGTCGCGCAGTATGCCGACGCCTGCAACTTCGGGACCGGCCGCGTCGACGTGATCAAACACAAGCTGTCGGTACTACGGAAGCACTGCGACGCCGTCGGCCGCGACTACGACGAGATCGTGAAGTCGACCAGCCTCAACCTGTTCCCGATCAGCCCGGGCGACGACCCGGTCACCGCCACCGCGAAGGCGCGGGGTCGCTACAGCCTGGACGAATTTCGCGCGCTCGGCTCGGCCGGCAGCGCGATCGCCATGGCCGACATCCTCACCACCAAAGAGATCCGGACCCAGTTGGAGCAGCTTGAAGAGGCCGGCATCCAGTACGTGATCACCTACATCCCGGGCGTCGCCTACGACCACTCCCCGTTGGAGCGGTTCGCGGCGGACGTAGTACCGGCCTTCTCCTAAAGGGTGGCGGCCAGCTCTCGCAGGTGGGTGTGAATGTTGCTGTAGGCATCGGCTTTGGGGAGCAGCTGCTTGGCGACCTTGGTGACGACGCTGTAGTTGGCGTCGACGACGTTGGCCAGCGGGACCTCGCTGATCTGGCTGAGGAGCTGGTAGGCGTCCAGCTTGTCGAGGCCGTAGAGGTCGCCGAGCCAGCCGACCATGTCGACCTGGCCGGCTCGCCAGGCGTCTTCGAGTGGGCGGCTGGAGCCGACGACGGCCAGATGTGTGTCGTTCTCGATCCGGGGCCAGGCCGGGCCGGGAGTCTTGAGGAGCTCGACGATGAGGACGACGTTCATCGAGCCCTCGACCGCCGTACCGCAGGATTCGCCCTCGCCCTGGCGGTAGTGGCCGTCGCCGACGGAGAACAAGGCGCCCTCGACGTTGACGCGCAGGAAGCAGGTCGCTCCGGCCCGCATCTCAGGGGTGTCCATGTTGCCGCCGAACACATCCGGTACCAGCGACGAGCGGACCTCGCCCGCGGCCGGGGCGACCCCGACCGTACCGAGCATGGTCTCGATCGGCAGCGCGAGCTCGAGGTCGCTGCCCTGCGCCTGGAAGCCGACCGTCTGCCGCTCAGTGTCGACCTCGTAGATCCAGGTCCGCTCGGGCAGCGGGTCCTGCAGGGTAGCCGTCCGGTCGGTGCTGGTCAGGCCGCCGAAGAACGGGATCGTGGCCGAGGCGCCCCAACTCCGCGCCGGGGTCAGCTCGACGAAGTGCAGGACGAGCGTGTCGCCCGGCTCCGCGCCCTCGACGTAGAACGGGCCGGTCTGCGGGTTCACGAACGGCATGTTGAGGCTGGCACTGGCCAGATCCGTCGTACTGCGCAGCCGGCCGCAGAACGCGTCCTCGGTCCACAGCCGCATCGCCGTACCGGGTTTGACCCGGCGCAGCGGCGCCGCGCCGCCGAAGGTCCAGGTGAGTTGCTCGTTCGACGGGGTGAATTCGACGATGTCCACGGTGGAAACCTACGTCCGGCCGGCGTCCTTCGCGACTGATCAGCGGGTTCTCAGCCGATTCTCAAACAGACGGCATAACCTCATCAGGCGGGGTTCGGCCGAGCTCTGCCTTCGAGGACAGTGGCGAGCGGGAGCGCGAGATGCGGGTACTGGTGGTGGACGACGACCGGGCGGTCCGGGATTCGCTGCGCCGTTCGCTGGAGTTCAACGACTTCGAGGTGGTGACCGCGTCGGACGGCGCCGAGGCGCTCGCGGTGATCGGCAACGTCGAGCCCGATGTGGTCGTGATGGACGTGATGATGCCGCGGCTGGACGGGCTGGAGACGACCAAGGCGTTGCGGGCCGCGGGCAACAACGTGCCGATCCTGGTACTGACCGCGCGGGACGCGGTGGCCGACCGGGTAGACGGACTGGACGCGGGTGGCGACGACTACCTGACCAAGCCGTTCGCGCTGGAGGAGCTGCTCGCCCGGCTGCGGGCGCTGCTGCGGCGCAGTACGACGCCTGGTGAGGGCGGCACCCGCGGCGAGGTGCTCCAGTACGCCGATCTGGTGGTGGACGTGGACGCGCATGAGGTGCACCGCGGCCAGACCCCGATCCCGCTGACCCGCACCGAGTTCTCGCTGCTGGAGCTACTGATCCGCAACCCGCGCCGGGTGCTCGAGCGCGCGGTGATCCTGGACGCCGTCTGGGGCTACGACTTCCCGACCACGGCGAACTCGCTCGAGGTCTACATCGGCTACCTCCGCCGCAAGACCGAGGTCGACGGCCTGCCCCGCCTGATCCACACGGTCCGCGGCATCGGCTACGTCCTGAGAGACACCCCACCGTGACCACCCAACCCCCACCCGACGACTTCCCGAAGTACGCCGGCAACCCCCCCGACGAGGAAACCCTCGAGTTCGGCCCCAACCACAACCGCCCGGACCGCCGCCCGGCCCCGCTCCAGAACGGCTACACCGCTGGCAACAACGGCACGGCCCCACAGGCGTCGCCACGCCCGGCCAGCCCCGGCCCGGCCCAGCCCGGCTCCGGCCCCGTCGTTCCCGGTGGAACCGGTCCAGGCAGCTCCGGCCCAGATGGGCCAGGCTCCGACGCCGATCCAGATGGGGTTGCCACTGCGGGCAACGCGAACCGGGTGGCCGAAACGGTGGCGCGGACCCAGGGTTGGTGGCAAGAGAAGCTGCACCAGCTGAGCCTGCACGCGCGGGTCACCCTGCTCGCTGCAGTAGCGGTGGGCCTCGCCGTCGCCTTCGTCAGCATCGGCGCCTACATGACGGTCCGGCAGCAGATGTACCGCAACCTGGACGACAGCCTGCAGGATCGCGCGGTCCAGGCGGCCAAGAACGGGGTGC
This sequence comes from Kribbella sp. NPDC051620, assembly GCF_044453825.1. NCBI lineage: Bacteria > Bacillati > Actinomycetota > Actinomycetes > Propionibacteriales > Kribbellaceae > Kribbella > Kribbella sp. NPDC051620. The sequence continues at coordinate 128,362 of NZ_JBITDB010000004.1, forward strand.
TGACCAACTACCGCAACCTCCAGGTGGCCTCGAACGACGCTCTCGGGCTGAGTGACATCTTGTTCGGCATTTACCTGGACGACGGTGAGAAGGTCGCCCCGAGGCTGAGCAACCTGCCGCCGATGGGGCCCAAGGAACTGGCCGTCGCCAAAGGCACCGCACCCGATGACGGGATCAGCATCGAAACGGTCGGCGTGCCCAACCAGCCGCACTTCCGGGTGATCGCCGTTCCCGCCGAGTTCTGTCCGCGCCCAGACACCAGCCAGTGTCAGGAAGTTGAGAAGATTCCGGCGGCACTGGTCGTCGCTCAGTCACTCCGGCCGATCGACCGGACGCTGCACAACCTGGGGATCGTGCTGTGGGCCGTCGGCCTACTGGGCGTGATCGGTGCGGCGCTGGCCGGGAATGCGATCGCTCAGTCAGGTCTGCGGCCGCTCGCCCGGCTGACCGGCGCCGCGGAGAGCATCGCCCGGACCGAGGACCTACGGCCGATCCCGGTGACCGGTTCGGACGAGATCTCCCGGCTTGCGGTGGCGTTCAATGCGATGTTGGCTGCGCTTGCCCGGTCGCAGGATCGGCAGCGGCGGCTGGTCGGGGATGCCGGGCACGAGTTGCGGACGCCGTTGACGAGCATCCGTACCAACCTCGATCTGCTCGCGCAGGCGGACAAGCGCGGCGGGCTGCGAGCGGAGGACCGGCAGCAGCTCCTCGACGACGTGCGCGCACAGATGGACGAGCTGACCGCGCTGATCGGCGACCTGACCGAGCTGGCCCGCGACACTCCGCAGGTGCGGGACGCCGAGCTGATCGAGATGCAGAACGTCGTCGAGGACGCCCTGATCAAGGTCCGCCGGCGCGCGTCGGGGATCGAGTGGGACGTCAAGCTGTCGCCGTTCCCGGTCTGGGGTGACGAGCGGCTGCTCGGGCGAGCCGTGACCAACCTGCTCGACAACGCAGCGAAGTACAGCATCCCGGACGACTCCGCACCGCGGCCGCCCGACGGCGAGCCACTCGGGCGGGTCAGCGTTCGCCTGCTGGACGGCGTACTGACGATCACCGACAGCGGGCCCGGTATCGCCGAGGCGGACCTGCCGCACGTGTTCGAGCGCTTCTACCGCTCCAGCGAGGCGCGCAGCCGGCCCGGCTCCGGCCTGGGCCTGGCGATCGTCAAGCACGCCGCGGAGCAGCACGGCGGCATGATCTACGCCCGCAACGCGCCGGGCGCCGGAGCGCAGTTCACCCTCTGGCTCCCACACGCCGCCACCCAATCCCGCTGACCGCGGACAGGAGCCCCCGTACTCCGGTACGGGGGCTCCTGTCTGTACCTGGCCTGACCGGACCTTCAGGGGATCTTCATCGAGTTCTTCGGTAGCTCTGACGGGATCTTCAGCGGGTTCTCAGGTGCAGCAGCCAAGGTTGACCCATGACCGAGAACCAGCCGCCTCAGCCGCAGAACCAGCCCGGTGACGACACTCCGGCGCAGGGTTCGACGTTCGGCAACCAGCCTGCACAGCAAGCACAGCAGCCTGCGATGCCGACGTACGGCTCGGGCTCACCGGAGCGCACGCAGCAGCTGCCGATGGGCGGCTACGGCCAGCATCAGCAGCAGCAGCCGTATTTGTCTCAGGGCGGGCCGCAAGGTGGGCAACAGTGGCCAGGGCAGCACCCCGCGGGCGGCGGCGGTGCTGCTCACCAACAGGGCGGGCAGTTCGGGATGTCCGGGACGCATCAGGGGGCGTCACCGGGCCCGAACTGGCCGTTCGGCCCGCAACCGGCCCAGTCCGAGCCCCCGAAGCCGCTGAAGCGGCGCGGTCTGGCTCTGGTGGCAGCCACCGCGTTGCTGGTCGGTGGCGCCGGCGGTGTCGGCGCCGCGGCGGTCTACTCGGCCACCAACGACTCCAGTACTTCGGCCCCGTCGGTGACCGCTCCGCTCAACGGCAGCCAGGCCGCGCCGGTGTCGGCGCCGGACGGCTCCGTGCAGAACGCGGCCTCCAAGGTGCTGCCGAGCGTGGTGAAGATCGGCGTCGCGACCTCGCAGGGCGCGGCCACCGGGTCCGGCATCGTGATCAGCAAGGACGGCCTGATCGTCACCAACAACCACGTGGTGGCGGGCGCCGGCAACGGCGGCAAGATCCAGGTGATGCTGAACGACGGCCGCACGCTGGACGCGACGATCGTGGGCACCGACCCGCTGACCGACCTCGCGGTGATCCGGGCGGACGCCAACAACCTCACCCCGGCCGTGCTCGGCAAGAGCGGCACCCTCGGCGTCGGCCAGGGCGTCGTCGCGATCGGCTCGCCGTTCGGGCTGGAGGCGACCGTGACCAGCGGCATCGTCTCCGCGCTGAACCGGCCGGTCACCTCGGGCGACGAGCAGCAGGACAGTACGACCGTCTTCCCAGCAATCCAGACAGACGCCGCCATCAACCCGGGTAACTCGGGCGGCGCACTGATCGACCTCGCCGGCCAAGTGGTCGGAATCAACAGCGCGATCAAGACCGCCGGAGGATCGGGACAATCCGAAGGCGGCAACATCGGCCTGGGCTTCGCAATCCCGATCGACCAGGCCAAGCCGATCATCGACGAGCTGGTGGCCAAGGGCAAGGCCACACATGCACGGCTCGGAGTGGGTGTCGGCGACGCGCAGTCTTCCGCGGCGTTCCAGCAAGGGGCGACGATCGGCGAGGTGACGTCCGGCGGTGCGGCGGACAAGGCCGGCCTGAAGACCGGTGACGTAGTCACCGCGGTCGACGGCAAGGTGATCGCGTCAGGGGACGCGTTGGTCGCCGCGGTCCGTTCGCACCGCCCGGGCGATGAGGTGACCATCACCTTCACCCGGGCCGGCAAATCCCAGCAGGTCAAGGCCACCCTCGGCTCCGACAACGGAAACCCGACCGGCTGACCCCCGATCTCCGTCGCCCCTATCCCCCCCGGGGGCGACGGAGCACCTCCCTGATAGGGACTCCGACCGCCCACCGAGCGGCCGGAGTCCCGTTTTGTTGTGCCTCAGTACCGTTCCAGACCGCTGAATCCGGTCCGCTGTGCTCAGATGTACTGGTTGCGGAAGGAGGCCAGGTCGCAGTTGATGACGTCGTTGCGCTGGACGTCGCGCAGACACAACTGGACCTCCATCCGCAGGATGTTCCTGTCCGGGTTCGAGAACCCGGAGTCGAGGAAGCCCTCGGTGTGGTCCGCGCACCCGGACGAGTCCCCTTGCCACGGCGACCACTCCGAGTACGCGCCGTTCCCCCAGATCACCCTCGACCGGACGTACACGCCGTACCCGTCACCGGACCCGTCACCGGCACAGTGGTCCTGGGCATAGCCCTGTTGAAACGCCTTGTGTTTGCCGGTGAAAACGACTGACCCCTCGGCGCTACCCCAACCACTCGGGTACGGCGAGATCGTCGACACCAGGTAGTAGGTGCTGTTGGCAGCGGCCGGCGTAGCGCCGGCGACCAACCCAGCGGCCAGCAGGCCCAACGCGGCCAGAATCCTGACGGTCCTCACAGCCGATCACCCCTGCCTATTCTCGCCACCCCGACGGTGGCGTGGGCGGAACAAGTTGGCCGGACTGTAGCCGCCCGATCCACGAGCGGGAAGGCTCGGCGCGGTGCTTTCGATGTCTAATTGCGATGCGGTGGACGGATCGAGGCACTAGCGTCCCGCCTCATGACGATGTCTCGGGAGCGGCCGCCGTTCGTGGCGGATGAGCGGACTCTGCTGGTCGGCTGGCTGGATCAGCAGCGAGCGCTGGTTCGGTGGAAGTGTGAGGGACTGGCCGCGGCAGACGAGCAGCGGTCGGTACTGCCGACCTCGCCGCTGATGACGGTGGCCGGACTGGTCTCGCACATGCGCTGGACCGAGCACTGCTGGTTCAATGTGCTCTTCCTGGGTGAGTCGCATGCGGACAACCCGCAGTTCCAAGAGGAGCCCGACGACGCCGACATGCTCGTCGCCGGTATCTCGCTGGCCCAGCTCCTCGCCGACTACGAAACCCAGTGCGCCCAGTCGAACGAGATCGTCGCCACCCATTCCCTCGACGACACCGGCAAACACCCCGACTTCACCGCCTCCCAGGCAACCCTGCGCTGGATGCTCCTCCACATGCTCGAGGAAACCGCGCGCCACGTCGGCCACCTGGACACCATGCGAGAACTGCTCGACGGCAACAAGGGCTACTACTAGTCGCTCATCTCCCAGAGGAGCAACTCGGCGCCGTCTGAGCCGGCGGTCAGGCGTTGGCCGTCGGCGTCCTGGATTCGCGCCGCGTCGGCTGGGCCGAGCTCACTCTGCTCCAACATGATGTTGCCTGTAGCAACGAACAGGTGAGCCTGCGGCGACTGCGGCAGTTGGAGTGTGTCGCCTGGCGCGAGCCGCGCGACGGAGAGGCCGGCTCTCGGCTGGTTGATGGTGATGGCGGTGCTGCCTTGGTGCTTGGCCAGACCTGAGGCGATCGGCATGAACTCGGCGGTCGGGCTGACGTCGGCTTGCTGGTACGACGGGGGCAGGTCGTACTCGCCCGGGCGGACCCACATCTGAACGTAGTGGACCGGTTCCTCGGCGTCGTTGCGTTCGGAGTGCTGGATGCCGCTGCCTGCGCTCATCCGTTGGACCAGGCCGGGGTAGATGATGCCGCTGTGGCCCTCGGAGTCCTGGTGGAGCAGGGCTCCCCGTAGTACCCAGGTGACGATCTCCACGTCCTGATGCGGGTGCGTGTCGAAGCCGGTGCCGGAGGCAACCACTTCGTCGTTGTGCGCCATCAGCAGCCCGAAGCCGACGTTCGCCGGGTCGTAGTACGGGCCGAACGAGAACGAGTGCCAGGAGTCCAGCCACCCACTCTGCGTCCGGAACCGCTCGTCGGCCCGCCGGATGTCGACACTCATGCGCCCAGTCTCGCACTGCTCAGAACAGCGCCTCCTGGTCGTCTCGCCGTGGCGCTGGTTCGAGTTTCTCCAACGGGACGGTGAGTTCGGCGCCGGCGGGGGAACGGCCGAGCGTCCAACCGGCCAGCAGGTGCGTGTCGAGCAGGAGCAGTCCGGCGGGCGTTTCGACGTACAGGTCGCTCCCGATCGTGCAGACGATCCGTCCGGCGATCACACTGCCTGCCACCGGCTCGACCATCGCGACCTCAGCCCGCAGCCCGTTGTCGGGCAATCCGTAACGCGCTACGTGATCGCTGACCTGAGCCTCGCATCGAACCTGCCCCTCGGGCCAGTCCACTGCTGCTGCCCGCTCAACCACATCCAAGAGCCCGGTACTACGCTCCGCCACACTCCCCGGCCGCATCCGCGCAGCCCTCTTCCGGCCGATCCCGACCCGATCCGGCAGCCCGAGCGTCGCCCCCAGCGTCATCTCCACCCGCCGGGCACCCACCAAACTCCCCGCCGAAATCATCACGGACGCCAACGCCCCCTGCTCCAGCAACCGAGCCTCACCCCGCTCCACCGCCGTGATCCCGACCTTGATCACGCTCCCGTGGTGAGCCAGATACACGTGATACGGCCGCGGATCATCCAGCCGGGTATCCGCAGCCACCGAATTGGACCGCTCCATCCCCTGACAGTCAGCGCATTGCCCACTCCGCCCACCCGCCGCAAGCACCGTCCTGGTCGAGCACCCCAGCCACCGCCCGGCACGCCAGAACCCAACACACCGGCGCTCCCCCTCAAACACAAACGCCAACTCACTCCCGAGCAACAACGGGCTACGACGCCGGACATCACGCCCATTCACCACCCACTCGAGCTGAGCAACCCCATCCAGCCACCCAACCCCACCAACCCGCCAGCCACCCTCACCCATCCAACATTCCTACCACCGACCACGGACAACTCCCCGCCCGTCGACGGCTGGCCAAGGAACCATCGCCCGAGCCGGGCAGCGACGAAGGGGGCTGCGCCGGAGTCAACGCCGGACTGCCCGCCAGCCGGCGCGCGGCGAGCCGTTGCGTGGCAGCATCAATCGCCGCTCGCCAGCCAACTCGCCGGGCGGACGACGCAGGAGCCAGCGAATGTCAGCGTCGGAGTACACGCCAGGGGCGGGCGGGAGCGGCCGGAGCGGGGAGCGACGGAGGAGCGAGCAGCGGAGGTTGCGTGGGCGAGTACCTACGCGGCGTACTAGCTGGTTTGTTCGCTCATGGTCCAGACGTGGCGGAGGGACTGGCCGGCCAGGCCGTCCGGGTTCTGGGCGAAGCTTTCGACGAACTGGCTCATGTGGTCTTGCCAGCGGCGGTCGATCGGGTCGTTGGAGAGCTGGGCGACGGCGGCTTCGTAGTCGTCGCACTCGACCAGGTGGAACAGGTCGCGGCCGCTGCGCCAGATGCTCCAGTCGTGGATGCCGGCCTGGTTCATGACGGTGATCAGTTCGGGCCAGACACGGGCGTGCTCGAGCTCGTAGGCCTCTTCGGTACCGGGGATCAGCCGGCTGTGCAGTGCTAGGCGGGTCACAATCGTGCAGGATACGCCGGGGCTTGACCGAACCGTTATCCGAACACCCGGTGATCGCCTCGACGTGGCCGGTAGTCCCTGGCAGGTTAAGGGGCTGTTCTGGACACCGCATTCCGGCAGGAGGACCCATGGTCGAGCGGAGCGTTCCGTGGCCGCCCGGTACGCCGAACTGGGTGGACCTCGCCGCCGACGACGCATGCGCCGCCGCCCGCTTCTACGCCGCCCTGTTCGGCTGGTACTGCGAGCAGCAGAGCACCCGCGACTACCGGGTCTGCAAGCTGGACGGCTCGGACGTCGGCGGCATCGGCCCCAAGCAGCCCGGCACCGAGCACCTGCCGAGCCGCTGGACCACCTACCTGGCGACCGATCACCTCGACCGCACGCTCGACGCGGTGACGGCGCACGACGGCACCGAACTGCTCACCCGCGAGGTCGAGTCGCACGGCCGGATGGCGATCGCCGCCGACCCGAACGGCGCGATCTTCGGGCTGTGGCAGGCCGCCGAACACATCGGCACCAGGCGCAGTACCGATCCCGGCATGCTCGTGTGGAGCGAGGCGCTCAGCGAGGACTTCGAGACGGCCAGGGCGTTCTACACCGCCGTCTTCGGCTACCGCGCGGAGGAGATCGGCGGTTACAACCGGTACGCCGCCCTGTACGCGGCCGACAAGCCCGTCGCCGGCACCGGCGAGCTCCACCCCGACTTCCCGGCCGGTACGCCGCCGCACTGGCTCCCGTACTTCGCTGCCACCAACACCGACCAGGCGATCGACCAGGCCACCACGGCCGGCGGGGAAATCATCGGCGAGCCGCTGGAAACCGACTTCGGCCGGATGGCCGTCCTGGCCGACCCGGAAGGCGCCCGCTTCGCCGTCATCCAGCTCGGCTGACGGTTCGGCTGACCCCAGCAGCCAACTAGTAGCGGCAGCCGCGCGTCGTACGGACGTGTGACCGGTACCCGTGTGAGTATTTTCCCTCTCGTGGCAGGCTGGCCACACGCCGAAGACTGTTCCAGGTGTGTACCCGTCGCCGTGCGAGAGTTGAGAACGTGAAGCGAACTGCTGCCATCGTCTGTCTGAGTGCCGTCCTCGTCACCGCTGGTTGTACCGACAGCAAGTCGGGCAGCGGGGGCAAGCCAGACCCCAACAACGAGAAGCAGGCCTCCGCCGAGGTCGTCAAGAACTTCGCCGCCGCCTGGGTCAAGGCGTGGGCGCCGGACGGCAAGCCCGACGAGGCGGCCGCGCTGACCGACACGCCGGCCACGTTCGGCAAGCGGCTCGACGAGGTCGACTCCGCGCTGGTCGCGCAGTCCGTGACGGTCACCCCGCAAGGCGACCCGAAGTGCTCCGACGACAACAACTGCAGCCAGGATCTCGCCGTCGAGGCCGTCCTGCGCGGCATCGGCACGATGAAGTGGACGAGTACGGCGGCCGCCGTGAAGACCGGTGACAGCTGGAAGATCAAGGCCTCCGGCGACACCATCTATCCGGGGCTGGGCGCGTCGAACTACCTCAAGCGCGTCCGCGCACTGCCGGCCCGCGCGTCGATCCTCGACCGCAACGGCCAGCCGCTGACCGCGAACCGCCAGGTCGTCATCGTCGGAGTTGCCTCCGGCAACGTGGCGACCGCGGCGACGTACGCGGCCTTCAAGGCCAAGCTCGATGTCGACGGCGCCAAGCTGAAGGCCCGCGCGATCGCCGCCCCGGCCGGTCAGTTCGTGGACGCGATCACGATCCGGATGGAGCAGTGGCAGGCGCTCGCGCCGACCTTCGGCAAGCTGCCCGGGGTGCTCACGATGGGCGGCACCGCGTCGCTCGCGGAGAGCCCGACCTTCGCCCGGTCGTTGCTCGGCACGATGAAGACGGCGACCGCCGAGACGCTGAAGAACGCCGGGCCGACCGCGTCGGCCGTCGACCAGGTCGGTACGACCGGCCTGCAGTACTCGTACCAGCAGCAGCTCGCCGGTACGCCGGGCGGCACGGTCACGTTGCGCGACGGCAAGACCAAGCTGACCATCAAGACGGTCTTCTCCCAGCAGGGCAAGCCCGGTACGCCGGTGAAGACGACCATCGACCCGAAGCTGCAACGGTTCGCCGAGGCCGCGCTGGCGACGAGCAAGCTGCCCGCCTCGCTGGTCGCGATCCAGCCGTCGACCGGGCAGATCCTGGCCGCGGCGAACGGCCCGACGCCGACCAACTACAACCGCGCCTTCCTCGGCCGGTACGCGCCGGGCTCGACGTTCAAAATCGTCACCTCGGCCGCGCTGCTCGGCAGCGGGCTGACCGTCAACACGCCGCTGCCGTGCACCAACACGATCAACGTCTTCGGCAAGACCTTCAAGAACTACGACGGTCTCGCGGCCTACGGCAACGGCCCGATGCAGAAGGCCTTCAACGAGTCCTGCAACACCGCATTCATCTCCCAGCACGCCCGGCTCAAGTCGGACGGGATGACGAAGGCCGCGGCGATGTTCGGCATCGGCCAGGACCTGAAGCTCTCGGTACCGGCGTACGGCGGTGAGGTGCCGGCTCCCAAGGACGACGTCGCCGAGGCCGCCTCGATGATCGGCCAGGGCACCGTCACGGCCAGCCCGCTGGCGATGGCGCTGGTCGCCGGCGCGGTCCAGCACGGTACCGCGCTCAAGCCGGTGCTGGTCCCGGGCAAGGACCCGGCCGGCGCCGCCGCCAGCCCGTTGCCCGCAGCGACCGTCGCGGCTCTCCGTACCTTCATGCGCACCACCGTCACCGGCGGCACCGCCCACGCCCTGGCTCCCTACGGCAGCGCCGCCGCCAAGACCGGTACCGCCGAAGTGGTCTCCAACGGCAAGGTCATCACCAACGGCTGGATGGTCGGCTACCGCGGCGACGTGGCCTTCGCCGTCATCGTCGAAGGCGGCGTCTCCGGCGGCAAGGCAGCCGGCCCCATCCTGGCCAACTTCATCAGCAAGTTCAGCTGACCGAGAGGTTCCTAAGAAGTCCCTTAACGGGCGGGGTTTCGGGGTTTTCGTCACCTAGGGTATCCAGATGGAGACCCTGACCTGTCCTAAGTGTCGTGCGGCGATGCGGACGTATGAACGCAGCGGTGTGACCGTTGACCAGTGCACTGAGTGCCGCGGGATTTTTCTTGATCGGGGTGAGCTGGAGAAGCTTGTCGACGCGGAGGTTGCCTACAACGGGCCGCAACCCGTGCAGCAGCAGGTTCCTCGGTACGAAGAGAAGCGGTACGAGGACAAGCGGCATCAGCAGTATCCGCAGCGCAAGAAGAAGAAGTCGTTCTTCGACGAACTGTTCGACTAGGACCTAGTGGTGGCGGCCGTGGAAGGCGGGTTCGCGTTCTTCCTCGGTGATGCCGCCCCAGACGCCGTACATCTCGCCGACGACCGCCGCGTGGTCGGCGCATTCGCGCCGGACCGGGCAGGTGCCGCAGAGCGACTTGGCGACGAGTTCGCGGGCGCGTTTTCGCAGGCCCCGCTCGGACTCGGCGGCGAAGAACAGCTCGGGGTTCACGCCCTGACAGGCGGCGCGGTCCTGCCATTCCCAGTTCTCGATCATCGCGGAAGGCAGACCTTCCGGCGCCTTGGTGACCGCCCCGGCGGGCGGCTTGCGCCTCACGGGCGGGGCCCAGGGTTGCTCAGCCATCACAGACACCTCGTACCTGGTCGGGGTCCGGCGACTGTCTGCATAGTCGTCGGCACCCGACCAGGTACCCGCCCTCAAACCTGGGCTACTTCGAGACCACGATCCGCATCGACGTGCCCAACTGGCTCATCACCCGGATCTTCACCCCGGCATGCGGCACCTTCACGCCGTACGACGGGATCTTCGAGGTCCAGAAGCTCAACCGGTCATCGAAGGTCGGTACCGCGTCCTGGCCGCGCACGTAGTTCTTCTTCCCGGCCACCGTGAGGTTGAACGAGTCCGACTTCTGCAACCCGAAGGTCGAGTCGTAGCTCTGGACCGTGCTCCGCCAGTACGCCCCGTCGAGCCGCACCCGCGGTTCCGGGTTCGCATCGATCGGCAGCCACTGCCCCTCACCGGGGTGTACGGCCGTCTCGTTGTTGTTCTGCGAGGTATCCCAGTACGACACCAGCAGCCCGTCCTGGTACGGGTAGTGCTCGACCCAGTTCGGTCGCGGCGCCCCGACGAAGTTGTACGGGCCGTACTGCAGATACCGGTTGAACGAGTTGTACGTGTAGTTCGACGCCAGGTAGTAGTTGTCGTAGTCCCGCGTCACCGACGCACCGGACGGTTCGAAGCCGACGGCGGTCCACCCGTTGGCACCGTTCTCAGCGCCGTCGGAGAGCAGCGTCTTGCCACCCGCCGTCAGCTTGATGTCGTCGGCGAAGAAGCCCAGCTCGTGCGTCGCCGCGTCGGTCGCATACCGGAACCGCAGGTCGATCGTCTTCCCCGCAAAGGCCGACAGATCGAAGGACGCCGGCTGCCACCCCTTGCTGTCTCCATCGATGCCGTTCGCCTCGGCCGCCTTGGTGATGCTGCCCGGGATCGCCTTCCAGCCCGACCCGGCGTTCACCTCGACGTACGCGTAGTCGCAAGCGTCCGCGCCACAGTCCTCGATCTTCCAGTTGGCCTGGAAGTCGAGCGACGCCTTGCCCGCCGGCAGAGTCACCTTGCGCGTCAGTGTGTTCGACAGCTTGTCGCCGGTCCCGCTCCACCACGACTTGGTACCGGTGACAGGCTTGACCAGCTGCGTCGTCACCTTCTTCTTCGGCAGTACGACGACAACGCCCTGCGCCCGCTTCGAGTTGTACTCGTGCGGCCCGAGATCGATCGTCCTGGTCTGCCCGGCCTTCACCGTCTCGTAGTCGAGCCAGCCGAGCTGCAGCTTGTCCCAGGTACCGAGGTCCTGTGGCTTCAGCCCGATGCCGACGTCACCCTTGGAGCCCGAGCGGGACTGCGACATCACGCTCCACCAGTTCACCGGGTTCTGGCTCGGCTTGCCGGACGTGTCGTAGTGGTCCGGCAGTCCGAGATCATGACCGTACTCGTGCGCGAAGACGCTCAGACCGCCGTTCTCCGGCTGGATCGTGTAGTCGCCGATCCACAGGCCGGTGCTGCCGATCTGGGTGCCGCCGAGCTTGTTCGCCGACGGTCCGCTGGTGTGGTTGCTGAAGGCGTACCAGCGGTGTGACCAGATCGCGTCCTCACCCTGGTGCGGGTCGCCGTCGGCCTGGTCGCCACCGGCGTGGACGATCTGGAAGTGGTCGATGTACCCGTCGGGCTCGTTGAAGTTGCCGTCGCCGTCGTAGTCGTAGCGGTCCCACTGGTCGTACGAGGCCAGCGTGGACTTGATCTGCGCGTCGGTCTTGCCGGTCGCTTCCTGGCCTTTGACCCATTGCCCGACGGCATCGCTGATCAGGTTCCAGGTGTTGCCGCAGATGTTGTCGTCGCAGGGGACGCCGTTGCTCCGCCCGTACCGCGCCTCGTTGTAGGGCACCTTCACCCAGTCCGAGACGGTCCCGTCGACGCTGTACCGGCCCGAGGACTGCTTCTCGTAGTACGTCCTCACCGAGTCGCCCTTGCCGAAGTACAGCTGGCGATAGTGCTCGGGTGAGTAGTCGGCCTGCCAGACGGTGGAGTTGTCGGTACTCCGGTCCGGCGCGGGGATCGCGTTGTGCAGCGGCCCGTCATAGGTCAGCGGCCCGTCGGTGTTCGGGTCGGTGTCCTTGTCCGGGAAGTCCGGATGCCGCTTGTTGCCGAACTCGGCCAGGATCACGAAGATCTTGTCCGTCTTCTCGCGCGCCAGCTCGACGTACTGGTCCTTGCGCTTGGCCGCGAGCTTGTCCTGGCCACTGGTCGCCGGTACGTCGACCTGCCGGCCGACCCTGACCACCTTGCTGGCGCCGCGCTGCTCGACCTTCGCAGTGCCGTTCAGCACATTGGTCAGAGCACGTTCGCGCAGGTCGCGGCGCTTGTCCTCGAGAGCGTTGGGTAGTTCGTCCGGGCCGGCCTTTACCGCGGCGGGTCCGCTGGGGGCATCACCGTCGGCCGGAGCCGGTCCGGCGACGGACTGGGGCAGCTGGCCGAGGCCGGTCAGCACCGCGAGACTCAAGACCCCGATGGCCGTCGTCCGTGCGGGTTCGAAGCGCACACATCCTCCTGGGGCGATATCGGTAGATGGGGCCGGCGCCGGCGGGCGCAGCGGCGGCCCCGCGCCGGACAGGAGCCGGTGGCAACTATCTCGCGCGAGGTTATCGCACCCAGGGTCACCGCTCGGTGACCTTGAGCGATGTCAGCGGAGGATGTCCGCTCTCCGTGCGGCGACCCGGCACGGCCGGTATCTTCGCCAGATGAGCACACCGTCCATCTCTCTGCGGACGCCGACCGCCGACGAGTACGCCGGCTGGATGACTCGCGGCTGCGAGGGCTACGCGGCCGACATCGGGCCCGCCCGCGACCTCGATCCCGCGACCGCGCTGGAGGCCGCGTACCAGGAGTTCGGCGCGCTGCTCACCGATGGCCTGGAGACCGAGAACCAGCTGGTCTGGCTGGCCTGCCACGACGGCGAGCCGGTCGGCAGCCTGTGGATCGGCACCCAGAAGGCGACCCCGTTCATCTACCTGGTCGAGGTGCTCGCCGAGCAGCGCGGCAAGGGGTACGGCCGGGCGATCATGCTGGCCGGCGAGGAGGAGTGCCGCCGCCGCGGCTACACCCACCTCGCCCTCAACGTCTTCGGCAGCAACAGCATCGCCACCAGCCTGTACGACTCCCTCGGCTACGTCGTCATCACCCAGGAAATGCGCAAAGCGCTCTAGCGGCCCTTGGCGAGGTCGGCGACCGCGTCGAGGTGCTTCGGGGTCCAGCCGAGTTCGCGCTTGGCCCGGTCGCCGGTCATCCGCTGGTCGAGGGTGTAGGCCTCGGCGATCGGGCCCATCCGCTCGGCCGCCTCTTCTGCAGTCAACTGCTCGAAGCTTCCCGGCCGACCAGCCGCCTCGGCCAGCGCCGGAGCCAACTCCTTGAACGGCACGCTCTGCGCCACCCCCAGATACAGCGCCCCGGCCGGCGCATCCAGCGCCAGCACATACAACTCGGCAATGTCCTCGACGTGGACCAGCGTCGTGTGGTTCACCCCGTCATCAATCACCGGCACCGCGCCAGTGGCGCGCGCAGGCTCGACGAAGAACGCCTCGATCAACCCGGCCGACCGCCCGTAGACGAGCCCGGGCATCACCAGCACCGGCCGCGATCCGCTGGTCGCCGTCGCCAGCACGCGAGCCTCGTTGTCCAACCGCCAGGCCGTGATCGCCGGCGGGTTCATCTCCGCCGTCTCGTCGATCACCCCATCGGTGTCGCCGTACACCCAGACGCCACCCGTATGCACGTACGCTCCACGCCCGTCGAGCCCCTCGAGCATCGCCTCGGCGGCGGCCAGGTCGATGGCGGCTGCCTCAGGGCTGTTGACGGCGCCGAGGTGAATGACCCCATCCGCGGCCGCGGCGGCGGTACGGAGTACGTCGAGATCCGTCAGGTCGCCGACGACGGCCTTGGCGCCGAGGGCGGTAACCGTCTCGACGGCCCGGTCGCTGCGGGCCAGCGAGGTCACATCGTGGCCGTGCCGGAGCAGCGCCTCGATCGTCGCGCGGCCGATGTAGCCCGAACCGCCGGTCAGAAATACCTTCATGTCCGTTCCTTTCTTGTCCTCTCCAGCCTCCGTTCGTCGCGCTCCGTAGTCCAAGACCTGTTCCGCCGTCTGTGATACCTCTGGGGTATGAGCACCTCACCGGGCTGGTGGTTGCTGCACGTCGACATGGACCAGTTCATCGCCGCCGTCGAGATCCGGCGCCGCCCTGAGCTGCGCGGGCTGCCGGTCGTGGTCGGTGGATCGGGTGATCCGACTCAGGCACGCCAGGTGGTCGCCACCGCGTCGTACGAGGCGCGCGAGTTCGGTGTGCATTCGGGGATGCCGTTGCGGGCCGCTTTCAAGAAGTGTCCGGAGGCGGTGTTCCTGCCGACCGATCCGGCGACGTACGACGCCGCGTCGGCCGAGGTGATGGACACACTGCGGTCGTTCCCCGTGATCGTGGAGGTCTGGGGCTGGGACGAGTGCTTCGTCGGTGCGTCGACGGATGATCCTGAAGCGTTGGCGGCCGAGTTGCGCGCCGCTGTCCTGGAACGGACCGGGTTGTCGTGCTCGATCGGGATCGGCGACAACAAGGTGCGGGCCAAGCTGGCGACCGGTTTCGGCAAGCGGGACAGCGGAAGTGGTGCGGGCGTCTATCGGCTGACGGCGGCCAACTGGGTCGAGGTGATGGCTCATCGACCGGTCCGCGAACTGTGGGGTATCGGCAGCCGGATGTCGCAGAACCTCAACGAATTGGGGCTTTTCACCGTCGCCGACCTCGCGGCGGCCGACCTGGACGTGCTGACGAAGCGGTTCGGGCCGAAGATGGGCGCCTGGTATCTGGCGCTCGGGCGCGGGCTCGGGGACACCGAGGTCACCGACGTACCGCGCGAGCCGGTGTCGCGCAGTCATGAAGAGACGTTCGCGACTGATCTCGCGACGGCCGAGGAGGTCGCGCGGGAGTTGCGGCGGATCGCTGAGACGGTCACTCGCGAGGTGGTGGCCGAGGGGCGGAGCGTTCAGCGGGTCGCGGTGAAGGTGCGGTTCACGTCGTTCTTCACGCCGATCAAGAGCCGCAAGCTTCCGGAGATCACCCAGGATCCTGAGGTGGTCGCCGCGGCGGCTCTCGTCTTGCTGGAGAAGTTCGAACTGCGCCGGCCGGTACGGCTGCTCGGCGTCCGGGTGGAATTCCCACGGGCCTGAACTCCTGGCGCCTGAACTTCTGCCGGTGCATCGGCGTCCTATCGGCATGTTCACTCGCGCAACGGTGATCGGCACGGCTGTCGCCGTCATCGCCACCGGCGGTCTTGCTGCCGCCGCCGTGGCTCGCTCCCAGTCCTTGCCGGACGGCGGCTGGAGTCCGGTCGGTGGGGTCAAGAGTCAGCCGGTGGTGAAAAAGCCCGCGACTGCTCAGCCGAAGCCGGTCGACAAGGTGCCGGCGCTGCAGGCGGCACAGGTGCGCTACGAGCGTCAGAGCTGGGATGATCCGACGGTCAGGGCCTACATCTCCATCTTTGCTCCGGCTGGCTGGAAGATGGTGAAGCTGTCGCCGTTGGAGGCCAAGTTCACCAGCCCCAACGGTCTGTGGAACCTCCGGCTGAACGCCGTCGAACCGGATCAGCTGGTCAAAGCAGCCGCCGACAACCGGTACGCCGTGATCAACGCATCCGTCGAGGACTTCCACCTGATCTCTCGCACCGTCGGCAGCACCCGGGCCACCAACTCGAACTATCAGGGCACGGTCTTCCACCACCAGACCCTCACCTACACCTACACAGACCCGTCCCGGGGGCCCCGCTTGGTCATCGACCGCTTGGTGTCCCTGGGCACCAACCTCCACGTCCTCTTCGAGGCCACCGCCGGCGGCCGCCCTCAGGATGCGGCGGCCCTGGCAGCAGTAACCGCCAAGGCAACCGAGAACTTCGTCCGCCTGCCTTGACGCCGAACGCGGTCAGCTGAGGCGGTAGACGCGGCGGGCCGTGTTGCCGAACACGGCCTCTCGCTCTTCGGACGTGAGGGCAGCTGTGAGCTCTTCTGCTGCTTGGACGACCTCGGCATACGACGCGGCCAGGAGGCAGACGGGCCAGTCGGAGCCGAACATGACTCGGTCGGGGCCGAAGGCGTCCAGGACGACGTCGGCGTACGGCTGGAGGTCTGAGACCTTCCAGTCGGTCCAGGACGCCTCGGTGACCATGCCGGAGAGTTTGCAGGTGACGTTGGGTTGGGCCGCCAGGGCACGGATGCCGGCGGCCCAGGGCTCCAGGTCGCCGCCGATGACCGGCTTGGAGATGTGGTCGACGACGAACGAGAGGTGCGGAAGCGCCTGCACGGTCTCCACAGCGGCCGGCAGGTGTGGCGTTTTCGTCAGCAGGTCGTAGACCAGCTCGGCCTCGGCAACCGCCTCCAGGCCAGCTCGTACGTCGTCGCGGCACAGCCACCGATCGTCCGGTTCGTCGTGTACCTGGTGCCGGATGCCCTTCAGCCACTCCCCGTCCGGGCGTTGCCGCAGCTCTGCCAGCGCATCGGCGACATCAGGTGCGGTGAGATCCACCCAGCCGACCACGCCGGCCACCAAGTCGTTGCTAGCAGCAACTTCCAGGAACTCCGGCGTCTCCGCCGCGAGCCCAACCGTCTGTACCAGCACAGTCGCGGTCACCCCCGCAGCAGCCGCCTGCGGCTCGAGCTCGTCGATCGAGAAGCTCCGCCGAATCGGATCCAGCTCCGGCCCGACCATCCAGCTCTGCTCCCGAACACTCAGATCCCAGATGTGATGATGCGCATCAACCCGACCGGTCACAACTCACTCCCATCTCTCGTCGTACTTCCGCTCCGCACCACGCACCCTCCGCTGCTCGTCACGCGGGTGCCGGGGCTTCCGCGTGGATGAGGCGGATTACCTGCTGGCTCATCGTGTCGTAGTCGTGGTCGTTCGGTACCTCGCCGCGGACCTGGAAATCTCGCATCACGACCACCCGGTCGGCCAGCGTGATCATCTCCGGCAGGTCCGAGGTGATCAGCAGGATCGCCAGCCCGTTGGCCGCGAGGTCCCAGATCAGGGTGTGGAAGGCGTCCTTGGTCCGGACGTCGATGCCGACGGTCGGCTCGTCGATGATCAGGATCTCGGTCTTCGCCGCCAGCCATTTGGCCAGCGACACCTTCTGCTGGTTCCCGCCGGACAGCGTGCCGGCCAGTTGCTCCGCTGACGCGATCCGGATCCCGAGCTGCTCGACATAGTCGGCGACCAGCGCCGATTCGGCCTTCTTCGGGACGTACGACAACCCTGGAATCCGCCCGAGCCGCTTCAGCAGCCGGTCCCAGACGGTGACCGCGATGTTGCGGCTGACCGACTGCTCGAGGAAGACGCCCTCCTCCTTGCGGTTCTCGGTGACGTACCCGATCTTGTGGTTCTTCAGCGCGTCCCGCACGTTCCGGATCCGCACCACCTCACCACGCACCCGTACCTCGCCCGCCGTGATCCGGTCCAGCCCGAGCAACGCCTTGGCCAGCTCGCTGCGGCCCGCGCCGACCAGTCCGTACAGCCCGACGATCTCACCCGGCCGGACGGTCAGATCCACCTTCACGTGGCCGGTCGCAGTACCGACTCCGGAGAGCTCCAGCAAAGGTGATGCATCGGCGACAGTGCGCGGCGGCAGCGTAAGCGCCTCGTGCACGCGACCGACCATCAGGTCGACGACCTGGTCGCGGGTCAGGTCCGACAACGCCCCTGACTCGAGCACCGACGAGCCGTCCCGCAGCACGGTCACCGTGTCGCAGATCTGGAAGACCTCTTCGAGCTTGTGGCTGACGAACAGCACCGAGCGGCCGTCGTTCTTCAGCTTCTCGACCACCCGGAAGAGCCGCTCGGCCTCGTTCGGCGTGATCGAGGCGGTCGGCTCGTCGAGCAGCAGCACCCGGCTCTCCACCGACAGCGCCTTCGCGATCTCGACCAGCTGAGCCTGCGCGACGGACAACTCCGTCACCGGCAGGTCCGGGTCAAGGTCGAGGTCCAGCTCCGCCAGCCAACGCGAAGCCTCCGACCGGATCCGGCCGCGGTCCACCAGTCCGCGGGAGGTCGGCAGCTTCTGGAGCAGGATGTTCTCCCCGACCGTGAAGCCCGGGATCAGGTTGCGCTCCTGGTGCACCACGCCGATCCCGGCCGACGCCGACTCATGCGGCGAGCCGAAGGCCACCGGCTGGCCGTCGAGCAGCAGCCGTCCGCCGTCCGGCTTGTAGAGCCCGGTGATCACCTTGATCAGCGTCGACTTGCCCGCGCCGTTCTCGCCCAGCAAGGCATGCACCGAGCCCGCTTCGAGCTTCAGCGTCACGCCGTCGAGCGCCCGGACACCCGGGAACAGCTTGTCCACCTCGGAGGCTTCGAAGAGCGTCATGAGACGCCTCCGGCCACCGCTGCGTCGGGCGCCTTGACGACGGTTCTTCGCTCTTGCCGGCGGGTCCGCACCTGGCCGAGCACCACCGAGCCGAGCACGACCGTACCGACGACGAAGTTCACCCAGCTCGGTTCGAGCGAGAACTCGGCCCGGGCGGTGTCGACGAAGCGCACGATGAAGGCGGCGAGCACGGTGCCGAGTACGACTGCCGAGCCACCGGTCAGCAACGCGCCACCGATGATCGGCGCGGCGAAGCTCGGCAGCAGCCAGTCGCCGCCGATGCTCTTGTTGACGCCGGGCGACGACGCGATGGTCAGGATTGCCGCGACGCCGAGGATCGCGCCCGACAACGTGTGCGCGATGATCACCGACCGGTCGTTGGAGATCCCGGAAAGCCTTGCAGCGATAGGGTTCCCGCCCGAGGCGAGCAGCTGGCGCCCCGGCACCGTCCGGCGCAACATCACCGCGAGCAGCCCGGCCACCACCAACGCGACCAGGAAGATCAACGGGAGCACCCCGAACACGGCGTACGAGCCGAAGCTCTTCAGGCCTTGGGGATACGCGTCGACGGTGCGGGTGCCGACCAGCCGGTACTGGACGCCGAGCAGGACGGTCATCGTGGCCAGGGTGACGATGAAGCCGTTGATCCGGGTGAGCACGACGAGCAGACCGTTCGCCAGGCCGGCCAGCGAGGCGAGCAGGAAGCCGATCAGCAGCGCGAGCGGGACAGGTACACCGTGGTCGGCCATCAGCACGCCCATCGCGCACGCGGCGAACCCGCCGACGGCACCGACGGCGAGGTTGAGTTGACCCACGGCTAGAACCACCATCTGAGCCAATCCGATCAGCACCGGCACCGCAAGGAACTGAAGGAGCACTCGCAGTGAATTCGCCTCGAGCAGATCACCGTGCGAAGCGATCACCAGGAAGACGAAGAACACCACACCGATCACCAGCAAGGTCATCTCGGTCGTCCGCGCGAATCTCAGCAGGGACTTCATCGTTCCTTCACCCCCTGCCGGTCGGACAGCACTGTCCGGAACCGGTCGGTCGACAAGGCGACGAGCAGGATCAGCCCGAGGTAGATGTTCAGGCTCTCCAGCCCGACGCCCAGCAGATCAAGGCCTTTCCTGATCACCGTGGTCAGCGCGGTACCGAGCAACGTCCCCCAGATGGAGATGAACCCGCCGGCCAGCAACGTCCCGCCGAGGATCGGTCCGAGGAACGACGGCAGCATGAACTCCTCGCCGATGGTCGCCTTGATCGACCCGGTGCTGACCGCGAGCATGAAGCCGGCCAGCGCCGCCAGGCAGCCCGACATCGCGTGCGCGGTGATCACCCGGCGAGCGGTCGGGATGCCCGACAGTTCGGCCGCCTTCACCGACGTACCGGTCATCAACAGCTCACGGCCTAGCTTGGTGCGGCTGTAGATCCAGCCGACGACGATCATCGCGATCACGGCGAACATCGCCAGTTGCGGTACCGCGGGCGACCCGCAGACGTTGCCGACGCAGACGTCCGCCAGCGAGTAGTTGCGCAGCTCGCGCATCCCCGGCGGCTTGGTGACAAAGGCTGCGTTGTCGGTCAGCCCGGTGTAGACGAGCGGGATCAGGCCGAGCAGCAGGAAGTCGAGCGCGAGCGTGACGACGAAGGAGTTCACGCCGGTACGGGCGATCACCCAGCCCGCGAGCGCGCCGATCGCAGTACCGGCGACCAGGCCGACCAGCAGTCCGGCGTACAGGCTGAAGTGCCACAGGTCGTACGAGATGCCGGTGATCATCATCGAGAAGGCCGCCATCCGGCCGACCGCGAGGTTCATGTGGCCGATCGAGAGCACGCACATCTGCGCCAGACCGACCACGGTGAACATCGCGATGTCGCGGAGCAGCGGGAAGACCACGAGTTGCTGGTTGAATAACGCCGGCCGCAGGATCCCGAACAGCGCGGACAGTGCCACGACCAGGATCAGCAGGCCGATCCGCTGGTTCGCCCACCACGGAGTGCGACCGCCGCGCGGTGCCTCGACCGCCGCGTCCGGCTCCTGCAGGGCGGCGGTGGCCGTCTCCGAGACGGGCGCGCTCACGAGACCCGCCGGTCGTCGATCGCGTCGCGGTCCCAGTCGATCCCGAGTCCGGGCTCGTCCGGCGCGACGGCGTGCCCGTCGGCGATCGCCATCTCGGTCTTCGTGATCGCCCGCAACTGCGGGATGTGTTCGACGTACCGGCCGTTCGGTACCGCCGCCGTCAGGCTGACGTGCAGCTCCATCAGGAAGTGCGGGCAGACCTCGAGGTTGAAGGTCTCGGCCAGATGCGCCACCTTCAGCCACGGGGTGATGCCGCCGACCCGGGCGACGTCGACCTGGACGATGCCGGCCGCGCCGGCGGCGACGTACTCGCGGAACTGCGAGATCGAGTACATCGACTCGCCGACCGCGATCGGGATCGAGGTCGACTCGGCCAGCCGGACGTGCCCGGTCAGGTCGTCGGCGGGCAACGGCTCCTCGAACCAGCTCAGGTCGAGCGGCTCGAAGGCCCGGGCCCGGCGCTTGGCCTCGGCGTAGGTCATCGACTGGTTGGCGTCGACCATGATGTCGAGCGCCGGCCCGACGGCATCCCGTACGGCGGACAACCGCTCGAGGTCCTCGTGGACGCGCGGCTTGCCCACCTTGAGCTTCACCCCGGGCCAGCCGGCCTTCTGCGACTCGAGCGCCCCGGCGACGAGCTGGTCCGTTGTCAGGTGCAACCAGCCGCCCTCGGTGTCGTACAGCGGGACCCGCTGGCGGAACCCGCCCGCGAGGCGCCAGAGCGGCTCGTCAGCCCGGCGGCAGCGCAGATCCCACAGGGCGGTGTCGACGGAGGCCAGCGCGAGCGAGGTGATCGCGCCGACCGTGGTCGCCCGGGTGGAGGCGAACAGGTCGAACCAGATCGCCTCCACGTTGCGAGCGTCCGCGCCGATCAGCCGCGGCAGCAGGTGGTCGCGCAGCATCGCGAGGATCGACGTACCACCGTTGCCGATCGTGTACGAGTAGCCCAGGCCGACGTACCCGTCGGTGGTCTCCAGCTCGACGAAGACGGTCTCCTGCTTGACGAACGCCTGGACCGCGTCGGTCCGGACGGTCTCCACCTCGAGATCGACCAGGAACGCCTCGGCGCGACTGATGGTTGTCGTGGGCAAGGTGTGTACTCCGGTCACTTGCAGCTCAGCTGGGCTGCGAAGTCCTTCTGCAGCTCGGTCGTCTTGGCCTTGCGCTCGGCGTCGTAGGTGTCGACGTTGGCCTTGGTGACGACGAACGAGCCGGAGTCGACGATCACGCCGGGCGTCTTCATCGTGCACTGCTTGGAGCCGAGCAGGGCGAGCAGCCAGCCGCCGACGTACGCCTGGCCGACCGGGTTCTGGGTGACCGTCGCGGCGACGCCGCCGGACTTGATCCCGGACAGGATCTTGGCGTCGTCGTCGATCGCCACCACCTTGATCGGAAGCTTGCTGCTCGCCACTCCGTCGGCCGCGGCGACGGCCGGGTTGTAGGCGGTGGTGACGATGCCCTTGATCTCCTTGCCCTTCGAGGCGAGCAGGTCGGCGACCGCCTTCTGCGCGGTCTGCAGGTCCTTGTCGATGTCGGTGATGACCGGCAGCTCGGTCACCTTGCCGTTCGTCTCCGCGATCGCCTTCTTCACGCCGGCGATCCGGCGCTGGGTGTTCGAGTCGACGTTGTTGCCGGTCAGGTGCACGATCGTGCCCTGGCCGCCGATCGCCTCGATCGTCGCCTTGGTGGCCTTGTACGCCGCTGCCTCCACGTCCGTGGACAGGCAGAAGTCGGCCGAGTTGGTGTCACCGGCCGGGCAGGACGCCAGCGAGCCGACCGCGAAGCCCTTCGACTTCAGGTCCTCGAAGGTCGAGTTGATGTCGGTCGGCGAGACGCCGAAGATGCCGAACGCGTTGTAGCCCTGGGCAGCCAGCGAGTTGATCACGTTGTTCTGCTTGCCCTGGTCCCACTCGCCGGTCTCGTTGAAGGTCACGCCACCGAGCTTGAAGTCGGTCTTGTCCAGCTCGGCGGTGGTCTTCCAGGGCTGGAAATAGGGGTGCGCGCCGCCGGGGATGAGGGCAAGCTTGACGCTCGAACCGTCCTTGAGCTCGACCGGGCCGGTCGAAGTACCGGCCGAGGCGTCGTCTCCGGAGGTGCCGGTGGCGTCATTCGAGTTCTTGGTGCTGCAACCGGTTGCGGCCAGTGCAACGACGGCCAGCCCGACAGCGGTTTTCCGGTACATGGAGTGGACGGTCATGGGGCTGGCTCCTCAAAGATCCTATAGGATATTGCGTAGCTGATGCTGCCGCTTCACACTGGTGACGTCAAGACTTGTCGTCATAACGACTGTGCACACCGCCGGTCGGGCATGATGGGGCTTCGGGAGGAGCGACTGTGACAGATGCGCATGTGGGTCTGGCGGGGCAGCTCGCCCGGCTGCCTCAACGGCAGGTGCTGAGCGACGACGTCTACGAGACCGTCAAGGGCCTGATCATGGACAGCGTGGTCGAGCCGGGCACCCGGCTGAACATCGACGCGCTGACCCGGGAGCTCGGCATCTCCCAGACGCCGATCCGCGAGTCGCTGGCCCGGCTGGAGTCCGACGGCCTGGTCATCAAGGAGCCGCTGCGGGGGTACCGGGTGTCGTCCCGGTTGACCCGGGAGGAGTTCGAGGATCTCTTCGAGTACCGGCTGCACATCGAGCCGTGGGCGGCCGGGCGAGCCGCCGAGCGGACCGGGGCCGAGGACATGGCCCGGCTCAAGGACGAGATGTTGAGCTATACCGACGTACCGGATCGTCCTGACTACGACAGTTACAAGGCGATGGCCGCGCACGACCAACGGTTCCATGATCTGGTACTGGAGTTGTCCGGCAACGAGACGGCCCGGCAGTCCTTCGCCCGCACACACTGTCACCTGCACCTGTTCCGGCTGTACTACGGCGGCGGGATCGCGACGAAGGCGTTGCGTGAGCACAAGACCGTGGTGGCCGCCGTTCGCAAGGGCGACCCGGTTGAGGCGGCCGCCGCGATGAAGGCACATATCGAAGCGTCCCGGGCCCGGTTGCGGCCTGTGTTCGACCAACTCTGACCCCCTCTTAGGAGTGTTTGTGGAACTGCTGCGCCTCGGCGCGGTCGGCGAGGAGCGCCCGTACGTGCGCGCCACCGACGGCACCGTCTACGACCTGAGCTCCGTCACCGCCGACATCGACGGCGCCTTCCTCGCCTCGGACGGCATCGCCCGGACGCGTTCTGCTTTGGAGGCTGGCTCGCTGCCGGCAGCTTCGACCGAGGGGCTCCGCGTGGGCGCCCCGATCGCGAAGCCGGGCGCGGTCGTCTGCATCGGCCTGAACTACGCGGCCCACGCGGCCGAGTCGGGTGCCGAGCCGCCGAAGAACCCGGTCGTCTTCTACAAGCACCCGAACACCGTCGTCGGCCCGCATGACGACATCCTCGTCCCCCGCAGCTCGACCAAGACCGACTGGGAGGTCGAGCTCGCCGTCGTGATCGGCAAGACCGCCCGGTACCTGAACACGGACGAGGAGGCGCTCGCCTGCATCGCCGGCTACACGGTCTCCAACGACGTCTCCGAGCGCGCCCTGCAGCTTGAGGTGTCCGGCGGCCAGTGGTCCAAGGGCAAGTCCTGCGAAACCTTCAACCCCCTCGGCCCGGCGTTGGTCCCCGCCGACGAGATTCCGGACCCTCAGGCTCTGGCCCTGAAATCCTGGGTCAACGGCGAACCCCGCCAGGACTCCAACACCCGAGACATGATCTTCTCGGTCGCCGCCCTGATCCGCGACCTCTCCCAGTACATGACCCTCGACCCCGGCGACGTAGTCAACACCGGCACCCCCGAAGGCGTAGCCCTCTCCGGCCGCTTCCCCTACCTGACCCCCGGCGACACCGTCGAATGCGAAATCGAACACCTCGGCAAACAATCCCAAACCCTCACCAAGGCCTGACCCCCCGGAGCTGCGTGGGGCTCAACTCCCCCACGCAGGCCTTCGCCGAGTTGGCATCGAACGCCCACCACCGGAGGCGCTGCCTCTTATCCGAAGGCTTCGTGATCTGGCCCACTGGTTGTCGGAGGGGTCTGGCAGGGTGCTCTGCATGTTGATTCCGCGGGCGGTGGCGGTCGTTGCCGAGGGGCGTCGTGTGCTGGTGATCAAGCGCTATCTGCGGCACAAGGTGGTTGGCGATTGCGTGATGTGTGAGGCCGGCGGCTGGGCTGGTCCGGACTGCCCGGGGCACCACTACGCGGTCCTGCCTGGCGGCCACGTCGAGGAGGGCGAGAGCGCTGAAGCAGCTGCGCTGAGAGAGCTGACCGAGGAGACCACGCTCACCGCCCGGATCGACCGGCTGCTGTGGACCGGCAAACACAACGGTCGGCCGGCATCGTACTTCTTGGTAGCCGACGTGAATGGCACCCCTGTCCTGTCCGGCCCGGAAGCGGAAGAGCACAGCCCGGACAACAACTACGAGCTGAGGTGGGCGGAGTCGCACGAGTTCGACGAACTCGGCCTCTACCCTGCCGATGTCCGGGCACCGCTGAGTGAACTCCTGGCTTGAAGTTCACGGCGGCTGCAGCGAGGTTGAGCAGCTAGTCCGCCGACGCCTCGCCGAACCACTTCTGTAGGGCAGTTTGCAGGTCCTGCTGGTTTTCGCCGAGCCAGGCGACGTGGCCGTCGGGGCGGAGTAGGGCGGCGGGGAAGTCGGCTTCGTCGGTGGTGTCGATGACGTGGTCGACTCGGTTGGTCCAGCCTTCGGTGGAGAGTTTGCCGGTTTGGTCGAGGAGGAGGGCGCGGCCGGTGTGCATGAGGCCGTACAGGTGGCCTTGTTTCAGTTGGACGTCTTTCAGGCGGCGGCCGAGCAGGTGCGGGCCTTCGCCGAAGTCGTAGTGGATGTCCACCGACATGATCATCTGGGTCAGGTAGCGGTTCACCTCGTCGAAGTCCATCAGGTCGGAGACCAGGTTGCGTACGGCGCGGCCGGCCGGGTCGTTGGACATCAGGACGCCCTGTGCCACGGTGTTTTCCAAGACACTGGCCGCGACCGGATGGCGCTCGGTGTGATAGCTGTCGAGAAGGTCATCAGGCGCCCAGCCGTTGACTGTGGCGGCGAGCTTCCAGCCGAGGTTGAAGGCGTCCTGGATCCCAAGGTTGAGGCCCTGGCCGCCGATCGGCGGGTGGACATGCGCCGCGTCGCCGGCCAGCAACACGCGGCCGGTCCGGTACTGCTCCACCAGCCGGGTGGCATCGGTGAAGCGGGACGTCCAGCTCGGCGAATGCACCCCGAAGTCGGTACCAGCGGTGGCGATCATCTGCTTGCTGATCTCGTCGATGGTCGGCGGGATCCGCGGATTCTCCGACACCCCGGCGGCGGGTACCACGACGCGGTACATCCCGTCCCCGACCGGCCCCGCGCCGAACCACAGCTCGGTCTTGCGTACCTCGGTCATCACCTCGGTGACGGTCTCCGGCGACGCGGTCAGTTTCAGCTCGGCCAGCAGCGCCTCCCTGGTGGCCTCCTGGCCGGGGAAGGCGACGCCGAGCAGCTTCCGCACCGTACTGCGGCCGCCGTCACAGCCCACGAGGTAGCGCGAGCGGAGTTCGGTACCATCGGCCAGCTCGACCGTCACGCCGTCATCGTCCTGGCTCAGGCCGACCAGTTCCGCGCCGGTCCGGATGTCGGTACCGACCTCAGCGGCGTACTCGGTCAGTACCCGGTCAGTGACCGGCTGGAGGATGCCCAGCGTGTACGGGTGGTTGGTGTCGAGCCGCTCGGGCGCGGGCTTGCGGATGCCGGCGAAGAAGCCGCCGACCGGATACTTCGTGCCGAGCGCGAGGAACCGCTCGAGCAGACCGCGTTGGTCCATCACCTCCACGGTGCGCGCGTGCATACCGAGCGAACGGACGATCGGAGACGGCTCCAGGAGCCGCTCCAGGACGACCACCTCGACTCCGTGCAGTCGCAGCTCGGCGGCCAGCATCATGCCGGTCGGTCCACCACCGGCGATGATCACGTCAATCATGCAAGATCCCCCAAGGTCGCTTTTGCCCTGATTTTGTTCAGGTTTCTGGCTACGGCGAGTGATTCTCCAGCACACCCCGGGTCTTGCGGCAAGCCCACCCCTGCGCTATAAATTAGTTGTGGCAAGGAGATGCGCTTCTCCTTGCCTATTCTTTTGCCCATGACATCAGTTGTGCGCACCGTGACCTTCGACGCCCGTGACCCCTACGAGCTGGCCGGCTTCTGGCTCCAGGTACTGCGGGCCGAGCGCCCCGAGGACGACGCGCCGGGCGATCCGTACGCGGCGGTGAACACGCCCGAGGTGAAGCTCCTCTTCGAGCAGAACAACGACGAGAAAGCCGCCAAGAACCGCCTCCACCTCGACCTCGTCCCCGACGGCCCCCGCGACGCCGAGGTGGAATGGCTGCTCACCCTCGGCGCCACCATCGCCAACGACTTCCGCGAGCCAGACGGCAGCGGCTGGGTCGTCATGCAAGACCCAGAACTCAACGAATTCTGCGTCCTCCGAAGCACAGCCGAACGCGCCGCCACCAGCTGACCAGTTCGCCGAGCGCCCCGCGCGCCAACGTGCCTCGAGCCTCGAGCCTCGAGGGGACACCCGCGGCGCGCGCCTGCGCGCGGAGTACGGGCTGGCAGGAATATCAGTCGGCGGTGATGTCAGAGACCAGCTCGTGACGCCGGCACCACCACTCGGTCGACGCTGGGATCGAACTCAAGTACCGGGTCGCCGTGACTTCCTTCGGAGGTCATCTTCACAGGCTTGCCCAGCCGGCGGCCGATCGCACGCAGAAGCCGACAGAGGTCATCCACACCCTCCTGGCCCTGCAGTTCCCGAAGGTCGACGTCGAAGTCGATCTGCTCGGCATACATCAGCCAGAAGTTCGCCTGCACCCCTGGCACAGGCCAAACCTTGAGTACCGCTGTCTCAACGTCGTCGGGACGTGGGAATGCATCGGCTGCAGTCGGTAGCCGTCGGAGAGCGCCACCCAGCCAGTACTCCCACCTCCAACCCTTCGTCCGTACTAGGTCGAACACGGCCTGCCAGTCCTCGACGGAGGCGCCGGGCACAAAGATGTCCGGCAATGGCCCCATGAAATCAGGGTCGAAGAAGTCCCTGACGTCCTCCCACAACAGATCCGGCATCCCACCATCCTGGCGATCATCCCAGCAGCACGCAGCTCATTTCTTGTCGAATGGTGGGCCCGCCGACTGCCCATCACCTTGCGCACCAGCGTTGACGAGGGACCGGGCGCGCACGTGGGGATTTACACAGTCGGCGGGGTTTGGCCGGTGAAGGTTATCCGCCAGTCCGTGGTCCAGGCGTGGACTGTGATGTCGAAGCCGTTGTGGTGGGCGGACAGGCGGTGGTGGCCGTCTTCTGGTGGGGGGATTTCGGTTTGCCAGCCTCGGGCTTGGAGGGCGGCGGAGGCGGCGGCTACGGCGCGGGCTGGGTCGGTTGAGGTTGGGTTGCCGGTTTCTACCGTGACGCTGGAGACGGTGGCGGGGGCGCGGCCGTCGAAGAGGGCGCCGGGGTTTACCGGGCCGGGGTCGTGGGTGATGACCGGCTGCTGGGTCGGTACGACGGTTGCCGCTACCGCGAGTAGTTCTTCGCGGAGGAACTCTCGAGCGTCCATCATCGCTGTGGCCCCTCTGCTCGTCGTGAATTCGCTGATCCGGTCGGAACCCGGGCACCGTCCGCGGCATGCTGAGCTGCCGCAGAGCGGGATGGTCGCCCAACTGCTGCCATTCCGTCATACACCTTGGCGGCGGCTCCTGAGAGGCCTCGGAGGCCGGGGCCCCAGGCTAGGTGGGTCTCCTGCATGGGGGTGGTGTCGGTTCTTGAGATGTGGGCCAGGTCGCCTCGTACCACTCGGCCGACGTTGCGGAGGGATTCGCTGTTCGTGCGGTAGTACTCGTTGTGCCAGTGCACGGAGACTGCCTCATCAGAAGCGATCGGATCGGCCGTCGCCATCCGGATCGCATCCGCGAAGTCGGCGGGATCGGGGCCGTGCCATTGGGTGTAGGCGACGTAGTCGCCCGGTGCGCGTTCGACGTACAGGCGCGTCGGCGGTGCGACCAGATCCGTTGCCTGGTCGACGTGTTTGTCGATCCCGGGACTGCCTGTCATGACGACCCGGTCCGGGCGCGCGCCGTTCAGCAGGGCCTGCCCGACGACCTCCGTGCCGTAGCTGTGCCCGACCATCGTGATCTTTGCCGAAGGCAACTTCACCGCGTCCAGTCCGTCGACGAAGGCGGCCAGTCGGGGCGCGGCCTCCAAGGCGGGCGCCTTGCTCATCGCAGCCGGTATCCCCTGCGGCGAGTCGTAGTCAAGCCACACGATCACGGCAGTACCAGGACCGGCCTCATGCCGGATCGCCTCGCCACGATCGGCCTGACCACCGAACGTCTCCAGCGAGTTGCCCATCCCCGGTACCAGCAAGGCCACGTTACGCGCCGACTCGAGATCGCCCAGCACCTCGACCGCCCGGCCCTGTCCCGCCAGGTCGACCGACCAGAACCGCCGGTACCGCCGCACCGGCACGACGTTGCCCGAGGCATCGACCTCGGCGGTCAGTACCGGCCTGAGCAGGTCGTTGACCGTGTCCAGCCGGGTACGGTCCTGCTTGCTCGCGGTATCCGCGTCGACCGCCGCCTGCAACCGGTCACGCGCAGCGACCAACAACGAATGGTTCGCCTCGAACCGTGCGTCGAGCTCGTCCACCATCCAGCAACTCCCCGTCAGTCACCAAGGTCCCACGCAGTGTGACACTCGGAAACCCCTGACGGGAAGAGCTGATCTAACCGAAGGTAAGTGACCAGCTACCAGCGTGAGCCGACAACCGCACCACGGACAGCGGCCGCACGTCGACATGCCGCAGCGACTCAGCAGGCGCGTCAAGCACGTACAGC
Organism: Kribbella sp. NPDC051620; assembly: GCF_044453825.1. NCBI lineage: Bacteria > Bacillati > Actinomycetota > Actinomycetes > Propionibacteriales > Kribbellaceae > Kribbella > Kribbella sp. NPDC051620. The sequence goes on from NZ_JBITDB010000004.1 coordinate 157,739, forward strand.
ACCGCAGCCCGTACCACCGCCGGATGCACCACCGCAGCCACCGTACGCAGATCCGCCTGACCCCGGCCCCCGTTATCCACAGGCCCGTCATCCACAGCCCCGGAGCCGCCGAAAACCCCGGCGCTCGCGGAGTGGGTCAGGTCGCCGAGCCAATCCGCCACCCGCGTGATGACGTCGTTCTCAGTCTCGCCGCCAGGCGGCGCAGTGTGCGGGCGCTCGAGCCAGGTCGCCACCGCACCCGGCGACGCCTCGAGCAGCTCCTCCAGCTCACGCCCGGTCCAGTCGCCGTATTCCCGGTCTCGCAGCGCCGGTACCACCACGGGCGACAACCCGAGCGCCGACGCCGTGGCCAGCGCGGCCGTCTCCGGTCCGGCGTACACCTCGCCGGCAACGATTTTCAGCTCGCGCGCCGCCTCGACCCCAGCAGGATCCGGTGCCGTATCACCGCCGAGGACCAGGCCGCGGAGGGCGGGCGTCAGCGCGTGCGCGACCAGCGTGAGAGACGTCAAGCGGCAACCACCTCAGAGTCGACCTTCCCCGTACGCCGGTCGATCGCCGCCGCGTAGCCGAGCCCGAGGAGCAGCCAGAGTGTGGTCTGGGTGCCCAGCGAGGCCAGCCGGAACTTCCACAGCAGCGTAGCGGGGAACGTCTCCGGAACCTCGTTGATCGCCGGCAGAATCAGGTACGCGGCGACCACAGTCGCCAGGAACGCGGCTCCCCCGACCGCGAGCCGGATCCACGGTACCGACCCGAACCGGGCCGACCAGCGCGACGCGGCGACGCCGGCCCAGACGGCGAGCAGGCCGATCACCAGGGTCAGCAGGTAGGTGATCGTCCGTTTGGTGATCGTGTCGGGGTCGCCGACCGCGGGCGGTGTCGGCGGGTACTTGAGGAACGGGACCAGCACGATCCCGACATACCCGGCGGCGGCCAGCCCCAGGGCGGCGTACGAGTCGCTGGTCCGCAAGCGCCGGCGCAGGAGGGTGAAGCCGACGGCGAAGATGCCGCCCAGCGCCGCGCCGTACAGGGAGGTGGCCAGGAACAGCCCGGCTCGCTGGCCGTCCCGGCTGACGAGCGGCTTCTCCTCGGCCCCATGGCTGTGCCCGGCGGTAGAGCTGTCGTCGTGGGTGTGCTCGGCGGTGGAGGGGTCGTGCGAGTGCGCGGCAGCGTTGGCCTCTTCGATCGCGATCGCCGAGTCGATGTCAGGCTCGCCGACCACGTACGCGAAGGTTCCGGCCAGCAGGCCGGCGAAGAGTCCGACGATCAGTCCGCGCACCAGGAGGGATCCGAAGGTGCGCATGGCAGTCCTGTCGTTCAGTGAGGTGGTACTACGGCAGGACTCAGTGGCACGGGACGCCGAGCAGGTGCCGGCCGTCGTGCATCAGCTCGTGCAGGTACATGCCGGAGCGCGACAGCGCACCCTGGTCGAAGCCGACGAGGTAGGCGAGCATCAGCGCCAGTACGACGGTGACGAGGGCGATCGCGAGCAGCCGGGGCGAGATCGCCGGGACTGCGACTGAGCGGGCAGGCGTGGTTGCCGACATCGGAGACCTCCTAGGGAAGTGCGCGTCCCTAATCGAAAGGCTGCTGGTGCCTGAGCGTCCTGACTCACGAGCGAGCTCGTTCACAGTGGCGCGGCCGTACCGGTCTCTCACCGGTTTCCCTCATGGCACCGCAGGTTGTCCCCCGAAAGGTAGCCGCCCGGTTCCACCGGGGTCAACGCGGCGACCACGCCCAGGTGGGAAAGATCACCTGAGCGTGGTCGGCCGGGCTCACTCGTGGTACGTCACCTGCAGCCGGGCGGTGTCGCCGAGGAACTTCTTCCACTGGTACATGTTGGCTTCGTCCACAGCCCGGAGTCCCAGCGTCAAGAACCTCTCCTGCTTGTCCACAGCCTGCTGCACGACGCCGGCCAAGCCGGGAAAGATCAACTGCTGGTCCGGCTGCCCGGCACCGGCATAGGCCGCCCCTGTGGCCGTACCGGCGTAGCCGAGCCAGGAGCCGGCGAAGTTGTTCCAGGTCAGCGGCTGGTCAGCGTCGATGCCCCCGGTTGTCCACAGGGCGACGGGCGTCGGGTTGGGAGTCGGCGTGTGATCGAGCACGATCGAGAAGCCGGCCTCTTCGATCACGCCGCCGGCCAGCGCGGTGATATCGAACCGGAACACCGACCGCCACAGCGCGGACCCGCCGAACTCGAGACCGACCTTGGCCCGGTCGCGATCGAACCAGTACGACGTACTGGGCCTCGCCTTGTTGATCTGGGTCCAAGTGTCGGCGTACTGCGCGAACGTGAGCGTGCCGGCGGCGCTGGCCTGGCCGGCCGACAGCACGATGGGAGCGGCGACCGCTGCGGCGGCGAAGCCCAGGACGGAACGCCGGCTGTGTGTCTGCATGGATGAGTCCCTCGGGATCGGCGGATCGGGATCCTCACCGTGCCAGTTCGCCCTGGACCGGAAAACCGTTTCGAACCTGCTCGAAGGCCTGCTCCGAGGCGCTGGAAAACCCCAGGCGACACGGGGAGGGCGCACCTACTCTGAGGGCATGCCGTCCAGTCATCATCTGATCGCCTTCGCGATCACCGCGTTCGTCATCATCGTCGTGCCCGGGCCGAGTGTGCTGTTCATCGTCGGCCGCGCGCTCACCGTCGGCCGCCGTGAAGCGGTCCTGACCATGCTCGGCAACACCGTCGGCGCCGCGGTGATGCTGATCGCCGTCTCGCTCGGGCTCGGGGCGCTGATCGCCGCCAGCGCGATCGCGCTCACGATCGTGAAGCTGGCCGGCGCGGCGTACCTGGTCTATCTCGGCGTGCACGCCTTCCGCACGCGCAAGTCGCTGGCCGAGGCGCTGAGCCGCGGCGCCAAGCCGGGCAGCGCTCGCCGGGCCCTGCGTCAGGGCTTCCTGGTCGGTGTGACGAACGCGAAGACGGCGGTGTTCTTCGCGGCCGTCCTGCCGCAGTTCGTGGACAAAGACGCGGCTAGCCCGGCGTCGTTGCAGATCCTGCTGCTCGGGTCGGTCTTCCTGCTCATCGCGCTCTGTTCCGACGGCCTCTGGGCCCTCGCGGCCGGCACGGCGAGGAACTGGTTCGCCAGGTCGCCGCGCCGGCTCGAACTCGTCGGCGGCACCGGCGGCCTGATGATCATCGGCCTCGGCGCCAGCATCGCGGTCACGGGAGCGAAGGACTAGGGTCGGCGACCCGCGACGGGCCGCAGGAGGTTGGTGTGTGGTCGGGGTCCAGGGCTAGTGAGTGCGCGCGGTGCGCCGGCTGGCGGCGACTCCGACCAGGGCTAGGAGGGCGGGGAGGCCGAAGGCGGTGAGGTAGGCGGTGGTGGGTGAGTGGGGGTAGATGGCGGCGAACAGGGTGCCGCCGATGGCGAGGACCGTGGCTGTGGCGAGGGCGTCGCTGAGTTGGAGGGCTGAGCTGTTCGAGCCTTGTTCCTCGCGGGTGGAGTACTCGAGTACCAGCACCGAGACGGTCGGGAAGACGGTGCCCATGCCGAGGCCGGTCAGGCCCCAGCCGAGGATGCCGACGATGACCGGGACGTGCGGGTTGAGCGTGAGCGTCGCGGTCGCGATGCCGAGCACGATCGAGATCATCCCGGCCTGCAGGAACACTGAATGCGAGAACGGCTGGACCGGACGGCCGCGGTACCAGGACGCCGTCGTCCAGGAGAGCGCGCTGACCGTCAGCACCAGCCCTGCGAACGCCGGCGACAGCCCCCGCTCACGGGTCAGCATCAGCGGCAGGAACACCTCAGCGCCGAACCCCGCCGCCGCCACCAGACCACGCAACGCGATGACCGCCGGCAGCCCGGACGAGATCCGGAACGTCCCCTTGGGCAACAACTTCGGCGCGAAGACCGCGACCCCGGCGAGACCCAGCGCAACCAGAACCGGCTGCAGCACTCCACTCTGCTGACCGCCGTAACTCAGAACCCCGACGCCAACAGCGGCTGCAACCGCCCAGAGCGCCCGCCGATCCCACAACGATCCTGCCTTCACAACCGACCCCGAGTTGGCGCCGGCTAGGCCGGGGCGCATCACCAGTACTGCGGGGACGGCCAGTGCCGGTACTGCGAGGAACACGATCCGCCAGCTCGTGTGCTCGACGATCAGCCCGGCGATGGCCGGCCCGACCAGCGACGGAACGACCCAGCCGGTGGCGAAGGCAGCGAAGATCCGGGCCCGGAGCTCGGGCGGGTACAGGTGTCCGACGACGACGTACAGGGCGACCGTGACCAGACCGCCGCCGAACCCCTGGATGATGCGGCCGGCGACCAGCACCTCCATCGTCGGCGCGGCCCCGGCGATGATCAGCCCGAGCAGGAACCAGCCGGTGCCGTACCAGAGCGGCCGGATCGGCCCCTTCAGATCACTCCAGGTGCCCGAGACGACCATCGCGACCACGCTCGACGCGAGCGGACCGCCGAAGGCGAGCGCGTACAGCGCCAGCCCGTCGAGCGCCTGCGCCACGGTCGGCATCGCGGTGGTGACGGCGAGGTTCTCGAACGCGATCAGGGTGATCAGCGCGACCATACCGATCGTCAGCGCCCGGTACTGCGGCGCCAGCACGCTGGTGGCTCGGGGCTTGATCGCGGTGTCGGCCGGCTGGTCGGCGGTTGTCGTCATGCCGAGCAGCCTCCGATATCAAGTGTACTTGAAGTCAATGCGCTGACCTCAAGTGCACTTGATGGGAACTCAGAGAGCGGCGGCGAGGACGAGCGCGATGATCGGCGGTACGGCCTGCAGCGCGGCCGAACGGGCCATCCGGCGGTCCGAGGCGATCAGCACGATGCCGGCGCCGGCCATACAGGCGCAGGCGAACAGTGCGATCGCGTGCCCCTTGTCCCCGCCGGCGATGAGTCCACCGATCGCGCCGAGGGCGAGGAACAGGTTGTAGAAGCCCTGGTTGAAGGCCCACGGCTTGGAGATCGTTGCCTCGGCCTCGTTCGGGATTCCGAACCGCTTGTACGTGCTCGGCTTCATGAAGAGCAGGCTCTCCATCGCGAAGACGGCAAGGTGGAAGACACCGGCGAGGGCGACGAAGATCTGCGCGATCGTGTTCACGAGCGAACGGTACCGCGAGCGGATCCGCAAGCGGCGCAGCTCGACGCTCGGAGGCGGGGTCGCTCGACGCTCGGAGGCGGGTGGCTCGGCCTACGGCAGGGTTGCGAAGGCTCGGGCTGGGTTGTCGATGAAGAGCTGGGTCGCGATCTCCGGGCCGAAGGTGCGGATCAGCCGTGGGCGGAGGCCGGTCAGCAGGTAGGGATGCCGGGGCCTTCTCCGGTGGCCGCTCGGGCTCGGGCGGTGGTGGTGTCGCCGCCGAGTAGCAGCCGGTCGGCGTACCCGGCGTCGATCAGCGCGGCGAGGCAGTCGAAAAGCCGCGGATCGGTCGCGTTGTTGGCGCGCGACGGGCCGTCGAAGGCGAGGAACGGTCCGCGGGCGGCCAACTCGAGGTGGAACCGATGATCCGGGAAACGGTTCAAATGCCCGAGAATCACCCGCTCCGGTGCGACCCCAGACTCGTCGACCAGCAGATCCAGTACTGCGTCCGCCGCGCTCCCCAGCTCGTGATGGATCGCGATCGGCGCCCCAGTGGCGTGTTGCGCCTCGGCGGCGGCGATCATCACCACTCGCGCGTGCTCGTCGAGGACGTGGAATCCACCGGCGACCTTGATCAGCCCTGCCTTGACTCCGGTGTCACCAATCCCCTCGGTGAGCTCCCGCACGAAGATCTCCGCCAGCCGCGGCCGTACCTCGTCCACCACCCCTTGGGGATAGTGCTCGGCGCGATGCAGTCCGCTCGCCGCAACGAGATGAATCCCTGTGTCAGCAGAGATCCTGGCCAGGTCGGCCGCTCGACGACCGAGCCCGTACGGCGTCCACTGCACGATCGCCTGCCCACCCGCGGCCTTGAAGTCCCTTACCTCAGCAGCCGCCGCGTCGGCATCATCCAACTCCTGCCCCGCCAGCAACACACTCCGGAAGAACAGATGATCATGCGAGTCAGTAACCCCGAGCTCCCCAGCCGGCAGGTCCCCCAACACAGTCCTGACCTTCACACCCCATCCTTCCCCACAACAAAGCCGAGCCCGCCCAGGCTATGCCTGGACGGGCTCAACTCTTCAGCTAACTTCCCGGGTGGTCAGCGGCTGCGGCGTGTGCCGCCTGCGCGGGTGCCTGCGGAGAAGGCTGCTGCGCCGGCGGGGCGGCTGCTCGCGCCGGGCGTGGTGGTGCTGTACGTCTTCGGTGCTGCGGAGCCGCGGCCCTGGGAGCGGGTCTTGGTGGTCTGGCCTCCGCCAGAGCGTCCGCCCTGTCCACCGGAGCCGTTGGCCCGTCCGCCACCGCTCGCACCGCGGCCGGCACCAGCGCCAGCGCCGCCTGCGCCGCGACCGGCACCTGCGCCGTTCGCGGAGCCGGAGCGCTCGGAGCGGGTGCCTCCGCCGCCCTTCGCGGAGGTGGAGCCGGCGCCGCGTGCCGAGCCGGAGCCCGCCCCGCGGCCGGAGCCAGTGCCTCGCGACGAGCCGGATGCGCGGCCTCGGCCACGACCGCCGCCGCCTGCGCGGCGTACCTCGTCGTCGGCGACCACCTTGATCGTCGGAGTGACGAAGGTGCGCTCGCCGGGAGCCAGCTCGGCGAGCAGCGGGTCGCCGACGCGGAGCTTGGTGACCGTGGCGGCGATACCGGCCTTGCGGGTGAGGTCCCGGACGTCGCGGACCTGGTCGTCCGTCATCAGCGTGACGACCGTGCCCTCGGCACCGGCGCGCGCAGTACGGCCCGACCGGTGCAGGTAGGCCTTGTGCTCGATCGGCGGGTCCGCGTGGATGACGAGTGTGATGTCGTCGACGTGGATGCCGCGCGCGGCGATGTCGGTCGCGACCAGCGTCTTGGCGGAACCGTCGGAGAAGGCCTCCAGGTTTCGCGTGCGAGCGCCCTGCGACAGGTTGCCGTGCAACTCGACGGCCGGGACACCCTGCGCGATGAGCTTCTTGGTGAGCGACTTCGCGCCGTACTTCGTCCTGGTGAAGACGAGCGTCCGGCCGGGTGCCGCGGTCAGGTCGACGAGCACGGGCAACCGGCTGTCCGACTGGACGTGCAACACGTGGTGGGTCATCTTCGTCACCGGCGACTGCGCCGAGTCGACGCTGTGCGTCACCGGCGACTTCATGAACCGCTTGACCAGGACGTCGACACCGGCGTCCAGAGTGGCCGAGAACAGCAGCCGCTGGGCGTTCGCCGGAGTCGCCTCCAGGATCCGCCGGACGGCGGGCAGGAAGCCGAGGTCGGCCATGTGGTCGGCCTCGTCCAGCACGGTGATCTCGACCTGGTCGAGCTTGGCGTGACCGGTCTTGACGTGGTCCTCGAGCCGGCCCGGGCAGGCGATCACGATGTCGACGCCGCGCTTCAGCTGAGTGATCTGCGGGCCCGCGCCGACGCCACCGAAGATGGTCATCGTGCGCAGGTCGAGCGCATCGGTCAGCGGCGTGATGGAGGCCTGGATCTGGGTGGCGAGCTCGCGCGTCGGCGCCAGAATCAGCGCACGCGGGTGGTTCGCCCGGCGCTTGCTGCTGCTCGTGGTGAGCCGGGCCAGCACGGGCAGGACGAACGCGTAGGTCTTGCCGGAGCCGGTCCGGCCGCGGCCGAGCACGTCCTTGCCGGCCAGCGAGTCCGGCAGCGTCGCCGCCTGGATCGGGAACGGCTTGAGGATGCCGGCGGCCGCCAGCGCCTTGACCAGCCCGGCGGGTACGCCGAGGTCGTCGAAGGTCAGGTTCTCGTCGACGACGGTCGGCGCGACCTCGGCGTACGCGGCCTGATTGCTCTCGGCAACTCCCCGACCAGTGTCGGCGGAACCACGGTGAGCCTCGGAGGCGGTCACCGGCCGGCCGGACCCGGCCGCGGAGTTGTTGCCATCGGCACCGGCGCGGCGCCGGCGACGGGGGCGCGCCGGGGCCTCACCCTGGGCGCGCGGGGGTCGTGCGGAGGTAGAAGGGGTGGAATTGGGCGTGGTGTTGCTGGGGCGGCGTGCCGCCATGAAGTACTCCAAAAGATCGGGGGGTCGTCCTGCCCGGCGCAGCTTTTGAGCCGCGGCGCGTGGTGGTCGACTGCTAGCGCAGCGTATGCACTGGATCGGCCCGAGGCAGAACTGGGCGGGCCGTCACATTCAGTGTACGGCACTGGCCGACCACTGGCAGAGCGTTACCTGATCTGGGTATCTTTCCGCCGTGACCGCCGCTGAGGAGTACCGAGTAGACCCCCCGACCGCAGGCACCGAGCGCGAACTGCTGCAGGCCTACCTCGACTTCCACCGGGGCACGTTGCTGTGGAAGACCTCGGGGCTGACCGGGAAGCAGCTCACCGAGAAGGCGATCGAGCCGTCCACGATGAGCCTGATCGGGCTGGTCCGGCACGCGACCGAGGTCGAGCGGTACTGGATCCAGATCTGCCTGGACGGCCGTTCCTTCGACCTGCTCAAGACCTGGAGCCAGGAGTTCCCCGACGGCGACTTCGACCTGGTCGACCCCGCTCGCGTCGAGGACGACTTCGCCGACTTCCGCGAGACGACCAAGCTGAACGACGAGATCCTGGCCGGCTACGACCTCGACCACACGTTCGTCCGGCCGCGGGTCGGCACCGAGCACACCGTCCGCTCCCTCTACCTCCACCTGATCGAGGAAGCCGCCCGCCACAACGGCCACGCCGACCTCTTCCGCCAACGCCTCGACGGCCTCACCGGCGAGTAGTACCTCAGACGCCCTTGAGTTGGCGGATCACGCCGACCAGGTCGTTCACGACGCCCTTGACGCCAGGGATGCGGGTCAGGCGCAGCAGCCTGTCCACCAGCGGGACCGTGCTGGTGATCAGCAGTTGCGTGCGCCGCAAACCTTTACTGTCGTCGTGCACCCAGAACAGGACGATGCCCATCTGCATCAGCCAGAGCAGCTCGGGCAGCTCCGCTCGCAGGTCGGCGGGGAGCTTGAGGTCCGAGCCTTCCACCACCTGACGGAAGATCTCGATACTCGCCTCCCGGGCCGGCCGGGACTCTTCACTGAAAGGCGACAGCGGACTCTTCGGCTCGGCGGCGGTCTTGAAGAACGTACCGGCGAACTCGTGGTATGGCTCGGACACCTCCAGCCAGCTCCGCAGTACCCCGGTGAGCCGCTTGGTGAACGACTTGTCGCCGGCCAGGAGCTCCTGCGCTGCTTCGCGATGCAGCACCTGCAGGTGGTCGTAGTACGCCTGCATCAGGTGCTCTTTGGAGCTGTAGTAGTAGTACGCGTTGCCGACCGAAACACCTGCCTCGGCGGCGATCGCCCGCATGGTCGTCTTGCCGTACCCCTGCTCGCGGAACAACCGCAGAGCCGTCGACAGAATCAGCTCACGCGTCTGCTCACCCTTGGCGGTCGCACTGTCCGTCACATCCGTCAGCGTAGTCACCCCCGATCACCTCCGAACTCCTGCTCCGCAGCCCCGCCGCCACTTGCACCATCGCCCGGGCCACCGGCCGCATCGCCGGACTAGCCAGCCGTACTGCGGTAGCCCGGTGCTCCCAGGTCGCCCACAGACACACGATCCACGCCCGGTCGCCGACGTAGACAGCTCCGTCGTCGGCAACCACCGTCACCTCGCGCAGCGTCGCCAGGTGGTCCAGCTCCGGGTACCGCGCCCTGGCTTCCGTCGACCCCGCCGCGACGAATCCGAGCCGTACCACTCCACCCAGGCCGTTCGGCCCTGGCTTCTGCGCTGCCAGCCACTCCTTGAAGCGCCGGCAGAGGCCGCACTGCGCGTCGTACAGGACCACTAGCTCTTGCATGGGCCGTCAGTAGCCTGAGGGCATCGGCTGCTGGGTGCCGGTGAGTGGAGACTGGAAGGGGCCGGCGCCGACGAAGGTGTTCGGCGGGACCGGGGGTGTGGTCATCTCCTCCAGCCGGCTGCGGCGGCGGATCGCGTTGAAGGTCCACACGTTCAGCAGGTGCAGGACACCGAGCACGACCATCACGATGCCGACCTTCACGCTGAGCTGCTCGATCACCCCGCGAGCGTCGACCACAGTGCTCCCGGTCCGCAGGAACAGCGTCACGAAGCCCAGGTTGACCAGGTAGAAGCCGACCACCAGCAGCCGGTTCACCGCGTCGGCGAAGTCCTCGTTGCCGTGGAACACGTCGACCAGGAAGATCCGCCCGTTCCGGCTCAGCGTCCGCGCCACCCAGATCGTCAGCGGCACCGCGATCAGCAGGTAGATCAGGTAGGTGACCACCGTCATTCTCACCACGTCCTCAAGTTTTGAACACGTTCAACTCTCTGACACGACGACAGTAGGCCAGCTTCTTGAACATGTTCAAGAAGCTGCTGGGGTGAGCTGGGTCTCAGCGGATCCGATGCCCGCGGAGGACGACGGCCGCGGGAGTCGCCAGTACTTCGGGATGCTCGCGCGGATCTACTTCGTAGGTTACGAGGTCGCCCTCACTGTCGAGGCCGAGGAAGTCTCGGGCCGAAGTGCTCGCTGCCTCCAGGGCCTGGGTGACGGAGAGGCCGTGGCGGACGAGTTGGTTCACCTCGCCGGCGACGGTGCCGACGACGTCTGAGCCGGCCAGGATGCGTACGCCGTACTGGTGGGCCAGCCGCAGCATCGCCGTCGCCTTCTCCGACCTGGCCTGCCTGCGGGCGCTTCGCTCGGGGGTGTCGTTCTCGGCGCCGAACATGGCGGCCGAGAGGGTCGGAGTCCACGCTCCACCACGGGACCCCAGTACTTCGAGGTCCTCGGCGGTGATGTCGTCGCCGTGCTCGACGGAGTCGATCCCCACCCGGACCAGGTCGCTGACCAATGGGGTCTGGGTGTGCGCGGCCACCCGGGCGCCGCGAGCGTGGACCGCGGCAACCATCTCGGCGACGGCATCGAGCTCATAGTTCGGGGTGACCGCGCTGCCGCGGATCGGGCCGTCCGGGCCGACCGCGGGGAAGTCGCCGACGAGCTTGATCCAGGTGGCACCGGCGTCGATCTCGGCCTCGACCGCGGCGATCAGCCCTGAGGCAGGTACCGGTTCGTACATCCCTGGGAAGTAGCTGTCCGCCGGGGCGATGAAACGTCCGGCGGCGAGGACGACGGGGCGACCGTCCTCGGGGCTCGCGGCAAGCTTCAGGGTGACGGACCTGTCGCCACCGACATCCCGGAGCGCGCCGACGCCGGTCTGCGCGAGGTCGTCGAGCATCGTCCGGGCTTCGGTCTCGCCGAGTAGTACCGGTCCGTGGTCGCCGGCGCCGAAGGTCAGGTGACAGTGCGAGTCCACGAGCCCGGGCAGCGCGAACCGGCCGGGTAATGCCTCCCGGTCACCAGCACCCGCTTCGAGATGAACCTGCTCACCGGCCGGCAGGCCAAGTCCGTCGAACACCCAGGTCGTCATCCCTCGATCCTCCCCGGCTATGAGTCCACCGCACGGCAGAATGCTGGTCATGGCGCTCAAGGAGAAGCACCTGGATCGCTGGGTGCAGGCCTACCGGCGAGCCTGGGAGTCGAACGATCCCGAGCACATCGCCGCCCTGTGGACCGAGGACGCCGCCTTCTACCGCCGCCCCGACGAGGAGCCGGTCCTCGGCCGCGACGCGATCGTGAACGCCTGGCTGGAGGTCGCCGACGCGCCGGGCGAGACGCTGTTCGAGTACCAGGTGCTTGGGTTCGGCGACGGTGTCGGTTTCGTCCGCGGCTGGACGACGTACCAGACCGACCCGCCCGGCGAGTACAGCAACCTGTGGGTGATCCGCCTCGACAAGGACGGCCGGGCGCATGAATTCACCGAGTGGTGGATGGAAAAGGCTTAGTCGCCTAGGATCGGGAATAGGCGCTCAGGGTGCCACCGGTCCGCGGGAAGGGCTCAGCCCACCTGATCTCGAGTTTTGAGTTGGTGTTGCCCACCTCCTTTCTCGCCTGACGACGCGGACAGCAGGCATGTAGAGAGGAGGTCGCCATGCCGACCCGTAATCTCCCGAACTATCCGCGCCTGGAGCACCTGAAGAGCCAGGCCAAGACGCTGCTCAAGCAGGTCCGCGCGGAAGATCCTTCAGCCGTCGCGTTGGCCGCCGAGTTCCATCCGGTGAGCACGCTCGCGGACGCGCAGGTCGCGATCGCCCGCAGCTACGGCTTCGCCAGCTGGCCGCGGCTCGTCCACCATCTCGAGCTGGTCGACAAGTACACCCGCTCGCCGCACAAGGTGCCGGCCGGCGGACAGCCCGGTGACGAATTCCTCCGGCTGGCCACACTGCACTACGGGCAGGACGATCCGGCCCAGCAGGTCGCCGCCCGGCAACTGCTCGATGACGTTGCTCTGAGCAACATCTACACCCAGGTCGTCGCCGGAGAGGTGGAGGCTGTCCGGGCGACGCTGGCCGCGGATCCGTCGCTGGCCAAGCGAGAAGGCGGGCCGTTTCGTTGGGAACCCCTTCTTTACCTGGCTTATTCGCGGCTCGAAGCCCCTGCACAGCTGGAGATCGCACAACTGTTGCTCGCCAACGGCGCGGATCCCAACGCCGGCTATCTCTGGCAGGGTATGCCATCACCCTTCACCGCGCTGACCGGCGCCTTCGGACGCGGCGAAGGCGACCAGCCACCGCACCAGCACCGGCTGGAGCTGGCTCGCCTGCTACTCGAAGCCGGCGCCGATGCGAACGACAGCCAGACGATGTACAACTGTGGCCCCGGCTGCCCGCCCCCGTACGACGACGACCACCTGGAGCTACTGCTCGAATTCGGCCTGGGCAAGGGCGACGGCGGCCCCTGGCACGAGCGGATGACGACTGCCCATCCGACGCCGAGACAGCTGTTGGAGGACGAACTGGTCTTCGCTTCCTCGCGAGGACTGCTGCACCGGGTCGAGCTGGTACTTGCCGAAGGCATCGATCCTGACGCGCGCGGCACCGAACACCCCATCTTCGTCGGCCATCGCGCCTACGAGCTGGCCGCGACCCAGGGCTTCGACGAGGTGGCCGCTCTCCTGCGCGAGGCCGGCGCGGCGCCGCTGGACGACGTGCACGAGTTGTACGCCGCCGCCTTCCGGGGCGAACCGGTCGACGCGAGTCCGGAGTTGGCTGCACGGGCGGTACGGCGGAATCCGCACCTCCCGCTCAAGGCGGCCGAGCTGGGTCGTACCGAAGCCCTGGAGCCACTGCAGGCATTGGGTTTCGATCTCTTCATGGCCGGCCGGATCACGCCGTTGCACCAGGCCGCCTTCTCGGGACACCTCGATACCGTCAAGAAGCTGATCAAGCTCGGCGCCGACGCCGCACTCGTGGAACCTGCCTACCACAGCACGCCGCGCGGCTGGGCCGAGCACAACCACCAGCAAGAGGTCGTCGACTACCTGGACAGCCTCACGGGCTGACGGTCAGGAAGAGGAACGAACCGAAGATCATCAGGTGGACCGCGCCCTGCAACAGGGTGGCCCGGCCGGTCGCCAGGGTGAGCATGCTGATCACCACGGTCAGCGCGAACAGCACCATCTCCTTGCCACCGAGGCCGAGGACAAGCGGCCCGTCGAGCCAGATCGACGCGATGGCGATCGCCGGGATCGTCAGTCCGATGCTGGCCAGGGCCGAACCGAGCGCGAGGTTGAGGCTGGTCTGAAGACGGTTCCGCAGTGCGGCTCGTACTGCGGCAACCGTCTCCGGCAGCAGTACCAGCAGCGCGATCACGACGCCCACGACCGCGAGCGGCGCACCGGCCGACTCGACCGCGGACTCCAGCTTCGGCGAGACCGTCTTGGCCAGGCCGACGACGGCGATCAGACAACCGAACAACAACACAAGACTCAGGAGCGCAACTTTGCTACTGGGTGCTTCCGCATGGATTTCTTCAGCGTCCTCCTCCGTTGCCTCTGTCACCGGAAGAAAATAGTCGCGATGCCGGATGGTCTGGACGAAGACGAACACCCCGTACATCACCAGCGAAGCGACGCCCGCGAAGGCGAGTTGGGCCGCGCTGAACGTGGCGCCCGGAGTACTGGTCGTGAAGGTCGGCAGTACGAGGCTGAGCGTGACGAGTGCCGTCATCACGGCGAGCGCGCTGCCGGACGCGTGCACCCGGAACTCCTGCGTCTTGTGCCGCAACGAGCCCACCACGAGCGCCAGCCCGAGGATGCCGTTGCAGGTGATCATCACGGCGGCGAAGACCGTGTCCCGCGCGAGTGAAGCGGCCTTCTCGCCACCGGATGCCATCAGCGTCACGATCAGCGCGACCTCGATCACCGTCACCGCGAGCGCGAGGATCAGCGTGCCGAACGGTTCGCCGACCCGGTGCGCCACCACCTCGGCGTGATGAACGGCCGCGATCACCGCCGCGCCGAGGCCGGCGCAGATGAGGATGAGCAGGATCACCCCCGGCTTGCGGCCCCAGGACAGGGCAAGGACGATGAGCGCGAGTGGGGGCACGGCCAGACTCCAGCGCGGCAGCCCATAAAGGACATGAGTCTTTGTCATCCCCTGTGATTCTATCGGCTGATGGAGATCCGAGAGGCCGTTGCAGAGGATTGGGCCGCGATCTGGCCGTTCTTCCGCGAGATCGTCACCGCCCGCGAGACCTACACCTACGACCCCGAGCTGACCTTCGAGCAGGCGCAGACCATCTGGATGTCGCCGTCATCGTCACCGCTGGCCCGGACCACGGTCGCGATCGATGCCGAGGGCAAGGTTCTGGGCAGCGCCAACATGTACCCGAACCGCCCCGGCCCGGGTGCGCACGTCGCCAGCGCGAGCTTCATGGTCGACGCCGCCGCCCGTGGCCAGGGTGTGGGCCGAGCGCTCTGCCAGGACATGATCGACTGGGCCGGCCGGAGTGGGTTCCGGTCGATCCAGTTCAACGCCGTGGTCGAGTCCAACACCACCGCGGTCAAGCTCTGGCAGTCGCTCGGCTTCGACATCATCGGCACCGTGCCCGAGGCCTTCCTCAGCCCGTCACACGGCTACGTCGGCCTGCACGTCATGCACCGGCCGCTCTAAAGGGATGCCAGCTCCTCCGGCGTGAAGGCTCGCAGAATGCAGAACTCGTTGCCTTCCGGATCCGTCATCACGACCCAGGAGACCGACTCGTCCTGACCGATCGACGCGCGCTTGGCGCCGAGCTTCTCGACCCGGGCGATCTCCGCCTCCTGGTCATCGGGACGCAGGTCCATGTGCACCCGGTTCTTCAGCGACTTCGTCTCGTTCTCCGGTACCCGGACGAACAAGATGTCGGGCACGATGCCATCCTCCGGGCTGCCCTCCGGCGGCTCGAGCACGGACTCCTTCTCGACCTCGTGGGTGATCCGCCAGCCGAGCACCTCCGCCCAGAACCTCGCCTGCGCGGCCGGATCGATCGCGTCGTAGATCACACACTGCACCCGAATACTCATGGCCGACACCCTCTCATCGCCGGGGTGCCATCTGCTTTGATCGGGTACATGACCGAATCGCGCGCCCGCCGGCTGTGGAAAGTCCTGGAGCCGTACCACGCGATCACCTACTTCGCGCCGGATACTCGCAAGGCCACTGACGCGTTGGGACTGCGCGGCGGCTGGATGAGCTACTTCGCCTGCCGGGCCGCTCCACTGGGTGCGGTCAGCCCGGAGCTGGTGACCGCGATCTTCTACAACTTCCACCCCTCGATGGTCGCCCGAGCCATCCCCGACGCGTGGAACTTCGCGACGCCCGAACAACTCCTGACCACTCGCCTGCAGGCGGTCGACAGCGCAGTACGCGGCTTCCCCAACGCCGACACAGCCGGTACGCCGGTACGCCGCGCCGCCGAATTGGCCCGACAGGCCGCCGAGCTGGCCCCGATAGCAGGGCGCCCTCTTGCAGCGGCCAATGCAGCACTCGTCTGGCCCGACGAGCCACACCTCGTGTTGTGGCAGGCCACCACGATCCTGCGGGAGTCTCGCGGCGACGGGCACGTCTCCGCGCTGGTCGGGGCCGGGCTGTCTCCGTGCCAGGCGCTCGTGACGCTGTCCGCCGCGGGCGGCCCGTCCAAGGAGGTCTTCCAGCTCAACCGGCGCTGGAGCGACGACGAGTGGGCGGCGGCCGAGGAGGATCTCCAGGCACGCGGGTTGCTCGGCGCGGACGGCGTACTGACTGATGCCGGGCATGCGCTGCGGCAGTCTGTCGAGGACACGACCGATCGACTCGCCGAGCAGGGATGGGCAGCCTTCGGCGACGCCAACGCCGACGAGCTGGACCGGCTCGTCCGGCCGATCAGCCGCGCGATCATGGCGGCCGGCCTGGTACCGGACGACAACCCGATGGCGATGCGCTGGGATGCCGCTGAGGTTGCTAGCGCTTCTGCGGACCCCGGAAAGTGACGTAGAGCAGGGAGATCCCGAAGGCCGCCACCACCGGGCCGATGACCGCCCAGATCTGCTTGCCCGACATCGAACTGCCGCCGATGTAGCCGAGCCCCTGCAGCGCCCAGACCACACCGAGAACCGTCAACAGCAGGCCGAAGGCCGCCGGTAGCGCTTTCTTCATTTCACGACCCTAGCTGGGTTGAGATGAGTTGAATCGCCTTGGCCAGGTCTTCACCCTTGGGCGCCTTGGCGGGGTCGAAAAGCCAGAGGGCGATCACGCCGAGCATCAGCGCCTGGTAGAAGGTGCCGACCTGCTGGACCGTCTCCGGGTCGGTGTTCTCGTCGGCTGATCCGAACAGCGTCGCCAGGCCCTCGCGCGCCTCGCCCTGCATCTTCGACAACGCCTCGAGCAGCTCGGGCAGGTGGGCGCCCAGGCTCAGCACCTCGTACTGCGTGACCCACAGCGCGCGTGTCTCCGGCGACTCCAGCGTCTTCACGGCCTGACCCCAGGTCGCGGCGAACCGCTCCCTGACGTCGGCCTCCCCCGGCAGCTCGGCGCTCATCGCCTTGCCGACGTCGGCGCCCCACTCGTCCAGCGCCTGGCGCATCGCCTCGTTCATCAGCGCCTCCTTGGACCCGAAGTGGTAGCCGATCGCGGCCAGGCTCACCCCGGCCGCGGTCGCGATGTCGCGTGCGGTGGTCCGGCTGTAGCCCTTCTCCATCAGGCAGGTCTTCGCGCCCTCGATCAGCGCCTCGCGATTTCCCATGACCCGATGGTAGCCGACGTCTGACACAAACGTCTTGCACGTTTGTCTAAGACCATCGTACAGTCGCCTCATCGACCCCCACTTCCAGGAGCTGACGATGACGAACAAGACCGTGCTGATCTCGGGTGCGAGCATCGCCGGACCCGCGCTGGCCTTCTGGCTGGAGCGCTTCGGCTACACCCCGACCGTGGTCGAGCGGGCGCCGGAGCCCCGGCCCGGCGGCTACGCGGTGGACTTCCGCGGCGCCTCGCTCAAGGTGCTCGACCGGATGGGCCTGCTGGAGCAGGTCCGGGCGAAGGCGACCGAGCTCGGCGATATGACGTATGTGAACGAAGCCGGCAAGCCGGTGGCCGTGATGAAGTCGACGGTGCTCAGCGGCGAGCTCGAGGTGCTCCGCGGCGACCTGGTCGAGATCCTGTACGAGGCGACGCGAGCCAAGGTCGAGTACCTGTTCGACGACTCGATCACGACGCTTCGGCAGGACGAGAAGGGGGTCGACGTCACCTTCGAGCGCGCCGCGTCACGGCGGTTCGACCTGGTGATCGGCGCGGACGGGTTGCATTCGAACGTACGCCGGATCGCCTTCGGACCGGAGTCGCAGTACGTCCACGACCTCGGGTACTACAACTGCGTCTTCACCGTCCCGAACCACCTCGGCCTGGACCACACCGCCCGGTTCGTGAACGTGCCGGGCAAGACGGCCGGCACCTACAGCGCGCGGGGCAACACCGAGGCGAAGGCGCTGTTCTACTTCGCGTCGGCGCCGTTGAAGTACGACCGGCACGACGCGACGGCGCAGCGGCGGATCCTCACCGACGCGTTCTCGGGGGTCGGCTGGGAGGTACCGCGACTGCTGTCGGGAATCTCGGAGTCATTGGACTGGTACTTCGATTCCGTCAGCCAGATCAAGCTGCCGAGCTACTCGATCGGGCGGATCGCGTTGGCGGGCGACGCGGGGTACTGCGCTTCGCCGTTGTCGGGGATGGGGACGAGTCTCGCGATCGTGGGGGCGTACGTGCTGGCAGGCGAGTTGGCCACTGCCGATGGCGACCATGTGCGGGGCTTCTCGGAGTACGAGGAGCGGATGCGGGGTTTCGTCAAGGCTTGCCAGAAGCAGGGAAAGGATGGTGGCCGGTGGTTTGTTCCTGGTAGCAAGGCGTTCCTGAAGCTCCGCAACCTGAACTTCAAGCTGCTGCCGTACCTGCCGTGGCGCAAGCTGATCGACGAGCTGCCGCTGAAGGTCGGCAACTCGATCGACCTGCCGGACTATTCAGCTAGCGCAGACCAGCTTCAGCAGCCTCGAGCACCGCGGCGGTGAGGGCTTCCAGCACGGCAGAGTCGAGCTTCCAGTGCTGCCAGTACAGCGGCACGTCGACGTACTTGCCCTGGGCAACTTCAACCAGCCGGCCGTCGGCGAGCTCCTCCGCCACCATCTCCTGCTCGATCATCCCCCAGCCGAGGCCGAGCCGGATCGCCCGGACGAACGCTCCCGGCGCGGGGATCGAGTGGGTCGGCGGATCGAGCCGGCGCCGGGTGACCTTGCGGAGCAACCGGTGCTGGAGCATGTCCTTGGCGTTGAAGACGATCATCGGCGCCGTTTCGAGTGCCTCCGGCAACGGCTTGCCGGTCAGCCAGCGGTCCGCGAACTCGGGGGTGGCGACGGACAGGTACCGCATCTTGCCGAGCGGCTGGACGCGGCAGCCCTGGACCGGGCGGGGATCGCCGGTGACCGCGGCCAGTACGGTCCCGTTGCGCAGCAGCTCGGCTGAGTGGTCCTGGTCTTCCTGGTGCAGGTCGAATGCGGTCACCAGCTCGGGCGGGACGGCGAAGAGTACAGGCAGGAACCAGTTGTTGAGCGAGTCGGCGTTGACCGCGATCGGGAGGCGGAGGCCTTCGAGCCTGCCCTTGACGGCGGCGATCGTCTCGACCTCCAGCAACGAGACCTGGCGGGCGTGGCGTAGTACGGCCTCGCCTGCTTCGGTGGCGCGAGCGGGTTTGGTCCGCTGGACCAGGACGTGGCCGAGACGGCTCTCCATCGCCTTGATCCGCTGACTGACCGCCGACGGCGTGATCCGCAGCTTGCGCGCGGCCGCGTCGAAACTGCCCTCGTCGACGACCGCCGCGAAGGTGTCCAGCTGGGCTGAGTCGAGCTGCATTTTGACACCTTCAGTTCCGCTAATGAGGCTGTAGAAAGTTTAGCTGGTTTGTTGGCTGGCTGGCTTCTACGTTCGACGTATGCCCCTGCTTGCCGGCTTCGCCACCACGCTGTCGCTGATCGTCGCGATCGGCGCGCAGAACGCCTTCGTACTCCGCCAAGGCCTGCGCCGCGAACACGTACTGCCGGTGGTACTGATCTGCGCGCTCTCCGACGCCCTGCTCATCTCAAGCGGCATCGCCGGCCTCGGCGCGTTGATCACCAGCAGCCAGGCAGCCCTCCACATCGCGCGCTACGGAGGCGCTCTCTTCCTCCTCACGTACGCCGTGATCGCAGCTCGCCGGGCCCTGAACCCGTCGGCGCTCAGCCCCGCCGATCACGCTCCGACCGCCTTGCGCAGCGTGGTCCTGACCTGCCTCGGGTTCACGTATCTCAACCCGCACGTCTATCTGGACACCGTCGTCCTGCTCGGCTCGCTGGCCAACCAGCGCGGCGACGACGGCCGCTGGATCTACGGCCTCGGCTCGGTCTCCGCCAGCTTCGCCTGGTTCTTCACGCTCGGCTTCTTCGCCCGCAAACTCGGCCCGATCTTCGCCCGCCCCCGCGCCTGGCAGTACCTGGACGGCATCATCGCCCTGCTGATGGCCACCTTGGCGACCTGGATGCTGGTGGGCTAGCTGGTCGAAAATGGCAGGCGCTCGGGGCATCGAAGATGTCAGGATGCCAGGCATGGTTGAGCGTGCTTTGAGCTTCGGTTCGGTGGCGGAGGCGTACGACCGGTTCCGGCCGGGGTATCCGGTGGAGCTTCTCGAGCTGGTGACCGAGTACGCCGGTGAGCCGATCCGGACCGCTCTAGAGATCGGCGCCGGGACAGGCAAGGCGACGCGTCTGTTCGCGCAGGGCGGGATCGCGGTCACCGCGACCGAGCCTGACGCGGCGATGCTCGCGGAGTTGCGCAAACAGCTGCCGGCGAACGTCACTCCCGTGCAAGCCGCTTTCGAGGACTTGCCGCTGGATTCGTCGTACGGGCTGGTGTATTCGGCTGCCGCGCTCCATTGGACCAATCCTGTGGGCCGGTGGGAGCGGATGGCCGCGCTCGTCCAGCCGGGTGGCGTGTTCGCCTCGTTCGGGGTGCCGATCCAGTTGGCCGATCCGGCTCTCAAGGAGGCTGCGCGCGCGGCACGTTCGCCGTACCTGGACGATGACGGTGTGCCGTCGCCTGATGGGACGCCTGAGGATCGCCCGATGCAATGGCCCGGTACGGAGCTTCAGCACTCCGAGTGGTTCACCGATGTCCGGCAGGTGGTGCTCGAACGGCGGCTGATGCTGAGCGCCCAGGACTACATCGGACAGCTGTCGACGGTTTCGGCGTACGTGCTGCTCTCGCCGGCGGACCGTGACGAGGTCTTTCGCCGGACGCTCGAAGTCCTCCCCGAGACGGTGGAACTCGACGCGCAGGTCCATGTCCACCTCGCCCGCCGCTTGGGAGACTAGCTCTGGGGGTGCTGCCGCGTGGACGTGACGGTCTTGTGTGATGCGGTGGCGGTGTTTCCGGAGCGGGTGGAGACGGCGTTGCCAGGGTGGTCTGCTTCGGAGGCTGAGTGGACGGCGGCGGCTGCGCCGGGGAATGTGGCTGCTGGGGGTGGGTGGTGGCTGCATTTCCACAGCTATCTGGTGACGTCCGCGGCCGGTGTTTTGCTGGTTGATACGGGGATCGGGCCGGCTGGGGGTGAGGCGGCGGCTGAGTGGTTGGGGACGGCTGGGCGGTTGCCTGCTTTGCTGGAGGCGGCCGGGGTGGAGGCTGCGGAGGTCGACACGGTGGTGTTGACGCATATTCATCTGGATCACGCGGGATGGAATCTGGCTTCGACAGTGCCGCGGTTTGGGAATGCGACGTATGTGGTGCAGCAGGCCGAGGTGGAGCATGCGCGGGGGTCGGCGACGTACGAGAGGCTGGTCCGGCCTCTTGCTGATGCTGGGCAGTTGCGGACTGTGGATGGAGAGGTGTCGCTCGACGCCGGGGTGCGGTTGTTGCCGACGCCGGGGCATACGCCTGGGCATCAGTGCGTGGTGACATCGCGTGCTGTGCTCGGGGGCGACGTGCTGGTGCATCCGGCGCAGGGGCGGTGGCCTGAGTTGACTTATGTGTACGAGACGGACCCGGCGGTTGCGGTGACGTCGCGGCGGTCAGTACTCGCGTTGGCGGCGGCTACGGGAGTACCGATTGCTGCTGCGCATCCTCACACGGCGTTGGACTCGTCCGGGATTCCTTTGCCTGCTAGGGATTCCGGCAAGGGTCTGTGCCCGCCGTACAAGCTCTAGCGGTCAACGGTAGCCAGTGGTGTCGGCGGGCTTGCCCTGGGATTCCACCTCGACGATGTAGCGCCAGGCGTCTGGCTGGCTGCCGTCGAGGTCGGTGAAGCCGTAGACCTTGGCCAGTTCGCCGCTGGACAGTGACTTGCCATGGTACCGGGAGACGTCGGGGTCGGCGGCCAGTGCGGCCACTGCGCGTCCGACGTACGAGGGACTCTCCGAGATCGCGAAATGCGGGATGCGTTCGGTCGCGTCGCGCCAGTTCTCCTCGGTGACGCCGAAGCCATCGAGCATCGCCTCGGAACGGAGCCAGCCGGGGGTGAGCAGGACCGAGGTCGTGTCGTACTTCTCCAGGTCATGCGCCAGCGCGAACGCCATCCGGCTGACCGCGCCCTTGGCGACGTCGTAGAAGAACGAGGCACGGTAGTTGGTCGCGTTGTACTCGTCCGTTCCGTCGGTCATCTCGACCACCAGGCCGCCGGGCGACCTGATCAGCAACGGCAACGCGAAGTGGCTGGTGATCGCGTGCGTCTCGACCCCGAGCCGGAACAGCTTGAGCCCGTCGTCGAGCTGCGACTCCCAGACGGTCTTGTCCCAGTTCGGTTCGCCGGTCTGGCCCCAGATGTCGTTCACGAGGATGTGCAACGCGCCCTGCTCGGCCTCGATCTGCTCGACGAGTTTTTTCACCTGCTGCGGATCGGTGTGATCGACCTGTACCGCGATCCCGCGACCGCCCGCCGCGTCGACGAGCTCGGCGGTCTCCTCGATCGTCTCGGGACGATTCATCTCCGAGCGCTGCGCTCGGGTGGACCGGCCCGTCACGTAGACGGTCGCGCCGGCCGCGCCGAGCTGGACCGCGATCCCCCGCCCCGCCGCTCGCGTCCCGCCGGCCACCAACGCCACCTTGCCCGCCAAGCTCATCTGTTGCCTCCCGGTGCAGCCATACGATGTATGGTTTAGTACCATACGACGTATGGTTAATGCTGGCAAGCCACTTCCGGGCCGCTCGGGACGGCCACGGGCGGGGGAAGAGCGGCTCAGCCGGGAGGCCATCCTCGAAGCGGCGCTGCGCATCGTCGACACCGAGGGGCTGGACGCGATGACGATGCGCCGGCTCGCCTCGACGCTCGGCGTGAACCCGATGTCGATCTACCACCACCTGCCGAACAAGGCCGCCGTCTTCGCCGGGCTCGCTGAACTCGTCTTCGCCCAGTTGGAGTCCACCCCGCCGGACGACAGCGCGCCGTGGCAGGACGAGTTGAAAGCCGCGGCCGCCGCCTACCGCGATGCTCTGCGCGCCCATCCGAATCTCGCCCTGCAGATCCTCTCGGACACGTCAGCGGTCTCCGAGGTCGTCGTGGTCACGGTCGAACCGTTCTACCGAGCCCTCGACCGGGCAGGCGCCGAACCACGGCAGATCTTCGAGGCCGTCAACACGATCATCGACTTCATCCACGGCTTCAGCCTCGGCGAGACATCGGTCCGCGCCGAAACCTTCGACCTCGCACCCGACCTGCTCACCCGAGTCAACGCCCTTGCTCCCGGCAAGGCACCAACGCTGGCCCGGGTAGTCACCGAACTGGGCACGGAGGGTCTGGCGTACGACTTCAACACCGGCTTCACCACGGGAATCGCCGTCCTCGTCGACGGCATCACCACCCGCTTCGGGTTGTGAGCCGCTCAGCTCAACCGGTAGTGCACGCGGACGTCATGGCCTCCGCCTGACGTGTCGATCTCAAGAGTGCCGCTGATGCCGGCCAGTTGACCGGTGCCGGAGCCCGGTGCGAATTCGTAGTACAGGGTCGTTTCCCCATCCATCGTGCCGTACTGCTGAAGCACGACCGCCCCGGCCCGTCCGTCGAGGGTCCCCTGAAACAACTCAAGGGCGACATATCCCGCCTTACCCGCCGCCGGATCACCCGCCGACAACATGAACCCGGTACTGCTCCCGTCCATCCCGCCAGTCCACACCTTGCTGAAGTCGAACCGCGCAGTTGCCTCCAGCAACGATTCCCCCGGCTGCAGGTCAATACTGAACGCCGCCACCGTCTCCCGCACCCCAGCCACCGCCGCCAAGTCCTCAGCCATGCGAGGAACCCTAACTCCACCCACTCCCAGGCTGCTTGTAAGAACACGACACCTCCAACGACCTGCTGTCCCCCACCGGACCGGCTCAGCCCACCAACCAACGGACAAGACAACCCACACGTCAGCTCGCCTCGCCCATCGCCGGCAGAGCAACAAAGCGCCGACCCGGCGCGACTACCACGTCAGCACAGGGATCCTCCCCAACACATCACCACCTGGCCAGCCCGCCAACAACAACCGACGCGGCCAACGGGTCGACCCGACCAGTCCCACCGACGTGACGATGCCAGAAGGCCCGCCGGAGCGAACGCCTTCGCCAAGCCGGCGACGCAGGAGCCGGCGCATTGGGCGGGTGGGAGCACAGCGCGGGTGAGCGACGAAGGAGCGAGCAGAGCGCCGGCGTGGGGATCCTTCGCAAGACACCAACCCCTGGCCAACCCGCCAACAGCAGCCGTCGCAGCCGACGGGCCAGCCCCACCGATCCGACCCGACGAGACGACGACGCGAGACGGGCCGCCGCAGCCAACGCCTTTGCCAAGCCGGCGACGCAGGAGCCGGCGCGTTGGGCGGGTGGGAGCACAGCGCGGGTGAGCGAAGAAGGTGCGAGCAGAGCGCCGGCGTGGGGATTCTTTGGGTGGGGTGGTCCAAGGGGCGGGAAAGGTGGGATGGGTGGAGTTGAGGGCGCTGATACTCGGGGGACCCCACCGCTCGGAGGTTTTGATGCGTGCGAAGGTTTTGTATGTCAGCGATTTGACGTATCCGGCTCGTGGTCGGCGGTACGGGGATGAGGACGCCTATCTCACCCGGGAACTGCGGGAGCACTTCGATCTGGCGTTGTGTCATCCGTTGGATGCGGTCGGATTGATGGACCGGTTCGACGCGGTGATCGTGCGGAACAGCGGGCCGGTGCTGCACTTCCAGGCGGAGTACGACGAGTTCCGGGCGGCGGCGATCGCACGGGGAACGCGGGTGTTCAACCAGCTCAGCGGTAGGCCGACATGGTCGGCAAGCAGTATCTGGTGGAGTTGAGCGACGCCGGCTACCCGGTGATCCCGACGACCGACAGCGATCCGTCCACGTTGCCGGAGTCGGCCGGTTATCTGGTGAAGCCGAAGCTTGGTTCGGACTCGATCGGGCTGCGCAAGGTCTCCCGCGACGAGCTGAGCAACCTGTCTCTCGATGGGATGCTCGCGCAGCCGTTGGTCGATTTCCGGTACGAGGTGTCCTTCTACTTCGTCGATCGCGACTTCCAGTACGCGCTGTACACCCCGGATCCCCAGCACCGTTGGGAGCTCGAGCCCTACCACCCCACCGAGGACGACCTCGCCTTCGCCCAGCGCTTCGTCGACTGGAACACGATCGACCACGGCATCCAGCGCGTCGACGCCTGCCGGACCCGTACCACCGCCGCGACCGGTGCCGGCGAGCTGCTGCTGGTCGAGCTCGAGGACCTCAACCCCTTCCTCTCATTGGCTTCGACCACCGACGAGCACCGAACCGCCTTCGTGAACCGGGTCGCCTCGTCCCTCGACACCCTGCTGAGCCTGTGAGGCCACTGGGATTCTGATCAGGCAGAGGTGGACCAACCATCATTCTTCCTCTTGTTGTGAAGCCGGCGGCGGCAGAGCGGCCGGCGTGATCAGGGCAGTCAGGAACAACGGGATGGTCAGACCGGCCACCAGCACCGGCAGCGCGAACCAGACCGCTCCCAGCGCGAATCCCGCGTAGACCAAGACAGCGAAGACCTCGGCGAACAAGCCCGACACCGAGGTCACCGTCGCCCGTGCCGGACCTGTGATGGCGTCCTGCAAGCGCGCCTCGGCGACGATGATCACGAGCTGCATCGCGCCGTACCCGAGCGCGATCGGCACGAACCCGACAGCCGTCCCGCTCAACGCACCCCACGCCAGCAACCCGGCCGACAACGCCAGCCCGACGCCGAGCACCCATCCCCGCATCCGGTACGCCGGACCCGCGAGCGCACCGCCGATCGCCTGAGCGGCAACCGTGCCGGCGATCAGCAACGGCACGAGCGCAGTCGAAGCGCCGATTCCCCTTGCCAGCAACGGGAAGTACTCGTCGAAAGCCAGGAATCCACCGAGCAGCGCGACCAGCAGAACAGCTTGCCGAACGACCCGACTGGTCGTCACCTCGGACAGGCCAGCCCGCAACATCAACAGGTACCGCCCAAGCACACTCAAGCTTTCTGCTTGTGCCTCCTTTGTCTCGTCGGCTGTGGCGACAGGGGTCGCCTCAGGTAGGGACAGGGCTACGGCTGCCTGGACGAGGCAGCTGCAGACGCTGATGAGGCCCAGCAACGGGTAGCCGCCGAGCTTGAACAGCGGTGCGGCCAAGGCAGTCGCAGCGAGGTTCAGTACCAACGCGGCCGACTTCGACCGACCGATCAGCCCGGCGTACCGGTTGGCGGCCCCACGCGCAGCGAGTTCGTCGTACACGAGGGCTTCGAAGGTGCCCGAGATCAGCGCGGAGCTGATCCCCCACAACACGAAGCCGAGCGCGAACCCGGCGTACGAGGGGATGATGATCCAGCCTGCGAAGCCCAGACCGCGAACGAGCGTGCCGAACACCAGCAGTTTGCGTCGGGAGAAGACATCCGCCCAGGCGCCGGACGGCACCTCGAGCAGGAAAGCGGTCGTCGACCAGATGATGAACAGCGACGAGACCTCCGTCGCCGAGAGCCCGTGATCGGTGAACAGCAACTGATACACCGGATACAGCGGGATGAAGTCCTGCAGCGCCTCGAAGGCGACGATCCGCGCAGACAGACTGCGCGGGACAGCGTTGGGTTGGCGGCTGGATTGTCAAAGGTGCGGCGCTGAGTAGTTCATACCAAAGAAGATATCCGCCAACCCGCTACCCGAACAGCTCCTTTGTTCCAGGTGTGGATAAGTGCAGAACTGGTACCGCGTCCCCGGCACGATCCCCGGCTCGCCACTCCACAAGGTGAAGTGCACCACCTCCCACCGCTCAGGATCCACAGCGATCGCCGAGCTGTGGACACCGGGCAGCTCGACGGTCTGCTGCAACGCGGCCATCGCCTCGGCCACCGGCTCAGCCGGGTCGACCTCCGCCGGCAACTTCCACACGTTCTTCGTCGCGCCCACCGCCGGCTGGTCCACATCACCGCCGGCCTTAGCCACAGCACCGGTCCAGTGCCGCACACTCGGCCGCCCGAACGACTGGCAGATCCCGCTGAAGAACCCGCCACCCCACAGGAATCGGCCCATCCCCGCCACGTCGTTCCACAGGTAGAACGGCGCGTACAGGTTCACGATCGCCCCGTTGGCCTGGTCCTGCACCAGGTACGCCTTGATCCCCAGCCCCTCGAAGTCGTCCGTCCGGTCCCCCAGCGTCTCGACGCGGCGCCGGATGATCCCCATGTCGTAGTCCGTCGGCAGATTCAGCTCGTACTGCATCGCGTACATGTCGTACATACTAGTTGGTACAGAGCGAAATTGAGAAGCGTTTCGCACCCCGGTCCGGCAGGCTTTGGGGATGGCTGACGTAGGCGAGCGGGTCTGGCGGAAGGTCCCCGACGGAGCGCGGGAGGCGCTGACGCGCGGGCTCAGTCCGTCCGAGCTGCAGACCGCGTTGCTCGAGGTCAGTCGCGAACGGGCGGCCGCGGTGACGCCGGCGAGGTTGGTGCAGCGGTGGCGCGAGGACCGGTTCGTACGGCCGTCGGTCGTTGATCCCCGCGCACTCGTGAGGACGCAGGCGATGCTGTGGGAGCGGCTGCCGGAGCGGTTCACGGGTGTGGAGTTGTCGCCTCTGACGCCGCTCGGGACGTGCTCGGCGGTGGCGACCATTCACCAGAACATGGTCGTCAGCACGATGCGCAGCACCGAGGTCGCGAGCGATCCGACCAACCAGCTCGCGATCGAGGCTGCGGTACGCCGACGCGCCGGGCAGGACCGCGTCGACCTTGCCACTTGTCAGCGGGTGGTTCGCGCACAGCTGGTCGACGGGCCGGGGCTGTTCGCGCACTTCCAGTTGTTCGCGCTGGTGTCGAGCGCACGGGACACCGGGTCGGGGCGGATCGAGGCGGAGATGCTGGTCGACCACCTGCGCTTCTGGCACGACGTACTGGGTGATCAGGCGCAGTTGACGTTCACGACGTTCGAGCGGACCGCAGTACGGGAGCGGATCGATGACACCGTGCGGCCTGCGCTGAAGGTGGAGTTCGCCGAGGATCCTCAACGGGACAAGGGATCCGGCTACTACTCCGGTACTGCGCTCGGCATCGCCCTCCCTGGTGCCGACCTGGGCGACGGCGGCTTCACCCCATGGACCGCGCGACTGCTCGGAGACGCCAAGGAACGCTGCCTCATCTCCTGCGTGTCGACGGAGCGGCTGACGGCAGTACTCAACGAAGCCTGAGCAGAGCCGCCTCGGTGGGCGAGAACCCGCACGCCTTGACGTAGAAGTCCACGAGATGTGGCTCGTAGTCGACGTGCAGCCACTCGCAACCAGCTGCCTTCGACTCCTCCGCGGCCAGGCGAACCAGCTCCTTGCCGATGCCTTGCCGCCCGTATGACGGGTGGACGGCGGTGTCGAGTACGAAGGCATGCGCGCCGCCGTCCCAGCAGACCTGCACGAACCCGACGAGCTGATCATTGCTGAAGGCACCGACCCAGGTGAGCGCGTGCCGGTCCAGTCGCGCGGCCCATGGCTGTACCTCGACCGGGGACTCGAAGGCGAGCGCATGCAGGGTGGACAGCGCAGTGTCGTCGACTGCGAAGCGGACCTGGTAGTCGATCACAGTGCAGCCTCCGTACTGATCAACACGACCGTGCTGGACGCGGTCAACGGCAGCAGGTCGCGCGCAGCTCGCAGGCCGGCCAGGGTGGCGGCTCCGCTGGCACCCGACGAGATCCCCGCTCTGCCGAGGTCCTGGACGGCACGGGTCGCCTCGTGCTCCTCCACTGTGACCGCTGCGTCCAGCCCGGCCTGCAGTACCGGCCAGGCGAGGCTTGACGGCGTACCGCAGTTCAGGCCTGCCATCACCGTCTTGCCCGTGGGCACAGTGAGCAGCTCTCCGGCTCGCAAGCTTGTGGTGACACAGGCGGCGCTCGCCGGCTCGACACCGAGCAGTGCCGGAGTCACCGACCCACTGCGGTAGTGAGTGACGGCAGCCTGAGCAATAGAGCCCACACCCATCGGTACTACGACCAGGTCGGGCTCGATGTCGATCTCACGGAACAGCGTCGAGTACCCGTCGACGATGTGCTGCGGGATGACCTCGTACCCGGGCCAGGCCGAGTCCTGGATCAGCAGCCTCTCCCCTGTCGCGTCATTGGCTGCAGCGGCCAGGGCGGCGTCGTACGAGTCGTCAATGATGGTCACGATGCCGCCCTCGGAGCGGATGGCGTCGATGGCGCGCTCGCTGACCACGGCTGGGATGAACACGTGAGCCTTGAGGCCGAGTGTGCTGGCCATCCGGGCTACCGCTCGACCGTGGTTGCCGTCGGTCGCAGTGACGAGCTCTGTCGTCGACGGGTGGTCCTGCAGGGCACGGTGGATGGCCCACCAGGCTCCGAGCGCCTTGAACGCGGGCAGGCCGAGTCGCTGCGACTCGTCCTTGACCAGGACTTCAGCGAGACCCAGCTCAGCGGCCAGGGCTGGTACTGCGGTCAGCGGGGTCGGGCGGTAGCCGGCGAGGCTCCGGTGGAAAGTGAGTACGTCTGCGGGCGCAGCCGTAGTACGCCAGGTCCTTGCTGACGGGTTGCTGTGCCAGAGCACTGACTAGGCAACCAGGGCGAAGGCTTGGGCTGAGGTCGAGTAGGCGTTCGGGGAGGAGACCACGCGTTGGGGAGCCGACTCGGTCACGCGGATCGAGCTGGTCTGGAGGCGTACGGGCAAGGTGGCGCGGACGGCGGTGGCTAGGTCGAACTGCACCTCGGCCAGCAGGTCTGCGAGCTCCAGGTCCAAGGCCCGGCAGATCGCGGCGAGGATCTCCGAGGAGGGCTCCTTGCGGCCGCGCTCGATCTCGGACAGGTACGGCACCGAGACCTGGGCCTGCTCGGCGAGCTCGCGCAGGGTGATCCCCCGCTCGCGCCGCAGCCGGCGGAAGACGTTTCCGATCACCTGGCGTAGCAACACGTCTGGGTCCTCCCCTGCTCCGGTGTCCTTAGGTCGAGTGTGCCACCCCGGACAGGTCTGCGGTGGGCAGATCTGCCATGGGCAGATTCCTGGGACTCCGGCGCGCGGGGCGGCGACGCTGGATCACATGAGCGAGACCACTGCACCGAATGCCCTCGACAACCACATCTACCAGCGCCTGCTCTGGCAGCGCATCGTCGTACTCGGCGACGAGATCAAGGACGAGAACGCGAACGCGCTGTGCGCCCAGCTGATCCTGCTGAACGCCGAGGATCCGAAGGCGGACATCTCGCTCTACATCAACTCGCCCGGCGGATCCGTGTCGGCCGGGCTGGCGATCTACGACACGATGAACTTCATCAGCAACGACGTGGCGACGTACGCGATGGGGCTGGTCGCGTCGATGGGTCAGGTGTTGCTGGCTTGTGGGGCGGAAGGTAAGCGGTACTCACTGCCGCACGCCCGGATCATGATGCACCAGCCGACCGGCGGGATGGGCGGGACGGCGACGGACATCAAGATCCAGGCGGAGCAGTCGGTACTGGCGAAGAAGGACCTGGCCAGGTTGCTGAGTGTGCGGACCGGGCAGCCGGTGGAACGGATCGAGGAGGACTCCGACCGCGACCGCTGGTTCACGCCTGAGCAGGCCCTCGCCTACGGAATCATCGACAAGGTCCTCGAGCGCCCCGTCGCCGTACCGGCCTGATTCGTCCACTTTGAGCACCCGCCAGTCGCCGGATCGGCAAGACGGCGACTGCCCGGTGCTCAAGGTCGTGGGGTTCAGCTCAGGGCTTGGGTCAGGTCGGCGGTCAGGTCTTCGGGGGATTCGAGGCCGATGCTTAGGCGGAGGAGGTTGTTGTGGGGTTTGGCGGAGTCGTCTACCAGGCGGTGGGTCAGGCCTGCGGGGTGCTGGATGAGGGTGTCGACTCCGCCTAGGGAGACTGCGTGGGTGATGAGGTGGAGTGAGGTTGCTACTCGGGCGGCCGCCTCGTAGCCGCCGGTGGTGGTGAAGGCTAAGACGGCGCCGGGGCCGGATTGCTGACGGCCGATCAGGCCTAGAGGGTCGCACTCGGGCAGGCCGGGGTAGTAGACGTTATCCACAGCCGGGTGGGTGCTCAGCCAGTCAGCGACCTTCTCCGCCGAGGACTGCTGCGCCCGGACTCGTACCGGCAGGGTCTGCAGTCCCCTGTGCAGTTCGTACGCCGCAAGCGGGTGCAACAGGCCACCGGTCAGCGCCCGGACCTGGCGGAGCTTGGCGGTCCACTCGGTGTTGGCTGCGACTACTCCACCCATGACGTCACCGTGGCCGCCCAGGTACTTCGTTGCCGAGTGCAGCACCAGAGTCGCGCCGTGCTGGGCGGGTTGCTGGAGTACTGGCGTCGCGAAGGTGTTATCCACAAGCACCGGTACGCCGTTGGCCTGGCGGACGGCAGCGGCGATGTCCACCAGCTCCACCGTGGGGTTGGCGGGCGTCTCGACCAGGACGAGTCCGGTGTCGGGGCGGATGGCGTCGGCGATACCAGTGGGAGTCACCCAGCTCACCGTCGTACCGAGTAGGCCTGTGGACAACAGGTGGTCCGAGCCGCCGTAGAGCGGGCGGACGGCGACGACATGCGGGCGGCCCGCGACGACGGTAGCAAGCAGTGCGGCGGACAGGGCCGCCATGCCTGAGCCGAAGGCGACTGCGCCTTCGCAGTACTCGAGCTCTGCGAGGGCCTGCTCGAAGCGGGCGACATTCGGGTTCCACAGTCGCTGGTAGACGAGGCTGCCGCCGTCGGGGCCGTTGCCGAGCGCCAGGGCGTCGTACGAGGCTCCGCCGCTCGCGACGTCGGGCAGCGGGTAGGTGGTGGAGAGGTCGATCGGGGGGACGTGGACGCCGAGCGCGGTGAGGTCGTCGCGGCCGGCGTGTACGGAGCGGGTGTCCAGCTGAGTCATGGGGGCCTCCTCGGGGATGGTGAGGCTGAGGATGGAATCTTCTGCAGATCTGGGCAATAGTTCCGAATAAAATTCGTCCACAGGCTTGTCCACACGCTGTGGATTCTGTGGATGGGTCTTACAGTGGAGGCATGCCGAAGGATCGTCGGACGCCTGGACCGGCCCCCCGGCCGGTGCCCGCTGCGCTCGACGAGGTCGATCGGGAGCTGGTCCGGCTGCTGACGGCCGACGGCCGGATGCCGAACAACGCACTCGCCGAGGCGACCGGCATCGCGCCGTCGACCTGTCTGACCCGCGTGCGCTCCCTGCGCGAACGCGGCGTGATCCGCGGTTTCCACGCGGATGTCGACCTGGCGGCGCTCGGGCGACCGCTTCAGGCGCTGGTGGCGATCCGGATCGGCGCCCACTCCCGCGACGACATCGACCGCTTCCGCGCGGCGGCCCCGCGCCTCCCCGGCGTACTGGCGCTCTTCCACGTCAGCGGCGCCAACGACTACCTACTGCACGTGTCGGCCGAGAACCCCGACGCCCTCCGCGATTTCGTCCTCGACCACCTCACCGCAGATCCTGCGGTGATCCACGCCGAAACCAGCCTCATCTTCGAACACGTCCGCGGCACCCCAACCTGACCTGTGGATAACTCCGGCCGAGTCGGTGGTTCGGCGGATACGCTCAAGTTGGAAAGACACTGCGCGGCCACGGCGATGCGGCGCAGCAGTCAGCGCGGCTTCAGGCCCCAGGCTGTGGCTAGTAGGTCGTAGGAGTGGCGGCGTTCGGCGGGGCTGTGGATGTTTGTGGTGATGATGAGTTCGTCGGCGCCGGCTGAGGTGGCTCGGCTGGTGAGGTCTGCGGCTACCTGGTCGGGGGTGCCTACGGAGACCAGGCCGGCCCACTCCTCGACGGCTGCGCGTTCGCCGTCGGACCAGGGGTAGGCGGCGGCTTCTTCGGGTGACGGGAGCGGGCTGGGGCGGCCTGAGCGGAGACGGAGCATGGAGAGTTGGTTTGCCAGGCTCAGTTGCTGGGCGCGCTCTTCGGTTTCGGCGACGATCGCGGCTAGGGCCAGGATCGCGTGCGGCTTCGGCTGCTCGGGGCTGGGCTGGAAGAGCTCGCGGTACGAGCCGATGACGCCGGCTGGGTCGAGGGTGCCGAAGTGGCCGGCGTAGGCGAAGCCGGTGCCGAGGGCGGCGGCCGCCTGACCGCCGTACGCGCTGGAGCCGAGCACCCAGACAGGCGGCAGCGGGATGTCGTCCGGCTGCGCTGAGATGGGGGCGAAGGGGTGGCCGGCGGGGAAGCCTTCGGCGTACGCGCGCAGCTCGGTGTACTGGTCGAGGAAGTCGTCGGCGGCCAGGGCCTCGCGGCTGCGGCGGAGGGCCAGTGCGGTGCGCTGGTCGGTACCGGGGGCGCGGCCGATGCCGAGGTCGATGCGGCCGGGGTAGAGCCCGCCGAGTACGCGGAAGCTCTCGGCGACCTTCAGGGGTGAGTGGTTCGGCAGCATGATGCCGCCGGAGCCGACCCGGATCGAGGAGGTCGCGGCGGCGACGGCCGCGATCATCACCTCAGGGCTGGTGCTCACGACGCTGGGGATGTTGTGGTGCTCGGCCAGCCAGTACCGGTGGTAGCCGGCCGCCTCCGCACTTCTCGCGAGCTCGAGGGTCTCGTGCAGCGCCTCGGACGGGCGGGTGCCCGACGGTACCGGCGAGAGGTCGAGCACGGACAGGGGCATCGGCTCAGCAGTCACGTTCAACGGTAACCGCCACTCGCGGCGAGCTATTCCGCTGAGCAGCCAACTTGGTGCTCCGCCTCAGCGTTTCGGTGCGGGTGGATTCGCTCAGGTGGAGCACAAAGATGCCGGTACGACGGGTTGGGGCCGGTTCGGCGTACCGGGCGGGGCAGTTGGTACTGCGAGTTGGTGGCTCGCCGTCGTGCGGGATGGGTCAGGCGGGGTAGGGGGTGGTGGTGCGGGCTTCGCGGAGGGGGCGGGACCACCAGGCGAGTTGGGTGAGGAGGGTGGCGGCTGCTGCGGGGGTGAAGGGGTCGGTGGGCTGGTGGAAGCTGAGGGTTTCGCGGATGGTGACGGCGTGGAGTTCGCCGAAGACCTGGCGGAGTTGCTCGGCCGCGCGGAGTCCGCCGGAGCGGCCGCCGTACACGAGGAAGGCGACTGGTTTCGCGTACCAGGGGCGGCGTACGGCGTCGATCGCCGTCTTGAGGTCACCTGGGTAGCCGTGGTTGTACTCCGGGGAGACGATCACGATCGCGTCGGCGTCGTCGATCCGGGCGGGTAGGTCGGCTGTTGGTGTGCGACTGAGGTCGATCAGGTCGAGCTTGAAGTCGTCTCTGCTCTCTACCTCCCGCGCGAACCAGTCGGCCAGCACGGTGCCGAACTTGCCCGGCTCGGAATTCCGCACGAGCAGGGCGAGGCGGAGCGGATGCACAGTCACCCCGCCGACGGTAGAACTTCAAGTCAGCTTGAGGTCAAACAACGTCCGATGCGGAGGTCCGCTTCCGCGGCCGACCAGTCCGCGGAGGTCAAGTCGCCACCGGCCGAAATGCTGTTTCTTTGAGCGCGCTCAGGCGGGGTCCGGTGCGGGCGTGGGACCGGCGGGCGGGGGTGGTGCGGCGTCGGTCGGTGCGGCGTTGGTGGGTGCGGCGTTGGTGGGTGCGGCGTCGGTCGGTGCGGCGTCGGTCGGTGCGGCGTCGGTCGGTGCGGCGTCAGTCGGTGCGGCGTCAGTCGGTGCGGCGTCGGAGGGTGGGGGGTTGGTGGGTGGGGGTGGGGCGGCGGGTGGGGGGTTTAGGGGTAGGGAGGTGTTGGCGGCTCGGATTAGGTCGGTGGGTTCGGGTGGTGCGGGGTCTGGTTCTGATTCTGGTGGTGTGGGGGCTGCTTCGGGTTGAGGGGTGGTGGGGAGGACGCCTACGTTTTGCCAGGCGGTTTGTACGGCGGTGGCTTCTGGGGAGGTGGGGCCGTAGAGGGTGATGGCTGTGGTGTGGGTGGCGGTGGCGAAGGAAGCGAAGGTGGTGGTGGGGGTCAGGTTGCCGGAGGTGAGGGTGGTGTACCAGATCTGGCCGGCGTGGTCGTAGGCGTTGCCGGGCAGGGCAGTGGCTACCAGGTAGAAGGCGTGGTTGGGGATGCCGGAGTTCAGGTGGACGCCGCCGTTGTCTTCGGTGGTTTCGACATAACCCGACATGTGGGCGGGTTGGGGGTCGCGGCCCAGGCGGGGGTCGTCGTAGGCGGTGCCGGGGGCCTTCATCGAGCGGAGGGCGGTCGCGGAGACGCCGGGGCGGAAGAGGTCGGCACCGATCAGCCAGTCGGCTTCCGCGGCGGTTTGGCCGAGGTGGTGTTGTTTGGCGAGGGAGCCGAAGACGTCGGAGAGGCTCTCGTTGAGGGCGCCTGACTGGCCTTCGTAGACCAGGCCGGCCGTGTACTGCGTAACGCCATGCGTCAACTCATGTCCGACAACGTCGATCGAGCCGGTGAAGTCGCCGAAGATCTCCCCATCGCCATCACCGAACACCAGCTGCGCGCCGTCCCAGAACGCGTTCGCGTACCCGTGGTCGTAGTACACCGTCGAACTCAGCGGCAGCCCCGCCCCGTCGACCGAGTCCCGCCCGAAGCATTCCTTGAACATCGTCCAGGTCGCCCCGGTGCCGTCGTACGCCTGGTTGACCGTCGCATCGGCCACCGCAGGCTCGCCCTCGCGCCGGACCACCGGGCCGGGCAGCGTGGTGCCGTTCTCCGCATCGTGGACGACCCGTCGCGCGCCGGCGCCGTCACCCTCAAGCTGGGCAGTGCCTTCGGACTGAACAGTGCCTTCAGAGGGAACGATGCCGTCGAGCTGGACGGAGCCCTGCCCGAGTGCGGCCGGGCGACTCCGGAGTACGGCGTCGTGCTGCAGCGTCAGGCGGTAGCGGGCGCGCAGGTTCGGGTCGTCCGCGGTGCGCTCGAGGTGTTCGAGCAGGTACGGCGGGACGATGTGGTGGACCGTCATGCTGCTGATCGTGCCCGCTGGATCGGGTAGCGCAAAGGGTGAAATGCGATAAACTCAAGGATTTGTGGCTGCCACCAGAGAATTGCCGAAATCGGCACTGGGAACCAACGAGCTGCATTTTATCACGAGGGGTTGGAATTGCTGAATCCGGTCGAGGCTGAACAGGTTCACCTGACGGCTTTCTACGCGACGCTGGATCGTGAGCGCGAACGTACGGAGGGTCGCCGGCAGGACGAGCAGATCGCCGGTACCAGGAACGCGCAGGCCCTGCACCAGCGCGACGGCCGGGTCCGCGACCTGAACGCCAGGCTGTCCCGGCTGAACGCGGCCGAGGAGGGTCTCGCGTTCGGCCGGCTCGACGACGAGGACGGCGGGGTCCTGCACATCGGCCGGATCGGGTTGCACGACGACGACTACGAACCGCTGCTCGTCGACTGGCGCGCACCGGCGGCACGCCCGTTCTACATCGCCACAGCGGTGGTCAATGAGGGCATCGTCCGGCGCCGGCACATCCAGACCCGGCTGCGCCAGGTGGTCGACGTCCAGGACGAGCAGCTCGACCTCGACCGTACGGCGGACGGTGCGTCCCAGCCCGGTACCGGAGTGGTCGGCGAGGCGGTGCTGCTGAGCGCGCTGGAGGCGCGGCGTACCGGCACGATGGAGTCGATCGTGCGGACCATCCAGGCCGACCAGGACCGGATCATCCGTTCCGAGCTGGCCGGCGTGCTTGTCGTGCAGGGCGGTCCGGGCACCGGAAAGACCGCAATCGCGCTGCACCGGGCGGCTTTCCTTTTGTATACACACCGCAACCAACTGGAAAAGCGCGGAATTCTGGTGGTCGGCCCCAATTCCACCTTCCTGAAGTTCATCGGCCAGGTACTGCCGTCGCTCGGCGAGGACGGCGTCCGGCTCGTCACCGTCGCCGAGCTGTACCCCGGCGTGACCGCGACCCGTCCCGAACCCGCCGAGGTGGCCGAGGTCAAGGGCCGCGCGGTGATGGCCGAGGTGATCGAGACTGCCGTCGCCGACCGCCAGTGGGTGCCCGCCGAGCCGATCGAGCTGACCGTCGACCGGACGGTACTGCGGGTGGAGCCGGCCATCGTCGAGGAACTCCGCGCAGCCGCCCGCGCCCGGCAGCTGACCCACAACCAGGCGCAACCGTTCTTCAAGACGTCCGTCATCGAGCACCTGGTAAGCCAGTACGCCGGCATCATCGGCGAGGACCCGCTCGGCGGCGAGAACCTGCTCGACGACTACGACCTGGAGGAGTTGCGCAACGAGGTCGTCGCGGACCCCGGCGTACAGGCGTTGCTCCAACAGCTCTGGCCGGTGCTCAGCCCGCAACAACTCCTGATCGACCTGTACGCCGATGAGCGCCGGCTCGCATCAGCGGCGCCGCAGCTCAGCGCACTCGACCGCGAGCACCTGCTCAGGTACGGCGATGACTGGAGCCCGGCCGACGTCCCGCTGCTCGACGAAGCTGCCGAACTGCTCGGGGACGACGGCCGCGACCTGGCGCGCGAGCGGGCCGAGCGGGCTCGCGCGATCGCTTACGCACAAGGCTCTCTGGATGTGCTGTCGGGCTCGGGCTCGACCGACTTCGACGAGGACGACGAGGCGGAAGTCCTGTCGGCCAAGGACATCCTCGATGCCGAGATGCTCGCGGCCAGGTACGAGGCCGATGACGATCGCACGCTGGCCGAGCGGGCCTCGGTCGATCGGCGGTGGACCTACGGACACGTGATCGTGGATGAGGCACAGGAGTTGTCGCCGATGGCGTGGCGGGCGATCGCGCGGCGCTGTCCGTTGCGTTCGATGACGCTGGTCGGCGATGTCGCACAGACGGGTGCTGCCGGTGGCGGGACGAGTTGGCGGCAAGCGCTGGCGCCGTCGTTCGGGGATCGCTGGCGGCTGGCGGAGCTGACGATGAACTACCGGACGCCGGCTGAGGTGATGGAGTTGGCTGCTGACGTACTGCATGAGGTCGACCCGACTGCGATCGCCCCGCAGTCGGTGCGGGCGACTGGGGTCAGGCCTTGGCATGTCGGCGTACCGGCGGCTGAGCAGGCGGCGTACGTGAGCAAGGTGGCGCATGAGGAGACGCAGTACGGGCAGGTTGGCGTGATCACCTCGCGGCACCGGCTCGAGCTGGTGCAGGAGGCAGTGGGCGACATAGCCGGCATCACCGTGCTCACTGTGGCCGGCGCGAAGGGCCTCGAGTTCGACTCGGTCCTGGTCGTCGACCCCGACGGCATCATGATCGAGTCCCCCCGAGGCCTCCGCGACCTGTACGTGGCCCTCACCCGCTGCACCCAACGGCTGGGCGTCATCGGCCCACTACCCGAAGTACTGCAGAACTCACCCGCTTGGGGCGAGCGAAGCTGAGCTACCGTGAGCAGATGAAGTCGCTTCTGTGTCTTCTCGGCTCACACAGGTGGAGAACCGAGCGCAACGAAGACAACGGGCGGTACGAGATCTGCTCGCGATGCGGCACCACACGTGATCGGATCACGCTGATGGACCACCCAGGAGACTGAGCCGCTACTTCAGTGGTTGGCGCAGCACTTTATCTGGTGTTCGACCTCGAAGGGGATGAAGACTCCGCCGGCGGCTGGTTGGACCAGGAGGACTATCTGGCCGTTGCGGCGGATGGGGCGGATGAAGTCGCGGGTGTCTACCAGGGTGGAGTCCTCGACGGGTAGGCCGCCGATGGCTTCCACCTGGTCGATGCCGCAGGTCTCGACCAGTTCAGCGGCGGTCAGGGTGCCGCGGGCGTTCTCCTGGCCGGGGAAGGTGACCAGGCGCCCGGCAGTACCGAGTGCCGTTTCTACTGCGGCCACGTAGGCGCCGCGGATCAGTTGGCTCGGGCCTGCAACCTCGGGCTCGGCTGCGCCCGCGCGGATGACGGCTGAGCCGACGTCCTGGGTCAGGGCGGCCTGGTCGAAGCCGGACGTGCTGATGGAGACAGCCAGGTGGCCGCCTGACACCACATGGGTGCAGGCGACTACCGGGCCTGTCGCGGACCCCAGCATGCCGTGGAGGACGTGTTCGGCCTCCACGGTGTCTGCGGAGTCCGCATCGACGGCGATGATCACTTGGTCGGAAGCACCCAGATCGGGTTCGTGTAGAACCACAGGTCGGCCCACGGGTCAGCGTCGCCGACCACATCCAGCTGCGGACCGGCAGGGTCGATCGCTGCGCCGAGGTAGCCCGGCTGGCTGCGGTTGCCGTCGGTTCCGCGGACGCGGACGTAGTACGGGTTCTCCGTGTCGGCCTTGCCGAGCGGCAGGACGAGCTCGAAGGTGCCGCGCTTGCCGGAGGTGTCCCACTGCTTGACGACCTTGGTGTCCGGCGCCGTGAAGGTGTCCTTGTCGCTGACCGCGCCCTTCACCGCACCGACGATCGCGTCGACGCGGTTGAGCGACGGCGTGAAGTTGGCCCAGTTCGGGACGTTCTGCGCGGTGATCCGGATGACGAGCTCGACCGCGCGGCCCCGGCGTACGTGCAAGGCTCCACCGAGCGGCTCGCCGTGGGTCTTGCCGGCCTCGCGGACCTCGACCTCGACCGCCTTGACGAGCGCGCCGTGGTCGACCCAGACGCGGCCGTTGCGCAGACCTTCCATCACCGCGCGGTAGTCGCGGTTGTCGGCACCGACGTGCGTACGGCTGTAGTAGCCCGGGAAGAAGTCGGCCGCCGTGCGGTTGACCGTGCGGCTGTAGACCGGGTCCATGTAGCGGCCGTCCCGGTCGAACTGCACCTGGTCCGAGCCATCAGGGCGACGGGCGGTCTCGTTCCAGTTCACGTGCGAGTCCGAGTTGGCGCTGATCCACCACGGCTTGCCCTCGGCGAGCAGGCTGTCCCAGAGGCCGCCGACGGTGGCGGTCATCCAGTCGAAGCCACCCCAGGTCCGGTACGACTCCGCCGGGTACCCGGGGAAGGAGTTCGCGCCCGGCGCGTTGCCGTAGAGGCCGCGAGCGCCACCAGCGCCGATCCCAGCGGGCAGACCGCCGGCCTGGTGACCGGGCGCGCCTTCGAAGCCGACGGCGATCCGCGGGTCGGCGTCACGCCAGTTGCGGATCTCGTGCGGGCTGTCGATGCCGTTGCGGGCGGGGTGGTTCGCGAGGAACAGAGCGTCCGCGACCCGGCGCTGGTCGACCTGCTGGCCGAGCCATTGGATGCCGTCGAGGGCGAGCTGCTCGTTGGCCGGCGTGTTGGCGCCGGCGTTCTTCACGCTGCCGTCGTAGCCGTTCTCGAACTGCTTCAGCACCTCGACCTCGCGGCTGCCCGGGGCGACGAAGACGGTGCCGTGCTCGGCGGCCGGGATGTTCCACTCCAGGCCCTGGAAGATCAGCGTGTTCTTCAGCTCGGCCCTGGCCGCCTTGATCTGCGGGTTGACCAGGTCGACGCCGATCCGGGCGTGGGTGGTGCCACCGTGGTCGGTGATGACCAGCCAGTCGAGACCGTTCGCGGCCGCGTGGTGTGCCTGGTCGATGACCCGGTACATGCCGTCGGAGCTCAGCTGGGTGTGGATGTGGTGGTCGCCGGCCAGCCAGACGTTAGGCCGGCCACCGCTGGTGAACACGTGCCCGGTCGGCGACGTGGCAGCGGCGAACTCGGCGCCGGAGACGGCGAGTGCCGCCGCTCCCCCGAGGATCCCGGCCGAGCGGAGCAGGCCACGGCGCGACAACTCGGTCGGCGACAGGTCCTGGTCCGGAATCGACTCGTTCAGCGCCGCGGTGGTCGCGGCGTCCAGCTCGGTGTTCGGGTGGTGATGGTCGTGATCATGACCGTGACCGTGACCGTGCCCATGGCTGTGATCGTGACCATGCCCGTGGCCGGCGTGGTCGTGGGAGTGTCCCATTGCGTGCGTCCTCTCGGATGGCGGAATCCGGCGGGATCATCGCCTTTCTTCATGACATCCAGATGTTGTGCACATGAACCTCCGACCCCAGCCAGGCCATGGACAACGCAGAGCGACGGGTCTTCAATGGGCCGCGGGGGGAAACATGAATGGAGAATGGGATTCAGTCACAGAAAGTCGCGAGAACACTCACCCGGGCAAGGACAGCGGTAATGCGACGCTGGCTGCCCTGGCAGGGGTCGCGGTCGGGGTGGTCATCGTCTTGCTGGCCTGGCTGGTCTTCCTGCTGAGCCGGCAAGATTCGGCCAAGGAGACAGCGTCGACGCCGCAGTCGACCGGCGTACCGGTTACGGTGAAGACGATGACCGTGGCTCCGTCGGTCAAGGGCACGACGGCGCCTGCACCGGTACGAACCCTGCCGAAGGCGATCGGCGACGTCCGATCGCTCCCGGCAGGACTCTTCTGCCGGGACCTGAAGAGCAAGGGGTACAGCTACGTGGCGGCGATCGACTACTGGCGGCTGCACGGTCAGCCCAACCAGATGGATGCCGACCGCAACGGTATCCCGTGCGAGACCGTCTACCCGCGCAGTGATATCGGCTCGTACTGGAACGGTCGGGAGGTCAGCGGCGCGACGCCACTGGCGTCCGGACTGTTCTGCCGCGATCTCGCCGACCGGGGCGCGACGTACGCCGAGGCCGTCGCCTACTGGTGGTACTACGACCGGCCGCTGCGGATGGATGCCGACAAGAACGGCATCCCGTGCGAGACGGTCTACTCAGTTGCCGTGGTCAACGACTTTTGGTTCCAGTGAGGCGGTCCGTCTGGGTGGCCTTCCTGTCCGCGGCCCTGGTGGTCGCGGGCAGTGGGCTGATCGCGCTCACTGCGACCGGGGCGTTCGACCGGTCCGACTCCAAGAAGCAAGTGGCGACCGTACCGGCGCCGGCGACCAGCGTGCGTACCAAGACGGCGCCTGTACCGCCGGAGCCGACTGCTGCTCCGACGACCGTGCCGACTGCTGCCGCGACGCCTGCACGGCCTGCGACACCTGCGCAGCCCGTCACGCCGCAGCGGCCATCGAGGTCTGCGGGTCCGACGGCGGCCGCCCTCCGGGCCACCAAGTACGTCTTCCCGATCGGTGGTTGCCGGGCGGACGCGTCGCAGAGTCATCATGATTATCCGGCGTCGGACATCTTCGCGGACCGGGGTTGCCGGTTTGTCTCGCCGGTGGATGGGCGGGTTGACGAGGTTACTCGGGTGGACAGCTGGGACAAGAAGACCAACGTCGGGCGGGATCGGGGTGGGTTGTCGGTTTCCGTGGTTGGTGTGGATGGGGTGCGGTACTACGGGTCGCATCTGTCGGCGATTGGCGCTGGGGTCGAACCCGGGTTGGTGGTGAAGGCCGGGCAGGTGCTGGGGCTGACCGGGAATACCGGGAGTGCTCAGGTGACGCCGCCGCATCTGCATTTCGGGATCAGTTGGCCTACCGCGCCGGGGCACTGGTGGATTCGGCGAGGGGCTGTGGCGCCGCAGAGTTTTCTCAACGCGTGGCATGAAGGGCGGCAGCTGTCGCCGGTGGCGTTGGTGGGGAAGGTGCGGCGGGCGTACGGGGTGGACCGCGGGTGCCGGGCCTACTGCTGACGTAGGGGCCGGAAGAAGGCGCGGATGTCGTCGACCAGGAGGTCGGGGGCTTCCAGGGCGGCGAAGTGGCCGCCTCTCGAGT
This sequence comes from Kribbella sp. NPDC051620, assembly GCF_044453825.1. NCBI lineage: Bacteria > Bacillati > Actinomycetota > Actinomycetes > Propionibacteriales > Kribbellaceae > Kribbella > Kribbella sp. NPDC051620. The sequence continues at coordinate 199,985 of NZ_JBITDB010000004.1, forward strand.
ACTCGGTCCAGTGGGTGATGTTGTGCCGGCGTTCGAGGATGTGGCGCATCGCTGGGTCGGTGGGGAAGACGGCGACTCCGGTGGGCACGTCGCTCCGGGCGACGGGGGCGGCGGTTCGGCTTTCGTAGTACAGGTTGGCTGAGGTGGCGCTGGTGTTGGTGAACCAGTAGATGGAGGCGTTCGCCAGTAGGTGATCGAGGGCGACGGCGTCCTCGGGGAGGGCGCGGGCCGGGTCGGTCCAGTCGTGGAACTTCTCCAGGATCCAGGCGAGCTGGCCGACGGGTGAGTCGCTGAGGGCGAAGGAGACGGTCTGCGGTTTGGTCGACTGCAGTTCGGCGTAGCCGGTGCCGGTCGCGCGGATGTGTTCGGCCGTCGCGAGCTTGGCCTGATCCGTTGCGTTCAGATCGTCGAAGTCGCCGGGCTCGGCCGCTGGGAAGGCGAGTCCGCCATTGATGTGTACGCCGATGACGCGGTCGGGTGCGAGCGCACCGACGAGGGGTGAGACGACAGATCCGGTATCGCCGCCCTGAGCGCCGTACCGGTGGTAGCCGAGGCGATCCATCAACTCGATCCACGCGCGGGCGATCCGCTCATGATCCCACCCAGGTCCCCCGAGTGGCACCGAGAACCCATGCCCCGGCACCGATGGCGCGACCACGTGGAACGCGTCCGACGCGTCACCTCCATGCGCGGCCGGCGAGGTGAGCGGGCCGAGCACGTCGAGGAACTCAGCCACCGAGCCCGGCCAGCCATGCGTCAGGATCAACGGGATGGCCGTCGGCTCGGGCGAGCGCACATGGAGGAAGTGCACGGTCTGGCCGTCGATCCGGGTCGTGTACTGCGGTACCGCGTTGAGCCGCGCCTCCCACAACCGCCAGTCGAACTCCAGCCACCGCTCGACAATCCCCCGCAAGTACTCGACCGGTACGCCGCGCGCCCAGTCGCTGGACAGCGCCCGCGGCCAGCGAGTCGCCCGAAGACGGCGGTGGAGGTCGTCGATCTCCTCGTCGGGGACGTCGATGTGGAAGGGCGTGAGGTCAAAGGCCATGACGTCAGGCGTCTCGAGTCAGCCGATAGAGGACCTTGCTGTGGACGGTCCGGAAGCCGAGCTGCTCGTACAAGCGATGCGCACCCGTCGGGCTTGCGGCGTCGACATTGAGCCCAGCGCGCTCGAAGCCGGCCTCTTCACCAGCTCGCAGTACCTCCGCCATGACCGCACTCGCCAGCCCGCGGCCGCGGTACTCGCGCCGGGTGCCGACCTGCCCGATCCACAGCTCCCGTACGCCGGTCGCCTCGGTGTCGGCCGAGTACTCATAGGCGAGCGCGTACGCCGCGATGCGCTCGCCGTCGAGCACCAGCCGAGACAGCGCCGGCCGGAATCCGCGATGCCCGGTGAACCACCTCTGCCAGTCGTCCTCGGTCTTGGGCTCGACTCCCCAGTGATCGACGAAGATCTCGTTGTGGGCCAGCCGGAGTGGTCCGTCGTACTCGATGGCGAAGGGGATCAGCCGGAAGCCCTCGGCGAGGTGGGTGACGATCGGCGGTTCGGCGTACGGGCGCTGCATCGAGCTGTAGTACCGGGTGGGCTCGTAGCCGTTGGCGAGGGCGAGCACCCGACCACCATCGTCGATGCTCTGCAACTCGACGTCGACCGTCGCAAACGACTCCAAGGCCCGCCGGGTCGCCCACTCGAACAGCGGCCGGCCGATCCCCTGCCGTCGATGCTCCGGATGAATACCGCCTTTCACCGTTTCGTCGTCGATCAGGCTGTAGCCGACGAGGCGAGTGCCTTTCCAGACCGTGCGCCCGTCGGCCGCCGCCCCGACCACGCGCGCCAGCCCCACCGCATCGACGTACTCGCCACTGCGGTCGGCCGCGGCGATCGCGTTGACCACCTCAACGAGTTCTTCGAGGTTTGCAGCGTCGAATGGGCGAACTTCGACAGCGGCCGGCCAGCTCATGGCGATCAGCCTACGGAGGTCGCTGGGTCAGAGGTTGGTGTAGTACTCCGGCTTCATCTGGATGATCTGGACGTAGTTGCCGTCGGGGTCGATCAGGGTGGCGAAGTAGCCGGGGCCACGGTCCTCTGGTTCGACCAGCCAGTTGACGTCGAGGGCGCGCAGGTGGGCGGCGGTCCGCTCGATGTCCTCGACCGCGAAGTTGATGATGAAGCGGCCCGGTTCGGGCGCCAAGGCGGCGACGTCGTCGCGGTGCTCGATGATCAGGCCGAAGCCACCGAGGTCGAGCGTGCCGTAGTTGTTCGTCTCGGCGTGGAAGCCGTCGCGGTACCACGCCTTGAGACGGTCGGGGTCGGTGCTGCCGAGCAGCATGCTGTTCAGTACTGGGCGGTCCATGGCTGTCTCCTGTTCCGAGCCGGCGATCGGCTCACAGCGGGTACGTCGGAGGCACTGCGACGGGCTCGACATACCGGCGGCGACAAATTGGTGGAGACAGAAAACGTCCGCACCGGTGAGGTTCGGTGCGGACGATGAAGTGTTTTCGTTTTTACTTTTCCAGGCGCATTTTTTGGGACCGGGTCTAACGGGGGGCTACATCCCACATGCGCTCGCCGGGCAGGGGGTCGGGGAGCCGGTCCACGACGGGCATCGGGTCGTTGGTGACCCGGAGTCCGGCGAAGCGACGGCTCATGGCGTGTGCGTACCGCTCGGCCAACGCCGGCTCGGCGTTGTAGTCGGCGATCACGTGCTCACCGAACCAGACTCGTACGCGTCGGCGCTCAGACGTCTGGGTGGCGGTGGCGGTTGTCACTTGTCCTCCATGCAGTTCCAGGGTGGTCGGCCTTAGTCGCGGAGCGAGCGCGGTGCCGGTGCGCCGTGTGTTCACCGTCACGTCAGATCCAACGGACGAGCAGAACGGAAGGTCACGCGCGAAATCTGGGCAATTGTCCAGAAGTTCTTCACCGGCTTCGAAGTCTTGTTCGATTGTCTCGGGAGACGCAATTCATAGCGTTTCCTCAGGTACGACACGCCGAGCCGGCCTGGCGGCCTCCGTACGCTGGTGAAGTGACCATCGAAGACGCTGGGACCAAGGCCCTGGCGGTTCCCGACCAGATCGTTTCGCCGACCGGGATCGCCACCGTCCAGACCGAACACCTGATCGGCGACATCAGCGACGCGCTCCGGCTGCTGGACGCCGTGGAGCGGGTCCGCGGCCACGCCCACCCGCTGATCCTCGGCCTGCAAGACGCGGTCGGGATCAAGATGCCGGCCGCGCTCGTGCTGAGCGCGATCTCCAACGGGCGTGACTCCGCCGAGGCCGTGGCCGACCAGGTCGGCACCACCACGGGTGAGGCAGAGCTCGCCATCGCCGAGCTCGCCACCCTCGGACTCGTCCGTACTTCGCCGGTGCTGAGCGTGACCGGGATGGGCCAGGCCCGCCTGTCCCAGCTCGACGGCCTGACCGTCCGCGTCCTCGACGTGGTCACCGGCATCCTCGGCCCGGCCGACGCCGCCCAGCTGATCCGCCTCCTGCACACCGTTGCCGACGGCCTCGAGTCAGCCGCCATCACCGCCAACGTCGCCGACCAACTCCCCCCGACGATCCTGCACAACTAGTAGACCCTTCAGTTGTTGGGCGTTGGGTCGTCGTACTTGCCCAGCTGACCCTCGTAGCGCTGACCGTTGCGGTAGGGCCACGCGTACGCCGTACAGCCATGCAGACCCAACGTCTGCTGCTGCATCACGGGCGCCGGCTGTCCAGGACCAGGGCACAGCTCATGCGCGTTGCCGAGCCGATGCCCGGTCTCGTGGTTGATCATGTACTGCCGGTACGCCGTGAGGCTCGCGCCGTAGTTCGGTACTCCCCTGGCCCACCGCGCCACGTTGAGCACGACGCGCTCCCCGATCCGGCAACTCGTGTACTGGTCGAAGCCGCCGCCGCAGTAGGTGTCCCGAGTCGCGGGCGTCACGAGCATCAGCTGGAAGTCGGCCGCCTGGCCGGGACCCACCTGGCGGAACCGGTACTTCCCCGCGGAGGCCCAACCCTCCGGCGCGCCATAGGTCGCGCGCACGAAACTCGCGAAGGCCGCCGGATCGACGCCCTTGATACCACCCTCGATCGCGATCTGGAAGGTGTAGAGCTTGCCGGCCCGGCCGATCGTCGCCGGGTCACCCGGCAGGACGGTGAAGTCGACCGTCCCGCGAACGGGGTAGGTGATCCCCGGATCGCCCTGCCCAGGCGCCGCATTGGACTCCGGCGAAGCCGGTACTTCGGCAGTCCCGCCCTCCCCCGGCTTCCCGGGCTCCGCCGGCTTCCCGGACCCAGCAGGCTTTCCGGTCTCGGCAGGCTTGCCGGTGGGCGTGGACTTCGGGGCAGCCGTCTTCGAGTGCGTCGAGGTCTGGGCCACCGGTCGCTCTGGGTGATCCTGGCGGGAGAACGGACTGGCCGGCAACTGGAGCAACGCGACGACCGCGACCGCCCCAACGATCCCCAGGGCGGCGATCCTCGTCTTGCGCATCAACTGCTCCTCACTCCGCGCTCCGGTCGAACGCGTCTCACCCAGTACTTGCCTGATCAGCCAGAACCCCTTCTCGGCGGCAGTACCCAGCACAGCTCCACCCATGGGTGGAGCTGTGGAAATCCGCCTGCCGGATCTCACACGCTCGTGTTAATTTGACGGAAACCACACACATGTGCGACTACGAGGAGTGAAGATGAAGCGCTGGACCGCGAGCCTCGCCGTCATGACGGTGGCGCTGAGCTCGAGCCCCGTGATGCTCGCCTGGGGAACCGGCGGCTCCACCAAGGCGGAGCTGCGATCAGCCCTGGGTTGGCAAGCGGGACTGACGGCCGATGTGAACAGGGACGGACGGCTGACGGCGGCCGACGAAGCGGGTGAGGATCGGTGGACCGATGGCCGCGGGGCGATCTTTCTGCCGAATCTCGATGACGACGAGCGGCGGTGCACCGTCGAGCCGGCCGACCTGGACAAGGCGGGTGCCGAGGTCGATCGGAGGCTCGCCGCCTGCAACGACGCTGCCGACGACCGGATCAACGGCCCGCGCGACCTGGCGGACCTTGCGCCACTGAGGGTCGATGCCCAGGGCAACTTGAGCAACCAGGCCAGCGGGCGGCTGAGCGTAGTACCGGCTGGGAAGGCGCGGGTGTTCGTTGACGGGAAGGCGGTCGAGACGCTGACTGCCGAGCAGTTGCGGCACGGCGTGCGGGTTGGGCTGGAAGGGCGGGATGTGGTTCGGGATCCGGCCAAGTGGGATGGGCAGGTGTCGGTCACGTTGACAGTTGCCGATCGTGGGCGGACGAGTAGCGATGTGGTGAAGCTCCGGGTCGCGCCGTTGATGCTGCAGAACGATTTGCAGCGGGCGGAGACGGTACTGGCCGCCAAGCCGAATCGGGGACCGGGCTGGCCGGATGGGGAGGCGCCTTATCCAGAAGGGGTTCCGAGCGAGTGGGAGCCGTTCGCGAACACCCTCGGCAAGGCGGCTCGATCGACCGGGGCGAAGCTGAAGTTCGTCCAGGGGACCGCCGATGGCTGGAAGGATCTGTGGTTGCAGGACACCTTCGAGCCGGCCACGGCCAGCATGCCAGCGGTCGGCGGCAGTCAGACGATGCGGATCCTGATCCGTTCGGGGAACGTCTGGGAGTTCCCCGATACGGACGGCAAGCCGCTCGCGACGCCGCGGCCGGCGGGCCGGTTGATCTATCGCGACCTGCGCGGGCCTGACGTCGGGGTCGTGCAGGAGCTGAGTCCGGTCGCGTCGAGCGGGCTGAACGACCTGCTCAACATGGGCGGCAACCTCGAATCACTGCCCCCGTACGCCGGATACCCGAACGGCCGGATCGTCTACGGCTCGGGGGCGCGGCATCCCGATCGCGCGTTCATCACCATGGTGACGAGCCAGGGGTACCAGCTGCCGGTCGTGATCGACACGTCCTGGCTGATGGTCGGGCACGCGGACGAGACGACGCACGTCGTGCGGGCCGGCAACGCTCGCGGTTGGACGCTTGCTGTCGCCGACCCCCGGCTGGCGGTCGAGTTGCTGCGGCAGGCGCAGCGGGATGGTGCGGGTGGAGCGCGACTTTTCGCGGACACCAACGCGCGGTCGAAGCCGACGGTCGATCAGGTACTTGCCGACGACGGCTGGATCGCGGACAACGCGGCGGCCGCCGGCCACATCGACGACCAGTTGAAGATCTTGCTCAAGGCAACGGGCTTGCGGCCGGATGAGCTGGTTCGGTTGCCGGTGCTGTTCGAGCGGCAGAAGGACTTCGGGTTGCTGCGGGCCGCCACACCTGGGCTGGTGAACGGCTTGTCGCTGACCGGGCGGGACTTCGCAGTACCGGTTCCGCACGGTCCGAAGGTCGATGGGCGCGACATCTTCCAGCAGGCGACTGAGCGGGCTCTTGGGCGTAGCGGCGTACGGGTGCACTGGGTGGAGGACTTCTTCTGGGCCCACCTCGCGGGCGGCGAAGTCCACTGCGCCACCAACGCCCTCCGCGACACCCACTCCACCAACGCCTGGTGGAAATCAGCGGGCTAGCGGAGCCGGTCGATGAGGAAGGATTCCCAGGTGTGGGTGCCGGTGGCGTGGGCGGGGGCCAGGTTGATACCGGTGCGGAAGGCTCGGGAGGCCTTGCCAGGGAAGTGGATCGGGAGGAGGGGGCGGCGGCGGTTGGTGGCTTTGAGGTAGGAGGCGATGATCTCCTTGAGGGTGTAGATCTTGGGGCCGGCGATGTCGGAGACCAGGCCGGACGGTTCGCCCTGGGCCAGTTCGACCAGGCGGGCGGCGACATCGCGGGCGTCGATCGGCTGGACGCGGAAGCCGGTGGGGACCGGTACTACGGGAAGCTTGGTGAGCGTCTTGGCCAGGGTCAGGACGAGGTCGTTGAACTGGGTCGCGCGGACCGTCGTCCAGGGCAGCCCGGACTCCGCGATGACCTGCTCGGCACCGCGCTTGAACCCGAAGTACGCGAAGGACTCCTGGTCGGCGCCTACGACCGAGATGTAGACGATGTGCGGCTTGCCACCGCTTGCCTTCACTGCTTTGACCAGCGTGCGGGCCTTCTCGTCGTCACCCTTGGCGTCGCCGGCCAGGTGGACGATCGTGTCGACCCCGGCGACGGCCGCGTCGATGCCTTCGCCGGTGGTGAGGTCGCCGACGGCGTACTCGATCCCGTCGGCCGCCTCGTGGCTGCCGCGGCTGAGCACCCGCACCTTGAAGCCGGTGTCCCTCAGCAAGGGAGTGGTCAGCCGCCCGAGGGTTCCGGTGCCGCCGGTGACGAGGACGGTTGCGGTCATGGTTCTGGCTCCTGTCGGTCGGTGCGGCCGCGGTTCTCGCGGCTCTACTTGTCCGACTCGCGCCAGCCGAGGAATGTGACAGCGCGGCTTTGCTCAGGCGTAGCGGATGCCCAGACCTCCGTCGACGGACCAGTTGGCGCCGGTGACGAAGGCGGCTGCTTTCGAGGCGAGGAAGCAGACGACCTCGGCGACGTCCTCCGGTGTACCGATCCGGCCGAGCGGGTGGACGGTGAGGGCGGTCTCGCGAGCGCCGGGGATGGCGTCGAAGAACTCTTCGAGCAGGTCGGTGGCGATGAAACCGGGGCTGACGGCGTTGACGCGGATGCCGTGCGGGGCGACGTCGAGGGCGAGGCTGCGGGTCATGCCGACCAGGCCGGCCTTGGCCGCGGCGTACGGGAACATGCCGGCCGTGGTCAGCTGGGAGTGGATCGAGGCGATGTTGACGATCGCGCCGTGCTTGGCCTCGATCATCGCCGGCAGGACGGACCGCGCCACCAGCCAGGCGCCTTTGAGGTCGACGTCGAAGACGCTGTCCCAGTCGGCGACCGTCATCTCGGTGGCGTCGGCGTAGGAGTTCTTGCCGGCGTTGTTGACCAGGACGGTGATCGGGCGGCCGAGGGCCTTGGCGAGTTCGGCGACGGCCCGGCGTACCGAGTCTTCGTCGGTGATGTCGCCGACGGCTGCCGCGACGGTGGCGCCCGACTGCTCGAGCTCGGCCGTGGTGGTTGCGAGCTGGTCGGCCAGTACGTCGAGGAGCGCTACCGAGGCGCCTTCTTCGGCGGCCTTGGTGGCGATCGCGCGGCCGATTCCGCGGGCGGCTCCGGTGACGAGCACGACCTCATCCGACAGACGTCCGGGCACTTGGCTGCCTCCTTTCGGCTTTTCCGCATCCTTTCAGGAGGCGCATTGCTCAGCTTTCAGGAGGCGCGGAGGATGCCGGCGGTTGCTGCTTTGGCGGCGTCGCGGGCGTAGCGGTCGGCGTCGGCCTCGGACAGGTCCTGCCGCAGGAGTGTGAGTTGGTGGAAGAGGGGTGCAGTCGCGGTCAGCACGACGCGGTGGGGGTCGGTGTCGGCGGGGATGTCGCCGCGGTCGATGGCTCGGGTGACGACGACGCCGCTGCGCTCATACCGGTCCTTCCAGAAGTCGTGCAGCGCGTTGGCGGCCTCGGGTGTGCGGAAGGAGGCGGCGATGACGGCTGTTGTGAGGGAGGGTCGGACCGTGAGCGAGGCGTGAATCTCGCGGTTGAGCTCGACCAGGTCGCCCTCGAGGGTGCCGGTGTCGGTGGGCGCCCAGGTGTCGTCGGCGCCCATCGCGAGCAGGTCGACCAGCAGTCCGTCGACGGTGCGCCAGCGCCGGTACACAGTCGTGCGGTGTACGCCGGAGCGCGCGGCGACGGCGTCGATGGTGAGCCCGTCGTAGCCGTGCTCGGCCAGCTCGGCCTGTACTGCCGCCAGCACATCAGCACGAACTCGTGCAGTTCGGCCGCCGGGCCTCGCCCGATCGGCCGCGGTTGCGTCGTCGGGAGCCGGCATGGCATGATCTTAACGCAACATCAGTCGCATTAGCAGGAGGTAGTCGTGGAGTTCTGATTCGCCGTCGAACCGGCCCCACCCGTCTCGGGTGAGGTCCGCCCGTTCCAGCGAGTCAGGAGGACATCCATGTCTACCCAGTTGCCGTTGCAGGAGATCTCCAAGTCGTACGACCATCGCCCGGTGCTCGATCGGGTGAGCTGCGCCTTCCCGCCCGGCGAGGTCAGCGGGCTGATCGGCGAGAACGGCTCGGGCAAGTCGACGCTGCTGCGAATCCTGTCCGGCGCCGAGCGTCCGGACGACGGCGTGGTGACGGTTGCCGGGAGCGTCGGCTTCCTCGGCCAGGAGAACCCGTTGCCGCTGCATCTCGACGTGTCGGCCGTACTGGATCACGCGCTGGCCGAGCTGCGGGCGATCGAGAAGCGGATGCTCGAACTCGAAAGGTTGCTTGCTGAAGGCAACGTTTCGGTGCTGGACGAGTACGGTGAGCTGCAGACCGCTTTCCAGGTGCGTGAGGGGTATGACGCCGAGGCGCGGTTCCAGCGGGCGCTGGCCGGGTTGGGGTTGAGCACCTTGCCGGGCGATCGGGTGTTGTCCTCGCTGTCGGGTGGTGAGCTGGCACGGTTGCATCTGGCCGCAGTACTGGTTGCCGGTGCTGAGGTGTTGTTGCTCGACGAGCCGACGAACCATCTCGACCTGGCCGCGACCGTTTGGCTGGAGGATCACCTGCTGTCCCGCGCCGGTACGACGGTCGTTGTATCGCATGACCGGGCGTTTCTGGAGCGGGTCGCGTCGACGCTGTTCGAGGTCGATGGCGACACGCATCGGGTGACCCGGTATGGGAACGGCTACGCCGGATACCTTGCGGAGAAGGCGGCTGAGCGGGCCCGGATCGCGCAGGCGCGGCAGGTCTGGGAGGACGAGGTCGCAGTGATGCGGTCGACGGTGGGGACGGCTGCCGATCGAGTTGCCTACGGGCGGCCGATCCAGGACAACAACAAGATGGCGTACGGCATCGCGGGTGATCGCGTGAACCAGGCTGAGCGGAGCAAGATCCGCAATGCCAAGGAGCGGCTGCGGCGGCTGGAGGAGAGTCCACCACCGGTGCCGTCGAAGCCGTTGCGCTTCACGGCCGCGTTGCGGACGGCCGGCTCGAGCGGGGTACTGCTGGATGCGGTCGGGGTGTCGGTGGCTGGTCGGCTGCGGTCCACTTCCGTTGAGGTTTCGAAGGGTGATCGGTTGCTGGTCACCGGGCCCAACGGGGTTGGGAAGTCGACGCTGCTCGAAGTACTGACGGGTGCGCTGGCACCGGACTCGGGGTCGGTGGATCGGCGCGGACGGATCGGGTATCTGGCGCAGGATGCCGTCGAGGCGCGGCCGGACGCGACGTTGCGGGATGAGTTGATGCGTCATCGCGGGTCGGGACGGTTGGGGTTGTTCAAGCGGGAGCAGTTGCAGACGCGGGTGCGGGAGTTGTCGACCGGGCAGCGGCGGCGGCTGGCGCTCGCGGAGTTGCTGACCACGCAGTACGACGTACTGGTACTGGACGAGCCGACCAATCATCTGTCGCTGGTGCTGGTGGAGGAGTTGGAGGCTGCGCTGGAGGCGTATGACGGGGCGCTGGTCGTGGTGAGTCACGACCGGCGGTTCGTGTCGCGGTGGCGTGGTGAGGTGCTCGAGCTGGAGGAGAAGAGTCTTGCGAAGCACTGAGATCATTGTTGCCGAGGGCAATGAAGGGCCGTACGGCGTGGCGGTGGGCAGCGACGGCGAGGTGTGGACGACGTTGGTGCACGCGGGGGCGGTGGCTCGGGTCTCACGGGATGGAGTGGTGTCACGGTTCCCGATTGATGCGGACGGGAGCCGGCCGAGTGTGATCGTGGCGGGGCCGGATGGGGCGATGTGGTTCACCCGGAACGGGGACGACCGGATCGGGCGGGTGGGGGCTGATGGGGCGGTTTCCTCGTTCGAGGTTGGGGCGGGGTCGGCGCCGTACGGGTTGTGCGTGGGCGCGGACGGGGCGTTGTGGTTCACGCTGATGAACGTGGATCGGATCGGGCGGGTGACGGTCGATGGGGAGGTGTCGTCGTTCGAGCTCGGGAGCAGTGGTGGGTTTCCGGCGATGATCGCGGCGGATGAGGACGGACTGTGGTTCGCTTTGAACCAAGGGAATGCGGTCGGGCGGATGTCGCTCGATGGTGCGGTGGTCTTGCATCCGTTGCCGACCGAGGGCGCCGGACCGGTGGGGGTCAGCGCCGGCGGTGGCGTCGTGTGGTTCACCGAACTGCAGGCCGGCCAGGTCGGCCGCATCGACACTGACGGAAAGATCGTCGAGTATCCCCTGCCGGACCGTTCTTGCAAGCCGCACGCGGTCGCCGCAACCAACGACGGCGGCTGCTGGGTGACCCTGTGGGGTTCGGGATCCGCCGTGCGGTTGGACGCGCAGGGCGCGGTGGTCGAGGAGATTCTCCTCGGCGAAGGCTCCGAACCGCATGGCCTCGCGGTGGGGGCTGACGGGGAGGTCTGGGTAGCACTCGAGATCGGTGTTCTTGCGCACATCCACGCCTGAGAGTGAGCCGATTCACCCGCCGGAGGGACGCTGGGCGGCGGTTGTAGGAGCAGTGTGGTTTGTGTGACCACACTGGTGGGACCAAGGGTTGTTCGAGTACCACGGGTACAAGATGTACTGGCTGTGGGGCGGCCGGCGTTTTGGGTGGTTTCGGTGGTGCCGTACTACGTCGGGGTGCTGCTTGCTACGCATCGGCTGGTGCCTGCGGTTGGTGACTGGCCTCGGTTGTTGGTGGGGGCGGTGGTGCTGGGGCCGCTGCTTTGGTTGTCGGTGTTGGCTGTCAACGATGCGTACGACCTGGCTGGGGATCTGCTCAATCCGCGGAAGTCGAAGTCGCCGTTGCTGGATGGGCGGGTGACGTCGGCTGAGGCCAAGTGGCTTGCGGTGGGGGCTGGGGTGGCTTCGGTTGGGGTTGCCTTCTTCGTCGGATGGGTGTTTGCGCTCGGGGTGTTGCTGGCGGTGGTGTTGGGGTTCGCGTACAGCGTGCCGCCGGTGCGGTTGAAGACTCGGGCGGGGTTCGACGTGGCAGCGAACTCGCTGGCGTTGGGGACTTTCGGGCCGTTGGCGGGGTGGGCTGCCGTGCGGCCCGAGCTGGATGGGTTCCCTTGGGTGATGGCATTGCAGGGGACATTGGCGGCGATCGGCTTGTACCTGCCGACGACGCTGGCGGATCTCGACGCGGATCGATCGGCCGGGTACCGGACCATCGCGGTGCGGCTCGGTGCGCGAGCGACGTACCGGCTGGGGTTTGCGTTCTGGATCGCGGCGGCAGGGCTGTCCGTCGTACTGGCGGCTCTCGATGCGGTGATCCCGCGGAGCATGCTCGCGCTGGAGATCGTGATGGTGCCGGTGCTCGTCGCGGCGTACCGGCGGTTCATCGGGCCGGGGATGACGTTCAAGGGTGTGGTGATCCTGGCGTCGCTGTTCCTGCTGCCGTGTGGGACCTTCGCGCTCACCTACACCGGCGTCCTCTGACTCACACGGCAACGCCGCCGGGCGTTCCATCGGTATGAACTGGAGAGAAGAGCTCGACGAGCACGGCTGCGCGCTGACCGGACAACTGCTCACGCCGGAGCAGTGCGTGGAGATCGCCGGCCTGTACGACGAGGTGCGGCGGTTCCGCTCGACGATCGACATGGCCCGCTACCGCTTCGGCTCGGGACAGTACCGGTACTTCGATCACCCGCTGCCCGACGTCGTCGCCAAGCTCCGCGAGGAGTTCTACCCGCAACTGCTGCCGGTCGCGCGCGAATGGGCGGCCAAGCTCATCCGGCCGGCACCGTGGCCCGACACTCTCGAGGAGTGGCTCGACGACTGCCACCGCGCGGGGCAGACGAAGCCAACGCCGATCCTGCTCAAGTACCAGGCCGGTGACTGGAACGCCCTGCATCGCGACCTCTACGGCGAGCTCGTCTTCCCGCTGCAGATCGTGATCGGGCTGAACAGGCCAGGCGTCGACCACGAAGGTGGCGAGTTCCTGCTCGTCGAGCAGCGGCCGCGGGCTCAGTCACGCGGTACCGTCACCATGCTGCCTCAGGGGCAGGGGCTGATCTTCACCACGCGTGATCGTCCGGTGAAGTCGGCTCGCGGCTGGTCCGCCTCACCGGTGCGGCACGGCGTGAGTACTGTCCGGTCAGGGATCCGGCACACTCTCGGTCTCGTGTTTCACGATGCCGCTTGAGTCGATGCGCAGGCGGAACGACCGGCGCTCGACGGCGGCGACCACCTCGTCGAGGATCTGAGCGAGCGGCGCCGAGAGCTCCGCGTCCAGCTCGGCCAGCGCGGTGGTGGTCGCCTGCCACTCCGCTTCGATGGTCGGCAGCAGCGAGCGCGTCTTGTCGGTGAGGTGCACGATCCGCTGCCGCGCGTCCTCGCCTGGCTCGAGCGTGACGAACCCGGAACGGTTGAGCTGGGCAACCGTCTGGCTGGCGGCCGAATGCGTCACCCCGACCGCCGCGGCCAGCGCCCGGATCGACAACGGGCCCTCGGCCACCAACGTCCGGACAATCGGCGAGAAGCGAGGCCGGTACTCCGGCAGGCCGGCGTCCACGTAGACCTTGGCCACGTCACCGTCGAGCAGCTCCAGCACGTGCCGTAACCGGGTACCGATCGCGCCTTCCACGAACACCTCCGCCCCGCATTGACATGAACACCTCCGCCCCGCATTGACCAGCGGGAGTAATCTAACAGCACTGTTACAACCCAGCGACCGATGGAGGCAGCTCAATGGAGCCGTACGACCAGGGCATGCTCGACGTGGGCGACGGGCAGCTCGTCTACTGGGAGGTCTGCGGCAACCCCGAGGGCAAGCCGGCCGTCGTGCTGCATGGCGGGCCGGGGTCGGGAGCGGGCGCGTTCTGGTATCGATTCTTCGACCTGGCGAAGTACCGGGTGGTGTTGTTCGATCAGCGCGGCTGCGGTCGCAGTACGCCGGATGCCGCGGAGCCGGACGCTGACCTGAGCACCAACACGACCTGGCATCTGGTCGCGGACATCGAGCGGTTGCGCGAGCACCTCGGGATCTCGACCTGGCTGGTGCTGGGTGCGTCGTGGGGCGCGACACTGGCCCTCGCGTACGCCGAGCAGCATCCGTCGGCGGTCTCGGAGATCGTGTTGTTCAGCGTCACGAGCACGACTCCGCGCGAGGTCGAGTGGGTCACCCGGGAGATGGGCCGGGTCTTTCCCGAGGAGTGGCGGCGCTTTCGGGACGTCGTACCGGCCGAGGAGCGGGACGGGAATCTCGCGCTCGCTTACAGCCGGCTGCTGCACGATCCCGATCCGGCGGTACGGGACCGGGCGGCGAGGGCTTGGTGCGAGTGGGAGGACACGCATGTGTCGACGTACCAGGGCTACAAGCCGGATCCGCGTTACGAGGACCCCGTCTTCCGCCTGAGGTTCGCGCGACTCGTGTCGCACTACTGGGGTCACGCAGCCTGGATCGAGGACGGCGCGCTGCTTCGCGACGCCGGCAAGCTGGCCGGGATTCCCGGGGTGCTGATCACCGGACGGCTCGACATCAGCAGTCCGCCGGACACCGCCTGGGAGCTGGCCCAGGCCTGGCCGGACGCCGAACTGCACATCGTCGGCGACGCCGGCCACGGCGCTGGAAAAGCAAGCGTCTCGGAGCTGGTGACGGCCGCGATCGACAAGTTCGCGCCGAGCTGACCTCTGCAGCTGTCCTAACGCCTGCTGCGCATCTCCGCGTCGAACGACTCCTGCAGCACCTTCATCGCAGCGATCTCGGCAGGGTCCGCGAACAACTCGGGCAACGTCGCCGGATCCACGTCGTACAGGTGCGTCTGCAACCACCAGATGTTCCCCTGCGGATCCTTGATCCGGCACCCCCGATCCCCCACGATCCGCGACGTCGTCACGTCGGTCACCACCGCCGCCCCAGCCTCCAACGCCCGCGCCAGCACAGCGTCGACGTCATCCACGAACACACTCAACAGGCTCGGAGTATCCGGCCAGTCCGGCTTGGCATCGAACGCCATCAACACCGAGTCCCCCACCGTGATCTCGGCATGCCCAACAGTCCCGTCCTCGTTCAGCACCACGAACGCCTTCTCCGTCTGGAAGGTCCGCTCGACGAACTCCAACCACTCCACCGCCCCACGCACCGCGACGTACGGAGTAACAGTTCCTTTGCCACCCGGGTTCTCAGTCATACTTCAAGTCTCACCACAGTAGAGGCCAGCTTCTGGCCGCTACTCAAGAAGCTGCTGTGGTGTAGCGGGTGGCTAGTTGGTGGGCGGCTTGTTTCAGTTCGGTGGGGCCTTCGAAATCTAGGTCGGATTCGAACATGCCGAAGGTGGCGGCCAGGCCGGTCCAGGACCAGGCGCTGAGGGTCAGGCGGCAGGTGGTGGGGGTCAGTTCTTCCACCAGGGCGTCGCGGCCGGCCCAGCGGGCTATGTCGGAGGCTTTGGCTTGGAGGATGGCGCTGCCTCGGCAGGGCCATTGGTTCTGGGGCTGGAAGCGGTCTGAGATGTAGGTGGAGATGTCGGGGGCTGGGAGTTCGCGTGGGGTGAAGCGCGGGCCGGTGGGGGTTTTGGGGAGCATCCGGTCCACCCGGAAGGTGCGCCAGTCGTTGCGGTCGAGGTCCCAGCCGACCAGGTACCAGCGGCCGCCCCAGGTGACGAGGTGGTGGGGCTCGACCTTGCGGGGTGGGACGAACTCGTCCTCCGTGGCGCCGGGTGAGGCGTAGTCGAAGCGGAGTACTTCGTGAGCGCGCAGGGCCGTGCCGATGGCGATCAGGTGATCCGAGTCGACCTTGATCCGGCGCGAATCGGCGTACTTGTCGACCGTGGTGACCTGGAGCGCGTCGACGCGTTGGCGCAGGCGCGCGGGCATGACCTGGCGGACCGTGGCAAGCGCGCGCAGAGCGCCCTCCTCGATGCCGGTCACCGTCGTCGTCGCAGTCTGCAGGGCGACGGCGACCGCGATCGCCTGGTCGTCGTCGAACAGCAGCGGGGGCAGGTCGGCGCCCGCGTCGAGGCGGTAGCCGCCGTCCGGCCCTTTGCTCGCGCGGACCGGGTAGCCCAGGTCGCGCAGGCGGTCCACGTCGCGGCGGACCGTGCGCGGGCTCACCTCCAGCCGTTCGGCCAGCAGCGCGCCCGGCCAGTCGCGGCGCGCCTGGAGCAGGGACAGCAGCGAGAGGAGTCGAGCCGAGGTTTCGGACATGAGTTCAGATTGCCACGGGTAACGGCCAGAACCTGTCCTCTACTGGTGGAAATGTCGTCTCCAAGAGGCCCCCGACCAAGGAGACATCGTGATCAGCACCCGAGAACTCACCAAGGACTTCGTGGTGAGCCGTACCGAGACCGTGCACGCGGTTCGCGGCATCAGCCTGGACGTCGAGCCGGGCGAGCTCGTCGCCGTGCTCGGCCCGAACGGCGCAGGCAAGACCACCACCCTGCGGATGCTCACCACCCTGATCGCCCCGACCTCCGGTACGGCGAAGGTCGCCGGGTACGACGTGACGACCCACCCGAGCCTGGTCCGCCGGCAGATCGGGTACGTCGGCCAGGGCAACGGCGCGGGCCACTCGCAACGGGTCCGCGACGAGCTCTACGGCCAGGGCATCATCTACGGGCTCGACCAGCGGGCGGCGAAGCGGCGTACCGGCGAACTGCTGGAGTCGCTGGAACTCGGCGAGCTGGCCAGGCGCAAGGTGTCCGAACTGTCCGGCGGGCAGCGTCGCCGGCTGGATGTCGCGATGGGACTCGTGCACGCGCCCGGACTGCTGTTCCTGGACGAGCCGTCGACCGGGCTGGACCCGCAGAACCGGGCCAACCTGTGGGACCACATCCTGCGGATGCGCGCCGAGCATGCGATGACGATCGTGCTCACCACGCACTACCTGGACGAGGCGGACTCGATGGCCGAGCGGGTCGTCGTGGTCGACCACGGCGAGGTGATCGCCGACGACACCGCCGACGCACTGAAGGCCGACCTGGCCGGCGACCAACTGGTCGTCACGGTCGCGCCGGGCAACCTCGCCAAGCTCACCGAGTTGGCGCACAAGATGCCTGGGGCAAGGGAAGTAGTTGCCGAGGACGACCGGTTGACCGTGCGCGTCCCGGACGGGCCGAGGGCGTTGCCCGAACTCATCGCGGAGGCGCAGCACTACGCAGTACCGGTCGGCACTGCTCAGGTGCATCGGCCGACGCTCGACGACGTGTTCCTCAATCTCACCGGCCGCAGCCTGCGCGAGGCCGACTCCACCGGAAAGGCCGCAGCATGACCACCTTGACCATTCCCGCCACCACCTCCACGACCGTCGAGCCGGTCAGCCGGAATCCCATCGGAAGGCTCGGTCGCGACACGTCCTTCGTGATGCGGCGGGAGCTGAAGCCGGTACTGCGCGACCCGTTCTCGCTGATCTTCGGGATGATCCAGCCGCTGGTCTTCCTGGCCCTGTTCGGCCCGCTGCTCGCGGGATCGCTCGGCGGTTCGCTCGACGGCGGGGTCTGGCAGTGGTTCGTGCCGTCCATCCTGGTGATGACGACGTTGTTCGGCACCTCGACAACCGGGTCGAATCTGTTGACGGAGTTCGTCACCGGCGCGCACGAACGGATGCTGGTCACGCCGCTGTCCCGGTCGTCGCTGCTGATCGGGCGGGCACTGAAGGAGATGGTGCCGCTGTTCGGGCAGGCGGTGATCGTGATCGCGGTGATGACGCCGTTCGGATTCGACCTGCACCCGCTGGGCGCGCTGGTGGGGCTCGCGCTGCTGGCGGTGTTCGGGGTCGGGCTGGGGTCGTTCAGTTATGCGCTGGCGATCGCGGTACGCAAGCAGGAGTGGATGTTCTGGGTGGTGCAGCAGACGTTCCTGTTCCCGTTGATGATCCTGTCGGGGATGCTGTTGCCGCTGGAGACCGGGCCGGAGTGGATGCGGGTGGCGTCGAAGTTCAACCCGCTGTCCTACCTGGTCGACGCCGAGCGCACTCTCTTCTCCGGCCACGTCACCTCGACCGCGGTCCTGTGGGGCTGGCTCGCCGCCCTCGTCACCGTCACCCTCGGCCTGACCGTCGGCATCCGCTCGATGCTCCGCTCAGCAGACTGACGGACTCTGCACGGTTGAAGGACCCGAGGCACCCGCCTCGGGTCCTTCTTTACGGAAGGTCAGAAGCGCAGATGCGCAGCGGTGACCTGGTTGAGATGGATGAGCAGGTCGTAGCTCTGCCCGAGCCGGATCGGCGAGTCGGGGGTCGGGTAGCCGGTGCCGATGTCGCGGGTCGGACGGCGTACGTCGAGCCAGGCGCGAGTACTGGCCGGCAGACGCCGCAGGTCGACCAGGTAGTCGCGGTACGGGACCTTGTCGAGCGTGTACTCGTTGTTGCCCGGCGCCGCCGGTGGCAGCGTGAAGACCTTCAGCTCACCGTTGGAGATGTCCTGCGAGTTGAAGGAACCGTGGTCGAAGGACGTCCCGATGGTCAGGTAGTCGCGTCCGAGCTGCTCGCGCAGGAACGTGCCCTGGGACTTCGGGTAGTCGGCCGGCGATCCCGTCTCGAGGGCGATGTGCCCGTTGTGCGCGGACAGCATCACCTTGGCGCCGGTCGTCCGCGCCCACCACGCGGTGTTGGCCGCCATCGACTCGTCCCGGAAGTACATCGCCTTCGGCAACACCTTCGGGTCGGTGACGTCGAAGGAGAAGAACTTCGCGACCTGCCAGATCGCCCGGGCATGCTGCGCCGCCCAGGTCCGCTCGGGGCTCGGCGGCAACGACTCGACCAGTACTACGGCCCGCCGCGCCGCCGCCTCGAGCTTGACCCGGTCAGCAAGCGGCTTGGCGAGGTAGGCCGCAGCCCAGGCTTCGTACTCGGCGTCGGAGCGGATACCGGAGTACAGGCTCTTGATCTCGGGGAGCCGTGCAGGGCTGGTCTTGCCGGCGTAGTCGATGACGCGGTCGAGCAGAGCGGGGCTCGCGTAGCCGAGGTCATCGCCGACGAAGTGCAGCTTGCGCGAGTGGGTGCGGTTGTAGGAGCGCATCCACTCGATCAGATCGAGGTACTCCTGCACGTTCCAGAACTTGTACGACGCCTGGAAGTCGCGCCGCATGATCTCGCGCGGATCGCCGACCCCGCTGACGATGTACCGGTCGAGGTCGAGACCCGTGCTCCACGCGGTCTCGAGCGCGAAGGTGGTGAAGCCCTTCTGCTCCACCAGCTCGCGGAAGATCTTGTGCTTGAGCGTGAGGAACTCACTCGAGCTGTGGGTCGCCTCGCCGACACCGACGACGCGCGCGCTGCCGACCATCGAGGCCAGCGGTCTCAGATCACGCAGACTGCTGCTCGCATCGGTACTGCGAATCGGATGCGCCGCGCGGCTCAGCGCGGGCACCGGGTCAGGTGGCGCCGCGGTCGCCGCGGACAAGGGCAGCGCTGCCGCAACAAGCAAGGCGGGGAGCGCCAGGAGCCGCTTCATCAAAGTCCTCCGGAGAGTCGGAATCAAGTACTTCCAACCCTGTCCGGGCGGACCTGCGCACCCCATCCCGCAGCCACCCCAGCCTGAGGTGGCCCCAGCTCTACCCTTCGAGCTTCTCCAGTGCGGTCCGCATACCTGCTTCGGCCTCGTCGCCGAGCTTCTTGAACTGAGTTTTGAAGAGCGGCTCGATCAGCCGGGTGACGCCCTTGAACTCGAACTCGGCGCGATAAGTGACCTCGGTGCCGCCGGAGTCGGTGGCGCGGAACGTCATCGTGTCGAGGGCGTTGACGGTCTTGTTCTCGCCACGGAGCTGGAAGACACGGCCCGGCTCGAGTTGCTGTACGACGTACTCGAGCTCGGTCTCGCGGCCGGCGAACGACGACTTGTTCCGGTACTTCGTACCCGGCCCGCCGTCGCCTTCCGCCTTCACCGTCGACACTGTCCCGGGGTCCCACTCGGTGGTCGTCTCGAAGTCGGACAGATAGGCGAAAACCCGCTCGACGGGCTTCTCCACGGTGACAACGCGCTCGATGGTGATCACCTCCGCCACGCTACCGGTCCGCTCAACCCGAACTTATGCACCGACCCGGCGGTCGGCCTGACGAGCCAACTCAGTGAAGAAGGCGCGGTACAGCGGCTCGTCGCCGCTCTGGATCTCGACGGTCGCAAGCAGGTGGCTGTGCTTGGTGGTGCTCGCGTACAGCGGCTCGTCCAACTCGTCGACGTTGCCGAAGTGCAGCCGGGTCAGCCCACCCTTCCGCGCCTCGGCCCGGACCTTCGCCCACTTCACCGGCGTCCGGTACGACCCGATGATCCGGTTCCGCCGGAACAACTCGAGAATCCCGTTCTCCACGTGCAGGTAGACGTCATCGTGCTCGAAGAGCATCGTCAGACCACCCGGCGGTTGGCGAGTGTGGCGACCTTGGTGAAGTAGTCGCGGAAGAGTAGCTCGTCGGCGGTCGAGATCTGGAGTGCGGACGTGGCGGCGGAGCGGATGGCCAGCCGGTCGGTGCCGTAGAGCGGGGCGGTCGCGTCCTTGACCGAACCGATGAACAGCTGTCCGGGCTTGCCGGGCTTCTTGAAGAAGACCAGGACAGCGAGCCACTCCAGCGGGATGCGATAGGTCTGCTGGTTGCCGATCAGGTTGAACGCCTCGAACACTCCCCGATCGACGCGGAAGTGCAGGTCTTCGTAGTCAAAGGTGAGCGGGTCCATGGGCGGAAACCTAGCTGGCTTCGGTGATGGCGAGGATTTCGGGGATGGCGGTGTCCCAGGTGGGTCTGGGGATTTCGTGGCCGGCGCCTTCGAGCAGGACCAGGCGGGCGCCGGGGATCTCGCGGGCGAGGGCTTCGCCGTGGGCCGGTGGGAAGAGTGGGTCCTCGGTGCCGTGCAGGACCAGGGCCGGTACTGCGATCTCGCCGAGGCGGTGGCGGATGCTGCCGCCGGGAGTGACCGCCCAGTGGTTCGCGGCCGAGGCCGGGTTGATGCTGCGGGCGAAGGCGTGCGCGTAGAGGGCGCGGCGGGCGGGTTCGTCGTACGGGAGCGAACCGGCGTACAGGCGGTCGTCCGCGATCAGCTTGTCGAGGGCTGCTTCGGTGTCGGACCAGTCGATCGGGGTGTCGTCGGAGAAGCTGGCGCTGAGCTTCTCGCTCGGCGGCGGCAGATCGGGATCCGACGGGCCGCTGGGACTGGTCGAGGAGACGGTGATGGAGGCGACCCGGTCAGGGTGCTCGACGGCGAGCTGCAGCACGATGGCACCGCCCATCGACAGGCCGACGAGGTGCGCCCTGTCGATCTTCAGCGCGTCGAGGATGCCGATCGGGTCCGCGACCAGGTCCGCTCCCGTGTACTTCGGGTCGCCCGGCTCGTACGTGGTCGACTGACCGGTGTCGCGGTGGTCGTACCGGATCACGTAGCGCGGACCGGCCGCGAGGCGTTCGCAGAACTCGGGCTCCCAGTGGTCCATCGACGCGGATCCCCCGTGGATCAGCAGGATCGCTGGGTCCGCGGGGGATCCGAAGGTGTCGACACACAACTCGACGCCGTTCACAGGAAGGAGGCTCGTCATGCTCCGACGGTAGTTGCGGAGGGGGCCGACGAATGGTGCGTTTCCACGTTCTTCGAATTGCCGGCGTGCAGGGCCAGGGCGAAGGCGATGACGGCAAGGCTGCTGGTGATGGCGCGGATGTTGTTGCTCGGGTTCCACTTGGCCAGATAGTTCAGCCATTCCGCGGTACCGGCCGCGGAGTGCGGGTCGACCGCGGCGAGCTGGTCGTTCAAGGGAATGTTGACGGCGAAGCTGAGCACGATCACGCCGAGTAGGTAGAGAGCGGCGCCGGCCAGCACCCATGACTTGCCCGGGGTGTTCTTGACGAGGGCGGTGATCGAGAGCGCCACGCAGATCACCGCGGTGCCGCAGAAGACCAGCAGGAAGAGCGGGTTCTGGATCCTGACGTTGATCAGGTTCATCGCGGTCGCGCCCTGGCCGGCCGGCATCCGCTCCAGCGCACTCATCACCGCGGTACCGAAGGCGAAGAACAGCCCGGTCATCAGCGCGCTGCCGACAAGGGCGCTCAGGGTGAGGAGCTTGGTGAGGTTCATACCGACCACACCCCGGTCTTCGCGGTCTCGCGCGCCCAGTCCGCGAAGTCACGGGGAGCCCGGCCGAGTACCTGCTGAACGCCGTCCGACAGATACTCCGAACGGTGGTTGCGGATCACCGCGAACAGATCGCGGACTGCTTCACAGTCCTCCAGCGGCTGCCCGAAGCCGGCGAGTTCGGCGACGAACTCCCCGGGTTCGAGATCCACGTACTTCACCTGCCGGCCGGTGACCGTCGACAACTCGGCGGCGACCTCGGCCAGGGTCAGAATGCGCGGCCCGGACAGCGAGTAGGTCTGGCCAGTGTGCCGCTCGTCGAGCAGGGCTGCCGCCATCACGTCACCGACGTCGTTGGTGTCGATCCAGGCCTCGCCGCCGTCACCGGCCGCCAGCCGGATCTCGCCGCCGAGCACGTAGTCGAGCAGGAAGTCCTCGCTGAAGTTCTGCGCGAACCAGGCGGGCCGGACGATGGTCCAGTCGGCGCCGCTCGCACGGACCGAGTTCTCCAGGTCGACGCTGCTCTCATAGACCGCGAAGTCGCGGCCGGGGCTGCCGACGCCGCGACCGGACAGCAGTACCACCCGGCGCAGCCCTTCGGCCGCCGCCTGCTGGATGAATCGCCCGGCCTGGGCCAGCCCGGTCGGGCCGACCGGCGGGGCCAGGTACGCCGTGTCGACACCGGCCACCGTCGGCGACCAGGTGCTCTCGTCGTACCAGTCGAAGCGCTGCTCGCTCGACCGCGAGGCCAGCCGGTAGGGGACGCCACCAGCGTCGAGTTGTTCTGCGACGCGACGGCCGGTCTTGCCTTTGCCGCCGATGATCAGGAACGGGTTCGTTGTTGTCATGGCTTAAGTTCATCGCGGCAGGGTGAGACAAACCATGGTTGTCTGGCGCAATCCGATGTCTGAGAGTCTCATCCGGGGGTAGGGTGGCTGACATGGACGTCCTTGATGATCTGCTCGCCGGTACCCGGGCGCGCGGCGGCGTTTTCAACCTGACGATCCTGGATCCGCCCTGGGGTCTGGACATCGTCGACGAGGCGCCGCTCGCGCTCGCGACCTTGGTCCGCGGCTCCGCCTGGATCGTCCGCGGCGATCAGCCGCCGGTCCGGATGGAGGAAGGCGACGTCGCCGTGATGTCCGGCACCGAGCCGTATGTCGTGGCCGACCGGCCGGACACCGTGCCGAACCTGCGGATCCATCCCGGCGGCATCTGCGAACCGTTGCCTGGGGCCCCTATCGACTACAGTGCGCGGCTCGGCGTCCGGACGTACGGCGGTCGGCCGGACGGCGAGGCGATGGTGGTCAGCGGCACTTATGAGTTCGAGGGCGATGTCGGCCGGCGACTGCTCGCCGCGCTTCCACCGGTACTGGTCGTGCCGGCCGCGGAGGTCGCCGGGCATGTGATGGACATCGTGCTCGGCGAGATCCAGCGAGACGAGCCGGGCCAGCAGTCGGTGCTCGATCGGTGGCTCGACCTTGCGTTGATAACGACCATGCGTGCGTGGTTCGCGCGGCCCGAGTCGCATGCGCCGGGTTGGTACCAGGCGCAGAGCGATCCGGTGGTCGGGCTGGCGTTGCGGCTGTTGCACGAGGATCCGGCGCATCCGTGGAGTGTGGTCGAGCTGGCCGACCGGACCGGGGTGTCGAGGGCCAGCCTGGCCAGGCGGTTCAGTGGACTGGTCGGGGAGGCGCCGATGGCTTATCTGACCGGGTGGCGGATCACATTGGCCGCTGACCTGTTGCGGGAGACGACCGAGACGGTCGAGTCGATCGCACGGAAGGTTGGGTATGCGAATGCGTTCGCGCTGAGCGTGGCGTTCAAGCGGGTCCGTGGCACGAGTCCGACAGCACACCGTCGAGCAAGCACCGCGGCCTGAGAGTCAGCGGTTGAGGATCCAGGCGAGGTCTGTTGTGGGGAGGTACGGCTCGAAGACGGGTGGTTCGGCGATGCGGTTCCAGAGGTCGCCGGTCGTGCGGGACGGCAGGTAGGCGTTGACGAAGGCGCCGTGGTCGACGCTCACCAGGGTGGCCTCGACGGTTTTCACCCGGCCAGGGAATGCGGCGCGGAGTACGGGCTCCGCGGCGGTGAGCAGGGCCGGTAGCTTCGACGGGTTCGCCGTCCGCAGCTGCCGACGGTAGGAGTCGAAGCCCGGCCAGCTCGCCTGGAGAGCTCGGTCGAATTCGAGTGGCTGGACGGCTTCGGCGTACGGGAGCTGTGTGGTGAGCAGGTGCTTGACCGCCCAGCTCTCGGGTGGCACGGGACCGGTGTCGACGAAGAGCCGGTCGGCTTGGACGAAGGTGGTCGCGAGGACGCGCGGGCTCGGGTCGGTGCGGCCGGCCTTGCGGTGGTCCGCGTAGGTCGTCGAGCGGTCGGCGTAGTTGGGGATCAGATGGATGATTCCGGCGCGCAGCAAGGGCTCCGCGGTGAGGATGCGTTGGCCGAGTGCGGTCAGATCCGGAGTGTGGATGCCGAGCTGCATCTCGGTGTAGTTGCGGCGGCGTTCGGGCTCGAGCGTCATCGGGTCGTCCAGCGGCGCTTGGTTGCTGCTCGCCACCATCAGCGGATGGAAGGCCCCCGGCCGGTGATCGGGCAATACCAGGGTGTCGACGATCAAGCGGGTGCGTTCGAGCAGCCACTCGTCGGCGGCCGGTACGACGGAGACGGCGAAGCGCTCGCCCTGCCGCCAGCGGAGTCCGTCCGGACCGGTGATGAATCGCTTCGCGTAGGCCTTGGCGACCAGCTCCGGAGTGGGGGCGAGCCGCCGGAAGAAGCGGTTCATCCGGCGGCTCAGCGCGGGATTGCGGCTGTACCCCTGCGCCATTTACTCAGGCGGTGGTGGCGTCGATGAACGCGAGCGCCTGCGGCCAAGAGAGCCGGTAGGCGTCGGCATTCACCTGCTTGTCCTGGCGGGCACTGTCGGTGTAACCGTGCTCGGCACCGGGATAGAACTGGGTGATCGTCGCCCCGGTCTCCCGACTCTGCAACGCCGTCTGCAACGCCTCGAAGTCCGCGACAGGTACGGCGGCATCGGCGCCCGGGTAGGCGATCAGCACCGGCGCGGTGATCCCGATCGAGTCCGCGATCGCGTCGTACGAGTGATTGGGCTTGAGCTCCGACGGCACCGTCGGGTGGAACGCGATCACGTTCGCGAGCCGGTGATCCCTTGCCCCCAGCAACAACGCGAACCGGCCGCCGAGGCACCAGCCGACCGTACCGACCTTGGTGCAGCCCAGCTCGCCGAACAGGTGGTCCAGCAGCGCGACCTGCTCGGCGAGGACGGTGTCGTCGTCCAGACCGGCGAGCAGCTCTGCCAACTCGTCGATCGTCGAGTTGTCGCTGCTCCGCCCCTTGAACGGATCCCAGACCAGCGCCGTGATCCCGCGGCCGGCCAACTCGTCCGCCCAGTTCCGGAGCTGCTCGCCGATCCCCTTGATCATCGGCAACAGCAACATCCCCGGCCCGGCGGCCACTCCGGCCGGCCGGGCAAGGTATGCGCTCTGCTCTCCGACCTGTACCTGACTCGCGTCAATGTCCACGCGTCGGAGGTTAACCGAACCTCAGGTCCGGTTGGCCTTCAGCATCCGCTGGCCGGCCACGTTGACGAGGATGAAGATGATCGCGGAGAAGATCAGCAGGGCGAGCTGGTCCGGGAGCAGGGCGACGCCGACACCGACGGCGAGGACCGGGAGCGCGAGTCCGGCGTACGCGATCAGGAAGAGTGCGGCGAGCACCTCGCCGCGTGAACCTGCGTCGGCCAGCGAAGCCGCGGTAGCGACCGCGCCACGGAAGACCAGGCCGACGCCGGCACCCGCGATCACGCCGCCAATGACGAACAGCCACAGGTTGGGGACCAGACCGCCGACCGCTACTCCGACCAGACCGACAGACATCAGGACCAGGCCGAGCCGAAGCTGCCACGGGCGGCTGAACCGTACGAACAGCACTTGGCTGGCCGCTCCCGCGATGAAGACCACGAACGTCACGACGCCTGCGAGCAGCCGCGAGGTGTGGTGCAGCGTGCCGGCCAAGAACGTCGGCGCGAGCGAGGTGAACAGTCCGAAGATCGCGAACGCCGCGAACGCGCCGACCGCCGTGGCGAAGAACTGCGGCTTGGCAGCACTCGGCAACGCGACCCGCTGCGGCCGGTACGCCGGACGCTCCTCCAGCCGCTCGACGGTCTCCGGCACCAGCGCGATACCGAGGGCGCTCAGCAGCAACAGCACGAGGAACAGCTCGTACGGACGATCCAGCGGCTTCGATCCGTACTCCGCGAGCAGCCCGCCGACGAGCGGACCGAACGCGAGCCCGCCCAGGTTCACCATCGACGAGATCAGCGCGGAGTGGCTCGGGTCCTCGTCCGGCCGCGAGATCCGTCGCAGCTCGGACAGGTGAGCCGTCGCGGTCGCCGTCAGCACGCCGACGCCGACACCGCTGATGAAGCGAGCGAGCAGCAACCCGGGCACGTCCTGCCAGAGCAGGAAGACCACGGCGGCCAGCGCCTCGGCCAGTACGGCGAGCAGGGCGACCCGGCGACGGCCGAGCCAGTCACTGACGTGGCCGGCCAGGTACAGGCTGACCATCACGCCGACCGCGTAGGCGGCGAAGATGACCGTGATGAGGAAAGTCGGGAAACCGTCCCGGCGCTGGTAGATGGCGTAGAGCGGGGTCGGGACGGTCGAGAACGCCATCGTGATCAGGAACGCGACAGCGATCATCCAGAAGCCGGCACTGTGCGCGAACTGGACGCGCGGACCGGCCTTGTCGAGCGAACGGGCGCCGGAAAGAGTTGTCATGCTTCAAGATTGCTCTCGTTGATCTATCGAGTCCAACGAATCTTCTTGCACTGTCTTATCGGTCATGGCGATAATTGAGGTTGTGGACAGCAGACAACTGGAGTATTTCGTCGCGGTCGCGGAGGAACTGAGCTTCACCCGGGCGGCGCAGCGGCTCTTCACCGTCCAGTCGACCGTCTCGGCCGCGATCCGCGCGCTGGAGACGGACCTGAAGACGACGCTGTTCGATCGGTCGACCCGGCGGGTGACGCTGTCGGACACCGGCGAGGCCCTGTTGCCCGAGGCGAAGGCTGCACTGGAGGCGTTGGACCGGGCTCGCGCAGTCGTCGAGGAGGCGTCGACCGGGCTGCGCGGCAGTGTGCGGATCGGCACGATGACCAGGCTCGGGCTCGTCGACCTGGCCTCGCTGCTGGGCGCCTTCTACCAGCGCTATCCGTTGGTCGACGTCCAGGTGACGACTTCGCCGACCGGGTCGAGCGGGTTGGCTGACGACGTGCGGCACGGCCGGCTCGACGTCGCGCTGGTCGGGTTGCCGGCGGCGGAGCTGACAGGGCTGGAGCCGCGCGAGTTGGCGACGGTGCACTTCGTAGTACTGGTGCCGTCTTCGCATCGGCTGGCCGGGGCGGGTGAGGTTCGGCTGACGGAGCTGGCCGGGGAGCGGTTCGTGGACATGCTGCGCGGGTTCGGGAATCGGAAGGCGGTGGATCGGGCTTTCGATCAGGCCGGCATCCCTCGGCGGGTTCAGGTGGAGGTACCGGATCTGACCACCGTTCCGGATTACGTGCGGGCGGGGCTGGGGGTTGCCGTCGTACCGGAGATCGACCTGGAGGAGGTGCCCGGCGTGGTCCGGTTGCCGCTGGCGGATGCGGGACTGACGTGGACGTTGTCGGCGATCACCTTGGCCGGCAAGCGGCCGAGCCGGGCGGTGACCGCGCTGCTGGACCTGATGGCGGCCTCGGTCCGGACGTGACGTACGCCACTTTGTTGATACATCACCAACTCGACGTACGCTCGAGGTAGACACCCACTCCTGGGGGCCTTTGCTACGGATCGTCCGGCACGTTCCTGCCGGCGAAGGAAAGGAAGTCAGCGACATGGCCACTGTGTCGTTCAAGGGAGCAACCCGGATCTACCCCGGCACCGAGCTCGCCGCCGTCGACAAGCTCGACCTGGACATCCAGGACGGCGAGTTCGTCGTACTGGTCGGGCCGTCGGGCTCCGGAAAGTCGACCGCGCTGCGGATGCTCGCCGGCCTCGAAGAGGTCAACGAAGGATCGATCTACATCGGTGACCGCGACGTCACCAACAGCCCGCCGAAAGAGCGCGACATCGCGATGGTGTTCCAGAACTATGCGCTCTATCCGCACATGTCGGTCGCGGACAACATGGGCTTCGCGCTGAAGATGCAGGGCATCCACAAGGAAGAGCGGGCCAAGCGGGTCGCCGAAGCCGCCAAGCTGCTCGGCCTGGAGGAGTACCTCGAGCGCAAGCCGAAGGCCCTGTCCGGCGGGCAGCGCCAGCGGGTCGCGATGGGGCGCGCGATCGTGCGTGATCCCCAGGTCTTCCTGATGGACGAGCCGCTGTCGAACCTCGACGCCAAGCTCCGGGTGCAGACCCGAACCCAGATCGCCGAACTGCAGCACCGGCTGGGCGTCACGACGGTCTACGTCACGCACGACCAGATCGAGGCGATGACGATGGGCGACCGGGTGGCCGTTCTGAAGGACGGCCTGCTCCAGCAGGTCGACACCCCGCTGAACCTGTACGACGCCCCGAAGAACCTGTTCGTCGCGGGCTTCATCGGCTCGCCGGCGATGAACCTGATCGAGGCCCGGATCGTCGACGGCGGCGCGATGATCGGCGACTACCTGGTGCCGATCGCCCGCGACCTGCTCGCCAAGGCGGGCGACGACACGACGATCATGCTCGGCATCCGGCCTGAGTCGTTCCACCTGGCCGACGAGGGCCTCGCCGTGAAGGTCTCGGTGATCGAGGATCTCGGCTCCGACGCCTACCTCTACGGCAGCGCCGTCCACACCGACGACCAGCAGATCATCGCCCGCGTCGGCACCCGCCTGCACGACGACAAGGGCGCCATCGTCCACCTCGCCCCCCAGCCGGAGAACCTCCACCTCTTCTCCAAGTCCACCGAACTCCGCATCACCGCCTGATCCCTCCCCCTCCGCCCCCTCCATTTGAGGGGTCAACCCCTCAAATGGAGGGTTGTCACCCCGTATGCAGGGGTGACAACCCACAACGTCGGGGGTTCACCCCTCAGATGTCGGGGCGGAGGGCAGTGGGCTGGGGACGCGCTAGCGTCGGCGGGGTGGAGACGTGGGAGTTGGGTGGGGCCGGGGTGTTGAGGCTGCCTTCGGGGCGGTTGGTGCGGGGGCGTGGGGTTCGCGACGGGGTGCCGGCGGGAGCGTTGCCGGCGTACGGGGTGTACTTGCTGGGGAAGGAGCCGCCTGAGGTTCCGTGGGAGTCTCGGTGGGTGGTGTGGCCGGACTTCCGGCTACCTGCGGATGATCGGGATGCCCGGGACGCGTTGGTAGGGGCGCTTGCGCGAGCGGGTGATGAACGGGTGGAGGTTGCCTGCGCGGGTGGGCGCGGACGAACCGGTACTGCGCTGGCCTGCTTGGCGGTGCTCGATGGGGTCGCGTCGGCCGATGCGGTGGCCTACGTGCGGGCGAACTATCACGCCAAGGCGGTGGAAACCTTTTGGCAGAAGCGTTACGTGCGGCGCTTCGAGGCTCGCCCAAGTCGTTCATAACCTGGAGATTGGCTACTGTCACGCAGGTGGATGACGTTGCTCCGGAGAAGGCGGGCTATCGGCGGTCGGCCGGGTCGGCGCGTGGTGAGGCGCGGCGGCGCGAACTGCTCGAGCGCGTGACCGATGAGGTCGGAGCCAACGGGTTGGTCGACTTCTCACTGCGCCGTGCCGCCCGGGCCGCCGGTACGACGCACAAGGTGTTGCTCTACTACTTCGACGGACCCGAAGACCTGCTCACCCAGGCCGTGCTCCAACTGCGCGAGCGACGGATCGACCGCAGCCTGGCCGCCGCCGACCTGGCGGACTCGACACTGGCTGGTCGCGTACGGGCGATGTGGCCGGTCCTCGTCGGCGACGAGTCCTGGGTGCTCGACCAGGCGATCGGCCTCGCGATGTACGACTCCGCCCGGTACGCCGAACTCGCCCGGACCGCGTCGGTGCGCTACCTGCCCGCGCTGATCTCGATCTGCCCGCCACAGTGGCCGGACGAGCGCAAGCACCAGGTGTCCGAGTTCATTCTCGCCGTCCTGCGTGGATTCCTGATCGAGTGGCGGACCAGCGGCGACGGACCCGGGATCGAGTCCGGCTTCGCCGCGTTGAGCCGGGCCCTCGACCACGAGGAGGCCAGGACCTAGGCCTCGACAAGTTTGCGAACCACATGGTTCACTTCTGGCATCGGAGAGCTTTCGTCAGAGGTGGGGTGCGTCATGGAGCGCGAGTCGGTGCGGTTCGTCAGCGGGGACGCGGAGTGCGTGGCCTGGTACTACCCAGGCACCAACGGTGGGTGTGTGGTGATGGCCGGCGGCTTCGGGGTGACGAAGGAGCCGGGCACGGACCTGTTCGCCTCGCGGTTCCAGCGCGCCGGGTTCGGCGTACTGGCCTTCGACTATCGGCGGTTCGGGGAGAGCGGGGGCTCTCCGCGGCAGGTGGCTCGGGTGGGTGAGCAGTTGGCCGACTGGCAGACCGCGATCGCGTACGCCGCTGAGCTGCCCGGGGTCGAGAAGGTCGCGATCTGGTCCTTCTCGTTGTCGGGTGGCTACATCTTCCCGATCGCCGCGCGGAATCCGCAGTTGGCCGCCGCGATCGCGCAGACGCCCAACGCGGATGGACCTGCTGCGTCACGCAATGCGGCACGGCACCAGAAGCCGTTGGCGATGCTGCGGTTTGCCGGGCGCGCTTTGGCTGACGCGCTCGGCAGCTTGATCGGGCGGCCGCCGTTGCTCGTTCCGCTGGTCGGGCCGCCTGGCACGGTTGCGCTCCTGACGACTCCGGACTCGCTGCGTACGAACGAAGCTCTTAACCCGGGCAACAAATACAACGAGTGGATCCAGGCGGTCGCCGCGCGGTCGGCGCTCCGAATCACCGCCTATCGACCCGGCCGGGCTGCCTCGCGAGTGAAGATCCCGCTGCTCGTCGTCGTCGCCGACCAGGATCAGACGGCGCTGGCTCAGCCTTCTGTCGACGCTGCCGCGCAAGCACCTGGCGCAGAACTCCTTCGTGTCCCCGGTGGGCACTATGCCCCTTTCCTGGAGCAGCACGACGTCGTGGCCGAGGCTGAAATCACCTTCCTGACAAAGCATCTGGTGTCCAATGTGGTCAGTGGGTGATATTCCGGAGATGGAGATATCCGTTTGACGGTGGCCGCGGCGGAGCGTTTGCTCTGAGGGTGACGATCGAGCGCACCAATCCCCCGGCCCTGCACGCGACTCCCGGCTATCACCATGTGACGAAGGTCCGCGCTGATGAGCTGATCATGCTGGCGGGGCAGTGCCCGCTCCGGCCGTCGGGTGAGCTGGCCAAGGGTGGGCTGAGCGGGCAGACCGAGCAGGTGATTCAGAACATCCTGCTCGCGCTCGAGGCAGCCGGCGCTGGTCCGGCGGATGTCGTGCGGACGGTCATCTACGTGGTCAGCGCGGACCGCGAGCAGCTCAGCGCGGTATGGACGCAGCTCAACGAGTCGCCGCTCGCGCCGGCCTTCACCAGCGCGAGCACGCTCCTCGGCGTCGCCCAGCTCGGCTTCCCCGGCCAGCTGGTGGAGATCGACGTCACCGCTGCTTTGTGACGGTCAGTTGATCGGGTGGTTGGCTTGCAGCAGGCCGTGTGGGTCGTAGACGCCACGGAGCCACCTGAGCCGGTCGTGGTCGGCGGGCTCGAAGGCGTACCGGAGTTCGTCGTCGGTGAGCGGACCCATGCTGAAGTTCAGCGACCGGCCGATCGCGTCCTTCGACCAGGGCGCGAGGATCTCGTCGTGCACGGCTCGCAGGTCGTCCTCTCCTGGTGACAGGACGGTCAGTGAGTACTGCGCGTCGCGGTGCCCGATCGCGTTCTCGACGGCCGGCTTCTGCGAGAGCGCACCACCAAGGTGCCGGATGCCGACGACACACATCACCGCCGCACCCGGCCCAGCCAGCTTGGGGATGCTGGCAAGGGCTTCAGGGTCAAGGTCGCTCAGCAGGGCGTTCCGGGAGCTGAAGGCATCGGGCCGACCCGGCTCGTCGAAGATCCGCCCGGACTCGCTGAACGGCAGGTCGCCCACCGTATCCACGAGCGGCTCGCCAAGAGCGCCGCGGAGGTTGCTGACCAGCGCGGGGGCATCGAGACCGTCCGGGATGATGCTGAGTTGGATTTGGGCGATGTACTTGCCTCGGAGTGCGGCCGGGATCTGTTTGATGTTGGGGAACGGGAGCACGGCTACGGCTGAGGTGACTGAGTCGGGGACTGTGCGGGTCCAGTCGCGCCAGGCTTGCAGGACGCCGGGGGTCGTCGCGAGGTCGTAGTACAGGCTGCCTCCGTGGAGGATCGGGACGGGGAACAGGTCGATCTCCATCGCGGTGACGATGCCGAAGTTGCCCCCTCCGCCGCGGAGGGCCCAGAAGAGGTCGGGGTCGTCTTCGGCCTTGCGCAGCTCGCCGTCGAGGGTGACGACCTCGATCCGGCGGACGTGGTCGGTGGCGAAGCCATAGCGTCGCGCCATCAGGCCGAGGCCGCCGCCGAGGGTGTACGGAACGGCGGTGACGCCGGGAAAGCTGCCCGACAACGGCGCGAGTCCATGCGGCGCGCTCGCCTCGATCACCTGCTGCCAGGTCGCCCCGGCCTGGACCCAGGCGGTCCGGTTCTGCGCATCGACGGTCACCCGGTTGAGGCGGGTGGTCGTGATCAGGAGCCCGCCGTCGAGCGGAGTGCCGTGTCCGTGGCCGCTTGCTTTGACCGCGATCGTGAGGCCGTGCTCGCCGGCGTACCGGACCGCGCGCTGCACGTCCTCGGGAGTTGTGGCGCCGACGATGTGAGCCGGCCGATGGGGTTCGCGCCGCTGGAAGCCGAGCCGCTCCTCGTCGTACCCGGGAGTGTCTGTGGTCCAGTGCTTTCCGGTAATCATGTGACCGACGCTAGAGGCGCTTCCGGACACATCTTGTCCGCAGGCTGTGCGAATCTGAGATCCATGAGCACGCGGAAGGATCTGCCCGGGCGACTCCTGCGGCTGCTCGCGCTGCTGCAGAGCCGCCGCGAGTGGTCCGGCAGCGAGCTGGCCGAGCGCCTGGGCGTCACCGATCGCACCGTACGCCGGGACGTCGAGCGCCTGCGAGCTCTCGACTACCCGGTGACAGGGACAACCGGTACTGCGGGCGGGTACCGGCTCGCATCCGGCAAGAATGTGCCGCCGCTGGTGCTCGATGACGACGAAGCCGTTGCGGTGGCGATCGGACTGGCCGGTGCCGCGGCGAGTGGCGTCAGCGGGATCGCGGACAGCTCGATGAGCGCGCTGGCCAAGCTCGAGCGAGTCCTGCCGGCTCGATTGCGGCCTTCGGTGGCGGCCGTCGGTGCGGCGGAGGTGGTCGGGCGGGAAGGTGCTCCACGAGTGGATCCTGGGCTGCTCGCAGTACTGGCTGCATGTTGCCGGGATCTGGAGATCGTTGCCTTCAGCTACAAAAATCGACGGGGGGACGACAGCCGGCGGCGGGTCGAGCCGACGCAACTGGTGTCTGTGGTCGGCCAGTGGTACCTGCTCGCCTTCGATCCGGAGCGCGACGACTGGCGGACGTTCCGGGTGGACCGGATCGGCGACCTGGCGCCGACCCGGCATCACTTCACTGCGCGCGACCTGCCCGCGGCCGACGCGGCGACCTATCTCGCCGAATCGTTTGCGGGTGCTGAGTACCGGCACAGTGTACGGATGGTCGTGCAACTGCCGGCCGACGAGGTCCGCCGGAGTTTCTTCCACGGCTCGCCGGGGACGATCTCGCCGCTCGGGCCGGACAGATGCGAGTACCGGTTGAGTGCCGACTCCGCCGGGATGCTGGTCCAGTACGTCGCGGCGATCGTTGCCTCCGGCGCCGACTACACGTTGGAGGCGTCGCCCGAGGCCGCGGCGCTGTTGCGGACGGTTGGGGCGCGCTTGGTCAGGCCGTGATCAGGCCCAGGCCGAGGGTCACGACGCCGACCGCCAGGGAGAGAGCACCCAGCCAGAGCACCCAGATGAACTGGTTCGGCTTGGTCAGGCCCTTGCCTGCTGACGAGGCGAAGAAGCCGCCAGACATCAGGATCGCCGCGACTGGGATGCCGAGCCGGCCGAGCCAGATCCAGACGCCTTGAAGGCTGGTCTGGTCGACGTACAGGAGTCCGACCAGGCTCAGGATCACCAGAACGCCGGCGTGGCCGTGACCGGCCCGCGCGAACGACTTCTGGAAGTCGGTCATCGGCACGTCGCCACGGACGATCTTGGTCATGAACCAGCCACCGAACTGGATCGTGACGATGGTGAGCAGGATCGCTCCGGCGATGATCCGGGACGCGTCGGTCAACTGCATGGCCTGCTCCTTGTATGGATAGTGACGGTATCCGTTTATGGATACTGCTACTATCCATCACAGACCAGAGAAAGGCAACGCATTTATGCGGATCGCAGAGTTGAGCCGAATCTCCGGGGTGCCGGTGCCGACGATCAAGTACTACCTCCGCGAGAACCTGCTGCCCCCAGGCGAGCTGACCAGCCCGAACCAGGCGTCGTACGACGACACCCACCTGCACCGACTCCGCCTGATCCGCGCCCTGGTCGACCTGGGCCAGGTACCGGTTGCCCGCGTGAAGGAGGTACTGGAGGGCCTCGACTCGAACACGATGTCGCTCCACGACAAGATCGGCCGCGCCCACTACGCCATCACCCCGCAACGGCAGCTCACCTCGACCTCGGAGGCGCACGACTCCGCGACTACCCAGGTACAGGACCTGCTCGCGTCCCGAGGCTGGTCCGTCCATGCCGACGCCCCGGCCCT
The DNA here is from genome assembly GCF_044453825.1 of Kribbella sp. NPDC051620. Classification (NCBI taxonomy): domain Bacteria; kingdom Bacillati; phylum Actinomycetota; class Actinomycetes; order Propionibacteriales; family Kribbellaceae; genus Kribbella; species Kribbella sp. NPDC051620. The sequence goes on from NZ_JBITDB010000004.1 coordinate 234,718, forward strand.
CAACACCCTGATCGAGACGGTCGCCGCCCTGCGCACCCTGCACCAGGACCATCTGGTGAACTTCCTCGACTCCTACGCCGCCGCCGTAGAAACCTTCACCGAACTAGAAGTCGCCGCCGTCGAAACCCGCCCCTCCCCCGACGAACTAGCCGAAAGCGTCATCCTCGGCACCATCCTCGGCGAAACCCTCATCTCCAGCCTCCGCCTACTGGCCCACGAATCCATCTCCGCCAAGAGGTGGTCCTCCGACGCGCCCAGGTGAGCGTGCCGGCATGGAGCCTGCGCATCCCGTGCTGTACACCTGTCTCCTTCCGGCAGACCTCCACTGCGCCAGTCATGCAATGCTTTCCGATCCGATCCGGGGTGCCGTCAGGGGAACCTATGAGACTCATCTGCCAGTCATCTCCAACAAGCCGGAACGCAGGAGAGAGTTGGCTCTGGCAAGGTCCAGACAACTTTCGGGTCGTCGTGGACGTCGGGGCTGATCGCGAGTTCGGCGTACAAGCCGCCTCCTTCGCGCCTGATGTTCTCGTGCTGACGCACGACGACAAGGATCACGTCGGTGCGGCAGACGCCTTCTTCGAGGGGCGCAGCTACCGTCACCGGTTTCGTGGAACCGACCTCGGAGCACCTGAGGTTTGGGTTCCCCTGGATTGGCTCCATGTATTGCAGGCCCTCGCCCAGCTCGGCTACAGGAAGAACGAGCGCACGGCCCCTGGTCGAGATCGACAGGTCAAGGCGGCCATGCCTTCGCAGGGGCCAGTCGATGAAGACATCGATGCCATCAGAGATCTGCTCGGCACGCCTAAGCCTCGGCGCAGTCGATCAGAACCCTCAGTGATGGTCATCGGTCGTACCGGCGACAACAGGCCCGGACCACCCTCCGATGTCCCTGGCCCACAGAAACTCTCCGCCGAGATCGCACGGGGTGCGGCGGCCAGCCTCGGTCGAGAACTCCAAGTCCTCGATTCGCGAGAGCTAGGGCGCTATCCCAGACAACTCCGCGGCGAGGCGATGCGCCGTATCAGCCGTGCGGTCGAACCGGTGATCAACAGCCACCGGCAGGTCCTCTCCGACAATCGACGCGGCACAGGCCCGATCGCGGAGAGTTGGGCCGGCACTGATCGCCAGGTTGCCACTCGCGTCGCGGAGTCGGCCGTACGCATTGCCGGTATTCTGTTGGGCGCCTACGTCGCCGGTTGCCGCTTTCGTTGGTTTGACGTGGACCAGGCGACTATGGCGGAATCGCCTTGCTGGCCTTCCGAAGGGCTGCCCTACCTGGTAACCATAGTCAACGCGGTAGAGGTTGAGCCCCCGCCGCCGCCAGCCGCCGATCCGGCCCTGGCACTGACGCTCGCCACTCGGCTATCTGTCCAGAATCGCCGTGCTCTCGTCACCTATCTCTGGCCAACCATGCCCTCGCCTAAGAGCCCGTGGCCCCACACGAACCGGACGGACGGTGTGCTGATCTGGAGCGACGCGGAAGCAGTCGTCGCTGGCAACGCGCCGACAGCCGGGTTAGTGCCATGGAAGACAATCTCACTGATGTCCGCACCCCATCACGCCTCCGCAGTCTCGGCCCACGAGGCCATCTGGCTTCATCGCCCGCCAAATGTCAAAGTCATGCTGAGCAGCAACAACCAGAGAGACAGCAAGCACTTCCTGGCGATCCCCTCACAGCTTCGCGACTGCACCCGCTGCGGAGCCAAGCGGTACGACAGCCCAGTCGGCGCAGAATCGAGATCCTGGCCAGCCACCGATGGCATCGAACTAGACGGCCAGTGCGCTCGAACCCACCGCGCTCACTAGCCGTCGTGGGCCATGTCTACGAAGCGGGAGTAGTGGCCTTGGAAGGCTACGACGATGTCGGCGGTGGGGCCGTTGCGGTGTTTGGCGACGATGAAGTCAGCTTCGCCGGGGCGGGTCGACTCCCGCTCGTAGGCATCCTCGCGGTGCAACAGGATGACGACGTCGGCATCCTGTTCGAGGCTGCCGGATTCGCGGAGGTCGGAGGCCATGGGGCGTTTGTCGGAGCGTTGTTCGGAGCCTCGGTTGAGCTGGCAGATGGCGATCACCGGGAGCTCTAGTTCCTTGGCGAGGAGTTTGATCGAGCGGGAGAACTCGGAGACCTCGAGCTGGCGGGACTCGACCTTCTTGCCCGAGGTCATCAGCTGGAGGTAGTCGATGACGATGAGTTTGAGGTCGTGGCGTTGCTTCAGCCGGCGGGCCTTGGCGCGGATCTCCATCATCGTCAGGTTGGGCGAGTCGTCGATGAACAGCGGGGCCTCGGAGACCTCACCCATCTTGCGGGCCAACCTGGCCCAGTCCTCATCGGTCATCTTGCCGTTGCGCATGTGATGCAGCGGAACCTTCGCCTCCGCCGACAACAGCCGCATGGTGATCTCGTTCCGGCTCATCTCCAGCGAGAACACACACGACGTCAACCCGTGCTTGATCGAAGCAGACCGCGCAAAATCCAGCCCCAGCGTCGAGTTGTGAGTCGGGATCATGGATCGACCGGCCAGGTAGAGGTGATCAGCGTTGTCCACCTCTACGCAACGCACCGGCACGCTGTCGACCAAGCGGACCTGCTTGATCAGGCGGTTGCCGATCCGGATCGTCGAGTCGGGCCGACGCTCCTTGTGCGTGATCATCTTTCGCGACAGCTTGAAGACATCGTCGACGGTGCTGAACGTCAGCACGTGCCCGACCGAGGATTCCGCGGTCCGGCCCTGGACGATCCGGGTCCGGTGACCGCACTTGTAGCCCAGGCTGACGATCAGCTCATAGACGCCCAGCGCCAGCCGCTCGTTGGTCAGCGTGATCTGGCAACTGCCCGTCGGGTTCACCGTCCCGTCGGTGTCCATCAGACCCGCCAGCAACTCTCGCCGCTGCTGCTCGGACGCCCGGAGGTACTCCGCCGGGATGTGCTTGTCGCCCAGGACACCGATCTTCCGCAGTACGGCCTGAACGGTCCCGTGGTCGGCATGGCACTCCATGCAGCGCCGGCCGCCCGCGTAGGCGGCACCGCAATCCGGGCAGCTCGGCGCCGCGACGGCTTGCGACAGGAAGCGAGCCTTGCCACCGCAGGACTGCCCACAGGTCCGGACCTCGACCGTCCTGGGCACGAACTGCTTCCCGCAGACGACGCACTCACGAGTTGGCCGCGACTCCCGCGGGAACTGGAGCGAGTAGTTCAGACCCGACTGCTGTCCGACGACCAGGCCGGTTGCCTCGACGAACATCGCGACCTCCGGGTCCGCGGAGGTGAACCTGGCCGATGCCGAGTGCCCGTCGCCGAGCCAGACGCCGAGCGCGTACGGCGGCAGCGGCAGCGTCGCCGCCGGCAGGTCGAGCGCCTTGGCGTTGTCCACCGAATGATTCGCGCGCCGCTCGGAACCCGCGCAGTACAGGGTTTCGGCGATCTCCGCAGTCGTCCGGACGGCGGCGAACTGTTGCTGGCCCCGGGTCCGGTTGTACTGGTTCTCTGCTGCCCAGCGAGCCTTCCGGGATCCACGGGTCTCGGTCAGCCATTGGTGCTCTGCATCCGCGATGAGGGTGCTGCCGTCGGAGAAGGTCAGTTCGTAGCAGGGGCGGTTGAGCATGATGTCGGTTGCCGCGACGACCTTGGTGGGATGGCCGTCGGCGCCGATCAGCTCGTTGCCTATGGCAACTTCACCCATGGTGGTCCAGCCGGTTGGGGTCGGCAGGGGGGTGTCGAGAGCCAGCGCCTTACCCATGGCGGGACGGGCCGCGACGATGATCATTTGGCCGGGGTGGAGGCCGTTGGTCAGTTCGTCCAGGTCGGTGAAGCCGGTGGGGACGCCGACCATGGCGTCGCCGCGGGAGTCGATGGCCTCGATCTCGTCGAGGGCGCCTTCCATGATGTCTTTGAGGGGGGCGTAGTCCTCGGTGGTGCGTTTCTCGGTGACCGAGTAGATCTCGGCCTGGGCCTGGTCGACGACGTCGTCGACCTCGCCCTCGCCGGCGTAGCCGATCTGGACGATCTTGGTGCCGGCCTCGACCAGGCGGCGCAGGATCGCCTTCTCCCGGACGATGTGTGCGTAGTAGCCGGCGTTGGCGGCCAGCGGGACCGAGGCGACCAGGGTGTGCACGTACGGCGCGCCGCCGATCCGGGCCATCTCGCCGCGCTTGGCCAGCTCGGCGGCGACGGTGATCGCGTCGGCGGGCTCGCCCCGGGCGTACAGGTCGGTGACCGCGTCGAAGACGATCTCGTGCGCCGGCCGGTAGAAGTCCGTGCCGCGCAGGGTCTCGATCACGTCGGCGATCGCGTCCTTGCTGAGCATCATCGCGCCGAGCACGCACTGCTCGGCGGCCAGATCCTGAGGTGGAGTGCGGTCGAAGCCCATCTCCGGGCTGCGTTCTTCGTTCCCGCCGCCCGGCCCCCCGCGGAACTCCGCAACGCTCACTCGTCCAGCCTCCTCGTTCGGCTCGAATCGAACACCTGATCGAACCCTAGCGAACATCGCCGACACTTTCGCGGGCAGTCACGCGACCGTACGCCCCTCACGCCGACCCCTGGTAGCCAGCCATCCACAGGGGGTGTGGACAAGCCGTGCATAACCCCACGAAGAGCTGTGCACAGGTTGGGCATATCCCTGTGGATATCTGGGGACGAAGATCCACAACCCGCCTCTGACCTGCGGTTTTGTCCACCCACAACTGTGGAGAAGAAAAAGATTCGATACCCACAGGTCCAGTGCGATGCGCGCCGGCGCGGCCAGGCACAATAAGGCCCATGCCCCTTACCAGCTGGTCGCAGGATCGGGAGATCCTCCGGCTGGCGGTGCCGGCCTTCTTCGCCCTGGTGTCCGAGCCACTGATGCTGCTCGCCGACGCGGCGATCGTCGGCCACCTCGGTACGCCGCAGCTCGCGGCCCTCGGCGTCGCGGGCACCATCCTGCAGACGCTCGTCGGCATCTGCGTCTTCCTCGCCTACGGCACCACGTCCGCGGTCGCCCGTCGGATCGGGGCGGGCGACCATCGGGGTGCGCTGACACAGGGCATCGACGGACTCTGGCTGGCCTTGCTGCTGGGCGCAGTACTGGCCATCGTCGGTGTAGTGCTCGCTCCGCTGGCCATCAGTGGCTTCGACCCGTCGCCGGACGTCGCGGACTACGCAGTGACCTACCTGCGGATCAGCTGCCTTGGCATCCCGTCCATGTTGCTGCTGCTGGCGGCCACCGGCGTACTGCGGGGTCTCCAGGACACCAAGACCCCCATGGTGGTGGCGATCTCCGCCAACCTCGCCAACATCGGCCTGAACCTCTTCCTGGTCTACGGACTCGACTTGAACATCGCCGGCTCAGCGCTGGGCACAGCTATCGCCCAGACGGCAGCAGGAGTCGCACTGGTCTGGGTAGTGGTCCGCGGCGCCCGCCGCGACGGCGCCAAGCTGCGCCCCGACCGCCCGGGCATCCTGGCGTCGGCACAGGCTGGAATCCCTCTGGTGGTTCGCACACTGACGTTGCGCGTGGCAATCGTCCTGGCAACCTTCGTCGCCACCTCCCTCGGTACTACCTCAGTCGCCGCCCATCAGGTCGCCTTCACGCTCTGGTCCTTCCTGGCGCTGGCACTCGACGCCATCGCGATCGCCGCGCAGGCGTTGACCGGCCGCGCGCTCGGAGCCGGCGACGTCGAAGGGACCCGGGCGATCACCCGGCGGATGATGTGGTGGGGCCTGGTCTCGGGCTTCGTCGGCGGACTCGCGTTGTGGGGGCTGCGGGGCCTGTATGTCCCGTGGTTCACGTCCGATCCCGAAGTACGGCACACACTGGCCGCGATCCTCCTGGTGGCGGCGCTGTGGCAGCCGGTCAACGGGGTCGTCTTCGTGCTGGACGGCGTACTGATCGGAGCCGGAGACGGGCCGTACCTGGCGATCGCCGGTGTGATCGCGCTCGTTCTGTACGTGCCGCTGGCGCTCAGCGTGCTGTGGTTCGACGGCGGCGTGGTGGCTTTGTGGTGGGCCTTCGGTGGGTTCATGCTGCTCAGGCTGCTCACCTTGCTGACCCGCGAGCGCCGGGACAGCTGGCTGGTCACCGGGGCGACGCGCTGATCCACGGCTAGGCGGCTGACCTGCTTTTGCGGCATCGTGGGCTGCGAACGGAAGGAGCGGCATGGCCGACACGGATGACGAGCTCGCAGCCAAGCGCGCCGAGGAGGACCAGCAGCAGTTCGACGAGGAGGTCGAGCTGGACGCCCTCGAGGAGCGCGAACTCGCCGACACCCGGCGCAGGATCGAGACTGATGCCGACGTCGCCGATGCCATGCGTCGAGCCGATGTCGCCGAGCGGAACCACAGCTACCTGCGGGCCAAGGCGGCCGACGAGCGGTTGCTGGGCCACGCCGACACGGCCCACGCAGCGCATCTCCGAGATGGCGCCGCCGGCCGGGACGACGCTCAGTCGGACGCCGACCTGAGAGCAGCCGACCGGGCCCAGGCGAGGGCGAACTCTCGCTACCGCACGGCGGCCGATGACGATCGCCGGGCCGACTGGAACTACGCGGAGGGCCGCGCCGAGCGCAGCCGCTCCGAGCAGGCTCCGGCCGCGGAAGCCGTCCGCAACGCTCCGGAGGAGCCGCCGGTCGCCCGCAAGAACGTCCAGCCCGTCCGCCGCCGGATCAAGGACAAGGAGAAGGACCCGAAGGCCCTCCGCCACTTCGGCCTCGGCGACTGACCCGTACTCCGGACCGCCCCGCCCCCCACCAGTCGCGCTAGCTAGGCGTGGCCGCCGTGCTCAGGTGGCCGGCGCGGATGATCACGTAGTTGGCCGCCACCACCAGGACGAACACGGCCGCCAGGACGTGGTGATCGCGCGTCCACAGGGCAAGGCCCGCCAGCCCGAAGAAGGCGACCTTCACGACAGTCGTGATGACCGGGTTGCCGTAGCTCGCCGTGGGTGCGGCGAACAGACCCCAGAGCACAGCAGCGATCACCGGCAGCCCAATGGCGAGCAGGAGGCGGAGCGCAGTACTGCTGCTCGCGTTCCAGCCCCACCAGGCGAATACAGCCAGGCCAGTCAGCTCCACCAGGAACAGCAGGCCCAGATTGCTCCAGCGCCAGATCTCGTACATCTGTCTCCTCAGGGAGGTACTAGATCCCGCGCAGGTTGGGTTGGCGCTGGTCGAAGAAGAGGCCGGCGGGCGGCTCCTCCACCGGGAGTGGTGGGATCGGGTAGTCGCTGTGCACCCCGCGGCAGGCCGCGAACGGGCCGTCCGGGTCGAGCAGCGCCTGCATGTGCGGGTCAGCGTGGTCGCGCCACCAGACCGACATGCCGGTCGCCGGGTCGAGCCGCAAGTGCTCCCAGGCCCGCCAGATCGAGTCCAGCCGGCTCAGTGCCTCGGCATGCCGGAACCACTCCGGGCACCACATGTACTGCTGGCCGATGCGCCGGCAGTACAGGTAGACCAGGCGGTCCTCGACGAAGGCCGCTACATGCGGGTAGAAGAGTTCCTGCTCACCATCCACGACGCTGCTCCTCGGTCTGCTCCCAGATCGGCACCGGCGGGCCCGACGGCGCGGCCGGAGCCTGTGGCACTCCACCCGTGCCGGCTGCCACCCATGCGTTCGCCCCACCCTGCGCTGCGAACCCTGCGGCAGCACTTGGATCGTGGTGAGCCAGCGAGGCCTTCACCGCGCCGGCGTCGGGGCGGGCCATCCACGGCACGGTCTTGATCATCGTCGCCGGGATACCGGACGGGAAGATGACAGCGCGGCCGGGCGGCATCGAGGCGAGGTCGGAGACCTCCATGATGTGGTGCCGCTGGGTCTGCTTGCTCGTCCCGCGCTCGCCCTTGTTGTACGAGACCGAGCTGGACAGGATGTCGTAGTCGCCGATCAGCTTGCTCAGCCGCTCGAGGAAGTTCGCGTCTGATGCGCCACCGCCGTACACCCGGATGTTCGCCGCGGACCAGAGCTTCTCCATCCCGCGCTCGCCCCAGCACTCCATCCCCTGCGCCCAGGACTGCAGGATCGTCATCAGCACGATGCCGCGGGAGCCGAAGTGGCTGTAGAGGTCCGGCAGGTTCTTCCAGCGGCAGACGTTCGCCGCCTCGTCCAGTACGCCGACCAGCGGGTTGGGCAGCCGCCCCATCGGGCACGTCTTGGCGTAGTCCTCGGCCGCCTCCACGACGGCCACCGTCAACGCGGTCACCAACGGTCCCGCAGTACCGGCGCCTTCCTTGGACAGGCTGTACAGCGTGCCGCCCTCGCGGACGAACTTGTGCGGGTCGAACTGCGGCCGGTTGTCGTTCGGGCCGGCCGGGATCACCCAGCGAGTGACCTTGCGGTTGACCAGGAACTGGGCACTCTGCTGTGCGGTGCCGTAGACACCGGCGCGCTGCTTGTCCGGGGCGTTGATGACGCCGGACAGTGCGTCCGCGGAGAGCTGCAGACCCGGAGTGGAGCGCAGGATGCGCTCGGGCTCGTCGTTGCGCTGGTCGGCGAGCCAGCTGTAGACCTGCGTGATCGGGCGCTTGGCGACGGCCGCCGCCAGCAGCAGACCGGCTAGCAGGTCCGTACCGGCAGAGTCGAAGAAGGCGTCCGTCTGGGCGCCTTCCTTGCGCTGCGAGGCGACGAAGTGCTCCGCCAGCTCCCGCGCCTTCGTCTCGTCCGTGATGTAGCTGAGCGGGTTCCACCACCAGTTGTTCGGCTCGCCGCAGACCTCCTGCGGGTCGAACACCCAGACCGGGCCTTTCCTCGATCGGGGGTCACGAGTCGCGTCGACGATGTCGCGCTTGTTCGACGTGGCCACCACGGCCCCCGGAGCGTCCAGGATCGCCGGTACCGCGCGAGACGTCGTCTTACCGGTACGGGGACCCCAGATGTCGACGTGCATGTCCTCCCAGGACCCGAAGACCTCGAGGTTGTCCCGGACGGTGCGGCCGATCATCACGCCGGGACCCGCGTGCCCGGCGCCCAGCCGGTTGGCGATCTCCTGCGCGCCTTGCCGGGTGAGCTTGTAGATCTCCTTGCGCTTCGACATCAGCTGCGCGGATTTGTCGACGCGGGAGCCGGCATTGCGTCTCCGGGTGACCAGGTAGTACCCGCCGACGGTCAGCAGACCGAGCACGACGATCTCGATGATCAGTACGCCGGTAGCCGCGCCGGACCAGCGGACCCGGCCGTTGAGCATGTCGGAGATGTTGGTCATCGGATCGCCGACCGGCCGGGTGTGGTTGATCGCGGCGGCGATCTTGGTCGCCACCCAGGTCCCGCCGACGACCAGCGCGAACAGCCCGATCCCGATGAAGACCAGAACCGACTCCGCCGACAGCCCACCGGGGCCGGTACTCCGCTTGCCTTCAGCCATTACTCGTCTACTCCCGTGCGGGCGACAACGCGCGTTGTCGGGTCGGGGGGCGGCAGTGCCGTCATCGCGGGGTCGTCGAAGGTGTACTCCTCGACGACCTCTTCGGTACCGTCGTCGGCGATCTCCACCTTCAGTGGCCGGCCGTCCACGCCGGTCTTCCACAGCTTGTTCGTGTCGTTGATCTCGCGCTCGACCGAGGTCAACCCGACGTGCACCGGGATGCCCGGCCGTCCACCGACCTTGACCAGGAAGTTGCCTCGCCCGGGGGGCGCCGCCTCCTCACCGGTGGCCGGATCCCACGCGGGCGGGTCCTGCCAGCCGATCAGCATGTTCTGCTCCTCGCCGGACAGCGGTACGACGGCGGTCAGGTTCTCCATCTCGGCGCGCGGCAGGCCACCGCAGATCACCATCCCGGACCGTTCGACGAAGCCCTTCGCCTTCATCCGGTCCTCGGAGTGCTCCAGCGCCAGCAGGTCGGACATCGTGTGCGAGATCATCGCCATCCCGACACCACGCTGCCGGTTCAGCCGGGTCAGCGCGTCGACCCGGTCGACCAAGCCGCGCCCGGCGCGGAGTACGCGCCAGAGCTCGTCGAGGATGACGAAGTAGTGCCGCCGGGGCTCGAGACCGGCATCCGCCAGGGCCTGCGAGACCGCGACCGCGCCGAACCCGTATGACCAGCAGGCCAGCAGTACGGCGGCCTGCAGGCTGGTCTCGGAGTCGTCGATGTTCGAGACGTCGAAGACCACCGGTCGGTCCATCTTCATCGGCTGGTCGGTCTGCTCGGAGAAGATCTCGCCGAGCCGGCCGCCGCCGACCAGACCGATCAGCGACGCCTCCAGGCCTTCGGTGATCTGCCGGTACCGGTCCATGCTGCCGCGGTCGAGCGCGACATCGCGGACCCGGTCCGGCGCCTCCTGGACGACCTGCAGCAAGTCACGGAGTACCGGCGTGCCCTCGTGGCGCTCGTCGAGCACCTTGAGCGCCTCGTCGAGAATGGTCTCCTCGCGGTCGGTCGGCGGCGCGGACCGCATGATCGAGATCAGCGCCGAGACCATCGTCGACCGGCGGCCGTGCGCGTCGGCCTGGATCGCCTGCCGTGCACTGCCGGTGAGCCGCAGCGCGGCCTGCCGGGACTCGCCCGGGTCGAGCACGTTCAGGTGCCCACGGCCACGACCGAGCTCGATCACCTGGCCACCAAGGGCCACGACGAGATCCTTGTAGTCGGGCTTCAGGTCGCCAAGTACCAACGGCATCACCCCGTACCCGGCCAGGCCGAGCGCCATCCGCCGGGTGATCGTCGACTTCCCCAGACCGGGCTTGCCGAGCACGAACATCGACGGGTTGGAGATCAGCTTGGCGCGCATGAACCAGCTGATCGGGTCGCAGCACATGGTGGCCCCGGACAGGATGTTGCGGCCGATCGGCACCCCGACCATCGGGCTGCCGGTCCCCGCCGAGAACGGCCACATGCCGCAGACCTGGACGGTCGTACCGCGCCACTCCTGCGGGGCTTGCAGGTACGTCGAGTAGCCGCGCGCTGGGCCGGGCCAGCCACGTGGCATCGGCCGGCGGCCGCCCCGGCTCGGGTCGACCGGCTTCTTCTCCTTCTTGCTCACACTGACTCCCGCTGGGTCATAGCGCTTCCCGGAGGCCGGCCGGAACCGACAGGTGGCTCTGCAGCACGACGCCGAGCGGCAGCGCCGCCACGAAGGCGGAGTCCTGCGACCCGTACGCCGGGCGCAGCAGTACGCGGGCGGTCGCGCCGAGGTTGTCGATCGCGGCGACCATGTCGGGGATCTGCTCAGCCGTCATGACCGTGCCGGTGACGACCATGCCGAAGTTGACCAGGCCGGCGCCGCGGGCCTCTTCCATCGCGGTGCGGTCGGCTGCCCTGGCCTCGGTCATCGAGCGGGCCGACGGCCGGGACGACGTGGTCGCCCGGAAGGACGCGTTGCGCTTGTCAGCCTCGACCATCCGGGCCGCGGTGGCCGCGTCGAGCGGGCGGTAGAGGAGGGTGACGCGCTTGCGGTCGATGTCGGGGTGGGGACCGACCAGCTGGGACAGTACGGACGAGAAGACCTCGCCACGCGGGGCCTGGGTCATCTGCCAGGTCACCGACCAGGCGCTGTCATGCCGGTACTTGTCCCAGAACGCCTGGGCACCGGCCGGGCCGACATCCGTCCACTGCAGCTCGGGCGACATGCCCTGGCTACGGGCCTCGTCGATCAGTCCGGCGGCCGCCGGGTCGTACGCGATCCGGATCGTCTCGCAGAGCTCCTGGGCGTTGACCGGTCGGGCGGCGCCCGCGCCGGTGGAGTTCAGGCTCTGGGTCAGCGCGGGGAGCCGGGACGCGAGCTCGCGGCCCATGTCCTCTTCCTTGCGCCGCTTGCCGCTGCGGTCGGTGCCCTTGAAGGTCAGCGCGACCCGGGCCGAGACCAGCGCGGAACCCTCGGGGTAGGTCTGGACGACCTCGGTCAGCATCGCCCGGGCGATCGCCGGGGTGCCTTCCTGCATGTTGTTCATCACCTCGCGGCGCAGCCGGATCCCGGTGTCCGGGGCGCTCTCCACTGTCACCGAGGCGGCGATGATGCCCGGCTCGTGGCCCAGCGACGCGAGCCACTGACCCCAGTGCGCGACCCAGACGTCGATCTGGTCCTCGTCGACCAGCGAAGCACCGTCCGGCTCGGCGTTGATGATCACCGTGAAGTGCCGCGTGCTCGGGTAGAACAGCAGCGCGAACGGCCGGCCGTAGGAGTCCTTGTACTCGCTCAGCTGGGAGGCGGCCGCCAGACCGGGCAGCTGGAACTTGCCCCACGGCGTCCGCCCGAGCGGACCGGAACGGTAGATGTTGTGCTTGGCCATCTTTGCTCGCTGCCATCCAATACGGGTCGAGAGCCGTTGCAGGGCGGACTGGTTGTGTTTGTCCTTCATCATCAGCAGCAACAGGGAGCTGCCGACGATCAGCATGACGACCAGCGCCGCGCCCAGACCACCGGCGGTCAGGGCGATGATGGTCATCACCATGCCGCCCATCATGATTCCGGTGCCCAGCGTCCCCAGGCCGCCGATACCGGCCGAGGCCGGCTGGCGCCAGTTGCCGTAGGTCCGCGGGGCGGTCCGGACGTTGTCAGCCGCTGCCACTTGGTCCCTCATCCATCGCGTCGTTGTTGATCGTCTCGTTCGCGCCCGCCTGGGCCGCATCCTTGGTCACGTCGATGCCCTTCTTGACGGCAGCCGCGGTGGCGACCACCGCGATGCCGACCGGGCCCGCCGCAGCGCCGGCTCCTGCGGCCGCACCACCGGCCGCGGCTCCACCGCCTGCGGCAGCACCACCCGCAGCGGCACCGCCACCACCAGCGGCCGCGCCGCCCGCAGCACCACCGCTCGCGCCACCGGCTGCACCGCCACTCGCGCCACCGTCCGCACCGGCACCACCACCGCCGCCACCCCCGGCACTAGCCGGCGAGGCACCCCCACCTGCACCACCGGTACCACTGGGCTGAGGCGAGCCGCTCGGACCTGACGGCGGCGGCTGACTCGGCTGACTCGGCCTGGGGACGTTGCGAGCACCGCTCGGCCCGTCGCCCTGACTCTGGGCCGACTCGTTCACCTTGTCGCCGATCTTGTCAGCGCCGATCAGCTTGGCCGCGATCATCCCGGCACCGGCCGAGCCTGCCGTCGCGGCGACCATCGGTGCGATGAAGCGCATCAGGGCCGGCAACGCGAACAGGGCCAGCACCAGCATGGTGATGCCGACGACCATGTTCATGATCTGCAGGCCGACCGGGTCCTTGACCTCGCTGAAGTTGAAGCCGTGCCCGTTGTTCGACGCCAGCATGATGGCGGTCGCATAGACCAGGGCGGCCACCGGTTTGTACAGGACGAAGGCGAGCAGCCAGGAAACGATCCGCTTGAACCAGGCCTTGCCCATCTCGGTGTTGGTCGCCGCCGCCGCGATCGGCAGCACGCCGAGCAGCAGGATCAGCATCCCGCTGCGGACCACCATCAAGACGATCTGGATCACCGAGGCGAGCAGGGTCAGGATGCCGATCGTGATCAGCAGCCCGATACCGAGCCCGCCGGTCGCCGCCGCCGAGAAACCCATGATGCCCTTCATGGCGTCACGGAAACCGTCGCTGGCATGGAGCACCTGCGCCGGTTTGTCCAGGTCGACGCAGGTCCAGCCCTTCGCGTCCGCGGCAGGGTCACCGGTGGCCGTCACCGAGGTGGTGACGATGCAGTTCGCGAACTGGTCGCCGAACGAGATCAGCGCCTGGACCACCGCGATGCTGAACACCGAGGCGGCGCCGAAGGTGACCAGCGAGCGGATCAGGTCACGGGCCGTCTCGCCACGCTGGGTGTACGCCATCTGGATGGCGGCCACGAACACCCCGAGGGTGGCGACGGCGATGCCGATGTACTGCGTATGGGTCCAGATCCAGCCGACCGTGCCGCTGGCCGGCCGGCCGGTCGCCTCACTGCCCACCGCCGGTGTGGGGATGTAGACCCAGAAGGTGGCGATGGTGGCGAACATGCTGGCCAGGGCCTCGGAGAGGGCATCGAGAATTGGCTGGAACACGAGTTCGATCAACTTTCCGACGGCAGTTCCGAGTGCTTCCACGACCCAGCCCAGCAGGCAGTTGTACCAATTGCCGCCGCAGAGCGCGATCCTGATCATCTCAAGCCGCCTTCGGGGAGACGAAGCGCAACAGAGCGGGGAGCGCGACGATGCCCATCAGCATCATCGTCACGCCCGTGATGACCTTGAGTGAGTCGTCGGCCGGTGCGGCCATCAGCTTGATCGCGGTGGCATAGATCAGCGCGGCCACCGGTTTGTAGATCACGAACGCGACCAGCCACGAGATCGACCGCTTGAACCACATCATGCCCATCTCGGTGTTGGTGGCCGAGGCGGTCAGCGGCACCACGCCGACCAGCAGGATCAGCATCCCGTAGCGGATGATCATCAAGACCAGCTGGATCAGTCCGCTGATCACCATCAGGATCCCGACCAGGACCACCAGCGCCAGCCCGATCCGGCCCTTGAGCGGATCGGTGAGCTTGGCGGTCAGGCTGTCCTCGAAGGTCTTGCCCTTGCCCAGTGCCTGCTTGATGATCCAGCCCGAGAAACTGTCCGAGGCCTCGATCAGCAACGCGGCGAAGCCGGTGATACCGGCCGACACCATCGCCATCGTGATCAGGCTCTTCAGGATGTCGCGGAGCGGCTCACCGCGCTGCGAGATGGCCATCTTGATCCCGCCGGAGATCACCGCGATCGACGCGGCGAAGATCAGGATGTACTTGGTGTGGCCGGAGACGAAGCCGATCGTCTCGTTGCCCTGAAGATTCGGTGACTGGATGTCGATCCAGAGGAAGCCGACCGCCTTGACCACGGCGACGACGGCCTCGATCACCAGCGCCTTGATCGCGTCGAAGATCAGTCCGAAGAAGCCACCGAGGGCGACGTTGACGGCCTTGCCGAGGAACTCGGTGATGCAGTCGTCCCAGTTCGGTGGCCACCAGCAGTTCATCAGTGGAAGCATCACGCGCCCCCGAACCGGACGTACCCGGTCATCGACTGCAGCAGGTCCGGCTCGGTCGAGCCGTTGAAGCTGCCGTCGCTCTGCAGCACGGCTTTCCAGTCACCCTTCGACCAGGCCATCGTCACCGGGATCGACGCCACGTTCTTGTCGTCGATCCGGACCGCGATCGCGATGATCGCCCGGTTCGGCAGGTAGTCGAGCACCTTGAAGGCGGTGAACTGCGCCACCGTCTTGGTCTGCCCGGGCGTCGGCGGCGTCGCCTTGCCCTCGGCCAGCGCCAACTTCAGTCCCTGGTTGGGGACGAAACGCTCACGCAGTACCGGGATGGTCAGGTCCGGGTTGCGGATCTGACCGAGCGTCACCAGGGCGGCGAGCACCGCGCCGGTGGGCGAGTGGGCGAAGCAGGAGCGGACCCCAGCGCTGTTGGTCAAGGCCGGCCCACCTTCCTGCTGCGTCGGGATCAACATGTCCGCCTCGAACTCCCACGTCACCGCCGTCGGCGTCGTCCTGGGGATCCGCTGGTCGGGGTTCAGGTTCTTGCAGCCGCCGTGGCCCGGCTTCGGGCGCGCCGGGGGCGGAGTCGTCGTACCGGTCGGCTCCGCCGGCGGGGTCGCCGCCGAGCCGGTCGGTTCCTCGGTGGGCTGCTCGGTAGGAGCGGTACTGGTGGTCGGCGCCGACGGCTGGCTCACCGGGGTGTTGTTGCCCCGGGCGAAGAACCAGACCAGGAGGCAGACGAGCACCGCACCGACGACGATCACCGAGGCGACGAACCCGCGCCCCTGCCAGATGGCCTCGTCATCGCCGGTGCCGCCACCTCCGGCCCCGGAGTCGTCGTCCCTGCTGAACAGTCCCACTCCCGGATCAGCCTCCGGTGGCCGGGCGCGGGCAGTGGTTCAACGTCACGTCAGCTGTCCGACGAGGACGGTCGCGGACGCGATCACGATGCAGGCGGCCAGTACCCAGCCGAGCCGGGCGGCGTGCTCGCCACCCTCACCGCGACGCTGCCCGACGGCCATCATCGCGCCGGCGATCAGGATGCCGAGGATGCAGACGGTGAAGGCGATCCAGCGGACCCAGTCGACGACCTTGAGCAGCTTGTCCGAACCGGGCGGCGGAGTTCCGCCGTTGCCCATGATCAGGTCGGGAATCAGGTGTGCCAACATCATCATTGCGGTGTTGCCTTTCAGTAAGGGGCGGGGTATCCCGCTGGATTCGACGCGCGAAGAGCGTAGATGGATTCAAGGACTTCGAAAACCTCGTCCGGGGTGTTGTCAGGGGTGGGATCCTCCCCCCTTCGCCACTCCTCGATCCACGGAATGTCCCAGACCCTTGGAACCCCTCCGCCGACGATGTCGGCGAAATCGTCCAGCACTCTGGGCAACCGGCCAGGCGCGTCGGCGATCAGCACCAGACCGAGCACCGCCACTCCCTGGACCACTCCGGATGCCCACTCGATCGCAGCGCGCTGGGCCGCTCGCAGACCCGATCCATGGGTCCTGGCGACCAGTACCACCGGAGTCGGCACCGGCGGCGGCGGGATCGGCCAACGGTGGCCGGCCGCCCTGGTACCAGGCAGCAGTTGCGACATCGTCGTCTCGCCCGCTCCACCGTGCACACCGACCCACCACAGGGTGTCGGCGGCCGGAATGGCGAACTTGGGCAGCCGCTGGTCCTCCGCCGGCGCCGGTACGCCGTGCTGCGGCGTCGCCGGGCCTCGCGGAGTCAGGTCTGACGGCTGAGGCGGGCCCTGGTGCAGCTGCTGGGGACCTGGATCCGGCTGTTGTTGCCTCGTCCACGGGTTCTGCGGTTGCGTCATCGGCCCTCCTCTCGCGGTGTGTCACAGGCTGTCGCCCACAGTATTCTCTCGCTATCCGGGTGTGCTGGCGTGACCCATCCACAGGCGAGGATGTTTCTACCCCCTTGTCGGGGTCAGACGAGCCGGGGCCGGCTCGCGTTCTGGCATGCCATCGGGCGGAAGCATGAGTTACGGGCGGACGACATGCTAGAACGGCATCGGTACAGACGCTTCAACGAGGGAGTTTTGTGGCTGGAATGAGAGGTCACCGTGGCTGAGAAGGGCATTCCGTCCTGGCCGAAGGTGACGATCCGGCTGTACGACGACCACAACGCCGAGGTCAAGATCGCCGGCCGCAGTCACCCGGTCAACCACCACGACCCACGGCAGGCGGCGATCCAGCTCGTCAGTGAGCGCGCGGCCCAGCTCGGCCGCCCGGTGAAGGCGACCGCGATCGAGTCGGACGGCGCGTCCTGGCCATTGATCATCCACCCGGACGGCCAGGTCGAGTCGGTCGACGTCGATGTCAAAAGCAGCAAACCGATCTGGCCGATCATCGTGGCGACGATCGTGGCCGGCGTACTGATCGCCGCGACCGTCGTCTATCTGGTCGTCCTCCGGCCGTCGGGCGACGACGTCACCGAGCCGACCGTCTCGCCGAAGCTGCCGGAGCTGCCCGCGCCGAGCGTCGGGCCGGACCAGTTCGCCGCCCGGCCGGTGCCGATGGGCTGGACGGCCAGTGCCAGCTGGACCGTGGATCTCGATCCCGACACCGCCCCGGCCGTCTCCCCCGACGGCAAGGAGGTCGCGATCATCACGCCGGACGAGAAGATCGCGGTCTTCGACAGCAACGGCAAGGTGCTCTGGCAGGACAAGGTGCCGCGCGGCGCCGAGACCCCGGTCTACACCACCGTCGACGGCAAGCCGGTCGTGGCCGTGGTCGCACCGGAGTCCCTGTACTACTGGGCCGGCGACGGCGCCGAGGCGATCGAGCTCGAGCTGCCGAACACGGCCACCGTCGAGTTCTTCGGTACGTCGCCGCTCGTCGTGCTCAGCAGCGATGCCGGCGCGAGTGTCGTCTCGGGCGGTGAGCTCAAGCCACTGCCGACCGCTCAGCGGCTGACCACGCTGCTGCTGGCCGAAGGCGACAAGGCGCTCTCCGCGCGGTACGCGGGTCCGTTGTACTGGGACCAGCCGGACAAGGAGGTCGTCGCGTTGATGCCCAAGGCACCGAAGGGCGCGACGACCATCGACCACATCGTTGCCGCCAGCCCCGGTCGCGCGCTGGTGGTCTGGAAGACCCCGGTCGCCGATCGGGTGATCCCGACGGTGAACGACAGCACCAGCGGCGCCGTTCTCGCGATCTGCCCGACCGTGGCCGCGAACGAGGCGGCCGGCTGGCAGTGGGTGCCCGACGAGGCGCACAAGGTGGCCGCGTGGGGTGAGTGCCTGATCAACTTCAGCAGCAAGAAGACCGTGTTCACCAAGGACTTCGAGCCGCTGTCGATCACCGGGGTGACCGTCTACGGCCAACTCGGCAGCAACCTGTCCGCCGGTACGCCGGGAGGCAAGTTCCGTACCCTGGCCCCCGACACCGCCCGGCCGTGGGGTGTAGCAGGCACCCACGCGATCGTCGTCCACGATGGCGTCCTGTACGCGCTGGACAAAGCAAAGTGAAGCGACCACTGGCCGCTCTGGTCACCACACTGACGCTGCTACTGCCGGGCCTCCCGGCCGCGGCCGCCGGCGACGACCCCGCTCCCCAGTCCTGGCCCACCATCGAAAACCCAGGCACCAGCGGCGGCTCGGCCAACGACCCCAAAACAGTCGACTGGCCACAAATCACCAAACCCGACAACAGCACCACCAACGACCCCAAACCCAACGAATGGCCAGCCCCCGAACCGGGCTGAGCCCTCGAAGCCCTGCGCATCACGTCGGCGCCCAGGGCGATACAGCAAGGCGCTGAACCGCTGCGACGACGCCAGCCGAGCGCTCCCGAAGAAGCCCACACCGAGCCGAGCACCACCGGTAGCTGCGACCAAGGCCGACCCCGAGCCGCCTTACTTCCAACGCCCGCGAACGGACCGAAGGCCAGCCCCCGGGGGGCGCAGTGCCCGCGGCGGACGCTGCGGACAAAGCCGACCCCGAGCCGCCGTACCTCCAACTGCCCGGACGGACCGAAGGCCGGCCCGGAAGTGTGGGGCCGGCATGGCGCTGTGGGCGAGACCGGGGTGGAGCGCTGGGGGCGCGGGTGGGGACAAGCGAGCGCTGGCCAGGAGCTGTGATCCCTGCCCGGCCTGTAGGTGAGACCGCGGCGGAAGGCTGCGGGCGCGGGTGGGGACAAGCGAGCGCTGGCCGGGAGCTGTGATCCCTGCCCGGCCTGTAGGTGAGACCGCGGCGGAAGGCTGCGGGCGCGGGTGGGGACAAGCGAGCGCTGGCCGGGAGCTGTGATCCCTGCCCGGCCTGTAGGTGAGACCGCGGCGGAAGGCTGCGGGCGCGGGTGGGGACAAGCGAGCGCTGGCCGGGAGCTGTGATGCCTGCCCGGGCTGTGGGTGAGGCCGGGGCGGAGGGCGGGTGTTGTGGGTGGGGACAAGCGAAGGCCCGCTCTCCGGGGAGGGCGGGCCTTCGGGGTGGTGCTGGGACCTCAGACCGCCTGGACCTCGAGGCGGACGGTGGCGGCCACGTCGGAGTGCAGTTGCACTGAGACCTGGTGCTTGCCGGTGGTCTTGATCGGCGAGCCGATGGTGATGGCGCGCTTCTCGACCAGCGGGCCACCCGCGGTCTTGATCGCCGCGGCGATGTCCGCCGGGGTGACCGAACCGAACAGGCGACCGGTGTCGCCGGCCTTCACGTTCAGGGTGACGCCGAGCTGCTCGAGCTGGTTCTTGACCTCGCTCGCGTGCTCCTTGCCCTGGATCGCCCGGGCGTCACGCGCCCGCTTGATCGACTGGATCTGCTTCTCCGCACCACGGGTCCAGCCGATGGCCAGACCACGCGGGACGAGGTAGTTGCGGCCGTAGCCGTCCTTGACCTCGACAATTTCGCCGGGGGCTCCGAGGCCCTCGACTTCCTGCGCCAGGATGAGCTTCATGTCTCAGACCTCCCTCAGCGAGCGGTGCTCGTGTAAGGCAGCAGAGCCACCTCGCGAGCGTTCTTGATAGCGGTTGCGACATCGCGCTGGTGCTGGACGCAGTTGCCCGTCACCCGACGCGCGCGGATCTTGCCGCGGTCGGAGATGAACTTGCGCAGCAAGCCCGTGTCCTTGTAATCGACGTACGTTGCCTTGTCCTTGCAGAAGCCACAAACCTTCTTCTTGGGCTTCCGAATGATCTTGGCCATTGTGGTGCTCTCTTCCTACTAGCTAGAGCCCGGCTGCTGCCGGAATGGTCATTCGGTAAAACAGGCCTGCGACGAGATCAGAACGGAGGCTCTTCCATCGAGCCGCCGCCACCCTGACCTGCCCAGGGGTCGTTCTGCGGGGCAGCGGACTGACCGCCGCCACCGCCACCACCGGCCGGAGTGGCCCACGGGTCGTTCGCCGGGGCGCCGCCGCCACCTTGGTTGCCGCCGAAGCCGCCCCCTTGGTTGCCGCCGCCACCGCCGCCGAAACCACCGCCACCGCCCTGGTTACCGCCACCACCGAAGCCACCGCCGCCGCCGTCGGTGCGCGACGTCTTGGAGATCTTCAGCGTCGCGTACCGCATGCTGGCGCCGATCTCCTCGACATCGCACTCGAAGACGGTCCGCTTGTTCCCGTCGCGGTCGTCGTAGCTACGGGCCTTCAGGCGACCGTGCACGACGACCCGGGAACCGCGGGTGAGGGATTCGGCAACGTTCTCGGCAACTTGGCGCCACACCGAGCACGAGATGAAGAGGGTCTCCCCGTCCTTCCACTCGTTGGATTGCCGGTCCAGCGTCCGCGGGGTGCTCGCGATGGTGAAATTCGCCACCGCGGCGCCCGAGGGCGTGAACCGCAGTTCCGGATCACCCGTCAGATTTCCGATCAGGGTGATAGGTGGTTCGCCTGCCATTGCCGTTCCTCCTGCATTCGGGTGTGGCTGTGTCTACAGCTATCAGTAGCGGATGGCACCGACACCGAAGCCGTTGACGACCCCAGGGATCAGTGCTGGTCCGGACGGATGACCTTGGTGCGCAGGATCGACTCGTTCAGCGTGAGCTGACGGTCGAGCTCCTTCACGACCGCCGGCGTGGCGGTCAGGTCGATGATGGCGTAAATGCCCTCGGACTTCTTCTTGACGTCGTAGGCCAGCTTGCGACGGCCCCAGATGTCGAGCTTCTCGACCGTGCCACCTTCCTTGCGGACGATGTTCAGGTACGTGTCGAGGGACGGTTCGACGGTGCGCTCTTCGAGCTCAGGGTCGAGAATCACCATGACTTCATAACGACGCATGCGCGAACTCCACCTCCTTCGGACTTTGGCGGCCACGGTCTTTCCGTGGCAGGAGGGCGATGCGTGCCCGCCGCCGACAATCGCCGTCGGCGCCGAGCTGGGTCAAGCAGTAAGCCCGGTCGAAGGACCGGGCCCACACCAACAGAATACCAGCGCCTGGACACACCCTTGACCACTATCCACAGGCCAGTTCCGCCCGGGCGTGGCGCTCAGCCGGCCTCGAGCACAGGGTAGGCGCCGTCTCCCCAGCCCGAATGGGCCAGTACGACGTTCTCTCCCGCCGTCGCGGCCGGCATCACGATGTTCGCGCAGCCCTCGATCAGGTGCGTGCCGGAGTCCATCAGCGAGAACCAGCTCCGATCGGTGCCGTTGTCGAACAGCTCCTCGTACCAGTTCCCCTCCGGCATCCCGGCCGCAACCGCTTCGGCGTCCGCGAACCCGACAGTGCCCGCGTCGACGAAGACCGCCAGGCACTGGCCTTCCTCCAGCGGCTCGTCCGCAGGGGCGCGCGGTGGTTGCGGAAGTGTCGGTGGGCGGTCATAAGGTGACGGGCATGAGCTTGAAACTTGGCGCGCACGTTGAGCAGAACGATCCGCTGGCTGAGGCTGCTGACCGGGGTGCCGAGGTGGTGCAGTTCTTTCTGGGCGACCCACAGGACTACAAGGCGCCGAAGGTGGCGTACGCCGACGGCGCCGAGGCGCTGAAGGTGCGGGCGGAGGCCGAGGGGATCGACCTGTTCGTGCACGCGCCGTACCGGCTGAACGTGGCGACGCTGAACAACCGGATCCGGATCCCCAGCCGCAAGCTGCTGCAGCAGACCCTGGACAAGGCGGCCGAGATCGGCGCCAAGGGCGTCATCGTGCACGGCGGGCACGTCGGCGAGGACGACGACCCCGAGGCCGGCTTCGACAACTGGCGCAAGTGCATCGAGCGCGCGGACCTGCCGGTGCCGCTGCTGATCGAGAACACCGCGGGCGGCGAGAACGCGATGGCCCGCAAGCGGGAGCGGATCGCCCGGCTGTGGGACGCGGTGCAGAGCTCAGGCAACGAGCACGTCGACCGGGTGGGCTTCTGCCTGGACACCTGCCACTTCCACGCCGCCGGCGAGGACCTGCCGACGGTGGTCGAGCGAGTTGTCGCGATCACTGGCCGGATCGACCTGGTGCATGCGAATGGCTCGCGGGATGCGTTCGGCTCGGGCGCGGACCGGCACAGCAACTTCGAGGAGGGCGAGATCGACCCGGCCGAGATCGTCGCGGTGGTGAAGGCCGCCGACGCTCCCGTCGTGGTCGAGACCCCGAACGGCGACCACGGCCAGAAGGCCGACATCGACTACCTCCGCGCGCACCTCAAGTAACCCGCCAAGCAGTCCGCCCCGGCGGTCCGGGTCAGTCTGTGGGTGGGCGGTTGAGGTTGTGGAGCCAGTAGGTGATGCCCCAGGGGAGCAGGAGGGCCAGGCTGCCGGTGTCGCGGCCGGGGATGAGGATGTCGGCGCCGACGGCGATCACCAGGCAGATGGCTGAGAGCTGGAAGAGGTTCGTCGGGCCGACCTTGGTACCCAACGTGACCCGCCCGAGCCCGCAGGCGACGTACAGGGCAGCAAGGGCGAGGATGGCGAGTCCGGCGAGGGCGATGCCCACCCAGGCGGCCGTGCCGTACCTGTCCGACGACTTGACGATGTCGGCGACCAGGAAGACGCCGATGAACGCGGTGAGCACGGCGCAGCCCCAGAGCACGCGGATCGTGGTGCGCTGGGCGCGCTCGGGATTCGGTTCGGCAGCAGCCATGCGCGGGACGGTACCGCAGACCCGCGAGGCCCCGGTGCACCAGCCGCAGACCCGCAAGCGCCGGTGCACCAGTCGCAGGCCCGGATGGGCTCGGTGCACCAGCGGCAGACGAGAATGGTCCGATGCAGACCTGGGCCGACCGACTTCCCGACCTGTACGCCCCCAGCCACTGGCCGTGGGGTGAGCTCGACGTCCAGTTCACCACCGAACTGCCGCCTGACGAACTGATCAGCAACGCGCACGTCGTCGGCCGGACCGAGGGCGGCATCGTCGTCTGCGCCAACGACCTCGGCTGGCGGTTCCTGCCCGGCGGCACCCGCGAGCCGGACGAGACGATCGACAACCTGGTGGAGCGCGAACTGCTCGAAGAGGCAGGTGCCCGGCTCACCGGCCCGCTCATCTGGCTCGGCGCCCATCGAGCCGAGCACCGCCGACCGGCGCCGTACCGGCCGCATCTGCCGCACCCGGTCTCGTACTGGGCGAACTACGTGGTCGATGTCGTGGTCGACGGCCAGCCGACCAACCCCGACGACGGCGAGCAGGTCACCGAGGTGCTCGTGCTGCCTCCCGACGAGGCGATCGCCTACCTCGACGCGATGGACGACAACCACGGCGTGATGGGCAACCTGGTCAGGCTGGCTCAGGCAATGGGTCTGGTCTGACCGACCACGGCAGTACGAACGCGCTGACCAGGCACAACGCGCCGGCCACGAACATCGCAGTACGCAGGCTGGTTAACCCGGCAGTACGCCGCCCGCCGCCATGAACACGGGCTGGACCGAGCGCGACGTGATCGACCATGAGGTGAGTACCCGCGCCATGAACCCGTCCTGCGTGACCTCCATCCGGTAGGTCGCGAACGACGGGTTGAAGGCACCCGCGGCAACCAGCAACCCCGTCTCGGCCAGGATCAGCAGTAGGAACCCGTCGACACCAGACGTCGCCAAGGGCAGCAACAGCAGCCACGGCGTGCGCAGTACGCCGAAGACCAGCAGCATCCGGTGCAGCCCGAGGCGACGGGTCAGCCGCGGAGCGAGCCAGGCACCGAACACGCCACCGAGGCACGGCACCCCGGCGACCAGCCCGTACTGCCACGGGTGCATGTGCAGGTCACGCAGCATCAGCACGGGCAGCAGCGGCGACACCATCATCACCGGACCGCCGAACAGTTGCGAGTTCCAGAACAGCGACCGGAGCCCGCGATCGCGCCAGATGTACCGCCAACCGGCAGCGACGTCGCGCTTGCCCTGCCGCGCTACCGGCCCCGGCTCGGGCTTGCGAATGCGCCGGACGCCGACCGCCGAGAGCAGGTACGACACGGCATCGATCACGAGCGTCAACGGAGCGCCGACCAGGCTGACCAGCGCACCACCGATCGGCGGCCCGATGCTCAGAGCCGTCCAGGTGGTCGATTCGAACCGGCTGTTCGCCTCGGCTCGCCCCTCAACCGGCACCAACGCCTTCAGATGCGCGCCGCTCGCCGCCGTGAACGCGATCAACGCCGCCGACTGCACCACGCCGACCACGCACAGCTGTGGATAAGTCAGCGCATCGAATGCCATCGCGACCGGGACGCTCAGCAACGCGACGAACCGCACCACATCGGCCGCGATCATCACCGGCCGCTTGCGTCTCTGCTCGATGAAATCGCCCATCGGCAACGCCAGTGCGGCCCCCGCAAGCGCCGACAACGCCGCCAGCAGCGCCACCTGGAAGGTGCTCACGTCGAGCACCAGCACGGCGATCAGCGGCAGTGCGCCGTACCCGATCCCGCTCCCGATCGCGCTGATCGCATACGCAGTCCACAACCGCCCGAAGTCCTGACTCAGTGACGGCACCCGCCCGAGCGTAGAAGGCGCCACCGACAGTCAGCGGAGGTTGAGGCCGCCGTCGAGCATGATCACTTCGCCGGTCAGATAGTCGTGCCCGGCGATCGCCGCGATCAGGTCGGCGACATCCGCGGGTTGGGCGGGGCGGCGCATCGGGCTGAGGGTTTTCCACAGGGTTTGGGCTTCGGTCCAGTCCGCTGTCATCGGGGTGTCGACCAGGCCGGGGGCCACGGCGTTGACGCGGACCTCGGGGCCGAGGGCGGCGGCCAGAAGTTTGGTGACGTGGTTGAGGGCGGCCTTGGTCGCCGCGTAGGCGATCGAGCTGCCTTTGGGGCGGACGCCGGCGTGGCTGGTGACGTTGACTATTGCGCCGCGGGACTCGCGGAGGGCGGGCAGGGCTGCGGTACAGAGCAGCCACGGGGCGATGAGGTTCACCTCCAGGAGCCGGCGCCAGTCGGCGGCGGTGAGGGCGTCGAGGTCGGCGTGGGGCACCGGCCAGCTGATGCCGGCGTTGTTCACCAGTACATCGAGGCGCCCGTACGCTGCGAGCACCTGAGGTACCAGCCCTGCTGCCTCGTCCTCCTGCGACAGGTCGGCCTGCAGATAGCACCCGCCCAGCTCGGAAGCCAGCGCGAGCCCCGCATCCCGGCTGCTGCGCGAATGGACCACCACTGTCATCCCGTCGGCAGCAAACCGCCGTGCCGTCGCCTCCCCGATCCCAGAGGCCGACCCAGTCACCAGCGCCACCTTCTGCATGGCCTCACCCTAGGACGAGCGGTAGCGCAGGCCATCCATCAGCAGGTCGAGCAAGCGACCGGCCTGCTCACGGTTGGAGCTCGCTGCGAGCGCAACCCCGCTCAGGCTCATCAGCACGTCCCCGGAGTCGAAGTCCGGCCGGATTTCGCCGGCCGCTGCGGCCGCCTCCAGCAGCGGCTGGATCGCCCCGGTCAGCAGCTCGAAACTGTGCGCGTACGGATCCGCCCCGGAAGCGATCAGCGCCCGCAGCGCATCAGCCATCCCGATCTTGCGGGTCATGAAGTCGACGAAGCGATCCATCCAGGCCCTGGTCGCCTCGACCGGCGTCATCGTGGCAAGCAGCTCCGGCGCGGCCGCGCAGACCGCGCCCAGCTCGCTGCGATACACCGCCTCGACCAGCGCCTCGCGCGTCGGGAAGTGCCGGTAGAGGGTGCCGATGCCGACCCCGGCGTTCTTCGCGATGCCTTCGAGCGTCGCGTCCATGCCGCACTCCGTGAAGGCCTTTCCCGCGGCGTCGAGCAGCAGATCGCGGTTGCGCTGGGCGTCCGCCCGCAGCGGCCGCTCGTTCGTGGCACTCATCCCGATCCCCCCTCTCTCCGCCCCAGAACCTAGCCGAACCGACCGCCACCTTGTGAAGCGGAGGTTCCTCCGGTTAACTGGAGACCTTCCGGAGGGTCCTCCGGTTAAACCATAGCTCAGGACAGGAAGAGTCGGATGAGCAGAATCACCACTCCCTTCACTCGCGAGTCGACCGCCGCGGAGGTCCTCGCCGGCGTCGATCTGACCGGCCGCCGGGCCGTCGTCACTGGTGGCGCGTCCGGCATCGGCGTCGAAACCGCCCGGGCGCTCGCGGCCGCCGGCGCCGAGGTCACGCTGGCCGTCCGCAACCTCGAGGCCGGCGAGAAGGTCGCCGCCGACATCACCACGACGACCGGCAACAAGAGCCTGTACGTCGCTCCGCTGGAGCTGGCCGATCGAGCCTCGGTGCGAGCCTTCGCCACCAACTGGCAAGGCCCGCTGCACATCCTCGTCAACAACGCCGGAGTGATGGCCGAGCCGCTGAACCGTACGCCGGAAGGCTGGGAGCACCAGTTCGCGACCAACCACCTCGGCCACTTCGGACTGGCTGTCGGGCTGCACCCGGCGCTGGCGGCAGCCGGGGACGCCCGGATCGTCTCGGTCAGCTCCTCGGCTCACCAGCGGGCCGGCGTCGACTTCGACGACATCCACTTCGAGCGCCGTCCATACGACCCCTGGGTCGCGTACAGCCAGTCCAAGTCGGCGAACGTGCTCTTCGCGGTCGAGGCAGCCAAGCGCTGGGCACCCGACGGCATCCTCACCAACGCGCTGATGCCGGGTGGAATCCGGTCCGCCCTGCAGCGTCACATCGACGAGGAGGACCCGGCCCTCAAAGCGACCTTCGCCAGCTTCCCGTGGAAATCCACCGAGCAGGGCGCCGCGACCTCGGTACTCCTGGCGGGCTCGCCGTTGATCGACGGAGTCAGCGGCCGGTACTTCGAGGACGTCAACGAAGCCGAGCGGACGGTAGTACCGGGCATGTCCGGGGTAGCCGAGCACGCGCTCGACCCTGCAGCGGCGACCCGGCTCTGGGAACTCTCGCTGGACCTGCTCGCGGAGTAGGCGGGATCGCGAGCTACATCCACGGCAAGGGTCTGAAGGCCGGCATCTATATGGCCGCCGGGCTGGAGCAGGAGGCGTACAACAAGAGCGCGCCGATCGCCGGTACGAGTTGCGTGTTGCCGACCCGGATCACCGCGGGCAGTACAAGGTCTGGAAGAAGGTCATCAACAGCTGGACAGCCTCCGGCGTGCCCGCTCATGGGTCCCGGCTGGTCAAGATCGGCTAAGCGGTATGCGGTCAGGTTCCCGGCTCGGCTACGGTCTTGCGCCTCGGGCCGGTAACCTGACCGACCGTGAGTGACTTGAGCATCCGGACCATCTCCGCCGAGCAGCACGCCGCCTATCTCGCGGCGCGGCCCTCGGCCAGCTTCCTGCAGACCCCGGGCTGGGCGGCGGTGAAGAGCGAGTGGAAGGCCGAGTCACTGGGCTGGTTCGATCCGGCGGCTCCGAACGATCTGCTGGGCGTCGCGCTGGTGCTCTACCGGCAGATGCCGAAGGTCAAGCGCTACCTCGCCTACCTGCCCGAGGGCCCGGTGATCGACTGGGACGCGATCGACCTCGGCCGGTACCTGCGTCCGCTCGCCGCGCACGCGCAGGAGATGGGCGCGTTCGGTGTGCGGATGGGCCCGCCGGTGCCGACCCGGCGCTGGTCGGCCAAGACGATCAAGGACGCGATCGCCGGTGGGCAGCAGCCCAAGCTCGGCGACGTCCGCCCGGACGTGATCGAACCGTCCGGCGCGACCGTGTCCGCCCAGCTCCGCGCGCTGGGCTGGAAGGCCCCGAAGACCGGCGAGGGTTTCGCCGCCGGTCAGCCGCAGTTCGTCTTCCAGGTGCCGCTGGCCGGCAAGACCGAGGAAGACCTGCTGACCGGGATGAACCAGCAGTGGCGACGCAACATCAAGAAGTCGGCCAAGCTCGGCGTCGAGGTGTCGCTGGGCACGATCGAGGACCTGAAGGCCTTCCACGCGCTGTACGTCGAGACGGCCGAGCGGGACCATTTCACCCCGCGGCCGCTGCCGTACTTCGTGAAGATGTACGAGGCGATGTCGACCCAGCCGGCCGACTGCTGTGACTTCCGGCTCTACAACGCCTACCACGAAGGCGATCTGGTCGCTTCGACCATCTGGGTCCGGGTGGGCGGTCACTCCTGGTACTCCTACGGTGCCAGCTCGACCGCGAAGCGGGACGTCCGTGGATCGAACGCGATCCAGTGGCGGATGATGTCGGATGCGCTCGCTGCGGGCGCTTCCGTGTACGACCTACGGGGCATCACCGACACCTTGGACCAGAACGACCCGCACGTCGGGTTGATCCAGTTCAAGGTCGGCACCGGCGGCGAAGCCGTCGAGTACGTCGGTGAGTGGGATCTGCCGTTGAACAAGGCGCTCTACACCGCATTCGACCTCTACATGAGACGGCGATGACAACATGCCCCTGATCCTGCACATCGATTCCGATCGATGGCGCGACCATTTACGTTCCACGTGGAACCCCGACATCGTCCCGGTCGCCAAGGGCAACGGGTACGGCGTCGGCAACACCCGGCTGCTGGCCGAGTCGCGCGCGCTCGGCGCCCGCACGGTCGCGGTCGGGACGTACACCGAGGTCCCGCCGGACTTCAAGGACGACGTCGTGGTGCTCACGCCGTGGCGGCCGTTCCTGGAGATCCCGCAGGGCAAGAACGTCATCCACACGGTCAGCCGGCTGGCCGACCTGGTCTCGATCCCGGCCGGCAGCCGGGTACTGATCGAGGTCCAGACGTCGATGCGGCGGCACGGCATCGGCGCCCGCGAGCTGCGCCACACGATGCTGCTGAACGCGCTGGACCGGATCAAGTTCGAGGGCTGGTCGCTGCACTTCCCGATGGGCGCGGGCGGTACGTCCGCGAACATCAGGGAGGCTCAGGAGCTCAGTCGCGCCGCCCGCGCGGTCCGCAACGGACCGGTCTGGGTGTCGCACGTACCGGCGCAGAAGCTCGCCGACATCGGCGACAACGTGAAGCTCCGGATGGGTACCGGCCTCTGGCTCGGTGACCGCGGTGCTCTGACGGTACGGGCGACCGTGCTCGACGTGCATTCGGTACGCCGCGGCGAACGCGTCGGCTACCGGCAGCGGCGGGTGGCCGGCGACGGACACATCCTGGTCGTCTCGGGTGGTACCGCGCACGGCGTCGGCCTGGAGGCCCCGACCGCGGCGGCGACCGTCCGGCAGCGCGCGATCGCGATGGCCAAGGGCAGCCTGGACGCCGCCGGGATGGCGTTGTCGCCGTTCACGATCGAGGGCAAGCAACGCTGGTTCGCCGAGCCGCCGCACATGCAGGCCAGCATGCTGTTCCTGCCGTCCTCGGTGGCCCCGCCGGCCGTCGGCGACGAGGTCGGCGTCGACGTCCGCTTCACCACCACCGTCTTCGACAAGATCTCGATGGACTGAGCCGGGGCTTGACTTCAGGTGCACCTGAAGTCCGAGCCTTGGCAGTATGGGTGAACACGACTTTCTGGACGGCCTCCGGCTCAGTGCCGGTGACACCTGTGTGGATGTGGGTTGTGGCGACGGGAACGCCGTCGCCGCGCTGACGCGCGCGCACATCAAGGCGATCGGAATCGACCCGGATCCCTCGGTGATCGCGGTCGCGCGTGCGCGGACGCCCGGCGCGGTGTTTCACGTGGCACATTCCGATCACCTGCCGCTCGAGGACGAGTCGGTCGACGGCTACCGCGCCGCCAACCTCTTCCACCTGCTGCCCGATCCGCTGCCGACCTTGACCGAGGCCCGGCGAGTACTACGCGCCGGCGGGCGGATCGCGCTGGTCGGCCAGGACTACGGCTTCCTCCTGCTGGACAGCGACGACCAGGATCTGACCGACGTGATCGGGCTCGGGCTGGAGTCCCGGTCGGTGGCGCCGCGGGCGGCCCGGAGCTACCGCGATCTCCTCCTCGACACCGGCTTCCATGAGGTCGAGGTCGCCGTCCATACCCGGGTGACCACCGACTACCAGAAGCTGGCCGACAACCTTGCGGATGCTGCGTCGGCCGCGGTCGAGAAGGCGCTGATCACCCGGGAGGACGCCGACGGCTGGCTCGCCGAGCAGGCGGACCGGGGCCGGCGCGACCGCTTCCTCGGCATCGCCCCGATCCTCGTCGTCACCGGCACCCGCTGAGCCAGCGCCCGCTAGGCGGCCGTGCGGTCGTCAGCTGACAGGCACCGGCTGGACGGTCGTGGCCGGACGACGCGCGACCAGGACAGCGGCGAGCGCGCCCACGGACAGCACGACGGCGAAGCCGATCATCGTCAGCTTGAGGTCGAAGTGCCGGATGAACAGGCTGAAGGCGATCGACGGCAGGCCCATGCCGAAGTACGAGAGCACGAAGAACGTGGCCAGTACGCCGGCCCGGGACGCGGGTTCGGCGGCGATGGCGGCTTGGGTGACTCCGCCCTTGAAGAGCAGGCCCACACCCGCGCCGGCGAAGGCGGCCGCGAGCAGAGCCAGCCCGAGCGACGCGTGGTACAGCGACACCGCGGTGAGCGCCAGCCCGATCGGGAACAGCACCACACCGATCGTGATCAGCCTGGGCAACGCGACCTTGCCGAGCGCCAACTGACCGACCGCCGAGGCAGCGAACGCGAGGAACGGCACCAGCCCGGCGATGAAGTGGGACGTGATCCCGAGCTCGCCACGGACGATGATCGCGCCCAGCGACGAGAACAGGCCCAGTACGGCGAAGGAGAAGGCGCCGATCACGGCAGCGGCTCCGAAGCCCGCGAGCTGACCCGGCCGGACCGCGAAACGCACCGGCCGATCCTGGTCCGCCAGCTCGGTGTCGACGGTCTCGGGACTGGCCAGCACGAAGCCGAGCAGGATCGTCATCAGCACGGCGAACACGATGTAGACCGTGTGCAGCGGCGCGCCGACCCACTCCGCGAACACCCCGGCCACCAGCGGCCCGAGCGCGAGGCCACCGAGGTTCGCGGCGGTCGCCACCAGGCCGGGGAGGCGGGAGCCGGTACGGTCCGGGCGCGCTTCGGAGTACAGGTCGGTGAGGTAGGCGGTGGCGGTCGAGGCCATCAGGCCGATCGCCACGCCGGTCAGCAGTCGGCCGATGATCAAGCCGGCGAGTGACGGCCAGCCGGCCAGTACGACGGCGGACAGGATCCCGGTCAGCAGCGCGGGCACGATGATGCGGCGACGACCCAGCCGGTCGGACAGGTGGCCGAGCCAGCGGAGGCTGCTCGCCGCGCCGACGACCATCACCGCGAAGGCGATCGTCACGGTGGTCGCGCCGAAGTGGTCGCGCTGCTGGTAGATCGGCCAGAGCGGGGTCGGCGCGGTGCCGAACGCCATCAGGCTCAGAAAGGCGACCGCGACGACCCAGAACCCGCTCAGATGGCGGCTGCTGGTCCTGGCCGGTGTTGCTACTGCGGTGGTCATGAATCCCTCTCGCGAAGACTTCGTTGTGTCTTCAACCAGGGTGACGCGACGAGGACCAGCTTTCCAGAATGCGTTGGAGATGCTTTCCATCTCCACCAGAGATACTGGTGCGATGGAGCTACGGCATCTGAGGCATTTCGTGGCGCTCGCGGAGGAGCGGAGCTTCACCCGCGCCGCCGAGCGGGAGCAGATCGTCCAGTCGGGGCTCTCCACCTCGATCCGGGCCCTCGAGAAGGATGTCGGCGCGCTCCTGTTCGTGCGTGGCACCCGGCCGGTCCGGCTGACGGCCGAGGGGACCGCCCTCATCCCGGCCGCCCGGCACGCGCTCGACGCGGCGGGCGCGGCCCGGCAGGCGGTACAGGATGCCGCCGGCGTACTGTCCGGGACACTTCGCATCGGCACCCTGCAGACGACGGGTCACACCCTGCCGTTCACGGCCTGGGTGGCCGAGTTCGCGCTGGCCCATCCGGGTGTGGACATCTCGGTTCAGCAGTTGCCGGCGATGCAGATGGTCGATCTGGTCGCCGACGGGCGGCTCGACTGCGCGCTGGTCTCGCTCCTCACCGACCGGGTGCCGGGTCTGCAGGTGATCCCGCTGATCGCCGAGCCGATCGGTCTGGTCGTCTCCCCAACCCACCCCCTGGCCGGTGCGGAGTCGGTGACACTGGAGCAGTTGGCCGGGGAGCGCTTCATCGACACCCCGGCGCAGTGGACGATCCGGGCCATCATCGACACCGCCTTCCGGACCGCCCGGATCGAGCGGCGGATCGTCTGCGAGGTCGGCGAGTGGCAGATGCTGCTCGACCTGGTGGCGGCGGGCGTCGGCGTGAGCCTGGCGTCGACCGGATTCGACCTGGCAGCCGGGATGGGCCCGGCGGTCAGGGTCGTCCCGTTGGCCGGGGCCGGCCTGATCCGCCGGGTCGATCTGGTCCTGCCCCAGGGGCACGCCGCGACTCCGGCGGCCCGCCGCTTCGCGCAGTACGCGACCGCCTGGGCGTCGTCACACCCAACGGCCTGAAGCTCAGCCGGCGGTCTTCTTCAGGCCGCCGCGCCATTGCACGGTCGGCAGCAGGGCTTCCAGGTTCACCCGGTCCTTGTGTTCGGCAACGATCGGGAACATCGACTCGATCAGCGTGTCCGACAGCAGGTGCGGCTGCAGGCCGAGGCCGACCAGGCCGGTGTGCTTGACGTTGTAGTAGTGCTCTGGCTGCTCGACCCGCGGGTTCTCCAGGTGGTCGACCTGGACCGGTCCGGGGAAGGTGTCGGCGACCAGCTCGGCGATCTCGCCGACCGAGAAGCTCTCCGTCATCTGGTTGAAGACCCGGAACTCACCGACCTCCGCCGGGTTCTCGACCGCGAGCCGGATGCACTCGATGGTGTCCCGGATGTCCAGCAGGCCACGGGTCTGGCCACCGGTGCCGTAGACGGTCAGCGGCTCGCCGAGCACTGCCTGGATGACGAAGCGGTTCAGTACCGTGCCGAACACGGCGTCGTAGTCGAACCGCGTCGCCAGCCGCGGGTCCAGCATCGTCTGCGGGGTCTGCTGGCCGTAAACCACACCCTGGTTGAGATCGGTGACCCGCAGTCCCCAGACCCGGCAGCCGAACTCCAGGTTGTGCGAGTCGTGCACCTTGCTCAGGTGATAGAACGAGCCCGGTTTCTTCGGGTACAGCATCCGGTCCTTGCGGCCGTTGTGCTCGACCTCGAGCCAGCCCTCCTCGATGTCGATGTTGGGCGTGCCGTACTCACCCATCGTGCCGAGCTTGACCAGGTGGATGTCCGGGTCGATCTCGGCCACCGCGTACATCAGGTTGAGGGTGCCGATCACGTTGTTCTGCTGCGTGTACACGGCGTGCTGCCGATCCATCATCGAGTACGGCGCGGCCCGCTGCTCGGCGAAGTGCACGATCGCCTCGGGCCGGTACTCACGAAGTACTCGGTAGACGAAGTCGGCATCGCACAGATCACCGGAGTACGACTTGATCTGTTGGCCCGACACCTCTTGCCAGGCGGCCACCCGGGTGTCGAGGTCCTCGATCGGGACCAGGCTGTCGACACCGAGTTCGCGGTCGTAACCTCGCCGGGCGAAGTTGTCGAGCACCGCTGTCTGATGTCCGCTGTCGGACAGATGCAGTGCTGTCGGCCACCCCAGGTAACCGTCACCACCCAGGACGAGAACGCGCACGGACCAACCGCCTTCCAGCCGGAAATGTTGCCTTTGTCCTGCCTTGTGTACCCAGCCTGTGCAGGAATCACCTGGCTGAAACCTGGCAATCTGCTGTGAATCGGCTCGCACCGGTGACCGCTGGGGTGAACGATGCAGAATGGGCTGGATGCAAGAACATGCCGGAGCCTTCAGCAACGCCACCGGGCGCGCCCTCGAGCAGGGCGGCGCCGACCAGCCGCGCTATCGCCGCTACCAGAGGGAACTGATCGCCCCGTACTGCGGACGCTCCGTGCTCGAGGTCGGCGCCGGACTCGGCGAGTTCGCCGCGGAGCTGACCGGTCTGGACCGGTTGGTCGTCACCGACGCCGACCCGGGCGCGGTTGCCCTGCTGGACAAGCGTTTCAGCGACCGCCCGGAGGTCGAGGCGAAACAGCTTGCCCTGGGCAACTCACTTGACCTTGCCGAGCCGGTCGAATCCGTGATCGCCATCAACGTGCTCGAGCACATTGAGGACGACGCGGCCGCCTTGGCCGAGCTGGCGAAACTCGTCGTACCGGGCGGGACGATCGTGTTGTGGGTGCCCGGGTACCAGCAGCTGTACGGCGAGTTCGACCGTCGCGTCGGCCACTTCCGCCGCTACACACCTGCCACGGTCAGTGACGCGGTACTGCGAGCAGGGCTGACCGTGGAGGTCGCCAAGCCGGTCAACCTGCTGGGCGGAATCGCCTGGTGGGCAGCGGTCCGCCGTGGCGGGAGTACCGCGCCCAACCCGAAGCTGGTAGCGATCTACGACCGTGTCGTCGTACCGATCACGCGGGCCGTTGAGCGCCGGGTGCGCGTACCTTTCGGCCAAACCGTGCTGTGCGTAGCACGTACTCCCGCAGCCAAGTAGTGGTCATCACGCGCGCGTAGTTGGCGCCGTAGACGAGCCCCGGTCCCTTCTTGCTCGTACCGTCTCCCCTGCGCCGCATGGTCATCGGCAACTCGACCACACGGGCACCGCTGGCCAGTACTCCGAGCAACAGCTCCGACGACTGGTACTGCGGCTCCCGCAGCGTCACCTTGCAGGCAAGGGCTGTCCGCATCGCGCGAAACCCGAACGACGTGTCGGTCAGCCGCCGACGGGTCAGGATCGACGCCAGGGCAGCGAAGACGCGAACCCCGAGCCATCGCAGCCTGCTGTCCGCGTCCTCCTCGCCCAGGCGTCGAGACCCGGTGACGAAGTCCGCCCTACCCTCCAGGATCGGCTGCAGCAACACGTCGAGCTCGTCGTTGTCGTACTGTCCGTCCGCATCCGTAGTGGCGACGTACTCCGCTCCGCCCTGCCCGGCAAGCTGATAGCCGAGCCGGAGTGCAGCGCCCTGCCCACGGTTGCGCGGAGCAACGCAGACGTAAGCATCTTGCGCAACGGCGATCTCGGCCGTGTTGTCCTCCGCCCCGTCGACGACAACCAGCACGTCGACCGGCAGGCCGGCGCAGGTCTTGGGCATGTTCGCCAGCACCGGGCCGATGCCACCCGCTTCGTTGTACGCGGCAATCACCACGACCAGCGGAGCAAAGGCCGGCTCACCATGCCTGGCCCGGAAGTCGTCCAACGCTTCGGAATCGGTCCGGTCTGGATAACTCGCCAGCGGCGGCCGCGCCTGGTCCTTGCCGAGGATCGCCCGTAGGCCCAAGGCTCCTGCAAGCGGGAAGAACACCAGGCCTGGCAGCTGATACCGCCAGGAGAACTCGAAGGCGGCGGACCCCAGCAAGAGGATCACCCCAGCCGCTGCAGGCAGGAGAGCCGCAGTACGGAGCCCTGACTGCCTAGCCCGACTAACCCCGGCCACGGCAGCAAGTGCGATCAGTACTGCGAGTCCGAGCACCAGGCCCGACGTATAGCCGCCGTTGAGCTGGTAGGCGCGCAGTACGGCGGCCGGGCCGTGGTTGACGTGTGGTGCCTGGCCGCCCCAGGTCTCGGCCGCCTCGGCCGTGTGCGGATCCTCGAGGTTCGGGTAGGTCAGCTGGAACTGCCATCGCTCGAGCGGTACATCGTCCGGCGAGGTGGTCTTCGTCGGCGCGAAGCCCTTGAGGAAGTCCTTGGTCGCGGCCCACGCGACGTCGAACGGCTGATGCTTGATCACCAGCGAGCTGAACTCCTTGGCCAGCTCCTGCTTGGTCGTGCCGGGTGGGAGCGGTCCAGGAGGCCAGTTCGGGTCGCCGTAGCGGTTGTGCGCGTACTTATCCACACCCAGCCGCTGGCCGAGCGGCTCTTCCGGGCAGAACAGCTTGGTACCCGCGTCGAGCGGCAGCTTGGCGCAGTCGGCAACCTGGGCGGTCCGGCCGTACAGGATTGTGACGTCGGAGCCTGAGATGGCCCACTTGCCCGTCTCGCTGTGCATGTACCCGACGTAGGTGCCGAAGACGACGGCAAAGCCAGCCAGGGCGGCAGCGGTTCGCAGGAGGAGCCGGCTGCGATGGTGACGCCAGTCGGAGCCGACTACGACGAGGTACAGGACCGCAGCGACGATCAGGGTCAGGCCGATCGTGCGTACTGCGAAGGTGGCGCCCAGGAGGAGGCCTGCGAGCAGTGCCCGCTTCCAGCCGGGCTTGCCCCAGCCCAGCAGGGTCCAGAGGATCGCTACGAGCAGTACGTCGAAGGTGGTCTCGGACATGATGTTCTGCTCGATCTGCACCTGGTAGGCGTCGAGCAGGATCGGTGCGGCGGCCACTGCTGCCAGCCAGCGGTAGACCGTGAGCCGCCGCGCCAGGGCGTAGATAGCGACGCCTATGCCCAGCCCGGCCAGGTGCTGCACGATCACCACGCCGGTGAGGCCGCCGAGGTCGACCAGTGGCTTCAGGACGAAGTCGTAGCCGATCGGGTTGAGCTGGTCGGGACGCAGCTCCTTCATGTTGGTCAGGTACTGCACCGAGTCCGTGTAGATGATCGCCGGTCGATAGGCGATGGTCGCCAGCACCCGCAGCACCAGACCCGCCACCAGGAAGATGGCGAGCAACCAGTGCGTCCGGAGCGCCCTTCTCACTGGGCTTGGAAGTACTGCCAAGCCCGTGCCAAGCCGTCCTGCAGTGACACCGTGGGCCGGTAGCCGAGCGTCTCCGCACTGGCGGACACGTCGACCACCACCGCCGGCATCTCGCCGGCAGGTGCCTCCACATGCTCAGCCGGTACTGCGGCACCCGTCACCGCGCGCACTGTCTCGACCAGGTCGAGCACCGAGACCGAGTTGCCCGAGCCGATGATGGCGCGGCCGTCGAACCGGGTGTCGAGGGCCAGGAGCACGGCGGCGACCACGTCGTCGACGTACACGAGGTCCCTGCGCTGCTTGCCGTCGCCGTAGACCTTCACCCCGGTACCGGCGAGGGCGGCTCGCATCATGCGCGGCACGAAGCTGTCCTTGTGCGACATGCCCGGGCCGTAGACGTTGGTGAAGCGCAGGGCGGCCGTCGCCAGGCCGTAGCTTCCGGAGTATGCCGAGAGCAGCATCTCGGCCGCTGCCTTCGTCGCGCCGTACGGCGTGAGCGGGCGCAGCGGCTGGTCGGCGGTGATCGTCTCGGTGCCGACATCACCGACCACTGCGTTGGTGGAGGCCATCACGAAGCTGTCGACGCCGCTGCCCCGGGACAGTTCGAGCAGCACCTGGGTGATGGTGACGTTCTCGGCGAAGGTACGCATCGGGGCGTCGACGGAGCGCAGTACCGAGGTCAGCGCCGCCAGGTGGACCACAGCCCGCGGCCGCGTCTCGAAGGCCGCGATGCAGACCTCCTGCTCGGCCAGATCACCAGTGATCGCAGTGACGCCCTCATCGGAGGCCCAGGACGCGTCCGGCGGCTCCCGGTCGACCGCGGTCACCGGCAGGTCCCGCTCCCGCAGGGCAGCCACTACAGCCCGCCCGATGAAGCCCGAGGCACCCGTCACGAGCACCCTGTCGTCGAATCCGTCCATACCAGCAACCTACCGGTGGTGGTCCAACTCGCCGTACGCCGGAAGCGGTCAGCGATGAACTCTTGACCCGGGGTGACGATGATGGGGAAGATCACCCCGGACGCGGGCTGACAACCTTGTCATCGGGGCCGCGTAAATCTCCGGCACACGGCGACCGCCGTACGCCGGACTTGTCGTGCAAGGAGCGTCGATGGATCTCCGCCGTCCCCTGGGACTCGTCACGGCTCTCGGACTTGTTGTGACAATGTCTGCCATGTCCTCCACGTCAGCGAGTGCCGGCTCTACCGAGAATTCGGCCGCCGAAGCACAGCCGGTCGTCTCCGGTTCCAGCTTCTTCACCTCCTTCGAGCCGGGCCAGCCGCAGCCCGGGTACACCGACGCGGTCGAGACCGGCCCCGACGGGCAGCCACGGACCGGCGGGGTCGAAGGCCCGACGCCGACCGGGATCGGCGGCAGCGAGATGGACAAGGTCACCAAGGTGACGGCGAACGGCGAGAACACCGGTGGCGGTGAGATCGCGACCAACGCCGCCGACGGTGACAAGTTCACCAAGTGGCTGGTCTTCGAGCCGACCGGCTGGCTGACCTACGAGACGTCCGCCCCGGTCGTGATCCGCAAGTACGCGCTCACCTCGGCCAACGACGCCGACGGCCGCGACCCGCAGAACTGGACCGTCTCCGGCTCGAACGACGGTACGAGCTGGACCACCTTGGACACCCGGACCGGCGAGAGCTTCGCCAACCGGTTCCAGACCAAGGAGTACAGCTTCAGCAACGAGACGGCGTACAAGTTCTTCAAGCTCGACATCACGCTGAATCACGGCGAGAACATCGTCCAGCTCGCCGACTGGTACCTGTCCAACGGCGCCCCGCTGCCGCCTCCTGGTGAGACGGCCGAGTCGCGCCTGGACTCCGGCCCGACCAGCGCGTACAACGCCCGCGCCCGGACCGGCTTCACCGGCGTCAAGTCCTTCCGGTACGCCGGTCACCAGACCGCCGAGGGCCGGGGCTACACCTGGAACAAGATCGCCGATGTCGACCTGACCGTCGGCCCGGACACCCAGCTCGGGTACAAGATCTTCCCCGAGCACGTCGAGGGTGATCTGAGCTACCCGAGCACCTTCGCCGCCGTGGATCTGGCGTTCTCCGACGGCACCTACCTGAGCGACCTGAAGGCCAAGGACCACCACGGCTTCGAGCTCAGCCCGCGCGGCCAGGGCGACGCCAAGGGCCTGTCCACGAACCAGTGGAACAAC
Organism: Kribbella sp. NPDC051620; assembly: GCF_044453825.1. Classification (NCBI taxonomy): domain Bacteria; kingdom Bacillati; phylum Actinomycetota; class Actinomycetes; order Propionibacteriales; family Kribbellaceae; genus Kribbella; species Kribbella sp. NPDC051620. The sequence goes on from NZ_JBITDB010000004.1 coordinate 273,611, forward strand.
ATCGAGGCCGACCTGGGCAAGGTCGCGGCCGGCAAGACGGTGACCCGGATCCTGGTCGGCTACGACAAGCCGTCCGGCCCGGCCGACTTCCGCGGCTGGATCGACGACATCCGGATCAGCAAGGCGACCACCTCGGACGCCGCCTCCCAGCTGACCGCCCGGCACCACCCGTCGGACCTCGCGATCACCACCCGCGGCACCAACTCGACCGGCGGCTTCTCCCGGGGCAACAACTTCCCCGCGACCGCCGTCCCGCACGGCTTCAACTTCTGGACACCGGTCACCAACGCCGGCTCGATCTCCTGGCTGTACGACTACGCCAAGGGCAACAACGACCAGAACAAGCCGGAGATCCAGGCGTTCTCGATCAGCCACGAGCCGAGCCCGTGGATGGGTGACCGGCAGACCTTCCAGGTGATGCCGTCCACCGCCGACACACCGACCGCGAACCGGGACGCCCGGGCCTGGTCGTTCAGCCACGACAACGAGATCGCCCGGCCGTACTACTACGGCGTCACCTTCGACAACGGCAACGCGGCCGAGCTGACCCCGACCGACCACGCCGCGATGATGCGGTTCTCGTTCCCGGCCGGCAAGGCGTCGCTGGTGTTCGACAACACCAGCAACCTGGGCGGCCTGACACTGGATGCCGCGACCGGCGTGGTCACTGGCTACAGCGACGTGAAGAGCGGACTGTCCACCGGCGCCGGCCGGCTGTTCGTGTACGGCGTCGTCGACCAGAAGGTCGTTGCCAGCGGCAAGCTCTCCAACGGCGGCGGCGCGAACGTCGGCGGCTACTTCTCCTTCGCCCCTTCGGTGAAGCAGGTCCAGCTCCGGATCGCGACCTCGCTGATCGGCACCGCGCAGGCGAAGAAGAACCTTGAGCTGGAGCTGGCCGAGGGCAGCCGGTTCGAGAAGGTCCGCAACGCGGCCCAGAACGCCTGGGACGCCAAGCTGTCCACGATCGAGGTCGACGGTGCGACCACCGACCAACTGCACACGATGTACTCCAACCTGTACCGGCTGTTCCTCTACCCGAACAACGGCTCGGAGAACACCGGTACCGCGTCGGAGCCGGTGATCAAGTACGCGTCGCCGACCTCGCCGAAAGTCGGGGCGGACACACCGACCACGACCGGCTCGAAGATCGTCACCGGCCAGACCTACGTCAACAACGGGTTCTGGGACACGTACCGGACGGTCTGGCCGGCGTACAGCCTGTTCTCGCAGGACGACGCGGCCGATCTGGTCAACGGGTTCGTCCAGCAGTACAAGGACGGCGGCTGGATCTCGCGCTGGTCCTCGCCGGGGTACGCCAACCTGATGGTCGGTACCAGCTCGGACGTGGCCTTCGCCGACGCCTACCTCAAGGGGATCAAGGGCATCGACGTACAGGCTGCCTATGACGCGGCGCTGAAGAACGCGGCGGCCCGGCCGCCGACAGACAACGTCGGCCGCAAGGGCCTCGACCACTCGGTGTTCAACGGCTACACGGCCAACACCACCGGTGAGGGCTTCAGCTGGTCGATGGACGGCTACATCAACGACTTCGGCATCGCGAACATGTCGAAGGCGCTGTACGACGCGGCCAAGAGCAACGACCCGCGCAAGCAGGAGTACAAGGACAACTACGACTACTACCTGAACCGCGCGCGCAACTACGTCACGCTGTTCGACCCGGCGCTGAACTTCTTCCAGGGCCGCAACGGCGACGGTACCTGGGGCAACTCGCCGTCCACCTTCGACCCGATGGACTGGGGTCACGACTACACCGAGACGAACGCCTGGAACATGGCCTTCTCGACTCCGCAGGACGGCGCTGGCCTGGCCGCCGTGTACGGCGGTCGCGACGGTCTGGCCAAGAAGCTCGACGAGTTCTGGAGCACGCCGGAGGACGCGCTGCACACCGGCGGCTACGGCGGCACGATCCACGAGATGCTCGAGGCGCGGGACGTCCGGATGGGCCAGTACGGGCATTCGAACCAGCCGTCGCACCACATCGCCTACATGTACGACTTCGTCGGGCAGCCGTCGAAGACGCAGGAGAAGGTGCGCGAGGTGCTCGACCGGCTCTACCTCGGGTCGGAGATCGGCCAGGGCTACCCGGGCGACGAGGACAACGGCGAGATGTCGTCCTGGTACCTGTTCAGCATGCTCGGCTTCTACCCGCTGCAGGTCGGTTCGCCGAACTACGCGATCGGGGCGCCGCTGTTCACCAAGGCGACGGTCCGGCTGTCCGGTGGCAAGAAGCTGACCATCAGCGCGCCGAACAACAGTGCGACGAACAAGTACGTGAAGGGCGTCAAGGTCAACGGCAAGACGTGGACCTCGACCAACCTGCCGCACGACCTGATCGCGAGCGGCGGCAAGATCGAGTTCGACATGACGGATCAGCCGTCGACCTGGGGCTCCGGCCGCAACGACGCCCCGCCGTCGATCACGACTCCGGGCGAGGACCCGAAGACGTGGCGCGACTCGACCGAGGACGCCGGCGCGGTCGTCTCTGCCGGTGGGGTGGACGTGTCGGCGCTGACCGACAACGACTCGAAGAAGCAGGTCACGCTGACCGGCGCGACGCCGACCGTCTCGGTTCAGCTGCAGCAGGGCCGGCCGGTCACGATGTACACGCTGACCAGCGGCAACACCGGGGTCGCGCCGTCGGCCTGGACGCTGGAAGGGTCGAACGACGGGACCACGTGGACCGAGGTGGACAAGCGGGCTGGTGAGTCGTGGGCCTTCCCGGCGTACACCCGGTCGTTCAGCGTGGCCGCGCCGAAGGCCTACACGCAGTACCGGCTGGTGATGACTCCAGCGGCCGGGGCCACCGGCGTGACGCTGTCCGAACTGGAACTGCTCGGCACCCTGAAGGGCATCGAGGCAGGCACCCACCCGAGCGACAAGCGGGTCGCCCAGAGCAAGCCGAGCGTCACCCCGTCCCAACCGATCGACCGCAACTTCGGCTGACAGGAGACAGAAAAAATCCGGCGGAACCTGCCCCTGAGAGGTTCCGCCGGGAAATTATGGAGGGGTGGCGACCCCGCCCGGCCTGCCACCCCAACACTCTTACTGACGAGCAGACCTCCGCTGAGGTTGCCTTGACCCGAATCTGTCCACATCCTGGACAGATTCGGGCGTCAGCCGCTCCACCGGCCGTTGAAGTAAGCCGCCGCCCAGATGGCTGCCAGCGGGACTGCCACCGCCAGGTAGAGGCGCCCCAGCCAGGGTTTTCGTTCGGCCAGGACCGCCAGGCCGATCCAGAGCGGCCACCAGAGCAAGGTGGCGCGGGTCAGCGAGAAGATCCAGAACGACGTCACGAAGGCTGCGATCGTGCTCCCCACCCAGGCGGCCTCGCCCCAGGAGTGGCGCCAGAGCAACCAGGCCAGCAGCACCAGGCCGACGGCCAGAGCCACCAGCTCCGCGCGGAACATCCAGGTCCAGTCGCTCTGAGCCCCCGTGAAGCGTCCCTTGGTCGCCGCGTCCACAGTGTTCTGCAGCGAGACCCACGGCTTGGTGAACTCGCGCTGCCAGCCCTTCTCCTGCGCCTGCTGCCAGGCGAACCAGGACCCATGGATCTGCTTCAGGTACGCCATGAAGCCGAGCACCGGCACGAGCGGCAACGCGAGCCACGGCACGGAGTACCAATCGCGCTTCTTCGAGGTGAGGAACTCGACGCCCAGGGCGAAGATCAGGAAGATGCCTGAGACCCGGACCGTCGACGCGAGCGCGACGAACAGCGCCGCCCGCGCCCATCTGCCTTGCCGGGCCGCGAGCCAGCCGGGGAAGGCGAAGGCGCAGAACAACGCCTCCGTGTACGGCACGGCGAGAAAAACTCCGACCGGCGCAGCGAACCAGATCAGCGCCGCCTTCGGCCCGAAGTTGGTCAACTGCGGAAACTCGTACTGCGCGAGCCGGGCAAGGTAGACCCCCGCGACGGCGCTGGCCACCAGCGAAACCACCACGCCGCCCGCAACCGGGCCGATGCCGGTCGCGCCGACCACCCGCATCAGGTAGGGCAGCCCAGGAAAGAACGCGGCCAGCGGAGCCCCGGACGGCTCGCCATGGTTGTACCCGAACTCCGCGATCGCCTCGAAGTGCGCGACGTCCCACTGCCTCCAGGCGTGCCACACGTTCGGGTAGTCGGTGTTGCGGTTGAACAGCAACGGCGCCGACACCGACAGCACGAAGATCCCGATCCGGCTGACCAGCCACCACCCGAGCGTCTCCCGAAAGACCAGATCTGGCCGCCACCGGATCCCCAGCGCCGTCCCGTCCTTGGCCCGCCGTGCCCGCCGCGGCTGCTCCTCGGACGCGGCCCGCTCAACAACCACCAGACGCCCGTTTCTGCGCACAACGCCCCCGCCGCGCAACCTTCCGCCTAGGCGCCTTCACTCCCCCATCGTGCCCCATTCCCCATTTCCGAGTCGAACAAGCCACCCTCAGCCCGCGGCCCCACCCTTCCGCCAGAACACCAACCCGCCCCCCGCCACGACGACGACGCCCAGCCCCATGATCACCAAGGGCACGACCGTGACGTCCCGAGCCATCAGTTCAGCCTCCTCTCCGGTCTCCGGCCACCGGCACACCGAGCTGACCGGAAACGCCCGCGGCGTTGTCGTCGGAACTCCGCCGTGGTCCCGATCCGGCCCTCCCCGAGCCGTCGCACAGGCTTCGTCCACCGGCTGCATCGGCGAGTACGCCAGCATCAGAAAGAACCCATAGATCAGCGCGCCGACCAGGACGACCCCGCACCCGCACAAGGCGACCGTCAACCCAACCAACCGCCGCGCGAGGCCGGGGCCCTTCGCCTCACTCATTCAGGTTCCTCACTCCGGGACAAGAAAGAACGGCACCTCGGGGTCGAGATGCCGTTCTCTGGAGCTTATTGACCTCCGCCGCCCGGGGTAACCGGGGTGTTCGACGGCTTGGTCGGTTTGGTCGGGATCGACGGCCAGCCCGGCGGTTTCGGGGTCTTGGTCTTCGTCGGGGTCGGCGGCGTCGGAGAGCTCGGCGGCGGGCTGCTCGGCGGCGGTGAACTCGGCGGCGGGCTGCTCGGCGGAGGAGAACTCGGCGGCGGCGAGGACGGCGGCGGCGAGCTGGGAGGCGGCGGCGCCGGGCTGTCCTCCAGCGCGTCCTGGTCCGGCTCGGGGAACGGCTCGTCCGGCAAGCCCTTCAGCGCCGGCTCCATGAACGCCAGCCAGGTCCGTACCGGCCAGTTGCCACCGAAGAACGCCTCGTCGTCGCTGTACGGGTCGAGGTCGCCCTCACCGGTCTTGCCGGCCCGGTACAGCACCGCGGTGGACAGCTGCGGCGTGTAGCCCACCCACCACGAGGTCAGAGTGTCCTTGCCCTCCTTGCAGCCGTTGCACGCGGCGTTGGCCTTCCGGTGCTCGAGGGCCACACCACCGGCGGTGCCGGTCTTGCCCGCCGCCGGCCGGTCGAGCTCCTGGGCCCGCTCGCCGGTGCCCTTCTTGCCCTCGACCACGTTCTGCAGAACGTAGTTGACCATGTTGGCGACCTCTGCCGGAAAGGCCTGCCTGCCCTTCTTCTCGATGACGTTCTTCTGATCGGTCCAGGGCTTGATGTTCGGACCGATCACCGACTTCAGCGTGTGCAGCGGCACGTACTTGCCGCCGGCCGCGAAGGTCGCATAGGCGTTGGCCATGTCGACGGGCGCCGCGTACGGGTCCGGACCGAGGACGGTCGAGGAGTTGTTCCGGCCACGCTCGAGGGCCGAGGTCTTCGGGATCCCGGCAGCCTCGGCGGCGTTGACCAGCTTCGCCGGACCGTCTTCCATCTGCTTGTCGATCAGGTCGTAGAACGCGGTGTTGATGGACTGCTCGGTCGCCTGGTACAGGTTCACGTCGCCGTAGTCGTCGTCGAACTCGTTGTTGAGTTCCTGACCGTTGATCTCGATCGGGCTGTCGCCCTGGAAGGTGTCCCAGATGCTCCGCTGGTCCAGCAGCGCCGCCGCGACGGCGAACGGCTTGAAGGACGAGCCGGGCCGGCCCTTCGCGGTGGCCCAGTTCAGTTGGCTCTTCAGATAGTCGGGCCCGCCGTACATCGCGACCAGCCGGCCGGTGCCCGGCGCGACCGCGGCGAGACCGACATGCAGATTGTCCCGTTTCTCCGGCAGTTCCGACTGGGCTGCCCGGGTCATCTCACCCTGCCTGGCCCGGTCGAAGGTGGTGACGACCTTCAGACCGCCGCCGCTGATCTGGTCCTGCGGGACGAGCGTCCCGAGTTCCTTCTTGGCCATGTCGAGCAGGAAGCCGTTCGGGCCCTTGTACTTGCCACCCGTCTTCTTCGGCTTGTTGATCTTCGGAAGCTTCGCGCTGTACTGGGCCGCCTGCGCCTCCGTGATCGTTCCGGTCAGCCGCATCCCGTCGAGGACATACCGGTAGCGTTCGAGAATCCGCTGGTGCGCCGCCGGGTTGTCCGGGTCGAACCGGGTCGGGTTGTTCAGCACGGTCGCCAGGAAGGCCGCCTGCTGAACGCTCAGCTTGTTCGGATCGGGGACGCTGAAGTACGCCTCACCCGCGGCCGCAACCCCGTACGCGCCTTCACCGAAGTAGATGGTGTTCAGGTAGCCCTCGAGGATCTGCTTCTTGTCCTGCGAGCGGCTCAGCTTGGTGGCGATGAAGAGCTCGGAGAACTTCCGCGAGAAGGTCCGCTCCTGGGTCAGGTACATGATCTTCACGTACTGCTGGGTGATCGTCGAGCCACCCTGCAGTTGCTGACCGCGGGCGATGTTGAAGGCCGCCCGCGCCATCCCGGACGGCGAGACGCCCGGGTTGGTCCAGAAGGTCCGGTCCTCGGCGGCGATCATCGCGTCCTGGACGTACTTGGGTATCTGCTCCAGCGGTACCGAGCGCCGGTTCTGGTCGTAGAAGGTGCCGAGAACGGTCTTTCCGTCGGACCAGTAGACCGTCGTCGTGTTCGCCGCGAACTCCTTGTTGGGGTCCGGGATGTCGGTGGTCTGGTACCCGATGAAGAAGGCCGCGACGACGCCGATCACACCGAGGAAGAACAGTCCGAGCAACCAGCCCGCTACCCTCAGTGCCCAGTGTTTCTTGGCGCGTGCGCGGGTAGGAGCCTTCCTACGACCTTCACTCACAGTGCAATCCTCGACGATCTCGCTGAAGTCATTGCGTCACAGAGTACGGCGGATGTGGTAACGGTCCCTATTCCGCCTTGGATCGTAGCCGCCGGTACCGGTCACTGCCGACTCAGCCGGTCACGTGCGGTGCGAGCAGCGTCACAGCGATCAGCGCGGCCGGGAAGCAGGCCAGGAACATGGTGAAGGTGTAGCCCATGATGTCGCGGGCCTTGAGCCCGAGGATGGCCAGCGTCGGCAGCATCCAGAACGGTTGCAGCAGGTTGGCACTGGCCTCTCCGAGGTCGTACACGACGACCATCCACCCCGCGTCGACATGCAGCTGGTTGGCCGCGTCGAGCACGTACGGCGCCTCGATCACCCACTTGCTGCCACCACTGGGCACGAACACCCCCAGCACGCAGGAGTAGATGGCCACCAGCGGCGGGAAGAAGAACTGGTTGCTTGCCTGTACCAACCACCCGGCCAGTCGAGCCGAGATGCCGGTGTACGCGATCATGCCGAAGATGCCGCCGTACAACGGGAACTGCAGCAGTACTCCGGCCGCCGCCGGCGCACCGTCACGCACTGCCCGCGCCATCCGCCACGGACGCCAGTGCAGCAGCATGGCGAGCAGGAAGAGGATCAGGTTGACGGTGTTCAGGTCGAGCGCGTTGAAGAAGCTCTTGCCGTCGAAGTACCGCACCAGGTACAGCGCACCGAGCAGCACGACCAGGAGGCTGAACAGCGGCGAGTGCTCCAGCCAGTCACCCGGCCGGCGCTGCTCGTCCTCCGCACCGTCCACCCGCTGCCCGTTGTAGGGCGAACCGCGGCCGATCAGCGGTCGCAGCTCGATGCCGATGTCCTCGGCCGTCTTGGCGTTCCCCTCCCCGGGTGCGACGAACCACGCCATCGTCACGCCCACGGCGTACACGATCAGCGTCGCCACGATCGCCTGCCAGGTGAAGATCGTGTCGCTGAGCGGGATCAGCCCACTGGCGTGCCCACCGGCCCGGATCACTTCCTGTACCGGGGCAGGGCTACTGCTCGCGCTGGCGACCTGCAGGGCGGCCGAGCCGGACAGGCCCTGCGCCCAGACCGTGCCCAGCCCGAGGAACGCCATCGCGCCCAGTGCCCGGTAGTCGGCCTTCGGCACGTTGCGGGCGACCTCACGGGCCAGGATGGCGGCGAAGATCAGGCTGAAGGCCCAGTTGAGATAGGACGCCAGCATCGCGACCGCGGCGACGAAGGCCACCGCCGTACGGGGTGACTTGGGGATCCGGGCCAGCCGGGTGATCAGCCGGGCGACCGGGCCGCTGGTGGCCACGGCGTACCCGCCGATGATGATCATCGCCATCTGCAGCGTGAAGGTGATCAGGCTCCAGAACCCGAGACCCCAGGCGTCGACCAGGCCGTAGCCCTTGGTCGCGGCCGGGTCGTCGGGGCGCTTCAGCAGCGGCTCGCCGGTGATCAGCCCGAAGACGAGCACCACGAAGGTGCCGACCAGCACGAATCCGAACGCGTCCGGCAACCACTTCTCGGTGAAGGCGGTGAAGCGCAGCGCGGTCCGGGCCAACGGGCCCTCGCCCTCGGTGCCGTGCTTCGCGTGCTTCCCATGGCTGTCCGCCATGACCCTCCGCTCCTGGCCCACGACTCTGTGTCAAGTGATTAACGCAGATCAGCGCCTGACGTAACAGGTTTTGCCGCAGTGGGTCGTGGGATAGCTAACAAAGTCCGTCTTTGTCAGGAGTTGTCCACAGCCGACCGTCGTGTTTACAGTGGCGGAGCGATGTATCAACTCGATACATCAGGTCATGACAAACCATGACAAAATGGTCGAGGGAGGTGGGTCATGGGAAACCGCAGCGGGGTCCTGGAACTCGCCGTACTCGGCCTGTTGCACGAAGCGCCGATGCACGGATACGAGCTCCGCAAGCGCGTCAACGCCCAGTTCGGCTGGGGACGCGTGCTGTCGTTCGGGTCGCTCTACCCGTGCCTGAAGGCGATGCTCCGCAACGGACTGATCTCCGCCGACGCCGGTACGCCGGACGCCGGCCGGAGGCAGAAGATCGTCTACACGATCACGGCCGACGGCAAGGACCACTTCGCGCAAGCGATGCACGACGCCGGACCGTCGGCGTGGGAGGACGACACGTTCGGCGTCCGGTTCTCGTTCTTCGGCCGGACCGATCCGGCCACCCGGTTGCGCATCCTCGAGGGCCGACGGGCCCGGATGGAGGAACGGCTGGCCAACTTCCGGGCCGCGATGAGCCGGACCGCGGAGCGGGTCGACGCGTACACCCTCGAGCTGCAACGGCACGGCCTGGAGTCGGCCGAGCGCGAGGTCCGCTGGCTGAACGAGCTGATCGACGGCGAACGCAGCCGGCAGCGGCCCCCTGAAGAGCACCAACCGCCTGTTCCACCCCCCAACTAAGGAGTTCCAGATGACTTCGATCCGCGTAGCGATCGTCGGTGTCGGCAACTGCGCCAGCTCGCTCGTCCAGGGCGTGCACTACTACCGCGACGCGAAGCCCGACGAGCGCGTCCCCGGTCTGATGCACGTCCAGTTCGGCGACTACCACGTCCGCGACGTCGAGTTCGTCGCCGCGTTCGACGTGGACGGCAAGAAGGTCGGACTCGACCTCGCCGACGCGATCGGCGCCAGCGAGAACAACACGATCAAGATCTGCGACGTACCGCCGTCCGGCGTCACGGTGCAGCGTGGTCACACCCTCGACGGTCTCGGCAAGTACTACCGCGAGACCATCACCGAGTCCGACGCGGCGCCGGTCGATGTCGTCAAGGCGTTGAAGGACGCCCAGGTCGACGTCCTGGTCTGCTACCTGCCGGTCGGTTCCGAGCAGGCCGCGAAGTTCTACGCCCAGTGCGCGATCGACGCCAAGGTCGCGTTCGTCAACGCGCTGCCAGTCTTCATCGCGGGCACCAAGGAGTGGGCCGACAAGTTCACCGAGGCGGGCGTGCCGATCGTCGGCGACGACATCAAGTCGCAGATCGGCGCCACCATCACCCACCGGGTGCTGGCCAAGCTGTTCGAGGACCGCGGCGTCACCGTCGACCGGACGTACCAGCTGAACGTCGGCGGCAACATGGACTTCAAGAACATGCTGGAGCGCGACCGGCTGGAGTCCAAGAAGATCAGCAAGACCCAGTCCGTCACTTCGCAGCTGGTCGACAAGATCGACCCGCGCAACGTGCACATCGGCCCGTCGGACTACGTGGCCTGGCTGGACGACCGCAAGTGGGCCTTCATCCGGCTCGAGGGCCGCAACTTCGGCGACGTCCCGCTGTCGCTGGAGTACAAGCTCGAGGTCTGGGACTCGCCGAACTCGGCCGGCATCATCATCGACGCCATCCGCGCGGTGAAGATCGCCAAGGACCGCGGCATCGGCGGCCCGATCCTGTCCGCCTCGTCGTACTTCATGAAGTCGCCGCCGGAGCAGTACGCCGACGACGTCTGCCGCGACCTGGTGGAGAAGTTCATCAAGGGCGAGGTCGAGCGCTGACCCGGCATCACCAGTACTTCTAGTACTGACAGACCCCGTGGCACTCGCCACGGGGTCTGTGTTTGTGCCGGTGTAGTTCGATAGCGTCCTCTGTATGCGGCTGCATGTGGGGTGTGCCATGTGGACCCATGCCCCATGGAACGGCCGCTTCCTCCCCCACCCGCTGCCGTCCTCCGAGCGCCTCGAGGCCTACGCCACCTGGTGCAACGCCGTCGAGGGCAACACCACTTTCTATGCCACACCAGCCCGATCGACCGTAGAGATGTGGGCCGCGCAGGTCGCACCCGACTTCCGCTTCGTCCTGAAGCTGCCGAAGGTCATCACCCACGACCTCCGCCTCCACGACGCCGCCGACGCCGAACTGCGCACCTTCCTCAACGCGATGCAGCCCCTCGGCCCGCGAGCCCACGCACTCTGGATCCAGCTACCGGCTTCCTTCAGCCCCTCCGAGCTCGGCTCCCTGGCATCGTTCCTGCACCGAGCACCATCGGCCTTCCGGTACGCCGTCGAAGTCCGCCACCCGGCCTTCTTCACCGACGATCGAGCGACCCAGCAACTCGAACAAGTCCTCGGCCGCGTCGGAGCCGAATGGGTGCCCTTCGACACGATCACCCTCTTCGAGACACCCGCGTCGAGCTACGGCGAACGCGAGGCGTGGATGAGCAAACCGCGAGTGCCCCGCCGGACGCGAGCCCTCACGCAGTACCCGATCGTGCGCTACATCGGCCGCGACGACGTCGAGGTGACCGCCCGCGGCTGGCAGTACCTCGCCGACCAGACCGCCGCCTGGCTCCGCGAGGGCCGATCGCCGACCATCTTCCTGCACACCCCCGACAACGTCGAGGCGCTTGCGCTGGCCCGGCGGTTCTACGACGACGTCCGTGCTCTGGTACCTGACCTGGTACCTCTCCTGCCGCCGCCGGTGGCGGTGCCGGCGGAGCCGCCGACCCTGTTCTGAGGGTTGTCCACAGCTGGAAAATCCGCGGCTGAGCCCGGAGCGAAAGTCCATATGTTCCCCGGTGAGACCAATCTCCCCGGGAGGACACCATGGAATCCACTGAAGATCGCTACATCCGTACCCAGCTGCTGATCGCCGAACTGCGCCGGCGCGCGGAGACCTGCGAGAACCCGCGGGAGCAGGTCAACTTGCGACGATCCGTGGACTCCCTGATCCGCGTGGCCCTGGCGCTCGCGCCGTGATCGCCTCCCTCGAGGACCTGCTGGAGCAGCACGCGTGGGCGGCGCTGCGCATCAGCGGCGCCGACCAGACCGCCTGGAACGGTGAGATCGTGGAAGCCGGTGAAGGAATCCTCGGCCTGGCGCACTGGGACGGCACGCTGCATCTCGACCGCGAGTACATCCTCGACCCCTTGCGAGATCTGTACGACCGCGCTGGCGAGCCGCGTTCAGAAGCCGAGCTCCTTCGCTGTCGCGAGGCGTTGGTGACGCTGCTGCACGAGCAGTCGCACTTCCTCGGCCCGGCCGGTGCCACCCAGGAGGCGGCGCGTGCGGCCTTCAAGCTCCCCGGCGGCCGTGCGTTGGAGGAAGGCGTCGCCGAGGCCTGGGCGCACGACCACCTGAACGACTACCTGCGTGAGCTCGACATCGACAAAGTTGCCCCCGGCATCCTTCACGTCCGCAACGAGCCGTCGTACGCCGCCTTCGTCCCCGCAGTCCGCCTGTTCGCCGCCGATCTCGACCGCCTCTCCGGCGCCCCCGACGGCGAAACCCTCGACCTCCTCAACCGCCAGACCGCCGAGGGCCAATGGCACCAGGCAATCACCCGCATCTACCACTCCACCCAACTGCCGCACCTGGTCCCGCCCGATGAGGCCCCGGCCGTCCGCCTCCACCTGGAACAGGCCTTGCGCTCGTCCTTCAAAGCCCTGGAACTCTATGAACCCTTGCCTCGAGGCTTCGCCGCCTCCCGCTCCCAGGCCGCCACCACCAGGACCCTCACCTTCCTCCACCAGGAACTGTCCACCGCCGAACGCCACTACACCCCAATTCCCCGACCGACCCGGATCCACCTGTCTCCGTCCACCGCGCCAAACCGGCTCATCCCGCAGACCTTGTCCGCGCCCACCGCACCTGTCAGCGATTCGCCTGTGCCTGCTGGGATCTCAACACCAACCCATCGACTCTCTCCGGCCGACTCCCGCCAAGCCGCCCTGCACGCCTTCGCCGGAGTCAGCCCGCCCACCGCCTGCACACCAACCCCGCCAGCCGCCACGACTAAACCCACAACCTCGGCCGGCGCCTCTACGAGCGCGAGAGGTCTGGAACGTTGACCACGCCGGTGTTCCCCACGACCGTGACCATCTGCCCGTCCTCCAGCGCGCTCATCACGCCCGAAACCCCAAGCACAGCGGGGATCCGATGCTCCCGCGCAACGATCGCCGCATGCGACAGCCGCCCACCGATCTCGGTCACCACTCCCGCAACCACCCCGAACAGCGGCGTCCAGGCAGGATCGGTGAATGGGCAGACCAGGATGTCCCCTGCCTCGACCTGCCCGAAATCCTCAACCCCGCGGACCAACCGGGCCGGCCCGGTCGCGGTTCCCGGGCTGCCGGCGACTCCGCGGAGTACGGGCTCGTCGTCCGTCGGTCGCGGCTGCTCCGTGGCATTGAGCGGCTGCTCCGTGGCGTCGAGAGGTGCCGTGATCGGCCGAGCCTGGAGAAGCCAGACCCGATCGTTCTCCAGCGCGAACTCGATGTCCTGCGGGCCACCCATCAGCTCGGCAACCTCCTGCCCCAACCGCACGATCCGCCTCACCTGCTCATCCCCTAGACACAACGCCTCCCGCTGCTCCACCGGCACCTCACTGGAGACCACGCCGCCACCATCACCACCCGACCCCCGATCCCGCCTGATTGCCTTGCTGCCACACCGCCGATCGATCTCCCCATCGGCCTGCACCACATAGCTGTCCGGCGTCACCAACCCCTGAACCACGCTCTCCCCCAACCCCCACGACGCCTCGACCACAGCCGCGCCACCCGGCGTCCGAGGATCAGCAGTGAACAGAACGCCGGCCACCTCAGCATCAACAAGCCGCTGGACGATCACCGCGATCTCTGGAGTCCGTTCGGGCTGACGCAGCCTGTAGGCGACCGCGCGCCGACTCCACAACGAGCCCCAAACCAACTGAACCTTGTCGACGACCGCATCCACCCCTTCGACCGCCAGATAACTGTCGTACTGCCCCGCCGCTGACCCCACCACACCGTCCTCACCCGAACCCGACGACCGCACAGCAACCGCCCCACCCCCCAACACCTCCAACGCCCCCGCCACCTCCCCCACCAACCACCCCGGCACCACCACCCCCCGCTGCCCCTCCCCACCGCCGAACAGCCCAAGTCGACTCACATCAGACAGCCCGAGCCCCGCCCCGCCGGACGGACCGGCGCACCCAGCGGCGTCGAACGGCTCCGGGCGCTCAGCGGTGTTGGACGGGTTGGGGTGGGTGGTGGCGGAGGGGGCGGCGGCGGTGGGGATTACGAAGGCTGGGGGGACTGGGAAGCCGGCGCGGATCAGGTGGGCGAGGGCGGCTGCCTTGGGGCCGGCGTTTTCGGAGGTGGCTTCGATGAGCGGGATGATCAACGCGCGTTCCCCTCCTGGAGAGTCGACCAGCGATCGGATGGTTGTGCGAGTCGGTGGGTAGCCAGCGACCCGCTGTCCCCGCGTGGGGTGGTGTGCCGCGTGGCTGGCTTCAACAGATTGTTGACAACGTTTTGTTGATGATGGACTGTTTCGGGGTGCAGCGCAATGAGGGTGTGGATGAGTCGGCGAGTGATCAGCGGCAAGCCCAGCGAGAGCGGGAGGCCCGGGAGCACTTGCTGGCGGTCGGTGCCGACCAGTTGGAGCGGCGGCCGTGGCAGTTCGGCGCGATGCCGCCTTCTGCCATTGATCTGATCCAGTTCTTCCTGTGGCGCTCGAGTTCGGCGCCGTCGAGTTCGGAGCGGTCGAGTTCTGCACTGTCGGGTTCGGCGACGTCGGGTTCTGGGGCGTTGGGTGAGTCGGGTGGTGGTGGTCAGGAGGTGATGGAGGCGGTGGTGGCTGCGCTTCGGTTGTTGCCGGCGGCTCGGGCGGAGGTTGATCAGCTGGAGACCGGGTTGTTGTTCGCGGCGCGGGGGCTTGGGTTGACTTGGGCTCAGATGGCCGAGGCGCTCGGACTGAATTCGCCCCAGGCCTGCCAGCAGCGCCTCGACCGTCTCACCTCCCGCAGCAGTAGATCGGCCGACGGGCTTGCGCAATGACCAGCCTTTCCGCGACGGAGTTGTTGGTGTTGCACGCGGTTCGGTTGAAGGGGTTCGCGGACGACGTGGCGATCGCCGCACGGTTTGGACTCGAGGTGGACCTGGCGGCGGAGTTCTTGCTTGATTCGCAGGCGTTCGGCTGGGTCGCGTGGAGTGAGTTCGCCGGATCCGGTGGGTGGTCGCTCACCGAGGCTGGGCGGGCAGAGAATGCGCGACAGCTTGCCGCCGAACTCGACCAGGTGGGTGGTCGACTGGCGATTCAGCAGGCTTACGCGGAGTTTCTGCCGCTCAACGGGCGATTGCAGGAGGCCTGCACCCAGTGGCAGTTGAGGCCGACGGAGGACGATGCACTCGCGTTCAACGATCACACCGATGCGGACTGGGATCGCCGGGTTGTTGAGGAGTTGGAGAGTCTGGGGCAGTCGCTTCGGGGGATTTCGCATCGGGTGAGCGCAGTACTGGAGCGGCTCGGTGGGTATGACGCCAGGTTTGCCGCGGCGCTGCGGCGGGTGCGCGAGGGGGACGGCAGCTGGGTCGATCGGACGGGGGCTGACTCCTGTCACACCGTGTGGTTCGAGTTGCATGAGGACCTGATTGCGACGCTCGGCCTGACTCGGGGCACGCACTGATGAGCCGGATTCGGCATGTGCTCTTCGACGCTGACGGGGTTCTGCAGGACATGCCCGGTGGGTGGTACGCCGCGATGGAGCCGTGCCTCGGCGAGAGGGCACGGGAGTTTCTGCATCGGACCTGGAAGGACGAGTTGCCGATGCTCGCCGGGCGCGGGGACTACCTGCCGTGGCTGGCCGCGACGCTCGCGGAGTACGGAGTGAAGACTGCTGTCGAGGTCGTCTACCGAGACGTGTGGCACCGGATCGTTCCGAGCGACGAGTCGTTCGCGATCGTGGAAGCCCTTCGGCGGAAGGGTTACGGGGTGCACCTGGGCACGAACCAGGAGAAGTACCGCCTCGGCCTTCTTCGCCGAGGCCGCGCGGCGGATCGGCGCTGATCCGACGAGCATTCTGTTCATCGACGACAACGCCGCAAACGTCGAAGGAGCAAGCGGCGCCGGGTTCGCCGCTGAGCAGTGGGAGCTGTCTCAAGGGCACGACGCTCTGGTTGCCCTGCTCGCCCGGCACGGCGTCGACACCCGGCGCGAGCCTGTGGGTCGGTCAACTGGAGAATGACCAACCCACAAGGTGCCGGCGGCTAGCCGGCGGTGACTCCGGCGGCCTCGAAGTCGTACGTCTTGCCGCCGAACTTCAGTGCGTCGACAGCGCCGGAGAAGGCGTAGTCGCGGCCTTTGCTGATCGTCGCGGTGAGCAGCTTGGCGCCGTCATCACCATCGTTCAGGTAGTCGAGCATCTCGGTCCAGGTGCACCGGGCGCCGTTGATCGAGCAGGGGGTCGCGTTGAACAGGCTGCCGGTGAGACCCCAGTGCTTCACCGTATCCGTGCTGGCGTTGAAGGCCGTCCACTGGTTGGCGGCTCCGTTCGACGGGACGTACACCAGCGATGAGTAGTTCGAGGCGACCGCGGCCACGTTCGGGTCGATCTCGAAGATGATGCTCGGCATGTTGTTGCCCAGGGCGTTGTTCTCGCCGGTGGTGTAGACCGAGAAGCCGACCGTGCCGAGATCCGTCACGTTCTGGCCGGCGAAGTCGGCCTCGTTGCCGAAGGCGACCTTGTCGGTCGCGGACGCCGTGTGCAGGTTGAGGGCACCATCACCGAGCGGCGCCTGCGTGGAGGTCGTCGCCAGCTGGGCGTCGGCCGCTCCGATCACGTTGCGGTGCACCGTGCCCCAGTGCTTCAGGTACGCCGGTCCGGTGGCGTTGAGCTTGGCCTTGACCGCAGCGTTCAGATCGGCCTCGGTGAGAGTGCCGTCCTGGACGGTGGCCGCGTTCACGGTGTTCGGGTTCGGCGTGCGCAGCAGCGTCACCAGCGCAGGCGCCAGATTGTCCTGCGCGATGGTTCCGAGCCCGTAGTCGCCGTGCGCGATGCTGCCGTTCACGATTTGGCTGCTGGCTACCGAGTTGGCCACCAGCGGATAAGTCACCGGCGCGGCCGACGCACCGGCCACGTCGGCATTCGCTGCTCCACCGCCGAGCACCGAGATACCGACAGCGGTGACGACCAGCGTGAACGCGGATCCGGCCGCCATCAGGCGGTTCTTCGAGTTGGACATGATTCCCCTTGCTTCCGCTCCGAACGGGGCGGAATTGCGGTGCGGCCAGGAGTCGAACCCGACAGAATCCCTCTACACCTAGCGGTCTAGGCCGCTGACTCTCCGTCAACGTAGTAGTCCACAGCGGTGAGCGGAACAGCCAAACGGTCCGCAAAGGTCCTGACTTTGCCCGGCAAAGGGCCTGCGGCTGGTCAGCCCACCAGGGGATGACCAACCGCAGGGCGAATCACGAAGGGTTGATGGCCAGGGCGTAGGCGCCGCGGCTGCCGTAGGTGGAGTAGCCGGTGTTGAGGGGGTCTCCGTAGCCGACGTTGTCGACGCGGAGATAGTAGGTGCCGGGCTGGAGGTTGCTGGTGACGGTCGCGCTCAGGCCCGTCGGGGTGCCGGCGTTGGACTGGCCGGAGGCCGGGTCCGCTGAAGTAACGACGGTGCCGGCGGAGTTGAGCAGGTCGAGCTTGATGTCCAGGTTGCCGCCGATCGCGGCCGCGCTGGCGGTCGCGGTGTAGTTGCCGGCCGTGGTGACGTCCACCCGGTAGACGTCGGTGTCGGTCTCGGCCGCGATGAAGCCGTTGGCAGTCGCGCCTACGGCGAGGGTCGCGGCGGCGCCGGTGGTGTCGCCTGCTTCGTCGGTGCGCAACGCGAGGCCGTGGGTGCCGATGACCGAGTAGTCGTCCTCGGTGTTGTTGGCGCCGGCGTACTCGCCCTTGCTCCACTGGCTGATGCCCCGGTAGTAGCCGACGCCCATGATCGGCGCCCAGGAGCCGTGGCCCTCGTAGTACCCGACGGAGGCGGTGCCGTCGTGGCCGAGGCCGACGTTGTGGCCGGCTTCGTGGGAGGCGGCTTCGGCGATGTTCTTCGCGCCGGTACCGACGCCCTTCGTGAACACCAACGCGGGCTGGTAGTAGTCGTGCTGACTCGAGTTGTCGTACACGCCGATGTACGCGACACCGCCACAACCGCAGCCCGACTGGTACCAGGTGTCCGGATCGATCAGTACGCGCGTGCCGTACTGCAGATCGGAAGCGCTCGTCCGGTTGATCGCGTCCTGCGCCGGCTGCTGTGTCGTGACGTCGACATCGAAGGCGGCGTAGTCCTCCGCGACCCGCGCCCACACCTCGTGTACTACGTCCTGCTCGGCGGTACCGAACACCGCCGGGTTCCCGTCGGTGTCGTACGCCGAGACGTTGACCGGGTCGATCCCCTTGTCCGCGTTCCACGCCGTACCGGTGATGCTGTGGCCGTCGAAGTCGAGGTAGAGCACCCGGTTCGAGCCAGGCTTGCTGTGCAGCTCGAAGGCCGGTCCTTCGGCTGCGGCGAAGGCTTCGGTCGCCCAGCGCGGCGATGCCTCGGGAGCCTTCTGGGCTGGAGTCAGCACGGGCTCACGGAAGAGCAGCCGGCCGGTGGAATCGAGCCACGCGGTCTTGTCCGTGGCGAGAGTGTCACGGAGCCGCTGCTCGGAAAGACCGTTGCGCTGGGCAACTTCTGCCAAGCGGGTCTGGATTTTGCCGAGCGCGGTCAGGCCGGGCGTCGGCTGGGAGATGAGCTGATCGAGCGGTAGTTGTTGGGCGTCGGCTTGATTACCGGCAACAAGGGCCAGTGCTCCGAAGACGACGGCACCGGCACCTACCAGAGCACCGGTACGGCGGAATCTGTTCTGCACGTTGGATCCTCACTGGTCTACGTCCCCCCGCGGACGTAGCCGAGGACATGTGGACGGGCCGAGCGCCCACATGTCCCGGGCCACAACTAGGTGGGTCAGCCGGCGGTGACCTTGACGGCGTACGCGCCGCGGCTGCCGTACGTCGAGTAGCCGGTGTTCAGCGGGTTGCCGTAGCCGGTGTTCTCGACTCGCAGGTAGTACCGCCCGGCGCTCACCTGACGGTTGATGCTCGCGCTCAGCCCGGTCGGCGTACCCGAGTTGGTCTGCCCCGATGCCGGGTCGGCCGTGGCGACGACCGCGCCGGCGGAGTCGAGCAGCTGGAGCTTGATGTCCAGGTCGCCACCGACCGCGGCGGCGTTGGCCGCGAAGGTGAAGGTGCCGGCGGACAGGTCGATCCGGAACGTGTCGACGTCGGAGTCGTTGGCGTAGATCCCGTTGGCCGCCGTACCGAGCGTGAGCGCGGTCGCGTCCGAGGTGCCGTTGCCGTGGTCGTCGGCGCGCAGGGCCAGGCCGTTCTGCCCGATCACCGCGAAGTCGTCTTCCTTGTTGTTCGCGCCGGAGTACTCGCCCTTGCTCCACTGGCTGATCGCCTTGGAGTAGCCGACGCCCATGATCGGCGCCCAGGCGCCGTGACCGCTGTAGTAGCCGACCGACGCGGTGCCGTCGTGGCTGAGCCCGACGTTGTGGCCGGCCTCGTGGGACGCGGCCTCGGCGATGTTCTTCGCGCCGGTACCGACGCCCTTCGTGAACACCAAAGCCGGCTGGTAGTACGAGTGCTGCGAGGTGCTGTCGTAGACGCCGACATAAGCGACGCCGCCACAGCCGCAGCCGGACTGGTACCAGCTGGTCGGGTCGATCACGACGCGGGTTCCGTACTGCTGGTCGGACGAACCGGACCGGGTGATGGCCGACTCGGCCGGCGCCTGGGTCGTCACGTCGACGTCGAACGGCGCGTAGTCCTCGGCGACCCGGGCCCATACCTCGCGGACCACGTTCTGCTCGGTCGTGCTCCAGTTGCCGGTGTTGCCGTCGGTGTCGTACGCGGTGACGTTCACGGTGGCCGGCTTGCCGTTGCCGTTCCAGGCGGTGCCGGTGATCGTGTGGCCGTCGAAGTCCAGGTAGATGACCCGGTTCGAGCCGGGCTTGCTGTGCAGTTCGAAGGCGGGGCCGGTAGCGGCGGCGACCGCGCGAGTGGCCCACTTGGGCGACTTGGCGGTGGCGGCGCGCTCCGAGCGGGTCGCGACCGGCTCGGAGTAGAAGAGCTTGCCGTCCTTGTCCAGCCAGCTGGTCTTGTCGGTCGCCAGGATCCGCTGCAGCTTCTGCTCGGCGATGCCGTTGCGCTCAGCCAGCTCGGCGAGTCGCGGCTGCAGCTTGCCGAGGGCGGCCTTACCTTGGAGCGGCTGGCCCCCGAGCAACGAGGCCAGCGGAGCCGGGGACGGAGTTTGGTCAGCGCCTGCCTGGTTCGCGGCCACCACGGCCAGCGATCCGAACAAGACGGCGCCGGTGCCGACCAGGGCACCGGTTCGGCGGAACCTGCTTTGCATTCTGGGGTCCTCCTCGGGGACTCCTGACGACTGCTCGGCGAGTACGCCGGGGCGGCGGGGAGCAGCGTCATGCCTCACTTGTGGTGCGCTCGCGCGCACTCTGCGTAGAGTGCCCCATCGGTTGCCCCGATGTATACATTTCCCCGAGGAATTTACATTTCCCCGCAGTGTGTGATGTGGATCACATCAAGCCGGTTGTCGATCCGGCCGGAGCTCACCCGACGCGTCGTCGAAAGCACGCAAACCCCGGGAGCACCGGGACGACGAATCGGAGACAACCATGAAGCTCACACTGCACACCTTCCTCAGCATCGACGGCGTCATGCAGGGTCCGGGCGGCTTCGAGGAGGACCGCAGCGGCGGCTTCGACCGCGGTGGCTGGTTGATGCCGTACGGCGACGAGGTGATGGGCGAGATCGTCGAGGGCTGGTTCGCCAAGGCGGACGCCATCCTGCTCGGCCGGACGACGTACACGATGATGCAGGCGTACTGGTCGCAGATCCACGACGGCAGCAACACAGCCACCGGGCTGAACGACCTGCCGAAGTACGTCGCCACCTCCACCCCGCTCGAGCCGGTCTGGAACGACAGCACCGCCATCAGCGGTGACATCGTCAAGCAGGTCGAGGAGCTCAAGGCGAAGCCGGGCGGCGAACTGCAGATCCACGGCTCTTGCAAGCTCGCCCGTACGCTGCACGAGGCCGGCCTGATCGACGAATACCGGCTGATCACCTTCCCGGTCGCCGTCGGCACCGGCAAGCGGCTGTTCACCGAGGACGCGCCGGCGACCGGTTTCAAGCTGATCGAGAGCCGCGTCACCGGCACCGGCGGCGTGTATTCCGTGCTCACCCCGACCCCGTTCCGGACCGGCAGCGCGGTGATCGAGGACGGCAGTTCCACTTTCTCGGTCGACAACTGAAGTTCCGGAACTCCAGGCTCTTGACGAGGCGAATCACCTCTCTGATAGTTAGGAAAGTTTACTAACTATCAGAGAGGTGAAAGATGCGTAAGTTCCGCCCCATCGCACTTGCCCTCGCCCTGTTCGGCGCCGCTTTGCTGGTGCCGACCGTCGCGACCTCAGCGTCCGCAGCGACCACCACCTACCAGGCCGAGAACGCGGCCCGGACCCAGGGAGTGGTCGAGTCAAACCACGCCGGCTACACCGGTACCGGGTTCGTCAACTACGACAACGTGACCGGCTCGTCGGTGACGTTCACCGTGAACGTCGGCACGGCCGGCA
This sequence comes from Kribbella sp. NPDC051620, assembly GCF_044453825.1. NCBI lineage: Bacteria > Bacillati > Actinomycetota > Actinomycetes > Propionibacteriales > Kribbellaceae > Kribbella > Kribbella sp. NPDC051620. The sequence continues at coordinate 295,121 of NZ_JBITDB010000004.1, forward strand.
GCGCGTCGCTCGCGTTCCGGTACGCCAACGGCACCACGGTCAACCGGCCGATGACGATCGCCGTCGACGGCACCACCGTCGCGACCCCGCAGTTCGCCAGTACCAGTGTCTGGACCACCTGGAACACCACCACGGTGAACACCACGCTGTCGGCCGGCTCGCACACCATCAAGACCACCGCGACGACCGCCAACGGCGGCCCGAACCTCGACTCGCTCACCGTCACGGACGCCGGTGGCGGTGGCGGTGGCGCGCCGACCGCGGCCGAGCTGCTCGCCAAGGTGACCAGCTGCAGCCAGATCTCCAACGGCACCTACAAGACCGACTCCGAGCTCAGCCGGACCATCCCGGTCTGCGGCAAGAACGGCGCCGTCTTCTGGAAGGCCGACATGGACATCGACTGCGACGGCATCCGCACCGCCCAGTGCAACGAGAACACCGACTGCTGCTTCCTGCCCGACACCGCCTTCCACACGTCGGCCGACGCACCCTTGAACGCGGCACAACTCCCGTACGTCGTGGTGCCGAGCCCGAGCAGCACCTGGAACTTCCAGAACTTCCAGATCGCCGGTGGCGGTGTGGTCGCGGTGATCTACAACAACCAGGTCACCTATGCCGTGGTCGGTGACACCGGCCCGACCGACATCATCGGCGAGGCTTCGTACGCCGCCGCGCAGCAGCTCGGCATCAATCCCGACCCGAGCAACGGCGGCACCGACTCCGGCGTCACCTACATCGTGTTCAAGAACTCGACCATCAACCCGATCGAGAGCCACGACCTCGCCGTGTCGCGCGGTCAGGAGCTGGCCCGGACCTTCATCAACAACAACTGAGCATCGACAACAACTAGAGGACCAGCACCTGGCGGATCGAGGTACCGGCCGCCAAGGTGTCGAAGGCTTCGTTGAGGCTCTCCAGGCGGACCGTCGAGGTCAGCAAGCGGTCGACCGGCAGACGGCCCGCCTGGTAGAGCGCGATGTAGCGGGGGATGTCGCGGCTCGGGATCGCCGATCCCAGGTAGGAGCCCTTGAGCGTGCGCTCCTCGGCGACCAGGCTGACGGCCGGGATGCTCAACATCTGCGAGGGATGCGGCAGCCCGACGGTCACCGTGGTCCCACCGCGGCGGGTCGCTGCATACGCCTGTCCCAGTACGGCGGCACTGCCGACGGTCTCGAAGGCGTAGTGCGCCCCGCCACCCGTCGCCTCCTGCACCTGCTCGACCACATCGTTGCCCCGGGCATCGATTGCGTGAGTCGCTCCCAGCTCGAGAGCAAGGGAAAGCTTCTCCGGTACAACGTCCACTGCAACCAGCGGATGCGCTCCGACCAACGCGGCGCCGAGCAAAGCCGACAACCCAACGCCACCGAGCCCGAAGACCACTGCGGCCTGCCCCGCCTGCACCCGCGCGGTGTTGACGACCGCACCGACACCGGTCATCACCGCGCACCCGAAGAGGGCGGCGATCTCAGGTGGCAGTTCCGGATCGATCTTGACGGCCGACCGCGCCGAGACCACTGCGTGGTCCGCAAAGCCTGAAACACCTAAATGATGGTGCACCCCATTGAGTCGCCCTGCACCCGAGAGAAGTGTTCCCGCTGTGTTGGCCGCAGCCCCCGGCTCACAGAGCGCAGCTCGGCCTTCTGCGCAAGGGGCGCAGGTGCCGCAGGCCGGTACGAAGGCGAAGCCGACCGTGTCGCCGGCCTTGAAATCGGGTGACTCCGACTGGATCACCTGGCCGGTGGCCTCGTGGCCGAGGAGCATCGGCATGACCCGGGGGCGGGAGCCGTCGATGACGGAGAGGTCGGAGTGGCAGAGGCCGGCGGCGCGGATCCGGACCAGCAGCTCACCCGGGCCGGGTGGCGCGAGCTCGAGCTCCTCGATCGTGAGCGGTCGCGATTCGGCGTACGGGCTCGGCAGACCCATCTCCCGCAGTACTGCGCCGCGAACGATCATCCGGCGATCCCTTCGAGAGCGGTCCGGATCGGGGCTGGGATCGGGACGGGTCGACGGTTGGAGCGGTCCACGAAGACGTGGACGAACCGACCCGTGGCGGCGGGGTCGGCGGAGCCGGCGCGGAACAACCCGATCTCGTAGGTGACGCTGGAGTTGCCGAGCTTCGCCACCCGCAAGCCGGCGTCCACGGTCTCCGGGAACGCCAAGGACTGCTTGAAGCTGCACTGCGACTCCACGCAGAGACCGATCACCTCACCGCGATGGATGTCCAGCTCGCCGGCCCGGATCAGGAACTCGTTGATCACCGTGTCGAAGAAGCTGTAGTACTCGACGTTGTTGACATGCCCGTAGACGTCGTTGTCCTTCCACCGCGTCCCGATCGCGAGGAAGTGCGGATAAGCGCTCCGGTCCATTCACCCAGCCTAGGGTGACCGGGTGACCTATGTGCTGATCCCCGGCGCCGGCTGTACCCCTTGGCACTGGCATCCGCTCACCGCCGAACTGCAAGCCCGTGGCCAAGAGGTCGTCGCCGTCGACCTTCCCTGCGACGACGAGTCCGCCGGGCTGAGCGCGTACTGCGATGCGGTGCTGACCGCAGTCGGCCGGCGCGCCGACCTGGTCGTCGTCGCGCACTCGCTCGGAGGCTTCACTGCGCCCGCCGTCTGCGAAAGACTCCCGGTCGAGTTGCTGGTCTTCGTGGCGGGGATGATCCCGCTTCCCGGCGAGACGGTGAGCGACTACTGGGGACATACGGAATATGACTGGCAGGGTGATCCGGAGTCGGACTACTTCTTCCAGGACCTGCCGACGGAACTCGCGGCTGAGGCGAGGCGGCAGCTGAGGTCGCAGGCCGGGCGGCCGATGGACGATCCGGCGCTGTTCGAGCGCTGGCCGGACGTACCGGTGCAGGCGGTGATCGCGACCGAGGATCTGCTGTTCCCGGCCGACTACCTCCGCAAGCTGACCATCGATCGGCTCGGGACCGCGCCGGCTGAGCTGGCCGGTGGGCACTTCCCGATGCTTGGGCACCCGGTGGAGTTGGCCGAGCTGCTGGAGGGGTGGCGACAGGCTGAACCTACGGTTGCGTAACTTACGGTGCCGTAGGGTGGGGGTACCCGCCGACGAAGGAGATCCGGTGAACGAGAAGCTGGTGACGAACCTGCTGCACGAGCTGGAACCCGTCGTCGAGGAGAATCTCGAGCGGCATCTGGCCATCACCAAGGACTGGAACCCGCACGACTACGTGCCGTGGAGCGAGGGCCGCGACTTCGCCTTCCTCGGCGGCGAGGACTGGGCGCCGGAGCAGTCCCGGCTCGATCCGGTCGCCAAGGTCGCGATGATCACCAACCTGCTGACCGAGGACAACCTGCCCTCGTACCACCGCGAGATCGCCACTCAGTTCGGGCTGGACGGCGCGTGGGGCACCTGGGTCGGCCGCTGGACCGCGGAGGAGGGCCGGCACGGGATCGCGCTGCGCGACTATCTCGTGGTGACCCGTGGCGTCGACCCGGTCGAGCTCGAGGTGGCCCGGATGGCGCACATGACCGCCGGGCACCAGGTCGACAAGAACATGCTCGAGGCGATCGCGTACGTCAGCTTCCAGGAGCTGGCCACCCGCGTCTCGCACCGCAACACCGGCAAGGCCACCGGTTGCCCGATCGCCGACCAGCTGCTGGCGCGGATCGCGACCGACGAGAACCTGCACATGATCTTCTACCGCAACCTGGTCTCGGCCGCCTTCGAGTCGGCCCCGAACGAGACCATGAGGGCGGTCGTCAACGAGGTTCGGGACTTCTCGATGCCGGGCGCCACCATGGAGGGGTTCGCCCGGAACTCGGTGACGATCGCCAAGGCCGGCATCTACGACCTGCGCCTGCACCACGACGAGGTGGTCGCCCCGATCCTGCGGATGTGGAAGGTCTTCGAGCGCGAGGACCTCAGCGGCGACGGGGCCAAGGCCCGCGACGAGCTGGCCGAGTTCATGACCGCCCTCGACGCCCAGGCCTCCCGCTTCGTCGAGCAACGCGCCCGCCTCCTCGAGCGCCAGGCAGCCCGCGCCAACTAGCCCGTACTACGTACGCCCTGGCTCGTACTACGTACGGCGGGTTCGGCTGTGTCGCAGGCGGGCCGATGCGGGTTGCCGTAGCGCTGGGCCGACGCGCTTTGCTGCGCCAAGCGACGGAGGGCCAGGAGGACCGGGCCACCCAACGCAGTGACGACAACAGTTGCCTCGACGGTCCGTTGGCGATCGTCGGCCGGCAGGCTGGTCACTTCGGCATCGGCGACCTGCACGGCCGCCGATGCGTAGGTCTTCAGCAGGTGGTCGTCGAGGTGGTACCCGACCTTCTCCAGAGCGTCGAGCGCGTTCGCGAGCAGCAGTCGGTCCGGCGACTCGGAGTCGACCTGCCAGCCCTGCTCGGCGACTAGCTCGTCGACCCGGCCGCGGGACTCCTCCGTTGTCGTGAGGTCGGAAGGGATCAGCGCGCCGTGGGCCGCACCCAGGACTTCGTGCATCTCGCGGGTCTCCTCGTCGACCTCGGCGAGCACGTTGCGGACGCGGGCGAGCGACAGGCCGCCCGCCTCGACGAGGGCGCGGATCAGCCGGAGCCGGCGGACGTGCGTTTCGTCGTACCGGGCCCTGGTGGCGCCGACCGCTTCGCCGGCGTGCAGCAGGCCCTCGCGTAGGTAGTACTTGATCGTCGCGACCGGCACATCGGTCTGCCGGGACAGTTCAGCGATCCACATCCGCGCCCTCCTCTTGACTTTTGGAGAGTATCACTTTCCAATATTGGGTAGTTGAACTATCCAACAAGGAGTCATGATGAGTGTTGTCGAGGGACGGCAGACAGCGGCGTACGACGGAGAGATCGTCGTGTTCGTGATCGGCTTCCGGGTGAACAAGCTGCGCGCGTTCCGGCAGTGGCTGCCGGTGGCGCTGGCGATGGGCCCGATGCTGCGCGAACTGAGCGCCGACAAGGACAGCGGCCTGCTCGGCTTCCGCACCTTCCCGGGCCTGCGGACCACGACGATGATCCAGTACTGGGAGTCGGCCGAGAAACTGCAGGCGTTCGCCAACGACCCCGGCCGCACCCACCGCCCGGCCTGGACCAACTTCTTCAAGTACGCCTACCAGGGCAACAACGTCGGCATCTACCACGAGACCTACATCGTCCCCGCCGGCCACACCGAAACCATCTACGGCAACATGCCACCCACCGGCCTCGGCGCCGTAACAGGCGTCGTACCGGTGAACAAGCGGGGAAATACCGCCGCGGAAAGGTTGCGCACTCCGTAGGGTCACGGCGCAGATGCCCACAACAGACAAAGGACCCACGGCCTGCGTTCGGCTGCATGGGTCCTTCGGCGTTTGTGGAACCGTTAAGTGCGCGGTTCAGGGGACCCCGGCTCTGCCGGGGCATGATCAGAGGTATCTATCGGTCGGTCGGGTGACTGCGGACTCGGCTATGGGCGGGCCGACCGTCCTGGTCACCCCACCAGGAGGATTTCCCGGACGCGCTGCTTGCCATCCTCATCGGTCTCGACGATGGCGAGCGTGTTGCCTTTGTCCAGCTCGTCCTCGATGAACTTCAGGACACTGATCGCTCGGCGGATCGTCTCCGTCAGCGACAGCCCGCGGCGGCCCGCGAGCCAGCGGAGCGCATCCATCGCGTCCGCCGCGAGATTGACGGACAGCCGAACGATCGCGGACGTGGCGACGTCGTTCTTCTCCTTAGCATTCGACATGGTTGGGTCGACCTTTCACAGTGTGGTACCGGCCAATGGACGCCGGCGGGCAGCTTCCGGCTGATCGGAGGCCCCAACCCTCCCTGTGCTCCTCAACGCCACAGAACGGGATGTCGCCTCACCTCCACCTGGAAGCACGATGGCCCTCCTTTCGCTCTTTTCAGTTGGACATCGGACGTGGGCGGACCGCTGCCGGAGCGCGGCCCGGTGCCGGGAGAGCGCTCTTTGATCAAACTACAACAACATATGTGTAGATCCTACGTATCTGTGCCGCAGTTCATACGCATTTCAATGACGGGATTACGTCAGCCATGCTCCCGTTGCGCGGTTGTCATGTGGCATGCTGGCTGTTCAGACGGCCCGGTGCCCTGCAGGGCAACCCCTCCGCCGAGCCGCCCGGACGAAGGAGAAACACCCGTGGTCCCAGAGATCCCGGACCGTACCGACTCTCCGGACGAGTCGGCGTACCGTGCCCAGCTCAAGCCGTTCTGGGCTGAGATCACCGCTGCCCTCGCGGGCGGGATGGCCGCGTTGCCGCCGGCCCGTTCCCGCACCCAACTGGCCGTGGAGGAGAACCTGACTCCGCAGCCCATGACCGAGCTACTCGTACCGGGCAAGTACCTGCTGGAGCTCGAACAACCCGCACGCCCCGCACTATCCGCACATCCTGCACGACAGGTGCCGACCGGCCGGCTGGCTGCCGTCGCCCTCGGCGGGCTGGCCGGCATCACCCTGCTGGCGGCCGCCGTTGCCGCAGTTCGGCTCTCTCCGGAGCAGATCCTGGAGGAGCTCACGAAGCTCGGCATCATCCTCGTTCCGCTCGCGCTCGCCGGGCTGCTGCACCGTCAGCAGACCGACCAGGACACAGCGCAGGTCCGGCCCACCTAGAGCCGGATCGCCGTCGGCCGGCAACAGCCGGCCGCCGCGGCCACAGTCGAGTCCCGAGTATCGCACCGGAGGCCCGTCGGCATCGAACCGGCGGGCCTTCGTCAGGTCGGCGCGGACACCCTGCAGACCCGCCGATCACGGTCAACCGACCAGCATGATCTCGCGGACTCGTTGCCGCCCGTCGGCGCCGGTCTCGACGACGGCGAGCTTGTTGCCCTGCTCGACCTCGTCCTCGACGAACTTGAGAACAGCGATCGCCCGCCGGATGGTCTCGGTCAGCGACAGTCCCCGGCGGCCGGCCAGCGAGCGCAGCACATCGGCGACGTCGGCGGCGAGATTGACTGAGAGCCGGACGATCGCCGGCGCCTCCGCGCCGGCCGGCGGCTTGGTGATGACCTTGGTAGTTGTCATGTCGGGCGTCCTCCCATTGGGACCACAGTCCACCGATCTGTCGGTGACGGAGCGCCACACTCCGTCACCGTCTGAACACAATCTTTACCTTAGCGCAGGACTGACGCATTACATACACCTGAGACACGCCGATTCGACATCGTAATACGTCGTCTATACGCCCCATTTACGTCAATCGTGTGAGAGGATCGCAGGACGGCCGACCAACGTCTCGGTCGTGGAAGGGAGACTGGCTATGGCCGACAACGATGATCCGGACCCGTCATCTCGTGCCCTCGGTGACGGGTTGGGCGCGGCTGAGGAGCCCGCAGGTCAGAGGGCAGCCGAGGAGACGATCCGCCGTTCCCGGGACGTGGAACTCGAGCCGGTGGTGCCGGACGAGGAGGTGACGGAGGACGAGCCTCCGAAACCCTTCATCGGCAACCCCGTGCTGGAGCCGGGCGAACCGCTGCGGATGCGCGAGAAAACACGCAGCCGGCTGGCGATGCTGCTGGCCGGCCTGGTGGGGGTTGTGCTGATCGCCAACGTAGGAGCGGCTTTCAGGTTGTCACCGGTGGACTCGGTCGAGCAGCTGAAGGACTTGCTGTCGATCCTGTTGCCGGTCCTGGTCGGCACCTTGGTTGCCTACTACTTCCCCAAACAGCAGTAATCGGAGAGGAGACACCGAGGAAGGACCCGCCAGCACGAAACTGGCGGGTCCTTCGTCGTCCATCCAACTCCACTCCCGCCTCACGCACAGCTCGAATCTCGGACCACAGACACCGCCGACCGAATCGCCGCCGCCGACTACAGTGCAGGCGTGCAGTTTGTGCGGGAGTTGGGGCGGTTGTTGCGGCGGGGGGATTTCCGTCGGCTGTTTGCTGTTCGGTTGACGTCGCAGTTCGGGGACGGGGTTTTTCAGGTCGCGCTGGCGGCGTATGTGTTGTTCTCGCCGGAGCGGGCGCCGGATGCGGCGGCGATTGCCGGGTTGTTCGCGGTGGCGTTGCTGCCGTTCTCGGTGTTGGGGCCGTTCACGGGGGTGTTGCTGGATCGGTGGTCTCGGCGGCAGATCTTGTTCGGGGCGAATCTGACCCGGGCCGCGCTGGTGCTGGCGGTCGGCGGGATTGTTGCTGTGGGCAACGCTGGGGTGCCGTTCTATCTGGCGGTGCTGCTGACGCTGGGGGTCAATCGGTTCCTGCTCAGTGGGCTGTCGGCGGGGCTTCCACATGTTGTGGACAACGACGAGTTGGTGATGGCCAACGCGGTCACGCCTACGTCCGGTACTGCGTTCTTCCTGGTCGGCGGTGGTTTCGGGGCCGGTGTAAAGCTCATCTCCGACTCCGACCTGGTCGTGCTCGGTACGACGGCCGCTGTCTATCTCGCCGCCGCCTTCCTCGCCCTGCGACTCGGGCGCGGACAGCTCGGTCCGGATCTGACCGGCGAGGAGCCGGGGGTGCTCGAGGCGATCCGCGGCATCGTGGCGGGACTGATCGACGGCGGCCGGCATCTGAGGGAACGGCGGCAAGCGGCCCTCGGGCTGGCGGCGATCGGGTCGCTGCGGTTCTTCTTCGGGCTCGTCACGGTCGCGATGATCCTGCTGTACCGGAACAAGTTCTACGGTCCCGACCAGCTCGACCAGGCGTTCGGCGCCCTGGCGCTGGCAACCGGAGCGGTCGGCGCCGGACTCTTCATCGCCGCGCTCGTGACGCCTTGGGCTACAAGGGTTCTGACGTTGCGCCGGTGGATCACCGTGCTGTTCGTCGCGGCGGCTGTAGTGACGGCCGTGCCCGGCGGGCTCTATACCCAGCCCGCGATCCTGGTCTCCGGTTTCCTCACCGGCTTCTGCGCTCAAGGCGTGAAGATCAGCGTCGACACCCTCGTCCAGACGAGTGTCGACGACGTCTACCGCGGTCGGGTCTTCTCGCTCTACGACATGATCTTCAACGTCGGGCAGGTGTCCGCAGCCGCGCTCGGCGCGGTCATCCTGCCCGACGACGGGAAGTCCTACCCGGTTCTCACCTTCGTGGTGCTCGGCTTCCTGCTGACCGCCTTCCTGTACTCGCGTTCCTCCTCGACGGTCACGCACTCCCCCGCAATGCCGTGATCGGCTGAATGGCGGACGCCTTCCAGGCCGGGTAGGTGCCGGCGATCAAGCCGATCACCGCGCCGAGGAAGGGCGCTCCGAAGGTCAGCTTGTTGTCCAGGATCGGCGTCCAGTCCCGCGCGAACGAGACCCCGACAGTCAGCAACACTCCGACGGCGGTGCCCAGCAGGCCACCGAGGAAGCCGACGATCACGCTCTCCACCAGGAACTGACCGGCAACGTGTCGTCGTGCGGCGCCCAGGGCACGGCGCAGCCCGATCTCGCTCACGCGTTCCAGCACCGACAGCAGCGTCACGTTGGCGATACCGAGGCCGCCGACCAGCAGCGCCACCGCGCCCAGCAGCAGGAACAGCGCGTTCAGATTCGACTCGACGCCCTTGCGGACGCCGCCTTGCTTCGGCGGCGCGTCGACCTTGAGCGAGCTCGGGTTGTTCGGATCGATCGCGACCGGCGCCTGCTTGGCGATCAACTGTGCCGCGCCGACCGACGTACGGATCTCGACCGTCTCCGGCGCCTTCAGCTTGTACTCCGCCTTGGCCGTCCCGTTGGGCATGATCACCGAGTCGAGCAGCTCGGCCTTGCCGCTGACCGAGTCGAGGATGCCGATCACCGTGTACGCCTGGTCGCCGATGAAGACGGCCGGCTGCGAGTCGACCCGGTTGATGCCGAGCCGCTTGGCCGCGTTCTTGCCCAGTACGACGACCTTGTCCCCGCGAGCATCATGACCCGCATCGAAGAACCGCCCGGTCTTCAGCACCGAGCGAACTGCGTCGAACAGCCCACCCGACGCCGCCATCACCTGCAGGTTGAGCCCGTCCTTCTGCCCGTCCAGCCCGGCGACGCTGTGGACCGTGTCATCCCCGACATCGACGTTGCTGACCGTGCCGGCCGCGTCAACCCCGTTCAGCCGGACGATTCGCTGCGGCGCGTCCCACGGCAGCTCGGCCGCCGCTTCGTCCTGGCCGTTGCTGTCCGGACTGACGACGACCCGGGTCGCGGCTGCCAGGTCGAACAGCTGAGTGATCTGGCCCGCCGCGGTCTGCCCGAGCCCGACCGTTCCCACCAAGGCGGCGACGCCCAGGACCGTACCGAGCGTGGTCAGTACCAGGCGTGTCGGCCGAGCCGCAACACCCGCGAGCGCCTCGTCGAGCAGGTCCCGCAGTGCGGGACCGCTCTTGCGCCGGGGACTTCCGGGACGAGACGGCCGTTGGTCGTCTCGTCGCGCTCCGGCGACTCGCCGCACCACGCCCGCCAGCGCAAGCCGCCCCGGCTTGCGCTGGCGGTGTGACGTGGACGGCCCGCCGGCGGGATCCGGGAGGCCTGCTTGAGGATTCACGCTCGGCGTCTGCTGGGCTGCTGACGCATCGGCCGAGCGGGTTCGGCCGGTTGTCGGCGTCTTGATGCGCCGCCAGCTCACCATTGCAGCGTCCCGTCGACGATCCGGACCCGTCGCTGGGCGCGTTCGCTGACGTGGTCGTCGTGGGTGATGACCGCGAGCGTCATGCCTTCGTGGTGGAGTTCGTCGAACACCTCGAGGATCGCCTCCGCGTTGGCACTGTCCAGGTTTCCGGTCGGTTCGTCGGCGAGCAGCAGACTCGGCTCGGCCACCAGCGCCCGGGCGATCGCGACCCGCTGCCGCTCGCCACCCGACAGTGTCGTCGGTCCGAACTCCATCCGGTGTGCCAGCCCGACCCGTTCCAGGGCGACTCGTGCACGCGCCATCCGCTCCTTCCGGGGCACCCCGACGTACACCATCGAGAGTGCGACGTTCTCCAGCACGGTCCGGTGGTCGAGCAGATGGAACGACTGGAACACGAACCCGATCCGCTCACCCCGCAGTACTGCCCGGCGCCGTTCCCGCAGACTCATCGTGTCGACGCCGTCCAGCCGGTAGACGCCACCGGTCGGGTTGTCGAGCAGCCCGAGCAGATGCAGCAGCGTCGACTTGCCGGACCCAGACGGGCCGACGATCGAGAGGTACTCGCCTTCGCGGATGGTCAGGTCGATCTCGCGGATCGCCTGGACCTCGGGCGGACCGGGAAAGAACCGCCGGACGCCGATCATCTCGACGACGGGTGCCGGCAAGGCCACGGCTGTCGCGGTCATTTGCCGACCACCACTTGGTCGCCCTCGGCCAGCTTGGCGTCGCCGGTCGCGCTCACCTGGGCAAATCCGTCGGCCGACAGTCCGACCTTGACCGGCACCAGCTCGACCTTGCCGTCGCGCAGTACCTCGACCCGCGAGCTGCCGTCCGAGCCTGCCGAGAGCGCGGCCAGCGGCACGGTCAGCACCTTGCCGTTGGTGCTCTTGAGCGGGATCGTCACCTTCACGTTCGCGTCCCGCAGCCGGTTGAGCTGGGCCGCGGTGAGCGACTTCGGCGAGATCACCACGCTGTACTCGTCCCCGCTGCCCGTGATCCGGACGATGGTCGCCTTGATGATCGTGCCGTCGCCGATGTCGAAGCTGGCCGGCATCCCCGCCTTCAGCCGCTCCTTGGTCTCCGCGTCCACCTTGACGCTGACCACCAGCGAGGCGCCGCTGGCCGACATCACCACGCCGTTGACCGTTCCGCCCCGCTCGACCTTCACCTCGTCGACCCGGCGCGGCAGTGACTTCACGTAGACGATCTCCGACACCGGCACCGGCGTACCGGCCTTGAACTCGGCCTCATTCTTGGCCTCGACCGCGTCGGCCAGGTTCTCCTCCGCGTCGTCGACCGCGCCCTGCTGCACGGTGGTGTCCGCCTTGCCCGGGCCGGCCTTGGCCTGCTTGAGCGCCAGCTTCGCCTGCCGCAGCGCATTCTTCATCGCGTCGACGGTCTTGTCGGCGGCATCCACGGCCTGCTTCAACTGCTCGTCCGGCTCCGGGGCGTCGTACCCGGCCGCCTCGTAGAGCTTCTCCACCGCGTGCGACGTGTCAGCCGTGTACAACGTGTCGACCTTGCCCGGGTCGAAACCGAGCTTCTCCAGCGTCTGCTCGAGCTGCAACACGTCCGGCCCCTTCGAGCCGGGGGCCAACGCCCGGTACATCGGCAGTACGCCGGGAAGCCCGATGACTGGCCGACCCGCTATCTCCAAAAGCGCCTTGCCCGCCTGGAGCGTCGAACCCACCTTCGGAACCTTGCCCGTCACCACGGCCGGCGTCTGGAGCCCGCTCGTCTCGACCCGGATGTTCACCGCTCCGTCGAACGAGGTGTCCCCGCGTCCGACCACCTTGCTGGACAACGCCTTCAGCTCCACCGGCACGGTGATCTGGGAGGCCTTCGGCGCTGCCGTCTTGGCCGCCGCGTCCTCCGGCGACATCAACCGGCTGCCGGCGGCGACGCCCACCCCGAGCGAGAGCGTCGCCACCGCGGAGACTCCGACCAGGACCCGGCGGCGCGACTTGGGTGAGGCGGTCACCGCTCCGACACCGAGTCGCGGTACGCCTCGAGCTGGGTCTTGTTCGCCGCGACGAACTCCTTCTCCAGCTCGTACTGCGCCAACTTGGCGGGCTCGTCGTAGACCTTCTTCTTGCAGCCCTGGTCCGCCTTGGCCAGCTCGATCTCCTCCTTGCGCAGGTCGGCCAGCTGGGCGGCCGGGACCTTGTCGAGCGACGGTGCCTGGAACACGGTCACGTTGCCCTTGTCGTCGCCGCCGGCACTGGTCGGGCCGCCGTTCTTCTTCGCGCCGGTGAGCTTGTCGAGCTTGTCGCTGATCGAGGACCGCGGGTCGTCGAGCTTCTTGAAGCCGCTGTGCCCGGCATCGGCCAGGCAGTCGGCCCAGGCGGCGGTCGCGTCGATCACCCGCTGGTCGGCCTCGAACCTCTTCCGCAGCGCCTCGAGATCCTTGAACAGCGAGTCGAACTTGGCGAAGTCGGCCTGATGCTCGTCGGCCTTGCCGTAGACCTCCTCGGCGGCCTTGCCCCGGCAGCCGGTGTCCATCGGCTTGCCCTTGCCGCCGGCCGGCTGCGCGGCGATCATCCCGCCGTTGCCGCTGATGGCGAGCTGCCCGTTCAGTGCCTTGTCGTAAGCCTTCTGCGCGTTCGGCGACAGCGCCTTGCGGATCTTGGCGTTCGGGTCGTCCTTGTCGGCGTCGTCCGGCTTGCCCCAGTCGATGGTGCTGACGCCGTAGCCGTACTGCTCGGCAAACTTGTCCGGCGGCAGGCTGAAGGCCTCGTCGAACTTGCCCTTGCCCTTCTGCTCCGGCGGCACCACCACGTAGTCGAAACCGGCCGTCTTCATGCAGGTGGCGGTCGACTCCTCGATCTTGCGCTGCTTGGCCAGCTGCTCCTCCGACGACTCGTTCGGGCCGCCGATGGACCGGGTGGCGACCATCCCGCCACTGGAGTTGTTGATGTAACCGTCGCCCATGTACTCCGCGAGCGGGCTCTTGTCGTCGCCGTTCTTCACCGGTTCCTTGTCGGCTGCCGAGCTGCCCGCTCCACAGCCGGCAAGTGCCAGGACGGCCACCAGGGAGAGCGCTATGCGTGAGTTCTTCATGCCGTGGAGCGTGCCGGGAACGCCGTGAAGAACCTGTGAAGGACCGATCAGCACCCGATGCTCTCAGCCGATCTTCATCGAAATCTCATGAAGATCAGTCACTCTCGGAGTGCCCCGACCCGGGGGAACGTCGAGTGCTGGAGGTGTCCAGGTGAGTGCATCGCAAGGCGGAAGAGCTGACACGATGTGGTTCTATCGTGTCTGCTCTTCCAACGCGGCGAGGTGCTCGCCTGGGCGCCTCCAGTGCCGACGTTCCCCCGGGTCGGGGCACTGATGCCAGCCCGGATTCTTGTCGCCGAAGACGATCTCAAGCAGGCGGAGCTGATCCGGCGCTACCTCGAGCGGGAGGGCCACCTGACCGTGGTCGTGCACGACGGGCGGGCCGCGATCGACGAGGCCCGCCGGCGCAGCCCCGACCTGCTCGTGCTGGACGTGATGATGCCCAAGGTCGACGGTCTGGACGTCTGCCGGGTGCTGCGCGCCGATGCCGCCGGCAACGGTGACGTGCCGATCATCATGCTGACCGCCCGGTCCACCGAGGACGATCTGCTGCTCGGCCTCGACCTGGGCGCGGACGACTACCTGACCAAGCCGTACAACCCGCGCGAGCTGGTGGCCCGGGTCCGGACCGTACTGCGGCGCACGCGGATCCGCTCGGAGGGAGAGGTCTATCGGGTCGGCGGGCTGGAGATCGACCCGGTGCGGCACGAAGTACGGCTGGACGACGAGCTGGTCGAGGTCACCCCGGCCGAGTTCAAGATCCTCGCCTGCCTGGCCGCCTCCCCCGGCCGGGCGTTCTCCCGGCAGCAGTTGCTGGAGCACGCGTTCGGCTTCGACCACTACGTGTTCGACCGGACGATCGACGTCCACGTGATGAATCTGCGCAAGAAGATCGAGCGGGCGCCGGCGATCCCGGCGTACCTGAAGACCGTGTACGGCGTGGGCTACAAGCTCGCCGACAAGGTGGTGACCACCGATGCGTCGTAGCGTCCTGCTGAGATTCCTCGGGCTCTCGCTCGCCGTCGCGCTCGGTGCCGTCATCGCGACCGCCGTGATCGCCACCTACAGCACCTCGGAGAAGCTCCAGGGCGAGCTGGATCAGAACACGTCGCAGCTCCAGGTCGACGGCGACATCTACAGCCAGCTCAGCACGTACGCCGTCGACAACGCGACCTGGTCGGGCGTCGACAGGCTGGTCTCCTCGCTGTCCGACCGGACCGGGCGGCGGATCGCGCTCACCAAACCCGACGGTACGGTGCTCGCCGACTCGGCCCGGATGCTCGGCGCCGGCCCTGACCTCCCTTCGGTGCCCGCGGCAACCATCGACGTGAGCAGGCAGCCTGGTGTGTCGATGTGGAGCACGGCCGGCGTGCCCGCGACCGCCGCCACGTCAGCACCGCGCGGCGTGATGTATCGGGCGGCCACAGCCGTCGCGTTCGGCAGCCAGGCGCCGGGCGCGCCGGACTGGGGCCTGACGGACGCGGAGAAGCACGAGCGCGAGCGACTCACGGACCAGGCGGCCTCGTGCATGCAGGCGCGCGGCACCGATGTCACCAAGACCGAGCCGGCCGCCGGCGGCTATCCGGGGTTGATCGTCCAGTCGGGGCAGACCTCCGACGGCGCCACCGTGAAGCAGTTCCAGGATCCGGCCACGCTTGCGAACGACCCGTGCGTACCACCAGGACTTTACGCGCCGAGCGCGAAGGCCAAGACGGTCAACGTCGACGAGATCCAGCGTGCTGAGCGCTGCCTGGACTCCGCCGGTCAGACCTACGACCTGGGCACGAACTCAGCGGACGGGCTGCTGTCGGTAGTACCGGTGGACAGTCAGTCCCCGATGTCCGAGGCTTTCGCGAGCTGCGTCGACACGGCTCGGACCGAGGCGCTCGCGCCGTACGTCGCGCCCGAGGCCAAGCTCTACCTCGGGGCCAAGAGCACCTTCAACGTCTTCTCCGGCGAGGGCCTGGCCCGTACTGCGGCCACCGCGCTTGGTGTACTGCTGATAGCGGCCCTCGTGATGGTGTTCGCCGGCCGCCGGCTGGTCCGGCCGATCCTGGCTCTCACCGGCGCGGCCCAGCGGATGACGAACGGCGACCACGCCGCCCGGGTACCGGTCACCGGGCGGGACGAGGTGGCTCGGCTCGGGCACGCGTTCAACGCGATGGCGGAGTCGATCCAGCATCACGATCACCAGCGCAAGGCGATGGTCAGCGATGTCGCCCACGAGCTGCGGACGCCACTGGCCAACATCAAGGGCTATCTGGTCGCCTCCGAGGACGGGGTCGTACCGCTCGATCGTGAGCTGGTCACCTCGCTGCTGGAGGAAGCCGGGCTGCTCGAGCGGCTGGTCGCGGATCTGCAGGACCTCGCGCTGGCCGATGCGGGCAAGCTTCGCATCCATCCTGAGCTGAAGGACCTGTCCGAGCTGGCCCAGCAGGTGGTGTCGGCGCATCGGCCCGCGGCTGAGGCAGCCCAGGTCACGCTGACGGCCGAGGTCGACGGGCCGGCACCGGCGGTTGTGGACAACGCGCGGATCCGGCAAGCGCTGGGCAACCTGGTCGCCAACGCGATCCGGTTCACGCCCAGCGGCGGGCGGGTGATGGTCGGCGTACGGCGGGCCGGCAACGGCTACAACCTGACGGTCGCGGACAACGGGACGGGGATCTCGGAGCAACACCTGCCTTATCTGTTCGACCGGTTCTACCGGGCTGAGCAGTCGCGAAGCCGATCGACCGGCGGCAGCGGGCTCGGCCTGGCCATCACCAAGCACCTCGTCGAGGCGCACCACGGCACGATCGCGGCCACCAGCCGGGTCGGACATGGATCGACTTTCACCATCCACCTACCGGCTCGGTAATTAGACTGCGGGGATGGCGAGGAGTCGGAAGGCTCGGGTGGCCGACGTGCACGCGGTCGCGGCGGGGATGCCGCATGTGACCGTGGTACAGGGCGGTGGGGAGAACCCGGTGTACCAGGTCGGCGGCAAGTCGTTCGTGTTCTTCCGGACGCCGCGGCCGGACGCGTTCGATCCGGAGACGGGCGAACGGTACGACGACGTGATCGTGTTCTGGGTGCCGGCCGAGGAGGACAAGCTCGCGCTGGTGGCGGACGAGAGCAACCCGTTCTTCACCACCCCGCACTTCGATGGGCATCTGTCCGTGCTGGTCCGGGGCAGCCGGCTGGGCGAACTCACCGTGCAGGAGCTGACCGAGGTGATCCAGGACGCCTGGCTCTCCCGCGCCTCCAAGCGCCGCGCCGCCACCTGGCTCGAAGAACATCGGCTGGCATAGACCCCTCTCCTGCAAAACTACGAAGCGTGAGCTCACCGCAGGGATACGGACCACCTCCGAAGCGGAGCAACACCGGGGCGATCATCGGGGTCGTGGCTGCTGTCGTCCTGGTGTTGATGACGATCGGCGGCCTGATCGTGATCATGCAAGGTGAAGGCGAAGGCCCGACGCCGTCCGAGCCCAAAGCGCAGTCGAACCGGCAGCCCGGTCAAGGAGCGCCGACCAACGGGTCGGCAGCTAGTACGCCGGCCGCGGGCGCGCCGCGGTTGACCGAGGCGACGGCCTTGGCCGGCAAGTTCGTCGGCTTGCTGAGCGTGAACAAGCAGAAGGAGGCCGCCGCGCTCGGCTGTGAAGGCTCGAAGCAACTGCTGCCCACCTCGATCATGCTGATCGTCGACGAGCAGACCAAGCTCAAGCTCAGCGGCACGACGACCGTCGAAGAACCCGGCACGAGCGCCTACCCGATGCGGATGGATCTTGTCCCGATCAGCGGCAAGACCCGCTTCGGGCCGATGAGCGGCTTCGTACGGATCCAGGACGTCCCGGGTGAGCCGCTGTGCGTGCGGATCTTCCAGCTGAAGTGACTCAGCCGGCCAGCAGCGCGTCGATCAGACCGTAGGCGGCCACACCGAGCAGGCCGAGTGGGATCAGCAGCAGGAACCCGGTCACCCGATCGCGGCTGCTGTGGGCCAGCGACAGCGGCGCGAGGATCGCCGCGATCAGCTCGAGCCGGCCGGACGCATGCTTGTTCTCCACCCGCCAGAGAAAATAGATGCCCTCGGCAAGCAGTACCGCACTCAGCAACGCCACCGCGACAACCGACCGGCTGAGGTGCCACAACCGCGCCTCGGCCCGATCCGACTCGCCCCCGCTGCTCAACCAGGTCCCCGTACTACGCACCGCGCCATCCTCACTCCACCAACTCCCAGCGACCCCGAAGACGGGTCCCCCCACGAGCGCGGCGAGCACCCAGACCGCCATGGTCGACGCCGAGCTGCTGACCCCTTCGATGACGCGGGCCGATACGTAGTACCCGGTCAGAGCACCGAACAAGGTGATGAATCCGAGCAGCGCCGACCACCCTGTCGGCAAGCGCCAAGCGGCGGTGACCATGAAGGCGACGATCACCCAGACGACACCCGAGTTGGCCAGGGTGTTCCAGTTGCCGGGCAGTTCACCCTGCAGGTACTGGGTGAGGAATCCCAGCGCGACCCCGACCACCAGCGCACCGGCCACGGCCCTGACTGTTCGTGAGGGATCGGTCACCGGACCAGTCTGCTGCACGGCGAGGGGCAAGCACCGTCGGGACGCGCGAACAACTGGCGGTCCGGATGGACCTCTCGCTGCCACACTTGGCTCGTGAGCTACCCACCGCCGCCCGGTCCGCAGGGTCCGCCCCAGAATCCAGCCGGCCAGAGTCCAGCCGGGCAGAATCCCATCGGCCAGAACCCGGGCTGGCAGCAACCGACGTACCAGCCGCAGGGCGGCAACTGGGCAGCTCCGCCATACGGCACCCCGCCGCCGAAGAACCGGGCCGGCCTGATCATCTTCCTGATCGTGGTGCTGGTGGCCGTGATCCTCGGCATCGTCGGGTTCGTGACCTATCGCCTGACCTCAGGCGGCAGCGACGGCGGTTCGGCGCCGGTCCCGCCGCCGGTGAGCACCAAGGCGACCACCGCACCCCCGAAGCTGCCGACCAAACCTGCGCCCAGCAAGGCCGTGCCCAGCAGACCGGTGCCGGCCAAGACCGCGCCGAGCAAGCCCCTGGCGACCGAGCCGGCGTCCGGTACGAAGCAGGCCGCGTTCGAGCTGGCCGGACGGTTCGCGGCCGCGCTCAACGCGGACGACACCGCGGCCGCGGTCGCACTGACCTGTCGGGTGACGCAGGAGATCGTCCCGGCCCTGATCTCCAACTGGATCAAGCCGCCGACGAAGCTCACCGTCACCAACGCGGTGGTCGGGCAGGATCCCTTCGCGGTTCCGATCTCCGGCACCACGAACGGTCAACGGATGGGCGGCCTGGTGATCGTCCAAAACTCCTGCGTCCAGGTCTTCAACCTCGAGCGGTCTTGACCTACGGCGCGAGGGAACGAGCAGTCTCCAGCAAGTCGGCGCCGGTCGGCAGGGTGGCGAGGATCGGGGTGTCGAGCCCGTTGGCAACGTACTCGTTGATCTGGGCCCGGCAGTCGGCGGCCGACCCGTGCACGACCAAGTCGTCGATCACCTCGATCGGCACGGCGGCCATCGCGGCGTTCCGGTCGCCGGCCGCCCAGGCGTCGCGCATCGTCTTCATCGCCTCGCCGCGACCGAGCCAGTCGTGGAAGGCGGCGTACCCGGGAACGGTCAAATAGGTCGCGATCAGGAACCGGCCGATGTTGCGAGCCATCTCGGCATCCTCGGTGACACACACGAAGATCCGCGCGGCCAACTCCTTCTCGTCGCCGAGCTCGGCACGTACCTGCCGAACATCCGCCGCCGAGAGCCAGTTGGTGATCGCGCCGTCCGCCTCCCGCGCGGCCAGCTTGAGCATCTGCGGCCGGAGCGCGGCGAGCATGATGGCGGGCGGTACGTCGGGCGCCTTCTCGAGCCGGAACCGCTTGATCGTGAAGCTGTCGAACTCGCCGTCGACCTTCTCCCCGGCGAACGCCTGGCGCAGGAACCGCAGTACGTCGCGAGTACGAGCGAGCGGCGGGTCGTACGCGATCCCGTTCCAGCCGGTGACGATCGTCTCCGACGAAGCCCCGATCCCCAGCACGAACCGCCCGGGCGCGAGATCGGCCAACGCGGCCGCACTCATCGCGAGCGCCGCCGGACCACGCGTGTGAACCGGTACTACGGCCGTCCCCAACCGCAGTTGCTCCTCCCACTCCGACGCAAGTACCAGCGGGGTGAACGCATCGGCGCCAGCCACCTCGGCCGACCACAGGTCCGTGTACCCCAACGAAGCCAGCTCGGTGATCAGCGGCTTGTGATCCCGGATCGGTACTCCGGTCAGCGGAACGGTCAGACCCCAGCGCATCAGATCATCCTCTTCACGAGCGGCAGCGGAGCGTACTTGAGAACCCTTGCCAACAGCACCCAAGGCCTGGCCGGCACGTACGCCGTCGCCTTCTCCGCCTCGATCGCCGCCACTATCGCCCGGACGCCAGGCACGGTCTGGACCACAAACGGCATCTTGGCGGCGTTCGGGTTCAGCTCGGACATGATGTAGCCGGGCAGGATCGTGCTCACCTGGATCGGCTTGCCCAGCTGCTCGAGCCGCAGCCCTTCGGCGAGCGTCGTCATGCCGGCCTTGGTCGCGGAGTAGGTGGTCATCGCGTTCGGCGTCCCGCGCACCGCCGCCACCGAGGAGATGAAGACCAGGTGGCCGGCGTTCCTGGCCCGGAAGAGCTCCATCGCGGCCTCGGCCTGGGCCAGCGCGGCGACGAAGTTCGTCTGCGCGGTGATCAGATTCGCGTCGAACCGGCCGGTGCCGAGCGGCGCGCCCTTGCCGATCCCGGCGTTCACGATGATCCGGTCCAGGGTGAGCTCGGCATCGATCGCGCGGAACGTCCCGAAGACCGCATCGTGGTCGTTCACGTCGAGGGTGCGGACCAGGATCTTCAGCTGGGGATGCTTGGTGGTCAGCTCGGTCTGCAGTGCCTTCAGCCGGTCCTCACGCCGGGCGGTCAGCGCGAGGTTGTGGCCCTTGGCGGCAAACTGCCGGGCCATCTCCTCGCCCAGCCCCGAGCTCGCCCCGGTGATCAGGATGTTGCGTCGCATCAGGTCGCCCTATCTGTAGGAGAGCAGTTCGGTGCCGTCGAGGTGGCCGTGCTCGTTGTAGCTCACCAGGGTGAGTCCGCTGCGGCCGACGGTGAGCTTGGTGATCGCGGTGTTGACGGTGACCGGGTTGAGCTTGAGCCAGAGGTCGTCGGTGCCGTTGAGGAGGCGGCTGGTGACGGCGGCGATCGGACCGCCGGAGGTGAAGACGACGGCGGTCTCGCCTTTGCCGAGGCGGGTCGCAGTACGGCGTACCGCGTCCTCTGACCTTTGGCAGAAGGCCTGGAAGGACTCCGGATAGTCGTCGCCGTCCGTCTCGACCCAGCGTTGGGTCGCCGCGGTGAACATCTCCTGGAAAGCCCTGGCTGGGTGACCGCTGCGGGCGAGGTCGGCCAGCAGGACCGCGCGGCGTTTGTAGGCAGGCTTGTACGCGACGATCACGTGGTCGTGGTCGAACTCGTTGAGGCCTTCGTCGATCTCGGCCGGTACTTCGATGCCCGCTGTCTTGAGGGCGATCTCGACGGTCTGCGCGTGCCGTCGCATCGCGCCCATGACGACGAGGGCCGGCTTGATACCGCGTTCGGCGAGCGCCTTGCCCAGTACCGCGGCCTGCTGCTCGCCCTGCGGAGAGAGCCGGTCGTAGTCGCTGCGCCCGAACGACGCCTGCGCGTGCCGGATCAGGTAGATTGCCGGCATTCAGCGGCTCATGATCTTGCGACAGCGCCGCTCGAGCAGATTGACCGGCAGCCAGAGATTCTTGAACCTCGGGTTGCGGGTTTGCTTGTGGTGGTACCGGTAGTAGATCTGCTGCGCGATCACCGCGAGCCGGAACAGCCCGAACACCTCGTAGAAGGCCCAGTTGGACACGTCGAGGCCGGTCTTCTCGTAGTAGTACCGAACGATCTCGTCCCGCCCGATCATCCCCGGCACGTCCGACGGCTGCAGCCTGAACCGTCTGAAAGCCCAGTCGTCATCAGCCTGCACCCAGTAGGCGAGCGCCGATCCCAGATCCATCAACGGATCCCCCAACGTCGCCAGTTCCCAGTCCAGCACCCCAACGATCTTCAGCGGATCGTCCGGCGCCAACACCACGTTGTCGAGCCGGAAGTCGTTGTGGATCACGCAAGTCCTGACATCAGCCGGCCTGTTCGCCTCGAGCCACGCCATCACCTTCTCGAAGCTAGGCACATTCCACGTCTTGACCTTCCGATACCGCCCACTCCACCCACTCACCTGCCGCTCGACAAACCCCTCACCCTTCCCGAGGTCCCCGAGCCCAGCCTTCTCCGCATCCACCTGATGAAGGTCGACGAGAGTATCGATCAGCTTGTACCCAAGCTGCCGCGCCTGCTCCGGCGTCAGCTCGACCCCCAACTCGGACCGCCGCGGGATGATGCCGTCGATCCGCTCCATCACGTAGAACTCGGACCCGATCAGTTCCGGATTGTTGCTATAAGCAACCATGCGTGGGACGTACGGGTAGACCGGCTCCAGCTGCTGCTGGATCCGATACTCGCGGCCCATGTCGTGCGCGCCCTTGGCCTTGGTACCGGCCGGCGGACGCCGCAGGATGAGGTCACGACCGGGGTACCGCAGCAGGTAAGTGAGGTTCGACGCGCCACCCGAGAACTGCCGGACCTCGGGCAGCCCGGCCGGCAGCGTCGTCTGCTCCCGGAGCCAGGTGTCGACCGCGGTGATGTCGAAGGCGTCCTCGGTACGGACCGGGCGCGCGCCGTCGACCGCGGTCCGGTCTGCCGGCATCAGTGGTCTCCGCTGCCTGCCTCGACCCGGGTGCGGGCCCGGGCGGCCATCTTGCGCATCTGCCGGTCGTAGAGCGGGCGGGCGAACCGCTTGACCCGCCAAGCCAGCAGGGCCGGCCGGTCGGGGATGATCAGGAACTGCTGCTTCTTGATCCCGGCGATCACCTTGGCCGCGATGTCGTCCGCGGTTCGCGGCGACTTCTCGATCAGCTTGCGCGCGGTCGCGCCCATCTCGGTGTCGTCGCCCTGGATGGAGTCGCCGAGGTTGGTCCGGAAGAAGGACGGGCAGACGACAGACAGCGTCACGCCGTACGGGTGCAATTCGTGCGAGAGCGTCTCCGACAACGCCACCACGCCGGCCTTCACGGTGTTGTAGGAGCTCATGTACGGCGGGTGCACGAGCCCGGCGGCCGAAGCGGTGTTGACGATGTGGCCGGAGCGCTGGCGCTTGAAGAGCGGGGTGAAGGCGCGGCAGCCACGCACGACCCCCATCAGGTTGATGTCGACGACGCGGTCCCACTCGTCCAGCGACTCGACATCGATCCGCCCGCCGGTCGCGATCCCGGCGTTGTTCACCAGGATGTCGAGCCCGCCCCAGTTCTCCTCACACCACGCGACCGCCTTGTCCCAGTCACCCGCGTCCCGCACATTCAGCTGCCGGTACTCCGCGCCTACCGGCGGCGTCGACTCCGCCGCCACGTCGGTACTGAGAACTTGGTGGCCGTCAGCAACAAACCGGGCAACCAGCGCCGCCCCGAGTCCACTGGCCCCACCGGTGACGAGAACCCTGCTCATTCGGACTCCTTGTACTTCGCCAGCTCGATCTTCGCGACCACTCCACGATGCACCTCGTCCGGCCCGTCGGCCAGTCGCAGTGCTCTTGCACTCGTCCATGCGGCCGCCAACGGGAAGTCATCGGACAGCCCACCGCCACCGTGCAGCTGGATCGCCATGTCGATCACGTCCTGCGCCATCCGCGGTACCGCGACCTTGATCTGGCTGACCTCGCTCAACGCGCCGGCCAGCCCCTTCGTGTCCAGCAGGTACGCCGTCTGCAGCACCAGCAGCCGGGCCTGGTTGATCGCGATCCGCGCGTCGGCGATCCGCTCGCGGTTGCCGCCGAGGTTGACCAGCGGCTTCCCGAACGCGGTCCGGCTGGTGCCGCGCACGATGGCAAGCTCAAGCGCCTTCTCCGCCAGCCCGATCAGCCGCATGCAGTGGTGCACGCGACCTGGACCGAGCCGGCCCTGGGCGATCTCGAACGCGCGACCTGGACCGACCAGGATGTTGGACGCGGGCACCCGGACGTCGGTGAACGAGACCTCGCCATGGCCGTGCGGTTCGTCGTACCGGCTCATGGCGGGGAGCAGGCGCTCGACCTTCACGCCGCGGGCGTCGCGCGGTACGAGGACCATCGTGTGGCGGGCGTACCGGTGGGCGTCGGGATCGGTGAGGCCCATGAAGATGAGCAGTTGGCAGTCGGGGTGGCCGACGCCCGTGCTCCACCATTTGCGGCCGTTGAGGACGACCTGGTCGCCGTCGAGGATCGCGGTGGCGGCCATGTTCGTCGCGTCGGACGAGGCGACGTCGGGCTCGGTCATGCAGAACGCGGACCGGATCGTGCCGTCGAGCAACGGCTCCAACCACTGCTGCTTCTGCGCGGCAGTGCCGTACCGGAGCAGGACCTCCATGTTGCCGGTGTCGGGGGCGTTGCAGTTGAACACGTACGGCGCGATGAACGAGCGGCCGGTCAACTCCGCGATCGGGGCGTAGTCGAGGTTGCTCAATCCTTCGCCGTACTGCTCGTTGCCGGGCTCGGCGGGTGGCAGGAAAAGATTCCACAGACCCTGCTTGCGGGCCTTCGCCTGCAGCTCCTTGAACCCGGGCTGCGGCTGCCACGGATCCCCGGCGGCCTTGGTCGCGGCATGCAGCTCGGCCTCGACCGGCTCGATCTCGGTCCGGATGAACCCGTCGACCTGCCCGATCAACTCCTGCGCCCTCGCGGACGGTTCGAACCCCATCACGTCTCCTCGCTCGGCTCCCTTGACGGTAGCGCACTTACTGAGCAATGCTCAATAGCGTGCCGGCCGAAGAGGAGCTCCACGCTGAAGCGTCGCTGGAGGACAGCGAGGCAGGTGCGCAGGGCGGCGTCGAGGCGTCGGAGGGGCGGCGTCGGCGATTGAGTGCGGAGGATCGGCGGAAGCAGTTGGTTGGGATCGGGCTGATGATGCTGCGGACCCAGCCGATCCATGAGCTGTCGATCGACGCGGTCGCGGCCGAGGCGGGGATCTCTCGCGGGCTGCTGTTCCACTACTTCCCGACCAAGCGCGACTTCTACGTCGAGGTGATGAGCGCCGCCGGCCGCCGCCTGCTCCGAGTCACCAAGCCCGACCCCGACCTGCCGGCCGACGAGCAACTCCGCCAGATGCTCTTGTCGTTCGTAGCGTTCGTCACCCGCCGCCGCGACTCCTACATCTCCTTCGTCCGCGGCGCCGCCGGCGGCGACAACTTCGTCGTCGAGGTCTACGCCGCAACCCGAGCCGGCCTCACCACCCGAGTCCTCACCCTCCTGGGCCAACCCGACGCCACCGCCCCCGCCTCCCCCCTCCGCCTGACCGTCCACGCCTGGCTCGCCTACGTAGAAGACCTGACCATCGAATGGTCCGGCCTCCCCGAACCCGACCGCCCCACCACCCCAGACGCCCTAGTCACCCACTTCATCACCGCCCTCCAAGCACTCCGCGCCCTGTAACCCCTGCTCCGGACCGCCACACGATGCGGACTTTGCGCGTTAGGGCGGTGGGGATGTGGAGTCGCGGATGACTAGTTCGGTGGCTAGTTCTACGTGGAGGGCTTCTACCTCGTGGCGGTCCAGGAGGCGGGTTAGGAGGCTTACTGCCATTCGGCCCATTTCCTGGAGGGGTTGGCGGACCGTGGTCAGGCGTGGGGTGGTGGAGCGGCTGATGTCTATGTCGTCGAAGCCGGCGATGGAGAGGTCGGTGGGGACGGACAGGCCTCGGGTGGCGGCGGCTTGGAGGGCGCCTACTGCTGCTTTGTCGTTGAAGGCGATCAGCGCGGTCGGGCGGTCGGGGAGGTCCAGGAGTTGGCCGGCGGCTCGGTGGCCGTGTTCGGTGGTGGGTTGGATCGGGCGGACGAGTGCGGGATCGGGGAGGATGCCGGCGTCGGCGAGGGCGGCGGCGTGGCCGCTTAGGCGGGCGTCGGAGGCCAGCCACTCGCTGGGGCCGCCGATGACGCCGATCCGCGTATGGCCCAACGACAACAGGTGAGCGGTGACCTGCCGCGCGCCGGCGAAATGGGCTGCGGAGACGGCAGCGATGTCGCGCGGCAGCGGAGTACGGGGATCGACGACGACGAACGGGAAGCGGCGCGCCCGGAGCTGGATCAGCTCACCGCTGGTCTCCGGCGGCAGGATCAGGATCGCCCCGGCGAGGTCGCGCTGCGCGGGCAGCTTGGTGAGGACCTGGTCGTGCTGGGTCGCCTCACCCGCGTTGAGAACCAGCCGCCGCCCATGCCGATCCAGCGTCTCCGCGATCGACGAGACGATCAGCCCGAAGTAGTCGGTCAGCACATACGGACACCGCAGATACACCGCCCCACCGACCGGCTTCGGCGACCCACCCCGCGGATTCGGCGCCCGTACGCCGAGCCGCTCCACCGCCCGCTCGACCAGTTCACGGGTGGCCGGCGCGACGTTCCCCTGCTGATTGAGCACCCGCGAAACCGTCGCGATCGAAACCCCGGTCTCGGCCGCGATGTCCCGGACCGTGGCCCTACCCAGCATTTGTTACATCACCTTGTTTCACACTCAGCACGGTAGCCGATCTTGACAGTGCTCGCCCAGCGTCGTTTCCTGAGGCGCAGATGTTGCGTTCTTGTTTCATTTGTTACATCGGGGTTGACCTGAGGAGAACGATGAAGAGACCTGCGATCGGCGCCGTCGTGGCCGGCTCCGCCCTACTACTCAGCGGGATGACGGCCGGCGCCCAGGCGGTCGAGCTGCCCACCGCCCAGAACACCAAGAGCACCAGCAAAGCGAGCGTCTGGGTCACCACCCCCGACCGCGCCGAGCTGCTGCACCAGCGCCCGGACGTCGCGTTCGCCAAGGGCCAGAGCGCGCAGACGACCATCACGGTCGACCCGAGCACGAAGTACCAGACGATGGACGGCTTCGGCGCCTCGATCACCGACTCGTCGGCGGCGGTGCTCTACCGGCTGACGCCGGCGGTGCGCGACCAGACGATGCGCTCGCTGTTCGACCGCGAGCAGGGCATCGGCGTGAGCTTCCTGCGCCAGGTGGTCGGCTCGTCCGACTTCACCGCGGCGCCACAGCACTACACCTACGACGACGTACCGGCCGGGCAGACCGACTTCGCGCTGCGGCACTTCAGCATCGCGCACGACCGGGCGCAGATCCTGCCCCTGCTGCGCCGGGCCAAGCAGCTCAACCCGTCGCTGAAGGTGATGGCCACGCCGTGGAGTCCGCCCGCTTGGATGAAGACCGGCGACTCGCTGGTCGGTGGCCGGCTCAAGGACGACCCCGCGGTCTACAACGCCTACGCGCGCTACCTGGTGAAGTTCGTGAAGGCGTACGAGGCAGCCGGCGTACCGGTGGACTTCCTCTCGATCCAGAACGAGCCGCAGAACCGCAAGCCCAGCGGCTACCCGGGTACGGACATGCCGGTCCGCCAGGAGGCCGCGGTAATCGAGCAGCTCGGCCCGCTGCTGCGTGCGTACAGCCCTCGAACCAAGATCCTCGGCTACGACCACAACTGGACCACGCATCCCGGCGACGTGAACAGCACCCCGCCCGGCGAGGACCCGGAGACCGACTACCCGTACCAGCTGCTCGACAGCCCGGCAGGCAAGTGGCTGGCCGGTACTGCGTACCACTGCTACTCCGGCAACCCGAGCAACCAGAGCGCACTGCACCAGGCCTTCCCCGACAAGGGCATCTGGTTCACCGAGTGCTCCGGCTCGCACGGCGCCAACGACACGCCGCCGCAGATCTTCCGCGGCACGCTGACCTGGCATGCCCGCACGCTGATGCTCGGTACGACCCGCAACTGGGCCAAGTCGGTGGTGAACTGGAACATCGCGCTGGACGACAAGGGCGGCCCGTACAACGGTGGTTGTACCACCTGTACCGGACTCGTCACCGTGCAACCGGACGGCACCGTCACCACCGACGCGGAGTACTACACGATCGGTCACCTGTCGAAGTTCGTGCGGACCGGTGCTGTGCGGATCGCCAGTACGTCGTACGGCACGACCGGCTGGAACGGCCAGCTCATGTCGTCGGCCTTCCGCAACCCGGACGGCTCGACCGCGCTGGTCGTGCACAACGAGAACGACGACCCGCGGACCTTCGCGGTCGCGGTCGGCGACGAGTCCTTCGAATACACGCTGCCGGGTGGCGCGATCGGCACCTTCGTCTGGCAGCGCTCGCCGAAGGCTGCTTTGACTCCGGTGTCGTTGGCGGGCGCGACGGCGAGCGCAGTACCGGCTGCCGATGCGGCGCCGGCGTTCGACGCCGACGGCTCCACTGTGTGGCAGTCGAAGGCAGCGCAGGCTGCAGGGCAGTACGTGCAGGTGGATCTCGGTACGGCGAAGCAGTTCCGACGGGTCGCGATTGACAGCGGCGGCAACCTCGGTGACTTCGCTGCCGCATGGCAGGTATCGACCAGCTTCGACGGCACCACGTGGCGGCCGCTGGCGTCCGGTACCGGCACTGGCCAGCTCACCAATGTCGACGTGAAGCAGACGCGCGCCCGCTTCGTCCGGATCGCCAACACCGGTACCAGCGACCACTGGTGGAGTCTCGCGGACGTCAGGCTCTACAACTGAGCCTCGATCCACAGCGCGACAGCGCCGGCCTTCTGGTTGTCCCGGGCAATGACCTGGAGACCAACCGGAAGGCCGGCGGTCTTCAGCGGGATGCTGATGGCAGGGACGTCGGCGATGTTGGCCAAGCGGATATGGCGCATCAGGGTCGCTCGGACGTCTGGTGCGTCACCGAGCAGTGGAGCGACGATGGGCACCGTAGGCACCACTACCGCGTCGACTTGCTCCAGCAACTCGGACAGCTGCGTCGCTAGCTCGGCTGCAGTTGCTCGGGCCTGGACATGACGCCAGGCCGGCACCTCTGCGGCTTCCCGCAGGCGTTGCTGGACATCTGGTTGGTATAGCCCTGTAGATCTGCCCATGTGGTTGGCAACGGCTTCTGGACCTTGCAGATCTATGCCTGTCTGCAGAGTCGTGCTCCAGTCGGGTAGCTCGACCTCTACTGTCAGCAGCTTCGCGAGAGCCTGCTCCCAAGCAGTGCTGACCTGCGCGTCATGCTCCCTGTACTCCGGGTTGGTGGGCACACCCAGACGCGGTGTGCTGATTCCAGCTGAATGGGCGGTCTCGGACAGCGCAGCGATCGCGTACACCGCGTCCCCGACCGACCTGGTCAGCACCCCCACCACGTCGAGCGTCTGCGAGAGCGGCCATACCCCGTCCATCGGCAGCGTCCCCCTGGTTGGCTTGAACCCGACTACGCCGCACAGCGCCGCAGGCGTCCGCACCGAGCCCGCCGTGTCGGTCCCGATCGCCAGTGGCACGACCCCGGCCGCTACCGCAGCAGCAGCGCCCGAGCTGGAGCCGCCGGTCATCCGCGACAGGTCATGCGGGTTGAGGCACGGCCCGGTGCGATTCGAAGTACCGGTGCAGCCGTAGGCGAACTCGTGCGAGTGGCTGAGCCCGATGACGACCGCACCGGCCGCGCGCAACCGGCGTACGACGTCGGCATCCTTAACCGCGGGCCCATCCATCGAGGCCGAGCCGCAGCGGTAGGGCAGCCCCTCGACCTCGATGATCTCCTTGACCAGCACGGGAATGCCCGCGAGTGCACCCGTCCTGCTGTGCGCAGCAGCGGCGGCCCGAGCGCCCTCGGCGTCCAGGTGGACGACAGCGTTCAGGTGG
Source organism: Kribbella sp. NPDC051620 (assembly GCF_044453825.1). Lineage (NCBI taxonomy): Bacteria > Bacillati > Actinomycetota > Actinomycetes > Propionibacteriales > Kribbellaceae > Kribbella > Kribbella sp. NPDC051620. The sequence goes on from NZ_JBITDB010000004.1 coordinate 324,473, forward strand.
GCCGCATCAGCCGCTCGCCGCAAGGCCTGCTCGACGAGGTCGACCGGGTGGAGCTCACCTGCACGGACGGCTGCTGCTGTGGCTTCAAGGGAGGGCACTTCCAGGGACGGCACTGGCCAATCAGATCACCTCTACTGTCGAGCTGCCCCGCGCAGTGCGGACCTGGTAGCTGGTGCTGACGCCTGCGTTGACGTGCAGCTTGTCCACTGCCCGGTAGGAGAGCTTGGCGTCATCCTGGGTCACCTCGAGTACGCCGTACCCGTGCTGCCGCATGTCGATCTGCTTCAGATGCGGGTTGTACTGCAGCCGCTTCTGCTCCTCCGCCTTCGCACCGGCCACGCCCTTGGTGTCGCCGGTGTTGGTCGAGGACACGGACGGTACGACGAACTCGACCCCGGCCCGCCGGGTACCGCCAGGATTGCCGGGTGTGCCCGGCGCGAAGCCCGTGTCCCACAGCTCGCCGGAGAACGTGTCGTGGTCGTCGCCGGTCACCACCACCAGGTCGGACACCCGCTCGGCGGCCAGCGACAGCAGTTCGGTGCGCTCGGCGCCGTACCCGTCCCAGGTGTCCATGAACGCGCGCTCCCCGGCCGCGCCGGTGACCATGCCCATCATCATGTTCGGGTTGGCGAGCACCTTCCAGCGCGCGCCCGACGACCGCAGCCCGTCCTCGAGCCAGGCCTTCTGCGCCGGCCCGAGCATGCTGCGCCCAGGCGCGTCGGCGGCCGCGCAGACGATCGAGCCTCCGTCGTCACAGGGCTGGTCATCCTTGTACTGACGGTTGTCGATGGCGAACAGCTCGACGGTCCGGCCCAACTTGAGCGAGCGATAGGTCCTGGTCATGTCGCCGGCGTAGCGCGCTACCGGCATCCGCTCGAACCACGCGTGCCAGGCAGCGCTCTTCTTCTCCTGGAAGAACAGCTCGGGCAGCGTCCAGTTGTCCAAGCTGTAGTTGTTGCGGAACTCGTGGTCGTCCCACAGCGGCAGGAACGCGTGCTGCGCGTGCATCGCCCTGAGATCGGGATCGCTGCGATAGAGCGTGTACTTCGCTCGCATGCTCGGCAGGATCTGCGGATAGAGGTTGAGATCGATCCCGCGGACTCCGGGCACGGTGGCCTCGTAGACGTAGTCGCCGAGGCAGACGACGAGGTCGAGGTCCTCAGCGGCGAGGTGGCGGTGCGTCGCGTAGTACCCCTCGGTGAAGCCCTGGCAGGTGAAGAAGCCGATCCGGACCGGCTGGTTCGAGTCGGCCGGGCGCAGGGTCTGGAAACGGCCCACCGGGCTGACGGTGTCCTTGCCGCGAAACTGGTAGAAGTACTCCGCGGCGGCGGCGAGCCCGTTCGCCTGGAAGTGCACGCAGCCGTCCCACTGCTTCTCCGCGATCACCGTCTCGACGATCTCCGGGCTGCTCAGGTCGCGTTGCCTCGACACCACGATCGCCAGTTCGGCATCGCCGTCGAAGAGGCCACGAGGGACTCGCGTCCACAGAGTCGCGCCGTCGGTGCGGGGGACGCCGGCCATGATCCCCTCGGGGAAAATCGCGCCGCGGACCAGAGTCGGCGAGGCGTCGGCGGCGGTTCGGAGCGTCGGCGTACCGGTGCTCCAGGCGACGGCCGGAGCCGCAGCCGTGGCTCCAGCAACGGTCAGAGCGCCGAGGACGGTCCTGCGGGTGAGGTCAGCCATGCAGAAAATACTGAGAGGTAATGATGAATCTGGGAAGACCTCAGCGCGACCGATCGGTGACAGCCTGTCGACCTCACTCCGCGCTGGGCGGGCAGTGAGGAAAGCGAAACAGCAGCGTCACGCCTGATTGCTAGCGTCGGCCCATGGAGCTGATGGAGGGCGTCGAGCTACGCCACGCCGACCGGACCGATCCAGCCGTCCTGGCGCTGACCACCGCGCAACAGACCGAACTGGCCGCCCTCTACGGCGAGGACCAGCCCATCGTCACCCTGCACCCCGACATCGAGTTCATCCTGCTCACCCTCGACGACACCCCCGTCGGCTGCGTCGGCCTGCAACCGATCTCCCCCGGCCTCGGCGAGATCAAGCGCATGTACGTAGAACCATCCTCCCGAGGCTGGGGCCTGTCCCGCCTCCTCCTGGCCGAGATCGAGTCCCACGCCCGCACCCGCGCCCTGACCACCCTCCGCCTGGAGACCGGCACCAAGCAGCTCGAAGCCATCGCCCTCTACACCCACCACGGCTACACCGAAACCCCGCCGTACCCGCCCTTCGAAAACGAAACAGTCTCCCGCTGCTTCGCCAAACACCTCGACTAGCTGGGCAGGTCGAGGACCAGGTGGTTGCCTTCGGGGTGGAAGCCTAGGTTTTTGAGGTAGCCGTCGGTGGCTTTCATGCGGGGTGGGGCGAGTACCTGGCGGAAGCCGTGGTCGGTGAAGACGTCGCTGCGGCGGTAGACGAACTCGCCGGGGGTGAAGTCGCGGTACTCCGGGAGGACGTAGTCGAGGTCGATCTGGGCGCGGCCGGAGCCGGCGTCGTGGGCCAGGACGACGCCTACTGTGCGTTCGCCGCGCTGGACGAGGAAGGCGTACGGGCTAGCGGCTGACGTGAAGCCGGGGTTGAACTTGGAGATGTCCTTCTGGTGCGCGGTCAGCACGTGGCCGAGGTAGGAGTCGGTGCTGTTCACCTCGAGCACGGCGTACTCCAGGTCGTCGTGCCGGTGCCGGAGCAGGCGCCACATGTGCACGACGTTGATCACGGCAAGTACGGCGTTCATGCCGACCATCGGCCAGACGGGGATGGCGAGGTTGAAGCCGACCAGGATCACGCAGCCGATCAGATTCAGTACACGCAGTCGCAGGATCCGGGTCTGTAGCAACGACACGACGACCAGCGCCGAGCCGCCCCACCCGATGATGCTCAAGAGGTCCACGGCGTGAGACTAGACCAGGTGGCGCGGTGGACTGGTGCACGCAGACTGATCCTGTGACCCACCTCGTACAGCTCAACGACTCGCCGCTCGCCCTCGACGACCCAGCGTTGCTGAGCGCGACCAGCTACGGCCACTTCACCTCGATGCAGGTCCGCGACGGCAAGGTCCGCGGTCTTGACCTGCACCTGGAGCGCCTGGACCGCAGCTCCCGTGAACTCTTCGGCCACGGCGTCGCCCCCGACCGGATCCTGACCTACCTCCGTACTGCGCTCGCAAGCTCGCCATCAGCCGACCTCTCGCTGCGGGTCAACGCCTTCACCCGCGACCGGTCCTTCCTCGACGGCACCCCGGTCGAGCCCGACCTGCTGCTCACGGTCACCGACCCAATCGAGCCGACGACCAGATCACCACGTCTGCTCGCCGTCGAGCACGAACGGGCCGCGCCGCATCTCAAGCACACGGGCACCTTCTCGCTGACCCACGAACTCCGCCGCGCCCGGCTGGCCGGCTACGACGACGCCGTCTTCTACGACCGCGCGGGTCACATCTCGGAGGCGTCCGTCTGGAACATCTGCTTCGCCACCGAGGACCGGATCGTCTGGCCGGCCGCCGACGTGCTGCCCGGCATCACCATGCTCAGTCTCCGGGCAGCCCTCGATGTTGCACGTGAAACTGTCGACATTCCGCTGACAGCACTCGGCGACTACCGGGCTGCCTACCTGACCAACTCGATCGACCCCGCGCTCCCGGTCGCCTCCATCACGACCAGCGCCGGCACTACGGAGTACAAGCCGGACCCGGAATCGGCCGGGCTGATCGCGGACGCTTACCTCAGGATTCCGTGGCAGGAGATCTAGTGCTCCACCACTCCAGCAGCTTCTGGCCGGCGGCTTCCTCGCCGAGCGGGCCTTCGTCCATCCGCAGTTCCATCAGGAACTTGTAGGCCTCGCCGACCTCGCGGCCGGGGCCGATGCCGAGCAGTTGCATGATCTGGTTGCCATCGAGGTCCGGGCGGATGGAGTCGAGTTCCTCCTGCTCCCGCAGGCGCTCGATCCGCTTCTCCAGATCGTCGTACGCCGTCCGGAGCGCCTCGGCCTTGCGCCGGTTGCGGGTGGTCGAGTCGGCGCGGGTCAGGACATGCAGGCGGCTGAGCAGGTCGCCGGCGTCGCGGACGTACCGGCGGACGGCGGAGTCGGTCCACTCGCCGGTGCCGTAGCCGTGGAAGCGCAGGTGCAACTCGACCAGCTTGCCGACCTGGTCGATCTGCTCGTTGCTGAACCGCAGCGCCTTCATCCGCTTCTTCGCCAGCTTCGCACCGACCACGTCGTGGTGGTGGAAGGTCACCTTGCCCGCCTCCTCGAAGCGGCGGGTCTTCGGCTTGCCGATGTCGTGGATCAGCGCGGCGAACCGGACCACGAAGTCGGGCAGCTCGACCCCGAGCCGGGGCTCCAGATCGATCGCCTGCTCGAGCACGGTCAGCGAGTGCTCGTACACGTCCTTGTGCCGGTGGTGCTCGTCCAGCTCCAGCCGCAGCGCGGGCAGCTCGGGCAGCACATGGTCGGCCAGCCCGGTGCCGACGAGCAGATCGAGACCGATCCGCGGGTACGGCGCGCAGACGAGCTTGATCAGCTCGTCGCGCACCCGCTCCGCCGACACGATCGTGATCCGCTCGGCCATCGCGGCCATCGCGGCCACCACGGCCGGGTCCGGCGTGAAGCCGAGCTGGGCGGCGAACCGGGCCGCGCGCATCATCCGCAGCGGGTCGTCGGAGAACGAGTCCTCGGGCGAACCCGGGGTCCGGATCACCTTGTTGGCGACGTCCTCGATCCCGCCGTACAGGTCGACGAACTGGTGCGACGGGAGCAGTACCGCCATCGCGTTCATGGCGAAGTCGCGCCGGGCCAGGTCGCCCTGCAGGGTGTCGCCGTAGGCAACCTCCGGTTTGCGCGAGGTGGGATCGTAGGACTCCGACCGGTAGGTCGTGATCTCCAGAACCCAGTCGTCCTTCTGACAGCCGATGGTGCCGAACGCCTTGCCGATGTCCCAGACGTGGTCCGCCCAGCCGGCCACCAACCGCTCCACCGCGTCCGGCCGGGCCGACGTGGCGAAGTCGAGATCCTTGCTCCCGCGACCGAGGAGAATGTCCCGGACGGGACCCCCGACCAGGGCGATCTCATGGCCGGCGGCGGCGAACCGGGCACCCAGTTCGTCGACCACCGGAGCGATCTTCAGCAACGACTGGACACCTTGCCGCTGTACCGCGGACAACGATCCGGCAGAGGCTGAGCGGTCGGGATTAGAGGACACGGGGAACTAGGTTACGGTGACGGCGTGTTCAGACGGCGACTGAGGCTCTCCACGGCGGCGGGCGCGAGCCTGCTGATCGCTGCGTCGGCCGGCGCGCTGGCCCCGACGCAGGCGGCCGCGACCGCGGCGGAAGACAACCCGATGGTCGATGTCACCATCGAGTCGTTCAGCCCGTCGACCCCGGCGCCCGGCCAGCCGGTCACGATCACGGGCCGGGTCACGAACACCAGTCAGACCACCTTCGAGAGCTCCCAGGCGACTGCCTGCATCGAACGCGACCGCCTGTCGACGGCCGCCCAGGTCGCGGCCATCCCGACCGAGGCCGACGTGCCGGTCAAGGACCGCAACGACTGCTCCGGCCTGACCAATCCCGAGGCATCCACCTTCCAGGAGTTCGAGGCGCCACTGGCCCCCAAGGACTCGGTGCCGTTCAGGTTGGTGGTGCCGTGGAGCGAGTGGAAGATCTCGGGCGAGCCCGGCGTCTACTCGGTCGGCGTCCGATTCCGTGGCAACGTCAGCAAGACGGACCGGACCACCGCCGGGCTGAGCCGGATCCTGATGCCGGTGATCCCGAAGACACCCCTGCCCGGCCGGGTGAACGCCGCCGTGGTGCTGCCGTTGACGCATCGGCCGACGTTGCTCTCCGACCACCTGTTCGCCAACGATTCGCTGGCCGAGGCGATGGCGCCGGCCGGCCAACTCGGCCGGCTGCTCGCGCTCGGCCAGAAGCGGCTCGTCACCTGGCTGGTCGATCCGGCGATGATCGACGAGGCGCGCACGATCGCCGAGTCCGACAGCTACAAGATCGCGGCCGGCCCGGGCCAGACCAAAGCCGGCACCGGCCGCGCGGTCGTCAAGGCGTGGCTGGAGGCGTTCGACAAGAGCCGCAACGTCAATCCGACCGTCCTGCTCCCGTACGGCGATCCCGACATCGCGAGCCTCGCCGCCGCCGGTGACGCGGCCGGCAAGATCATCAGCAGCGCGCGCTCGGCCAGTGAGCGGTACAACCTGCGGATGCCACTGTCCGAGCAGGGCAACCCGTCCGGCCTCTGGCTCGGGGACGGCCAGGTCGACTCCAAGACGCTGGCCGCCGGCTCCTTCGGGTTCGCCGCCCAGCGCGACGACGACGTGAACATCCTGCCGAGCTCGGCGTGGGCCGACAACGAGCGGCCGAAGCTGCAGCCCAGTCCGGTCTACAAGGTGATGACCCCGGAGGCGCCGGCCCCGAAGTACGTGAAGGCAGTGATCGCGGACTCCGATCTGCTGGCCGGCGGCCCCGATCCGGCAAGCGCGAAGCAGCCGGTCCAGCTGCAGCAGCGATTCGCGGCCGAGACCTCACTGCTCGCCGGTACCGCCGGTACTTCGACAGTGGTCGTCGTACCGCCTCGCGGCTGGGACAGCGACGGCCTGTCGACCGCTGCCGTCCTGCAGACGATGTCCACCTCCCCCTGGATCACGCCGGTGGGGATCAACCAGGTCACCAGCCTCGCTGCCGGTCAGACGAAGGCCCCGGCCGCACCGGCCAACACGTCCGGCCTCTCGGGCGGCCAGCTGGACAAGATCCGGGACCTGAGCAGCACGACCACGACGTACGAATCGCTGCTGTCGGACCCGGCCGCCCAGACCCCGTTGAGCATGACCCAGGGACTGCTCCGGTCGGCCTCGCTCGAATGGAGTGCCACTCCGAACGAGGCGCAGCGCTTCGTCAACTACCAGCGCAACGCCGTCGCCGCCCAGCTGAAGAAAGTCCATCTGGTCACCAACAAGAGCAAGGGCCAGCACGACGGCATCAAGGTCAACCTCTCCGGCAGCAAGGGCAGCTTCCCGCTGACCGTCGAGAACGGGCTGGACGTGACCATCCGGGTCGGCCTGGAGGTCACCTCGACCGGCAACCGGAACGACCTGAAGATCGCCCAGCTGCACACCCTGCTGCTGCCGGCCGGCCAGAAGGGCACCTTCCAGGTCAAGGCGAGCGCCGAGCAGAACGGCGTGATCAACGCCAACGCGCAACTGGTGACCGCCGGGAAGCAGCCGGTCGGCGACTCGCAGCCGCTGGTGATCCAGGCGGCGCAGTACGGCAGCGTCGGCTGGATCCTGGTCGGCGCCGCGGTAGCACTGCTGTTCGGTACGTCGATCGTCCGGATCTACCGCCGGGTGCGCTCGGAGCGCCGCAACCCGGAGCCGAAGCCCGCCGCCGACGCGCTGCACCCGGAGCCGCTGCCGCTCGAGGACCTCGGCCAGGACGATCCGGCCGCCGGCCCGAACGGCCTCGCCCACCCTGAGTCTCCAGCACCGCTCGTGCCCGGGCAGAGCGATCTCGAAAGCCTGAAAGAAGGAGTCGGAACGAAGGATGGCTGACCGCACCCTGCGCTCCGCGGCGGTGATGGCAGCCGGAACGGTGCTGTCCCGCCTGCTCGGATTCGTCCGGATCGCTCTGCTCGCCGCCGCCATCGGCACCGCGTTGCGCGGCGACATCTTCACCGCCGCCAACACGATCCCGAACAGCCTGTACATCCTGCTGGCCGGCGGCATCTTCAACACCGTGCTGGTGCCGCAACTGGTCCGCGCGATCAAGAACCACGACGACGGCGGCCAGGACTTCACCAACCGGCTGCTGACGTTCGGCTTCCTGGTACTGGCCGTGGTCACCGTGGCCTGCGTCGTGCTGGCACCGCAGATCTCCGAGCTCTACCTGCCGAAGGAGCTGCACGATCCGTCGCGGCTGGCCGAGAAGAACTCGATGATCATGTTCGCCCGGCTCTGCCTGCCGCAGATCTTCTTCTACGGCGCATTCGTCCTGGTCGGCCAGGTGCTGAACGCCCGGCGCCGGTTCGGCCCGATGATGTGGGCGCCGATCGCGAACAACGTCGTCGCCTGCGCCTCGATCGTGATCTTCCTGCTGGTCTACCGGGCCGGCGACAATCCGCCGACCTTCAGCCACGGTGAGGAGCTGCTGCTCGGCCTCGGCCACACACTGGGCATCGCTGTGCAGTTGTTGGTGCTGCTGCCGTATCTGAAGGCCAGTGGCCACACGTACGTGCCCAAGTTCGGCCTACGCGGCACCGGACTCGGTCAGACCGCCAAGCTCGGCACCTGGACCGTACTGTTCGTCGCCGTGAACCAGGTGACTCTGGTGGTGGTCACCAAGCTGGCGATCGCCGGTAGCGCCTCAACCGACCCAGGCGCAAAGGCTGGTCTGTTCGCCTACAGCACCGCGATGCTGATCATCCTGGTGCCGCACGGCATCGTCACCGTCTCGCTGGCCACGGCAGCGCTGCCGCAGATGTCGGCCTTGGCGGCCGCGGGTGACGTGACCGAGGTGGCCCAGTTGTCGGCCCGGTCGATCCGCCAGACGCTGGCGATCGTCGTACCGGCGGCCGCGGCGATGATCGCCTTTGCCTACCCGATCGTCACGGTGATCGCCGGCTACGGATCCGGTAAGAACAACCTGCAGCTGATGGCGTACACGCTGATGACGCTCGCGCTGGGCATCGTGCCGTTCACGGTCCAGTACTTCCAGTTGCGCACGTTCTACGCGTTCGAGGACACCCGTACGCCGTTCTTCATGCAGTGCGCGATCGCCGCGACGAACATCGCCGCCGCGCTGATCGGCGTACGGGTGCTGCTTGACGAGGAGCACCTGCGGTTCAGCGGCGTCGTGCTCGGTGCCGCCTACGCGCTGGCGTACCTGGTCGCCGTCCTGATGTCCCGCCGCGTACTCCGCCGCCGGGTCCCCCGGGTGGCCGGCTCGGGCATCGGGCTGCCGCTGCTCGCGATGGTGATCGCGGCCGTCGCCGGTGCGGGTATCGGCCGGGGGGTACTGACCGTGTTCGACTCGGCCGTCGACTGGACCGGCCCGCTCGCGGCGGTGGTCCAGCTAGCCGTCGGAGGCATCGTGATGCTCCCGGTGTACGTCGGTGTGGCGCGGGTACTTCGTATCCACGAGGTCACCGACGTGGTGGCCGCGGTCACATCGAAGCTCCCCGGGCGCTCCGGCAGAGCCTGATCCGGCCGCTTGTGCACTCGTGCACCACTTGTCCGGTCAACGGGGCACTAGCATGGGGGCTGCGATCGGACCGCCAACCGTTCGCACCTGCCTGGATCAGCCGAAATCGGCCGCCGACCGGATCCAGGGCGGAGACGCAGGACGACCAGTGCATCGAGGAGGGCGAGAGACACCGTGTCGAACCAGACCGTCAGTCCTGGTGCCCTGCTCGCCGGCCGCTACCGGATCGCCGAGTTGCTCGCGGAGATCGACGGTGCGCGGGTGTGGCGAGCAGTGGACGAGGTGCTCAGCCGGGCAGTGGTCGTAGACGTCCTGCCGGTTGGCGACCCGAGGACCAATCAACTCTTCGACGCGGCCCGGCGCGCCGCGGCGGCAGCCGACCCCCGGTTCCTGCGGGTGCTCGACTGCGACATGCACGAAGGCGTGACGTACTGCGTCCGTGAATGGGCAGGTGGCCGCCCCCTTGAGCGGATGCTCAGCGCCGGCCCGCTGACCGGCCAGCAGGCAGGCTGGCTGGCCCGCGAGGTCTCCGAGGCACTGGAGAACCTGCACCGCACCGGCCACTCGCACGGCTCGATCAGCCCCTCCACTGTCGTCGTGACCGACGCCGGAGCCATCAAGGTCGTCGGCCTCGCCACTGAGGCCGCCCTGCGCTCTACCGGCCCTGGTTCCCCGGAGGAGGACGTCCGCGCGCTCGGAGAGCTGCTGTACGCCTCCCTGACCGGACGCTGGCCCGGCCCTGGCCCGGCCTGGGGCCTCCAGCCCGCTCCGGTCGAGCACGGTCGGCTGCTGAGCCCGCGCCAGGTGCGCGCCGGCGTACCGCGCTCCCTGGACGACATTGCTGACCGCTTGCTCGGTGACCCGCCGCGGCACCACTCCGTGCCGATCACCAGTGCGGCAGGACTGTCCGCTGCGCTGTCCGGGGTCATCGGCAGCTCGCACGAGCCGCCGAGCCAGATGGACGAGACAGTCGCGGTCGCCCGGCAGAACGGCAGCGTCGACGACGCCACCCAGATCGCGCCCGCGCTGCAGGTTCCCCCTGCGCTCGACCCGACGCCGCAGATTCCGGAGTACCAGCAGAGCGCCTACGCCGAGAACAACGGCCGGGTCCCGACCCAGCCGGCGTACGCGACCGCTGCCGAGACCCAGCCGGTACGCCGCCAAGCCCCGCCCCCGCAGAACGGCGGTCGCCGCAAGGCGCCGGCCGACGAGCCGAAGCAGCGCGGCGGCTGGGGTGGCCGGATCCTGATCCTGCTCGCCATCTTGGCGCTGCTGTCCGTGGTGGCGATGGCGCAGTTCCTGGTCAAGGGCGCGATCAACAAGGACCAGGGCAGCGACAGCAAGACCAACGCGCCGCCACCGGCCACCTCGGCCCCGCCGTCGGCGTCCGGCGCTCCGGCGAAGATCGTCGGCGCCAAGGACTTCGACCCACCGCCGGACGGCAGCGGCTCGGAGCACCCGGAGGACGTGCCCAACACCTACGACGGCAAGCTGAGTACGACCTGGACGACCCAGTCGTACAAGCGCAAGCCGGAGCTCGGTGGCACCAAGGACGGCGTCGGCATCATCTACGACCTCGGCGCGCTCACCGACGTCTCGAAGGTGACGGTCAGCCTGGTCGGTGACGACACCAGCCTCGAGCTGATGGTGCCGAAGGCCGACCCGAGCACCTCACCCGCCGCCGCCAGCGGCTGGAAGCCGGTCGCGACGCTCAAGGATCAGGGCGCGCAAGCGATCCTGACGCCGGCGGCGCCGGTCAAGACCCGCTACGTGCTGGTCTGGCTGACCAAGCTTCCGAAGGAGGCCGAGGGCAATGGGTACCGCGGCGAGATCGCGGAGGTCTCGGTCCAGAAATGACCTCTGACATCACCCGAATAGGCCCGCCAGACGCAGCAGTTGCTGCGCCGCAGGCCGGGTACGACACGATGGACGACCACGAGTTGCTCCGGCTGCACGTGGCCGGCAATCCGGACACCTTCGGCATCCTGGTCAAGCGGCACCGCGACCGGATGTGGGCGGTCGCGATCCGCACCCTCGGCGAGCCCGAGGAGGCGGCCGACGCGCTGCAGGAGGCGTTCATCTCGGCCTTCCGCCGCGCCGACTCGTTCCGCGGCGACGCCAAGGTGACCACCTGGCTGCACCGGATCGTGGTGAACGCCTGCCTGGACCGGATCCGCCGCCGGCAGGTCCGCCAGGCCGACCCGCTGCCCGAGGACGAGGACCGCGCGGCCGAGCTGGCCGGGCCGGTCGAGGAGGACGCAGCCGAGGTCCGCGAGCGCCGTCTCGACGTACTGAACGCTTTGAAGCAGATCAACGTCGACCAGCGCAGCGCGCTGGTCCTGGTCGACATGGAGGGCTACTCGATCGAGGAGGCGGCCGCGATTCTCGGCTGCGCGCCAGGCACGGTGAAGAGCCGCTGCGCCCGCGGGCGAGCCCGGTTGCTGCCGTTGCTGCGCCATTGGCAGACCACCCGCGGCGGCTCCGACGTACCGGAGAAGACTGCCGCGGAATCGGTGGGAACCGAATGACCGCCGTCCCCGTCGAAGCAGAGTCGCCACCCTGCGACCCCGTGATCGCCGACCGGAGCACTTCACCGATGACCACTCTGCGCACCTCCCGTGAGGAGGCGAGTTCCCGATGACCGAATCCGGTCTGCCGACCAGTGAGCACCTCGAGCACCTGGACACGGACACCATCGCCGACCTGATCGAGAACCTGCTCCCTGCCACCGACGCGCATCGCGCTCGTGAGCACGTGAAGGCCTGCCCGGACTGCCAGCAGACGTACGACGCGCTGCTGCAACTGACCGAGGACCTGGCCGACGAGGGCCGCGCCGACATCCCGATGCCTGCCGCCGTGGCCGAGCACCTCGACTCCGTCATCGTCTCCGAGTCCGTACTCCGCGCCTCCACGGTCGGCGTCCACTCGCTGGTCCAGATGCGCGAAGAGCCACGCCGTCATCTCCCCAAGCTGGTGCTGGCCGCGGCCGGCGTGCTCGCGATCGCGGCGATCGGTGTCGGCGTCGCACTCGGCACCGCCGGCCACGGCAACGAGGGCGCCGCCGGGATCAACCCGACCGTGCCGATCGACTCGATCCCGTCGCTGTCGACCGATCAGGTCGGACCGAACGTGCAGCGCTGGCTCGAGAACGCCAACGGCCCGCTGCTGCACGCCGGCCCGACCGAGGTCGACTGCGCCCGGGGCTTCGCGGCCGGCCGGTCGAACCCGGACCTGCGGCTGGTCCAGCAGGCCAAGGTCGACGGCAAGCGGGCGACCGTGATCGGCGTCCAGGGCAGTTCGCCTAGCGACATCCAGATCACCGTGGTCACCGGCTGCAACACCGCCGGTGGCGTCGCCACGCCGCTTTACGAGACCACGGTGACGTTGCGCAACCGTTGATTCCAGGCGGTGAGCCGATTGGGTGGCACCTCGGCTCGATGGGTACCGTGGGAATGGTCGGCCTCAAGGATCCGTTGAGTACGACGTACCCAGTCTCGACGACCCGAGGAACGCCTGAATGAGCGAGGCAGAAGTCCGCAACGTCATCATCATCGGTTCCGGCCCGGCCGGTTACACGGCCGCCGTCTACGCCGCGCGCGCCCAGTTGGCGCCGCTGGTCTTCGAAGGTTCCGTCACGGCCGGTGGCGCGCTAATGACCACCACCGAGGTGGAGAACTACCCGGGCTTCTCCGCGGGCATCATGGGCCCGGCGCTGATGGACGAGATGCGCACCCAGGCCGAGCGCTTCGGCGCCGAGCTGGTCGCTGACGACATCGTCGCCGTCGACCTGACCGGTGAGATCAAGTCAGTCACCGACTCGGCCGGCACCGTGCACCGCGCCAAGGCCGTCATCCTGGCGATGGGCTCCGGCTACCGCAAGCTCGGCCTGGAGCACGAGGAGCGGCTGTCCGGCCACGGCGTCTCCTGGTGTGCGACCTGTGACGGCTTCTTCTTCCGCCAGCACGAGATCGCCGTGATCGGCGGTGGCGACACCGCGATCGAGGAGGCGACCTTCCTGACCCGGTTCGCCGACAAGGTCACCATCGTGCACCGCCGCGACGAGCTGCGCGCCTCCAAGATCATGGCCGAGCGGGCCTTCGCGAACGAGAAGATCGAGTTCGCGTGGAACTCCGAGGTGGCCGAGATCAAGGGCGACGAGAAGCTCAGCAGCATCGTGCTGCGCGACACCGTCAACGGTGACACCCGCGAGCTGCCGGTAACCGGCCTGTTCATCGCGATCGGCCACGACCCGCGCTCCGAGCTGGTCAAGGGTCAGGTCCACCTGGACGAGGACGGCTACGTGCTGGTCCACCCCGACAGCACCCGGACCAACCTGCCCGGTGTGTTCGCCGCGGGCGACCTGGTCGACCACACCTACCGCCAGGCCATCACGGCCGCCGGTACCGGCTGTGCCGCGGCTCTGGACGCCGAGCGCTTCCTGGCCACGCTGGAGTTCGAGGCGACCGCCGCGGCCGCTGAGGCCACCGAGCCCGTCACCGTCTGACTCTCAACACCCTCGCCACTTCGAGCAGCAACCCTTTAAGGAGATCGCCATGGGCGACAAGATGAACGCAGTCACGGACGCCGAGTTCGACGCGACCGTACTGAAGAGCGACAAGCCGGTACTGGTGGACTTCTGGGCCGAGTGGTGCGGACCGTGCCGTCAGGTCTCGCCGATCCTGGAGGAGCTGGCCGGCGAGCACAGCGACAAGGTGACCTTCCTCAAGATGAACGTCGACGAGAACCCGGTCACCCCCAGTACTTACCGCGTCACCGGCATCCCTACCATCAATGTCTACGTGAACGGTGAACTGGCCAAGTCCATCGTCGGCGCCAAGCCCAAGGCGGCGCTGCTGAAGGAACTGGCTGACTTCACCGGCTGAGACACTGCTTGAGGCGTTCCCGCGAGGGGACGTATTCCGCCGCATGGCAAGGAGCATTGATGGCCGCCTCCCAAGGCATCTACCGAATCGGCGACAGTGGTGAAGCCGTCGCCGAGATCATCGGAAAGCTGCAGCGGCTGGGGCTGCTGCAGCCGGGCGATCGCTACGTCTACGACGAAGAGACCGCACATGCCGTTCGGGGGTTCCAGCAGCAACGCGGGCTGATGATCGACGGCATCGTCGGCCCGCAGACGTACCGCGCGATCGACGACGCCCGTTGGCGGCTGGGTGACCGGCTGCTGACGTACGTCGTCTCGCACCCGCTCACCGGCGACGACGTCCAGGCCCTGCAGGCGAAACTGCAGGAGCTGGGCTTCGCCGTCGCCCGGGTGGACGGCATCTTCGGAGCGGACACCCAGCGCGCGGTGACCGAGTTCCAGCGCAACATGGGCCTGCCTGCCGACGGTACTTGCGGCCCCTCCACCTTCAAGGCCCTGCAGCGGATTCGCCCGATGGCGACCGGCGGCCGGCCTGACGCCCTGCGCGCATCGGAGGCCGTCCGCGCGGCCGGTCCGCGCTTGTCGGGCAAGACAGTCGTGATCGACCCCGGCCACGGTGGCTTCGACTACGGCTGGGAGGGCTTCGGGCTGCGCGAGTCCGACGTCGCGTACGACCTGGCTTCCCGGATCGAGGGCCGGCTGGGCGCTACCGGCGTACGGGCCTATCTTTCGCGGGGACGCGATCAAGGGCCGGACGAGCTGGCGCGGGCCGCGTTCGCCAACGAGACCGACGCGAATCTGTGCGTCTCGCTGCATACCGACGGGTCGATGAACCCCGAGGCCCAGGGCATCGCGACCTACTACTACGGCAGCGACCTGCATGGCGCTTCATCCAGCGTCGGCGAGCAGTTCGCCGGTCTGGTGCAGCGCGAGATCGTCGCTCGCACCGATCTGCTGAACTGCCGCACCCACCAGAAGACCTGGGATCTGCTGCGCCGCACCAAGATGCCCGCGGTCCGGCTCGAGATCGGCTACGTGACGAACCCGCACGACTCGTCGCGGCTGGCGGACCCGGCCTTCCGGGACGTGATCGCCGAGGCGATCGTCGTCGCGATCCAGCGGGTGTACCTGCCGCCGGAGCAGGACGCCTCAACCGGCATGCTGCATTTCGGCCAGCTCACCGTCTGATCCAGCCGTCGGCTCCTCCCGCTCGAGTGCGATGACCGGGAGGAGGCGGTCGAGCCAGCGGGGCAGCCACCAGGCCCGGGCGCCCATCAGGCGTAGTACCGCCGGAACGATCACGCACCGGATCAGCAGCGCGTCGAGCAGCACCGCGACCGCCAGCCCGAGGCCGAACTGGTTCAGCATCCGGTCCGGGCTGAGCAGGAAGGCGCCGAAGACGACGACCATGATGGCCGCGGCGGCCGTGATCACGCTGCCGGTGTTGGCGAGGCCCTCCCGCACCGCCTCCCGGGCATCACCGGTCCGCCGCCACTCCTCGTGGATGCGCGAGACCAGGAACACCTCGTAGTCCATCGACAGCCCGAACACGATCGCGAAGATCATCACCGGTACGAACGCCTCGATCGGCCCTTGCTGCGCGCCGAACCAGCCGTGCTGGAAGACCAGCGTGATGACCCCCAGTGAAGCGCCGATGCTGAGCAGGTTGAGCAGCGCGGCCTTGAGCGGGATCAGCAGCGAACGGAAGACCGCCATCAGCAGCAACGCGGACAGGCCGACCACGACCAGGACGAAGATCGGCAGCCGCTTGCTCACCGCACTGGCGAAATCGTCCGCCGCAGCCGTCGATCCGCCGATCAGATAGGTCGCCTTCGTCTCCTGCGCGAGCGGCGGCAGCGTCTTGTCGCGGAGCCGCTGGACCAGGTCGCTCGTCGCCTTGTCCTGCGGCCCCGAGGTGGGGAAGGCGAGCATCGTCGCGACCTTGCCGTCGGCCAGCAACTGCGGCGGGGTGACGCCGGCGATGCCCGGATCCTTTGCCAGCAAGGTGTTGAGCTCCTTGGCCGCCCCCGGGGTGCCCTCGGACATCACGATCAGCGGACCGTTGAAGCCAGGGCCGAAGCCGCTTGCCAGCAGGTCGTACGCCTTCCGGCTGGTCTTGGCGGGAGCATCCGTACTGGCGTCCGCGAACCCAAGTCGCAGGTCGAGGGCCGGCAGGCAGAGCGCGACGAGCGCAACCGTTCCGAGCACGAGCGGCACCCACGGCCCGCGCTGGACCGCCGTCGCCAGCTTGCGCCAGCCGTCGCCCGGGTGCCGACGTGACTTGGCCGCGTGCTTGCGGATGCTGCGCTCGATCCGCTTGCCGAACAGGGTGAGCAACGCGGGCAGCAGGCTCACGGCAGCCAGCATCGTCATCAGCACGGTGACCGTGACGCCGAGCGCCATCCCTTGCAGCGATCCGAGTCCGAGCGCCAGCAGGCCGAGGAGGGCGATCACAACGGTGCAGCCGGCGAAGAGTACCGAGCGGCCGGCGGTGTCGAGGGCGATCCGCCCGGCCTTCGCCCGGTCGGCGCCTTTGAGCAGCTCACCGCGGTACCGGGAGAAGATCAGCAGCGCATAGTCGATGCCGACGCCGAACCCGACCAGCATCATCACAGGCGCGGTGTAGCTGGGGATGGTGAAGACGTGCGAGGCCAGCACCAGCAGGCCGAGGGTGCTGCCTACCGCGAAGACGGCGGTCAGCAGTGGCAGGCTCGCGGCGAGCAACGAGCCGAACAGGAAGACGAGAATCACCAGTGCAGCAAGGATTCCGGCGCCTTCGGAGGCTCCGCCCGGACTCTCCTCGGCGCTGCGGACCAGGTCGCCACCGAGCTCGACCTGCAGCCCGTCGGTCGCGATCCCCTGCGCCTTGTGGATGATCGTTCGCACGTCCTCGGCCGGCATGTCCGCCGCGGCGACGTCCAGGTCGACCGTCGCGTACGCCGTCTTGCCGTCGGTCGACAGCGAGCCCTTCGCCGTGAACGGGTCGGCCACGGCCGCGACGTGCGGCAACTCGCCGACCTCGGCCAGCATCCCGGCGATCCGGGTCTTGCCAGCGGTCAGGCCGTTTTCGTTGTACAGGACGATCTGGACCGAGTCGGTCGCACCCTGTGGCTGGTGCTCGCGGAAGATGTCGATCACCCGCTGGGAGTCCGTTCCGGGCAGCGAGTTGTCGTTCTTGTACGCGTTTCCCACCAGCGTCGATCCCGCGGTCACCACGATCAGCGCGACCAGCCACAGCGTCACCGCCAGCCCCGCCCGCCGCATCGCCCACGCCGCCACCCGCTGCACCATCGACTCGTCCTTCCATGCATGGCTACATGTAGCTGAGCTACCTATTGTCTCTCGACGGTAACACGCGTATGGGTAGACTGCCTACATGAAGGCGGATGCGCTCCGAGGGCACCTGGACCCGATGATCCTGGCCGTGGTCGAGTCCGAACCGCTGCACGGCTACGCGATCATGGAAGCGCTGCTGGAGCGCAGCGGCGGCGAGCTGGATCTGCCGACCGGCACGCTGTATCCGGCGCTGCGGCGACTCGAGCGGGCCGGCTATCTGGCCAGCGAGTGGAGCACTGTGGGCGGCCGCAAGCGGCGGACGTACCAGCTGACGTCTGCTGGGCAGAAGATGCTCGCCACCGGCAAGACCGAGTGGGAGACCTTCCGGACCGTCGTCGAAGGCGTCCTGCGGCCCAGGGGCGCGTCAGGCCAGGCGTAGGCAGCGGTGGGCCGCACGGCTCACCAGCAGCAGGGGCGCGATCACGAACGCGAAGACGACCAGGATTCCGCTCGAGGCGGCACCGTTGGCAATCGAGCTCGTGATGGAGAGCAGCAGCGCGACGACGCTCACCGCGGCACAGCTCGACAGTGCGAACCGGGCCGTCACCCTGGCCACATGGTCGCGGACCGCTGGGTAGCGCAGCCCGACGCCGGTGGCGATCAGGACGAGCATGCCGCCGGCGATCGACACTCCACCGGTCAGCATCACCAACTGATTGAGGAAGCCGACGATCGGGGAGCCCGAGTCCGGGTGCTGGTTCCAGGCCCAGAAGCCCTCCTGCCAGATGATCGGTTGAGCGATCATCACCAGCAGGAGCAGTACCGCCGTACGCCTCCCCTGCGCTATCCCCAGCTCCGACCGGTATCCGGGTACGACCTCGTCCAGGTCGCCGAAGTCGGCCACGGCCTGCTCGGCCGCTTCTGCAGGGCTCAGTCCATCGGCTTCGTAGGCCTCGGTGGCGTCGATGAGACTGTCCCGCGCCTCCGCCAGCAGGTCGGCCTTACGCCGGCGCGGCCCATGCAGCGCGCGGCTCAGACCGGCCAGGTACGTCTCGACCGGGTCCTGGACGACGGTTCCGTGACTGGACACAGCTACCAGTATGGGGACGAACGGGACGAATCACGTCCGGGTCTCCACTGAGCGAGCCCTGGTTCGCCGGCTGACGAAGTACAGGCCGACGTAGGAGATGACGAGCAGCGCGAAGCCGACCTTCTCCGCGACCCAGGTGTAGCCGGCCGGGTAGACGGTGCCGTCGATGTAGTGCTGGATGAAGCCGCCGGCATACGGCTGCTCGCCGCCCTCGCGGCGCCAGTGCTTCTCGAGCGCCGTGATCGGGCAGCCGAAGTCGAGGATCACGATCGCCAGGTTCCAGACGCCGACGAACAGGTGCGCCCAGATCACCCGCCGCCACTTCCACGCCAGGAAGCCGCCGACAAGGAAGAACACCAGCAGGGCGCCGTGCACGATCGCGACCAGGTCGGCCAGCACCCGGTAGATCATGACGGCTTACGGGTCAGGGTGTCGCGTACTGCGGCCGGCGCCGGGCGGGCGGGTTCGGGGCGAATCGCCCCCATCAGGCGTTCGACGGCGGCCTCCATCTCGCTGCGCCAGGTGATCACCGAGCGGAGATCGAGCCGGAGCCGGGGATTGCGCGGATGCTCCCGTACTACGGCGAATCCGACCGCCTGGAGGAAGTCGGTCGGCCAGACGCAACCCGGTCCGTGCCATTGGGAGTCGCCGAACGCCTCCACTGCCCGGAAGCCGCGCTTGAGCACGTCCTTGGCGACGGCCTGGATGAGGACCTTGCCGAGTCCCATGCCCAGGTACCGGGGCAGGATGCGACCTGTTGCCAGCACGACGGCGTCGGGGCTCGGTGGAGCTGTGGGGAACGCCTGGATCCGGGGCAGGTACGCCGCGGGCGCGTAGAGCGCGAATCCGGCGGGTGCGTCGTCGACGTACAGGACGACTCCGGCCGTACCCCAGTCGAGCAGCAACTGGGAGAGCCAGGCTTCCTTCTCCAGCTGGGTGTCACCGCTGCGGCTCGCCTGCCGCGCGGCGACCGGGTCGAGCTCCCAGAACACACAGGAACGGCATGGCACCGGTAGCTCGTCGAGGTTGGCGAGCGTGAGCGGTTCCAGCCGTCGGGCCATCAGCGCATCCAGTCGGTCACCGGGCAGCCGGCGCCGGGGTCCTGGCGTCGGGGGTCTCCGCCGCCTCCGGAGCGACGTACCGCTGTTGCACCTTGGCCGCCGGTTGCCGTCGGAACAGCTCCCCCGCGAACCCGGCGAGGACGCCGAGCAGTAGTCCGCCGATGGCCAATCCGAACGCCTTGCCCATGCTCATCCGATCCTGCCTTCCACAGCACTCCAGGTCGTGCCTTGGGCCGGTGGCCATCTCAGCCACCAGTCGGCACCATGGTCGAACCTGCCCCTATAAGGCATGGTAGTGAGAGGTAGCGCCGATCGGCAGTCCGGGCACGCGAACACGCTCGGCTACTTCGGCGTAGCCTGGTGCCTTCCCCGGCATGCCCCTCGTCGCCTGTTCTTGGAGCCGCTCCGTGAGTGCTGACCTGCCTGATGTCCGGCAGACCCGTCTCGACAACTACGTCGACCGGTACGCAGCACGGACCAAGGGTATGACCGCATCGGAGATCCGGGCCCTGTTCTCGGTCGCCAGCCGCCCAGAGGTGGTCTCGCTGGCGGGCGGAATGCCCAATATCGCGGGGCTTCCGCTCGATGTGGTCGGCAGCGCGGTCCGCGATCTGGTGGTCGACAGCGGCTCCGTCGCGATGCAGTACGGCTCCGGCCAGGGCGACCCGACGCTGCGCGACCAGATCTGTGACGTGATGAAGCTGGAGGGGATCGAGGCCCATCCGGACGACATCGTGGTCACCGTGGGTAGTCAGCAGGCGGTCGATCTGGTCACCCGCGTGTTCTGTGATCCTGGTGACGTCGTGCTCTGCGAGGCCCCGTCGTACGTCGGTGCGCTCGGGGTTTTCCGGGCGTACCAGTGTGAGGTCGTTCACGTTGCGATGGACGACGACGGGGTGGTGCCGGAGGCGCTGGAGCAGGCGATCGACGCGGTCCGGGCGGCCGGCAAGAAGATCAAGTTCTTCTACACGATCCCGAACTTCCACAACCCGGCCGGGATCTCGCTGTCCGACGAGCGCCGGCGGCGGGTGCTGGAGATCTGCCAGCGGGCCGATCTGCTGATCCTCGAGGACAACCCGTACGGGCTGCTCGGGTTCGACGGCGAGCCGCAGCGCGCGTTGCGGGCCGACGATCGTGAAGGGGTCATCTATCTCGGCTCCTTCTCCAAGACCTTCGCTCCTGGCTTCCGGGTCGGCTGGGCGGTGGCGCCGCATGCGGTGCGGGAGAAACTCGTGCTGGCGCAGGAGTCCGCGACCCTGTGTCCACCGGTGTTCAGTCAGCTCGCGATCTCGTCGTACCTGATCCGGCACGACTGGCTCGGCCAGGTGAAGCAGTTCCGGGAGATGTATCGCGAGCGCCGGGACGCGATGCTCGCGGCCCTCGCCGACAAGATGCCTGCGGCAACGACCTGGACCCGGCCTGGTGGTGGGTTCTACGTCTGGCTGACCCTGCCCGACGGCCTCGACTCGAAGGCGATGCTGCCGCGCGCGGTCACCGCCCGGGTCGCGTACGTCCCCGGCACCGCCTTCTTCGCCGACGGTTTCGGCTCCCAGTGCATGCGGCTGTCCTACTGTCATCCGACGCCCGAGCGGATCACCGAAGGGGTCGCCCGGCTCGCCGCGGTGATCAACGAGGAGCTCGAGCTGCGGCAGACGTTCGGTCCGCTGAAGCCCGGCTCGGGTCGTGACTACGACGCGCCAGGGCCAGAGCTTAGTTAAGGATTGACCGGGCACCGGTCATATCCGACCGGTGATGGCGGTACCGTTCAAATGGGCCTCGGGACCGGCGCCCGCCGGAGTCGCCCACTAGTGATCGGGAAGTTTCTATGAGTGATCTGGGTCGAGTGCTGGTACTAGCCGGCGGACTGTCGCACGAACGGGACGTTTCGCTGCGCTCCGGCCGCCGCGTCGCCGATGCCCTGCGCAGTGTCGGGGTCGAGGTCGAGCAACGCGACGTCGACGCCAGCCTGGTCGAACGCCTGCGCAACGACCCACCCGACGCGGTCTTCCCGGTCCTGCACGGGGTCACGGGTGAGGACGGCGCACTCCGCCAGGTCCTCGACCTGTATCGCGTGCCCTATGTCGGCGCCGACGCGGAGGCCTGCCGGACCGCTTTCGACAAGCCGGTCGCGGCGACGATGGTGACGTCGGCTGGGCTGCACACGCCGCCTTCGGTCGTGCTGGGTCATGACACTTTCCGCGAGCTGGGCGCTGCCGCGTTGATGGAGGCGGTAATCGGTCAGATCGGGCTGCCGCTGGTGGTGAAGCCTGCTCGGGGCGGATCGGCGCTGGGCGCTTCGATCGTGCGGGCTGCTGATGAGCTGCCTTCGGCGATGGTGAACTGCTACGCGTATGGGCCGGTCGCGTTGATCGAGCGGTACGTCGATGGCGTCGAGGTGGCGGTCACCGTGGTGGACACGGGTGATGGGCCGCGCGCGTTGCCGGCTGTTGAGATCCGGCCTGATTCTGGGTTCTACGACTACGAGGCCCGGTATACGGCGGGGGCTACGCAGTTCGTAGTACCGGCACGGCTTGAGGCCTCGGTGGCTGCTGCTTGCGCGGCAGCTGCGGTGACCGCGCATACGGCACTGGGGCTGCGGGACCTGTCGCGCTCCGACCTGGTCGTCGACGCTGACGGACTGCCGTGGTTCCTCGAGGTGAACGTGGCGCCGGGGATGACGGAGACGTCGCTGGTCCCGTTGGCCGCGGAGGCAGCCGGTATCGAGCTCGGGGTGCTGTGTCGCGATCTGCTGGCCG
Organism: Kribbella sp. NPDC051620; assembly: GCF_044453825.1. Lineage (NCBI taxonomy): Bacteria > Bacillati > Actinomycetota > Actinomycetes > Propionibacteriales > Kribbellaceae > Kribbella > Kribbella sp. NPDC051620. Next base: position 346,747 of record NZ_JBITDB010000004.1, read on the forward strand.
CGGCCGCTGCTCGTTGAGCCACTGATGTCTGTCGCGCCTCCTACCTCGCCTGTGGGTCCGTCGGTGGCGCGACCCTTGTGGCGCACGGTTTTCACGCCGCGATGGATCGCTCTGCTGCTCCTCGCGCTCGCGATCGCCGCCACCATGTCGGTGCTCGGTGTCTGGCAGCTGGACGTGTATCACTCGAAGACCGCAGCGGCGACGGCGAAGCGGGCCGAGGGTGCACCGGTGCCGCTGAACACGCTCTTCTCGATCGACGAAGGGCTGACCTCGAAGGCCGTCGGCCGGAAGGTGACCGTCACCGGGACCTGGGGACCGGCTGCCGACCAGCTGTACATCTCGGATCGCCGGCTGGGTGACCGGAACGGCTTCTGGGTCGTCTCGCCCGTCATGCTGGATTCGACCGGAAGCGCGGACGGCTCGACCGGTGCGGTGATGGTGGTCCGTGGCTGGGTGCCGACCGTCACGGATCCGGCCGTCAAACCTTTGACCGGCCGCGTAGAGCTCACCGGCGCGGTAGCGCAGTCCGAAGCCCAGGACGCGTCTGGTGACGCCGCCAAGGGCCGCACCCTTCAGTCGCTGCGGATCCCCACGATCGTGGATCTGGTCGACTACCGCATCTACGACGCCTTCGTGGTCCTCTCCTCGATCGACAGTCCGGCTGCCGCCGCCAGCGGCGCCCCAGCGCCGACGATCGTGCCCGCCCCGGCCCCGCCGACCGACCACGCCGGCCTCCGCAACGTCGCCTACGCCTTCCAGTGGTGGATCTTCGCCGCCTTCACCCTGTGGATGTGGGGCCGCATGGTCCTCGACGCCCACCGCGCCGACGAAGCCGACGCAACTGAATCGGACGAGCCAGACCAGGCGAATGGCGAGCTGGAGTCAAGCGGTACCGTTTCAGCGTGACCTCCCCCGCAGACCCCGCCACGTCCGCCCTGTCCCCGGCAGTGAAGGGCGCACTCACCCGGTACCGCGTGATCGCCTACATCGTCGGCGTGATGCTGCTGGTGCTGGTCTTCGTCGCGATGCCGCTCAAGTACCTCGGCGACAATCCCTCAGCGATGAACGTGGTCGGTCCCCTGCACGGCTTCCTCTACGTGGTCTACCTGCTAGGCGCCTTCGACCTCGCCCGCCGGGTCCGCTGGAGCCTCCCCCGCCTCATCCTGGTAGCCCTGGCCGGCACCATCCCCTTCCTCTCCTTCTACGCCGAGCGCAAAGTCACCCACGAGCTCACCCGCTCCTGAGCCGCCACCGCCTCAACTCAGCCTCGGAGCTAATTGCAGTGCGGCGTCCCCAGTCCTGACCTAGCTTCGACGGCATGAGCTCTCCACTCGAGCAAGTCACCGAAGCCAACCGCGCCAGCTGGAACCAGATCGCCGCCGCCCGCCAAGGCCAACCCGCCGAATTCTTCCGCGCGGGCGGCCTGGCCCTCGAAGACTTCGAGCTGGCCCTGGCCGGCGACGTCCGCGGCCGGCGCGTCCTTCAACTCGCCTGCTCCTGCGGCGACGAGGTCCTCTCCTGGTCCGCCCTCGGCGCAACCGCGATCGGCGTCGATATCTCCGAAGTCGCCCTCGCCATCGCTCGGCAGAAGTCCACCGACGCAGGCATCCGAGCCGACTTTCGCCGCGCCGACATGTACGACCTGCCACCCGACCTCGTCGACCTCGACCTCATCTACTTCAGCTGGGGCGCGATCTGCTGGGCACCCGACCTCACTCGCCTGGCCAACATCCTCGCCACCCGCCTCCGCCCCGGCGGCTCGGTCCTGCTCGCCGAACACCACCCGCTCTGGGAAGTCCTGGCTGTCCGCGGCGACAACCACCTTGCCGTCACCGGCGACTATTTCGGCCGTACCACTCCCCGCGCCGAAACCGACGACGCCAAACTCCCCACCGGCGCCCGCGGCACCACCGCCCCACCAGCCTTCAACGCCTTCGTCTGGCCCGCCAGCGACGTAGTCATGGCACTCCTCAACGCCGGCCTCCGTTTGGACTCCTTCACCGAGTCCCCCGCCCCCGATATCTACAACGGCCTGGGCCCGGCAGCCACCCGACTCCCGGCCTACTACGTCATCAAAGCCACCAAGCCCTGACCCTCGATCCCGATGTTTCACATGAAACATTCGGGCCGATAGGTCGCCAAGTATCTATGTCGACAAATCCCACGAACCCTCATCCGACTGCTCCCCGCACTTGGAGAACCCAAATGACCGCCCGCGAAGCCATCGAAACCCTGATCCTGACCTACGCCGAACTGGTCGACGCCGGCAACTTCGACGGAGTAGGAGCCCTCCTCTCCCAAGCAACGTATGCCGGAGCCACCACCGTCACCGGGCAGGAAGCCATCACGCAGAACTTCCACAACACCGTGATCCGCTACGCCGACGGCACACCGCGCACTCGCCACATAGTCACCAACTTCCTCATCAAGGTCGACGAGCAAGCAGGCACCGCCACCTCCCGCAGCACCTTCACCGCCTACCAGTCCCTCCCCGACTTTCCCCTCCAACCCATAGCGGTCGGCCACTACGACGACACCTTCACCCGCATCAGTGCGACCTGGCAATTCACCACTCGCCAGGTAACAGTCGACCTAGCAGGCACCCTCACCCACCACCTCCGAACCTGACACCCCACCCCGAGCCTCACCGCGCCTCACCGCGCCTCGGCCGCTCGATGGCGGCCCGGGCCCAGGCCCGCACTGCTCTGCCATCCCACCTGATTGGCGAGCGTTCCACGTGAAACGTGAGAGCCCGGCAAGCGGTCGGCGCTCTGCCTCAGCTGGAATTCCTGCGGGCACCGGTGTCGAAAGCACGAAGGGCGGTTCGTGGACAAGGTACGACACCGGTGACAGATCGGTTCGAGGCGAGGAGAACGTCGATGGAGAACGTGGCGCGGCTGCTCAAGGATCTGTTCGTACCGATTCATGAGGTCGCCTACATGGCCGACGAGCCGAACGAGGAACTCCAGGCGCTCGGCTACGAGGGGTACTGGCCGTTGTACTTCGCCTCCCGGTCAGCACCACTCGGGCAGGTACCCGCCGAGGTAGTGGACGCGCTGTTCTACAACTTCGCGCCCGGTGAGGTCGCCGCCTGCATCCCCAGCGTCTGGGACGTCGCCACCCCGGAGGCCGTTCTCGCCGCCCGGCAGCGCGGCTGCGTCGCGGCGCTCCGCCACATCCTCGGCGACCTGGCCGACAGCCCTGTGATCGCCCGAGCCGCCGAACTCTTCACGAAGGCCGCATTCAGCGCACCACTGGAGGGCAGGGTGCTCTTCGCCGCCCTCCGCTCGCTTCCCGTACCTGAGGAGCCCCTCGCCAAACTCTGGCACGCAGCCACCCTGCTCCGTGAACACCGCGGCGACGGCCATACCGCCGCGCTGGTCGCCAACAGCATCAACGGCCAGGAGTCCCACGTCCTCCTGGCCCTCTTCTGGGACATGAAACCAAGAGAGTTCGGCCGACTCGACCCTCTCACCGACGACCAACTGGCGGAGGTCATCGACGGCCTCCACCACCGCGGCCTGATAGACAACAACGGCGGCTTCACCCCAGCCGGCCGCAAACTAAGAACCAACATCGAATCTCTAACCGACGCCCTAGCCGCCCCCGCCTACACCTGCCTAACCCCCCAAGAGATCGAGGAACTAACCACAGACCTACCCCCACTAATCCAAAAGATCAAAGCCGCCAGCCCCTTCTAACCAACACCCCCACCGCACCCACCGACCCCGCTTCAACAACACGCAACCCACCAACACCGCTTCAGCAGCTCCCAACCCCCACCCGCCTCAGCACCACCGGAACCACTGACGCAGCTCCCCAACACAATCCCACCGACTCCACTTCGACAGCACCCAACCCCACCGGCCTCGCCCACCCAGCAGCACCCCAACCATTAACCACGCTTCAGCAGCGCGCGCCGTCTCCGGCTTCGCTTCAGCGGCGCGGATCCGCTTGCTTCGGTGCCACAGGCCACGGGCGGCTGGGTCGGTGACGACTCTGCCCATCGCCTCCTGCCAGCGCCCACCACAAGAGCCTGGAGCAGGACCCGTGTGAGCACCGCGACCGCCCGGTCTTCGATTCCCAGAATTCACATCGCCCCGCAGTCGCACCGACGGCTGACATCCTGAGCCGCACGGCCGCGTCGGGCTCCGGCGGCAGGTGGTAGCGCTATCTCGCGGCGGCCAGCATCTGAGCCTGGGGCAGCCTCCCTGGTACCGGGGTCGGAGTGGGCGGCGCCGTGGCGGCCGGTCGCCGGCTGGGAAGCCGGGCGGGAATCTCCCCCACCGCCACCTTCGCGCATCGCAGGTTTACATCAGCAGGCTCGACACCACCACCGCTCGACACCAGATCGTGGCGACCCTCACCGCAACAGCCTCGCCGAGCCGCGGCAGCACCACTCGACGCCCCACGCCCGGCCCAGCACCGCTCAACCCCGCCACCGCTCGGCCCAGCACCGCTCGACCCAAGCGCTGCTCGGCCCAAGCGCTGCTCGACCCAGGCGCTGCTCGACCCAAGCACCGCTCGACCCAAGCGCTGCTCAACCCAAGCGCTGCTCAACGCCAGCCATGCACAACCCCAGCACAGCTCACCCCAGCACCGCTCGGCCCCAGGACCGCCCCTCCTCAGCGGCGGTCGGCGCCGTGGCTGGGATGTGGTTGTGATCGGTGTCGGGTGCTCTGGCCGACTCCGGCGCATCATTTGTCGACGGGGCTCGCGGGTCGCAGGGTTGGCATACGGCTCTGTCGTCGGCGGCCGATGCGTGCTGGTGGGAGCTCTGAGGGCGGGAAGGTGTGGGGGCTGCGCGCGTCGCGGCGGCTCGGTGGCGATTGGCGGCTTTGTGGGCTGCTCTAGTGGATGTTGCTGCTTGCCTCGAGCCAGGTTGACTCGGGAACAGCCGGCAGTTCTCCCGTCTGCCGGGTCGGAGAGGCCTGCTTGCCTACTTCGGGGTGGGCAGCAGGACGCCCTGTGGCATCGGGGGGATGGCACAGGGCGTTGGGAGGGGGGCTTAGGACTCCGGCGAATCCGTGGAGTCCGTCGCGGTCTTGTTGGGGTCCATTAGGGTGACGATTCGTTCGAGGTCGTCGATGGTGGCGAATTCGACGGTGATGCGGCCCTTGGTTTTGCCTAGGTCGACCTTGACTCGGGTTTCGAAGCGGTCGGAGAGGCGGTCGGCCAGGTCGACCAAGCGGGGGGCTACCGGCTTGTTGCGGCGGCGGGCTGGCGTGGGGTCGTCGGCGGACATGTCGCCCATCGCGACGATCTCTTCGACGGTACGGACGGACATGCCTTCGGCGACGATCCGCTGGGCGAGGCGTTCGATGGCGTCACCGCTGGGGAGACCCAGGAGGGCGCGGGCGTGTCCTGCCGAAAGAACGCCGGCCGCTACCCGGCGCTGGACTGAAGCGGGGAGCTTCAGCAGGCGCAGGGTGTTGGAGATCTGGGGACGGGAGCGACCGATCCGGCTGGCCAGGACTTCCTGTGTGCAGTCGAAGTCGTCGAGCATCTGCTGGTAGGCGGCGGCCTCTTCCAGCGGGTTGAGCTGGCTGCGGTGCAGGTTCTCCAGCAGCGCGTCGCGGAGCATGACGTCGTCGGAGGTGTCCCGGACGATCGCCGGGATCGTCGTGAGACCGGCCAGCTGGGTCGCGCGCCAGCGGCGTTCACCCATCACCAGTTCGTACGTCGTGTCGGTCAGCCGCCGGACGACGATCGGCTGCAGCAGGCCGATCTCCTTGACCGAGTGCACGAGCTCCGCCATCGCGTCCTCGTCGAAGACGCTCCGGGGCTGCTTCGGGTTCGGCGTGATCTTCTCGACGTCGATCTCGGCGAACTCCGCGCCGGGGACGGCAGCGAGTTCGGGGCCGGCCGGGACCGGCGGGGCTCCTGGAATCGAGTTGGACTTGCTGCCCAGGCTGTTGGTCGTGCCGGGAGCAGGGGTGCTGGGAATCAACGCACCGAGTCCGCGTCCGAGTCGGGTGTTCATCGCTGCTCCCTCGAGTTCAAGTGCTTCGGTTCGATCAAGTGTCGTCGACAGCAACTGCGCCACGGTAGCTGGTCTGGGGTGACAGCCGCAGAGCCGGTCCCCCTCCTGTGGAGAACTCCCTCACCAGCAAGCTGTTTCACGTGGAACACCAACTCTGTCGACGTCCAGGTTTCACGTGGAACGTTCATGGGCCAACGGTCCGGCTTCACGTCAACCGCCACCGGGCGAGCGGTCCGGTTTCACGTGAAACGCCAGTAGTACAACGAACGGCTCGCCAGCAGGGCCGGCGAGCCGTTGGTCAGTTCAGGTCAGGAGGCGTTGTTGCGCATCGCGATCTCACGCGACGCCTCGAGGTATGACAACGCCCCGGCCGAGGCCGGGTCGTACGCGAGCACGGTCTGTCCGTGGCTCGGGGCCTCCGAGATCCGGACCGAGCGCGGCACCGCGGTTCGCAGGACCGAGTCCTGGAAGTGGTTGCGGACCTCGGTCGCCACCTCGCCGGCCAGCTTCGTCCGGGCGTCGTACATGGTGAGCAGAATTGTCGACACATCGAGAGTCGGATTCAGGTGCGACTTCACCATGTCGATGTGACGGAGCAACTGGGACAGACCCTCGAGCGCGTAGTACTCGCTCTGGATCGGGACCAGTACCTCGCGGGCCGCGGTCAACGCGTTCACAGTCAACAGGCCGAGCGACGGCGGGCAGTCGATGAAGACGTAGTCGTACCTCTCGCCCGCGGCCTCCGTCTCGGCCAGGTGGGCGTCGAGCGCCTTCTTCAGCCGGCTCTCACGGGCGACGATGCTGACGAGTTCGATCTCCGCGCCGGCCAGATCGATCGTCGCCGGGACGACCACGATGCCGGGATGCTCGGCGCAGGGAACAAGCAGCTTGCTCAGCGGCTCCCCCTCGATGACCGCTTCGTAGACACCGGGGGTGCCCTCCGAGTGCTCGATGCCGAGCGCCGTCGAGGCGTTGCCCTGGGGGTCGAGGTCGATCACCAGGATTCGTGCGCCGTACAGCGCCAGGCCGGCGGCGACGTTCACAGTTGTTGTGGTCTTGCCGACGCCACCCTTTTGGTTGGCGACCACGAAGACCCGGGTCTCTGCGGGCAGCGGGAACTCGCGGCCCATCGTGCGTCCTTCATTCACCAGCAGGGTCCGTTCGGTGGCGGCGGCGATCGGAGTTTCGAGAAGTCGTCGCTGAAGCTCGTCCGAGGTGGCCCGCGCGGCGATCTGTGCGGCAGTCATAGCGCCCATTCCGATAGGTGCGGTACTTGGCCCGAAGAGGATGTCGGTGGGGGTCGGAGCGGCTCTGCCCCCAGGTTTATCCACAGCCCTCTGTGGATGAGTTCCCGCGTAAGTAGGCGTTTCCAGGGGGTAGTCATCCACAGGCCGGGGCGATTCGGGGAACTCTTCCTCGGTGCCCTCGGTGGTCGTCGTTTCGGGCGAAACGGTCGCGGGAGTTTCACGTGAAACGGCTTCTGACGGCGTCGCATCCGGCTCGTCGCCGAGCCCGATGGAAGCGGCCACCCGAAGCGCTGACTGCCCTTCCGGAGTGCTGTCAAAGTCTCGCTCGCCCGGCCCGTCCAACTCAACCTGTTCAGCCGAGTCGTGGGCCGACACCGGCCGCACCGGCGGAGTAAACACCGGAGCCGCCGGCAGCCCATGCGCAGGCAGAGAGTTGGCAGGTGCCCCGTCCGAAGGGGCCGCGTCGGCAGGTGCCGCGTCGGCAGGTGCGGGGCTGGCTGACGACGCGCCAGCAGTTACCGCTTCGTCGACCGGTGCCGGGCTCGTAGAAGTCACGGTCGCAAGAGCCGTGTCCGCAGGTGCCGTGTCCGCAGGAGCCAGATCGGCTGAGGACGGGGTGGAAGTGGGGTGCTCGGCTGGTGTGGTCGTTGTGGTGTCGAGGGCCGAGGTCGGCGGCGACGGCGGGGCTGTCGCGCTGGCTGAGACCGCGGTGGCGGTGGCGTGCGCAACTGGCGAGGTCGTCGCAGGAGCGAGGGCCGAGGCCGACTCGGTCGGGCCAGTCGGCTCGGTTAGCCCTGTGGGCTCGGTTGGCTTGGTCGAGCCAGACGGCTCAGTCAGCCCTGTGGGCTCGGTTGGCTTGGTCGAGCCAGACGGCTCAGTCAGCCCTGTGGGCTCGGTTGGCTTGGTTGAGCCAGTCGGCTCGGTCAGGCCGGTGGGCTCGGTTGAGTCCGCCCTGCGGGCGCTGGCAGCGGGGCTTGGTGCTGGGGGTGAGTCGGGTGCAGGGGCGACCAGCGCGGGAGCGCCGGGCGCTGAACCATCGGTCGTGAGGGTGTCGAAGCTCGAACCGTCGGACGCCGACTCCTCCGGTGTGGCGGTGTCGGACCCCAGGGTGTCGGAGGCTGAAGCCTTGGCCGGCGAGCCGTCGGAGGCGGCCGTGTTGGACGTCGGGCCGTCGAGCGTGACGGTCTCGGATGCCGAGCCGTCGACCGTGGCCGCGTCGGACGCCGAGCCGTCGGAGGTCGTGGCGGATGCTGAGCCGTTGGGTACGGCGGTGTCGGACGTCGAGCTGTCGGACGCTGGACCGTCGGGTGTGGGGGTATTGGAGGCAGAGCCGTCGAAGGTGACGCTGTCGGGCTTCGAATCGTCGGGGGTGGGGGTGTTGGACGGGGGCGGTGTGGGTTGGGTGGGGTGGTCGGCGGGCCAGCCGATTCCTTGGGACTCCCGGGGTTTACCGGTGCTTTTTTCAGGCCATCCGAGGGCACGACTCACGAACCCGATCACCTCCCGCGTCTCCTGTGCTGCGATCCCCGCGCAGCACGTCCGGCCACAATACTCACGACTGTCGTCGGCTGGGCCAGTTCATCGACACCGAGTTGGTGGACGTGCCATTCTTCGGCGCCGAGGGCCTCTAGTTCGGCTTCAGAGGCAGCTAGTTCCTCTTCCGCGGAGGCGCCTTTCATTGCCAGCATCAGACCGCCTTCGGCCGTCAGCGGCAGGCACCAGCCGGCCAGCTTTCCGAGCGGAGCGACAGCCCGTGACGCCACCACGTCGTACGGGGCCTGGCCGCGTGCCGCGCCTTCAGCTCCTGAGCGAGTGCCGGGGATCAGGTCCTCGGCACGGGCGCGGACAACGACGGCGTTGGTGCAGCCGAGCAGGTCGACCGCTTCTTCCAAGAACGTGGTGCGCCGGAGCAGCGGCTCGACGAGCGACACCTGGAGATCAGGACGAACGAGGGCGAGCACGATCCCTGGCAGGCCCGCGCCGGTGCCGATGTCGGCGACCGTGGACTCCTCGGGGATCAAGCGCTCCAGCACCGCACAGTTCAGCAGGTGCCGATCCCAGAGCTTCGGCACCTCGCGCGGACCGATCAGTCCGCGCAGTGTTCCTTCGGTCGCCAGCAGCTCGGCGTACGCCGCAAGCCGCTCCGCCGCTCGTGGGTACAGCTTCTCCACGAGCGGCGGTGTTTCACGTGAAACGTCGTCCGTCACGAGCAGGACACGGCGATCACGCGGGCTGGACGACGACCCGGCGACGCGGCTCCTCGCCCTCGGACTCGCTGGTCAGGCCGGCGGCGGCCACGACGTCGTGGACGACCTTGCGCTCGAACGGCGTCATCGGAGCGAGCTTGACCGCCTCGCCCGAGGCCTTCACCTCGTCGACGGCCTTGCGCCCGACCTCTTCCAGTTCGGTCTTGCGGTTGGCCCGGTAGTTCGACACGTCCAGCATCAGTCGCGACCGCTCGCCGGTCTCCCGGTAGACGGCCAGCCGGGTCAGCTCCTGGAGCGCCTCGAGCACCTTGCCGTTCTCGCCGACCAGGTTGCTCAGGTCGGCGCCGACGATCGAGACCGCCGCGCGGTCCCCGTCGATGTCCATGTCGATATCGCCATCGAGATCGGCGATGTCCAGCAACTCTTCCAGGTAGTCGGCCGCGATGTCGCTCTCGGCCTCCAGTGCCTTCAGGCGGTCAGCCGCCTGGTCTGCCGGCGCGGACTTCTCCGCTGCCTCGGTGTTCTGCATGCCGTCGCTCACGGCCACTCCTTCACGTTTCGAGATCCGCCCCACGGGGACCCAGGTCGTACACAGCAGAGAAAAACGGGTGCCGGTCAGCCGGCCATCCGGACGACCAGCGTCAGGAACGGCGGCCGCCGGAGCCACCACCGGGCTTCTTCTGCGCGGCCTTCTTCTGGGCGGCCTGACGAGCGGCTCGGGACTTCGCGGCCGGCTGTCGCTTCGCTCCCGAGGTCTGTCCGGACGTCTGCTTGGCCGCGGCCTTCTTCACCGGCTGCTGGCCATTGCTCGACGCCTTCGGGGTGTCCTGCACCTTGGGCGCGTCCTGCACCGAGGACTCACCGGCCGCCGGAGCGACGGTCTTCCGGGTGCTGCGGGACTGACGCTTCGGCTGCTGCCGGTTGGCCGGGCGACGTTCGGTCGCGACCGAGCCATCCTCCGCGGCGCCGCCCAGGCCCTCGTCGGCCGGCCGGCCCGCCTTCAGGTTGTGCTCGCGCTTGCGGGCCTCCATCGCGTCGAAGGCCGGCGTCCCCGGAGCAGGGTTGCGGCGGATCACGTAGAACTGCTGGCCCATCGTCCACAGGTTCGAGACGAACCAGTAGATCAGCACACCGATCGGGAAGTTGAAGCCACCGATCAGGAAGAAGACAGGGAAGACGTAGAGCATGATCTTCTGCATCTGCGCCGCCTGGCCCTCGAGGGCCTCCCTCGGCATGTTCTTGCGCATCAGCTGCAGCTGGGTGGTGAACATCGTCGCGGTCATCAGGATGATCAGCACGATGGCGACCACCTTGACGTTGCCGGCGCCCTCGCCGTTCGCCTTCAGGAAGGTCTGCGAGATCTCCGCGCCGAAGATCTTCGCGTGCTGCAGCGAGTTGACGTGGTCCTTCATGATCTCGCTGTGCCACTTGCCCTTCGACGCGTAGTCGAGGACCCGGAACAGCGCCAGGAAGATCGGCGACTGCAGCAGCAGCGGCAGGCACGAGGAGAACGGGTTGGTCCCGGTCTCCTTGTACAGCTTCATCATTTCCTGACCGAGCTTCTCCCGGTCGTGGCCGTACTTCTTCTGCAGCTCCTTCATCTTCGGCTGCAGCAGCTGCATGTTCCGGCTGGAGCGGATCTGCCGCACGAACAGCGGGATCAGCAGCGTCCGGATGACGATGGTCAGGCCGGCGATGGACAGCGCCCAGGCCCAGCCGCTGTTCGGATCGAACACCTGTGACAGCAGCCAGTGCCATCCCACCAGCAGCGCCGACACCGCCCAGTACAGCGGCGTCATCACGGCGTTGAAAATGTCTACGATCCCGTCCCACAACGCGAGTTCGGGGATGGCCAGAAGAGTCACTCAAGCACCTCGCTGCACAGGCCCACCGTCGACAGACGGCTCGGGCTGGTTGGCGGAGACTGCATCTCCGCGCTGGTCGACATCTGTGGGTGGAACGGGGTCGTAGCCGCCGGGGTTCCACGGGTGGCAGCGGGCGAGTCTCCTCGCCGCCAGCCAGCTACCGCGCACCGCGCCGTGGCGTTCGACCGCTTCCAGGGCGTAAGCAGAACAACTGGGGTAGAACCGGCACACCTGCCCGTACATCGGGCTGACGAACTTCCGGTACAACCTCAGAAAACCGATGATCCCGTACTTGACGGGCGCGATCTTCATCGCAGGACCCGGGACAGCGCGGCCTGTACGTCGGCCGTCAGCTCCTCGAACGACGAAGAGCCCGACGGCGGCAGCGCCCGGACAACGGTCAGGCTGCCGGCCGGCAGGCCGGGGAGCTGCGCCGCCATCACAGCGCGCAGACGGCGGTGGACGCGGTTCCGCAGAACCGCATTGCCCACCGCCTTGTTCACCACGAATCCGACACGAGCAGGCTCGGCCGCCGAATCGGTCCCTGGATCGGTCGCCGGCAACAGATGGACCACCACGGCACGCCGACCCGCGCGGCGTCCGGTTCGGACGGCGCGACGGAAGTCGCCGGACCGGCGTAACCGATTCGACGCGGGTAACACGAGGTGGTCACCGTCGCCAGCTCAACGGCGTCAGGCCGCGAGGCGCTGGCGACCCTTCGCACGACGCGTTGCGAGGATGGCGCGACCCGCACGGGTACGCATCCGAAGACGGAAGCCGTGCTTCTTGTGCCGGCGCCGGTTGTTCGGCTGGAAGGTCCGCTTGCTCACTGGAATGACTCCGGTTACTCGAGATCACATTTGTCGACAAATCCACTGATAGATCTGTCCCTGGTGCAGGTCCTGGCCCACCGCTCGAGAAACCTTCAACACAAGGTCGATCCCGTAGGGAGCGCAGCACGAAACGGCCGGTTCAATACCGACTGATCCACGGTACGTGGCGGCCTGTGGACAGGTCAAACCAGCCGTCCCCATAGTTTTCCACAGGCCTGTGGATGGAACGGCCTGTCAGAGGCCGGTCACAGCCAGGTCACCACCGCTACCGACGGCGACAGCTCAGCCCGGCAACGAACACGATTACGCTCCGGCGTCTACCCGACACGCCGCAGGTTGCCCCCAATTTACGCCCCATAGCCTGTGGATGACGGCTTGAAGCGGCATGGGCGGACTTGTTAGCGTCAGCCCCTCACACCAGAGGTCCCACACCCCGACACCGGTAACCAACTGCCTCCGCGCTTCGTTCACAACTGTGGACAACGATGTGGACAATGAGGAAAACCGGCTGAGGAGAAAGCAACTGCTACGTGCGGCCGACCGGCGGCACGGGTGGGGTGCCGGGTCGAATGGTCGCGTTGCACCGGGGACCAGCCCGGGAGCGCCGGCCACCGCAGCGAAGGATTCGGGGAGCAACGCGTGGTCGAGGACCAGTCCGCCAGTGCGGAAAGCAAGGCGGAAGTGAATGATCTGGACGTTGCCTGGACCAGGGTCCTCGCCGGACTGCCACCGAACCAGCGCGCCTGGCTGACGAATTCGCGGCCGGTGACGCTGCACGAGAGCACCGCGATCGTCGCCGTCCCGGACGATTTCACCCGGGGGCAGCTGGAGACCAGGCTGCGGCCCGACCTGGAGCGCATCCTCACCGAGAGCTTCGGCCGCGACATCCGGATCGCCGTCACGGTCGACCCGTCGCTCGATCCCGAGCTCCGCGAACCGGCGCCGGCGCCGCAGCCCGTAGTACGGGAGCAGGCACCGGTGTATCAGTCGCCGATCAACCAGCCGCCGAACCGGCCGCTGACCCAGCCGTTCGGTCAGCGCGTCGAGCAGCCGTACGAGCAGCCCCAGCACCAGCCCATGCAGCAGCCAGTACAGCAACCGGCGCAGCACCCGATGCATCAACCACAGCACCAACCGCAGCACCAGCAGACTGAGCAGCTGGCCCCGGCCCCGGCGCTGCAGGAGCCGACGCATCTTCAGCAGCAGCCGGAGCCGATCCAGCAGATCCAGCCGCCGCCCCCGCCGCTTTCGGTGGCGCCGCCGCCGAACGGGTCGGCCCAGTTCCAGCCGCCCACCGACTCCCAAGGTGAGGCGCGGCTCAACCCGAAGTACACGTTCGAGACCTTCGTCATCGGCAGCTCGAACCGGTTCGCTCACGCCGCTGCTGTCGCCGTCGCCGAGGCGCCGGGCAAGGCGTACAACCCGCAGCTCATTTACGGGGACTCTGGGCTGGGCAAAACGCACCTTCTGCACGCGATCGGCCACTACGTCCGCAGTCTCTACACGGGCGCCCGGGTCAGGTACGTCTCCAGCGAAGAGTTCACCAACGACTTCATCAACGCGATCCGCGACGACAAGGCGGCCCAGTTCCAGCGCCGCTACCGCGATGTCGACGTACTGCTGATCGACGACATCCAGTTCCTGGAAGGCAAGATCCAGACCCAGGAAGAGTTCTTCCACACCTTCAACACGCTGCACAACGCGAACAAGCAGATCGTGATCAGCTCCGACCGGGCGCCGAAGCGGCTCGAGGCACTGGAGGACCGGCTGCGGAACAGGTTCGAGTGGGGCCTGATCACCGACATCCAGCCGCCCGACCTCGAGACCCGGATCGCGATCCTGCGCAAGAAGGCCGCCACCGAGCGGCTGACCGCGCCGCCCGAGGTGCTCGAGTTCATCGCGAGCAAGGTGCAGACCAACATCCGTGAGCTCGAGGGCGCGCTGATCCGGGTGACCGCGTTCGCCAGCCTCAACCGTCAGCCGGTCGACCTGTCGCTGGCCGAGATCGTGCTGAAGGACCTGATCCCCGAGGGCAGCAAGCCCGAGGTGACGGCCAGCATGATCATGGGCCAGACCGCCTCGTACTTCGGATTGTCGATCGACGACCTGTGTGGTTCGAGCCGCAGCCGGGTCCTCGTCACGGCCCGGCAGATCGCGATGTACCTGTGCCGCGAACTGACCGATCTGTCCCTGCCGAAGATCGGCCAGCAGTTCGGCGGCCGCGACCACACCACCGTCATGCACGCCGAGCGGAAGATCCGCCAGCTGATGTCGGAACGGCGCAGCGTCTTCAACCAGGTGACCGAGTTGACCAACCGGATCAAGCATCAGGCCAAGCAGCAATGAGGTGTCGTGTGACCGGGTCGGAAAGCGTGTACGCCGAGCGCTACGACGCGGTCACACGAACCACACAGGCTGGGGACAGTCCTGTGGATAACTGTGGGTATCTCGGTGGACACAGCCGCCTTCGCTGTGGATTGCCTGTGTGGAGAGAATCCGTCGTACCCAGGCATCCAGAGATCACCCCCAATTCGTCCACAGCCCACCCACAGGGCAAAACCGGGTCTGACCTGCGAACTCACGCCTTTTCCACAAGATCCACAGGTGCGAAGAACCCTATGGAATCCCTAATGAGGCTCCAGACCGAAAAAGGTTCTGGCCGCCCTTCCTGGGGAAAACTCCGATTTCGCCCCTGCCCGACGGCCTCCGGAGCAGGCCTGTCACGCTGTCCCCACCAGCACCACGACGACGGGGACACGACCCGCCCGAACCGCCACGTCAAGCCCGGTTGGCGCACATCACATCTGTCCGTGGCAGGATCTGCCTGGCACACAGCCGAAACAGGAGGCACCCAGCGGTGAAGTTTCGCGTCGAGCGCGACGTACTGGCCGAGTCGGTGGCCTGGGCCGCGCGCAGTTTGCCCAGTCGTCCGAGCGTTCCGATCCTTGCCGGACTGTTGGTCGAGGCCGAGGAAGGCCAGATCACTCTGTCCGGCTTCGACTACGAGACCTCCGTCCGGGTGACCGTTCCCGCTCAGGTGGCCGATACCGGCAAGTGCCTGATCTCCGGCCGGCTGGTCGCCGACATCTCGAAGAGTCTCCCGAATCAGCCCGTGGACATCTCGGTGGACGGCGCGAAGGCGCAAGTCACCTGCGGCACCTCGAGATTCACGCTCCAAACGCTTCCCACAGAGGAATATCCGGCTTTGCCAGATCTTCCGGCCGCCTCCGGTACCGTCCGCAGCGACGTTTTCGCCCAGGCGGTCGCCCAGGTCGTCACCGCGGCCGGCCGCGAGGACACCTTGCCGGTACTCACCGGCGTACGGGTCGAGATCGAGGGCTCCACGATCTCGTTGCTGGCCACCGACCGGTACCGGTTGGCGATCCGCGAGCTCGAATGGAACCCGCAGAGCCCGGATGCCTCTGCTGCAGCCCTTATCCCGGCCCGCGTGCTCTCGGAAACCGCGAAGGCGATGACCGGAACCGACATCATCGTCTCCCTGGCAGCGCCGGGCAGCGGTGAAGGCATCGTCGGCTTCGAGGGCGAGGTCTCCGGTGGCAACCGGCGCGCGACCACCCGGCTGCTCGACGGTGAGTTCCCCAAGGTTCGCGGCATCATCCCGACCGACGCGGCGATCGCGACCCGGGTCCGGATCGACACCGCGACCCTGGTCGAGGCGGTCAAGCGAGTCGCGCTGGTGGCTGAGCGCAACGCGCCGGTCCGGCTGACGTTCTCCGACGACACGGTCACCCTCGACGCCGGCAGCGGCGACGAAGCGCAGGCGTCGGAGTCGATCGAGGCGCGCGTGGTTGGCGAGCCGGTTACCGTGGGATTCAACCCGACGTACCTGCTCGACGGCCTGAACGCGATCGGCACCCCGGTCGCGCACCTGGCCTTCACGCAGGCGACGAAGCCGGCCGAACTGACCGGCGTGAAGGATTTCGACGGCGACCCGATAGCTGAGTTCCGGTACGTGCTGATGCCGGTCCGCCTGAACAGCTAGCACCCAAAAGTCAACAGAACAAGGGGATTCACGATGGAGCTCGGCCTTGTCGGTCTCGGCAAGATGGGCGGCAACATGCGCGAGCGGATGCGCGGCGCAGGCCTGACCGTCGTCGGTTTCGATCACAACCAAGCCATCTCCGATGCGACGGACCTGGCCGACATGGTCGGCAAGCTGACCGCGGCCGA
This sequence comes from Kribbella sp. NPDC051620, assembly GCF_044453825.1. Taxonomy (NCBI): domain Bacteria; kingdom Bacillati; phylum Actinomycetota; class Actinomycetes; order Propionibacteriales; family Kribbellaceae; genus Kribbella; species Kribbella sp. NPDC051620. The sequence continues at coordinate 363,073 of NZ_JBITDB010000004.1, forward strand.
TCAGCCGAAGGTCGTCTGGGTGATGGTGCCGGTCCAGGCTATCGACCCGGTGCTGACCGAGCTGGCCGAACTGCTCTCCGAGGGCGACATCGTGATCGACGGCGGCAACAGCCGCTGGACCGATGACATCCGGCGCGCCGAACTGCTGTCCCACAAGGGCATCAAGTTCGTCGACTGCGGGGTGTCCGGTGGCGTCTGGGGTCTGGAGAACGGCTACGCGCTGATGTGCGGTGGCGACACCGACACGGTCAGCACGCTGATGCCGATCTTCACCGCCCTGAAGCCCGAAGGCGAGTTCGGTTTCGTGCACGCCGGCAAGGTCGGTGCCGGCCACTTCGCCAAGATGGTCCACAACGGCATCGAGTACGCGATCATGCAGGCGTACGCCGAAGGGTTCGAGCTGCTCGAGGCCGCCGAGATCGTCGAGAACGTGCCCGAGGCGTTCGACTCCTGGCGCGAGGGCACGGTGATCCGGTCCTGGCTGCTCGACCTGATGGTCAACGCGCTCAAGGAAGACACCCACCTGGACAAGATCCGCGGCTACGCCGACGACTCGGGCGAGGGCCGGTGGACCGTCGAGGCAGCGATCGACCACGCGGTACCGGTGCCGGCGATCGCCGCGTCGCTGTTCGCGCGGTTCGCGTCCCGCCAGGACGACTCCCCCGCGATGAAGGCGATCGCCGCGATGCGCAACCAGTTCGGTGGCCACGCGGTCAAGGGCGCTGCGGCCGACCCGTCGTACGCCACCCCGCCGATTCAGCACTGAGCACCAAGTCCGGGTCGCCGCTACATCCGGCGGCCCGGACTCTGTACGATCGGCGACTCGGGGCCACCGCCCTCAGGATCCGCCCAGCAGAGGAATATCAGGTGTTTGTCACTGCTCTCGGCCTGATCGACTTCCGGTCGTACCAGCAGGCGGAGGTCCAGCTCGAAGCCGGCGTGACCGCCTTCGTCGGCCCGAACGGCCAGGGCAAGACCAACCTGGTCGAGGCGATCCACTACACCGCGACCCTCGGTTCGCACCGCGTCGCCAACGACGCCCCCCTGGTCCGGGCCGGCGCTCCGCGCGCGATCGTGCGGACCGAGATCCGCTCCGACCAGGAACGCGATCTGGTCGTCGAGCTGGAAATCAATCCTGGGAGGGCAAATCGGGCCCGGATCAACCGGTCCCCGGTCCCCCGGCCGCGCGAAGTGCTCGGATTGCTCCGTACGGTGCTTTTTGCGCCCGAGGACCTCGCGCTGGTGAAGGGCGATCCGTCCGAGCGGCGCCGGTTCCTGGACGAGTTGCTCACCCTGCGGTCACCCCGGTTCGCCGGCGTGCGGCAGGACTACGAGCGGATCCTGAAGCAACGGAACTCGTTGCTCAAGAGCGCCGCGGTGGCCAGACGCCAGAATCGTTCTGGTGGAGCGATCGAGGGCCAGCTGCGCACCCTCGATGTCTGGGATTCGCACCTGGTCACCACGGGAGCAGAGCTCCTGGCGGCGCGGCTCGACCTGCTGGAATCCCTTCGCCCATTGGTTTCCGGCTCGTACGACGCTGTTGCCCGGGGCAAGGGTGATGCGCGGCTGGAGTACAAGTCGTCGGTGCCGTTGGAGCCGGGGGTGGCCAGTCGGGAGCAACTCGCCGAGGTGTTGCAGAACGCGGTCCGGGACCGGCGGACCGACGAGCTCGATCGTGGTGTCTCGCTGGTCGGTCCGCATCGCGACGACGTAGTACTCGGCCTCGGGGACTTGCCCGCGAAGGGGTATGCGAGTCACGGTGAGTCCTGGTCGTTCGCACTCGCGCTGCGGCTGGCGTCGTACGAGTTGCTGCGGTCGGACGGGGGTGAGCCGGTGCTGATTCTGGACGACGTGTTCGCCGAGCTCGACACCAGCCGGCGCGACCGGCTGGCCGAACTCGTCGCGCCCGCCGAACAGGTACTCGTCACCGCGGCCGTCGGCGCCGACGTACCGGCGGAGCTGAGCGGTGCCCGGTTCGACGTCGGCGAGGGCTCGGTCCGTCGTGTCTGAAGACCGGAATTCCTCTGAGAGCGGCGTCCAGAGCGAGCCGGTCGAAGAGGTCGAGCACGACAAACGCGGCCTGGAGCTGGCGAAGACGCTCGCCAGCCGGCTCAAGGGGGCGGGCCCGATCCAGCCTGTCAAGAAGACTCGCCGCCGTCGCCCAACCGGCAACCAGCTCAGCAGCGCCCGCGCCGACGACCGAGACCCGCAGTCGCTGACCAACACCCTCGGCCGGCTGATGCGCGACCAGGGCTGGGAGGTCGACGTCGCCGTCCACGGCGTGATGGCCCGCTGGCCGTCGATCGTCGGCCCGGAGATGGCCTCGCACTGCCAGCCGGAGAGTTACACGGACACTGAGCTCACCGTCCGTACCGACTCCACCGCCTGGGCCACCCAGGTCCGTCTCCTGGCCCCCGACCTGGTCCGCCGGCTCAACGCCGAACTGGGCGACGGCACCGTCACCAGAGTCAAGGTGGAAGGCCCGAACGCCCCCAGTTGGCGCAAGGGCCCGCGCACTGTCCGTGGCGGCCGCGGACCGCGCGATACCTATGGCTGATCGGCTGCTGTAGAGACCCGCCGGATCACCTAGGATCGGGCGCGATGCGCGCGATCGTTGACGGTTTTCGAGAGATGGTCCACCTGATCGGAGACACCTTCCGGTTGTGGTGGCGCAACCTGTTGCCACTGGTCACCTGGTTCCTGGCCGGGTACATCGGCTTCCGCGCCGGCATCCAGGGTGCGATCTGGCTGGACGAGCACCAGCACTCGAGCTTGGGCGTCGGGGTGTTCGCCACCGGCGTCCTGGTTCAGATCGCGGCCACCGTCGGCATGATCCGGACCTGTGCGACCTCGCTGTACCGGTGGCGCGACGCGGCCGTCAACAAGGCCGAGGAGACCGCGGACCCAACCCAGCAAGGGCTGCTGGAGTTGCTGGCCGTGACGCTGCTGCCGATGATCGCCGTCTGGTCGGCCTGGGGATTCCTGGACGACCGGATCGCCGAGCTGTCGATCAGCAACATCGTCCAGCGTGGCTTCGGCGGCGGTGCCTCCTTCTTCGAGCTGGCCGACAACGCCTGGCATTCGTACGTACCGGCGATCGTGATCCTGCTTGTGCTGCGGCGGGTGCTGGAGGCCGTGGACGACCGCTGGCCGAGCCGGCCGGTCAGATTCGCCCAGGTCTGGGCCGAGGCGTTCTTCGTGCTGCTGACGGTCGTCGTCACGCCGTTCGCGGTGGCCGATCTCAAAGGATGGTTCGAGGACCGGAACTTCTGGTACGTCTCGGCCAACTGGTGGGACGGCTTGAAGGACTTCTTCGCCGGCATCCACATCCCGATCCCGGCCGGTCTGGAGTGGCTCTGGGGCGCCTTCTGGGACACGCTGTGGCCGTTGTTCAAGCTTGGTGTCGCTGAGCCGCTGACCTGGCTGGCGATCACCACCGTGGTCTTCGGGCACCGGGTCCTGGCCAGCGGTGGCGTCTTCCGCGGCACCCGGATCGAGCGACGGCTGGGCGGCCGAGTGGTCACCGAGGGCGAGGCGCCGAAACAGAACCGGCTGGTGACGCTGACCAACCAGGCCCCGAATCTGGTGCTCGGTGGAATCCGGGAGAAGTTCTACCCGGCGCTGACCGCCTTCCGGCTGCTGATCCGCGTCGGGCCGGTCTTCCTCGGCGTGGTCTGCATGGTCTACACGTTCTGGCTGCTGGGCAGTGACTGGGCCTTCGCCGGTCTGGTCCGGCTGATCGGCGTCCACGGCGTCGGCACCGACTGGGGTCTGATGAACCACGAGATCGCCACCCTGATCCGGGACTCGGTGTTCGAGACGCTGCGGATCGCCTTGCTGGCAGCGGCTTTCGACCTCTGTATCTCGGTCGGCGCCGAACGCCGGGCCGAGGCCGCCGCGGCCGAGCCGCAGACCGAACCGGTCCCGGCCTGATCAGCGGGTGAGCAGGACCCGCTGGTACTCCGCCAGGTTCTCGACCTGGACTCCGGTCAGGTGCGGCACGGCCGACTCGGGGACCACATAGACCTGAGCGAGCGTTCCGGTCTTGTCCCGGACGAACGGGTGGTCGTCATCGCTACAGCTCGTCGGCAGCTCGTAATCGGACGCGTACTGGCCCTTCCACAGGTTGCCGCGATCGTCGCGGAGCGTGGCCGAGCAGCCCAGTTTGCTGCCGCCGGCCAGCGGGGTGAGCGCGATCTTGGCGACGACCACCACCGACCCGGCAGGCTGGTCCAGGGAGATCTTCTCCTTCTCCTTGTCGACCAGCTGGGTGTAGACCTCGAGCGACTCCAGCTTCCATCGCATGTCGGCGATCGTCACCGGTCCCTGCGCGACCACCTCCGTGACCGCACCCTGCCGGTACATCTTGTCCTGGTCGCCCAGATAGGGCCGGAGCAGCAGCACGGCGCTGGTCGCGGCCAGCGCGGTCAGCAGCGCGATCTGCGCGGCCAGCCGCAGCGCGCGCTGGTACCGGTTCATGAGGCCACTCGCTTGACCGCACGTGGGATGAGGTACTCCGGCGCCGCGGCGTCGATCATCCGCTGACCGATCGCCTCGTCCGGGATGCCGAGATCGACGGCGACATCGCGAGTCAGCACCGTGTACAAGGGAGTGCTCCGGATCTTCAGGGTCAGCCCCTTCACATCGGCCGGATTCACCTCGAAGAGGAGCACCCCGTTCACGCCGAAGCCCGGCTCGGCGAAGTCGAGCTGGCCGGCGTTGGTGTCACCGATCGGGGCGTACACGGTGCCCTCGTCGGTCAGCAGTTGCGGGCTGGGCAACTGCGGGTCCTGGGTGCCCCGGACCGTGTCGTACTCGACCGCGACGTAGATGCCGGTGGTCTCGACGGCCTTCTCGTCGCTGGCGCCCGTCAGATAGGCGTGAGCGAACTTGACCCGGTTCACCTTGACGGTGGAGCCGTTGTAGGGAAGCGCCTGGCCGATCGTGCCGCGGACGAGGTCCCGGTTCGCCTCGTCGTAGACCTGGTCCGGTTCGGCCAGCCGGGTCAGCCCGCCGAGCAGGACGAACATGATGCCGACGAGGATCGTCGCCGGCCGGTACAACTTCATTCGGACTCCGTCGTGAGCGTCGTCTTGACCCGGACCACCGCGACCGCCTTCTCGCCCTGCCAGTACGGCTTCTCCGACGCGCCGAACAAGCCTTCGTCGGATTTGTACTCCTCGGCCAGGACGCCGATCTCGGTCTGGTCGGTGCTGAAGCTGGGCGACACCTCGAAGGTGGCGACGCAGGCCTCGGCGGGCAGTCCGTAGACGAGCACGTAGCCGATGATCTTCTTGTCCTTGCACTTCACGTTGGCCGGCTTGATCGGGTCCTTGCCCGGGACCACCCAGCGCAGCAGCTCATCGTCCATGTAACGAGTGCTCTTGTGTTCCTCGTCGTCGATGTTCTTCAGCTGCAGGCCGACCTCGAGCCGGGCCTTGGCCGGGCTGTAGTCCGTCTTCGGCGTCCGGATGATGGTGGCGTCGGTGATCCCGACCTCGAACCGGCCGGCCTTCAGGGTGGTGGGGGCGTCGAGGGTGTCGACGGTGCGGCCCTTGTGCTCCTTCCAGCCGCCGGTGAAGAAGATGACGACGGCCAGCACCAGGATCAGGGCGACGGCGATCAGCCATTTCCGGCGGTGCCGGTGGATCACCCGGTCGGCGATCATGGCGTCGATGACGTCGTCGAGACTTTCCACGGCAGCGATCTTAGGGTGCGGTGGGGCCGGTGGTCGCGGGGTCGGCCGGTCTCGGTTCGCAGACAGTCAGGGGCGATCCGGTCAGAAGCCACTGAGCGCCGTGAGCGCTTTCGGAAGCCCCTCCCCGCGTGGGGGGACATGGCAAGGAGTCCGAAAAGACGCCCTGTCCACAGTTTTAGCCGTCCGGTGGCAGGTTCTGCTTCGGTCGACGGGTAAGATGGAGCTGTTGAGAAAGCCACCCCACTGATGAACACAGTATGGGGCGGCTTCTACTGTGCATCGATGCCTCGCGCACGCGGGGTCCGAGGAGGACAACAGCCGGTGACCGACGAGCCGACCGAGATCGACGAAACAACGTCCGCCGACAGCACCGGTATCGAAGAAGCACCGCTCACAGCGATCACCAGAAGCGCGGTCGAGCGCGAGTACGACGCCAGCGCCATCCAGGTCCTCGAGGGACTGGACGCCGTCCGCAAACGGCCCGGTATGTACATCGGGTCCACCGGTGAGCGTGGCCTGCACCACCTGGTCTACGAGGTGGTCGACAACGCGGTGGACGAGGCGCTGGCCGGCTTCTGCGACAAGATCGTCATCACCCTGCTGCCCGACGGCGGCGTCCGGGTCGTCGACAACGGCCGTGGCATCCCGGTCGACATCGTCGAGTCCGAGGGCAAGCCGGCCGTCACGGTCGTGCTGACCGTGCTGCACGCCGGCGGCAAGTTCGGCGGCGGTGGGTACAAGGTCTCCGGTGGTCTGCACGGCGTCGGTGTCTCGGTCGTGAACGCGTTGTCCAGCAGGCTCCGGGTGGACGTGCACAAGAACGACAAGGTCTACATGCAGTCGTTCACGATCGGCGTGCCCGACGAGGACCTGAAAGAGATCGGCACGACCGACACCACCGGCACGACGATCACCTTCTGGCCGAGCCCGGACGTGTTCGAGACGACGGTCTACTCGTACGAGACGCTGGCCACCCGCTTCCGCGAGTACGCCTTCCTGAACAAGGGCCTCGAACTCGTCATCCGCGACGAGCGTCCGGACCACACCGAGGACGGCAAGCCGACCGAGCAGTCCTTCAAGTACGACGACGGCCTGGTCGACTACGTGAAGTACCTGACCGGCATCCGGGAGACCGTGCACCGCGAGGTGATCGCGTTCGAGGCGGCCACCGGCGAGGACTCGCTCAGCCTCGAGGTCGCGATGCAGTGGAGCGGCTCGTTCCAGGAGTCCGTACACACCTTCGCGAACGCGATCAACACGCACGAGGGTGGTACCCACGAAGAGGGTTTCCGGGCCGCGCTCACCTCACTGGTCAACTCGTTCGGCGAGGACCAGGGCATGATCAAGAAGAAGGAGGACAGGCTCACCGGCGACGACATCCGGGAGGGCCTGACCGCGATCATCTCGGTCAAGCTGGCGGAGCCGCAGTTCGAGGGTCAGACCAAGACCAAGCTCGGCAACACCGAGGTCAAGGGGTTCGTCCAGCGGGTCGTGAACGACCGGCTGGGCGCGTGGTTCGAGCAGAACCCGCAGGAGGGCAAGGAGATCATCCGCAAGGCCACCGCGGCCGCGAGTGCCCGGATCGCCGCCCGCAAGGCGCGCGACCTGGCCCGCAACCGCAAGGGCCTGCTGGGTGGCGGAGGGCTGCCGGGCAAGCTGTCCGACTGCCAGTCGACCAACCCGGAGGAGTGCGAGGTCTACATCGTCGAGGGTGACTCGGCCGGTGGCTCCGCGAAGGGCGGCCGCGATCCGAAGTACCAGGCGATCCTGCCGATCCGGGGCAAGATCCTGAACGTCGAGAAGGCGCGGATCGACCGGGTCCTGCAGAACAACGAAGTACTCGCGATCATCTCGGCGCTCGGCACCGGGATCCACGAGGACTTCGACGAGGAGAAGCTCCGGTACCACAAGATCGTGATCATGGCCGACGCCGACGTCGACGGCCAGCACATCCGGACGCTGCTGCTCACCCTGCTGTTCCGGTTCATGCGGCCGCTGATCGAGCGCGGTCATGTGTACGCCGCGCAGCCGCCGCTGTACAAGATCCGCTGGAGCGGTCAGCCGCACGAGCTGGCCTACACCGAGCGGGAGAAGGACGGCCTGCTGGAGGCCGGTGTCGAGGCCGGCAAGAAACTGCCGAAGGACAACGCGATCCAGCGCTACAAGGGTCTGGGCGAGATGAACGCGCAGGAGCTGTGGGAGACCACGATGGACCCGGCCAACCGGGTGCTGCTGCAGATCACCCTGGACGACGCCGCCCGCGCCGACGAGACGTTCGCGACGCTGATGGGCGACGACATCGAGGCCCGCCGCAACTTCATCCAGCGCAACGCCAAGGACGTCCGCTTTCTTGACATCTAGCGCCGCCTTGACCTCTGAGGGCTGCCCGGGCCGTGCCCGGGCACTCCTCGCGCAGCGCCGACCTCACCGACGTACTGACACGAACGGGACGAGCACCAGATGACCGAGACCCCCATTTCTCCGGGACACGACCGGATCGAGCCCCTCGATCTGCAGACGGAGATGCAGCAGTCGTACCTGGACTACGCGATGGCCGTCATCGTCGGCCGGGCGCTGCCCGAGGTCCGCGACGGACTCAAGCCGGTGCACCGCCGGATCCTCTACGCGATGTACGACGGCGGCTACCGCCCCGACCGCGGCTTCTCCAAGTGCTCCCGCGTCGTCGGTGACGTGATGGGTCAGTACCACCCGCACGGCGACTCGGCGATCTACGACACCCTGGTCCGGCTGGCGCAGCCGTGGGTGATGCGGGCGCCGATGATCCAGGGCCAGGGCAACTTCGGCTCGCCGGGTAACGACCCGGCTGCCGCGATGCGGTACACCGAGTGCCGGCTGGCCCCGCTGGCGATGGAGATGGTGCGCGACATCGACCAGGAGACGGTCGACTTCCGCCCCAACTACGACGGCCGCTCGCAGGAGCCGGTGATCCTGCCCAGCCGGTTCCCGAACCTGCTGGTGAACGGCTCGGCCGGTATCGCCGTCGGGATGGCGACGATGATCCCGCCGCACAACCTGCGCGAGGTCGCCGCCGCTGCCCAGTGGTGCCTCGAGCACCCCGACGCCACCCAGGAAGAGGTCCTGGCGGCGTGCATGGAGAACATCAAGGGCCCGGACTTCCCGAACGGCGCCCTGATCGTCGGCTACAAGGGCATCGACGACGCGTACCGCACCGGCCGTGGCTCGGTCACGATGCGCGCGGTCGTGGACGTCGAAGAGGACGCCAAGGGCCGGACCAGCCTGGTCGTCAGCCAGCTGCCGTACATGGTCAACCCGGACAACCTGGCGCAGAAGATCGCCGAGCTGGTCAACACCGGCAAGATGACCGGCATCGCCGACATCCGCGACGACACCTCGTCGCGGACCGGCCAGCGCCTGGTGATCGTGCTCAAGCGGGACGCCCAGCCGCGGGTCGTGCTGAACAACCTCTACAAGCACACGCAGCTGCAGGACACCTTCGGCTGCAACATGCTCGCGCTGGTCGACGGCGTGCCGCGCACGCTCAGCCTGGACCTGTTCATCACGCACTGGATCGACCACCAGATCGAGGTCATCCAGCGACGGACCCGGTACCGCCTGCGCGAGGCCGAGAAGCAGGCGCACATCTACCGCGGACTGGTGAAGGCGCTCGACGCGCTGGACGAGGTCATCGCGCTGATCCGCCGCAGCCCGGACGTCGAGGAGGCCCGCGGCGGCTTGATGTCGCTGCTGGAGATCGACGAGATCCAGGCCCAGGCGATCCTGGACATGCAGCTGCGCCGGCTGGCCGCCCTGGAGCGGCAGAAGATCATCGACCGGCTGAACGAGCTCGAGGTCGTCATCGCCGACCTCGAGGACATCCTGGCCGACCCGGTCCGGCAGCGGCACATCGTCCGCGACGAGCTGGCCGAGATCGTCGAGCGGTACGGCGACGAGCGGCGGACCGAGATCATCGCGGCCGACGGCGACCTGTCCGTGCAGGACCTGGTGCCGGACGAGGAGGTCGTCGTCACGATCACCCGTGGCGGGTACGCGAAGCGCACCAAGACCGACCTGTACCGCACTCAGAACCGTGGCGGCAAGGGCGTCCGGGGCGCGACGATGCGGGCCGAGGACGAGATCGGCCACTTCTTCGCCACCACGAACCACCACTGGATGCTGTTCTTCACCACCAAGGGCCGGGTCTACCGGGCCAAGGTCTGGCAGCTGCCCGAGTCCGCCCGCGACGCCAAGGGCTCGCACGTGGCCGGCCTGCTGTCGTTCCAGCCGGACGAGGAGATCGCCCAGGTCCTGACGCTGCGCGACTACGAGCAGGAGCCGTACCTGCTGCTCGCCACCAAGCGCGGCCTGGTCAAGAAGACGGCGCTGACCGACTACGACTCGGCCCGGCAGAGCGGCATCATCGCGGTCAACTTCCGCGACGAGGACGACGAGCTGATCGGCGCCGAGCTGGCGTCGGCCGAGGACGACCTGATGCTGGTCTCCAAGAAGGGCCAGTCGATCCGCTTCACCGCGAACGACGAGCAGCTGCGGCCGATGGGCCGGGCCACCTCCGGTGTGACCGGGATGAAGTTCCGCAACGGCGACGAGTTGCTGTCGATGGCGGTCATCCGGGCCGGCTCCGAGGAGGACGCGCAGTTCGTCTTCACCGTGACCGACGCCGGTTACGCCAAGCGCAGCCGGGTATCTGAATACCGGCAGCAGGGTCGTGGCGGTCTGGGCATCAAGGCGGTGAAGTTGAACGACGAGCGTGGTTCGCTGGTGGGTGCGCTGATCGTGGTCGACAGCGACCAGGTGCTGGCGATCAAGAACAGCGGCCAGGTCGTTCGCAGCCGGGTGGACAGCGTGCCGGTCAAGGGCCGCGACACGATGGGCGTGAAGTTCGCCGGGGTCGGCGAGTCCGACGCCGTGGTCGCGATCGCGCGCAACACCGACCTCGCGGTGGCCGACGAGGCCGACGCGGCGGCCGGCACCGACGCGCTGGTGGTCGACGGCGTGGTGGTCGACGAGGGCGGCGCGCTGGACGGTGTGGTCGTCGACAGTGGCGAGTTCGCCGGTGACGTCCAGGATGTGGACGCCTCGACAACCGAAACACCCTCTGCGAGCGTCAGCACTGATGACCAGCATTCGACGGACGTCGACGGCGCGGCTACGGTCGAAGACGACGAAGCCGGCCAGGAGGGTACCTGATGACCAACCGCGCGAGGCCGACCTGGCCTGATGGAGCGGACAGCCCCAACCCCCAGCGACCGAACAGCGGCGCCGGCAAGGGACAGTCCACCCCACCTGCCACTCCGGCCTCCAACGGTCGTAGCAGTTCGAACGGCAACGGCCAGACCAGATCCGGTACTGCGAACGGCCAGCGCCCCGGCGATGCGCGTCAGCCGCGTCCGGGTGGACCGTCGGCGACGCCGTCGAGCGCCGGTACGTCGGCACGGCCGCCGCAGCAGCCCCCGGTGAGGCCGGCCGGTGCGCCGTCGAGCGCCGGGTCGGTCCGGCCGGGTGCGACCACGAGTCCGTTCCCGGCCAACCCGAGTACTCCTGGGCGACCGGAGCCGCGGTTGCCGGGTGCGGGCAAGGTGGGTGACGGTGGCGGGTCGGCGTACGGGCAGACCGGGAAGCTGGCGACGCCGACGCACACTCCGACGGAGAGCTTCAGCGACAAGCTGAACGCGGCGAAGCAGGCAGTGCTCGGCCGGGCCAGCGCGCTGAAGGAGTCCGCGACCTCGGTGACGTCGGGGGCGCTGGGGACGCAGACGGCGGAGCCGAAGGCCAAGATCGAGCAGCGCGAGGACTACCCGCCGGCCGCCGCGCCGGCGCCGAAGACCTCGGGCCGGCCGCAGACCCGGAAGGCGCGGCTGCGGCTGACCCGGCTCGACCCGTGGTCGGTGATGAAGACCGCGTTCCTGCTCTCGATCGCGTTCGGCATCGTCACCTGGGTGGCCGTCTTCATCATCTGGTCGGCGATCGGCGCGGCCGGGGTGTTCGACAACATCAACAACACGGTCCGCGAGGTCCTGGGCAACCAGGAAGGCGCCGATCCGTTCCAGATCGAGGACTACATCAACACCGGCAAGGTGATGGGATTCACCACCCTGCTGGCCTGCGCCGACGTGCTGATCATCACGGCGCTGGCGACCCTCGGATCGTTCCTCTACAACATCGCGGCCACCCTGCTGGGCGGCCTCGAGGTGACGCTCGCGTCGGAGGACTGAGGCCTGACTTGTCGATTCGGCCGGGACGTGCTCCGGCCCGGCCGAATCCAATTTGGGAGCCAGGCACCGGGTGCGGTAATCTCTCCCAGGTTCGTCCCCCGCAGTTCGCGGGCCTATAGCTCAGTTGGTTAGAGCGCTGCCCTGATAAGGCAGAGGTCACAGGTTCAAATCCTGTTAGGCCCACCCTGATCGACATCGATCCGAGGAGAATCCCCGATGTTCAAGAAGGTTCTGCTGGTCCTGCTGGCCAGCGTCGGTGGATACTTCGTCTACAAGAAGACCCAGCAGGCCCGCGCCGAGCAGGACCTCTGGGCCGAGGCCGTCGACCCGGTCACCCCGGGCCGCTGATTCTCACCCCCACGGGGGCGTAGCTCAACTGGCAGAGCACTGCCTTTGCAAGGCAGGGGTTAGGGGTTCGAGTCCCCTCGTCTCCACCCCAAGCCGGTTCCCCAGGGACCGGCTTTCTGCTTGCCCGCTGAGTTCGACGGACTGCTTCAAGATGCTCGCAGGGCGCGGACGGCCGAGGGAAGCTCTCGGCCCAGGCTCAGGCGGTGCCAGAGGAGCTGGTAGCCACTCGGGCGGCTCTTCCCTTGGCCGAGAGGGGCTCGAGCTCTGAGCCCGAACGCCAGCAGGGTGATCAGCAGTTGGCCGGCGAGAAACAGGCAGGCACCGATGATGACCTGTGATCCGGTGCCGCTGGTTGCTTGGTTGTAGAGGGTCCAGGCGATGCCGACCACCATGGCTACGAAGGCGACGACATAGGTTCCCGCGAAGACTTGTCCCTTGCGTCCTGCTGGCCAGTTCATGGCGGGACAGTAGTCCTCTTCTGCGGATCAGAGGGCGGCGGCCTTGCGGAGGAGTACTGAGCGTTCGTGAGGGTTGGTGCAGAGGCGGGCGGCGAGTTCGAGTTCGGTGCGGGCTTCTGGGTGGCGGCCCAGGCGGGTCAGTAGTTCGCCTCGGACGGTGGGGAGTAGGTGTGAGCCGGGGAGGCGGTTCGAGGCGACAAGTTCGTCGACCATGGTGAGGGCTTGGGCTGGGCCTGAGGCCATTGCGACCGCTACGGCTCGGTTGAGGTCGACGATCGGGGAAGGGGCGACTCGGCCCAGGGCCTCGTAGAGGACGACTATTCGGTCCCAGTCGGTTGCTTCCACTGAGGGTGCTGAGGCGTGGGTGGCGGCGATTGCGGCTTGCAGGCCGTACGGTCCGAGACCGCGGGGTGATGCCTTCGCCAGGGCGGCCAGGCCGCGGCGTACCGCGGAGAGGTCCCAGCGTCTGCGGTCCTGGTCCTCGAGGAGGATCGGTGAGCCGTCGGGGGCGGTTCGGGCTGGGAAGCGTGCAGCAGTGAGCTCGCACAGGGCGAGTAGACCGTGTACCTCCGGCTCGTCCGGCTGTAGCGCGGCCAGTGTGCGGGCCAGCCGGATCGCCTCGTATGCGACATCGGGGCGCAACAGCCGGTCGCCGGACGTGGCCGTCGACCCTTCGGTGAAGATCAGGTAGATGACGCTGAGCACGCCACCCAAGCGTTCCCGGCGCTCATCGGCCGGCGGCAACTCGAACGGCACTCCGGCCGCCGCGATCGTCTTCTTCGCCCGGGTGATCCGGGCCTGCACGGTCGGTACGGAGACCAGGAAGGCGCGGGCGATCTGCTCGGTGGTCAGGCCGCCGACCACGCGCAGGGTCAACGCCACGCGAGCTTCAGGGGAAAGTACCGGATGGCAACTGATGAACATCAGCGACAGGATGTCGTCGTCGATCCGGTCGGGGTCGAGCTCGGCGTCCACCACCGGGTCGGGCGCCAGTTGGGCGTAGCGGTCCTTGAGGGCGGCCCGGCGGCGAATCGCGTCGATCGCACGGCGCCGGGCCGTGGCCATCAGCCAGCCGGCCGGACTGGCCGGCGGATTGAGCGGCCACGACACCAGCGCCTCGGCCACCGCCTCCTGGGCGGCGTCCTCAGCCAGCCCGAAGTCGCCGGTGAACCGGGTCAGCGCGGCAACGATCCGCGCCGACTCGATCCGCCAGACGGCCCCGACCTCGGCAGGATCCATCAGATCCGGCCAGTGCTGCCGGCGTCGCTGGACTCGTCGAGGCCCGGAGGCAGCTCGTCGTCCCCGGCCACCCGGCGGACCTCGATCTTGGTGCCGGTGGCCGCGGGGACCCGCCTGGCCCACTCGACCGCTTCCTGCTTCGAGGCGACGTCGAGCAGGAAGTAACCGCCGAACAGCTCCTTGGTCTCGCCGTACGGCCCGTCCGTGACCACCGGGGTCTCGCCGCTGAAGTCGACCACGACGGTCTCCTCCGGCCGGTCGAGCCCTTCGGCCGCGAGCAGCACGCCGGCCTTCTGCAGGTCGTCGATGAACTGGCGAGTGGTCTTCATCAGCTCTTCGATGTCGGCCATCATGGCCGCGTTCGACTCGTCGGTGCCCCGCATGATCAGCATGTACTTCGACATCGTGTTCTCCCTGTCCACGGGGCCGCCGCTCGGCCCACGCACCCCCAGGTCGAACGGCCGACCCGGCGATCGACACCGCCCGGAAAGAATCTTTGCGCCTGCTGCCCGCAAAACGCTATCGCCGCAGAGGGCCCACCCAGCTGGAAAGCTTCAGCACATGAGCAGCAACGAGAACGTGCTTGCCGAGCTGAGAGCACGCGAGCCGATCTTCCACCGGCTCGAGCGGGGGACGACCACGGCCGACTTCGAGGCGTGGTCTAGGGCAGGTGAGGGGTGGTTGTGCGGAGGCGGGCGGCGTCTTGGCCTGGGGGGGTGCCGAAGAGGCGGCGGTATTCGCGGTTGAACTGGGAGGGGCTGTCGTAGCCGACCAGGTGGCCGATGCCGGCGATGTCGGTGGGGTGGGAGGCGAGGAGGGAGCGGGCTTCCTGGAGGCGGATGCGCTTCTGGAACTGGAGTGGGCTCAACGCCGTGATGGCGCGGAAGTGGCGGTGGAAGGCGGCTGGGCTCATGCCGGCCAGGCTGGCCAGGTCGGCGATGCGCATGGGTTCGGCGTAGTTCTCGCGGATCCAGCGGATGGCTCGGCTGATGTGGGTGAGGCTGCTGTCGGCCAGGCCGATCTGGCGGATCACGTCCGCGTGCGGGCCGGTGAGTAGACGCCAGAGGATCTCTCGCTCGATCATCGGGGCCAGTACGGGGATGTCAGCCGGGGAGTCGAGTAGGCGGAGCAGGCGGGCCGCCGCGTCGAGGAGCTCCGGGGAGGCGGGTCCGGTGGCCATGGCGGGGCCGCTGGGCGTAGTACGGGGTCTTGTGGACTCCAGGAGCAATGGGGCGATGGTGGCGGGGCGTAGTACCAGGCCGAGACCGAGTGAGGGCTGCTCTGGTGAGGCTTCGATGAAGTGGCCGGTGACCGGGAGGTCGGCGGTGACGATGAGGACGTCACCCGCCCGGTACTCGTAGACCTTGTCGCCCAGCAGGAGCTGCTTGGCGCCCTGAGCCATCACGACCAGGAGCGGTTCGGTGAGCGAGTAGTCCGGGTCCGACGACTCCATCCTGGCCAGCAGCAGCCCGTCGATCGGCGTCTGCAGGTCCGCCCGCGTATGAGCGGCGATGCGATCGCGGAGCTCGGCGAGGAGCAGGTCTGGATCAGTCACGATCTCATCAGAGCACACGGAAGCCCGATCCCAACGCAGATGATCGGAATAGGCAATAGCCCGCGAGGAACGGTCTACCGCCGGCCGACCTGCAGAGGCTTCGATAGAGAGGTCACCTTCGAAGCACCTAGGAGCATGATCATGCAACTCGACCACTATCTAACCCTCGGCCGTTCCGGCCTCCGGGTCAGCCCGTTCGCGCTCGGCGCGATGACGTTCGGCGAGGATCCGGGCGGTGCCGGGACCACCGTCGAGGAGTCCGAGAAGATCCTCGCGACCTACCTCGACCTCGGCGGCAACTTCATCGACACGGCGAACTTCTACACCAACGGCCACTCGGAGAAGATCCTCGGCGACTACTTCGCCGCGCGGCCCGGCCGCCGCGAGCACGTCGTACTCGCATCCAAGTTCTTCGGCAACATGTTCCCCGGCGATCCGAACGGCGGCGGCGCCGGCCGGACCTCGATCCGCGCGCAGCTGGACGAGTCGCTGCGCCGCCTGCAGACCGACTACCTCGACGTCTACTACCTGCACAACTGGGACCGCCACACCCCGATCGAGGAGACGCTGAGCACGCTCGACGACCTCGTCCGGGCCGGCAAGATCCGCTACATCGGCTTCTCCAACACGCCCGCCTGGTTCACCGCCCAGGCGCAGACGATGGCCCTCCTGAAGAACTGGACGCCGCTGATCGTGCTCCAGGTTGAGTACTCCCTGCTGACCCGCACGGTCGAGGGCGAGCTCGCTCCGTTCGCGCTCGACCAGGGCATCGCGCTGACGCCGTACAGCCCGCTGGCGCATGGCTTCCTCTCCGGCAAGTACCGCCGCGGTACCGAGGTCACCGACTCGGCCCGTACCGCGTACGTCGGCAGCCCCACCGAGGCCCAGTACGTCGTCATCGAAGCCGTCGCCGAGATCGCCGACGAACTCGGCACCACCTCGGCCGCCGTCTCACTGGCCTGGTTGCGTGCCCGCCAAGGCACGGTCGTACCGATCGTGGGAGCCCGCCGGGTCGAGCACCTCGAGAACAACCTCGCTGCCCTCGCCGTGACCCTGACACCCGAGCACCTGAGCACTCTGGACGAGGTCTCGGCGCCGACTCTCGACTACCCCGCCCCGATGCACGGAGCGCCGCGGGCGATGCTCCAGTTCGCCGGCGCCACGGTCGACGGGGTGCCGTCGACGGTCTACCCGCCACTCCTGCAGAGCGACGTCCGCTACTGAGGCTCAGCCGAGATGACCCGGTAGCCGCGGCTCTGGTAGTTCCCAAGCGCGTGGGGATGGTCGTCGGAGGAGGTCTGCAGCCACACCCGCTTGGTCGGCCGCCCGAGCTGCCACGCCAACTCCGTCGCCCGGGTCAGGAACATGGCTCCGAGTCCTCTCCCCTGGTACGCCGGAACGAGCCCGAACACCACGATGCCGACCTCACCGTCGACGCTGACCTCCAACTCCAGCAGGCCCGCCGTCTCCCCCTGTACCCGGGCAAGCCAGCTCCGGATCGCGGGGTGGGACAGCTCGGCGGCCCATTCCTCGTCGCTCCACTCCAGCCGCCCGTGCGCCTTCAACGGCTCCCAGATCCGCACATAGGTCGACCGGACGACGGGCGCCTCCTCCTGGCCCACCTCGATCAGGTCGAGACCCACGTCCGACAGCTCCCCCGGGACGAGTTGATCGGGGGACGTCATCTCCAGGCGCGTGATGATTTCGGTAGCTCCGAGGTCTGGTCGCGGGTGCGGTACGGGGAGATCGTGTGGAGATGAAAACTGAAGTGTGGATGTGAAGTATGTGGGGGGCAAGAGCTGACCGATCAGCGGGGGGACTGCTGATCGCGCTGGGACTCGTACTGGGACTCGCACTGACCGGATGCGGGGCCGATCTGGCGCCGCAACGAGTGGCAGGCCGGGCCTCCGGTACTACGAGCCCGTACGCCGCCCCGGCACCGACCGGACCGCCGACCGAGCCGTCGAGTGGGCCGTCGACCGAGCCGCCGTCGACGCTGGCATCGATACCGTCTTTGTCGCCGCCGAGCACGCCAGTGCTGCCTTCGACGCCGGTGGCGACTCCGAAGGCGACCAAGGCCGTACCGGTGGTGGTGACCAAGAACGTCGTCGTGATCAGGTCGGTGGCGTTCGGCAAGAAGAACGTGCGGGACCCCGACCGGCCGCAGGGCGATAAGGCTGTCACCACCCGCGGGGTGAAGGGCAAGAAGGAGCTGACCTACGCGGTCACCTACACCGACGGTCGCGAGACCGGGCGGCGACTCCTCCGCGAGGCGATCACCGTGCGACCGGTCACCCAGGTCACGTCGATCGGCACCAAGAAGGAGTCGAGCGGCGGCTGCGACCCGAACTACACGGGGTGCGTCCCGATCGCCAGTGATGTCGACTGTGAAGGTGGCAGCGGCAACGGTCCGGCGTACGTCGCCGGCCCGGTCGAGGTGATCGGCTCGGACATCTACCGCCTCGACGCGGACCACGACGGAATCGGCTGCGAGGACGGCTGACCTCCGACGGCGCCTGGTCCGGCCGGCTGCCGGATCTGTTGCCTTCGGCTACTAAATTGGTTGCCGGATGCAATCGATAGGGAGGTGGCGTGACAGTTCCCGTACGGATTGTCACGGGGAACTCACTGTTTGTTTGCGGGTGCGTGCAGATGTTCTGAGTGACCTAGCGGTCGGTGGAGTGGACGCCGGAGTCTCTGTGGAGGAAGAGACATCGGGAAAACCACTGACGACGTGATCGCGCGGAGACCTACCGGGACTGCGTGGGCCGGTCGACTACGGAGGTTCCGGACGCGTGCTCGAGACCTATCGCGGAATTCCGCACCTGCTGGACACCTGGGTCGTGCTGACCGGGATGGCGATTCCGATCGCCATCTCGTCGGCCCGCCGGCCCGGTGAGCTCGTCCCCAGGGGCGCGGCGCTGCTGATGCCCGCCGCCTTCGCGCTGATCCTCGCGGCCACGCTCAGTCCGACCAGCCATCGATTACCCGGGATCGGTACCTGCGGCACGCACCTGACGACCACCGGCGGGCTCACCTCACTGCAAGGCCTGCTCAACGTCCTGCTGTTCATCCCGGCCGCCGGGCTGCTGACGCTGGCGAACGGACGGCCCGCCGACGGGATCGCGGCGGGGATCGGGATGTCCGCGGCGGTCGAGGCGATCCAGGCGCTGATCGCGCCGCTCGGCCGGTCGTGTCAGCTGCACGACCTGATCGCGAACACGCTCGGCGCCTTCGCCGGAGTCGCCCTGGCCGCGGGGCTGCAGGTCGCGCTGCGAGCCGCCACCCGCCCGATCACGCTGACGAACCCCGGGTACGTCGTGGAGCACGGCGCGATGCTCGTCAGGCGCCCGGCCGCACGCCATCGCCGAGCCGAGCTGGCCCCCGCGCTGGCTCCGTCCTTGGCCGAGGCCCGACCGGTCGCGCGGGCGCGGTGACCAGCTCACCGTACGGCCGGATAGTTATCCACAGGTTGTGGGTAAACCGGGGGATGACGGGTCATAACCCTGGAGATATCCACAGGCGAGCCGCGGATCAGGGGCGGACCTCCAGGCCTAGTGAGGTGGTGATGACGATCGCCTGGGGCAGGTCCACGATCGCGTCCCTGAGCGTGACGGTCAGCGGATCGAGGGTCGAGAGGTCGGATCCGCGCAGGTCCGCGCCGGTGAAGTCGGCGCGTTGCATCGAGGCGCCGGACAGGTTTACGTTCCGCAGTACCGCCTTGCCGGCCCGCAATCCGGTGAGATCGGCCTCGCGCAGCTTCGTGCCGCTGAGCTCGACCCCGGTCAGGTTCGCCCCGGGCAGGCCGACGAACGACCAGTCGCCGCCCTCGACCTTCATCAGGTTGTAGGAGCAGTCGTCGAACATGCTGCCCATCAACTTGCACCGGGTGAAGGTGCTGTCGAAGAACGAGCACCGGACGAAGGTGCAGTTCACGAACGCCGCCTCGTGGTGCACCGACGCGTTGAACCGGACGCCGCGGAACACGCACTCCTCGAACACCCCGCGACGGTTGTTCACCTCGGTCAGGTCCGAGTCGATGAACAACACCCGGGTGTACGTCTGCCCGGACGGATCGGCGTCGTCCCAGTCGCGGATCGTGGACTCGGTCTTGGGCGCCGCCCGGCCACCCATGCGCTCAGCCATCGCACTCCTCTTGGTTTTCCAGCAGTTTGCCCTGTGCCACCGACAATGTTCAGACCGACCGGGAGGATGGCTGATGTGACCGGATCAGAGCGAGTGATGGTGTTCGGCGCGGGCGGCTTCCTGGGCGGCGCGATCTGCCGGCTGCTGGCGGAGCGCGGGATCGAGCATCGCGGGTTCACGCGGTCGACCGGCGATCCGCATCGGCGCTTCGACCTGGCCAGCGGGCACTGCTTCGCGCTGGACACCCAGCTGGGCGCGTACAAGCCGACGGTGATCGTCAACGCCGCGGCCGCCACCCATGGCGATGTCCTCGAGCTCACCCGCGGCAACGTGGTCGCCGTCCAGTCGCTGCTCTCCTCGATGAACGGGCACGCGAGCAACGCGCGCTTCATCCAGATCGGTTCGGCGGCGGAGTACGGCGGTGCGCCGCGCGGTACGAGCCAGGACGAGCAGGCCGAGCTCCGGCCGGGAGCGGCGTACGGGTTCACGAAGCTGGCCGGTTCCGAGCTGGTACTGCGGGCGCAGCGCAACGGCGCCGACGCCGTCGTGCTGCGCTCCTTCAACATCACCGGGCCGGGTTCGCCACCGAGCACCCTGTTCGGCCGGGTGCTCCGCCAGCTCGGCACGACGGACACGATCCAGCTCGGGTCGCTCGAGGCGTGGCGGGACTACGTCGACGTACGGGACGTCGCCGAAGCCGTGCTGGCGGTCGCGACGGCGGACGGCAAGCTGCCGCCGGTACTCAACGTCGGTTCCGGCAAGGCGACGCTGGCCCGCGACGCGGTCAACAAGCTGATCGAGGTCAGCGGAACCAAGACGAAGATCGTCGAGGGTGAGGCGCACGCCGGCCACGCGGGCTCTCCCGCCGACGCGGTCGCCTGGCAGCAGGCCGACACGACCCTGATCAGCAAACACCTCGGCTGGTCCAGCAAGATCCCCCTCGACCAGTCCCTCACCGACACCTGGACCGCCCGCCCCCGAGAATGAGGTTGTGGATATCTGGTCGGTTTGTGAGCCGGCGCCGGATCGGGAAGGGCCGAACGAGGATCTGGTGGTCAGTGGGCCGGACTTCGTGGTGGTGCTGGATGGGGCGACCGCGCCGAAGGGGATCGAGTCGGGGTGCGTGCACTCGGTCGCCTGGCTGGTCGCTCGGTTGGCGACGCAGTTGGCGCTCCCGCTGCTTGGGCGATCCGAGGCGCCGCTCGCCGATCTGCTCGCGGACGCGATCAATGCAGTGCGGGCTGAGCATGTGGATACCTGCGATCTGACCAATCCCGACAGCCCGTCGTCGACCGTCGCGATGGTGCGGGTGGGCGACGACGAGGTCGAGCACCTGGTACTGGCCGATTCGCCGATCGTGCTGCGTGCCACCGATCGGCGGGTGACGGTGCTCGCCGACAACCGGGTCGATCTGCTGCCGGAGTACACGTTCGAGGCCGTACGCCGGTTGCGCAACCAGCCGGGTGGATTCTGGGTCGCGAGCACCGAACCCAAAGCGGCATACGAAGCAGTCGCCGGTACTACGGAACGCGCGGCGGTCGAGCTGATCGCTCTCCTCACCGACGGCGCCTCCCGCTACTCCGAGCGCTACGGCCATCCGTGGGAAGACCTGGTCGACACCCTCGTGACCGCCGGCCCGCAAACTCTGATCGACAGGGTCAGGCGGTACGACGCGGAGGCACCCGTCGGCACCTTCCGGGGCAAACGCCACGACGACGCAACCGCGGTCCTCTGCCGACTGCCAAGGCGAGGGTAGGCGCGAGCCGCTGTCAGGGCTGACGCGGCGACGGCGCGTAAGGCGGCGGGTTGGGCACAGAAGACGTCGGCGGGTAGGGCACGGAAGACGTCGGTGGGTCGGGCACGGGGGACGACGGCGGATAGGGCGCCGAAGGCGGTGGCGGGTAGGGGGCGTACGACGGGAAGTCGGGTGGGCGGGGAGCGTACTGCGGGGGGCCGGGTGGGGGGTCGGTGAGTGGTGGTGCCATTCGCTCGTCCTGCCAGGCGTTGGTGCGGAACATCAGCCGGACGATCATCACCCCGGCGACAGCGAGCAGCACGGCGGCGACGGTGAAGCCGATGTTCACGCCGAGCGCTGTCCGGACCATGAAGCTCTGCAGGTCGTAGATGTCCACATAGTCCCCGGTCGCGTCGGCCACCTCCTTGCGATGGACCAGCCGCACCACCCAGACGACGAAACTGACCAGCGCGAAGCCGCTCCCGCCGACGATGATCAGCCAGAACGTCGTCCACGCGGCCCACCACCCGTACAGCAACCCCCGCGACGACTTCGCCTGGCCGGGCCGGCCCGGCGGCTCGCTGGCACGAACCACGTCCTCGACCACCTGCAGCGGATACCAGAACTGGACGATCGGGCAGATCCAGCTGCCGATCACCCAACCCTGCTCGCGCCGATGCACGCCGTCACCCAGCCGCTTGGCCCCTTGGTAGCTGACGCCCGAGGACGGCGCGAACAACTCCGTGTTCTCCCGCGCCTTCCACAGCCAGATCACGAAGAAGACGCCGGTCGCGGGCACCAGCAGGCTGATCAGGTCGAGCAATGGACCCGCGTTGCCGATCGACTCCACTCCGCGCGCGAGTTCGTCCTCGGAGAGCAGCCCGTACACGAGCCGCTTCACGTCGTCGTACGAACGCCACATCAGCACCGCCTGGAGGATGGCGACGAGCGTGGTCAGCACCATCAGGACCAGGAAGACGACAGTGATCTGCCGAAGCGGCTTGTACGTCCGCACCGGCATCCCCAGATACGGCGCCGGGTGGTAGCCGGGCGGCCCCGGATACGGCTGACTCACCGACCTCACCTCCCCACTGACAAAGTTAACCCGTTGGCGGGAGCGGAGAGGAGTTGTCCACAGGCCAAAAGCGGCAAACCTCAGACGGCGGCGAAAGCCTCTCGTGCCGCCGGCAGCGCCAGCGCGCGATCCATCGCGGACAACCCGATCCGGGTCCGCCGATCGAGCAGATCGTCCTCGGTCAGCGCCCCTTCATGCCGTACTGCGAAGCGCAGCTCCGCATGTGTCGTCGCCAACCCCGGCGCGATCGGCGCGAGCAACTCCGGCTCCACCGCGATCACGTCCGTCGCCTCCACGCCGTACCGATCGACGAAGCGCGAAGGCGCCCGGACCGCAGCCAGTTGCACCCGGCTCGCGGCCCCCACCAGCGGAATCCGATGCGTCAGACACGGCCGCCGCACCTCTACCGACGACTGATCGAGCGCAGTGTCGAGCGTGTCCTGCGCCATCCGCCGGTACGTCGTGAGCTTGCCGCCCACGATCGTCACCACCCCGTCGGGACTCGTGATCACCGCGTGCCGCCGCGAAATGTCCGCCGTCTTGTCCAGCCCCTTGTGATGGCCGGTGTCGAGCAGCGGCCGCAGACCCGCGTAGCTGCCGAGCAGATCGTCACGCGTCAACGGCACCCGCACAGCCGAGCTGATCGTCGACAGCAGGAAGTCGATCTCGGCGTCCGTTGCCCGTGGAACATCACTGACCGGACCAGGCGCCTCTTCATCCGTCAGCCCGACATAGACCCGTCCATCAGGCGCCGGGATCGCCATCACCACCCGTCGCAACTCCCCCGGCACCGGCACGGTCAGTACTGCGGACAGCCCACCGAACGCGGATTGCGGCAGCACCAGATGCGTCCCCCGGCTCGGCCGGAGTTTGATGCCTGAGGCAACTTGATCGGCCCAGATGCCGGTCGCGTTGACGACGATCCCGGCGTCGAGGTCGATCCGCCGGCCGGACAGCTGATCCACCAGCACCGCTCCCCGCCCGGTCACCTGCTCGGCGGCGCAGTGCGTGACGATGCGGGCTCCGTACGATGCCGCGGTGCGCGCGATGGAGACGACCAGCCGCGCGTCGTCGTAGAGCTGACCGTCCCAGGTGAGGAAGCCGCCGCGGAGACCCTGCGGGCGGACGGTCGGTGCGTACCGTAGTACCTCCGCGGAACTGACCCGGCGGGAGTGCGGCAGGTGGTCGTCGCTGGTACGGGCGAAGGTGCGGAGCACGTCGCCGCCGAGGAATGCGCCGCGTAACAAGGCCGCCTGGGCGAATCGCGCCTCGGGAAACCAAGGCGCGACCTGAGGCACCGGATGGACGAGATGAGGCGCGGTCGTCTTCATCAGGATGCCGCGCTCGACGGCGCTCTCATAGGCGATGCCGACGTGCCCGGAGGCGAGGTAGCGCAGGCCACCGTGGACGAGCTTCGAGCTCCAGCGGCTGGTGCCGAAGGCGAGGTCGTGCTTCTCGACCAGCGCGACGGTGAGGCCACGGGCAGCCGCGTCGAGGGCAACGCCTGTGCCGGTGACGCCGCCGCCGATGACGA
Source organism: Kribbella sp. NPDC051620 (assembly GCF_044453825.1). NCBI lineage: Bacteria > Bacillati > Actinomycetota > Actinomycetes > Propionibacteriales > Kribbellaceae > Kribbella > Kribbella sp. NPDC051620. The sequence continues at coordinate 387,073 of NZ_JBITDB010000004.1, forward strand.
GGACGTCGACCCGGCCGGCCGTGTCGAGCCACTCGAGCTCGCGAGTCCGCCGGGCCGCGTTGAGGCTGGCGTTGCCGACCGCGATCATGGCGTCAGGTACCTGGTGAGCATCACCCGCAGCTCCTCGTCGAGCTCGGGGTACTCCTTCGGCTCGGCGAGCACCGGTCCGGAGACCGCGGAGGCGAGCGAGACCAGGATGATCTGCCGGGACAGCCAGTCGGAGTCGCCCTCGCGGATCGAACCGTCGGCCTGACCGGACTCGATGCCGGCCTTCACCAGCGCGAGGTGCGCGACGGTGCTGCTGCCGCGGCGCTCCAGCAGGTACGGCGTGAGGAACTCGGGGTCGAGCTCGATGATCTTGCGCATCAGTGGGTGGGTGCGGGTCTTCGCGACCACCTCGACGACGCCCTCGACCAGGCGGGCGCGGCCGTCGACAGCGTCGGGCTGGAAGGCGGAGACCAGCGCAGTGGTCCATTCGCGGGTCATCAGGGCGGCGACCACCGCCTGTACGTTCGGCCAGCGGCGGTACAGGGTGGCGCGGGAGACCTCCGCGTGGCGGGCGATGTCGGCCATCGTCATCCGCCGCATGCCGATCGCCAGCAGCAACTCGTAGGCCGCGTCCAGGATCCGCTCCTCGCCGATCGCGTTCGCCGGCGTCGGGCGCGACGATCCGGTCGAGCTGGAGGAGGTGTCGGATTCGCTGCTACGCTGAGACATCACACGTCAGAGTGTATCAGCGACTTCGCCGACTGCAAGAGGTGTCCGGTCCCTCGGCGACGCTACCTCCGAACACCACAGATGGGGAGCCCACCATGACCGAGTCCGACCTCCCGGTGGTCAACCTCACCCCCGGCCGCTGGGGCGACCCCGCCCAAGCAGTAGAACTCCCCGCAGCCGCCCTCGAAGCGCTCAAACACCTAGGAGTCCGCCCCCCAGCGCCTCCAGCGCCGGACGGCGGGGTTGAGGAGCGCGCGCCGGGCGAGGCGGGCGGGCCCGGCGGAGCGGGCGAGGCGCATCGAACCGGCGGGCCAGGCGGAGTGGGCGGGCCGGGCGAGGCGCGTGGAGCCGGTGGGCCAGGCAAGGCAGGCGGAGCCGGCGAGGCCGGCGGGCCGGGTGGAGCGGGTGGGCACCGCGAGGCGGGTGGAGCGGGTGGGCACGGCGGAGCGGGCGGAGCGGGCGGGGCGGGCGGGGCGGGCGGTGGGTGGGAGCTTGGTGGGGAGGAGATGGGGGTGCTGGTGGGGGTGCTTGGTGGTGAGTATGTGGTGACTGACTTTGCGAGTCGGTGGGCGCATACGCGGGGGTATTCGACTCCGGATCTGTTGCGGTATCGGGCGGGTGACACCAGCGATATGCCTGCCGCGGTTGTGTATCCGGGGTCGCATGAGGACGTGCAGGCGCTCTTGGGTGTGTGCTCCGAGCGGGGTATCGCGGTGGTTCCGTATGCGGGTGGGACCTCGGTGGTGGGTGGGCTTGCGCCGCAAGGCACCTCGTTTGTCGCCGTCGACCTGCGCAGGCTGGACAGGCTGGTGGAGATCGACGAGGTTTCCCGGACAGCCACGATCGAAGCGGGTGTGCGGGCGACGGCGGCCGAGGGGTTGCTGGCTGAGCGGGGATACACGCTGGGGCATTTTCCGCAGTCGTATGAGGGCGCGAGCATCGGTGGGTATGCGGCGACGCGGTCCAGTGGGCAGGCGTCGGCGGGGTACGGGCGGTTCGATCAGATGGTGGTGGGGCTCACCGTGGCTACTCCGCGCGGGACGATCGAGTTGGGACGGGCGCCGATGTCGGCGGCCGGGCCGGATCTCCGGCAGCTCTTCCTCGGGTCGGAGGGGGCGTTGGGCATCATCACCAGCGTTGTGGTGAGGGTTCGGCCGCGCCCGACCGAGCGCACCTTCGAGGGCTGGCGGTTCGCGACCTTCGACGAAGGGCTCACCGCGATCCGCCGGCTGGCCCAGGACGGCCCGTTGCCGACAGTGCTGCGGCTGTCCGACGAAGCCGAGACGGCGATCAACCTGGCCGACCCCAACGTACTCGGCGGCGGCTCCGGCGGAGTGCTCGCGATCGTCGGCTTCGAAGGCGCCCGTACGCCGACCCGCCGTGCCGAGCTGGCCGACGTGCTGACGGCCGCCGGTGGCGAGTACCTCGGCGAGGGACCCGGCGAGACGTGGCGCCAAGGAAGGTACCGGGCTCCGTATCTCCGCGATCCCCTGCTCGACGAGGGCGCGCTGGTCGAGACGCTCGAGACGGCCGGCTTCTGGTCGACCCTCCCCGCGTTGAAGGCGGCCGTCACGGAAGCCCTGGTCAACGAGCTGTCCGGCCAAGGCACCCCGCCGATCGTGCTCTGCCACGTCTCCCACGTCTACGAGACCGGCGCCTCGCTCTACTTCACCGTCATCTCCGCCCAGACCGACGATCCCGTCGCGCAGTGGCGGCAGGCGAAAGCCGCGGCCAACCAGGCGATCGCCAAGGCGGGCGCCACGATCACCCATCACCATGCCGTCGGCACCGACCACCGCGATGCCTACGTCACCGAAGTCGGCCCACTGGCCATTGAGTCCTTGCAAGCAATCAAGCAGACACTCGACCCCAACGGCATCCTCAACCCAGGCATCCTCATCCCTCCCAAACCGACCGAGAAGCACCAGTAGTCCGGGGCCGTCCACGACGGGTGCGTTAGCGTGTGCGGCTGGCCCCTGCCACCTCGACGCGCCCGGGAGTGACCTGCCGTGCTGACGGTTCTTCGACGTCCACTTCGGCCCGCCGAGCCTGTTCGCACCTACTACCTGCTGAACGCTTTCTCGTCGTTCTTCTACGTGCTGACCTTCACGCTCAGCCTGGTGTACTACGTGAAGGACGTAGGGCTGAACCCGTTGGAGATGGTGCTGGTCGGCACGGTCCTGGAAGCCACCGTCTTCCTGGCCGAGGTACCGACCGGCGTCGTCGCCGACCTGGTCAGCCGGCGGCTGTCGATCATCGTCGGGCTGTTGCTGATCGGCCCGGCCTTCCTGCTGCAGGCATCGGTGCCCACCTTCGCCGCGGTACTGATCGCACAGGTGATCTGGGGCGTCGGCTACACCTTCACCTCCGGTGCGCTGGAGGCCTGGATCACTGACGAGATCGGCGAGGACGGGGTGACTCCGGTCTTCACCCGGGAGCAGCAGATCCACCTCACCGCGACCGTGCTGGCAACTGTCACCGCGGGTGGCCTCGGCCTGATAAGCCTGCGGCTGCCGATGGTGGTCTCCGGAATCGGCTTCCTGATGCTTGCGGTGGCGATGCTCGCCGTGATGCCGGAACGGAACTTCAGCCCGACCCCGAAGGGCGACCGCGACACCTTCACCCATCTGACGTCGACCCTCGTCGAGGGTCTGAAGGCCGCCCGTCGCCGCCCGGTGGTCCGCTACTTCTTCCTGATCAGCATCCTGGCGGGCCTGTCCAGCGAGGCGTTCGACCGGCTCTGGACGGTCCGGGTCCTGAACGATCTAGGCCTGCCGAGCCTGTTCGGGCAGACCTCCCCGGCGATCTGGTTCGCGGTCTTCGCGCTGATCAGCACCGTGCTCTCGCTGGCCACCTCGCTGGTGGTCAACAAGGTCTCCGCCGAGCGGGTCAACTCGCTCCACCCGAACGGCCTGCTGGCCTTGCTGACGGTGCTTCAGGTCGCCGGTATCGCCGGGCTGGCAGTGTTCGGCAACCTGTGGGTGGCACTTGCCGCGATGTGGTTACGCGACGCGGCGGTCGCCGTCGCGCTGCCGATCCAGACGTCCTGGCTGAACCGCAACGTCGATTCCCAGTCCCGCGCCACCGTGATGTCGCTGAACGGTCAGGCCGACGCCATCGGCCAGGTCGTCGGTGGCCCACCCCTCGGCGCGCTCGGAAACCGCACCTCGCTGACGACTGCCCTGGTCGCGTCCGCGGTGATCTTGTCGCCCACCGCACTGCTCTACCTGCGGTTGCGTCCGACCGCCGGCGCCGACACCAGCCCGCCGGAGGCCGACGCCGGCACGCCACCCACCACGGCGCCCCTCAACACTCAGCTACCCACTGGACCGGGTCCCACCGACGAGACCTGATCACGAGATCTTCGGGCAGTAGCGCTTGACCTCAAGCTCGCTTGAGGTATGAGGGTGGCGGGCATGACCACTGAATCTCTGACTCGTCCTGTTGCTCTCATCACCGGTGCCAGCGCGGGCCTCGGCCTCGCGCTGGCGCACGGCCTGGCCGAGCGTGGCTGGGCCCTGATCATCAACGCGCGGGGCGCCGACGCGCTCAAGAACGCGGCCGACGCGCTGGCCGCCCGGACCGACGTCGTGCCACTGGCCGGGGACGTCACCGATGCCGAGCATCGGGCCGATCTGCCCGATGCGGTCGGTGAGCTCGGCCGGCTCGATCTCCTGGTCAACAACGCGAGCTACCTCGGCGCGAGTCCGCTGCAGCGGTTGGCGGGAACCGACCTCGACGAGTTGCGGCGCGTCTACGAAGTCGACGTGATCGCGCCGATCGCGTTGAGCCAGGCATTGCTGCCGGAGTTGTCGGCGACGGCCGGGATCGTCATCAACATCAGCTCTGACGCCGCGGTCGAGGCCTACGAAGGATGGGGTGGCTACGGGTCGGCCAAGGCGGCGCTGGATCACGCGAGCGCAGTACTGGCGGCTGAGCATCCCGGGCTGGCTGTGTACGCGGTGGATCCGGGTGATCTGCGCACGGCGATGCACCAGGCGGCCTTTCCTGGGGAAGACATTTCTGATCGGGCCGAGCCTGCGAGCGTCGTACCGGCGTTTCTGCGGTTGCTGGACAGCCGGCCGGCGAGCGGTCGCTACCGAGCCTCGGAATTCGCGCCGGCGGTGGCTTCATGAGAGTTCATCCACAGACCAGGTTCACGCTGCCCGACGAGCTGAACGCGGTCGAGCCGCCGGAGGCGCGTGGACTGGCCAGGGATCAGGTGAGGCTGCTGGTCGCGGAGGGGTCGACCGTCACGCACACGAGGTTCGACCGGATCGGTGACCACTTGCGGCCAGGCGATCTGTTGCTGGTCAACACGTCAGGGACGTTGGGGGCCGCGGTCGACGGCACCTGGATCACCGGCTCGGGCGTCGCTCCCGTGGTCGTGCACTTCTCGACTGCACTCGACGACGGCAACTGGGTGATCGAGCTGCGCAACGGCGGCATGCCGATGTTCGGAGGGGCGGCAGGCGATCGGGTGGAGCTGCCTGAGGGAGTACTGACGCTGCTGGAGCCCTACGAGCCAAGCAGCCAGCGGTTGTGGAAGGCCAAGCCGCCAGTGGCCGACATGGTCAACTACCTGTGGCGGAACGGGCGGCCGATCACCTACAAGTACGTCGGTAAGCAATGGCCGCTCGCGCTCTACCAGACGGTGTTCGCGAACCAGCCTGGCTCTGCGGAGATGCCGAGCGCGGGCAGGCCGTTCAGCTTCGAGCTGGTGAGTCAGTTGGCGGCTGCCGGAGTACTGATTGCTCCTATCCTGCTGCACTGCGGAGTGTCGTCGCTGGAGAGCCATGAGCCGCCGCTGCCCGAGCGGTACGAGGTCACCGAGCACACTGCGCGGTTGGTGAACTGGGTGAAGGCCAACGGCGGCAGGGTGATCGCAGTCGGCACTACGGCGGTCCGTGCGATCGAGTCGGCCGCACAGCCCGGTGGTGTGATCGCAGCGAAGGGCTGGACCGACCTAGTGCTCGGTCCCGACCACCCGGCGACTGTGGTGGACGGGCTGATCACCGGCATGCATGCACCAGAGGCGTCGCACCTGCTGTTGCTGGAATCGGTGGTCGGGGGCGACGTCGTCCAGCGTGCCTACGACGCCGCCCTCGAACACTCCTACCTGTGGCACGAGTTCGGCGACGTCAGCCTTCTGCTCCGTCGGTGAGCTCGGCCGCGGCCGGGTCGGCTTCGGCTGGTTCCGTGGTCTCGAAATCGGCAGTGGTCATCGGTGGTCCGGCCGGAGCGGGAGTGGCGTCGTTACCTGGCCGGGCCCGCTTGTCGACCGCCCGCGGGCTCACCGCGGCCACCGATCGGTGGAATTGAGCATCTCGAAATGTCCTTACCTGCAAGGTCCCCCGTTGGGACTTCACTCCTTTGACGAGTGATCAGTGCCCAATGTCATGCGCCGAAGCGAAATTGTGGCCTAGGCCTTTATTAGTTCGTCTTTCAACCGTCGCCGGCCGGGCGCCACAACCGTGCAGGAAGGTATGGACGCCGCTGGTGACCGTCTCGCGGATCTGGTCCGTCGTCCGCCGGTTTTTCGGGTCCGCCGGGCCGGCGCCGGAGATGAGCAGGGAGAAGTGCAGGGCCGCCCGCATCGGGTCCTCGAAGTCGAGCAGCCCCTCGTCGGCGAGGGCGTTGAACCGGTCGGCGAGCGCGCGGTGGACGGCCAGCGGGCCGGTCCGCTGCCAGGCGTCGATCGCTTCCTCGGGGATGTGGCCCGCCTCGGCGTCGACCTGGCGGACCAGCGCGGAGTGCTCGGCGTAGTCCGGCATCGGGGTTCGCCAGGCGATGCCGAACTCGACCAGGTCCGCCTCGAGGTCGGTGATCCTCCGCAGGTACCGATCGACGATCTGCAGTTGCGCGGCGGCGACCCGCTCGGCGCTGTCCTGGATCACGGCGCGGAACAGCCCGGCCTTGTCCTGGAAGTGGTTGTAGATGGTCCGTGACGAGACCTGCGCCTCGGCGGCGATCACGTCGATGCTCGCTCGGGCATAGCCGTCCCGCGCGAATACGGTCAGCGCGCCCTTGAGCACCGCTTGCCGCTTGTCCATGGGGGTCAGCCTCTGGTCGGTACAACGCGCGTTGTACAGCTACAACGAGCGTTGCACGTCCGGGTCATGACAACCAGGTCAGCGTGGCCGGCAGGGCCTCGGCGAGCGGCGGCAGGTGCGGGTGCCACTTGAGCTCCCATTCGAGGGACAGCCAGTAGTCGGTGCCCTGGATGGTCTGCAGGAGATCTGCGATCGGGTAGTCGCCGGAACCGATCGGCACCGGCTGGTAGCCCTGGGTGGAGTCCTCGTCCTTGATCTGGATGAAGTCGATCCACGGCTTCAGCAGGTCGTACGCCTCGGCGGGGGTCTCGCCGTGGCTCCAGGTGTGGGCGCTGTCCCAGATCACCTTCGCGTTGTGACCGGGCGCCTCCGCGTCGAGCAGCCGGCAGAGCCGGGCCATCTTGGACCCGGCGGAGTGCGAGTCGTGCGTCTCGAGCAGGATCCGCGAGTCCTTCGGGGCCGACGTCACCCGGTCGAGGGCACGGATCTCGCCGGCGGTGGGCGCCTCGGAGTCACCGCCGGCCCGGCGGTGACCGGCGTCGTCACCCGCGTCGTCACCTGCGTCGTCACCTGGGAAGACGCGGACGCCGCGGGCGCCGAGGTCAGCGGCCAGTTCGAGGTGAGCTTCGAGAGGTTGCTCCTCGACCGCGCAGAGTTTCACGTAGCTGTTGACGGCGAGGATCTCCAGCCCGGCGTCCTCGATCCGGGTGCGCAGTTCGCGACGCTCGGTGGCGGTCAGCCCGAGATGGGTGAACTCGTCGTCGGCCGTCCGCAACTCCAGCCCGGAGATATTGCTGCCTTTGGCAAGCTCCAGGACGTGGTCGAGGGGCTCGCCGGGGCAGCCGAGGGTGGAGAAGCCGAGCGGGAACACTCGGTCAGACCCAGCGACGGCGCGGGTGGGTGCGGGGCGCGGTGGTCTCCGACTCGTCCTTCTCCGGAGCGGCGGGCGCGGCGGCCGGGGTGGTCGGCTCGGCCGGGGGCTCGTACGAGTACGGCGAGGACTGGTAGTCCGTGGCCGACTGGTCGGAGTAGCTGGTGCTGTTGTAGTCCGAGGTGTACTCGCTGGAGTAGTTCTCCTGCGGGTAGGTCGGGCTGTAGGAGCTGTCGTAGCTCGTGCTGTAGTCCGTGGCCGGTGCCGTGTACGAGGTCTCCGGGGCCGGCGTGTACGAGTCGTAGCTCGCGTTCGAGCTGTACGTGTCGTACGACGAGGACTCCGCCGAGTAGTTGTCGTAGCTCGTGCTGCTGTAGTCCGAGGTGTACGTCGGCTCCGGCGTCGTCGGCTCGGTGTACGAGGAGTAGTTCGACGAGAAGTCCGAGGTGTACGACGTCTCGTACTCCGGAGTGGTGACCGGGGCCGCCGGCTCTTCGTACGGCGCGTAGGTCGGGTCGGGCGTGTACGTCGGAGGCGTGTAGCTGGTCTCCGGGGCGTACGACGGCTCGGGACCGAACGACGGGACGGTCGGGAGCGGCTTCGACGGGGTCAGGTAGTCGTCCTGCGCGGGCAGCGAAGGGGCTGCCTGGTAGTAGCTGTCCGAGTCGGACACAGCAGCCTGGACCGTCGACGGGCTGTCGACCGCGACCCGAGCGGCCCGGCGACCAGCGCGCGCAACGGGCGCGGGCTCAGGCTCGGGTGCGGGCTCCGTGGAGGTCAGGTAGTCAGAGGTGCCGGCGCCGTACGAGTAGGAATCGGAGTACGAGCTGGCCCAGGAAGGCTCGGTGGTGCGGGCGGCCGGCTGGTATGCGTACGGGTCGGGCTGCGGCGGGGCGACGGTCTCGGCCTGCCAGCTCGGCAGCGGCGCGGAGGAGAGCAGGTCGTCACTCGGGGCCGGGGTGTACGGGTTGGAGGGGCTCGACCAGGTCGGCGTCTCCAGCCCGGAGGCGGTCTGCTGGTACGACGGCAGCGCCTCGATCACCTGGCCGGTGTCCTCGCGCCAGCTCTCGATCGGGCTGAACTGCTCGGTGGCCGGTCCGGCGTCCTGCCAGGAAGACGCGGCGGGCGCTGCCGGGGTCTCGGCGACCGGGGCGAAGGGGCTCCACTTCGGAGCCTCCTCGGCCGGTGCGGCACCGGGACCGGCGAGGGCCAGGGCGGGCTGACGCTCCACCCGCGGGGCGGCGATCGGCTCGGAGATCGCGGGCTGCTCGGAGGTGTCGTCGTCGGCAGCGACCCGGTACGACGGGACGGCCACCAGCTTCGGCTCGCGCTGGTCCCACCAGGGCATCCACTCGCGGGTGGTCTGCATGGTGTTGATCTTGCGAATGATCAGCGTCGCGGCGACGGCGGAGACCGCGGTCAGGATCAGCGAGGCCGTCCCGGCCAGCGCGATCCCGCGCAGGGAGCCGACGGTCGCCTCCATCCACATCAGCGCCCGGCGGATCACCACGTCGAACACGAGAGCGCCGACCCAGGCGACCCACCACACGTTCGTGAGGAGGGGCTTCCTGAGCCGGCGCAGGTCGTCGGCGTACACGGGGGTCTTCGGATCGCTGGCGAGCCAGATGTCGTCGACGATCTGTTTCGGATAGATCAGGTTCGGTCCGGGGCAGAACCAGCTGGCCAGCACCCAGCCGTGGCTGCGGCGATGGTCGGCCTGGCAGAAGACCTCGGAGTTGACCCGGACCCGCCACAGCCAGATCACGAAGACCACGGCGGCGGCGACGGAGATGATGACGTTCGGGATCGAGGTGATCCGGGAGATGCTGTCGGCGCGGTTCAGGTCCGCATCGTCGACGTTGGGGCCGCCACCGAGGTAGCTGTGCACGACGCCGTAGGTGTTCCAGTCGGACCACGTGCAGAGCAGATGAGTGACCGTGGAGGCACCGAGCAGCCCGATCGCGATCTTCCCGACCGTACCGACCTGCTGGAACTCCTCGGCGGCATGTGGCTGCCACTCATCTTTGTCTTCAACAGCAGAAAGAACTGCTCGTTGCGGGTGGCTCACGTCGTGCGTCCCTCGCGTTGCTGGAACTCCGTCTGTTCGGCGTCTCGGTCGAATCCTGCCCCCGCGTGACCGAGCCACATTGATACCACGAAGTAAGTACGCCTGTGGAGTCGATGCCAGCACGGAGGGTATCGACTTAACGCGGTCTTTTCGTACGCCCATCACCACTTGTAACGAGGTACTCGACCGTGTGTAACGGTTTGGTTTACCGCGCAGGAGGTTGGTACCCCCGGTCGACCGGATATCCGGCCTGGTCCTGGGCCCACCACGGCGTCCACGGCCGGCGCAGTTGGAGTTCGTTGACGCGCTGAACCAACATCACTGCGAGTACTGCCGCGGCGGTCGTGCTGACCGCGGAAATGCCGGACATCACAGCATTCGTCCGAAGTTCGGAAAGCTGCGGAGCGCCATCCAGCACGCTGCGCTGGGCGAGGTTGTCGAGGACCAGGCCGACCACCCAGGTGATCCACCAGGCCCAGACCAGCCGGGTGCCCGGGATGCCGCGCAGCGTCGCGATTCCGGTCGGGGTGCGTGGGTCACTGGCGGCGACGATGTCGTCGACGACCTGCTTGGGGTACCAGAGATTGACCACCGGGCAGATCCAGCTGCCGAGCACCCAGCCGCGGGTGTACCGGTGCTCGCCGCGGCAGAACATCTCCGCGTTCCAGCGGACCCGCCACAGCCAGATGATGAAGACCGCGGCGGCCGCGAACAGGGCGAGCGCGGCAACGATGCCGAGCGAGCCGGAGATCAGGTCGGCCTGCGCGAACTTGTCGTCGTCGTCCGGATAACGCTCAAGGGTGCGGTAGGAGTACCAGTCGGACCAGGCGGTGGCCCAGCCGAGCACGGTGACCACGCCGATCAGCACGGAGGCGGCCAGACCCATCGCCTCCTCCGAGCTGAACCATCGGTCCATCGGCGGCTGACCGGTCACGTGCACCTCCTCGGGATCGGCGAGCCATTAGAAATAGCACACGGACAGTGATCGGGCGAGAACCTTGCGTGCGGCATCGACGGTGTCGTCGCGCGAAATTCCCGCTGCCGAGCCGGGTGAAAGTGTCGGTGCCTGGGTGGACGATATGACCATGCGCTGGTCCGTGTTCGATTCGCCCATCGGGGAGCTGTCGGTCGCCGTCGACGACGACGGTCTGTGCCGGCTGCGGTTCGGCGCCATCGAGCTCGGCCCGGACCGGGCCCGCGACGACCTGCTGCTCGCGGCGGAGGAGCAACTGAAGGCGTACTTCGCCGGCGAGCTGACCGAGTTCGACCTGCCGCTGTCGGTGCGCGGCGGGTCGCGGTTCGAGCGCGCGGTCTGGGAACGGCTCAAGCAGATCCCGTACGGCGAGATGCAGACCTACGGCGAGGTCGCCAAGGCCGTCGGCGACCCGGGGGCCGCGCGGGCCGTCGGGGTCGCCTGCAACCGCAACCCGATCGCGGTGATCGTGCCCTGCCACCGGGTGGTCGGCGCCGGCGGCAAGATGGTCGGCTTCGGTGGCGGCATCCCGATGAAGCGCCATCTGCTCGAGCTCGAGGCGCGGGTCACCATCGAAACGCAATGGCTCTGAACACTCAGTGAAGAAGTTGTGGATGAAGCGTAAAGAAGTTTCCGTCGTGCCGTTGCGATGGCAGCTATCGGTCAGCCAGGCGCTAATGTCGCGGTGTGCGATCACGCTGACACAGTTCGATCACACGTTTGAACTTGTTGGCCGCCCCGACCTGCCCGGAGACGAAGAGATGACGCAGCCCAGCTCGGCGCCGCACGACGACCTGAGCCAGTTGATGGACAAGAGCGCCGAAGAGTGGTCCGCGCCGGAGATCCAGGACGCGGCCCGGACGGCCATGCAGTTGCATGCGCCGGATCGCGAACCGCTGACCTGGATCAAACGGTTCGGCGTACTGCCCTGGCTGCACCGCAACGAGGCCGTCTGCCGCGAGTGTGGTGGCAGCTACCCGTGCATCACCCATCGCTACGCGACCCAACTGCTGTCGGCCGGCCGCGTCCAGATCGCCGGCGGCCGGCGCGACGACGAGCCCGGCGACGAAACGCTGAACTAGCCGGCCCTGAACCAGCCGGCCCTGAACCAGCCGGCCCCGAACCAGCCGGACCTGAGCCGGCTGACCCCTGAGCTGGGACGCGTTGAACGGACGAAGGCCGCGACCTCCACCTGGGGGTCGCGGCCTTCGCCGTTGCGGTGGCGAGGTGGTTCAGGAGTCGGTCGGCTTCGCGTCCGTCGACTTCCGCGGGGTGCCGGCCTTCTTGGCGGCGCCGTTCGAAGCAGCCTTCGGAGCGTCGTCGGCGGTGGCCTTCTCGTCCTCGGTCTTGCCGTTGGCGGACGTGGTGTCCGTCTTGGTCTCGGCCTTCGGCGCGGCAGTGGCCGGCTTGTCGGCAGCCGGCTTGTCAGCGGCCGGGCGCGACGTCGTACCGGCCGGGGCCGAGCTGTAGTCGCGGCCGCTGGTCGGGGTCGACTGCCAGGCCGGCTCCGGCGGCGTGAGCAGCTTCTTCACGGCCGCGGCCGCCAGTGCGCCGAAGCCGAGGAACAGCACCACCTTGCGCAGCTTGTGGCTCTTCTTCGGGACGTCGATCTCGCCCTTGAGCGCGGCAGCGGTCGCCTTGCCCCGGCGCGAGCTCTCCTCGATGACCGGCTCGGCGGCCGCGGCCAGCGTCGCCAAGGCGGCGGTCACCTTCGGCAGTACGTCGTCGAACCGCTCGCGGGCCCGCTCGGCCGCGTGCTCGGTAGCCGGTCCGACCTTGCTCAGCGCGTCGTCGATCACCGGTCCGGCCTTCTCCACCGCGGCGTGCGCGACGGCGGCGCCCCGCTCAACTGCCTTCTCGGCGTACGGCGACACCTTCTCCCGTGCGGTGCCCACGGCTGACTCGGCCAGCGGACGGACCTTGTCCTTCGCGGTCTCGACCCGGCCCTTGGACTTCAACAAACCCACGGTTCCTCCATGGACGCTTCGATTCGACTTCTGGACAAATCCGGCTTCGTCTGCATCGTACGACGTACCCAGCCGATAAACGCCGTGGCCGCACCCTGAGATCTCCCTGGCACCTTCCCGGGCACCCTGGAAGCGCCGGCCGGGCACGTCGATGCGGGCCGAACTTGTGGCGCATGACAGGATCGATGCCGTAAGCCGTAACCGATGAGGAGTATCTCGTGGCCGAAGAACTGTTCGCGACGCTGCAGACGACGAAGGGCGACGTCGTCATCAAGCTGTTCCCCGATCACGCGCCCAAGACGGTGCAGAACTTCGTCGGCCTCGCCGAGGGCACGAAGGAGTGGACCGACCCGACGACCGGCCAAGCCAGCACCGCGCGCTTCTACGACGGCCTCGGCTTCCACCGGGTCATCGACGGGTTCATGATCCAGGGCGGCTGCCCGCTCGGCACCGGCACCGGCTCGCCGGGCTACAGCTTCGACGACGAGATCCACCCGGAGCTGCAGTTCGACCGCCCGTACCTGCTGGCGATGGCGAACGCGGGCATCCAGTTCGGCAAGGGCACCAACGGGTCGCAGTTCTTCGTGACCGTGGTCCCGACGCCGCACCTGAACCGCAAGCACACCATCTTCGGCGAGGTCGTCGACGACGACTCGAAGAAGGTCGTCGACGCGATCGCGACCGCGGACACCACGGCCGGCGACCGGCCGACCGAGCCGATCGTGATCAACAGCGTCAAGATCGAGCGCAAGACCGTCTGATCCACCGCGTGACCGGCCGCCGGCGACGGCGGCCGGTTCCCGCACCCCTTTATGCACCATCCGTCCGACCGCGGAGGACCAGGGCGTGACCGAGACCGTCTGCTATCGGCATCCGGATCGGCCCGCCGGTGTTCGCTGCCAGCGGTGCGACCGGCCGATCTGCCCGGCCTGCATGAACGACGCCGCCGTCGGCTTCCAGTGCCCGTCGTGTTTCAACGAGGGCGTGAAGTCGGTCCCGCGCACCCGGACCTCACTGGGCGGCGTCGCGCGCGGCAACAGCCCGTACGTGACCTGGACGATGATCGCGCTCAACGTGCTGGTCTTCATCGCGGTCCGCAGCGGCAGCCCGAAGCTGCTCAACGATCTGGTGATGGTCCCCGTGCTGGTGGACTCCGAGCCGTGGCGGTTGCTCACCTCGGCCTTCACCCACGTGCAGATCTTCCACATCTTCTCGAACCTGTTCATGCTCTGGCAGGTCGGCCCGATCCTGGAACAGATGATGGGGCAGGTCCGGTACGCCGTGCTCTACCTGCTGTCCGCGCTCGGTGGTGGGGTCGCGGTCTGGCTGCTCGGCTCCCCCGGCGGCGCGACCCTCGGCGCATCCGGTGCCGTCCTCGGACTGGTCGGCGCGCTGCTGGTGATCAGCAAGGCCCGCGGTATGGACGTCACCTGGATCATCGCCTACGTGGCGATCACCGCGGTCATCTCGTTCGCCGTCCCGAACATCTCCTGGGAAGGCCACCTCGGCGGCTTCGTCACCGGCGCCGCAGTCGCCTGGCTCTTCCTCCAGGACACCAAGCGCCGCCGGAGCAAAGTCAGTCGCTGAGCTCGCCCGTCAGATACCGGGTGATGGTCGGCCCGAGCCAGGCGACTGCTTCCTCGCGAGTCAGTGCGGCCACCGGCGGCAGGGCCAGGACATAGCGGCAGAGCGCGAACCCAAGCGCTTGAGTGGCAACGAGCCCGGCGCGGGTTGCTGCGTTGGAGGTGGCCGACGAGACGGCTTGGCCGCCGAGGTCGGATCCGGGGCTTGGCGGGGTGCTGAGGCTCATGATGGCTGGGCCGAGTTGGTCGGCGAAGAGTTGGCGCATGCGGTCGGCGGCTGCCTCGTTGGTGACGCTGGCGCGGAGTAGGGCCTTGAGGGACTCGTCGTCCTCCCAGCGGTCGAGGAAGTGGTTGGTGAGTGCTGCCCCGACGTCTTCTCGCGGGAGCTTGCTCAGGTCGGGCAGTCGCAGGTCGAACTCCGCCGCTGCCGCGAAGAGTTTCTCCTTGTTCCCGAAGTACCGCATCACCATCGCGGGATCGATGGCCGCGTCCGCCGCGATCGCCCGGATCGTCGCCCGCTCGTACCCGTCAGCGGCAAACCGCTCTCGCGCCGCGGCCAGGATCAGCCCCCGGGTCCGATCAGCCGACCGCTTCCCATCACTCATCCCCACACCGTAGGTCAACAGGTGTTGACTTGGCTATCCGACCTGCCTACAGTGAAGTCAACAAGCGTTGGCCAACAAGTGTTGACTAAGGAGGGTCGGGATGATTCCGGAGCAGACCGAGGTGCTGGTGGTGGGGGCTGGGCCGGTGGGGCTGGCGGTGGCGGTTTCGCTGGCTCAGCACGGGCGGCAGGTGGTGGTTGTCGACCGGCAGGCAGCGGGGGCGAATACCTCGCGTGCTTCCGTGGTGCATCCGCGGACGCTGGAGTTGCTGGAGCGGATCGGGGTCAGTGAGCGGCTGACCGGGCTTGGCATCCACGTCGAGCAGTTCAACATCGCCGATGGGGACCGGACGCTCGTGCCGGTTCGCTTCGACAAGCTGCCGACCGAGTACCCGTATGTCCTGATGATTCCGCAGAGCCTGACCGAGCAGGTGCTGCTCGACCGGCTGATCGAGCTCGGTGGCACGGTCCACCGTCCGTACGTTGCCACCGGACTGCGGCAGAGCGCCGACGGAGCCGAGGTCACGTTGGAGTCGGGTGAGGTGATCAAGGCGCAGTACGTCGTTGCCGCCGATGGGATGAACAGCCGGATGCGCGATCTGGCCGGGCTCGGATTCGATGGCGCGGATGCGTTGGCGCTGAATTTCACGCTCGTGGATGTGCGGGTGGAGAGTGGGCTGCCGGCTGACGAAGTACTGCTGTACTTCTCGAAGCCCGGCATGTTGGTGGCGGCGCCGTTGCCTGATGGGACCTTCCGGCTCGTGGCTGAGGTGGAGGAGGCGCCGGAGCACCCGGATGTCGCTTATGCGCAGCGGCTGCTCAACGCCCGGGGCCCGCGGGAGCAGACCGCGAGGGTGACGGAGGTCGTCTGGGGATCGCGTTTCCGGATCCACGAGCGGGTGGCCGATCGGTACCGCGAAGGACGGGTCGTACTGGCCGGCGATGCCGCTCACACCCACAGCCCAGCAGGCGGCCAAGGCATGAACCTAGGTCTCCGCGACGCAGTCGTCCTAGGCGATGCGCTGGCGCACGCCCTGTCCGCCGGCGATGAATCCAAGCTCGACGAGTACGCGCAGACCAACCGCGAAGAAGCAGTCCGGGTAGTAGCCCTCGCCCACCGCCTCACCCGCCTGGCAACAGCACCGTCCGCGCTGAGGCCGGCCCGCAATGCCGGGCTTCATCTTCTTTCTCATCTTCCGAACTTCCGTCGTGGTCTCGCCGAGCAACTGGCTGCCATCGGTCACCGCTGAGGGTTTCCCCGCACACTTGCCCGAACTGCTTCCACCTGCACCGCCGAGCGCCCTACCCTCCAGTTACCCATCGCAACAACCTCACTACTGGAGGTCACCGTGTTCCATCCCGCCCGATGGCACCGACTTGTCCCCCTCGCGATCGCGGCCGCCGTGGTCGTCGGCGCTGGCAGCCACGTCCAGGCTGTCGCGCCACCCGACCGCAAGGTGCAGGCCTACGAGAAGGCCGAGCTGATCCAGCTGCTCCGGATCAACACCCCGACGACGGCCGACCGCAAGCGGCTGAACACCCTCGATCTCGACCTGGCCGAGTCGGCCGGCAAGAACTACGTCGACGTGGTTGCCTATGGCAACCAGGATCGGCGGCTGCTGAAACTGGCCGGCTTCACCTGGTCGGTACTCGAGGACGATCTGGTCGGCGCCGACCAGGAACGCGAGCGCGCGGACGCGGCGTACGCCAAGGCGGTGAAGACCCGCGCCATCCTGGCCACGCTGCCGAGTGGGCGTACGGCGTACCGGCAATTGGCTGACTACAACAACGACCTCGCGTCGCTGGCGTCGCAGTACCCGACGAAGGTCAAGCCGATCACCCTGAAGAGCACCTCGCTCGAAGGCCGGACGGTCCGCGGGATCGAGATCAGCCGGGACGTCAACGTCAGCAACGGCAAGCCGGTGTTCATCATGATGGGCCTGCACCACGCGCGCGAGTGGCCGTCGGGCGAGCTGACGATGGAGTTCGCCTACGACCTGCTGAAGAACGACGGCGTGGTCCCGCGGATCACCAACATCCTGGACAAGGCGCGGATCGTCATCGTCCCGGTGGTGAACCCGGACGGCTTCAACCTGAGCCGCACCCTCGGCTACGAGATGAAGCGGAAGAATTGCCGCGTCACCAACGGCCAGATCCCGACCACGGGCCAGTGCGCGCAGTCGGCCAACCAGTCGCGGGGCACCGACCTCAACCGCAACTACGCCGGCTTCTGGGGCGGCCCGGGCGCGTCGACCAGCCTGACCTCGGAGACGTACCGGGGTGCGAGCGCCTTCAGCGAGCCCGAGTCACGCAACATCCAGGCGCTCGTCTCGTCGTACCAGGCGACCACGCTGATCACGAACCACACCTACTCCAACCTGGTACTGCGTGAGCCCGGGTACGCCGGCGCCGGCAACACCCCGGACGAGGCGCTCTACAAGTCGCTCGGCGACCAGATGGCGGCGCAGAACGGTTACGACAGTCAGTTCGGCTACGAGCTCTACGACACGACCGGTACCACCGAAGACTGGTCGTACTACGCGACCGGCGGTCTCGGATTCACCTTCGAGCACGGCGCGAGCAGCTTCCACCCGGCGTTCAGCAACATCGCCAACTTCTACTTCGGTTCGGGAAGCACCGCAGGCAAGGGAAACCGCGAGGCCTACCTGATCGCCGCGGAGAGCACGATCAACCCGGCCCGCCACTCGGTGATCACCGGCACCGGCCCGGCAGGCGCAGTACTGCGGCTGAAGAAGTCGTTCAACACCAAGACATGGAACGGCACTCTCATTCCAGACGTGCTCGACACGACGATGACGGTGCCGGCCGGTGGCACGTACACGTACCACGCCAACCCGTCCACGCGGCCGATCACCGTCCAGCAAGGCGGTACGGAGTCGTGGACCCTGACCTGTGAGCGCCCGACCGGTCAGGTGCTGGAGACTCGTTCCATCACGGTGGCACGGGGAGCGTCCGTCACGGCGAACCTCACCACCTGCGCGGCGGCCTTCTAGCCCGCCGTCGACTCGCGAATCTGCAGTGTGTAAGGGACGGTGAGGTCGCGGCGGTCGACCTCACCTGTTCCCGCGATCCGGTCCAGCAGCAGCCCGACAGCGTTCTCCGCGAGCCACTCCTTGTCCGCTGAGATCGTGGTCAGCGACGGCGAGTGGTAGCGGCCGTCCTCGATGTCGTCGAACCCGACCACGGCGACGTCCCCAGGCACTGACAGTCCGGCCTCGGCGAGTGTGCGCAAGGCACCGAGCGCGAGCAGATCGTTGAAGCAGAACACGGCATCCGGCGGCTCGGGCAGCGCGAGCAGCTCTCGCATCGAAGCGGCGCCGTCCTCGCGGTGGTACCCCGTACCGGCCAGCTCCAGCGCGGGATCGAGCGGCAGGCCCGCCGCCTTCAACGCCTTGCGGTACCCCTTCCGCCGTACGGCGCCTGTCCCCGCGCCGCCGCCGACCCCGATCGCGGCGATCCGGCGCCGGCCGATCGAGATCAGGTGCGTGGTCGCGTCGAAGGACGCCTGGACGGAGTCGACCGCGACGTGGTCGAGCGTGCCGCCCGCATGCCGCTCACCCAGCAGGACCAGGGGTTTCGCGTTCGCGGCGAGCTGGATCTTGGCCGGCGCGGTGGTGATCGGGGAGAAGATGATGCCGTCGATGAGTTGCCCGCGCATGCCGTCGAGGACCAGCTTCTCGGCGGCCGGTTCGCCCTCGGTCTGGTCGATCAGGACGGTGATGCCACGTTTTTTGGCTGCCCGGCTGATGGCGGCGCCGAGCTCGGCGAAGTACGGGGAGGCCATCTCCGGGATGGCCAGCGCGATGAAGTCCGAGCGGCCCTTGCGCAGCGAGCGAGCGCTCACGTTCGGGGTGTAGTCGAGCGCCTCGATCGCGGCCTCGACCTTGGCCCGGGTCTGCGCGGTGATGTGCGGATAGTCGTTGATGACGTTGGAGACGGTCTTCACCGACACCCCGGCGCGTGCCGCCACATCGCTCAGCCTGGTCGCCATCTCGATCTCCCTCCGCGCGATCTGTCGCAGTCTGTCATGTCGCTGCCGCGCTTCGTGCGGTCACAAGACGGCGACAGGACCAGTTGAGTCAATGGTCAGCTCTTTACAGCCGATGTCAATCGTTGTAAAAACTCAGGTTAATCGTTGTAGAGATTTCTCTGGAGGATCTGTGGCGCGTCTTGCGGTCGACCCCGCGTTCGTTGTCGGTGCCCTCGACCGGCGCCTGTTCGGCTCGTTCGTCGAGCACATGGGGCGGTGTGTCTACACCGGCATCTACGAGCCGGGCCACGCCACGGCGGACCCGGACGGGTTCCGCGAGGACGTGCTCGCGCTGGTGCGCGAGCTGGGCGTGACCGCGGTCCGCTACCCGGGCGGCAACTTCGTCTCCAACTACCGCTGGGAGGACGGCGTCGGCCCGAAGGACCAGCGGCCGCGGCGCCTCGACCTGGCCTGGCGCGCAGTCGAGCCGAACCAGTTCGGCACCGACGAGTTCGTTGCCTGGTCCCGCAAGGCCGGCGTCGAGCCGATCTGGGCGGTCAACCTCGGCACCCGCGGCATCACCGAGGCGGTCGAGCTGCTCGAGTACTGCAACCTCCCAGCCGGTACTGCGACCGCGGACCGCCGCGTCGCCAACGGCACTCCTGAGCCGCACGCGATCAAGGTCTGGTGCCTGGGCAACGAGATGGACGGCCCCTGGCAGATCGGCCACAAGACCGCCGAGGAGTACGCCCGGCTGGCCGAGGAGACGGCGAACGCCATGCGCCGCGTCGATCCGGGCATCGAGTTCGTCGCCTGCGGATCGAGCAACCGGCACATGGAGACGTTCGGTGACTGGGAACGGACCGTGCTGGAGCGCACCTACGACCTGGTCGAGCACATCAGTTTGCACGCGTACTACGAACCGAAGGGCGGCGACCAGCAGAGCTTCCTCGCCGCCGCCGAGGACATGGACCGGTTCATCGACTCGGTCGTCGCCACCGCGGACCACGTGAAGGCGCTCAAGCGCAGCGACAAGGAGATCACTCTGTCGTTCGACGAGTGGAACGTCTGGCGCCAGCAGGACTTTCCGGGCGAGCTCGGGCTGGACGTCCGCGAGGTCGGCCCGCTGATCGAGGACACCTACACCGTCGACGACGCGGTGGTCGTCGGCAGCCTGCTGATCACGCTGCTCCGGCACGCCGACCGGGTGAAGATCGCTTGCCTGGCGCAACTGGTCAACGTGATCGGCCCGATCCGGACCGAGCCGGACGGTCGCGCCTGGCGGCAGACGATCTTCCACCCGTTCGCGCTGACCGCGAAGTACGCGGGCTCGACGGTACTGCGCACAGAGGTGGCCGGCCCGGAGATCGATACCCCGGCGTACGGGCGGGTACCGGCTCTGTGGAGCACAGCGACCTACGAGGAGTCCACCGGTGAGGTGGTGCTCTTCGTGGTGAATCGAAGCGAGACCGACAAGGTCGACCTGGAGGTGCCACTGCGGCCCGGTCTGCGAGTGGTCGAGCACCTCGCCCTGTACGACGACGACCGGAGTGCGGTCAACACCGCCGAGGACCCCGACCGGGTGGTGCCCCGGCGGATCGACGGCACCGAGGTCATCAACGACAGCTGTACGGCCACGTTGCCTCCTGCGTCGTGGCACATGATCAGGCTCTCCCCTGGAGGTACACGGTGAACACCATCAACCGGCGAATGATGCTGGGCGGAATCGGCGCTCTGGGGGCGGCCGGTGTCCTGACAGCGTGCGGATCCGGATCGGCGGGCAAGCCCGGCGCGGCGCCCGCGACCGGCGACGGCGGCGCGAAGGGCTACAACGGACCGAATGTCGAGCTCGACTTCTGGAACGGGTTCACCGGTGGTGACGGCCCGTTCATGCGCAAGATCGTCGACTCGTTCAACAGCGAGCACCAGAACATCAAGGTCAAGATGACCGTGATGCAGTGGGCCGACTACTACACGAAGCTGCCCACCGCCGTCGGCAGCGGCCGCGGCCCGGCCGTCGCGATCATGCACGTCGACTCGCTGGCCACCAACGCCGCCCGGAACGTGATCGAGCCGCTCGACGACGTCGCCAAGGCGCTGGACCTCAAGCAGGAGGACTTCGCGGACGTCGTCTGGAAGGCCGGCGAGTACAACGGCAAGCGGTACGGCATCCCGCTCGACGTCCACCCGCTCGGCTTCTTCTACAACAAGACGCTGATGACCAAGGCCGGGCTCGACCCGGCCAAGCCGCCGGCCGACGCGGACGCGTACATGGCGGCGCTGGAAGCCCTGAAGAGCAAGGGCATCCAGGGTCACTGGGCCACACCGTTCCAGTTCACCGGCGCGCTGACCGTCGAGGCGCTGCTGTGGCAGTTCGGCGGCGACCTGTTCAACGCCGACGCCAGCAAGGCCGCGTGGGCCGACGAGCCCGGCGTGAAGGCACTGAGCTGGTTCACCGACCTGGTGAAGAAGGGCTACAGCCCGAAGAACGTGGCCCAGGACGCCGACAACATCGCGGTGATGAACGGCAAGAACGCGTTCGTCTGGAACGGGATCTGGAACATCAACACCTTCAAGGAGAAGAAGGGCCTGGAGTGGGGCGTCGCGCCGCTGCCGAACATCGGTGGCAAGAAGGCGGCCTGGGCCGGCTCGCACCAGTTCTGCCTGCCGAAGCTGAAGACGCCGGACCAGAACAAGTCCACCGCGGCCCGGGTCTTCGTCAACTACGTCAGCCAGAAGTCGCTGGAGTGGGCCAAGGGCGGTCAGGTCCCGGCCCGCAAGCAGGTGCGCGAGTCGGCCGACTTCAAGGCGCTCACCGACCAGGCCGCGCTGGCGACGCAGATCGACGACCTGCACTTCCCGCCGCCCGTCCCCGGCATCGGTGACGCGCTGGCCGAGCTGAACAAGGCGGTCAACGAGGCGGTCCTGCTGAAGTCCGAGCCGGCCAAGGCGCTGTCCGACGCGGCCGCCCGGGCGGACAAGATCCTGGAGGCCAACCGCAAGAAGTACGGGGCCTGAGGATGGCGGTCGAGGCCGGGGTGGGCACGGTGCGCAAACACCGTGCCCACGCCTCCACCGCTGCCCGCGGCTACGGTCGCGCGACGCCATACCTGTTCCTCGCGCCGTACCTGGTGCTGTTCCTGTTGTTCGTCATCGGGCCGGCCGTGTTCGGCTTGTGGATGAGCCTGCACGACTGGGACTTCCAGCTGCCGGGCAAGCCTTTCGTCGGGCTGCAGAACTACAAGGACCTGTTCGATCCGCTGTCGGCCACCGCCGAGCCGTTCTGGCACGGGATGCGGGCGACCGGGATCTTCACGATCGCGTCGGTGCCGTTCCTGGTGGCGGTACCGCTCGGTCTGGCGGTGCTGCTCAACCGCAAGTTCCCGGGCCGGACCTTCTTCCGGGCCGTCTACTTCGCGCCGTACGTGCTCGGGGTGGCGGTGATCGGCCTGATGTTCCGCTACATCCTGGACACCACCTTCGGCATCCTGAACGCCTTCCTCGGGGTCTTCGGCATCTCCGAGATCGGCTGGACCACCGAGCAGCCGTGGGCCTTCGTCGCGCTGGTCGCGGTGACCGTGTGGTGGACGGCCGGCTTCAACGCGATCATCTACCTGGCCGGGCTGCAGGACATCCCGGCCGACCAGTACGAGGCGGCCGAGCTCGACGGCGCCAACACCTGGCAGCAGTTCCGCCATGTCACTCTGCCGGGGCTGCGGCCGGTCACCGTCTTCATCGTCGTCATCACGCTGCTGGCCAGCGCCAACATGTTCGGCCAGGCACTGCTGATCACGCAGGGCGGTCCGGGCGACACGACCACGACGGCGCTGATGGTGATCACCGACACCGGCTTCGCCCAGTTCCGGATGGGGCAGGCCTCGGCGATGAGCTACGTGCTGGCGATCTGCCTGTCGATCGTCGCGCTGATCACGTTCCGGCTGATGAGGGAGCGTGAGTCATGAGACGCCGGCCGTCCGCGGCGTTCTGGGTGATGGTCGTACTGCTCACCCTACTGGTGGTCCTGCCGTTGTTGTGGATGGTGATCACCTCGGTCAAGACCATCGGTGAGTCGCAGGCCGACCCGCCGACGCTGGTCCCCCAGGACCCGAGCGGACGCGCGTTCGGGGAGATCCTCACCACCGGCGGCCAGAACCCGGTCCTGCGCTGGGCGCTGAACAGCTTCGCCGCGGCGACGATGCACGCGGTCCTGGTGGTCGTGGTGGCCTCGATGGCCGGCTACGCGCTGGCCCGGATGGACTTCCGGTTCAAGAACTTCATCTTCTCGTTCATCCTGACGACGCTGTTCATCCCGAGCTTCGTCTTCCTGATGCCGAACTACCTGCTGATGGACAACCTCGGCTGGCTGGACACGCTGTGGGCACTGGTGGTGCCGGGCGCGGCCGGTGCCTTCGGGGTGTTCTTCATGCGGCAGTTCTTCCAGGCCATCCCGAAGGAGCTCGAGGAGGTCGCGCTGATCGACGGCGCGAACACCTGGACGATCTTCACCCGGATCATCCTGCCGAACGCCAAACCCGCGCTGGCCACCCTGACCGTACTGTCGTTCCTGACCAACTGGAACGACTTCATCTGGCCGCTCTTCGTGCTGTTCAGCCCCGAACGCCTCACCCTGCCGGCCGGTCTCAGCCTGCTGCAGGGCGCCTACACGACCGACTACCCGGTGATCATGGCCGGCGCGACCGTCGCCGCCGTACCGGTCCTGATCCTCTACGTGTTCGTCCAGCGCTACGTCATCGAAGGTGTCGCCCGCAGCGGCATCAAAGGCTGATGATCCCCTGCTCAGAGAGGAACCCCGCCCGTGCCTCCTAGACGTTTGTTCGCGGCAGTTCTCGCCGTCGCCGCGGTGGCCACCGGTACTACGGCCGCCGCGGCGCCACCCGCGCCTGTCACCACGCAGAACCCGATCTCGTCATCCTTCGCCGACACCTTCGCCGATCCGTCGATCATCCAGGGCCGCGACGGCTACTGGTACGCCTACGCCACCTCCGATCCCCTGGTTGCCAACGGCCCGTTCGGCCTGATGCACATGGCCAGGACCAAGGACTTCGGCTCCTGGGAGTACCTCGGCACCGTCTTCACCGACGCCACCAAACCCGCCTGGGCGGCGCCCGGCTCGTTCTTCTGGGCACCCGACATCCGGTACTTCGGTGGCCGGTACGTCATGTACTTCACCGTCACCGACACCGCGGCCAACCCCGGCGGCGATCCGGCGATCGGCGTCGCCACCGCGCCCACGCCGAGTGGGCCGTGGACCGCCACCGACGGCCCGGTGGTCGCCCCGAAGCCCGACGGCAACGGCGGCTACTTCGGCAACATCGACCCGGCCATGCTGACCGCGGCCGACGGCAAGCGGTACATGTACTCCGGCGGCTTCTACGGCGGCATCTCGGTCACCGAGCTCTCCCCCGACGGCCTGCACGCTGTCGGTACGCCGACGCAGGTCACCATCGGCGACCGGTACGAGGGCTCGTACGTCGTCTATCGCAACGGCTGGTACTACTTCATGGGCTCGTCCAGCAACTGCTGCGCCGGACCGACCACCGGGTACTCCGTGTTCGCCGGCCGCTCGCGCTCGCCGAAGGGACCGTTCCTCGACAAGGACGGGGCCAGCCTCAACGAGTCGCGGGTCGGCGGTACGACCGTGATCACCCAGAACGGCAACAAGTGGATCGGTCCGGGCCACCACGCCTTCATCACCGACGCGGCCGGGCAGGACCACATCGTCTACCACGCGATCGACCGCGGGACGCCGTGGCTGACCGACCCGTTCGGGATCAACCGCCGGCCGATGCTGATCGACGACATCGACTGGATCGACGGCTGGCCGCGCACCCGGGCCGGTGCCGGTCCATCGGACACCCCGCAGCCTGCACCGACGACCGGCTCAGGTCTGGGGATCAACTCCACCGACCCCGCGGGCGGTCTCTGGGGTGCGACCAGGCTGGCTGGTGACTCGCTTGGTGGGCCGACCGCGTCCATCCGTGGAGCGGCGACGACACGGCAATCCGCGCCTAGTGGATCGGTACGGGTCGAGGCCAACGTCAAGCTCGGCAAGAGCTTCACCACCGTGTTGGGCGGCGGTGCCGTGGTGGTCACCGTTGGTGCGACCAAGCTCAGCGTCGTGGCCGGTGGGCGTACCGCGAGTGCTCCGCTGCCTGCCGACTTCGATCGGTCGCAGTGGAACAACCTCATCGTGGAGGTCTCCGGCAGCAAGGTGACCGCGCGGCTGAACGACGCGGGGCTCGGCGACCTGTACGCGGAGGCGCAGCTCGAGATTCGCGGGCTGACGGTCCGGTCGGCGCCGGTGAGTTGGCTGGGGACGGCCGAGGTGGACAACCTGACCGTACGTCCCGTGGCCGAGCCGGTACGCCGCGCCGCCGCGGTACCGGTGGCTGGGAAGTTGCTGGCCGGAGACGAGTTCAACGGCTCGGCGCTTGGTGACCAATGGTCGTGGGTGCGACCGGACGAGCGGGCGGTTGTTGCTAACGGCAACCTGTCGTGGCCGGTGCAGAACACCGATCTGGTCGGGTCGGGCAACAACGCCGGCCTGCTCTTCCACCAGACGCCGGCCACCGACAGTTGGATCGCGGAGACGAAGCTGCACCTCGACCTCGGTGAGGGCGACATCCGCAACTACCAGCAGGCCGGGATGATCGCGTATCTGAACGACGACGACTTTGCCCGGCTCGGCGACGTGTCGATCTGGCGGACGCGGCAGACCGAGTTCGGCCGCGAGTTGGTGGCACGGCCCTCCGACGGCGCGACCAGCTACGGCGGGGCAGCGATCGGGCGCTCGGCGCCGACGATGTGGATGCGGCTGGCCTATCACCGCAATGCGGCCGGCGAGCATGTGTACCGGGCGGGGACGAGTACCGACGGGTCGAAGTGGACCTGGGGCGCCTCCTGGGTGCTGCCGGCCGGGACGACGCCGAAGCTGGGTCTGTATGCGCATGGCGACCAGACCGGGTCCAACCCGCCACCGGTGGCCACGTTCGACTATTTGCGGTTCTACGCGAGCAAGTGATGCCGCGCTGGCCGGGGTTGCTGCTGCTTGTGCTCCTAGTGGCGGGGTGCAGCAACCCCGGCAGCGCTCCTGCTCCGCCTGAAGGGACGACGATGGGTTTCACGAATCCGGTGTACGACGGGAACTTCGCCGATCCGCAGGTGGTCGCGGTGGGTTCGCAGTACTACGCGTACGCGACGAACGGGCCGCTCGGCAATGTGCAGACGCTGACGTCGACCGACCTGGTCGACTGGGAGCAGGTGGGCGATGCGTTGCCGTCGCTGCCGGATTGGACGTCTGCTGGGAAGGTCTGGGCACCGGAGGTCGCAGTACAGGGAACTGATCGTTTCGTCATGTATTACACGACTTCTGACGATGCGTCGGGGCGGCAGTGTGTGAGCGTCGCGGTGGCGGCGACAGCCAAAGGTCCATTTGTCGACAAATCGAGTAAACCGTTGATCTGTCAGGTGGACGAGGGTGGTTCGATCGACGCGAGCCCGTTCCAGGACTCTTCTGGGCAGCGCTGGATCTACTGGAAGAACGACGGCAACGCGATCGGCGCCGACACCTGGATCTACGTCTCCCGGCTGTCGCCGGACGGGCTGACGCTGACCGGCGAGACGACGCGGCTGATCAAGCAGACCCTGCCGTGGGAGGGCAACCTGGTCGAGGCGCCGTACGTTGTCGAGCGCAACGGCAAGTTCCATCTGTTCTACTCGGCCAACGCCTACGACAGGGCGGAGTATGCCGTTGGCCATGCGCTCTGCGAGACCCCGGCCGGCCCCTGCGTGAAGTCGGGTGATCCCATCCTCACCACCTCCGACGACGCGGCCGGCCCGGGCCACAACATGGTGCTGGTCAAGGACGGCCGCTACTGGTTCGTCTACCACGCGTGGGATCCGGCGCTGGTCGGTGTCGACCCGCCCGGCCGCACGATGTGGCTGTCCGAGCTCACCTGGAACGGTGACCAACCCGTCGTCCAGCCGCCACGGAAACGCAATCCGGCAACGCCCTAACCTTTCTGGTCCACACCGCATCTAGAGGTATGAAAGCGATAGACGCGATGACGACCACAAGGGGACGAACTGTGACTGGACGAAAGCTCTTCCGTACCGGGTTGGCGCTGGCTGGTGTGGCCGCGTTGACCACCGCAGCGCTGGCGGCACCCGCGCAGGCTGCGAAAACGTCCGCGACGAGTGCCGCCGCAGCCTGCCGGCTGAGCGCCGGATCGGTTACGGCGGCCGGTGCGCAAACCACCAGCACGGTCGGCGGCCTTCCGCCGGTCAAAACCCCGTCCAACATCGCCCATGGGGTGTACCAGCCGGGCAAGGTGCGGGTCAGCTCCTACTTCATCAGCGAGCCGAACATCGCGGGCCTGGACATCTTCGGCTATGTGCTGCAGGGCGACGGCCTCTACTCGCACTCGTACTCGCAGGACGGCACCGGTGAGATCGACACCTCCACGCCCAACTCGCTGACCAGGATCGGCGGCGGCTGGACGAACTTCAAGGCGCTCGAGACCTCGGTGTACATCGCAGGCAACGCCCAGCGCCACACGGCGTACGGGCTGCGGAGTGACGGAACCCTGTTCCGCTGGAACACCTCGGGCGGGTCGTGGCGCTCGACCGGATCCACCGCCGGCTTCCCGTCGGTGAAGTCGATGGCACTGATCGGCAAGACCGCCACCTACGACACGTTCCTGGCCAACCTCAGCGGCGGCGCCCTCTACACGATCAAGATCCCCGCCACCACGCCGATGAAGCCGATCGTCACCAAGGTCCGTCCCTCCGGCTGGGGCGGCTTCGAAAAGCTGATCGCCAACAAGTGCGGCGCCTCAGGCACCCTGCTGCTCGGCATCGACCAGACCACCAAGTCCGGCTACACCTACGCCGTCAGCCACGCCAACGGCACCGCCACGGTCATCCAGAACCTGGGCAAGGTCAACGGCACCTTCCCCGACCCAGTGAACTTCCGCTGGGGCGTAGTAGCCGACCTAGACCCCCTCACCGGCGGGTGAGGACTTCGCAGAGGATTGTCAGGGCCTGGTGGAAGTTTTCGTCGGTGGGGGTGGCGTAGCCGATCACCAGGCCTGGGGGGCCGGGGATGGAGCGGCGGTAGTCGGAGAGGGGGGCGACGAGTACGCCGGCCGCTCGGGCCGCCGCGGCGATGGCCAGGTCGTCTGCTCCTGGGCGGAGGAGCAGGGTGATGTGGAGGCCCGCGTCCTGGCCGACGATCTGGCCGTACGGCTCCAGGACGGCACAGGTGTGGTTGCGGCGTTCGGAGTACAGGCGTTTCGATCGGCGGATGATCTGGTCCAGGTAGCCGTCGCGGAGCATGGCGTAGAAGGCGGACTGGATCGGCCAGGCCGGCCAGTCGTTGGCTTCTTCCCGGTACGTCGCAAGCTGGTCGACCGTCTCGGCGGAGGCGACGAGCCAGCCGAGTCGCAGGGACGGGCTGATCAGCTTGGAGAGCGTGCCCAGGTGGACGACGCGATCGAGGTCGAGCTGGGCAAGGGCGGGGAGCGGCGCTACGTCGTACCGGAACTCGCTGTCGTAGTCGTCCTCGATCAGGGTCGCCCCGGTACGCCGGGCCCAGCGGATCAACTCGTTGCGCCGGGCAACAGGTAGCCGGCCGCCGAGCGGGTACTGATGCGACGGCGTGACGTAGACGGCGGCGAGGCCGGTGTCGAGCTCGGAGACCACCAGGCCGTCCTCGTCGACCGGGATGTCCACCACCTCGAGCCCGTGCTGGCGGGCAGTGATCGCCGCGCTGATGTAGCCGGGGTCCTCGACGGCGAAGCGTTCACCAGGCGTGCCACGGACCGTCAGCAGCAGATGGAGTCCGTGCATCGTGCCGTTGGTGATCATCACGTTCTCGGGTCCACAGGAGATGCCGCGGACCCGACCGACATGCTCGACGAGCGCTGCCCGCAGTTCCGGTAGACCAGCGGGGTGGTCGTAGCCACGCGCAGGTGGTTGGGACGCCACCTCCCGCCACGCTCGCCTCCAGCCAGCGTCTGCCGTCGGGCCGACGTACGGGATGCCTGGGCGAAGCGTGAGGAGTTCCTCGTCGGCGGGCTCGGTCGGGCGCGCCCGCGGACGTAGTACAGGCTGCAGCGGTACTACGTCCGCCACGTAGGTCCCCGACCCGGTACGCCCCGCGATCCACCCCTCGGCGTGCAATTGGTCGTACGCCGCCTGTGCCACCGAACGCGACACGGATAGGTCCTTCGCCAGGTCCCGGGTGGACGGCAGCCGATGCCCTGCCTGCAGGCGCCCGTCACGAATCGCCGCGCGGAACTGCTCGGCCAACTGCAGGTGCAGCGGGCCGGTGCCGCCGCGGCTCAGCACGAGCGGGAGTGAGCTCTGCAAGTGGACTACCTGACTCGGGCGGGAATGGACCGTGCCAGCATGCCACTGAGCCGTCAAGCTGGAAACATGACCACCACACCGCTCTCCCCGACCACCCGGACGAAGCTGCGCCGGGAGAAGGAACGCGCCGCGACCGAACGCAGCGCTCTGCGTGAAGTCCTGCTCGACGGCATGTTCTGCCACCTCGGCGTGATCGTCGACGGAACGCCGCTCGTCCTGCCCACCGCCTACGGGGTCGATTTCGACGCCGGCGCCGACGGCACCCTCTACCTGCACGGCTCGGTGGCCGCTCGGAGCGTGGTCGCCTCGCCCGACCAGACGATCTGCGTCACGATCACCCACACCGACGGCCTGGTGCTCGCCCGGTCCGCCTTCCACCATTCGGTGAACTACCGCTCGGCGGTCATCTTCGGCGTCCCCCGGCTGCTCACCGACGCGGACGAGAAGCTGCACGGGCTCAACCGGATCGTCGACCACCTCGTCCCCGGCCGCTCCACCGAGGTCCGCCCACCGAACCGCAAGGAGCTGGCCAAGACGTCGGTCCTGGCACTCTCCCTCACCGAGGCCTCGGTTAAGTCCCGCTCCGGCGCGGCCAACGACGACGAGGAAGACCTCGACCTCCCGCACTGGACCGGTCTGATCCCGCTCCGCGTGGTGGCCGGCCCGCCGATCACCAACCCGGACTGCAATGTGACGGTCCCCCGCCACATCGACTCCAGGGCCAACAACCTCGGCGCCGCGGCCCTGATCTGAGGCTCAGGGGCTGAGCGGCCGCAGCTTCCGCCGGACGACGCGGCTGGTGACCGGGCCGAGGTTGTCCAGCTCGGTCAGCAGGGTCTCGGTCAGTACTGCGAGCTGCTCGAGCGACCCAAGTGCGCGGGTGGCGCCGGCCGGGTCGATCCCATCGAGCAGCTCGATGCCGACGAATCCCGCCGAGATCGCCCTGGCCAGACCACCCAGGTCGATCAGCGGGAGCAACGGGCTGTCGGCGAGCACTCGATGCAGTGTCTTCTCCACCTCGGCCACCCAGAGGTTGATCGCATCGGCGACCGCCGCCGCCACGACTTCGTTGCCGCGCGCACCGGCGAGCAACTGGGCCAGTACCGCGACGTTGCCCTCCGCATGCTCCGTGACGTGCACCCGCCGCCCGACCGTGAGCAGCTCGGCGAACGTACTCGCCTTGTCGAACTCGTCCCGGTACAGCGCGACCCGTTGCTCGGTACTGGTCCGGCAGGCCTCGGCAATCAGGTCGTTGACCGTGCCGAAGTGGTAGAACACCAGCGCCTGGTTCTGCCCGGCGGCCGTGGCGATGTGCCGGGCGGAAGCACCTGCGAAACCGAGCTCACCGATGGTCTGCAGCGCAGCGTTCAGCAGACCAGCCCTGGTGTCCTTCGCCATCACGTCTCCTTCGCCGTCGGCAGTTGCCGCGGTCCACCACCCATCCCGTCGACCAGCAACTGCAGCATCGGACGGACCACCGGCAACCTGATCGACCAGCCTAGATACGCCCATCCCGGACCACTGTGCTCCAGCCCACGGGCCACAGCAGCCAGACCGCTGGCCTGCAAGTCGTCCGGTCCCACGTACAGAGCCCGGCGCAGCCCCGCCACCGTATATCCCTCGGCGGCACGGATGTTGAGGTCCCGTGGGTTGGTGCACTCAACTAGAGCCCTCGTCTGCCGGCAAATGATGCAGGTGTCCGATAGATAGAGCGCAGCCGGTTCTGCCGCGTATGGCGTGCGCCTGACTCGCCACGGCCGTACCTCGGCGTCATAGGCCAGCCACTGCGGTCCCAAGCGGCTTACGAGGTCACTGCGCTCGTGCGGGTCCGCTACGAAGCGACCGAACGCCACAGCCCCGACAGTCGCCGCCACCAGGGACCAGCTGTGGGTTCCGACGGACAGCAGCGCCAGCATCAGTACTGCCGAGAGCTGCATCGGGTTGGCCACGTAGGCGTAGGGACCCGTGGTGATCAGCTCACTCGGGGGATCCCACGGGTACGGCGTACCGCGACCACGGCTGGCGAACTCGGTCATCGCCGACAAGGCCGGTACCGCGGCCAGCGCCATCAATTGCAGGACAGTGGAGCTCCGCCACAGGGGGTCGTCGACCAGGTGACTCCAGCTGCCGTCGCCACGGGCCATCACCGCTGACGGGAGCAGCCAGAGGGCCAGCCCGGTGAAGGTGAACAGTTGCAGGAGCGCTCGACCAGTGAGCTGCCGCTGGTCGATGGTCCACCTGCCTAGGAGCAAGGCGGGTGGCACTCCGAGCAGGAGCGCGAGCAGTTCGCCGTACAGCCAATGCGGATCTAGCTGGATGAGGCTATCGAGCCGGGGCATGAGTAGGACGTCCAGCCAGCCGTAGGCGAGCACTAAGGCCCAGATGGGCGGGCGGCGGCGGAGTAGAAGCGATACCGGTCCCCAGAGGACAGCCCAGCCGAGCCAGAGATCTAGTGGGATGCCCAGAAAGAGTCCGTCAGTCAATGTGAACCGCCACCACCCAGCAGCCAGCGCAACCTTGTTGGCCGCGCCGACGGCAACGAAGGCGGTCAGGAAGGACAGCAGAGCCGCACCTGCCGTCCTTCGGTCGGGCCGCCGCCACAGGATGAGCGCCAGCCCGATCGGAATGGCCAGGCAGAGCCAGCGCAGCAGGGCGGTCTCGGTCATAGCCCGAGTGAGTCGGCGAAGTGGTCGAGACCGGCGCCCACCATCGCCGCCTCGATCGGGCCGAAGTACCAGCTCGGGTCGAGCCTCCGGGTGAACGAGAGCTCGAGCTTCACCGCGGTCTCGCCGTCCGCCTGCGGAGTCAGCTGGACAACCGCTCGTTGCCAGCTGAGCCAGCGTTGCGTCTTCGACTGGTCCGAAACGACCTTGAACTCGATCCGGCGGCTGTCCCGGACACTGACCTCGGTGACGATCGGGCCGCCGGCCATCGTGAACGTCCACCTGGTCCCGACGGCGAGCCCGTCGCCACTCGATGCGGTCGGGGTGGGATAGCCACTGAACCTGAGCAGGAACGGCCGCCGCGCTGAGAAGTCCGGGCCGCGTTGCAAGCTCTGCTCGACCTGCCGCGGCGACATCGCGACCATGCGCTCCGTCGTCACGGTCTGGACCGGGTCGACCCGATAGGCGGTGCCTTCCAGGCTGGCGAGCAGCAGGAGCGGTAGTAGCGCGAGCGCGGCGCGGCGGCGTTCGCCGTACTCGCGGGCCTGTCGAACGAGCTCGGCGACGGCGTGACCGACGCCGTACACGAGCGGCGAGGCCATCAGGACGCAGGCGGCACCCTCGTGCAGGAAGGCTGAGGTGATCAGCAACCCGAAGGTGACGAGCCGAAAGGTCAGCCCGTGCAGGCTCTTGGCCGGTGGAGCGAGGGCGAGGATCACCGCCAGTACCAGCGGCACCCCGACGAAGAGCGCGGCGGTGTCCAGGTGGCCGGATCGGACGAGCAGAAACGGGGCGGTCACCCCGGTCACCGCAACGATCCCAAGCGCGGCAACCCGACCGCCCCGGCCCCCTGGTCGGGGGGCCGGGGCCGGTTCGGGCGCCGGGTACGTCGGGCCATGGTCGAGCTGGCGATCGATCGGGTGGGGGTCGACCGGGTGGGGGTCGGCCGGGTCTGGGCGATCGGGCGTGGGTGGGTCCGGTGGCGGCGTCATGCTTGTCAGCATAGACCCAGTTTTGAGCGATCGCTCAAACCCATCGATTTCAGGCGGCGGTGCCCTTGTTGTAGCTCTTCTGGGCCCAGAAGTAGCCGACCAGCGCGATGGCCACGCACCAGGCGACGGCCAGCCAGCCGGTGCCGCTGTCCATCGGCATTCCTAGGAGCAGATGGCGCAGCGTGTCGATGACAGCGGTGAACGGCTGGTACTCGGCGAACCAGCGGATGCCGCTCGGCATCGCGTCCAGCGGGATGAAGGTGTTGCTGAGGAAGGGCAGCAGCAGGCTGATCGGCAGGACGATGTTGCTCGCGCCCTCGGCCGTCTTGCTGGTCAGCCCCAGGGCGATCGCGAACCAGGTCAGGGCGACGGTCAGCGCGATCAGCAGGCCGGCGGCCAGCAGCCAGTCGACGACCGACGCGTTCGGGCGGAACCCGATTGCGACAGCGAAGCCGACCACCAGGACCAGGCTGACGATCGTCAGGATCACGTTGCCCAGCACGTGCCCGGTCAGTACCGCCGGCCGGAAGATCGCCATCGTCCGGAACCGGGCGACGATGCCGTCGGAGACGTCCATCGCGGCGCCGACCGCGGGCGACATCGTTCCGGACGCGATCGACATCAACAGGATGCCGGGGGTGAGGAAGTCGATGTAGTCGAAGCCGCCGCCGCCGATCCCGGCCGAGAAGGTCTTGCCGAAGACCAGCCCGAACAGCAGCATCATGATGACCGGCATCCCGAGCGCGCCGAGCGACAGACCGGGGTACCGCTGGGCATGCCGCAGGTTGCGGCGCAACATCGTGGCGGTGTCGGCCAAGGGGTAGCTCGCGGTGCTCATTTGCTGCTCACCTTCTGGTTGTCGGTGCTGGTGGGTTGGCCGGTGACGGCGAAGAACACGTCATCCAGGTCAGGGGTGTGGACGGTCAGTTCGTCTACTTCGAGGGAGGCGTCGTCCAGGCGGGCCAGTAGAGAGCGCAAGGCCTGCACGCTGCCGTCGTTCGGCACCTGGAGGACCAGGGCCTCGTCGTCGCGAGTAGTCGGCTGCAGTACCTGGGCCGCGAGGGCGAATTCGTCGGGTGCGTTGAACCGGAGCCGGACGTGTCCTCCCGGTGCGAGCCGCTTCAGTTGCTCCGGGGTGCCCTGGGCAACCAGCTTGCCGTGGTCCAGTACCGCGATCTGGTCCGCGAGCTGGTCTGCCTCCTCCAGGTACTGCGTGGTGAGGAGGACTGTGACACCCCCGGCGACGAGTTCGCGGATGATCTGCCACATGTTGTGCCGGCTGCGCGGGTCCAGCCCGGTCGTCGGCTCGTCCAGGAAGATGATCCGCGGGTTGCCGACCAGCGTCATCGCCAGGTCGAGCCGGCGCTTCATGCCACCGGAGTACGTCATCGCCGGCTTCTTTCCGGCCTCGACCAGGTCGAACTGCTCGAGCAGTTCCGCTGCCCGGCGGCGTCCTTCGGCGCGGCCCAGGTGGTACAGGTCGGCCATCATGATCAGGTTCTCGGCGCCGGTCAGCAGGCCGTCGACCGCGGAGAACTGACCGGTGACACCGATCGCCGACCGGACCGCTTCGGGGTCCTGGCTCAGATCGTGTCCGGCGACCCGGATCCGGCCCGCGTCGGCGGTGATCAGGGTGGACAGGATCTGGACCACGGTGGTCTTGCCCGCGCCGTTCGGGCCGAGCAGGGAGAAGATGGTGCCTTCGGCAACGTTCAGGTCGATGCCGTCGAGCACGAGGTGGTCGCCGTAGGCCTTGCGCAGGCCGGTGACGTCGAGCGCCGGGGTTGAGCTGTTCATGGGTCCTCGCTTGTTTTCGGGCAGGGTGAACCTGGCCCAGGTGGCTTGAACGTGTGGGAGGAGGAGCGTCAGGGCGTGCGGATCCAGCCGGCCGGCTCAGGAGCCGCCGCCGCTGGGGAGATGTTCAGTTGGTGCGAGTGGTCAGATGTCGAGGTCCTCCACGGTCGGCTGGTCCGCCGCCTCCTCGACCAGGGTGTAGAGGTCTTCCGGGATCAGGTCCCGGAGCTCTTCCACCGTCTCCACGATGTGCAGCGTCGCCTCGCCCTGGGCCATGCTCCAGGTCTGGTTGCTGCTGAAACTGCCGATCCAGCTGCGCCAGCCGGTCAGGTCCTGCGGCTCGCCGTCGACCGTGCCGGCCTGGCTGTACAGGTTGCTCCGGTCGGCATAGAGGACGAACTTCCCGGTCCGGCTGCGGTAGACCTTGAAGGCCTCGTAGCCGTTCTTGTTCGACCGCCCGCCCTCGGCCAGCAAGACGCCGGAGAACCGCTGTTTGCGGCCCGCCCCGCGCCCGACCCGGACGGTGATCTCGTCGAAGCCCTCGAGTCGGCCCTCTTCCATCTCGACGTACCGTCGGAGCGCGGTCGAGATGGCCTGGGACAGGTTTCCGGCGAGTTCCTGGGCCCGCTTGTAGAGCGCCAGGTCGTCATCGGAAACGTAGATCGTCTTGTTCGGCATGATGTCTCCTCCGACGTAGAACTATACGCACATCTCTACGTAGGCGTCTACATATATGGCAAGATCGCCGGTGTGGAGACTGCCGAGGACCGCTACGACCGCCTGACCGACCGCGTTGCCGCCCTGTACGACGAAGGCCTGCAGCCGGTCGCCCTCGACCTGCTGGACGCCGCCGACCCGGACCTGGAGCCGTGGGCCGCCGAGCTGGCCCACCTGCGCGCCTGTCTCCTCGGCTCCCTCCACGAGACGGCCGAGGCGCTCACGACGCTGCAACAGGCGAGCGCCAAGGGAGCCTGGTGGGCCGAGGAGATCCTCACCGATGACGGCGACCTGGCCGCCCTCCAATACCTGCCGGCCTTCCAGCAGATCCTGGAGACCTCCCGAGCCCGCCGGGTGACGTCAGTGGATCCGCCGCTCGTCCAGCTCCCGCAAGGGTCGAGCGACCCCGCGCAGGCGGGCGGGACGGAGGCGGACCGCCGACTCTGCGGAGTCGTGGTTGCGCTGCACGGAGCTGGGCAGCGGGCTGGGCATGCGATGCGGGACTGGGCCGGGGTGCTCGAGCTTGGCTATGCCCTGGTCGGGGTGGAGTCCTCACAGCTCATGTCGCCGATGTACCGGACCTGGCCGGACCCTGAGCTAGCCAGGAAGGACATCGCATGGGCTCTGGCTCAACTACCCGAGGAACTCCGTGGACTCCCCCTGATCGCGGCCGGCTTCTCCGCCGGTGGTCGAGTCGCGCTCGACTGGGCGCTGACCGGGCAACCCGAGCGAGCGGCAGGCGTCGTAGTACTGGCTCCGGCCCTGCGGGAGTTGCCGGCGGAGGCTCAGCTGCCGCTATCCCCGGCAAGCATTCTGGTCGGTACCGAGGACGACCTGCTCGAGGTCGTGGAGGAAGCCGCCGCCCAGCTCACCGCCTTCGGTCTCTCCATCGACAAGCTGCCCGCGCTCGGCCACCAGATCCCCGCCGACCTGACGGACCACCTGCGCGCGCTCCTCCCCGGAACCACTCGCTGATTCCGGGGAGGTAGCGGATCAGCGCGGCGAGTACAGCCAAGGGTGGGGAAGGTCGAAGAAGGTCGGCATCCCGACCGCCATCGAGTTCATCTCGTCCATCTGAGCCTTCAGCTCCGGCGGGGCCTCTTTGCGCTCACCCTCGCGAGCCTCGGCCTCGGAGGTGAAGAACATCGCCATCGTGTACTCACCGTCTCCGTACATCGCGGCCTCGGTGCCGAGGATCTCGGGGCGGAAGCCGGCCCACGCGTCGGAGTCCTGCGCCATCAGCTCGCGGGCCCGCTCCGGATCGCTGCCCTGGCCCTGGATCACCTGGACGAAGCCGGCCGCGTCAGGCTCACCTGTGAGGTCCACGACCACGTCGTCGGTGTCGTGGAAGGTCGCAGCACCCTCGAGGTTCGCCGAGAAGTCGTGCCACCACTGGTCCTGCGCCGGCTGGTCGCTGTTCTGCCGGGCGGCCTCGGCGGACTCGAAGCGGGCCAGCGCGATGAACCGGCCCTCCTCGGTCACCCCGGCCGTCGTACCGAGCCAGCCCTTGGCGTTGGGAGCCAGCTCCTCCATCCACCGGTCTAACGAGGCGTGCGCCTGCTCGGCATCCGCCACTTGTCCCTGAATCACCTGAACGAACATCGCGAGACCCTCCCTAGTCTCCAGCGCCGACGATCGGCCTACTTGACGCTACGCCGATCGCCGATCCCCAGCTGTGGATAAGGCGGTGATCAAACCTGATTTATCCACAGATTTCGTCGATTTCGGCCCCGATCGCGGCCAGGGCGGGGGAAAACCTGGGGACAAGTCCACCGAAAGCTGTGCACACCTGGGGATACCGGTGTGGATAACCACAGACCTGTAATTCAGCCGCAGACCCCGGCCGGTTGCGCCCGATCGCCGGCTGAGGTCTGCGGCTGAGATGTCAGGAAGCGACTAGATCCACTGGGTGGAGACGACGAAGCCGCCCGCGATCAGGCCCATGCCGATCAGCAGGTTCCAGTTGTTCAGGTCCTTCATCACCGGGATGTCCTGCCCGGCCACGTAGAAGACGACCAGCCAGGCGAGTCCGAGCAGCCAGCACCCCAGCATCAGCGGGGCGACCCACACCCGGCTGGTGGTACGCGGCTTCTTCGGAGTCTTCTCCACCTTCACCTTGTCGGTGGCGGACTTCTTGGTCTTGCGACTGCTCGACTCGGGCACGACTCGACTCCTCGTAACGGACACCTGACAGGATCACTACAGGGGACACATAAGCTAGCTCTGGCCTCGGTTAGCGTAGTGCAGACGAGAGCAAGGGGATCACGGGTGAGCAAGCTGCGGCGTTTTTCGCTCTGGCGCGCGACTGCGCCGGTGGCGTTGCTGTGTGCCGGGTTGCTCTTCGCGACCAGCGCAACGAACGCCCGCGGTACCGATCTGCGTCCCAGTCGTAACACTACGCTCGCGGGCCTGGTCGAGGAACAGAGCCGGCGCAGCGCCAGCCTGACCCGTCAGCACGCGGCGCTGACCCAGGACATCGAGAAGCTGCAGGCCCAGCAGGGCTCGATCGAGCCCAAACTGGCCAAGCAGCTGACGGATCTGTCCAACGAGGTCGGTACGACGCCGGTCACCGGTGCGGGCCTCACCGTCACGCTCAAGGACGCCCCGCCCGAGGTGGTCAAGGACAACCCGGACGTCGACGCCGACTGGCTGGTGATCCACCAGCAGGACATCCAGGCCGTGGTGAACGCGCTCTGGGTCGGTGGCGCCGACGCGATCTCGATCCAGAACCACCGGGTGATCTCGACCACGGGCATCAAGTGCGTCGGCAACTCGGTCGTCCTGCACGGCGTGCCCTACCTGCCGCCGTACCGGATCACCGCGATCGGCGACCGCAAGAAGCTGCAGCAGGCGCTGGACGACTCGAAGTACATCGAGAACCTGCAGGACTACGTGGTCCGGTTCCAGCTCGGCTACGAGGTCAAGACCGAGTCCTCGATCGCGATGCCGGCCTACGAGGGCACGCTGGAGCTGCAGAGCGCGACCGTGCCGGGCTTCGAGAAGTCGCCGACCACCAGTCCGTCCGCGACCGGCTGAGCAGGACCGCGCTTCGCCCGGTCTGTGACAATGGTCCGCATGCCGCGGATCCTCGTCGTCGACAACTACGACTCCTTCGTCTACAACCTCGTCCAGTACCTGCAGCAGTTGCAGGCCGACACGACCGTGCTGCGCAACGACGAGGTCACCCTTGACCAGGTCTCGGAGTACGACGGCGTCCTGCTCTCGCCCGGCCCCGGTACGCCGGAAGAGGCCGGCGCCTGCGTCGACATCGTCAAGGAGAAGGGCGGCGAGGTGCCGATCTTCGGCGTCTGCCTCGGCCTGCAGGCGATCGGCGTCGCGTACGGCGGCGTGGTCGGTCGTGCGGACGAGCTGCTGCACGGCAAGACCAGCCAGGTCTTCCACGAGGGCGCCGGTGTGCTCGCCGGACTCCCGTCGCCGTTCACCGCGACGCGGTACCACTCGCTGGCGATCGCCCAGGACAGCGTGCCCGACGTGTTGCAGGTGACCGCCCGGACCGAGGCCGGCGTGATCATGGCCGCCCGGCACCGCGACCTGCCCGTCGAGGGCGTGCAGTTCCACCCCGAGTCGGTGCTGACCGAGGGCGGCCACCGGATGCTCGCCAACTGGCTGCAGATCTGCGGCGACCCCGGCGCCGTCGAGCGTTCGGCCGGGATGGCCCCGGTCGTCAGCTAGTTCAACCAACGCAAAAGGCCGCCGGAGCACCTGCTCCAGCGGCCTTTCGTGTCTTCGGTACTACGAGACTGCGGTCCTGCCGATCAGCCGTTGCCCCCGCTACCGGGGCCGCCGCCGATGCCGCCACCGCCCGGGCCGCCGCCACCGGGGATGATCGGCGTCTCCGAACCCTCCGGATCGGTCGGCTCGGTGCTCGGCGGGGTCGGCGGGGCCTTCACGGCGATCGACAGGATCACCTTGGTGCCCTCCTTGACCTTCGAGTTCGCGGCCACGCTCTGCTTGGTCACCGTGCCCTCGGGCGCCGTCGGGTTGGTGTCGTCGTTGACGTACCCGACGGCCAGGCCCAGGGCCTTGAGCTGCGCGGTGGCGTCGTCCTTGCTCAGCGTGGCGACGTCGGGCACGGTGACCTGGACCTGTCCGGTCGAGATGGTCAGGGTGAACTTCGTGCCCTTGGCGTACTGGCCGTCCTGGCCCGGGTCGATCGAGAGCACGGTGCCCTTGGGGGCCTCGTTCTCGACCTCCTTGGACTTCGACGCGACCTTGAACTGGCCGGCCGCGTCCTCCAGCGCCTTGCGCGCGTCGTCCTCCGACTTGCCGATCACGTTCGGTACGGCGAAGGTGTCGCGACCGGCCGAGACGACGAGCGCCACCGACGTGCCCTTGTCCAGCTTGGTGCCCGCCGGCGGGTCCTGGCTGATCACCGTGCTCTTGCCGACCGTGTTGCTGGCCTGGGAGGTCTGGGTGTACTTCAGCCCCTGGTCGGTCAGCAACTGGATCGCCTCTGTCACCGAAAGTCCCTCGAGCTTCGGCACTTCGACCTGCTCCACCGGCTGGCTGGTGTTGGTGCTCGGGTTGGCGCCGCCGGTGTTGTCCTTGTCGCCCATGTTGGTGATGATCGCGTAGGCGCCGACAGCGATCGCGACGATCGCCAGGCCGAGCAGGAAGTACGCGAGCCCCCGGTTGCGACGGGCCCTCGCGGTCTCCGCCTCGTCGTCCCCGTTGTCGGGCGGGAGCAGGTCATGCGTCTGCGGCTGGTAGGCCTGGGTGGCCGCGACCGGTGCGACCTGGGTCGGCGCCATCGCGCGGGTCTCGGCGACGGCGGCCATCGGCGCGGTCACCTGCTGGCCGGCCAGTACCCGGTGGATGTCCTGGCGCATCTCGTTCGCGCTCTGGTACCGGTGCTCGCGGTTCTTCGTCAGCGCCTTCAGGACGACGGCGTCGACCTCCGGCGGGATGTCCGGGTCGAAGGACGACGGCGGCAGCGGCTCTTCCCGGACGTGCTGGTAGGCCACCGACACCGGCGACTCGCCGACGAAGGGCGGCCGGCCGACGAGCAGTTCGTACAAGAGGCAGCCGGTCGAGTACAGGTCGGAGCGGGCGTCCACGGTCTCGCCGCGGGCCTGCTCGGGTGACAGGTACTGCGCGGTGCCGATCACGGCCGCCGTCTGGGTCATCGTGGACGAGGTGTCCGCGACGGCCCGGGCGATGCCGAAGTCCATCACCTTGACCTGGCCCTGCGGGGTCAGCATCACGTTGCCGGGCTTGATGTCGCGGTGCACGATGCCGGCCCGGTGGCTGTAGTCGAGCGCCTCGAGCACGCCGGAGGTGATCTCCAGCGCGCGCTCGGGCATGATCTTGCGGCCCTCGCGGATCAGGTCGCGCAGCGTCTTGCCGGTCACCAGCTCCATCACGATGTACGGAATGGTGATGCCGGAGCCGTTCGGGTCCGGCTCCTCGCCGGTGTCGTAGACCGACACGATGGTGGGGTGGTTCAGTGAGGCGGCCGACTGGGCCTCCCGCCGGAACCGCGCCTGGAAGGTGGCGTCGCTGGCCAGGTCGACCCGCAGCCGCTTGATCGCGACGGCCCGGCCCAGACGGTTGTCGATGCCCCTGCGGACGTCTGCCATCCCCCCTCGACCGAGCGGTTCGCCTTCTTCGTAGCGCCCGCCGACGAGACGTGCCTGCGATGTCATTACTCTGCCTTCCAACCTGCGCGGATCGAACTCGGCCAATTCTTCAAAGTGCCCACGGTAGCCCGGACCATCCGCCGGCTGGTGTCGGCCGGACGCTCTGTCACCGGGTTATATCCCATCGTCATCACCGGCCGAGCACCGCTTCCATCATCTTCTTCGCGACCGGCGCGGCCAGCTTGCCGCCGGCGATGTCGTCGCGGCCGACGCCGACTGCGTCCTCGATGATCACCGCGACCGCGATCTGCGGGTCGTTGGCCGGGGCGAAGGCGGTGAACCAGGCGTACGGCGGCCGGTCCTTCGCGCTCTGCGCCGTACCGGTCTTGCCGGCCACGTCGATGCCGTTGATCTGACCGGGCTTGCCGGTGCCGTTCTTGACGACGTTCACCATCATTCCGGTCAGCTCGGCGGCGACCTCCGGGGTGACCGCCTGGTGCAGTTCCTCCGGCTTGGTCTCCTCGACCGTCTTCAGGTCGGGCGTCCGGACGTTCTGCACCAGGTACGGCTTCATCACGGTGCCCTTGTTGGCGATCCCGGCCGCCACCATCGCCATCTGCAGCGGGGTGGCCCGGACGTCGAACTGGCCGATCGCGGACTGCGCGACCTGCGGCTCGTTCGGGTCGCCCGGGAACTGGCTGGCGGCCGCGCCCAGCTCGGGCAGCTGCCGTTCGCCGAAGCCGAACTTCTCGGCCTGCTCGCGCAGCGCGTCCGCGCCGAGGTCGAGACCGACCGAGGCGAACGCGGTGTTGCAGGACAGCGCCAGCGCGACCGTCAGGGTGGCGTTGTTGCTGCCACCGCAGTTGCGGCCGTTCTCGTTCGGCAGCGGAACCGTGGTCTGCGGCAACGGGAGGCTGGCCGGCGAGTTCACCTTGGTGTCGGCCTTGTACCTGCCACTGGACAGCGCGGCCGCCAGGGTGACCAGCTTGAAGGTCGACCCCGGCGGGTAGACCTCCTTGATCGCCCGGTTCGACATCGGCCTGTTGGCGCTCGCGTTCAGCGACTTCCAGGCCTCGCTGGCCTTGCTCAGGTCGTGCGAGGCGAGCAGGTTCGGGTCGTACGACGGCTTGCTCACCAGGGCGAGGATCTTGCCGGTCTTCGGCTCGATCGCGACCGCCGCGCCCTTGTTGTTGCCCAGCGCGGTGTACGCCGCCTGCTGGGCCGCCGCGTTCAGGGTCAGGCTGACGCTCGCGCCCTGCTGGCCCTTGTCGGTCAGCACGTCGACGAACCGGCGGAACGCCAGCGCCGGGTCGGAGCCGTTCAGCTCGCTGTTCTGGTTGAGCTCGATCCCGCCCCGGCCGAACTGGAACGAGTAGTACCCGGTGACCGGCGCGTAGAGCGGGCCGTTGGAGTAGGTGCGCTGGTACTTGTACTGGTCGTTGCTCTGCACGCTGCGCGCGATCAGCGTGTTGCCGATCAGGATCGGGCCGCGGTTGACCGAGAACTGCTCGTTGCGGACCCGGCGGTTGTCGTTGCGGCCGTTCAGCTCGCCTGCGCGGAAGGCCTGCAGATAGGTCGAGTTGGCGATCAGCGCGAGCATCAGGATGATCGCCGCCACGGCCAGTCGTCGGATCGCTGAGTTCACTGCTTCTGCACCGCCATGGCGATCGTTTCGTCGGAGACCGGCGCCGCAGGGGTCTGCGGCCGCCGGGCCTGGTCACTGATCCGCAGCAGCAACGCCACGATCGCCCAGTTGGCGACCAGCGACGTACCGCCCAGGGCCATGAACGGGGTGGCCAGACCGGTCAGCGGGATCAGTCCGGTGACACCGCCGACGATCACGAACACCTGCAGCGCGAACGACATCGCCAGACCGGTCGCGACCAGCTTGCCGAAGATGTCCCGGCAGCCGAGCGCGGTGCGCAGGCCGCGCTCGATGATCAGGGTGTAGATCAGCAGGATCGCGATCAGGCCGGTCAGGCCCAGCTCCTCGGCGAACGAGGAGATGATCATGTCGCTGTTGCCGTAGAGGGTCCACTCCGGATGGCCCTGACCGAGGCCGCGGCCGAGGATGCCGCCCCAGGCCTGGCCGAGCAGGCCGCCGGCGATCTGGCCGCCGTCGATCGAGAACGGGTCCAGCCAGTCGGTGATCCGTTCGTGCACGTGCCCGAAGGCGGTGTACGCGAAGAAGGCGCCGCCGGCGAACAGCAGGCCGCCGATGATCAGCCAGCCCGCCCGCTCGGTGGCGACGTACAGCAGGAACAGGAACAGGCCGAAGAACAGCAGCGACGAGCCGAGGTCGTTCTCGAACACCAGCACGCCCAGGCTGACCACCCAGGCGATCCCGATCGGCCCGAGGTCGCGGGCGCGCGGCAGGTCGAGGCCCAGGAACCGGTGCCCGGCCAGCGTCAGCACGTCGCGCTTCACCACCAGGTAGCCGGCGAAGAAGACGACCAGGCACAGCTTCGCGAACTCACCGGGCTGGAAGGACATCCCGGCCAGGTGGATCCAGATCCGGGCGCCGTTCAGGTTGACGCCGAGACCGGGGATCAGCGGCAGGACCAGCAGCACCAGACCGGCCAGGCCGGCCGTGTAGGTGAGAGCCTGCAGCCGCCGGTGGTCGCGGATCACCAGGACGACGACGAGGAAGAGGACC
Source organism: Kribbella sp. NPDC051620 (assembly GCF_044453825.1). NCBI lineage: Bacteria > Bacillati > Actinomycetota > Actinomycetes > Propionibacteriales > Kribbellaceae > Kribbella > Kribbella sp. NPDC051620. The sequence goes on from NZ_JBITDB010000004.1 coordinate 430,714, forward strand.
ACCCCGACGGCCGTCCAGGTGATCTGCTGCGGCGCCGCGGCCGCCTTGGGGTCCAGGCCCCGGGCGAGCCGGTCCGCGGCGATACCGAGGTCGATCCGGTGGATCATGGCGACGCCGAGGCCGTTCAGCAGCACCGCGCAGGGCAGCAGCACCGGGTCGGCGTACGGAGCGCGGTAGCGCAGGGCCAGGTGGGCGATCAGGGCGAGCAGGCCGATGCCGGCCGCGTAGTACCCGGTACTGGCCGGGACCTCGTCCTGCACGGTGAGGCCGATGTTGACGTAGGCGGCCACCGAGACGCCGACCGCGAGGATGAGCAACATCAGCTCCACCCCGCGCCGGGTGCGCGGGATGATCTGGATGACGGAGGTCGACGCGATACTCATCTGACGCCGTCGCAGTCGTCGGGGTTGACCGTGCCGTTGCTCGGGGTGGAGACCGGCGTGGAGGCCGGAGTCGAGACAGGCGTGGTCGCCGGCGGCTTGGGCGGCGTAGAGACCGGCGTACTGGGCTTGACGGTGGGCTTCGGAGTGGTGGTCGGTTTGGGCTTGGCCGCGCACTCGTCGGCCGCGTGCTGCAGCTCGCTGACGATCTGGCGTGCCGCGGCCAGGTCGTCGGCCTGGATCGTGCCCTCGACCTGCTCCCGGCTGTACGTCGGCAGCTTGTCGACCAGCAGCGTCTGCTTCTCATAGACCGACGACAGGTCGAGCCCCGGGACGACCTGGTCGACCCCCTTGAAGATCACCACGTAGTCGCCGTCGGTACCGACGTAGTACTGCTTCTGGGTCCAGTTGTAGGCGAACCAGCCGCCTCCGCCGATCAACCCGAGGATGACGACCACCACTGCGAGCCGCCGCAGCCAGAGAAACCGCTTGGGCGCCTGCGGTGCGTAACGGAGCTCCTCAGGGTCGAGGCCATGGCCATGGCCACCGCCGCCGCCCCCTCCGGCACCACCGTCGCCCTGGGCGCGCATGGTCGCGGTGGCCGGACCGGTCCCACCCTGGGCAAGCTCCGCCGCCGCACCGACCAGCTGAGGCTGGGTGCCGCTCGAAGGCTCCGTCTCGACCACATCGGCCACGACGCAGGTGATGTTGTCGTTGGACCCCGCCTCGAGCGCGTGGGTGATCAGGTCGACCACCACGGAGTCCGGGGTGCCCTCGGCCATCGAGGTGGCGATCACCTGCTCGCTCACGTAGTCGGGCAGGCCGTCGCTGCACAGCATCAGCCGGTCGCCGGCCTGGACGTCGAGGATCTCCAGGTCCGGATCCGAGTCGGGGCGGCCGTCGAGCACGCGGAGGATCAGGTTCCGGTGCGGGTGGGTGAAGGCCTCCTCCTTCGAGATCCGGCCCTCGTCCACCAGCGACTGGACGAATGTGTGGTCGTGGCTGAGCTGATAGAGCAGCCCGTCACGCATCCGGTAGGCGCGTGAGTCACCGAGATGGGCGAGGCCGAGCTGCTCGCCGTCGAAGAGCAGTGCGGTGACGGTCGAGCCCATGCCCTCGCGCTCGGGGTCCTCCTCGACCAGCTCGGACAGCCGCTCGTTGGCCCGGTGGACGGCGCCCGCGAGCGCCTCCATCATGTCGGGGCCGGTGATCCCGGGCTTGTCCAGCCGGCGGATCACCTGGACGGCGGCAGAGCTCGCGACCTCGCCGGCCGCGGCGCCGCCCATCCCGTCGGCGAGCAGCAGCAGGTGCGGACCGGCGTACGCCGAGTCCTCGTTGTTGCGGCGGACCCGGCCGACGTCGGACAGTGCGGCGTAGTCGAGCGATAGCGTCATGGCCGGCGTCCTACTTCGCGATGTTCAGCGTCGTGCGACCGATCCGGATGGAACCGCCGATCTCGGCCGGAACGGGACGGGTGACCCGCTGGCCGTCCAGGTACGTGCCGTTGGTGGAGCCGAGATCCTCCACCCACCACTCGCCCTCGGACAGGAACAGCCGGGAGTGCCGGGTGGACGAGTAGTCGTCGTCGAGCCGGATCTGGCAGTCCGAGCCGCGGCCGATCACGACCGGCTCGCTCACCAGGGTCGCGCCGACCCCGGCCTGCGGGCCGTCGGCGATGGTGACCGAGCCGGGCAGGCCCTTGCGCTTCTTCACCGGCTTGGCCGGCTTCGGGGTCCGGCCGTTCGGCTGCGGCGACGACGCGGGCGCGATCGCCCGGGCGTCCACCTTGGCGCCGAACAGGTCCGAGCGGATCACGGACAGCACCGCGAGGACGAACATCCACAACAGGGCCAGGAACCCCAGTTTGATCAGGGTCAGTGTCAGTTCCGACATGGAGGTTCCGTCACCACCCGCTGCTGGGCGGCTGGGCGATCGGCTCGTCCGCTAGGCGCAGCGTCATGGTGGTGTTCCCGATCCTCACGGTCGATCCGTCGGTCAGTTCGGCCTCGGCGGCCCGGCGTCCGTTGACCAGGGTGCCGTTGGTCGACCCGAGGTCGACCAGGACCACCCTGACACCTCCGGGGCCCTCCGGCATAAGCCGGATCTCCGCATGCCGCCGGGAGACGCCCGGATCGTTGATCTGGATGTCCGCGTCGGTACCCCGGCCGAGCACGACGCCCGGCGGGTTGATCGGCCGGCGGCGGCCGTTCACCTCGAGCATCACCTGCGGGTGGCCGCGGCGCACCGGCGGCGGGCCGGGCGGCGGCTGCACGGGCGCGCTCAGCTGGGTCGCGTTGGGGTCCGGAGCCGGCTGGTAGGTCGGCTGCGGCGGGGGTTGCGGCGGCCGTTGCTGGTTGCCGTGGGTGGCGCTGACGACGCGGAACTTCCCGGTCGGCAGGTCGTCTTCCTGGGTCAACTCGATCTCGATCGGTCCGGAGAAGGTGTAGCGCTGGATGTCCGCGTGGTCGCGGAGTTCGTTGGCGAGCTCGTGGTTCAGCGTCCGGCCGTAGGCGTTCAGCCGTTCGAAGTCGCCCGGGCCGAGCTCGATGGTGAAGTGGTTCGGCACCAGCCGGCGGTCCCTGGACAGGATCCGCGCGGTGTTGTCGATCTCTCGCTTGAGGGCCGCGGCCAGCTCGATCGGCTCCACGTCTCCCTTGAACGCGCGCGCGAAGACACCACTCACGATGCCCTCGAGGCGTCGCTCGAAGCGCTGCAGCGGTCGCACGCGTCCTCCTCCACGGTCGGTCGTCGGGTGGACCCAACGATCGTGCTTGCCGTACGGCACCTTCAAGAGGCTCGCCGTACCCCGTGTCCACCGGTGCGTGGGTGAACACACTGGTACGACGATCGATCGTATCGGCAGGTTCGACCGAACCCGCAATGTCAGAGTCTGCCTGAGGCCGTGCTAGTGTTTTCTCTCGGTCGCAGATGGCAGTTTTATCAGCCCTCAGCGACCAGCGCGCGAGTGGCGGAATAGGCAGACGCGCACGGTTCAGGTCCGTGTGCCCGAAAGGGTGTGGGGGTTCAACTCCCCCCTCGCGCACAGCAACTCCCAGTCAGACACTGACTGGGAGTTTTTGTTTTTCCGGGGCCGTTCAGCCGGTTGCTCGGTGCGGCATGCGTCACAGTCGGTGTTCGGTCAGCGGTTCCACAGGCCGTGGGTTCTCAGCAGGGTGAGGACCTGGGTTTCGAGGTAGCGGGCGTCGGGGGTGTCCGGGGTGACCGACCAGGCGACCTCGAGGTCCAGCCGGAGGACGGCTTCGCGGGCCCAGTCCTGGGCGGTCTTCGGGCCGTGGTGGCGGAGGTCGTGGAGTTGTTGCTCCAGCCAGGCCGGGTCGGCGAGGGCGCGGTCCAGGGCTTCCTCGCCGAAGCCGCTGATCGCTCCGCGGCCGTTGCGGTAGACGGTCAGGCGGCCGTAGAGGCCTTGCGGGCGGCCGGTCGCGGCGCGTTCGCCGGCCATACCGACGTACCGGATGATCGCGGTGATCGGCTCGCGGAGCAGGTAGACGCCCGGCTCGCGGGGTGCGGACGGGATCGCGGCCTCGAAGGGCATCCAGTCGGTCCATTCGGCCAGGTCGCGGACCTCGGCGTATCGCTCGCGGAGTGCGTAGTCGTGGACGGCTGACCAGCTCATGCGGTCAGTTTGCCGGTCGGTACCGACAATCCGGACAGCTTCGTGACGGCCGCCGCGTCCGGGCGGGATTGTCGGTCCGGGATGGGACCGTGGGGCGATGACGGGGATTCGCATTGCTGTTGCCGAGCCGATGATCACCAAGGATCCAGCGGAGAACGGCGCCAAGGTCCGGGAACTGATGAAGGTCGCGGCCGGCCACAAGGCGCGGCTGATCCAGTTTCCGGAAGGTCAGTTGTCGGGGTTTCCGAACGAGCAGTTCCAGGACTGGTCCGAGGTCGACTGGCCGCTGGTCCGCGAGGAACTGGAGAAGATCCAGAAGCTCGCCGCCCGGCTGAAGCTCTGGGTCGTGCTCGGCTCCGCCCACCCGCTGACCCCGCCGAACCGGCCGCACAACAGCCTGTACGTGATCTCCGACCAGGGCCGGATCGTCGACCGCTACGACAAGCGCTACTGCTCGAACACCGAGCTGACCCGCTACTTCAGCCCAGGCTTCGAACCGATCGTCTTCGATGTGGACGGCTACCGCTTCGGCTGCGCGATCTGCGTCGAGGTCAACTTTCCTGAACTCTTCAGCCACTACGAACGCCTCGGCGTCGAATGCCTGCTGCTCTCGGCGTACCCCGCGGACGCGGTCTTCGAGGTCAAGGCCCGAGCCCACGCCGCGATCAACAACTACTGGATCGCGATGTCCCTCCCCGCCCAGACCGCCGACCTGATGCCATCCGGCCTGATCGCCCCCGACGGCACCTACGTAGCCACCGTCACCCCACCCGCCGAACTGACGATCGCCACCATCGACCGCAACGACCCCACCTACGAAACCCCCCTCACCAAACTCCGCCCCTGGCGCACCCTCGCCCGCAAGGGCGACATCTACACCACCCGCCGCATCACCAACGACCCCCGCTCCACCAACCACACAATCAACTAGCTCGTACTACGGCCTGCGGCGAAGGACTCGAGCAACGGACCAACGGCCGACACCACCGAGCGCAGTTCGCGCACCGGCAGGTCATCGTTCTCGGTCGTCTCCAGCAGCAACTCCGCGCGCTGGATCGCGCCGTGTGCCGTCATCATCATCCGCACCTCGGCCTCCGGCGTGAGCGTCGCGCGGTCCTCGTCGTCGTCTCGGCCGAAGGCGAGAACGTCGATCCGGGACTGATAGAGCAGATCGGCGAAATGCGCGACCCTCGCCTGTGCCTGCTTGTGCTCCTTGTCGGCCAGGCGGCGGCACGTCTCCGAACAGAACTCCCGCTTACGGCCGGGCCCGGTCGCCTGCTGGAACTGCTTGCGGCAGGACGGACGACTGCAGTAGCCGGCCAGTTCGATCGCGTCCTCCGTGACCCTTCTACCCGCCGTGGCCGTGCCGATCCGAACCGGTACCTGTGAGCTCATGCCACTCTCCGATAATTCGCGCGGAATCTCGGCGTCTTCTACGCCTGCGACTGTCCAATCGTGCAACCCCCTCCCCGACTGTCCTAGCCGCCACGCCGTTGAAGGCAATTAATTCGCGCGGAATGAGCGCGTTTTTTGGCGCGGTTACAGCGCGTCGTCCGGTCAGTGCAGGGATCGGCTGCTCTAGTAGTCGCAGCAGCGATCTGAATCCGCGCGATTTGATTCGCCTGCGGGACGCCCTCACTGCGTGGAACAGGAGTCGGATGTCACCAAGCGTCGGCGGTTCGAGCCGGCCGTCCTTGCGGATGCACGTCAGCAGACAGCGGCCGGCTGCCCGAACCAGAAACCTTGCCCAGTACCGGAGAGCCCGGGGCGTGGCTGTCCCGGCCAGGGCCTCGGCGGTGCGGCGGTTGCTCTACTTCAGCGGTCCCCGGCGGTGCGGGTAGTCCGGCCCAGGTACGTGACCAGGTCGGTGTTGGGGACGGGGATGTGGTGGAAGCCGAGGCGGTCGTAGAAGGCTCGGGCGGGGGTGTTTGACGTGAGCATCGTCAGGTGGATGGCTGGGACGTTTGCCGCGGCCAGGGCTTTGAGGAGGGTGGTCATCAGGGCTCGGCCGTGGCCGGCGCCTTGGTGGGTGGGGAGTAGGTCTATGTGGAGGTGGGCGGGGTAGGCCGCCACCTCGGGGATGACCAGGCGTTCGGGGTTGTGGAGGAGGCTGATCATTTGCTCGGTGGGGGTGGTGGGCGGTCCGGTGAGGGGTGGGTAGCGGTCGGCTACTCGGGGGAGCCATTCGGTGCGGAGGCGGCGCGCGAAGGTGGGGGTGTCGGGGGTGGCCAGTATGTAGCCGACGGGGTGGTCGGCGTCGGTGAGGACGAAGGCGTAGTCCGGTTCGAGTTCGGCGTACGGGAGGGCGAAGAGGGTCGGCATCAGATCGAGGTCCGGGTAGAGCGATCGGGAGTCGCCGCCGTTGTCGGCGGTGCGGACGCAGATGTCGGCGACAGCGTCGCGGTCGCTCGGCCGGTACGGTCGGATCTCAGGCATGGAACCGCTCCAACAGACGTAGGGAACGCTCTTGAGAGCGCTCCCACACAGTAGTCTTGGTGGGCTGGTTCAGCGGAGTCTCAGGCGGGTGATCAGACGGTGTGCCGGGGCGCGGTGGCGGCCGGAGAGCGGGCGCGCGGGGGCCGGGTTTCCGGAATGTCGTGGCGCGCCGCGGTGTGGCGTGGTGGTGTTGGTGCCCAGAAGTGTGCCGAGCAGGGTCCAGCCGGCGAGTGCCGCGGCAGCAACCAGGCCGGCCAGGCCGGCGTAGTCCGTCCAGTTCATGGTGATCTCTCTCGATGGCGGCTCGGGCGGGAGGCACGCGATTGCGTCTTTCACCGGTAGTGACGTCATCGGCTGGATTTCGTGACGGCAGTTCGGTGCCACGATTGGGTGGAGTTTCGAGGAGGTGGGCACGATGCACGACGGATCGCTGCTGGACGCCGAGGAGGAGCAGGCGTACCGGCTGCTGGTCGGCCTGTCCGTGGCACGCTCGGCGGAGCTCGCCGAGGTGGCCAAGCTGCCGCAGCACGAAGCGGCCGAGGTGCTGCAGCGACTGCAGGCGAAGGGCCTGGTCGCGGCCCAGCCGGGGCCGGATCCCGTCTTCCGGCCGCTGGCTCCCGACGTGGCGCTCGGTACAACGTTGTTACGTCGGCAAGAGTCGCTCGAGTCCGCCCGGAAGACGGTGGCGTCGCTGAGCGAGGAGTTCCGTGCGAGCGCGAGCCGTCGGGACGCGCACCACCTGGTCGAGGTGATCGTCGGCGCGAACGTACTGCGCGACCGCCTCCGCGATCTGCAGCAATCTGCCCGCACGGAGATCCTCTGGTTCTGCCGTGCCAACCCACTGGCGATGCAGGGCGCCGAGAACACGGAAGAGTACGGCGCGCTCAGCCGGGGTGTCCGCTACCGAGCGATCTACGAGCGAGCGCTGCTGGAAACGCCGGGAGAGCTGGACAGCATTGCCGAGGGCGTGAGCTGGGGTGAGGAGGCGCGGGCGCTGCCGACACTCCCCGTGCGGTTGGCGATCGTGGATCGCGCTACTGCGGTCTGCCCGCTGGTACGGGACGAAGAAGCAGGGATTGGCGAGCCCACGGCAGCAGTGATCGGCAGGGGACAGCTACTGGATGCTCTGCTCGCTCTGTTCGAGAGCCACTGGGAGGCAGCGACTCCGGTGCGGCTGCAGGCCGACGAACCGCAGGACCCCGAGGGCCTCGACGGCAACGAGCGCTTCCTGCTGTCGTTGCTCGTCGCGGGTCTACCGGACAAGTCCATCGCGTCCCAGCTCGGCATCAGCCGCCGGACGGTGCAGCGCCGCCTCGATCGCTTGATGGCTCTGGCCGGCGTAGATACCCGCACAGGCCTGGCCTTCCAAGCGGCACGCCGCAATTGGCTGTAGCCGGGGTCCCCGCCCTGGGACCCCGGCTACAGGGATCTACTTGAGCCCGTAGGCCCTGATGACGGTCTGCGTCACCTTGTTGCCGGCACTGTCACCAGCAACAACCTTCAGCGACACAGTCCCCTTGCCTGCCGGTACTACGGCCACGTACCGACCCAGTGCTCCGACGGTGACGACCCGCCGCCACGTCTTGCCCTCGTCGAAGGACACCGACGCCTGCAGTGAGGTAGACCGCGCAGCAGCCGCACCGGCCTGCTGCTTGACGCTGAACCCGACCACATGCGGCCGACCAGCCACGCGCCCAGTCAGATCAACCGGTACGTCGTACCCGACCTGCAGAAGCGACAGCGGCACAGCCTTGTCGGTCGGAGCCTGCTTGGACCGGAAGTCCCAGACGGTGTGAGTGCTGGTACCCCAGTTCCACTCCCCCTCCGCGTCCTTCCGCTCAGTCGACAGCTCCAGCTTGTACGCCGCGTCGCCGCCGCTCGTGATCACGTCCTCCCACGCATCGGGCAGCTCGGCCACCACGGCGCCGTCGCGGCTCAGTACTGCGGACGCAGCGGTCGTCTCACCGACGGTGTAGTGCCCATCGGCGTCCACGAAGGACGGCACCCGCAGCGACAGCCGGTCACCCGTCCGAGTGGAGACGACGCCAGGAGCAGCAGCCGGCCGTACCACCGGTCCGAACCAGGTCTCGCTGGACGACCCCGGCTGGTAGGTGCGTGGCAGCGACGCCATCCCGCCCTGAAGCGGGTTCATCTCGTCCCAGGTGAAGAGGTGGTGCACCCGGTGCTGCCAGAGCGAGTCACCGGTGGTCACCCACTCCTCCCGAACCTTGGGCGTCTCGACGAAACGCTGGGAGTCGTTCCAGGAGTACTCCTGCCACGGGCGCCAGCCGAACCGCTGCTCCTTGGCCCAGTTGAAGCCACCGTTGTCGGCGTACGAGGTGGTCACCCGGGCGCTGTTCGCCGGGGTCACCTTGTAGTCGATCTTCTGCGGGATCGAGCCGCTCGACACCTGCTGCACGTCGTACAGGTAAGGGCTCGAGGTGGTCAGCGTCAGGTCGATCGTCGCGTGCCCCTGACGGATCCGGTCGAACAGCTTCTGGCCGTCGTTGCTGCCGGTCACCAGGGCCACGATCGGCTCCCGGTCGCCGGTCGGCTTCCAGACGGTCCACGCAGACCAGTCCGCCGGCCGGACCAGGATGATGCCCGCGGCACCGGCCTTGGCGACCGCGTCGATCTGCGCCTTCTCGTCGCCGTCCTCGTTCGTCCTGACGACGGCGATCGCACCCTTGACGCCGCGCAGGTCAGCGCCCGGCGCGACCAGCGAGAACTTCTTCTTGCCGTCGAATGACGGCGACTGGTGCAACAGGTTGATGTCCAGCGGCCCGCTGACTCCGGGGATGGACGTCTGGACAATCGGCGCGACCAGCTGCCAGCGCGACGAGAACTCGAAGCTGCCTCCGGCCACCGGCTTGGTCGGCGTCACCAGTACGTGCTTGACCGTGCTGAAGTGCATCACGCCGTGGCTGATGCTGCGGCCGTTGGGGTACACGCGATGCACGTAGTAGCTCAGGATCGCCTGCTGCTCGGACGGCTTGGGCGTCGAGATCGTGATCGGCACTGCCTTGCGGGCGTCGATGACGATCTCGGTGTCCTTGGTGATCGTGATGTTCGGGTCGGTGAACAGGCTGACGTTCTCGTCCTGCACGTTGTAGTCCTCGACCAGCGAGTGCAGCAGGTAGGTGCCTTCCTCGACCTCGGCTGTGTACTCCTCGCCGTCCCCGATCCAGGCAAGCACGTCGGACCGCGAGTTGTCGCCGAACAAGCTGATCACCGGTACGCCGGTGGGCTTGCCGTCACGTCCGACGGCGCGCAGCGTCACCTTGTGCTGCGGCCCTGCCTTCAGCGTGCCGACGGCGGTGTGGGTCACCACGCCATTGGGGCCGGTGGCAACGACCCAGCCGCTGTAGAGACCGCGACCGAGCTTCGCCGAGTCGAGCGCCAGCGGCACGTCGACGCTGCCGCCGGCCGGTACGGTGACGGTGCTCGGCACTGTGAAGGCCTGGGTCTCCGGCGTCTTCGAGTCGAGGTTGTCCACATCCACCGCCAGCGACAAGGTCACCGGGGCGGCCGTGTCGTTGCGATAGGTGATCGTCTTGGCCGCGTTGGCGCTGACCAGGCCGAAGTCGGCCGTCGCGGTCGCGTAGACCTTCTGCGCAACGGCGCGGGCCACATCCACCCGGCCGGAGCCCTGGGCGTAGACGCTCAGGTCCTGGTTCGTCTTGGCCGTGCTGACCAGCGCGTTCTTGAGCTGGTCCGCCTTCCAGTCCGGGTGCGCCTGGGCGAGCAGCGCGGCCGAGCCGGCGACGTGCGGGGTTGCCATCGAAGTACCGGAGGCTGCTGTGTAGAGGTCGTCGATCGGCTGACCCATGATCGTTCCGGCCGCGCGGGCGGCGACGATGTCGACGCCGGGGGCGGTGATCTCGGGCTTCAGGCCGTTGTCGCCGAGTCGCGGTCCGCGGCTGGAGAAGTCGGCCAGCTGGTCGTTGCGGTCGACGGCGCCGACGGTGAGCGCGGACTGCGCCGTACCGGGGGTACCGATCGACTGGTCGGCGCCGTCGTTGCCGGCGGCCACTACGAAGAGGGTCCCGGTCGAGGCGGTGATCTGGTCGACCGCCTGGCTGAGCGGGTCGGAACCGTCGGTGGGGCCGCCACCGAGGCTCATGTTGACGACCTTGGCGCCGGACGCCGCGGCCCACTCCATGCCGGCGATGATGGAGGAGTCGTAGCCGTAGCCGTCGTCGCCGAGCACCTTGCCGATCAGCAGGTCAGCCTTCGGCGCGACGCCCTTGCGGGTGCCGCCCGCTCCGGCGCCGGTACCAGCGATCGTCGCGGCGACGTGGGTGCCGTGGCCGAAGTGGTCCGCTGGGCCGGTCGGGCTGCCGGAGAAGTCCTCGGCCTCCTTGACCTTGCCCTGCAGGTCGGGGTGGTTCGCGTCGACGCCTGTGTCCAGTACCGCGACCTTGACTCCGCTGCCCTCGAAGCCGGCCTGCCATGCGGCGGGTGCACCGATCTGCGGCACGCTCTTGTCGAGACTCGCGCGGACCCTGCCGTCGAGCCAGATCTTCGAGATGCCACGGCTGAGCGCGCGGGCGTTCTCGGTCGGGTCGAGCGACTTCCACAGCGCGGGCAACTCGTCCTTGTCGGCGCGTACTGCCGAGGCGCCGATCGAGTCGAGGGTGCGGGTGGTCGTCGTACCGGTGAGCGACTGGGCCCGGGCCGCGGACGGGTCGGCGTACCGGACGATCAGCGGCAGCGTGGTCGCGGCCGAGTCGCCGAAGCCGTCGGCGACCAGCTCGTCGACGTCGAACAGGTTGGCGTCGAGTACGCCGGTCGAGATGTAGGGGACGGCGTCGCTCGGCAGGACTCGCAGGCCGCCGTCGACCTCGATGGTGTGGAACGCGATCCGCTCGCGTCCGGGTGCGGGCCGGACGGTGGCGGCCTTCTTGCCGCCGCCCGCGTCGGTGAGCTCGACGACGTCACCCGTGATCAGGGTGATGACCTTCGCACCCGGTACGCCGGTGGTGCGCGGCGTACCGGTAGTAGTTGGAGGCGGCGCGGCGCCGGCGGGGATGACCGCGGCGACGCTGAGCGCCAGGACTGCCGCCAGGGTGACGGCGGGCTTGCGTGGGGAGGACATGGGCAGATCTCCTCTTCGAGAGGCGTAGGGGCAGGGCACCTCTAACGAGCGAGTCTGCAACCGGAACCCGGGTCTGCGCCCTGTCCATTGCTGCCGTAGCTGCGACATGGCGCAACCGCGCCACCCCGGCGAATTCCAGGCGAACGGCCGGTTACTCGCCGATCTTCTTCGACTTGAGCACGATCTTGCTGTCGAGCGAGGCGGTCGTACCGCCCTCCGGCGACTGGCTGACGACGACCCAGTTGCGGTCGTTGATCAGCAGCCGTCCCTGGCCGGTGGCGTCCTCTTCGGTCAGGTAGTAGAAGCCGGCCGCCTGCATCGTGTCCTGGGCCAACTGATGGTTGAGCCCGACCACAGCCGGTACTACCGCAGCACGCGCCGTCTGCGGCGGAGTCGGCGGCCGCGTCGGCGTAGTCGCTTGAGTCGGAGTCGGCTGAGTAGCAGTGACCGTGACGGTTGCCGCTGGGCGGGGCTGATCGGAAATGCCGCAAGAAGCGGCCAGCAACAGCAGTGGCGCGCACCAGAAGATCCTCATATCGCTACCCCTCTCTGTTCGAGGTTAGCCGGACACGCGTCGTCACGAGTGCGGCCCAAGGCCCGACTGGTGGAGGATCTGCCTATGACGGCACAGCAGCTGGTGCGCAGGTGGGCCTGGGTTGGCACGTTCGTGATCGGCAGCGGGCTCTACCTGCTGGTCCTCGCGGTACTGACGGACACCGGCAACCCGAACCTCTTCCCGACGATGATCCTGCTCGGCGCGCTCGTCGTACCGCTGACGTTCGTCATGTTCGCCGCTGGTCGCTCCGGACGCTGGCTGATCGACGGGCCGACGCTGGGTGGCTCCCTGCTCTTCGGCGGTGTGGTCGGCGTGGTGGTCGCGGGTCTGCTCGAGTACGACGCGATACGCAAGCTCGGGGCGCTCCCGATGCTCGGCGTCGGCCTGATCGAGGAGGCGGCCAAGCTGGTCGTGCCGGCCGTCTTGGTGCTGTTCTTCGGGCACCGGTACCGGCACTCGATCGGTGGAGGCATCGTGATCGGGGTCGCGGTCGGTACGGGGTTCGCCGTGCTGGAGACGATGGGCTACGCCTTCGTCGCGCTGCTCCAGTCGGGCGGCAACGTGGGTGCTGCCGAGCAGTCGCTCTTCATCCGCGGTCTGCTGTCGCCCGCCGGTCACGCCTCCTGGACCGGCATCACCTGCTGGGGTCTGTGGCGTTTCGCCGTCGCGCCGAGCGGCAAGCGATTCCTCGGCTTCCTCGGCATGTACGCCGTGGCCGTCGCGCTGCACGCCACCTGGGACGGCCTCGGCGGGCGGGTCACCTACGCGATCGTCGGCGTGATCAGCATCGGCCTCCTCCTCATCGGCCTCCGCCGAGCCCAACGCGACGACTCCCGCGTTCCCGCCTAACGGACGCCGGCGGCGACGGTAAGGGTGCCGGCTGCCGTATCCATCGTCGCCACTGTGCCGAGCGGGACGGTGGCAGGGTTGCGGCCGTGACCGATGGGCAGGCCGCCCAGGATCGGTACCCCGAGTTTCGCCAGTCCGTCGCGGAGCACCTCGAGCACGCCCCAGCCGTTGATCAGATCCTCCTCGAACCCGGTGAACTGGCCGACCGCGACACCGAGCAGCCCGTCCAGCAGCCCCGATCGCCGGAGCTGGGTGAGGGCACGGTCGATCTGACCGAGACCTGAGCCGCGGGGCGCCTCGAGCAGCAGGATCCCGCCGTCCATACTCTCCAGGTCGGAGCCGACCGCGCCGCGGACCGCCTCGAGGTAGCCGCCGAGCAGAAACCCGGTCACGGCGTGGCCGCCGGTCAGCGGAGCGCTCAGCTCAGCAGAGTCCTGACGCACGACGATCTCGTCCGAGGTCATCAGGGCCCGGCGGAAGGCTTCGATCGAACCCGCGTCGAAGTACGGCGCCCACCAGTTCATGAACGGCCCGTGGAAGCTGACCAGGCCGGTCTCCTTCCACAGCGGCAGATGCAGGGCGGTGATGTCGCTGAACCCGACCAGCGGCTTCGGATCCCGCCTAACGGCATCGAAGTCGAGACCGTCCGCGAGCCGGTAGGCGCCCTTGCCGCCGTTCGTCGCGAAGACCGCGCGGACGCCGGGATCGCGGAAGGCGTCGTTCAGATCGGCGAGCCGGTTCTCGTCGCTGCCGGCCAGATATCCGACCTCGTCGAACACGTGCTCACCGATCTCGACGTGCAGCCCCCAATCGGTCAGCAGCGCGGTGCCTTGGCCGACCAACTCACGGTCGGGTGGGCTCGCGGGGGAGACGAAACGGACCCGATCGCCGGGTCGGAGGCGCGGGGCAAGGAGCGGAGTGCGGCCGGCTGTCATGGCCAGAACCCTCGCAGCAGCCGCCGACGTTTTTGGGTTGGACAATCTGTCCAAGTTGGACGTATCGTCCAGGCATGGCTCATCATCTCGCCCCGATCTGCGACGCGATCACGCGCTTGCTGTCGCCGCATGCCGAGGTCGTGCTGCACGACCCGGTGACGGACGAGGTGATCGGGATCTGGAACTCGTTCTCCGAGCGCTCGGTCGGCGATCCGTCGCTGCTCGGTGAGCTGGACGACCAGACCACCACCGGCCCGGATGTCTACGGTCCGTACCCGAAGTCCCTGGCCGACGGACGCCGGCTCTCCAGCGTCAGCGCCGTACTACGGGACGCGGCCGGCAACCCCGAGGCCGTGCTGTGCATCAACGTCGACCGGACCGCGTTCGAGGAGGCGAGCCGCGTGCTGGCCGCCTTCGCGTCGCCGGTCGTCGGTCAGCCGCGGGCGCTGTTCGAGCACGACTGGTCCGAGGCGCTGAACGAGATCATCGCCGACCACCTCCGCCGCCGCGGCACCACCGTCGACCGGCTGACCCGGGAGGACCGGCTGGAGCTGCTCGCGAAGCTCGACAAGACAGGCGTCCTCAGCCAGCGCCGCGGCGTACCGGCCGTTGCCCGTGCTTTGCGGATCTCGCGGTCCGCCCTCTATCAGTTGCTCGGTCAAGTACGTAAGGAGCCGATCGATGCCGACCCTTCCTGACTTCAAGTTGGAGACGTACTTCTCGCGCTGGGAGTTCAGCGCCCGCTATCACCTGACCGCCTCGGATGCGCAGACGATGGCCGTGTCCGAGTTGCTCGAGCTCGCCGATGAGGACGGCCGGCGGCGGTGGGAGACGTTGGCGCTGGGCTATACCGAGACGCGTGGGTTGCCGGCGTTGCGGGAGGAGATCGCGGCTACGTACGACGTCGTCGTACCCGAGGATGTGCTGTGTTTCGCGGGGGCCGAAGAGGCGATCTACCTGGCGATGCACGCGTTGCTGGAGCCTGGTGACCACGCGGTGGTGCTGACGCCGAACTACCAAGCCGCCGAGACGATTCCGCTGTCCCTGGCTGAAGTCACCGGCGTCGCATTGGTTGCTGAGAGCAACTGGTTGCTCGACGTCGACGCGGTCGAGCGGGCGCTCCGGCCGAACACCAAGCTGGTCTCGGTCAACTTCCCGAACAACCCGACCGGCGCGGTGCCGGATCCGGACACCTGGCTGCGGTTGGTGCGCTTGTGTGATGAGCGCGGGATCACGTTGTTCAGCGACGAGGTGTATCGCGGCCTCGAGCTCGACCGGCCGTCGTTGCCGCAGGCCGCCGACCTGTCGGAGAACGCGCTGTCGCTGAACGTGATGTCGAAGGCGTACGGCCTGCCCGGCCTGCGGATCGGCTGGATCGCCTGCCGGGATCGCGCTCTGCTGGACAAGCTCGAGCGGGCCAAGCACTACACCTCGATCTGCAACTCCGCACCGAGTGAGGTCCTCGCCCTGATCGGACTCCGCGCTCGCGATCAGCTGCTCGAGCGCAACCGCGGCATCGTCGCCACCAACCTGCCGCTGTTCGAGGACTTCTTCAGCAACTACCCGGACCTCTTCGAGTTCACCAGACCGCAAGGCGGCTGCGTCTGCTATCCGCGCTACCTGGGCGCGGACGGCGTCGAGGCGATGTGCACCGACCTGGTCGAACAAGCCGGCATCCTGCTACTGCCCTCAAGCATCTACCGCTCAACCCTGACCGAAACCCCAACCGACCGCTTCCGCATCGGCGTCGGCCGCCTGGCGCCCGAGGAAGCCTTGGCCGAGTGGGCGACGTGGCTGGACAAGCGCCGATGACCGCCGGTGCTCTGCCTGTTCTCGGACTCACCGAGATCGCTGCGATCGCAACGCCTGAGGTGATCTTCGATGCGGTCAAGCAAGCCTTGATCGCACACTCCGAAGGCCGAACGTCGGTTCCAGCGCCGATGGTCCTGGAGTTCCCGGACCACGCAGGCGACTGCCACGTCAAAGCAGGTCATGTCACCGGCTCACCCCACTTCGCGGTGAAGATCGCCAGCACCTTCGCCTCGGTCAACAACGGCCTGATCCTCGTCGTCGACGCGATCACCGGCGCTCCAGCCGCGGTACTCGCCGACGAAGGCATGCTGACCGCCTGGCGCACAGCGGCCGCCGGCGCCCTGATCACCCACGCCCTGACCCCATCCGACATCGACGAGGTCTCCGTCCTCGGCACCGGCGAACAGGCTCTCCTGCAGGTCACCTGGCTCCGCAAACTCCGCCCGATCAACCGCGTCCACGTCTGGGGCCGCCGCCCCGAAGCCGCCGACCGCCTCTGCCAAGCCTTCGAAAACGAAGGCATCACCGCCCATCCCGACGCCCTGGAAGCCGGCGCCCCATGCGTCATCACCACGACCGCCGCCAGATCCCCGTTGCCGGTGGAAGCCTTCCGCAATGCTGTCCACATCACCGGCGTCGGCACCGACATGCCCGGCAAGCACGAGTTGGCTGTCGAGCTGTTCGAGAACGCGCTGGTGGTCACCGACGACCACGCCCAATGCCTCCACCACGGCGACTTCGGCAACGCCGTCCGAGCCGGCGTCATCGACCCCACCGCAGACCACGCGGTCGGCATCATCCTGCAAGACCACCGCCCTGAGCGCGGAACGCGATCGATTGCAGACCTCACAGGCGTTGGCGCCACAGACGCGGCCGTCGCTTCAGTGGTGCTGACCGGTTGGCCTTCACCCCTGCGCTGACCTTCAACCACCCAGGCGTGCCGTCCCCGGAATGGGAAATCGATTTCGAGACTGATGGAAATCGATTTCAACGCTCGTCGAATAGGTCTGGTCGGGAGGTCTGAGGTCTGCGAGGTTCGTAGGCGACCAGTGACACGTTGTCACCGCCCCTCATGAACGCTGGAAGGCCAGATCATGAAACGACGGACATTTCTCGGAAGCGTTGCGGCGGCCGGAGTCGGTGCTGCCGTCGGCCCAGGGCTGATCGCACCCGCCATCGCACAAGCCGCCACCTGGAAGAAGCGGGTGACCGGGGCCGATCTGGACACCAACAGCCGGTGGCAGGTGGCCGGTACCGACCTGGGGATTCCGTACGTGCTCGAGAACGGGTCGATCGGCTACCTCTTCGGTGACACCTTCAACACCCCATGGCCCGAGCAGCCGAACAACGACTGGCGGTCGCCGGTGATGTTGCGGTCGGCCGTGCATCCGGGGGCGGCCGGCGGGATCGTCTTCGACAGCGCGGCCAAGGTGGCCGGCAACGGCCGGGCGCCCGAGATCTTGCACAACGGCCACAACGGGATCGGCATCGACGGCCTCTGGGAGGTCACGGTGATCCCGAACGACGGCATCAGCTTCCCCGAGACCGGCCGCCAGCTCGTCTCGTACATGAGCATCGAGAACTGGAACTCGGCCGGCCCGAACGGCCCGCAGTGGAAGTCCCGGTACGCCGGACTCGCCTACACCGACAACGGCAACGACTTCGTCCGTACCAACCTGAAGTGGTTCAACAGCGGCGACAACCTCGACCCGTTCCAGATGTGGACCATGCAGCGCGACGGCGACTGGGTCTACGTGTTCTCGGTCCGCTCCGGCCGGCAAGACGGCCCGATGATGCTGCGCCGCGTTCCCTGGGAGCGGATGTTCTCCCCGGAGGCCTACGAGGGCTGGGGCTGGAACGGCAGCAACTGGGGCTGGGGCCGACCGTGCTCACCGATCCTCAACGGCCGCTTCGGCGAACCGTCGGTCCGCCGGCTCGAGGACGGTACCTGGGCGATGGCCTACCTCAACTGCGCCACCGGCAACATCGTCACCCGGACGGCGGCCGGCCCCGACCAGGTCTGGACCAACGAGAAGATCCAGGTCACCTTCGCCCAGGAGCCGGCCTTGTACGGGGGATTCATCCACCCGTGGTCGACCAAGGCGGCCAACGGCCTGCACCTGATGGTGTCCAAACGGACCCACGCCCCCAACGGCGCCAGCACCGCGTACCACGTCAGTCAGTACGCCGGAAGCCTCTGACAGCCCTTGTCTCCGACCAAACTGGTCCGGTAAACGACTTACCACCGGCGAAATTGGTACGTTGCGCCATTTGCAACGCGAAATGCGGCCCATGCTCGGAAACGGCAGGTTTCGAGGAGGTTGCCGCGCGAGGACGCACTCACGACTTAGTAACGGATACTCCTGAACTATTGACGGGTCAGCAGCGCCTGGGCAATTCTCTACGCCACTGAACGACAGGTTCATACCAGTCAGCCGGAGGCCGATCCGGCTACTTCGCCCGAGGTGATCCGATGAAGTTCCGTTCCCTTGCCGTCGCCGCTGTTGCGGCACTATCTCTCACCGCACTCGCAGCTTGTGGGTCCTCCGACGACACCAAGGACACCGCCGCCGACTCCGGCCCGAAGACCATCGACGTCTGGCTGATGAAGGGCAGCGTCTCCGACGACTTCCTGAAGCGGTTCGAGGCCGGCTTCGCCGCCGACCACCCGGACATCAAGGCCAACGTCCAGATCCAGGAATGGAACGGGATCGGCCCGAAGATCATCGGCGCGCTGGCCAGCAAGGACGCGCCGGACGTGATCGAGGTCGGCAACACCCAGGTCGCGCAGTACTCGGCCAGCGGTGGCGTCAAGGACCTGACCGACAAGAAGTCCGACCTCAAGGGCGACGACTGGATCGAGGGCCTGGCCGGACCGGGCCTGTACGAGGGCAAGCAGTTCGGCATCCCGTACTACGCCGCCAACCGGGTCGTGCTCTACCGCAAGGACCTGTTCCAGGCGGCCGGCATCACCGCCCCGCCGAAGACCCGCGAGGAGTGGCTGGCCGACACCGCCAAGGTGAACACCGGCGGCAACCAGGGCATCTACCTGCCGGGCCAGAACTTCTACGTGCTGTCCGGCTTCATCTGGGACGAGGGCGGCGACCTCGCGGTCAAGGAGGGCGACCAGTGGAAGGGCGCGCTGGAGACCCCCGAGGCGCTCAAGGGAATGGACTTCTACAAGCAGATCCAGGCGCTCGGCAAGGGCCCGAAGGACTCTGACGAGGCCAAGCCGACCCAGACCGACGTGTTCGCGCAGGGCAAGGTCGCGCAGATGATCGCCGTACCGGGTGCCGCCGAGCTGATCGCCCAGGCGAACCCGGCGCTGAAGGACAAGATCGGCTTCTTCCCGATCCCGGGCAAGACCGCCGACAAGCCGGGCGCCGTCTTCACCGGTGGCTCCGACCTGATCATCCCGGAGGCCGCGGCCGAGCAGGATGCCGCCTACACCTTCATCAAGGAACTGGCCGGCGAGAAGTGGCAGACCGATCTGGCCAAGACGATGAAGTACGTGCCGAACCGGACCAGCCTCGCGTCGGCGGTCGGCTCGGACGAGGGCGTGGCGGCGATGGCGGCCGGCGCGGCCAACGGCAAGGCCACCCCGAACTCCCCGAACTGGGCCGCGGTCGAGGCGAAGAACCCGATCAAGGAGTACCAGACCAAGGTGCTGACCGGCGGTGACCCGGCCGCCGCGGCCAAGGCCGCCGACGAGATCATCACCCAGGCCCTGAACGCCAAGTAGAGCCATGGCTGTGGCTGAAGCTGAAGCGACCACAGCAGCCCCCGCCCCCGAGCCCGGTACGCCGGTCTCGGCCAGGCGGGGGCGACCCCTGTGGGAACGCCTCCTCCCGTACCTGCTGGTTGCGCCGACCGTCGTCGGTACGGCGTACCTGCTGGTGTATCCGCTGGTCCGCAACCTGCTGATCTCGTTCCAGAAGTTCGGCATCGCCCAACTGATCCGTGGCGGCGCCGAGTTCGTCGGGTTCGACAACTACGCGAAGATCCTGAACGACGACAAGTTCTGGGGCGTCGTCGGCCGGACCTTCGTGTTCACCGCGATCAACGTCGGCCTGATCATGGTGCTGGCCACCTTGGTGGCGCTGCTGATCGGTGCCCTGGGCAAGTGGATGCGGTTCGCCGTGATGGGCGGTCTCGTGGTCGCCTGGGCGATCCCGGTGATCGCGGCGACGACCGTGTTCCAGTGGCTGTTCCAGTCCCAGCTCGGCGTCGTCAACTGGGTGCTGGTCGCGCTCGGGTTCGAGCAGTTCGACGGCAAGGCCTGGTTCGCGGACGGCAACTCGACGTTCGCGATCGTGGTGTTGCTGATCGTCTGGCAGTCGGTGCCGTTCGCGGCGCTGACCCTGTACGCCGCGATGACGTCGGTACCGAAGGAACTGCACGAGGCGGCCCAGATCGACGGGGCCGGCTCGGTCAGGACCTTCTGGCTGATCACCTTCCCGATCCTGCGGCCGATGTTCGGGCTGATCCTGTGCCTGGAGGTGATCTGGGTGTTCAAGTGCTTCGTCCAGATCTGGGCGATCAGCCAGGGCGGCCCGGGCGACGCGCTGCTGACGCTGCCCGTCTACGCCTACCAGATCGCCACCGTGCTCAACCGGTACGACCTGGGCGCGGCAATCTCGATGGTCACGGTGCTGATCCTGGCCGTGGTGCTGCTGGCCTACTTCCGGCAGATGTTCAAGGAGGAGGGCGAACTGTGAGAACCCGCCTCAGCCGCAAGATCACGCTGAACGTGATCGCTCTCGGCGTCCTGCTGTTCTCGATCTTCCCGGTCTACTGGATGGTGCTGACCGCCTTCAAGCCGACCAAGGAGATCCAGGCCGAGACGCCGTCGTTCTTCCCGACCCACGTCACCTTCGCGCACTTCGGCACCGCGGTGCACGCGGACGGCTTCTGGACCTTCTGGCGCAACAGCGGGCTGGTCGCGATCAGCGCCGTACTGCTGTCGCTGGTGGTCGCCTGCGGCGCGGCGTACGCCGTCGGCCGGATGAAGTGGAAGGGCCGGCAGGGCTTCATCCTGATGGTGTTCATCGCCCAGATGACTCCGTGGGAGGCGCTGCTGATCCCGATGTACGTGATCGCCCGCGACACCGACATGCTGGACAAGCTGCCGATCCTGACGCTGATCTACTTCATGATGACGCTGCCGTTCACGATCGTGACGCTGCGCGGCTTCCTGAAGGGCATCCCGGTCGAGCTGGAGGAGGCCGCCCGGGTGGACGGCTGCAACCAGTTCGAGGCGTTCCGGCGGGTCGTCTTCCCGTTGCTCGCGCCGGGGCTGCTGTCGACCTCGCTGTTCGGCTTCATCACCGCGTGGAACGAGTTCGCCTTCGCCAACCTGCTGATCATCAAGAACCAGGACCAGCGCACGCTGCCGGTCTGGCTCTCGTCGTTCAGCAACACGTTCGGTACCGACTGGGGCGCGACGATGGCCGCCGCGACCCTGTTCATGCTGCCTGTCCTGCTGATCTTCCTGGTCCTGCAGGGCCGCGTCACCACCGGCGTCGCCGCCGGCGCAGTCAAGGGCTAGTCAGGGAACGTCAACCGCGTCGTGATCCTGTACCGATCCCCTCTGTAAATGGAGCGGGTGTACTCGATCACGGCGCGGTCTTCGTTGCGTGTGGTGCGCTCGAAGAGCAACGCCGGCGAGTGCAGCGGGACGGTCAGCAGCTCGGCCTCCTGCGCGTCGGTCACAGTCGGCTCGGTCGTCTGGACGGCCTCGCGCGCCGCCACGCCGTACCGGGATCGCATCAGGCCGTAGAGCGAACCGATCTCGAAGTCGCGACCGGTGATGCCGGGAACGAACGCCGCCGGGATCCGGATCCGCTCGATGCACATCGGCGCCGCGTCGACGAGCCGCAGCCGGACCACCGAGACCAGCTGGTCGCCTGGTGAGATCTCCATCCGCTGGCCGAGTCTGGCGCCGGCAGGCTCCAGGTCGAAGCTGATCAGCCGGCTCTGCCAGGGGGTGCCCTCGGCCGGTGGCACCTGGAAGTCGCCCTCGGCAGTCGGCTCGAGCGCCTGATGGATCTTCCGCGAGCTGGTGAATGTGCCGCGGCCGTGCTCGCGGGTGATCAGACCGTCGCGGGCCAGGTCGTCCAGCGCCGCGCGCAGGGTCGGGCGGGACACTCCGAGCGACTCGCTCAAGGTCCGCTCGGACGGCAGGGCTTCGCCGGGGCTGCGCAGCTCGATCAGCCGCAGCAGGCGGTCGCGCGCTTCCGTCCTCCTCATCAGCCAACCCTAGCAATCTTTACCAGTGGTTTTACCTATGGGAGCGTGTTCACTCCGTGCTTAAGCCTTGACTTGACCACTTGGATAGACCAGTTTAAGAGCAGATCTCCGCCCCGAGACGAAGGTGTGTGAACCCATGGCTCGATCACGCAAGCTCCGCATCACCGCCACAGCCGTCGTACTGGCCGCTCTGGCTGCCGCTGGTGCCAACACCACGGCCATTGCCCGCACCAGCCCTGAGAAAGTCGCCGCTTGTGGCGCGTTCTTCGACGACTTCAACTACAGCTCCCGGACCGACCCGAACTTCACCGGCCACGACTGGAGTGTCCGGACCGGCGGAGGCGGCCCGGGCATCGAGGGCACCTGGACCGCCAGCAACGTGACCTTCCCGGTCGTGGACGGGCAGAAGTCCTTGCAGCTTCGCGCCGCGACCAACGGCACGGTCGCCGGAACCACTCAATCGCAGGTGCAGCAGAACCAGGAGCGCTTCTTCGAAGGCACGTACGCGACCCGGTTCAAGTTCAGCGACACCCCGGCCAGCGGCGCCGATGGCGATCACGTCAACCAGACCTTCTACACGATCTCGCCGCTGGACTACGACTGGGAGCCGACGTACAGCGAGCTCGACATCTCGGAGTACCTGCCGAACGGTGGCTGGGGCGAGGCCGGTCCGGTCGACTTCATCACCAGCTGGAACACGTACCAGGCCGACCCGTTCGACGGCTGGCGGATCAGCGCCGCGCGTCGCTTCAGCCACGCCGGCTGGCACACGCTGGTCGCCACGGTCGGCGGTGGCCACGTGAAGTACTACATCGACGGCAGCCTCGCCGCTGACCACACCACCGATGGCAACGGCCACTCGGTCTACCCGCGGCGGCCGATGACGCTCAACTACAACGAGTGGTTCATCGACCTGGACGGGCACAGCGGCAGTACCAGCGCCTACGTGCAGTCGGCTGACTGGGTTTACTACGCGAAGAACGAAGTACTGTCCCCGTCGACGGCCACCGCTCGGGTGAACTCCTATCGCTCCGCCGGGCAGACGCACGCGGACACGATCAGCTGCTGAAACAGTGACCCGTCAGTACCGTGAGACGGCCTCCACGATCCATGGACTTTCGGTTCCGGACTGAGTACGGTCCGTAGCGGCGTCCGCACCACGCCACCGTTGTGAGAAGGGCCTTCGTGGTCCTCCTCTCTACAGACGGTGAGGTGCCACCCGCCAGTGGTGCCTCACTGGTGGATGGGCAAGCAGCCCGTGGCAGCAGCCACGAGCTGATGGGGGCCCGTACACCTAGGTGGGGCGGTGAGCGCGAGCGCTCCCGTCCCACCGACTCAAATCTTCTGGGCTCACCCCCCAACGCCGCACCGCACCTGTTCGTCTTGATGATTGACAGGGAAAGGTGGTGCGCATGGCTGACTGGGAATCCGCGTTCGGCGAGTTGCTGCAGGCTCGTGGTGGCGCGTTGCGTTCCTACGCCTATCTGCTGACCGGCGACACCGCGAGCGCGGGCGATCTGGTCCAGGATGCGTTGTTGCGGGTCTTCAGCCGGCTCCGGGTCGGCAATGACGTGGCGCAACTCGAGGGGTACGTCCGCCGGGCGATCCTCAACCAGTACGTCGATGGCCGGCGGCGGGCCAAGCTGTGGCGGCAAGCCCAGCACCTGCTGGTGAATCCGCCGGTGCACGAAGACGCGGACATCGGGATCGCCGACGAGGTACGACGAGCGTTGTCGACACTCTCGCCCAAACAGCGAGCCTGCGTCGTCCTGCGCTACTACGAGGACCTGACCGTCCAAGACATCGCGGACCAGCTCGGCTGCTCCGAAGGCACCGTCAAGCGCCACCTGTCCGACGCCCGGACGAAGCTGGCCAGCCAGCTCGGCACGACCGAGGAGAGCATGAGATGACCTCCCGAGACTTGAAAGACCTACTCCAGACGATGGCCTCGGACGGTACCGACCGGGTGCCCGTCGACGAACAGACCTTGATCCCCCGGATCCGCTCCCGCCGCCGCCGTCGCGCCGGCCTGGCAGCAGCCGTCGCCGCGTCGACCGCTGTGGTGATCGCGGCAGGGGCGTACGCAGTACTGCCTGGTAGTGGTGGTGGTGATGAGCAGCCGGTTGCCGCTCCGCCTCAGCC
Source organism: Kribbella sp. NPDC051620 (assembly GCF_044453825.1). NCBI lineage: Bacteria > Bacillati > Actinomycetota > Actinomycetes > Propionibacteriales > Kribbellaceae > Kribbella > Kribbella sp. NPDC051620. The sequence goes on from NZ_JBITDB010000004.1 coordinate 454,805, forward strand.
GACCATCACGATCAAGCCTGGCCAGGTGCAGCCGGTGCTGGCCTGCGGGGCCAAGTTCTCCGCACCGCTCGCGGGCGATCCGTCGATGAAGCTCGAGGTGACGCAGCAGGTCGTCACCCGCGACGACCGGGGTGGTGCCGGACCGATCAGCGTCCAGCTGACCAACACGACCGGCAAACCCCTGGACCTGTTCGACACCCCTGGCGGGCCGTCGATCTTCGTGGTCAAGGACGGAGTCGTGGTTGCGACTGCGCTCGCGCAGCACACCTCCGGCTACCACTGGAAGTTCGCACCGGGCGAGACCAGGACTCTGAAGACCGCCATGAGCACCACCCAGTGCATTCCTGGCGACCTGCCGGGATCGAAAGAACTGGCTCCAGGTGCTTACCAGATCTATGCGGTGAAGAACTTCATGCAGTACTCCGATGTCCAACTTCCCAAGGTGCCTGCCGCCGGTGGGCCCTGGACGGTCGAGCTGAAGTAGCCGGCGTCGGGAGTTTGCCGGATTGTCGGACAAACTTTGCCGGGGTTTGACGTTCGAACCAGGGGCGGCGGGGGCAGACTGATCTGCGATGCAGTGGTTCCCAACCGCCCCTGGGAGATTGCCGTGCCTGCTCTTCGATTAGTACGTCCTGCTGTGGTGATCGGCGTGCTGTTGGCGTTGGTCGGCTTCGGCATCACCCCGTCGACCGCCGCGACGACGGCCAACCTCACCGTGAGTGCTGCGATCGGGCAGCAGAACGGGTCGGTCGGCACTGTCGTCGGCTATGTGGTCGGGCAGCCGACTGCCGCCAATACGGTGATCCGGAGCGGCTATACCGGCGACACTGCGCTCGCGCTGGCCGATTCGGCTTCGACGACCTCGACCGGGTCGATGCTCTACGTGCAGATCCCGAGCGGCTTCAGGGCGCAGTACGGGCTGAAGACGAACCCGGGATTGCTCGGCGCTCAGATCACGGTCACGGGGACACTGACGCCGTACTTCACGCCGCATGCGGGGTTGAAGGATCCGACGGCGTTCAGTGGTGGTGGCGGTTCTGATCCGGGTGATCCAGGCGATCCTGGCGACTACTACGCGGCCGCCTCCGGCAAGACCGGCGCTGCGCTGAAGTCCGCGCTGCACACGATCATCTCGAGCCAGACCAAGCTCACCTACGAGCAGGTCTGGAACGCTTTGAAGGACACCGACCAGGATCCCGCCAATCCCAACAACGTGATCCTGCTGTACTCCGGTCGCTCGCAGGCCAAGAGCACCAACGGTGGTGGGGTCAACGACTGGAACCGCGAACACGTCTGGGCCAAGTCGCACGGTGACTTCGGTACGGCGACCGGACCGGGGACCGACGTGCACCACCTGCGTCCCGAGGATGTGTCGGTGAACTCGGCACGCGGCAACCTCGACTTCGACAACGGCGGCTCGGCCGTCACCGAGTGCCCGGGATGTACCGCCGATGGCGACTCGTTCGCGCCGCGGGCCGCGGTACGGGGTGATGTCGCGCGGATGATCTTCTACATGGCGGTCCGCTACGAAGGCGGCGACGGCTGGCCGAACCTGGAGCCGAACAACTCGGTGAACAACGGCACCGCGCCGTACATCGGCAAGCTGACGGTGCTGAAGGCCTGGAGCGCCGCCGACCCGCCGGACGCGTTCGAGAAGCGCCGCAACCAGGTCATCTTCGACACCTGGCAGCACAACCGCAACCCGTTCATCGACCACCCCGAATGGGTCAGCTCGATCTGGCCGTAGGTCTGTAGGTTTGACGGCATGAGCCCATCAGTACCGCGCTTCCACCTGGCCATGCCGGTCGACGATCTGGCAGCCGCCGCGGAGTTCTACGGCTCCGTGGTCGGCTGCGAACGCGGCCGCAGCTCCGACACCTGGATCGACTGGAACCTCCGCGGCCACCAGTTCGTGACGCACCTCGCGCCGTCACGCCCGCAAGCGATCCACAACCCGGTGGACGGCCACGACGTCCCCGTCCCCCACTTCGGCCTGATCCTCGAGATCCCCGACTTCCACGCTTTGGCCGACCGCTTCCGAGCCGCCGGCACCCCCTTCGTCATCGAGCCGTACCTCCGCTTCGAAGGCAAACCCGGCGAACAATGGACCATGTTCCTCCACGACCCCGCCGGCAACGCCCTGGAATTCAAAGCCTTCGCCAACGACGCCGACGTCTTCGCCACCTAACCAACCAGCTCTACCGGGCCAGCCGCCGTCGACCGTCCCCCACGCCGGCGCCTCGGTTCGCTCCTTCGTCGCTCCCGCGGCACTGAGCTCCCGCTCACCCCAGGCGCGGGCTCCTTCGTCGCCCACTTGACGAGAGCGAGCCGTCGCCGACCGGTTGATGTTGCGGTACAGCTATCGCCTGAGCAACTGGCGGGCCCGTCGTCGTCGGGCCCGCAGACGTGGCGGGGTAGATGGCGCCTGGCTGAGAGTGGATTGGGCGGCATACTCATGCGACCTCGCACTGCGGCATCGCCTTTGGCCCGGCGCATCGGCGGGCTTGCCGAGCTGACACCGGGTCGGTCTTCTGGCAGGGGCCCAGCATCTGCTGCCTAGCTGCCCCTCTCTGCCCGACGATCTGGCCTCGCCAACTTGCACCGGCCTTCCTAGGCTCAATCCACCAGCGAAAAGGAGACCCGGTGGATACGGTCGGCTTCCAGCAATTACGCCATGGCCTGGGCCGCTACCTCGAGGACGTGAGCCAAGGCCGCAGCTACACGATCACTCGCCACGGCAAGCCCGTCGCTCGACTCGTGCCGATCCAAGCAGCGAGCAACCTGGAGCGCTTGGTTGCCGAGGGCCGAGCCACGGCGCCCAGCCGTCCCAAGCGGCCCGCCCCGATACCGACCCCCGCGGACGGCACGGTGAGCGACCTCATCGACGAGCTAAGACGATGAGCCAACGCCCGGCAACCGGCTGAGTTGCCAGTTCACCAAGCTGAAGGCGACGTCCTGGTTGATACAGCTTTCGGTGAATACAGGGTTTGATGTACTGTTCGGTGGGTGGACACGATCAGTCGTGGTGAGGTGTTGGCTCGGTTTGGGCATGCGTTGTCGGATTCGACCAGGACTCAGGTGATGCTTGCCCTCAGCGAAGGTGCGAGTTATCCGGCTGAGCTGGCTGAGCGGATTGGTGTCAGCCGGCAGTCGCTGTCTAATCACTTGGCTTGCTTGCGCGGCTGCGGGCTCGTTGTGGCGGAGCCTGAAGGTCGCCGGACTCGGTATGAGCTGTCCGACCCCGCGCTCGGCACCGCTCTCGCCCAGCTTCTCAACGTCGTCCTCGCGGTAGATCCCGCCTGCTGCCGCCCCGACGCGACAGGCGAATGCCGATGACCGAAGCCACCAACCCCCCTCCCCAACTCCCCACGATCCCGCCGCCGACGGCGGCCACGCAGGCAGGACGCGAGCCGCGGCTCCTGCCCCTCACCACTCCGCTGTCGACGGCGCTCACCAATCCGGCGTCGACGGCGCAGCCGGCGGAGGTTCCACGGCATGATCCCGAGCAGCGGGCCGTTGCCAGGCGTCGGCGGTTGGGGCGCAGGGCGCAATTGCTGGCCGGGGCGAGCGTTGGGTACAACGTGGTTGAGGCTGGGGTGGCGATCGCCGCAGGCACCGTGTCCGGGTCGGTGGCGTTGGTGGGGTTTGGGTTGGACTCCATCGTCGAGGTGGCCAGCGGGCTGATCATCTTGTGGCAGTTCCGGAGTCCGATGCCGGAGACGCGGGAGCGGCGGGCGCTGCGGCTGATTGCGTTGTCGTTCTTCGGGCTTGCGCTCTACGTGTCGTTCGAATCCGTACGGTCCCTGGTCGCCGGTTCGACGCCGGATGCGTCCAGCGTCGGGATCGGCTTGGCGATCGCGTCGCTGATCGTCATGCCGGTGCTGTCGGCCGCGCAACGGCGTACGGGCAAAGCGTTGCAGTCCAACTCGGTAGTTGCCGATGGCACCCAAACACTGTTGTGCACGTACTTGTCGGCGGTGCTCCTGGTCGGTCTCCTGCTCAACGCGACGCTCGGCTGGTCCTGGGCGGACCCGATCGCCGGCCTCGTCATCGCCGCGATCGCGCTGCGCGAAGGAGTCCAAGCCTGGCAGGGCAAAGGCTGTTGCGCTCCCAGCGGCGCAGCTCAGGCATGCACAGACGGTTGCTGCTAGCCGTTGATCCCCTCAGAACACCTGATGCAGCCGGCCGCCGAAAAGTTGCGGTAAATGGCCGGTTAATTCTTTTTCACCAGAAATAGCAAGTATAATTCACCTCACCCTGGGAAGATTCCGTTTCCCGTGTCATTCTGCGGAAATGAACACATTTCGGGTGGCAATAACGGCGGTGCTGGGAATGGTATCGATGCTGTTGCCGGCGCCGGCCACAGCGGTGTCCAGCGCGGCTCAAGCGCCCGACCCGAAGCTGACCGTCACCGACGTCGGTCTCGGCCGCGCGACGGTCGCCGTCTCCGGCCTCAACCGGGTCGCCGTGCCGGTCACGGTCAAGGCGGGCTACAACTCCGACGACCCGCTGGCTCAGAACACCCGGCTCAGCGTGCTCCTGAAGCGGACCGCGGGAGTCGGCGCGGTCTCGCTGATGATCGCCGGTCAACTGACCCGCACCGCCGGAACGCTGAAGAACGGCACCTGGACCGGCACGGTCGACGTGCCCTCGACAGCGAACGGGACCTTCACGGTGTTCGGCGTGCTCCCCGGCGAAACCCTTGACGGCAGCGGGCCCACCGAGACGCTCTTCAACGGGCCGAGCATCGCGGTCACCGGGCTGCACCAGCCGAAGATCGGTGTCTCGGTGATCCCGAGAGTGGTGCCGTTCGGCTCGGGCTTCCAGGTGAAGGCAGCCATCTACGACTCCGCCACCGGCAAGCCCTACGGCAACCGGATCCTGCTCCAGATCCAGAACGACAACCTGTGTGTCGAGTACGACGCCGGCTCGAAGTACACCGATGCCGCCGGCATCCTGGTGGCCAGCTTCCCGGCGGCCGCCGCTGACTTCCTGACCTGTGTCCGGGTGCGGGGAAAGGACTTCGACACCCTGTGGCGCGGCTGGTTCGAACTCCGGCCCGGCATCGTCAGCGCCACCCCGTCGAAGACCAGCGCCAAGGTCGGCACGATCGTGCCGGTCAACGGCTCGGTGCGTGGTACGCCGGCCGGCTGCCCGGTCGTCCTGCAGCGCCTGTACGCCGGATCGCAGTGGCGCGGCGTCAGTACCGGAAAGGTCCGCAGCAGCGGCCGCTTCACCGTCAACGCTCAACCCCCGTATGCCGGAAACGTCAGCTACCGGGTGTCATTGCCGACCTGCGACAGATTTCAGGCCGGTGTCAGCAAGACCTTCGTCATCAGGGGAATCTAATGCGCAGTCGAAGAATTCAGGTGGTGATCGCGGCGCTGGCCGTGATCGGATCCACCATGGTCGCGACACCCGCGGCCCAAGCGATGCCTCCGGACCCGGACCTGTCCGTCACCAGCGTCACGCTGGGCCGGACATCGGTCGCGGTCTCGGGAATGAACCTGTACCCGGTACCAGTGACGCTCAAGGCCAGTTATCCGCCCAGTAGCCCGCCGGACGCCCACAAGGTGCTCAGTGTCGTCCTCAGGCGCTCGGGCGGTGTCGGGCCGATCAACCTGATCGTCGCCGGCGACCTGGTGCGGACCGTCGGTACGGCGCAGAACGGCACCTGGACGGGCAGTCTCAAGGTCCCGTCGACGGCCAACGGAACCTTCAAGGTCAGCGGAGTGGTCGAGTTCGACAGCTACACCGGCGACGACGGCAGCAAGCCGGGCCCGACGCCGTTCGACGGGCCGAGCATCGCGATCCGTGGCGTCCACATCCCGAAGATCGGTGTGTCGGTTGTCCCCCGAGTGGTGCCCTTCAACGCGGCGTACCAGGTCAGGGCGGCCATCTACGACTCAGCGACCGGCAAGGCCTACGGCACCCGCATCCTGCTGCAGGTCGTCCGGAGCAACCTCTGCGCCGAGTACGACGCCGGATCCAGGTACACCAACACGGCCGGGCTGCTCGTGACGAACTTCGCGGGGGTCGGCGGAGACGTCAACCACTGTGTCCGCGTCCGCGGGAAGTACGTGGACCAACTGGCCTTCCACTTCTACCCGCTCCGGCCGGGCGTCGTGTCTGCCGCGCCGGTGAAGACGAGTGCACCCGTCGGCGAGGTCGTGCTCGTCAACGGCTCCGTCAAAGGCGGGTACTTCCCGACGCCTCGCCCAGTGACGCTGCAGCGCCTCTACAGCACGGGGTGGCGTGGGGTTAGCAGCGCAACGGTTCGCCAGAGCGGCCGGATCACGCTCGCCGCGCCACCGGCACCCGCTGGGAGCATCACCTACCGGGCGTACCTGCCGACCTTCGGTCACTATCAGGCCGGCGCCAGCAAGACCTTCGTGATCCGCGGGACCTGAGGGCGTTTGGGTGGAGTGAGTTAGCCTGAGTTAGGTATGCCTAACTCATTCCGCCCGACCGTCGAGAGGACCGTACTCGCGTGAGTACCCCCGCACCCCGTAACCGCCGCGCCAAGCTGGGGGTCGTCCTCAGGACCGAGCGCGTCACCCCGCACATGATCAGGGTGGTGCTCAGCTGCGACGACTTCGTCGACAACGGCAGCACCGACCACTACGTGAAGCTCCTCTTCCTGCAGCCCGGAGTCGAGTACCCGGACCCGCTCGACATGGGCGAGGTCCGGGAGAAGCTGCCGTCCGAACAGTGGCCGACCATGCGGACGTACACCGTCCGTTCGTGGGACGACGCCAGCAAGGAGCTGACGATCGACTTCGTCCACCACGGTGACGAGGGTGTCGCCGGTCCGTGGGCCGCGGCGGCTCAGCCTGGTGACAAGCTCTGGTTCAACGGTCCTGGTGGCGGCTATGCGCCGCAGGAGAGCGCGGCCTGGCACCTGCTGGTCGGCGACGAGAGCGCGTTGCCGGCGATCGGCGCTGCCATCGAGGGTCTCCCGGCGGGCGCGCACGCCAAGGTGTTCGTCGAGGTCGAGGACGAGACCGAGGAGCAGAAGTTCAGCGGCTCCGGCGACGTCGAGCTGACCTACCTGCACCGCGCCGGCACGACCGGCGAACGCGGTGACGGCCTGGTCGCGCTGGTCGAGGCGCTGGAGTTCCCGGCGGGCGACGTACAGGTGTTCGTGCACGGCGAGGCCGGCTTCGTACTGCGGTTGCGCAAGCACCTCTTTGCCGAGCGTGGTCTCGCGCGCGACCAGGTCTCGCTGTCCGGGTACTGGCGACTCGGCAAGAACGAGGACGGCTGGCAGGCCGAGAAGGCCGACACCGCCCGCAGGGAACGCGCGGCCGCCGGCAACTGATCAACTGCCGCGCCCGGTACCGACGCCCGGTCGCTCTCGTTGCGAACCGGACGAGTGCGGCCGGATGATTCAGGGCTGCTGCGGTGTTGCGTCTCTGGGGGACAACTTCAGAGGAGCAGACGTGAAGATCGGCATCATCGGCAGCGGCAACATCGGTGGCACCCTGACCAGGCGGCTGAGCGCGCTCGGCCACGACGTCTCGGTGGCGAACTCGCGCGGACCCGAGTCGCTGCGTGATCTCGCCGCGGAGACGGGCGCGACCCCGGTCGCGGTGAGCGAAGCGGCCAACGGCGCCGAGATCGTGATCGTGACGATTCCCGAGGGCAAGGTACCGGCGCTGCCGGCCGGGCTCTTCGACGGTGCGGCCGACGGGTTCGTGGTCGTTGATACAGGCAACTACTACCCGCAGCGCGACGGCCGGATCGCGGGCATCGAGGACGAGGGCCGGACCGAGAGCGGCTGGGTCGCCGAGCAGCTCGGGCAGCCGGTGATCAAGGCCTTCAACAACATCATGGCGCAGCACCTGCTGGAAAAGGGTGTCGCCGCCGGTACGCCGGGCCGGATCGCGCTCCCGGTCGCCGGGGACGACCAGCAGGCGAAGGAGAAGGTGTTCCGCCTGATCGACGAACTCGGCTTCGACGCCGTCGACACCGGCACCCTCGCCGACTCCTGGCGCCAGCAGCCAGGCTCCCCGGTCTACGTAGCCGACGCCGACGCCGAAGCAACCCGCAAACTCCTAACCGAAGCCACCCCCACCCGCCCAGAAACCTTCAAAGGCTGACCCGGCACCGCCGCGGTCAGAGCGTGCGGGCGGCGGTGGTTAGTGGGTGCGGGCGGTGGCTATGCGGCGTTCGAGGATCTCGGCGATGGCCGGGGCCTCGTTCTGCGGTAGTACCCAGTCCTCGCCCTGCGCTTGCAGGATGAGTGCGGGGCCGGGGCTGCTCGCGGGTGCCAGCTTCATCGCCACCGGATACTTGAGCCGCTCGGAGCCCGACAGCGTCACCGCGTGCACACCCGTCACAGCGGTGAGTGGGTAGGACTTCTCCCGTACGGTGCTCTGGCCGTCGACGGTCTGCAGCACCATCTGCTCGTGCAGCGTGACCCGCTCGGCGTCGACGGACAGCCGCAGCCGGGTCAGCCCGCGCATCCGGAAGCTCAGCTCGTACTCCGAATCCGCCAGCTCCGCAATCGCAGGCATCATCAGAACGCGGAAGCCGTAGCGCCCGAAACCCGAACCGACGATGGTGCCGACGATCGTGATCGGCAGGGCCCACAGCGCCAGCGAGCCGGCGCTGAGCACATCCGCTTCGAACGCGCTGAACAGCGCCGTCACCCCACCGACCAGGGACCCGGCCCGCGGCCAGCGGACAGGCATGTAGCGGCTCTTCCCCCGACGCCACCACCCGGCAGCCAGGACGGCGAGCGGAACCAGCGCGGCCGCCCACTTCACCGCGCCGCCGTCGACGGTCGCCGTGATCCACAGGACCAGCCCCAGGAAGATCACCGGGATGCCGACGTAGGTGAACGACACGACCCGCTGCGCCTGCCGATGTCTTGCTTCCAGTGAGTTCACCGGAAAACCCAAGCACACCGAGCGCCCGCCGCCTAAAGTTGCCGGGGATGACCGCGCTCTTCGAAGTACCGGCCCCGCTCTTCAAGACACTCTCCGACCAGCTGCCGTGGCTCGCCGCCGTGCCCGCGCTGGCCGCGGAGTACCTCGATCGGTGGCAGTTGCGCCTCGACGGCAAGCCGCTGCACGGGATGGCCTCGGTAGTCCTGCCTGTGGTCCGGGCAGCCGACGGAACCCGCGCGATGCTGAAGCTCCAGCCCTTCACCGACGAGAACAAGGGTGAGGCTCTCGGGCTCAAGGCCTGGAGCACGGACGACGTCGTCGAGGTGCTCGACGACGACCCGGCGACCGCCACGATCCTGCTGGAGCGACTCGAATCACGCTCGCTCGACGACCTCCCCGACGACACCGAGGCGACGAAGATCCTGGCCGAGCTGCTCGCCCGGCTGTCCGCAGTACCGGCTCCGCCCGGCCTGCGCCGACTGGAGGACATCGTCACCGAGATGCTGACCGGCGCGCCCGAGCTGATCCCACGCCTGGCCGACCCGGACCAACAGTCCCTCCTACGCCGGTACGCCGCACAGGCGGCCGAATTGATGCAGGAGCCAGGCGACCGGCTCCTCCACTGGGACCTGCACTACGAGAACGTGCTCGCCGCCCAGCGCAAACCGTGGCTGGTGATCGACCCGAAGCCGCTGGCCGGCGATCCGGGATTCGAGTTGCTGCCGGCGCTGCACAACCGCTGGGACGATCTCGTCGCCACCGGCGAGCTGCACCGAGCGATCCGCCGCCGTTTCGACCTGCTGCTCGACGTCACCGGCATCGACCGCGAGCGTGCGGTCGGCTGGACGATGGTCCGGATCCTGCAGAACGCGCTCTGGGACCTCGACGGCCCTGAGGACGAGCGCGAGGACGAGATCGATCCGCACCAGCTGGAAATCGCCCGCGCGTTGACCCGCTGAAGATGCTTACATGATTACATGACAACACCGACGGTATACGAGTGGGCGGGGGGCGCCGAGGCGTTCCGCCGGCTGACCGACGTGTTCTACGACGAGGTGGCGAAGGACCCGATCCTCGCGCCGGTCTTCGCGCACATGAGCGACCAGCACAAGGAGCACGTCGCGATCTGGCTCGGCGAGGTGTTCGGCGGCCCGAGCCGGTACACCGACGAGCTCGGCGGCTATCCCGCGATGCTGGGCCATCACCTGAATCTCGGCCTGACGGAGGAGCAGCGCTCCCGCTGGGCTGCCCTGATCGCCGCCAGCGCTGACCCGGCCGGCCTCCCCGCCGACCCGGAGTTCCGCTCGGCCTTCGTCGCGTACGTCGAGTGGGGCACCCGCCTGGCCCTGGCCAACTCGCAGCCAGGCGCCACCCCACCACCGAAGGCCCCGGTTCCGCGCTGGGGCTGGGGCGAAGCACCGCCGTACCAGCCCTGATGTTGTGACATAACCGGTGCCACCGGAGGCTTTTGGCGCAGTGGAGCAGGGGTAAGACCTGGTAAAGGTTGAAGTGTCAGACACCCGTCGGGGGAAACCGGGAACCAGGGCTTCGATATTGTCGGCGGTTCACGACGAACCCGGTGGCCGGGATGCGAGGGTGAACCATAGTGACCGCTCAGCTCGAGTACCCCGACTTGCAAGACAGCGAGGCGATGCTGTCGATCCAGGGTCTGTGGAAGGTGTTCGGGCCGAAGGCGGCCCGGGTCCCCCGCCGGCCGGAGCTGGCGGCGCTCAGTCGCGCCCAGCTGCTGGACCAGACCGGCTGTACGGCGGCCGTCCGCGACCTGAGCTTCGACGTCGCCCCTGGTGAGGTGTTCGTCGTGATGGGCCTGTCGGGTTCCGGCAAGTCGACGCTCGTCCGCTGCCTCACCCGGCTGATCGAGCCGACCGCCGGCAGCATCTTCTTCGAGGGCGAGGACCTGCGCGCCGCCGACGAGAAGCGGCTGCGGACGCTGCGCCGGAGCAAGTTCTCGATGGTCTTCCAGCACTTCGGGCTGTTGCCGCACCGCAAGGTGATCGACAACGTCTCGTACGGGCTGGAGGTCCGCGGCGAGAGCAAGCCGGACCGCAAGCGCCGGGCCCAGGAGGTCATCGACCTGGTCGGCCTGCGCGGCAACGAGAACCTGTACCCCGAACAGCTCTCCGGCGGCATGCAGCAGCGCGTGGGCCTGGCTCGCGCGCTCGCCTGCGATCCGGATGTCCTGCTCTTCGACGAGCCGTTCTCCGCCCTCGACCCGCTGATCCGTCGGGAAATGCAGACCGAGGTCGTTCGGCTGCACCGTGAGGTCGGCAAGACGATGGTCTTCATCACCCACGACCTGAACGAGGCGCTCAAGCTCGGCGACCGGATCCTGCTGATGCGCGACGGCGAAGCGGTCCAGCTCGGCACCGGCGACGAGCTCGTCGGAGCGCCGGCCGACGACTACGTGCGCGACTTCGTCCGGGACATCCCGCGGGCCGACGTCCTCACTCTGCGCTGGATCGTCCGCCAGCCGCGCCCCAACGAGGAGCTGTCCGGGCTGGAGCTCGGCCCGGACGTCCTGGTCCGCGAGGCAACCCGCCAGGTGCTCGAGTCCTCGCTGCCGGTCAAGGTGGTCGCCGACGGGCAGTTGCTCGGCGTGATCGGCGACGAGGAGATCCTGACCGTCGTCGCGGACCGGGAAACTTACTCTTCCACCGCGCGCGCCTGACATGGCCTCCATCACCGGCTCGGTTCAGATCGAGGCCAAGCGTCCCCGGCGGTCTGTGATCGTAGGGGTGCTGCTGGTTGCCTGGGTCGCCGCGTGGTTCGTGCTCAAGGGCGTCAACACGCTCGCGCTCGGCGGCCAGGAGACGACCGGGCTGCACCGGTGGCTGACCGAGCACCGCGACTTCATGGGCAGCGGCAACGCGGTCCTCGACGGGATCCGGGTCGCCGTCGACCAGTTGGTCATCCTGCTCCAGGCGGTCATCTCCCAACCGTCGTACGGGCGGCCGGTGCCGGTCATCGGCTGGCTGGGGGTCGTGGCGGTTTCGGCGTACCTGGCCTGGGCCTTCGGCAACTGGAAGGTCGCGCTGCTGACCGCGGGCGGGCTGACCTTCCTCGGGCTGCAGGGGCTGTGGCAGGAGAGCATGGACACGCTCTCGCTGACCATCGCCGCAGTCCTGCTGGCGCTGCTGGTCGGCATCCCGCTCGGTATCTGGGCAGGGCTGTCGAATCGGGTCTTCAAGGTCGCGACGCTGATCCTCGACCTGATGCAGACGCTGCCGACCTTCGTGTACCTCGCGCCGCTGACCCTCTTCTTCGCGATCGGCCCGGCCGCCGCGACGATCGCGACGCTGATCTACGCCGCGCCGCCGGTCGTCCGGCTGACCGCGCACGCGATCCGCTCGGTGCCGCGCGAGAGTGTCGAGGCGGCACGGTCGCTCGGCTCGTCGGGCGGGCAGACGCTGGTGAAGGTGCTGCTGCCGATGTCGCGCAGTACGGTCGTCGTCGGCATCAACCAGACGATCATGGCCGCGCTGTCGATGGTGACGGTGGCCGCGCTGATCGACGCGCCCGGGCTCGGGCAGACGGTGCTGAAGGCGCTCCAGACGCTCGATGTCGGGGTCGCGTTCAACGCCGGCCTGGCGATCGTCGTACTGGCCATCGTGCTCGACCGGGTGACTACCGCGGCCGGCGACCGGCCGTGGCGTACCGCGAGCCTGCGGCGCAAGGTGCTGCTCGGGGTCGGCGCAGCGGCTGTGCTTGTGGCTGTCTGGTTCTCGCGGACCTACGTGTGGGCGGCCGAGTTCCCGGCCGGCGCGAATGTCGGCTCGAAGATCGCCGTCGCCGCGTCTGACGTGACCACTTGGGTGCAGGACGTCTTCGGCGGGTTCACCTATGGCGTGCGGGATGCGGTGACCAAGGGCGTGCTCAACCCGCTCGAAGGGCTGCTCACCGAGTCGCCTTGGTGGCTCGTGGCGGCGGTTGTCGTTGCGCTGGCCGCCTTGCTCGGGAGCTGGCGGGGCGCCGTACCGGCTGCTGTTTGCCTGGGCCTGCTGGTGGCGACCGGGGTGTGGCACGACAGCATGGTCACGCTGGCGTCGGTACTGCTCGCGACCGTTGTGGTCGTCGCCGTCGGGCTGGTGCTCGGGGTGTGGACCGGGCGCAATCACCGGGCGGACAGCTGGCTGCGGCCGGTGCTGGACGCCGGCCAGACGATGCCTCCGTTCGTCTACCTCGTACCTTTCCTGGCACTGTTCGGGACCAGCCGGTTCACCGCGATCGCGGCGGCTGTCGTCTTCGCCGTACCGGTCACCACCAAGATCGTTGCCGACGGCATCCGGGCGGTGCCGGTCGCTACTGTCGAGGCGGCGAACTCGGTCGGGTCGAGCACCTGGCAAGTGATCAGCAAGGTGCAGTTGCCGGTGGCCCGCCGGGCGATCACGCTGGCGGTCAACCAGGGGCTGATCTACGTGCTCTCGATGGTCGTCGTCGGCGGTCTCGTCGGCGCGGGCGCACTCGGGTACGACGTCGCCGCAGGCTTCGCGCAGAGTGAGCTGTACGGCAAGGGACTCGCCGCTGGGCTGGCCATCGTGCTGCTCGGCGTGATGCTCGACCGGATTACGCAGGCTGCGGCCCGGCGTACCCGGAAGTACAAGGGAAGATCTAGAGGAGACAACCTGTGGTGACCAACAAGCTCCGTACTGCTGGAGTGCTTACCGCGCTGGCGCTGGCTCTGACTGCCTGTGGCGGTGCGAAGGTCGGATCCGACAAGCCGGCTGCCGGCAGCAGTGGCAAGGAGTGCGGCACCTTCAACCTGACCGTCAGCCCGTGGGTCGGCTACGAGGCGAACGCGGCCGTCGTCGCGTACGTCGCGACCAAGGACCTCGGCTGCAAGGTGGTGAAGAAGAACCTCAAGGAAGAGATCGCCTGGCAGGGCTTCGGCACCGGCGAGGTCGACGTGAACCTGGAGAACTGGGGTCACGAGGACCTGAAGAAGAAGTACATCGAGACCGCCAAGGTCGCGGTCGAGGCCGGGTCCACCGGGGTCAAAGGCGTGATCGGCTGGTACGTGCCGCCGTGGATGGCGGCCAAGTACCCCGACATCACCGACTCGAAGAACCTGAACAAGTACGCCGACCTGTTCAAGACCTCGGAGTCCGGCGGCAAGGGCCAGCTGCTCGACGGCGACCCGTCGTACGTGACCTACGACGAGGCGCTGGTGAAGAACCTGAACCTGAACTACAAGGTGGTGCAGAGCGGGAGTGAGACCGCGCTGATCCAGGCCTTCCGGGACGCGGAGAAGAACAAGAAGCCGCTGCTCGCCTACTTCTACCAGCCGCAGTGGTTCTTCGACGAGGTCAAGCTGGTGAAGATCAACCTGCCGGCGTACAAGGCCGGTTGTGACAAGGATCCGGCGAAGATCGCCTGCGACTACCCGCCGTACGACCTGGACAAGATCGTCTCGAAGAGGTTCGCCGAGTCGGGCAGCCCGGCCTACGACCTGGTGAAGAACTTCAAGTGGACCAACGACGACCAGAACGTGGTGGCGAAGTACATCGCCGAGGACAAGATGACGCCGGATGCGGCCGCCGAGAAGTGGGTCAAGGACAACCAGTCCAAGGTCGACGCCTGGCTGGGCAAGTAACCCGCCACCCTCCGCCTTCCTTCCTTCCCTTGAGGTCAGAAGATTCCTGGGCCGGGGGTGAGGATGCCGGCCGGGTCGGTTGCCTGCTTGAGCTGTTGAAGGTGGGGCCAGCGGTCGCCGTAGTGGTCGGCCCAGTCGGTCTGGGTGAAGGCGACCGACTCGATCGGGTACCGCGTGCCGCCGAGCGCGCGGGCCCGGTCGTACAGGGCTCTGTTGCGGGCGAGCATCTCGTCGGCGAACTCGGCGCTGGGCGGGCCGGCCGTCATCAGGGTGAAGAGGTAGACCCACTCGCTGTCGTCCTGGGGCAGGCGCAGTGACGGCCGGGTCAGCATGGATTTGCGGTGGGCGTAGAGCAGTACGAAGCCGCCGGTCCCGACGTCCTTCGGGGTCAGTTGCCTGACCACCTCGGTGACGTACTGCTCGACGGCGGTCTCGGGCAGCCAGAGGGTGAGCCACGGCTTGGCCAGGTGTCCCCAGTCGAGGACAGCGTTCAGCTCGTCGACCGCGACGTCGATCCGGGTGACGTGTGGGAGGAAGTCGCTCTCGCTGATCACCGTCTCGGTCGGCGTGAGATCTCGGAGTACGTGCTCGTCATTGGGTGGTTGGGCCTCGGCGTGGAAGGTGAAGGCGTTGAGGTGCTGGACCTCGCCGTGCTCACCCGGCCGCCACCAGTCGCCGTAGATCTCGCTGATCTCGGCGCGCTTGAGCAGCGTCCGGAAATCCCGGAAGAAGTCCTTCACCTCGAGATAGGCGAGTTCATGGCCACGGACCTTCTCCGGAGCCGCTTCCAGGCGCACCTTTGCCTTGGCGATCACTCCGAACTGGCCCAGGCCCGCCAGTACAGCCTCGAACAGTTCTTCGTCCTGTGCCGGTGAACATCGCCGCAGCTCCCCGGTGCCGATGACCACCTCCAGCTCGAGCACGCTGTCGATCTGGGCACCGGACTGGATCGCTGGGGGAACTCCACCCAGCGACAAGGTGCCGCCGAGACTGAGCCCCAGGAATCCGGTGAGCGCCGGTGGGGTCAGGCCGCGGGCGTGTGCCGCGTTGAGGAGCTGCAGCCAGTCGACGCCCGCGTCGACCACCGCGTAGTTCTCACCGATCTCATGGATCGTGTTGAGCGCCGTCATGTCGATCAGTACGCCGTCGGTGAGTCCCTGGCCGTCGGTCGTGTTGGCGAGGCCTCGCGCGGCGACTGGGATGCCTTCTTGTGCGCAACGCTTGACGATTTCCTGGATGTCCTCGACGGAGGCCGGCCGGAGCACGCCTCGAGGCACCTTCGTCCGGTACCTCCCCGCATCCTGCGACACCCGCTCACGGCTGGCTTGGTCGACCAGGTACTCACCCTGCAAGGGGACCTCCGGCGTACAGGTTGAAGGGCGGTTGAGCTTGTTCGGGGCCAGCGGCAATTATCACGCGGCGCGCGAGCAACGCCGACGACACGCCGGAAATCGGGTGGAAGCAGGTAGCGTCGGTTCCATGATCATCGTGACAGCTGCACTGAAGGGCGGGGTAGGTAAGACAACCACGTCGGTGTACTTGGCCGCGCTGGCATCTTCCAACCGTCGCACAGCCACCCTCATCGACGCCGACCCGCAGGGGAGCGCCGCGGACTGGATCGCCGATTCCGACGACGACCACCTGGCCAGGATCGAGATCGCCGAGGCGCCGACCGAGCGACTCCTGACGAAGGCGCTGGACCGGGTGCCACCGGAAGGCATCGGGGTGGTGGACATGCCACCCTCCCACGAACGCCTCCTCAACAAAGCGCTCGAACGGGCCCGGATGGTCGTCATCCCCACCCGGGTAGGCGGCGTCGAAACACCCCGGGTGAAAGCGGTCCTCGAACTCGTCCCCAAAGAAGTCCCCGTCGGCCTGGTGATCTGTTCAGCTCGCACGTACACGCGGAGCTACCAAGAAGCCATGCAGCAGTACGCCGAAGAAAACATCCCCGTCTGGGGCACCATCCCCGAACGAGTCTCCATCACCGCCGGCCCCACCGGCCCCCTGGCCGAAGACGGCCTCGAGTCCTACCGAAAAGTCTGGCGAAAAATCCTAGCCGCCGCCCGCAGCTAGCCGACCCCGCGCCCGCCCTCCGCCCCACCAACGGAGGGCGCCCCCGCACGCCCGCTCCCGGCTCGTGGCGCTACGCGCCACCTCGCAGCCAGACCACTGCGGACCCATCCGGTGCCCCACCCACTCCAGTGCTCGTGGCGCTGGGCGCCACCTCGCGCGCCGAACCAGGCCCACCTCGCCCACCGCGTTCCCGCCCGGCTCGTGGCGCTGGGCGCCACCTCGCCCTGGATAACGGCGGAGGCGACAGCTCCTGCTCCCACAACCACCTGGCCGCCCGGGCTCGTGACGCTTCGCGTCACCTCGCAGGAGACAAGCGCGAAAGCGCCTGGTCCGCTCCGGGCCCCGCCGACTCCGGGCGGACCTGGAGTTGCTGGGGTAGCGCCGTCGGGTCCGCACGGCTTGAAGCTGGCGAGGTGACAACTCCGGGTTTTCGGCTGGCCTTGGCTAGAGCTCGAGGGATCGGCGGGCGGGGAGGGAAACAGCCCCCCCGCGGGGTAAAAGCCGCCCCGGTCGACGCCGAGAAGCTCCCAAGACGGTCCTCGGAGGCAGTGGCGGGGGCGGGCTAGGTCGAAGAGGTCAGCGGTTGAGGGGTGGTTCGCCTCGGACGTAGGAGCGGATGACGGTGGCGGCGGCGCCTCGGGCCCAGTCGTCGAAGGTGTGGGAGCGGAGCATCAGGCGGCAGTCGCCGGCGGCGCCGAAGGCGTGTTCGGCGAAGGCCTGGCGCATGCGCTGGTCGTAGAGGTCGTAGTCGGCGACTCCTTCGCCGGCGATGACGACCAGTTCGGGGCCGACCAGGTTGACCATCGCGGCCAGGGCCGAGCCGATGACCTCGCCGGCCCGGTCGAAGGCTTCGCGGGCATGTGCGTCGCCGTTGTGGGCCAGCTCGATCGCCCCGGACAGATCCAGCTCCGGCTGACCAGTGGTCTCCCGTACCCGGGCCAGAATCGCGTCCGACGATGCGACCGTCTCCACACAACCCCGTCGTCCACAGGTACAGACAAGATCCCCAGGCGCCAACGGCAGATGCCCGAGCTCACCCGATACCCCATGCGCCCCAGACACCACCTCCCCGTTGATGTACAGCCCGCATCCCACCCCAGACCCGATCGTCACCACCGCGAACGAATCCGCGTCGACCCCGACCCCGAACCAGTGCTCCGCCACCGTCAGCGCCCGCACATCGTTCGACACCACGACCGGCACCTTCACCTGCTCGGACAGCAGCGAGGCAAGCGGCACATCCCGCCACCCCATGAACGGCGAGTCCCGCACCACCCCGTGCAGCGCGTCAACGTCGCCGGAGACCGCGACCCCGATCCCGATCAGCGGTCCGGCCGGATCAGCAGGATCGTCGAGCGTCTCGATCAGCTCCTTGGCCAGCTCGGCCAGCCGCTTGATCACCGACTCCGCCGACGTGTCGGTCACCTGCTGGTGCCGTACCGCCCGAATCCCGGCCCGGAAGTCCGTCGTCACGCCGATCAGGTCCGTCGGCGTCACCTTCAGCCCGATCACCGAGATGCTGTCCGGTACCACCGTCAGCGGACTCACCGGCCGCCCGATCCCCAGCTCGACCCGGCCCACGTCGTCGACCGGCACGGCGACCGGCTGGTCGGTCACGAAACCCGCCTCGATCAGCGGCGCGACGGCCTTGGTGACGGCGGCTTGGGAGAGTCCGGTACGCCGGGCGATTTCGACCCGCGGGATCGGTCCCTGGGTCAGAATCCTGGTCAGCACCTCGACCCCCGCCGGAGTAGCGAGAGGCAGCGGGCGGTTCGGGCGCAACGGCACAGGACCAAACTACCGGCGCCGGGCTCCTTTCATCGCTCCGGGCGCACCTCTCACCGCAAAACAGTGCAAAGACTGCTTCGCCGCCCGGGTGGTCACCGCCGCGCCGGCTTAGCCTCGGACGAGGGGAAAGCTACCGGGGGCAAGCGAAACGAGGTTGGTGAATGCCGCACCCGGCGAGCCAGGATCCCGTCGTGGCCCCCGGTGTCGACCCCTCCAGGCCGAGTGTCGCGCGCGTGTACGACGCGTTCCTGGGCGGCAAGGACAACTACGAGTCCGACCGCGCCGTCGTCCGGCAGATCCTCGAGATCGCGCCCGAACTGCCCGACTGGACCCGTGAGAACCGCCGCTGGCTCGGCCGCGTCGTCGAGTGGCTGACCCGCGAGGCCCGGCTGACCCAGTTCCTCGACCTCGGCTCCGGCCTGCCGACCGCGCAGAACACCCATCAGCTCGCCCAGCAGGTCAACCCGGCCGCCAAGGTCGTGTACGTCGACAACGACCCGGCCGTGATCGCCCACGGCCGTGCCCTGCTCGTCGACAACGACAACACCTTCTTCGTACCCGCCGACTTCACCGAGCCCGAGAAGCTGCTCGCCGACCCGATCGTGGTGGACAACCTCGATCTCGGCCGCCCGGTCGGGCTGATCCAGGCGCTCGTCCTGCATCACCTGGAGGACTACGAGCAGACCCGCGAACTCGTCCGCACGTACGTCGACGCGCTGCCGTCCGGCTCGTTCCTCGCGATCAGCCATGCCTGCAACCCGCGCGACGGCAGCGAGGCGGCGCGGTTGTCGACGGAACTGGAGGCCAAATTCCACGAGAGGTTCCCGTCCCTGCGCTTCCGCACTCCGGCCGAGATCACCCCGTTCTTCGACGGCCTGGAGATCCTCGACCCGGGCGTCGTCCGCCTCTACGACTGGTGGCCGCCCGGCGTCGTCCTCGAGGAGAGCCCGGCCGCCGGCCTCCGCGCGGGCGCCGGCCAGATCCTGTACTGCGGCCTGGCGCGCAAGCCCTAATCCGGCAAGGGCGACTTGTCGACTTTCATCCCCGCCTCGAGTGTCGGCGACGCCAGCGCCCACCGAATCGTCCGGGTCAGCCCCTCACCAGCAGCCCGCACCACGGTGCCCTCAGCCAGCGGCAGGTAGGGCAACCGCAACGGCCACCGAGTCCACCGAGGCAACAGCCCGACCGCCGCAGTAGTCAGTACTGCGTACGCAGGCCGCGCGGCGAGCGGTACCGGCGGGTGCACCAGGATGAAGCGAGCAGCCTGCCGCGCCTCCGTAGTACCGCGTAGCTCTGGCCGGTACTCCGCCAGCATCTGCCGCAACTCCACCTGAGTGGTCGGCGGCTCCAGCACACCCAGTGCTTGAGCAACCCGAGCAGTGTCCTGCACGTACGCGTCCGTCTCGGCACTGTCGAGCGGCGCAGCGCCGTACTGCTGATGCGCAGCCAGGAAGCTGTCCACCTCGGCCAGGTGCACCCACTTGAGCAGATGCGGGTCAGAGGCCCGGTACTTCACCCCATCAGGGCTGGTCCCGCGCACCCGCTCGTGCACCGCGCGTACCCGCGCCACAGCCTCCTCCGCATCAGCACTAGCGCCGTACGTCGTGATGGCCAGGAAGTAGCTGGTCCGCTGCAGCCGTCCCCACGGGTCGCCGCGATAGCCCGAGTGAGCCGACACCGCCGCCATGGCCAGCGGATGCAGCGACTGCAGCAGCAACGCCCGCAACCCACCCGCGAACATCGACGCGTCCCCGTGCACTCGCCGGATCGGCCGATCCGGCGCGAACCACCGAGGACCTGGGGTGTCGTGCACCCGGGCCCGCTCAGCCAGCGGATCCGGCCCGGCCACCTTCGTCAGGATCATCCGGGCAAGGCCGTCCCTCAACGGGTTGAACAGGCTCTCTTGTGTCGTGGCGGACATACCCCCAGTCTGCCCACCACTCCAAGCCCCCGACCATCAGTGCGAGACGTCGACGAACACAGGGTTCGTGTACAGCCAGGTGTCGAGCCACGGGTCGCCGTCGCCGTTCGGGTGCTGGATCGGCCCCGCCGGGTCGATCTGGCGGCCCAAGTAGCCAGGACCGTTCCGCCTGCCGTCACTGCCCCGCAGGCGGACGTAGTGCGACCGCTCTGCCCGGCCGAGCGGGATGCGCAGCGTGTACGTGCCGGTCTTCCGGTGTACGTCGATCTGCTCGACCACTCGCGTATCCGGAGCCCGCCAGCTGTCCTTGTCAGGCGCAGTACCGGTCACTACTCCCCGGATGACGTCCAGGTGAGCCAGTTGCGGCAGCAGACCGTGGAAGTTCGGCCGGGTCGCAGTGGTCACCGTGACCCGCAACTCCAACCACTCACTCCGGCGTACCTTCAACCGCCCGCCCAGGGTGACCCCGCGATGAGACGAGCCGGCCGGAGCCACCCGTACGTCGATCCCGTCGACCAACTGTCCGTGATCCACCCAGACCCGGCCAGCCCGCAGTCCGGCCATCACGTCCAGGTATCCGTACTTCGTCACGCCCACATGCGTCCGGCTGAACTGACCCGGCCAGAAGTCGCTACCGGCCTGCGGAGTACCCGTATCGGTCGGGGACGGCTTCCACCCGAGCGAGTCGAAGTTCTGACCGGGCGGGAACACGCCATCCGTCCAGGTGTCCCAGATGGTCCGGTGGTTGTCGCTGTTCGAGGTGATCGAGAACAGCTTGCCCTCGGCGAGCAGGGCGTCCCACAGCCCGCCCACTGTCGCCGTCGCCCAGTCGAAGCCGCCGTAGGTCCGGTAGGCGTCGTTCGGGTACCCGGGGAAGCTGGCGGCGCTCGGGCTGTTCACGTACTCGCCGCGCTGCGAGTTGGTCGTCCCGCGATACGCGACCCAGGCCGGATCGGCGTCGCCCTGCGAACCGGGCGCCCCCTCCATCCCGATCATCATGCCGCTGTCCCGCCACGCCCTGAGCTCGTGCGGCGAGTCGATGCCAAGCCGCAGCGGGTGGTTGGCCAGTACGAGCACGTCATCGACGAACCCGCTCTCCTTCTGCGCGGCCAGCCACCGCAGCGCCTTGACCGCATGCGCCTCGTTCTCGGGGGTGTCGCCGGAGCGGTTGGTCAGCTTGCCGTCGTACTCGCGCTCGAACTGCTGCAGCAGCGCAACGTTGTTCGGCCCCGGCGCGACCAGCAGGGTGCCATGCTCGGCGGCGGGGATGTACCACTCGAGGCCCTGGAAGATCAGCATCCGCGGGTTCTCCGCCCGCGCCTTCAGCACCTCGGCGTTCTCCGCGGCCGCGCCCTTGTCCGCGTGCCCGAAGTTGCTGTGCTCGGTGAACGCCATCCAGTCCAGCCCGAACTGCGCCCCACGCTGCGCGTGCTGGGTGAAGTCGTACTTCGCGTCGTGGCTGTACCGGCTGTGGACGTGATGGTCCCCCACCAGATACACCAGCTCCGGATCCCCGGACGACGTACTGGCCGCCGCCTCGCCGGCTCCCGCGACCCCACTGATCCCGGCCGCGGCGAACCCCGCACCCAGGAGCCCGGCGCCCCGGATCAACCCACGGCGCGACACCCCCTGCGGATCGAGCGCCTCTTCGGGAACGTCGGGATCGGCCCACTCGGGGACTTGCTGCTCGGTCATGGCGGAACCTTTCTTGTGCTGACAAGCCACTGTCAAGGCCCGCGATGACGCGAACCTGTGCACCGGATGAACTGTCGTCCGACGTACCGATGATTGTCATATACCGATGAACTGACTATGGTGATCCGCATGCCTTCCACCGAGATGCGCGAGCCGACGTTCCTCGTCCTGGCCGCGCTGGCCGACGGCCGCAAACACGGCTATGCCGTGATCACCGAGGTGACCGGCCTGTCCAGCGGCCGCGTCACCCTCCGCCCAGGCACCCTGTACGCCGCCCTCGACCGCCTCTCTGCGGAGGGCCTGGTCCGCCCGGCCGGCGAGGAGGTCGTCGACGGCCGCCTCCGCCGGTACTACGAACTCACCGACTCCGGCGCCGAGGCGCTGGCCACCGAGGCGGCCCGCCTGCGCTCCAATGCCGACCAGGCCGTCAGCAGGCTCCGGCTCCGTCCCGCGGCCGGGGGTGGTGCCGCATGAGCGCCCTCAACCGTGCAGTGCTCAAGTGCTACCCGCGCTGGTGGCGTGAACAGCATGGCGAAGAGGCACTCGGTCTGCTGCTCGACTCCGCCGAGGCCCGCGGTCGTACCGATCTCAGAGACCTGCTCAACCTGGCGGCTCATGCTGCCCGCGTCCGTCTGACTCAATCTGGTCCGCCAACCCTGGTCCAGGGGATCCGCAATCGCGTGTCGCTGATCGCGGTGACCTTGCTCGCCGCGATCAGCAGCACCTTCCTGATCTTCGGCGAGTGGGCACCCTGGGACCCACAGACCGGTATGACCAACTCGCCGGTCGCCAACGTGACCACCGGATCTGTCTGCTTCCTCGCCGGCCTGCTCGCCGCGATCGCAATGCTCTTCGACCGCGCCACCACTGCGCGCTGGCTGGCGGCAGCCACGGCGATGACTGCGCTGGCGATCATGTGGCCGCCGATCCAGCAGTTGGCTGAATCCCACGGCTTCACCCGCCCACCAGGCGCAATCCTGCTCTTCACCGCCGCAATAGCAACCCTCGCCACCGCCGGCACCTCAACACCCCATACCTCGCGAGCAGTTCGCGGTTCGCGTGGCTGGTTCGCTCTGCTGGCGGCTTGTCCGTCTATCGGCGCAGTGCTGGTGACGGCTCTGTCGATCCAGCCCGAGCCGTGGTTCTTCTACCGCCTGCCCGACCAGGAGTCGCTGCGGGTCGGCCTCGGAATCCTGCTGGGCACAGCCCTGATCGTTCTCGCCGTCGTCCTGCTATTCGCCGGTCACCGCGCCTGGGGAGCGGCGCTCGCCATCAACTCGGTGCCCTGGCTGCTGCTGTTCTACTTCAATGCAGCGCTGAGCGGTGCCTGGACGGCCGACGGCCCGCTGGGCGTGGTCGGCACGATGCCGCTCGGCGGTCTCGGCGTGCTGCTGGCCGTGATGCTGTCAGCTCTGGTGGCCGGCCTGATCGCGGTCCGGATCAACCGCCGGCCTCAGCCGGCCGGGAACTCGGTGGCCAGTAGCGAGTAGAGCAGCGAGTCGCGCCAGTCGCCGTTGGTGAAGACGTGGTGGCGGATCCGGCCCTCGTAGCTGAAGCCGAGGCGCTTGACCACCGCGACCGAGGCCACGTTGTCCGGGCCGATCGCGGCGCTGACGCGATGCAGTTCGAGCGGCCCGAAGGCGAACTTCAGCATCGTCCGGGCCGCCTCGGTGGCGTAGCCGTGACCCCAGTGGTCCGCGGCGATCGCGTAGCCGAGGTGCGCTGCCTGCACTCCGGTCGGCCCGAGCCGGGCGAAGCCGATCATCCTGTCGTCGTCGAGGCGGGTGACGGCGAGCAGGTAGTCGGGCCGTTCGGGCTGCTGGGACCGCTCGACGATCGCGGTCAGCGTGGTGGCTGCCGCCTCGCGGTCCCGGCTGTCGAACGACAGCCAGTTGGTCACCCGATCGTCACCGACGATGGCCAGATAAGCATCCAGATCGTCAGGCTGGAACTCGCGCAGCCTGACGCCATCGCCGGTGAGCGGATCCATCCCGCCTGCTACCGCGGGAAGGTCTGCATCGGCGTCCGGGTGAACAGCTCGATCTCTTCCTGCAGCTCGCGCGCGTCGTCGCCGTGTCCGGACTGCCGCAGGGCCTGGTGCACCCGGCGGGCCGAGTGCACGACACCGTTGATCCGGCGCTCGGCGGGCAGACCCAGGACCGGTGCGAGCGCGTCGGCGGCGCCCTCCAGCTCACCGCTCGCGATCCGGGTGATGGCCATGGCGGCGTGGCTGCCGGCGGCGTCGCCGAAGGCCCACTCGGGGTGCGATTGGTCGGTGTAGGCGTCCACTGCCTGCCGGGAGTACTGCTCGGCGGTCTCCCGCTCGCCCGGAAGCCAGGCGAGGGCGTCGGCCGCGTAGTACAGCTGGCGGTTGCGGCCGAACGTGCACAGGCCGCCCATCTCGTCCAGCTCGTCGGCCTGGACCGTGCCCCACGCGTTCTCCGCGCGGACCAGGGCGGCCCGAGCGGCATCCGCGTTGCCGAGCGCAGCCCACGCGCGGGCCTCGCTGACCGGGAGCCAGACACCCGTGGTGCTGTTGGCCTGCTCGGCATACCCGGCGCCGAGCTGGGCATACCGGACCGAGTCGTGCGGGTTGCCGGCCCAGTAGGAGACCAGCGACTGCAGCCCACGGACCCAGGCGCGCAGCCCGTGGTGGTCGGCGTTGTCGGCGCACAGGAAGGCCGTCCTGGCCTGGGTCAATGCGGCGTGCGGGTTGCCGAGGTCGTGTGACGCCTTGGCGAGCAGACCACCGGTGACGCCACCGAGGAAGTACAGCTGCCGCAGGTGTTCAGGACGCTGCCGGCTCTCCAGCAGCGCGAAGACCAGGTCCTGCGTCTCGACCAGCTGGCCGAGGATTTCCGGCAGCGGGCGCTGCGGGTAGGCCTTCGCGACGTGTTTCACGTCGTCGTACACCTGTTCCATGGCCTCGCTTCCGAGACCGGTCTGGGCCGCGAGGGCGAAAGCCCGCGCACGGCTGGCAGCCATGTCGAGTACCTCCATCTCATTACCTGTCGTGATCCGTCCACCTGCCGCAGGCGCCGGCGCCACCTGGGCGGCCTGCTCGGGGACGTACGGGGCGAGGAGCTCCTCGACCGGCTTGCCGAACATGCGTTGCAGGGTGCGCCGGGTCTGTGGAGTGGTCCCTGCTCGCTCGCCCGATGCGAGGCGCCGCAGGTGCCGCTCGGTGATGGTTCCACCCAGCTCGACGAACTCGGCGACGATCTCGGAGTAGGTCTGGTTCCGGCGCTGGATCAGGTGCGCCAGGACCGTCTTTGGCGTATACCTACCCGCCATCGTTCCTCCCGTTCACGTCAGATAAGACGTTGTCTCGACTCATGCCCCACTACAAGGTGCAGTCACCCAGATGTCCGCCAGAGGTCCGGGAGAGGTCCGGCAAAGGTCCTCTCCAGGTCCTAGAGCGGTCACGGTCGGTCTGTGCACCATTACTGCCATGACAACCAGTAAGTCCAACTGGTTGCAAGGGCTGAGAGTTACGGGGTGAGCAAGCAGTGACTGTTGCGGAAATGACGTCGAGGCAGCACCGGCGCCGAGTGCGGGTCTGGTTCGGTGAGCACGTGATCGCCCAGTACGTGGCCGAAGCGCCGCTGGCAGCGCGCTACGAGCAGGCGATGCGGCGCCGTTTCGCCGGTCTCAAGGTCACCAACGACCTGCTCGGCCCGCAGCAAGAAGCGGACGTTTAACACCTGAAAACTTCCGGGTCCTCCTCAGACCCGGAGCTGCTCCTGGGGTCTCCTCACGTCCAGGGTCAGCGATCGAAGGTCCGGGGCACTCCTCAGCTCCGGACAAAACCAAAGGTGCGGTCCGGGGCATCCTCAGCTCCGGACCGCACCGCCCACCGGCCCGGCTGGGTCGGCGGCTGAGTCCCTGTATCGCCGCCGCCCAGCCGTTCCAACCACCTCCTGGCCGACACCTCGGGCCGGGCGGGGCAGTGTCCGTCGCCGGAGCCCCGAGCTCCGGCGGAGGGCACGTGTGGCTCCTGACACCTCACCAGGAGCCACACTCCGAGGTGGCCGGATCCGCTGTGTGACCGCCGCGCCTGGGCGGTCACGCAGCGGACCCATTTGCGGGCCGGTAGCCGAGATTCACCGCCATCCGGCGCAGCACGTCGAGCGTCTGCAGGTACTCCGCGTCCACGATCCCGTTGGTGATCCGCCGCCGCTGCGCCTGCACCTTCTCGGCCAGTGCCGCGTACGCCGCCTCGCCGGCCGGCGTCAGTCCGTCGTCGTCGAGCCACCCCCGGGCGGTCAGCGGTGCTGTCAACGATGCCAGCTCGGCCGGATCGCCGGACAGGAACGGCTTGATCGCGACCGCGACCGGCGCGTCGCCCTGCACGGCGTTGAGGAGCTGCCACTGGCGACGGTTCAGCCCGTCCGCCGCGAGGACCTGCTCGAAGGACTGTTCGAGCAGCCGGTCCACTTCCTTCAGCCACCATCCGATAGGCTTGTTGTCATCTGGCATATGCATGTCAATGAGCATATATCTTGGAGGGCTTATGGTCGACCCCGTTGCCGAGGTCGAGGCCGCGATGGTGGCGATCCGCCGCCGCCAGACGAAGCGGATGTTCGCGCGCGCGGCCGGGGTCGCGGACGACTCGGGTCAGCAGGTGATCGACGCGATCGAGACGGCCGGCCCCGAGCCCTTGGGCGTGAACGGCATCGCCGAGGCCCTGGGCGTCGACCAGCCCCGTGCCAGCAAGCTCGTCGCCGCCGCGGTCTCGGCAGGCCTGGTACGCCGGGAAGCCGATCAACTGGACGGTCGACGAACCAACCTGGTTCTCACCCCCGCCGGCCACGACCGCCTCGCCGCCGTCCACGCCTTCCGCCGAACCCGCTTCGCCGAGGCAATGACCGACTGGCCGGAAACCGACAAACAAGCCTTCGCCACCCTCCTAACCCGCTTCGTCGCAGGCCTCAACCGGACGTAGCGACGTACACAGCGAACGGTGCATCCGGATGGACACCCTCCCGGCCCTCGACCAGACCATCGGTCCGGATCTCCCCCGCGTACTTCATCCCCAGCCGCTCCATCACCGCGCGCGACGCGGTGTTGATCCGTTCAGTGAATGCAATCACCGAGTGAGCGCCCAACCCACCGAAGGCGAAATCGAGTGCGGCCTGGCCGAGCTCGGTGGCGAATCCCTGACCACGAGCTGAGCTCAGCAACGCCCAGCCAAGCTCCAAACGATTACTTGTCCACAGACCACCGTCATCGAGCAGGGCTGCGATCTTTGCGGTGACTTCTGCGTCTTGGCTCATTCGTTCCAGGCCGCCGCGGCCGACCAGAGCGCCGGTCGAGCGGTCGTAGGCCATCCACTTGCTGACGCCGTTGCTCTCCCAGCGCGACTGGAACCCGGCGGCCCGGCGTACCGACTCCTCCGTGGACCACCTCTCGTCGTACCACTCCGCCACCCACGGATCCGCGTGCAGCCGCTCCAGGTCCGCCGCATGTCCGGGTAGGACCTCACCCGGACCGGTGATCGGTACCAGCATCAACCGATCAGTGAGCTGCGTCCGTACGGCGTACGCGACGATGTCCCGCAGCCGCCGATCCCCATCGGTCCGATTGACCATCAACAACTCCAGGTCGTCCGGCCCGACCCAGGCACTGGCGTCGTGCTTCCCCTCCTCCAGCCGAGGCCGCGCTAGGTCCCCGTCCACCTCGACGAGGTAGTCGATCTCCCGCCGTACCCGACCCTCGTACTCCCACTCCCAGTCGGTGACGGCCGCCACCACCTCCCGCACCCGCCACCCCGTCTCCTCCTCAACCTCCCGAGCCAGCGCCTCCTCCGGCGACTCCCCGTTCTCGAGATGCCCGCCCACCACGTCCCAGATCCCCGGCAACAGCCGCCGCTCCGCAGTACGCCGCTGCACGTACACGCGCCCATGCTCATCCCGGATCAGCGCCCCAACACAATCCACAGCCCGCATAACCAGCACGCTAACGGCACCCCAGGGCTAGGACCCGGGTGCGCTGGCAGACTGACATGCATGCGCGCGGACCGGGCGATTCTGTTCAAGCTGGCGACCAACGAACGACTGGAGCAATTGGTGAAGGGCATCCCCGGCGGGGAGGAGAACGCCTGGCGGGCAGCCTCCCGGTATGTCGCCGGCCGGACCCGCGACGAAGCACTGCAAGTGACGGAGGCCCAGCTCGCCAAGGGCCACGGCATCAGCGTCGACCTGTTCGGTGAAATGTCCACCGACCCGGCAGACGCCGCGCGAGTGGTCGACGAGTACCTAGAGCTGGCCAAGCTCCTCCCCGAACCACCCGCCGACGTCTGGCTCTCGCTGGACCTCTCGCACCTAGCGCTGGACGTCGACCCCACCGGCGCCGCCGACCACGTCGCCACGATCGCCGAAGCCCTCCCACCCGGCCGCCTGCTCCAACTAGGCGCCGAGGACACCGCCCGCACCGACGCCATCCTCCACTGCGTCCTGGACGTAGCCGGTCGCGGTCTAGCGGACCGTATCGGCGCCACCGTCCAGGCCAACCTGCAGCGAAGCCCCGACGACATCGACGCGCTCACGAAGGCCGGAGTACAGATCCGCCTGGTCAAAGGCGCCTACGTCGAACCCACAGGCGCCTACCCCTACGGCGAGCAGACAGACATCGCGTACCTCCGCCTAGCTCACCAGTTGGCAGCCAGCGAAGCCCGCTGGTCCCTGGCCACGCACGACGCCCGCCTACGCGAGGCAGTGCTGCTCTCACTCGGCACAGTCCCCGTTGAGCAACTACTAGGAATCCGCCCCGACGTCCTCGACGACCTGCGCACCCGCAACATCCCCACCCGCGTCTACATCCCCTACGGCCCATCCTGGTTCCGCTACTGGCTCCGCCGCCTCGCAGAATCCCGCGGAGCTTAACTCCGGGGCATCTCGGTGACGCGGTTGGGCATGAAGAGGACTGCGACGACGAGGAGTACTGCGGCCGCGGCGGCGCCGTAGTACACGTCGTGGATGGCGGGGGCGAGGACCGAGGCGGGTAGCTTTTCAAGGTCGTCGTGGTTGTCGCCGAGCCGGCTGGCGACCATCGCGTTGGCGACCGCGCCGAAGATGGCGACGCCGACCGCGCTGCCGACCGAGCGGGCGAACATGTTGGCGCCGGTCACCACGCCGCGGCTGGTCCAGACGACCGACGACTGCGCGGCGACCACGCCGGGCGAGGCGGAGAAGCCGAGGCCGATACCGATCACGAAGCAGGCGAAGGCGAGGTAGACGACCGAGCTCGTCGGCTTGACCGTGAGCAGCAGGGCCGAGCCGATCACGACGAAGACCGAGCCGATCGACATCGTCCACCGGAAGCCGATCCGCAGGTAGATCCGGCCCGCGAGCGACGCCGCGATCGGCCAGCCCAGCGTCATCGCCGCGAGCGCGAAGCCGGCCACCAGCGCCGACGTCCCGAGCACGCCCTGCGCATACAGCGGCACGTAGGTCGACAGGCCGATCATCAGTACGCCGACCAGCAGCGCGGACGAGTTGGCGGAGTTCAGTACGCGGTGGCTGAGCACCCACAACGGCAGGACCGGCTCGGCCGCGCGGCGCTCGACGAAGGCGAAGGCCACCAGCAGTACGCCGGAGA
Organism: Kribbella sp. NPDC051620; assembly: GCF_044453825.1. Lineage (NCBI taxonomy): Bacteria > Bacillati > Actinomycetota > Actinomycetes > Propionibacteriales > Kribbellaceae > Kribbella > Kribbella sp. NPDC051620. The sequence goes on from NZ_JBITDB010000004.1 coordinate 484,389, forward strand.
CGGCCAGGATCGCGATGCTGGTGACCGAATCCCAGGACCACATCACCCCGCCCTCGAGCAGACCGAGCAGGAGGAGCGAGCCGCCGACCGCGAGCAGGATGGTGCCCGCGTAGTCGATCTGGTGGCGGGTGGTCGCGACGACGTTCTCCTTGAACCGGCGGTACAGCACGATGCCGGCCGCGAGCCCGAGTGGAACGTTGACGAAGAAGATCCAGCGCCAGGAGATGTAGTCGGAGAAGACGCCGCCGAGGGTCGGGCCGACGAACGAGGCGACGCCCCAGACGCTGGCGATGTAACCCTGGACCTTGGCCCGCTCGGCGACCGAGTAGATGTCGCCGACGATCGTCATCGCGATCGGCTGGATCGCGCCGGCGCCGAGCCCCTGGATCAGCCGGAACGCGATCAGCGCCGGCATGCTCCAGGCGAATCCGCAGAGCACCGACCCGAGTACGAAGAGCACGACACCGAAGAGCATCAGCGGCTTGCGGCCGCGCTGATCGGCGAGCTTGCCGTAGATCGGTACCGAGACCGCCTGGGCCAGCAGATAAATGGAGAACAGCCAAGGGAACTGGGTGAAGCCGCCAAGATCCTCGACCACCGACGGGACCGCCGTCGCCAGGATGGTCGCGTCGATCGCCACCAGCCCGACACTCAGCATCACCGCGAGCAGGATCGGTCCCCGCTCCGACCGCAGCCCCACACTCGCCCGGTCGATCCGTTCAGTAGTCATAACAGGTACACAACTTACGTGACGGGACATCGATTCCTGTACCGGCGGATCACCAGGTGGACCCCGGGCTGACGCTCCGGCAGCGGAGGCGGTGGGCCGGTGCCGTGGGTACTCTCCGTGGGTGAGGATGCACGGGCTGGTCAGGGTCGTCGTGCTGGTGGTGACGATCTCGCTGACGCTGGTGTTGCTGCCGATCGCGATCAACGTCGGCACCGGTGGGACCGCCCCTGAGTTCCTCGAGCCGTACGTCGGCTGGACCTGGCCCGCCATCGGGGTGCTCTGGCTGGTCGCGATCGGCACCGGACTGGCGCAGTACCGGAGCCGGCGCACCGTCGGCCACTCGGCCAGAAGCGCCGACCAGCCGCGCAACCGCCCGAACGCGCTCGCCCGCGTCGACCGCTACCTCGCCGACCGCTTCGCCGGCTCGCTCGCCTCGCGGGCCCGCCTGGCCTTGGCGCTCGACGTCAGCCCGGAGGCGGTGATCCGCCCGTACGACCTGCTCGTCCAGCCGCTCAACAGCAGCGTCACCGAGATCCGCGAGGACGCCAACATCGCAGCGGCCTTCGACGACCTCCAGGACTCCATGCTCATCCTCGGAGCCCCCGGCGCCGGCAAGACCACCCTGCTGCTGGAGCTGGCCCGCACCCTCGCCGCCGAAGCCCACACCAACCCGAACAACCCGATCCCTGTCCTGGTAGACCTCGCCAGCTGGACCGCAAGCACCGCAAAGGAACAAGAGGACGACCCCGGCGACAGCCCTCTCCTGGCAGGCTTCATCCGCTGGCTCCTCACCGAGCTCAACACCCGGTACCAGATCCCTGCCGCTGTAGGCCGGGTCTGGCTCACCAAGGGCCGCCTCGCCCTGCTACTGGACGGCCTGGACGAAGTAGCCCTGGCCCACCAGGAGAAGCTCGCCCCGGTACTGGCCGAGCTGGGCCAGCGCTACCTGATCGGCCAGGTGGCCGTCACCTGTCGCATCCAGGAGTACGAGGCGCTTCACCACAAGCTCAAGCTGTATGGCGCTGTCCGCATCCGCCCGCTCAGCCGCGAGCAGGTACTCGACTACTTCGCCTCTGGTGGCGACGAGCTGGCCGGTGCGCTGGCCGCGATGGAGCGGGACGACGACCTCTGGGACCTGGTCAACTCCCCGCTGATGCTGAACGTCATGGCCCTCGCCTACCGAGGGAGAGACGCCCGCGACATCGCTAGCGGAGTACTGGCCGACCATCGACGAGAACTGTTCGACACGTTCATCTCCGAGGTCCTCGCTCGCTACCGGCCCAGCAGTGCGCCTTTTGAGTCCCGTGCCGCCGTCCGTTCCCTCTGGTGCCTCGCCTGGTGGACTCGCACTCAGGCCGGTGACCGGATCGAAGTACCGCGTCGGCTGACGCCCAGCGGCTGGTACGGCCTGGTGTTGCCAGCCGTCGGCTACCTGGCCCACATGATCTGCCTACCAGGCCTCTTCGCCGGCCTGGCCGCTGGAGCCGCAGTAGGAGCCACCGCCCTGTACGGCGTATCGGCCGGCCTGGCCGTCTGCGCTGTCGCCCTGGTGCTGGTCCATGTCCGACCGCAGACCTGGTGGATCCTCCAGCAGGGCCGCGACCAACCGCGCCACCTCCTGCTGGCAGTCATGATCTGCATCGGCACGGTCGCCGGCCTCATCTCGGTCCTGGTCGTCACTGCCCTCGCCGAGCGCTTGCCGCCTTGGCTCGGCCTGGCGTTCCAAGGGGTGATCGTCTGGGCGTCCTACGGCCTCGAGTACATCCTCTCTGCCAACAACCGCCGCCGAGTGCTGCTCAGCATCCGCCTGGTGGGCGTGACCGTGGCGAGCTTGATCGTCTTCGCCACCGTCGACGACCAGGCCGACTTCGTCGCCGGCTGCGCGATCGGCCTGGTCGTTGCCCAGGGCATCCGTTTCGTGAAGACGCTGCCGATGGATCACCTGGTCTATCCACACAGCAAGTCGGAACACCAGGACGGCCCCGGGGTTCGCTGGCGGATGGGCAAGTGGACCGTTGGTGGCGCACTGGCAGGCGTGCTCATCGCGGCGGCACTCGGCGCAAGCCTGTGGTGGACCACCGGCCCCGAGGCGGTACTGGGCATAGTCGCCGGCACAGTCGCCTCCAAGGCCTGGCGCCGCCGGGCCCCGTTCTTTTCCGGCGCTCTCTCCCGAGGCCTGCACGGCTTCCTGCTCCGGTGGAGCGGCTACCTCCCGTGGCGGCGCGGTGCGTTCCTCCGGTACGCCGCCGAGCGCTACGTCCTCGCCAAGACCGGCCGAGGGGAGTACGCCTTCATCCACCTACTAGTGCGCGATCACCTGGCCGAGTGCGACCCAGACGCCCTTGCTGCCAAGGTGGACCAGCGGATAGCCGCAAGATCCCAGCGAACCGGCCTAGCGCGCAGCCGCTAGCACCTGGTCGAGGATCAGCGACCACTGCCGCACAATCCCCCGACGTCGCGCCGCGTCATCAGTCAGCAGATCGGCCAACCCCAGCCCGCGAGCCAGGTCGAGCACACCCTGGATGGTCTCTCGCACTCCGGGCGTGCGCTCCTCAACCTCCAGTACCTCCAAAAGGGCCCGATGTGCCTGCCGTCCGACGTGCGCCTCCAGCCGGACGATCTGCTGCCGCAGCGGCTCCTCGGTAGAGGCCGCTACCCACAGATGCAGCGCCGCTTTGAACAGTGGTCCGGTGTAGACGTCCGCAAGCATCCCGACGATTGCCTCGGTCCGCCCCTCGCCGCTAGGCAGCCCGACCGCCTGCTCGCGGATCTCTGCCAGTCGCACCTCGGTCATGTACTCCACCGCCGCAGCAAACAGGTCTGCCCGAGTAGGGAAGTGATGCTGCGCCGCCCCACGCGAAACACCGGCCCGAGCCGCCACTACCGCGACAGTGGTCGCCGCATAGCCCACCTGTGACAGTGACTCGAGCGCCGCCTCCAGGAGCTTCTGCCGGGTCGCCCGACTCCGGTCCTGCTGCGGCTCCCGCAGTACCTCACTCATGCGGCCCGGCAGGGTTTCACTCACGCGCGGCCTCCCGGGCTCGCAGCTCGCGCCGCAGGATCTTGCCCGAAGCGGCCTTCGGGACGGCATCGATGAACTCCACCTGCCGGACCTTCTTGTACGGCGCCACCCGCTCCGCGACGTACTCGATCACGTCCGCCTCGGTCAGCTCCACCCCCGGCATCGCGACCACGAACGCCTTCGGCACCTCATTGCCATCCGCCTGTACGCCGATCACGGCCGCATCCGCGATCCGGGTGTCGGTCAGCAGCACCGCCTCCAACTCGGCCGGCGGCACCTGGTACCCGTGGTACTTGATCAGCTCCTTGAGCCGGTCGACGACGTACAGGTACCCGCGCTCGTCCACCCGGCCGATGTCACCGGTGTGCAGCCAGCCGTCCGGATCGACGGTGGCGTCCGTCTCCGCGGGCCGGCCGAGGTAGCCCTTCATCACCTGCGGCCCACGGATCCAGATCTCGCCCTCGTCCGAATCGTTGCCATCGGCACCGATCAGCCGCATCTCGGTGGACGGGAACAGCTTGCCCACCGAACCCCGCGGCGGGTCGAGGTCGTCCTGCGGTACCGAGTGGGTCCCCGGCGACAACTCCGTCATCCCGTAGCACTGCATCACCGCATGCAAGCCGAGCCGCTTGGCGCACGCCTCGGCCAGGTCGGCGTCGAGCGGCGCGGCCGCGGACGTCACGTACTTCAGCGCGGACAGGTCCACCTCGTCGACCGCCGGGTGCTTCGCCAGTGCCAGCACGATCGGCGGTGCGACGAAGGCCCGGGTGATCTTCTGCTCGGCGAGCACGGTCAGGAACTGCTGCAGCTCGAACTTGGGCAGCACCACGACGGTCGCGCCGAGCCGCAGCGGCAGGTTCATCAGCACGGCTTGGCCGTAGATGTGGAAGAACGGCAGGATCGCGATGATCCGTTCGTCCTCGTCCAGGGTGAACAGAGGCTCGGCCTGGGTGAGGTTGGTCGCGATGTTGCTGTGCGTCAGCATCACGCCCTTGGCGACGCCCGTCGTGCCGCTGGAGTACGGCAGTACGGCGACGTCGTTCAGCGGGTCGATCTCGACCGCCGGCTCCGGCGCGGTCGAGGCCAGCAACTCCTGCACCGACCGATACCCCTCGGCCTGGTCGCAGACCAGGATCTCCTGGACGTCCGTACCTTCCACCGCCTCCGTCGCGACCGGCAGGAAGAGCGAAATAGTCACCAGCAACTTCGCTTTGGAGTCGACCAGTTGCTTGTGCAGCTCGCTCGCCGTGTAGAGCGCGTTGACCGTCGTCACCGTGGCGCCCGCGCGGGTCGCGCCGTAGAACACCGCCGGATAGAGGATCGTGTTCGGGCTGTGCAGCGCGATGGTGTCGCCGTGCACGATGCCCAGTTCGGCGAACCCGGCAGCGATCCGCCTGGTCATCTGGTCGAGCTGGGCGTAGCTGATCTCCCGCCCGGTGACTCCGTCGACCAGCGCGATCCGGTCGCCGTACTCCTGCGCGCGGCCGAGCACCGCGTCGTGAAGCGGTACGTCGAGGACGTCGACGGGCGGGTACTCACTCTGGATGACCACGGGCGGGGTCCTCTCTACGCGACGTTCGGGTTGGAGGAACGATGACGGACATCAGTAGGACTTCGGTAGGCCCAAGCTGTGCTGGGCCACGAAATTGAGGATCATCTCGCGGCTGACCGGCGCGATCCGGGTAGCCCGCGCGGCCGCGACCAGCGACGCGACGCCGTACTCGACCGTCATCCCGTTGCCGCCGAGCGACTGCACCGCCTGGTCGGTGGCCCGGACGGTCGCTTCACCGGCCGCGTACTTCGCCATGTTGGCCGCCTCGCCGGCGCCGAGATCGTCGCCGGCGTCGTACAGGGCGGCGGCCTTCTGCATCATCAGCCGGGCGAGTTCGAGCTCGATCTTGTTCTGCGCGAGTGGATGCGCGATGCCCTGGTGGGCGCCGATCGGGGTCTTCCACACCTGCCGTTCCTTGACGTACGCGACGGCCTTGCCGAGCGCGTGCCGGCCGATCCCGATCGCGAACGCCGACGCCATGATCCGTTCCGGGTTGAGCCCGGCGAACAGCTGCATCAGGCCGGCGTCCTCGGAGCCGACGAGCGCCTCGGCGGGCAGCTGGACATCGTCGAGGAAGAGCGAGAACTGCTTGTCCGGGCTGATCAGGTCCATCTCGATCTGCCGGAACTCAACGCCCGCGGCATCCGTGGGAACGATGAAGAGCGCGGGCTTGAGCTTGCCCGTCCTGGCGTCCTCGGTCCGCCCGACGACGAGCACGGCCTTCGCCACGTCGAGGCCGGAGATGTAGACCTTCCGCCCGGACAACGACCAGCCATCGCCGGTACGCCGTGCCGTCGTGGTGATCTCATGTGAGTTGGAACCAGCATCGGGCTCGGTGATCGCAAAAGCCATCGTGGTGGACCCGTCGGCCAATGACGGCAGCCAGCGCTCCTTCTGCCCCTCGGTGCCGAACCGGGTGATGACCGTGCCGCAGATCGCCGGCGACACGACCATCATCAGCAACGGACAGCCGGCCGCGCCGAGCTCCTCCAAGACGATCGACAGATCGGCCATACCGCCGCCACCGCCGCCGTACTGCTCGGGCAGGTTCACGCCCAGATAGCCGAGCTTGCCGGCCTCCTGCCAGAGCTCCGTCGTCTGCCCGCCGGAGCGCGCTCGCTCGTTGAAGTACGCATAGCCGTACTTCTTCCCCAGCTCGCTCACCGCCGCTCTCAGCGCGCGACGTTCCTCGGACTCGACGAAGCTCATGCGCTCTCCTCAACTTGTACGACGGCCAGTACCGTCCCCACCTCGACCTGCTGCCCCGCTACAACGCCCAGCTCCACCAAAACCCCATCAGCCGGCGCCGAAATGGTGTGCTCCATCTTCATCGCCTCCAGCCACAGCAGCCCCTGCCCCGCCGTCACCTTCTCCCCAACCTCAACCCCAACCCGCACCACAGTCCCCGGCATAGGCGCCACCAACGACCCAGCCACCAACTGCTCCGCCGGATCCACAAACCTCTCCACCGGTGTGAGCGCCACCGACCCAACACACACCAGCCCCGGATACGCGGCAACGTCGTACGCCCGCCGCACCCCAGCAACCTCCAGCACCACCCGCTCGCCCTGGGCCTCGACAACCTCAACCCCATCGACGGCGACGCCGTCCCGAGTCGCCCGATAGTCGATGTCGTACTGCCGATCGCCCACCAGATAGCTCTTCCGCTGCGGCTGAGAAGCCAAATTCCGCCACCCACCAGGCAACCCACGCTGCACCTTCGCGCTCGCCCTCCGCGCAGCCGCATCAGCCAACGCCGCCGCGACCGCCGCCACCCGCTCGCCGCCCTCATCCGCCGGCTCGCCAATCCCATGCGTCTCAAAGAACGCAGTATCCGTATCGCCAGCAAGAAACGCCCGATGCCTGAGAATCCAAACCAGCAGATCCCGATTGGTCCGCACCCCATGAATCTCAGCCCGCTGCAAAGCCGCGGCAAGCCGCGCAGCGGCTTGCTCGCGCGTCGCCCCCCAAACGATCACCTTGGCAAGCATCGCGTCGTAGTACGGCGAAATCACCGACCCACTCACCACCCCCGAGTCAACCCGAACCCAAGGCGCCCCGGCCCGAGGCCCACCGGGCCCAAACTCCGCCACCCCGCCGCCTCGCCTTCCCTCCCCGGCACCCTCCACCGCGAAGCGGTGGAGGGTGCCTGTTTGGGGTTGCCAGTCGTTGGCGGGGTCCTCTGCGTACAAGCGGACCTCGATCGAATGCCCAACAGCAGCAGGCTGCTCAGCCGGGAGCACCTCACCGGCGGCAACCGCGAACTGCAAGGCAACGAGATCCAACCCAGTGGTCGACTCAGTGACCGGGTGCTCCACCTGTAGACGGGTGTTCATCTCCAGGAAGTAAAAGCCACCGGACTCATCAGCCAGGAACTCGACGGTCCCCGCCCCCACATACCCGATCGCCTCGGCCGCCTTCCGCGCCGCGTCGAACAACCGCTCTCGCATCCCCGAAATACGTTCCACCAAAGGCGAAGGAGCCTCCTCCACCACCTTCTGATGCCGCCGCTGGATCGAGCACTCCCGCTCCCCGACGGCCCAAACGGTCCCATGCTGATCAGCCAGCACCTGTACTTCGATATGCCGCCCGCCGGCCAGATACCGCTCGCAGAAAACCGTCCCGTCCCCAAACGCCGACAACGCCTCAGCCGACGCGGCATCAATCTCAGCCGCCAGATCCTCCAGCCGCCGGACCACCCGCATCCCGCGCCCACCACCACCCGCCGACGCCTTCACCAGCACCGGCAGATCGTCAGCGCTCACCGAAGCCGGCGTCAGCTCAGCAAGCACCGGCACCCCGGCGGCCGCCATCAGCTTCTTCGCCTCGATCTTCGACCCCATCGACGAGATCGCCTCGACCGGCGGCCCGATCCAGGTCAGCCCCGCCTCGATCACCGCCGCCGCGAACTCAGCGTTCTCCGACAGAAACCCATACCCCGGATGCACCGCATCGGCGCCCGCCTTCAACGCCGCCTCGATCACCAACTCCCCACGCAAATACGTGTCCCCAGGCGCGGTACCAGGCAAATGAACAGCAGCATCCGCCTCGCCGACGTACGGCGCGTCAGCATCGGCGGAAGAATGCACCGCCACGCACTCCATCCCCAAGGAACGCGCAGTCCGAAACACCCGCCGCGCGATCTCCCCGCGATTGGCCACCAGTACCGACTTAATCATCGCCATCACATCCGGAAGACGCCGAAGTTGGCGCCGTCGAAGCGGGTGCCCTCAACCGGGCCGGAGTGGATCGCGGACAGGCAGATGCCGAGCACGGTCCGGGTGTCGCGCGGATCGATCACGCCGTCGTCGTAGAGCCGTCCGGACAGGAACATCGGCAGCGACTCGGCCTCGATCTGGCCTTCCACATACGCCCGCATCGCGGCATCACCGTCCTCGTCGTACGGCTGCCCCTTCGCCGCCGCGGCCGCCCGCGCCACGATCGACAGCACCCCGGCGAGCTGCTGCGGCCCCATCACCGCCGACTTCGCCGACGGCCACGCGAAGAGGAACCGTGGATCGAAGGCCCGCCCGCACATCCCGTAGTGCCCGGCGCCGTACGACGCCCCCATCAGGATCGAGATGTGCGGCACCTTCGAGTTGGAGACCGCGTTGATCATCTGCGCGCCGTGCTTGATGATCCCGCCCTGCTCGTACTCCTGCCCGACCATGTACCCGGTCGTGTTGTGCAGAAAGATCAGTGGCGTATCGGCCCGGTTCGCGAGCTGGATGAACTGCGCCGCCTTCTGCGACTCCTCGCTGAACAGCACGCCCCGCGCGTTCGCCAGGATCCCGACCGGATACCCGTGCACCGACGCCCACCCAGTCGCCAGCGACGACCCGTACAGCGGCTTGAACTCGTCGAACACCGACCCGTCCACCACTCGCGCGATCACGTCTCGCGGATCGAACGGAATCTTCAGATCCCCCGGTACGATCCCCAGCAGCTCGTCCTCGTCATACAAGGGCTCGTCGTACGAGGCCGCCGGCGCCGGTCCGAGCTTCTTCCAGTTCAGCCGCGACACGATCTGCCGCCCGAGCCGGATCGCGTCCGGCTCGTCGACTGCGAAGTAATCGGCCAGCCCCGAGGTCCGCGCATGCATCGCCGCGCCACCGAGCGACTCGTCGTCCGCATCCTCACCGGTCGCCATCTTCACCAGCGGCGGCCCGGCCAGGAAGACCTTCGCCCCACCATCGACCATCACCACGTAGTCGCTCATGCCCGGGATGTACGCGCCGCCCGCGGTCGAGTTGCCGAACACCAGCGCAATAGTCGGGATCCCCTCGGCCGACAACCGGGTCAGGTTGCGGAACATCGCGCCGCCCGGGATGAAGATCTCCTTCTGCGTCGGCAGATCCGCGCCGCCCGACTCGACCAGGCTGATCACCGGCAGCCGGTTAGCCCGCGCGATCTCGTCCGACCGCAGCGCTTTCCGCAGCGTCCACGGGTTGCTCGCGCCGCCCTTCACCGTCGGGTCGTTCGCCGTGATCAGGCACTCGACCCCTTCCACTACACCGATACCGGTGATCAGGCTCGCGCCGACCGTGAAGTCGCTGCCCCAGCCGGCGAGCGGCGACAGTTCGAGAAACGCGGTGTCCGGATCGAGCAGCAACTCGATGCGCTCCCGCGCGAGCAGCTTGCCGCGCTGGTGATGCCGTTCCACGTACTTCGGGCCGCCACCGGCCAGCGCCTTGGCGTGCTCGGTCTCCAGTTCGGCCAGCTTGTCCAGCATCGCCTCGCGATTGCTCATCCGGTGAACCCCAGTCTCTTGGCCGCCAGGCCGGTCAGGATCTCGGTCGTACCGCCGCCGATGGCGAGAATCTTCTGGTCCCGGTACTGCCGTTCGATCTCGGCCTCGCGCATGTACCCGAACCCGCCGTGCAACTGCAGCGCCTGGTCGCAGACCCACTGGCCGGCCTCGACGGCGGTGTTCTTGGCGAAGCAGGTCTCGGCGATCACGTCCTCGCCGCGCTCGGCCCGCTCGGCGACAGAGTGCACGTAGGTCCGGGCGACATCGATCCGCCGGGCCATCTCCGTCAAGGTGTGCTGCACGCTCTGCCGCGAGATCAGCGGCCGGCCGAACGTCTCCCGGGTCCTGCACCACTCAACGCTGAGATCCAGCGCCCGCTGCGCCCCGGCGTACGCCTGCACCGCCAGCGTCAGCCGCTCGGCGACGAAGTTCACCGCCAACTGGACGAACCCGGTCCCCGCCTCGCCGACCAGGTTCGCCACCGGCACCCGGACCTCGGTGAACGACAACTCCGCCGTATCCGAGCAGAGCCAACCCATCTTCGCCAGCTTCCGCGACACCGCGAACCCCGGCGTACCGCGCTCGATCACCAGCAGACTGATGCCGTGCGCGCCCGGTCCGCCGGTCCGGACCGCCGTCGTCACGAAGTCCGCACGGCTGCCGGAGGTGATGTACGTCTTGGCCCCGTTGACGACGAAGTGATCGCCCTCGCGACGAGCCGTCGTCCGCAGCCCGGCGACGTCCGAGCCGCCGTCAGGCTCGGTAATCGCCAATGCGCCGATCAGCTCACCTTCGAGCGTCGGCCCGACCCAGCGCGCGATCTGCCGTTCATTGCCAGCAGCAACAATGTGCGGCAGGGCGATTCCGCAGGTCAGCAGCGATGCGACCAGCCCGCCGGAGCCGCCCGCGTAGTGCATCTCCTCGACCACCGCGATCGCGTCGCCGAGCGATCCACCGCCACCACCCACAGCCTCCGGGAATCCGACTCCGAGCAACCCGAGCTGACCAGCCTTCTTGTGCAGCTCCCGGGGCAACTCGCCGTCCCGCTCCCACTGCTCCAGATTGGGCAGTACCTCCGCGCTCATGAAGCGCCGCACGCTGTCCCGCAGTGCTGTCCGTTCGGCATTCACAGCAAGACCTCCGGTACGTCGATGTACCGCGACCGCAGCCATTCGCCGACCGCCTTGGCCTGCGGATCGAAGCGCGCCTGCGACGCGACTCCGTCACCGAGCAGCCCTTCGACGACGAAGTTCAGCGCCCAGAGATTCGGGAAGACGTACCTGATCACGTTCAGGCCCTGCGTCTCCGGCAACAACTCCTGGAACTTCTCGACCGTCAACGTGTGCGCGAACCACCGCCAGGCCGTCTCGCTCCGCACCCACACCCCGACGTTCGCGTCGCCACCCTTGTCGCCACTCCGCGCTCCGGCGATGCGGCCCAGCGGCACCTCCCGGGTGAGAGATCTCGCTGGCCGCCCAGCCGCGACGAGTTGTGGCAGCGGCATGGGGAGCGCGCCACCTTCCGCCTCGGCCAGCACCTGGGTTTCCTCGGACGGCTCGATCGTCTCGCGCCGGCCGTCGGGGAGTACGACGATGTGCTGCAGTTCGTGCGGATCGACGTACCCGGCACTGAAAAGCCCGTACGCCTGTTCACTGCCGGGAGGAGCCGTCACGTGGAAGCCGGGGTAGCTCGACAGCGCCAATTCGACCGCGGCGCTGCTGAACACGCGACCGGCGACCAGCGGATCGGGGTCCTTGATGGTGCACTTGAGCAGCACGCTCGCCTGCTCCTCGGTGTCCGCGTTCGGCTGCTCGCTCCACAGCACGGACCACTTCATCTCGGTCGGCCGCTTGACCAGGTCCCGCTCGAGTTGCCGCTGAATCAGCTCGGCCTTCGCCTCCAGGTCCAGCCCGGTGAGCACGAAGGTCACCTCGTTGCGGAAGCCGCCATGGCTGTTCAATGACACCTTGTACGTCGGGGGCGGCGGCTCGCCCTCGACGCCGGTGATCCGGATCCGGTCCGGGCCGTCCTCGGACAGCTCGATCGAGTCCATTCGCGCGGTCACGTCCGGACCGGCGTACCGGGCGCCGGTGATCTCGTAGAGCAGTTGCGCCTTGACCGTGTCGATCGTGACCGCGCCGCCGGTGCCGTCGTGCTTGGTGATCACGCTGCTGCCGTCGGCGTGGATCTCCGCGATCGGGAAGCCGGGTCGGCTGAGGTCGCGGACCTCTTGGAAGAAGGAGTAGTTGCCGCCGGTCGCCTGGCAGCCGCACTCGATCACGTGCCCGGCGACGACGGCTCCGGCCAGTTCGTCGTACTGGTCGCGCCGCCAGCCGTGATGCGCGGCGGCAGGTCCGACGATGACGGAGGCGTCGGTGACGCGGCCGGTGACGACGATGTCGGCTCCGGCCTTGAGTGCTTCGGCGATGCCCCAGGCGCCGAGGTACGCGTTGGCGGTGAGGGGGTCGCCCAAGCCGAGTTCCGCCGCGCGTGAGATGAGGTCGTCGCCTTCGACGTACGCGATCTTCGGGTGCAGTCCGAGCTTGTCCGCGATCTCGTGGATCTTCTCGGCGAGCCCGGCGGGGTTGAGGCCGCCGGCATTGCTGACCACCTTCACGCCGCGGTCGAGCACCTCTCCGAGCGCGCCCTCGAGCTGCGCCGGGAACGTCTTCGCGTACCCCATCGAGGGATCCTTCGACCGGTCGCGGCCGAGGATCAGCATCGTCAGCTCGGCCAGGTAGTCGCCGGTCAGCACGTCCAGCGGACCGCCGGTCAGCATCTCCTTGAACGCCTTGAACCGATCGCCGTAGAACCCCGACGAGTTCCCGATCCGGATCGGCTCAGTCATCCGAACTGCCCTCGCTCCCGGCCCTTGCCCGGCACCCCGGCGAACGCCTGGATGATTCCCAGCCACTCGTCCGCAGCGGCTCCCACCGCCTGTACGTCGAGGTCGTCGCGATGCCGTCGCTGCGTCGCCAGCAAACAGAAGTCCAGCGCCTTGCCCGTTACCCGCTGCTCAGCGTCATCCGGCCCCCAGGTCCACAGCTCACCCTCGGGCCCGGAAAGTTCCACGTGGAACGGCGCCGGCGGCGGCTGCCGATCATTCAGCAGATAGGCAAAATCCCGCGTCCGTACCGCGAGGTGCGCAACGTGCCGCAGCCGACCGGACGGCCGCCGGGTCACCCCGAGCGCATCGGCAACGTCCTGCCCGTGCGCCCAGGTCTCCATCAACCGGGCCGTCGCCATCGAGGTGGGACTCATCGGCGGCCCGAACCACGCCACCTTCTGCCCGGCCGGCACCGCCTTCAGCGCTTCCTGCAACTCGCCACGCGTCTGCCGCCAGTACGTCAGCAACTCTCCCGCCGGCAACGCAGCCCCTTCGGCGGCGCCGTCATCCACAAACCCGGCGGGGTTTTCCACAGCCTTCCGCAGCTCGACCTGGAACGCCTCCGGCTCGACCGCCGCCAACCGGGCAGCCTCATCCGTCCACGCCAGATGAGCGATCTGATGCGCGACCGTCCATCCCTCGGCCGGCGTCGGCGTACGCCACCCATCGGTCGCAAGCCCACCGACGAGCAGATCCAGCTCGACACTCTCGGCACTCAGATCGGCCAGCACCTCATCCAGCTGCACGCGCGACTCCCGCCCTAGACCCGATCCCCCGACCCTCCCACCCAACCCCGAAAGAATCAAGCACGCGTGCTTGTTTTTCGAGAGGAGGGAGAGAGGAGGGCTCCGCCGGCTGGAAGTCAGGGCGTGACAAAGGACAACGAAGGAGAAGAAGAACAAAGAGCGACATTCAAAGGCAGAAGAGATAGAGAGGATGCTGTGCGGTCACTGAACGCTGTTAGCGGCGGTCGGCTCCGACGGCCGCCCACACAGGGACGCTGGCCGTGTTCAGCTCTCCTAACCAACGTGCTCCAGCCTTTCGCGAGGACGGGCTAGAGCCTCCCTGTTGCTGCTCTGAGTGCCAACCTTGGTGATAGTCGCGGCGGTTCCAGCAATAGCTGGTCAGATCCGGCTCAGGGCGACCTGATCGTGTAGATAGGCGTCGCCGACGATTGCTAGCAGCAGTTTGGTTGAGAACCTGCGGTTGGGGGCTTCTTGACGGCCGCATGCGCACTCGGGGCCGATCGGCCAGTTGCACGCTGTTGGAAAAGGTTTCGGGGGACCCCGTGGGGGTGTTAGGCAGGGGAATGCACAGTTCCCTGCCCGGTAAGGCCGCCGAGATCAGAGCGCTGCTGTTGAGTCTGATCGACGCCTTGCCGGAAGGGGCCGCCTTGCCGCCGGAGCGGGAGTTGGCGGCTCGGTGGAAGGTTGCGCGGATGACGTTGCGGCGGGCTGTCGACGAGCTGGTGATCGAGGAGTTGCTCGTCCGTCGGCATGGGAGCGGGACGTACACGGCCCGGCCGAAGGTGGCCAGGTGGCTGGGCATGATGGGGTTCTCCGAGGACATCCGGCGGCGCGGGATGCGGCCGGGGAGCCAGACGCTGGAGTTCGGCCGGGCGAAGGCCGAGCGCGCGGCCGCCCGCCGGCTGCGGATCCCGGTCGGCGATCCGGTGCTCACCTTCACCCGGCTCCGGCTCGCCGACGAGATGCCGATGGTGGTCGAACGCACCACGCTGCCCGGCAGCTACGTACCGGGCCTCGAGGCCGACGACCTGAGCGGGTCGCTCTACGAGCTGCTGACCAATCGGTACGGCATTGAGCTCGCCTCCGGTACGTCGAAACTCGAACCCGTGATGCCCGACGCCAAGACGGCCGCGTGGCTCGACATCCCCACCACCCAACCATGCCTGGCTCTGCACGGCGTCAGCTTCGACCGCCGTGAGCGCGTCTTCGAGTACACCTCGGCCGTCTACCGCGGCGACCGCTACGCCTTCACCGCCGAACTCCGGATGACCCCGACGATCTGAGCGGACGCCTCTAACCCTTGCTCTTCTGGTGCTCCACGATGTCCTGGAAGACCGCCTTGAACTCCGCGAACTTCTCCCGCCCCAGCCGCCGCGCATGCCGCTCCTGGATGGCCGCCAGGATCTTGTCGGCCGCCGCCAGCTCCGCGACCCCACGCTCAGTCGGGCAGATCAACTTGGCCCGCCGATCAACCGGATCAGGCCGCCGCTCCACATACCCCAGCCCTTCCAGCTCATCAATCACCGTCCCGATCACCTGCTTGTGCTGCCCCGACCGCCGAGCCAACTCAGTAGCCCGAACCCCCTCCGGCTCCAGATAAGCCAGCACCGCCCCATGCCTCGGATGCAGATCATCAAACCCAAGCTCAGCCAGCCGGCCGAACAACTCCCCCTGAACACCAAACAACAACTGCCCCGCCAACACCCCAAGGTCACCCCGCCTGACAGTCATAACCAGTGACTATCACAAATCGCCCGCAGTTACCCGGTGACCGAGTCCGGGGTTTCTACTCGGGAGAGTAGTTCGGTGGTTGCGTGGGTGGTGGCGGTGGTGATGGCGCCTACCAGGCTGGCTCGGTCGCCCAGGGAGGAGCGGACGATGGTGGGTGGGATGGGGAGGGCGGCTGCGAGTTCGGCTACACGGGCGGCGAGGAAGTCGTTGTCGCCGATGCCGCCGCTGAGGATGACTGTTTCGGGGTCGACGACGGCGCAGATGGCGGCGACGATCTCGCTGATCCGGCGGCATTCGTCTTCGACCAGGGACAGGGCCTGGGGATCGCCTTGCTGGGCTCGCTGAAAGAGGTCGGCCACGTCTTTCAGGGCCGGGTCCAGCGCTTGGGCTTCGCGCAGGAGCGCTTTGCCGCCGGCTTCGTCGGCGCTGCTCGGGGTACCGCTGCGGTGGGCGTGGCCGGTTGGCAGGAAGGCGACCTCGCCGGCCGCGCCATGGGCGCCGCGCAGGAGGGCGCCGTTGTGCATGATGCCCGCGCCGACGCCGGTCCCGATCGCGATCACGGCGAACATCGATGCCTCGGTGCCGGCTCCGTGCCGGTGCTCGCCGATCGCGGCGAGGTTCACGTTGTTCTCCAGCAGTACCGGCCCGTCGATCGCGGCCGACAACTGCGAGTAGAAGTCGTACGGCTTGTCCTCGCCGACGTTCCAGGCGTACCGGACCATCGGATCGTGCCGGTTCACGACTCCAGGAATCGACACCCCAGCAGCCAGCAGCGGCACCTCCACCCGATCAGCCGCCGCCCGCGCCTCGGCCAGCAACTCGACAGCCTGTCGTACGACGCTCGCCGCGCCCTTCGCCCGCGTCGGCCGCTTGAGCTCCGCTAGAGGAGCACCGCTGAGGTCACAGACGGCTGCCCGAAGGTTCGTCCCGCCGATGTCGATCCCGGCCACACACCCAGCACCAGCCGGTACGCCGTACAGCGTGGCCGTCCGTCCGGGTAGACCACTCCGTTGCGCCACCGGTTCCGCCAGACCGAGCGACTCGAGGCGTTCGACCGCGGCAAACACGGTTGGACGGGAAAGGGCACACGCCACCGCGAGCTCCGACCGGGTCTGTGGTCCAGACCGGGTCAGCAGCTGGGTCAGCACGACGCTCGCGCTGGGAGTGCCGCTCACAACACGGTTCATGCGTCACCTCCGGTTAAGCCTTGACTACCGCCTCGGAGCCTGATGATACTTCCCATAAGTTAGGCAGGCTGCCTAACAAACTCGGAATCGGAGTGAGTCATGGCAGACAACCTCTCCCGGCGGACCGCCCTGCAGGCGGCGGGCGGACTCGGGCTGGCAGCGTTCCTGGCGGCGTGTGGCGGTGGCAAGGGCGCCTCGACGGGCGACCAGGGCAGCGGCAAGGGCGAGGTCCGCGCGCTGTTCATGAAACAGGCGGGCTACTCCGAGGACGACATCACCAAGATGACGGCCGCCTTCACCAGTGCGAACCCGGACATCACCGTCAAGCCCGACTTCGTCGCGTACGAGGCGCTGCACGACAAGATCGTCGCGGCCGGTCCGGCCGGTACGTACGACGTGGTGCTGATCGACGTGATCTGGCCGGCCGAGTTCGGCGGCAAGAAGATGATCACCGACGTGACCCGGCAGTGGCCGCTCGGCTGGAAGTCGGACATGCTGGCCGGCGCGGTCGCGACCGCGGAGTACGACGAGAAGCTGTACGGGGTGCCGTGGATCATGGACACCAAGTACTTCTTCTACAACGAGGCGCACCTGCAGGCCGCCAAGGTCGACGCGGCCGGCCTCGACACCTGGGACGGCGTGCTGGCGGCTGCCCGCAAGATCAAGGCGGCCGGCGCTGCGAAGTACCCGCTGATCTGGTCGTGGCAGCAGGCCGAGGCGCTGGTCTGCGACTACGCCCAGCTGCTCGGCGCGATGGGCGGCAAGTTCCTCGACGACTCGGGCAAGGCCGCGTTCAACACTGGCGGAGGGGTCCAGGCGTTGGAGTTCATGCGGCAGACGATCGTCGACGGGCTGACCAACCCGGCGTCGACGCAGTCGCTGGAGGCCGACGTACAGCGGGTGTTCCAGGCCGGGCAGGCGAGCGCGGTACTGAACTGGACCTACATGTACGGCGCGGCCAACGACGCCAAGCAGAGCAAGGTCGCGGGCAAGGTCAAGGTGCTCCAGACGCCCAAGGGCTCGGCCGGGCGGCCGGGTGTCAACGGTGGGATGGCGCTCTGCGTCACCACCGGCAGCAAGAACCAGGCGGCGGCCTTCAAGTACATCAGCTTCCTGACCAGCCAGCCGGAGCAGGACAAGTACGCGCTCGACTCGCTGCCGGTCTGGAAGACCTCGTACGACGACCCCGCCGTCGTCAAGACGAACCCCGCCGTCGTCCCCCAGGCCAAGAAGCAACTCGACGACCTGATCCTCCGCCCCCAGGCCCGCAACTACAACGCCTTCTCCCAGGCCCTCCAGGCAGAACTCCAGAACGCCCTACTCGGCCGCAAACCCGCCCAAAAGGCCCTGGACGACGCCGCCAACAAGGCGAACAGCCTCCTGCAGTCGTGAGCCGAACAAGACAAGTAACAGTCAAGGGAGAGGGCAAGTTCGCGCTGTTCTTGCTCCTCCCCGCCGCGCTGGTCGTCTTCGGCGTCGTGCTTTACCCGGTCATCCGCACACTGTTGATCTCGTTGTACAAGGTCGACAGTGCGATGCCGGGGAGTTATCCGTTCGCGGGGCTGAGCAACTACACGAAGGTTTTCAGCGACCCGTCGTTCTATCCGGTGCTCGGCCACACGGCGTACTTCACGCTCGTCTCGACCGCGATCGAACTCGTACTCGGCCTCGGCGTCGCGCTGCTGCTCAACGCGCCGCTGCGCTTCCGCTGGCTCTGGCGCAGTCTCGTCGTCCTGCCATGGGCGCTGCCGACGATCGTCAACGGCGCGTTGTGGCGCTGGATCTACAACGGCCAGTACGGCGTACTTAACCAGATCCTCGGCACCGACACCCAATGGCTCGGCTCGCCGTTCCTGGCGCTCAACATGGTGATCGTCGCCGACGTCTGGAAGAACACCTCGATCGTCGCCTTCTTCCTGCTCGCCGGCCTGCAGACGATCCCGGCCGAGCTGCACGAAGCGGCCGTGGTGGACGGCGCGAGCAAGCTGCGCACCTTCTGGTCGGTCGTCGTCCCGCTGCTCAAGCCGAGCATCGCGGTGGTCCTAGTCCTGCGCACGATCGAAGCCTTCAAGGTGTTCGACATCATCTACGTGATGACCGGCGGCGGCCCCGCTTCGGGCACCCAGACCGTTGCCTTCTACACCTACCTGCAGGCGTTCTCGAACCAGCTCTTCGGGTACGGCGCCGCGCTCGCGTACCTGATCGTGATCGCCGTCGGCGCGCTGGCGATGTTCTACCTGCGCATTCTCCGGCAGAACCAGTTGGCAGGTGTCTGATGCGCAACCGTCCGTCTCCCGTGCTCTACGTCTTCTGCGCGGTCCTCGCGGTGGTCGTACTCGCGCCGTTCGCCTGGCTGGCGATCTCCAGCATCTCGCCGTCGAACGAGTTGACCGCCGGCGCGCTCTGGCCGGATCACCCGACGCTCGAGCGCTACCGCGACATCTTCACCTCGTCGTCGGGTGGCGACAACGTGGCCGGCACGTTCCGGGTCGCGATGCTGAACAGCCTGATCGTCGCGTCCTGCACGACGGTGATCTCGCTGGTGGTCGGCTCGCTCGGCGGGTACGCGTTCGCCCGGCTGCGGTTCCGGTTCCGGCGTACGACGTTGTTCGCGTTCCTCGCGATCTACATGCTGCCGCCGATCGCGCTGGTGATTCCCCTGTACCTGGCGATGGCGAATCTGCAGTTGCTCGACACCAAGCTCGGGCTGATCGTCACGTACTGCTCGATCGTCACCCCGTTCTGCCTGTGGACGATGAGCAACTTCTACCTGAGCCTCCCGATCGAACTGGAAGACGCCGCCCGCGTCGACGGTTGCTCGCGCCTGGGCGCCCTGCTCCGCGTCGTCCTGCCGCTGGCTCGTCCCGGCATCGTCGCTACCGCCATGTTCGGCTTCCTGCTGGCCTGGGATGAGTTCCTGTACTCCCTGATCTTCACCTCGACCACCAACGCCAAGACCATCCCGGTCGCGATCGCCGAATTCACCGGCAAATTCTCCTCGGACTTCGGCCTGGTAGCCGCCGGCGGCGTCCTGGCCGCCCTTCCCCCCGTCCTCCTCGCCCTGCTCTTCCAGCGCTACATCGTCAGCGGCCTGACCGCCGGTTCGGTCAAGGGATGAAGTTCGCCGAGGGCATAGCCGCCCAACCCGCAGCCCTGGCCGCCAGCCTCGCCTCCCTCGAACTCCCTTCTTTTGAAGGCGGCCTGATAGCCCTCGTAGGCATAGGCGCCAGCGAGTACGCCGCCCGCGGAGCAGCCGCAGCGTGGCGCTCCGCCGGCCTACAAGCCGTAGCCGTCCCAGCCACCGACCCACCGGTCGAAGCAGCCGTCACCATCCTCATCAGCGAATCCGGCCGCAGCGCCGAAGTCCTCGCCTACCAGCCCCCCTCCAGAACCATCGCCCTGACCAACTCCGCAGACAGCCCACTAGCAGCAACAGCCGACGAGCTAATCCTCCTGAACTCCGGCCCAGACAGCCCCGTCTACACCACCGGCTACACCGCCACCCTCCAAGCCCTAGGCATACTGGGCGACCACTGGACCAAGACCTCCGCCGAGGACACGGCGGCCGCCAATACCCCGATCGCCACCGCCTCCGGCGGGCCCACCAGCGTTGCAGGCGGGTCCGGCGGGGACGTGTTCGCCTCGGCGACCGACGGCGGCGAAGCCGGGTTGGCCGGGCCGGGCTTCGATTGGACTGCGCTGCCTGCTCTCGTTTCCGCCGTGCTCGCCGCGCCGCTAGGCGCGGCGAGCACGTATTTGGACGAGGCGCGGTTGGTTGATGTGGTTGCTAGTGGGGTGAGCGTGGCCACTGCGGGGGAGGGCGGGCTGTTGTTGCGTGAGTCGGGGCGACTGCATACGGCGGTGCATGAGACGCGCAACTACTTGCATGGGCCGATGGAGATACTCGACGAGCAGACGACCTGTCTGCTGATCGGAGATGGGCGTGAGGTGCAGTTGGCGTATGACGTGTTGGGCTACGGGACGAAGGTTGTGCTGATCACCACGGGTGAGGTCGACCAAGCGGAAGGGCTGGCGGTGGTCAGGTTGCCTGAGGCAAGGAACGAACTGGCGCGGACGGTGTTGGAGATGGTGGTGGTGCAGCGGTTGGGGTGGGAGGTGGCTCAGCGGCGGGGGTTGAAGGTTGATGGGTTCCGGCATCGTCAGAGCGATACGAAGGTGAGTTGATCCTTTGCCCACGATCCACGTCATCGGCAACGTCCAGCTCGACGTGCTGGCTGACCCCGTCACCGCCCTCCCACGCCCCGGCGGCGACTCGATCATCGACCGTATCGACGTCCGGCCGGCCGGTGCCGCCGGCAACGTGAGCCTCGCGCTCGCCGCCCTCGGCGCCCCGCACCGCCTGTTTGCCGCAGTCGGCGACGACTACGCCGGCCGCTGGGTCCTCGACGAACTCGAGAAGCTCAAGCTCAACGAAGACATCCTCGTCAAACCCGGAGCGACCGGAATCTCCATCGCCGTCGAGGCCCCCGGTCGTGAGCGCGCGTTCATCACCGCGCACGGAGTACTGGCCGACTGGACCCTGGCAGACCTCCCGGACGACGCGACTGCCGCCGACTATGTCCTGCTCACCGGCCACTTCTCCCTCCCCGCCCTCCGCCCCGCCACACACGAACTCCTCAAGCGGGCTCGCGCGAACGGCGCCACCACCGTCCTCGACACCGGCTGGGACCCCGACGACTGGAAGACCACCGGCCGCCAGGAGATCCTCGACCTGCTCCCGCTCGTCGACCTCTTCCTCCCCAACGAGCCCGAGGCGCTGGCCCTCACCAACCTCCCCATCCCGCACGACGCCGCCACTACCCTCACCAAACACAGCGGCCACGCAACCATCCTCAAACGAGGCCCGTACGGTGCCCTGCTCACCACCCCGACGCGTCCCAACGGCAGACCGGGCGCAGCAGAACCCGGCGCCGACACCATCGTCGTCCCCGCCCCACCCGCTGTCCCGTTGGACACCACCGGCGCCGGCGACAGCCTCGCCGCAGCCCTCCTGGCCGAGCTGGCCACCGGCAAACCCCTCCCCGAGGCCCTTACCTTCGCCGTCGCCTACGCCTCCGCAGTAGTAGCCCGCCCCTCGCACAACCGCCACCCCACCCGCGCCGACCTACCCCACTAGCCACTCCACTGCCCCACTGACACAGAGTGATCAGCCAGTCACTATGATCACTAAAGTGATCATGTGCGCAGAATTGTGGGCACGGTAGCGGTGGACTTCAGTACGCCGATCAGCACCGTCATCCCCTCGCTCGACGGACCCGTGCTCCAGGTACTCGCCCGCTCCGACCGCATGCTCTCCGGCCGCCAAGTGCATGCCCAAGCAGGTACCGGCAGCGTCGCAGGCGTCCGTCTGGTCCTCCAGCGGCTCGCCTCGACCGGCCTGGTGCACGTCGACGAGGCCGGCACCTCACTCCTCTACCGCCTCAACCGCTCCCATCTAGCGGCTCAAGCGGTAGAGCTCCTGGCCAACCTGCGCGCCACCTTCACCGACACGCTCGCGGCCAACATCGACTCCTGGCGCATCCCGCCCCTGCACGCCAGCCTGTACGGCGCTGCCGCCCGCGGCGAAGGCGACCTCACCAGCGACGTCGCCCTGCTCCTGGTCCGCTCCGACGAGGTAGCCGCCGACAACCTCCTCTGGGAGCAACAAGTCGGCGGCCTCATGAACGACATCGTCGAACTCACCGGCAACCCCGTCGACGTCGACGAGCTCAGCCTCCGAGACCTCGCCAATCACCACCATGCCGCCGTACCCGTCATCCGGGACTGGCTGCACACCCCCACGATCCTGTACGGCCCTCCGCTCCAGGTCCTCCTGGCCGGCCGCGCCAGCGTCGAGCGCCCGATCCTCGCCGACCTGCCGTCCCTCCCAAACCTGGCCAACTTCCCAGCCCTCCCCGAGCTGACCGCCGGAGCCCTCCGCTAGACGGTGGTGACGCGGCAAGCAAACCGGCTCACCTGCGCTCGGCTCACTCAGCCGATTCGAGCAGGTTCTTGAGGCGGCTGAGGTCCTTCTGATTCGCGCGCCGCATGGCGACTGCCATCAAGGGCGCCGCGACCCCGGCGAAGCCAGATGGTTCACCACGGTTTCGCAAGGTCATCCGGGTCGCCTGCTCACCTTCGGCCGACCACTGGTAGCTCGTCTCCATCGGGAACGGTCCCTGGGCGGTTCGCATCACCAGTCGTTCCAGTGGTACCAGTTCGACCACCTCGTAGGTGTAAGCGAGCCGCCGGCCAAGAAAGTGCGCGACGAAGTTCATCCGCGATCCGACGGCGACGGGCGGAGTGGTGAGCCAGTCGACCGACTCGATGTTCGAGTACCACTCCGGTGCGTTCCCCGGGTCTCCGGCGTACCCGGCGACCTCGGCGAGCGGTCGGCCGATCCGGATCTCGGTCAGTACGTCGACGGCCATCTCACCCTCCGAGCAACGGCGACATCCAGCGTGCGATGCGGCTGTCCCGCCTGGTCAGCCGCTCTTCGGTGTCGGCGACCGTCACGGCGCGCAGGCCGGCGTTGATTCCCAGCCAGCGTAAGGGTTCCGGCTCCCAGCGGGGCGAGCGGTGGTCCACCCAGGGAAGGTGGATCAGGGGAGTGTCGCGGCGGAGGATGAGGTCGGTGAGGGTGCGGCCGGCCAAGTTCGTCGTACTGACGCCGTCGCCGACATAGCCGCCGGCCCACGCCAGACCGGACTGATGATCGATCCCGACCGAAGCCGTCCAATCTCGCGGTACGCCGAGCGCCCCGCCCCACGCGTGGGTGAAGGCGACATCATCCAGCCCGTCGAAGAGATCCCGCAGCGTCGCCTGAAGCGCGGCGAACACGCGAGGCTCCTCGTCGAAGGACGGCTTGATCCGCGACCGGAAGTGGTACGGCGCCCCGCGCCCGCCGAACGCGAGTCGCCCGTCAGCCGTCCGCTGCCCGTAGATCACCAGATGCCGGTGATCGCTGAAGGTCGGCCGATCCGCCAGCCCGATCCGCTCCCACGTCGCCGCGCTCAACGGCTCCGTCGCCACCATCAACGAGTAGACCGGCGCCAGCGTCCGTGCCTCACCAGCCAGCGACGGCGTGAATCCCTCGGTAGCCCGGACGACAACCTCAGCCCGCACCACCCCGTACTCCGTACGCGCACACCCACCCGAAATGGAAAGCACCGGAGTGTGCTCATGAATAGTGACCCCGAGCCCCTCCACCACGGCTGCCAGCCCGCGCACCAGCTTGCCCGGATGGACCGCGGCGCAATGCGGCGTAAACGTTGCCCCCAGCACCTTTGTCGCCCGCACGTACGCCGCGACCTCGTCAGGCTCCAGGAACCGCAGATCCCCCGGCCCCCACTCACCCGCCGAAGCCACCTCAGCCCGAGCCCGAGCCAATTGAGCCTTGGAACGAGCCAGCACGATCGTCCCGCCCTTGTGGTAATCGCAGTCGATGCCTTCGAGCGCACTCACCCGGCCGACCTCGTTCACCGACCCCTGCATCGCCAGGTGCATCGCGATCGCCGACTCCCGACTCGACCCCGGCAGCGAGGCCAGCCGATGCGACGACACCGGAAACAACGCGGAACACCAACCACCGTTGCGTCCCGAAGCGCCGAACCCAACGGTCGCGGCCTCCAGCACCACAATCCGCAGCGAAGGATCAGCGCGAGCCAGGTAGTAGGCCGTCCACAACCCGGTGTACCCGGCCCCGACGATCGCCACGTCGGCATCCCGGTCGCCCGCCAGCCCTGGCCGCTCGACCACAGGTGCCGCGGCCGAGCTCCACAGGATCAGCGCACACCCCACGAGTAGGTCTGCTTGACCAGCTTCAGGTACACGAAGGTCTCGGTCCCCTTGACGCCCTTGATCGACCGCACCCGTTCCGACAGCACCCGCAGCAACTGCTCGTCGCTCTCGCAGAGCACCTCGGCCAGCAGGTCGAACGATCCGGCGGTGATCACGACGTACTCGATCTCGTCCATCGCGGCGAGCTCGTCGGCGATCGGCTCGAGGGCTCCCTCGGCCTTGATCCCGATCATCGCCTGCCGGGCGAACCCCATCTCCAGTGGATCCGTGACGGCCACCACCTGCATGATGCCGGCCTCGGTCAGCCGCTGGACGCGTTGCCGCACCGCGGCCTCGGACAGTCCGACCGCCTTGCCGATCGCGGCGTACGATCTGCGCCCGTCGACCTGGAGTTCGCGGATGATCGCCTTGGCGGTGTCGTCGAGCAGTACAGCGTTCTTTTCGGGGTTCCCCGTGCGTCCGGTCACCTGGAGATCCTGTCAGCGTCACCGGGGGGAGGCAACCCGCAGTACCGGAATCCGTTGCCAAATGAGCATTCAACTGCGGAATCCCTTGTCTTGACCGAAACCGTTTGACAGTATCGCCCGCTAACAGACCCAGACAGGGAGGTCCGGATGAGTCCTCGTCCCCAGCCTGTGATCGGGCGCCGGACCCTTCTCCGCGGGGCCGCGCTCGGGCTGGGCGCCGCCGGCCTGCTCAACGGCTGCGGTATCCCGGCCGCGAAGCAGAGCGCCGGCAGTTGCGTCAGTACGGACAAGTCGGCGACCGAGAAGGCGCTGATCTTCTCCAACTGGCCGAGCTACATGGACGAGTCCGACGAGAAGGTCAACGGCAAGACGGTGCTGCCGACGCTGGCGGACTTCGAGAAGAAGTCGGGCGTCAAGGTCACGTACACCGCGGACGTCAACGACAACTCCGAGTTCTACGCCAAGGTGCGGGACCAGCTCGGCGCCTGCCAGCCGTGTGGTCGCGACATCTTCGTGCTGACCGACTGGATGGCCGCTCGCACCGTCGGCCTCGGCTGGATCCAGCAGCTCGACCACGCCAAGATCCCGAACGTCGACGCCCATCTGCTCAAGCAGTTGAAGGCTCCGCGCTGGGACCCGAACCGCGACTTCAGCGTGCCGTGGCAGTCGGGGCTCACCGGCATCGCCTACAACGCGAAGTACACGAAGGAGGTCGGCAGTTTCGCCGACCTGCTCACCCGCGGGGATCTCAAGGGCAAGGTCACCATGCTGTCGGAGATGCCGGACACGATGTCGTTCATGCTCCGGCTGGTCGGCGCCGACCCGAACAAGTTCGACGACGCGGCCTGGAGCAAGGCACTCGACAAACTCAGCGGGTACGTCGCTTCCGGGCAGGTCCGCCGCTTCACCGGCAACGACTACGTGCAGGACCTGAACGCCGGCAACATCGTCGCCTGCCAGGCCTGGTCGGGTGACGTGCTGGCGCTCCAGGCGGACAACCCGGACGTGAAGTTCGTCGTACCCGAAGAAGGTCTGGCGCTCTGGTCGGACAACATGCTCGTGCCCAACAAGGCGACCCACAAGGCGAACGCCGAGGCGCTGATGAACTACTACTACGACCCGGAGGTCGCGGCCACGCTGGCGGCCTGGGTGAACTACATCTGCCCGGTCGAGGGCGCCCGCAAGGCGATGGAGAAGGTCGATCCCGAGCTGGTCGACAGCCCGCTGATCTTCCCCGACGCCGAGGTGCTCGAGAAAACCTTCGCGTTCATGCCGCTGGACACGGCCAAGGCGAAGCTCTACGAAACCGACTTCAACCTCGCGATCGGGGGCTGACCGCCATGACTGTCACTCAGGACGACACTGTCGCCGGTACCACCACCAAGACCAGCGATCTGGTGCTCAGGGGGCTCAGCAAGCAGTTCGCCGGCCATCGGGCCGTGCACGACCTGGACCTGACCGTGCCACAGGGCGAGTTCTTCGCGTTGCTCGGCCCGTCCGGCTGCGGCAAGACGACCACGCTGCGGATGGTCGCCGGGCTGGAGGAACCCACCAGCGGGACGATCAGTCTCGGCGACCAGAACATCACCGGCCTGCGGCCGTACAAGCGGCCGGTCAACACCGTCTTCCAGAACTACGCGCTCTTCCCGCATCTGGACATCTTCGAGAACGTCGCCTTCGGGCTGCGCCGGCGCAAGGTCAAGGACGTCAAGCAGAAGGTCGACGAGATGCTCGAGCTGGTCGAGCTCGGCGGCTATGGCCGGCGCAAGCCGGGGCAGTTGTCCGGCGGTCAGCAGCAACGAGTCGCGCTCGCTCGTGCGCTGATCAACCGGCCGCAGGTGCTGCTGCTCGACGAACCGCTCGGCGCGCTCGACCTCAAGCTCCGGCGGCAGATGCAGATCGAGCTGAAACGGATCCAGACCGAGGTCGGCATCACCTTCGTGCACGTCACGCACGACCAGGAAGAAGCGATGACGATGGCCGACACGATCGCCGTGATGAACAGCGGCGTGATCGAGCAGCTCGGTTCGCCCGCGGAGTTGTACGACCTGCCGGCCACCACGTTCGTCGCGAACTTCCTCGGCCAGTCGAACCTGGTCCGGGCCAGGATCGTCAGCCAGGCCGACGGCAACCTGGTCGTCGACGTGCACGGTGGCAAGGTCGTCGTACCGGTTCCGCGCTGCCGGGTGACCGAGGGCGACGTGTGGATGGGGATCAGACCGGAGAAGGTCTTCCTCGCGCCGTCGGGGTCCGAGGACGACATCGGCTCGAACGTGCTGCGGTCGGCCGTGGTCACCGATGTGAGTTATATCGGCGTGAGTACGCAGTACCTGGCAAAGCTGCCGTGGGGGCAGGAGCTGACGGTGTTCGAGCAGAACACCGGCGCCCGGGCGGCATTGAAGGTCGGCGACGCCGTCGATCTGCACTGGCAGCCGTCGCACACCTTCGTCCTCGATGCGGCGCAGGACGCGCTGGCCGGTGTCGAGGACATCGCGGACGCGGGATGAGCGCCCTCGGTCAACTCCCGGGGCCGGCGGCCGGTACTACGCCGGGGGCCGGTGCTACGCCGGCCGCGCTGCCGCCTGAGCGCAAGGGGCGCAGCCTGACGGGGTACCTGCTCCTGGCGCCGGGTGCTCTGTGGCTGTTGCTGTTCTTCGTCGTACCGATCGTGTCGTTGCTCGCGGCCAGCCTGTACGACCCGAACGGCTCGATCGAGGCCGGCTTCAAGATGACGTGGAGCTTCCACAACTACCTGGACGCGCTCGCCGACTACGCCCGGCCGTTCGCGCGCTCGCTGTGGTACTCCTTGCTGACCACGGCCTTCTGCCTGCTGCTCGGCTATCCGCTGGCCTACGCGATCGCGTTCAAGGCGGGCCGCTGGAAGAACATCATGCTGGCGCTGGTGATCGCGCCGTTCTTCACCAGCTTCCTGATCCGCACCCTGTCGTGGAAGTTGCTGCTCAGCGACAACGGCTTCGTCGTGGACTTCCTCAAGACGGTCCACATCCTCGGCTCGGACGGCCGCCTGCTCGCCACCACGGCCGCGGTGGTCACCGGGCTCACGTACAACTTCCTGCCGTTCATGATCCTGCCGCTCTACGCCAGCCTCGAGAAGATCGATCACCGGCTGATCGAAGCCGGTGGAGATCTGTTCGCCGGACCGGTCACGACCTTCCGCACGGTGACGTTGCCGCTCTCGATGCCGGGCGTCGTCGCGGGCACGCTGCTGACCTTCATCCCGGCGGCCGGCGACTACATCAACGCGCAACTGCTCGGTACGCCGAAGCAGCGGATGATCGGCAACGACATCCAGCGCCTCTTCGCGGCCGGCGCCTACCCGACGGCCGCCGCGCTCTCGGTCACGTTGATGGCCGCGATCGTCGTGCTCGTCCTGTTCT
Source organism: Kribbella sp. NPDC051620 (assembly GCF_044453825.1). NCBI lineage: Bacteria > Bacillati > Actinomycetota > Actinomycetes > Propionibacteriales > Kribbellaceae > Kribbella > Kribbella sp. NPDC051620. Next base: position 512,659 of record NZ_JBITDB010000004.1, read on the forward strand.
ACGTACGCCGCGCCGGGACGGAGGAGCTGGTATGACCGCGCTGAGCTTGACCGGTGTGGGCCGCTGGATCGGGCGGCACCTGATCCTCTTCCTCGGACTGCTCGTCCTGCTGTACCTCTTCGCGCCGATCTTCGTCGTGATCCTGATGTCGTTCAACGCGCCCAAGAGCAAGCTGTCCTACACCTTCGACGGCTTCACCTGGGAGAACTGGCAGCACCCGTGCCGCCCGTTCGGACTCTGTGACGCGGTCGGCACCAGCCTGCAGATCGGCCTGGCCTCGACCGTGATCGCGACCGCGCTGGGAACGTTGATGGCGTTCGCGATGGTCCGTCAGCGGTTCCGCGGCCGGTCCGCGACCAACCTGTTCATCTTCCTGCCGATGGCCTCCCCGGAGATCGTGCTCGGTTCGTCGTTGCTCGCGCTGTTCGTGTCGTCCGGCTTCGGCGGCCGGCTCGGGTTCTGGACGATCCTGATCGCGCACGTGATGTTCTGCCTGTCCTTCGTCGTCGTCACGGTGAAGGCACGCTTGTCCGGGATGGACTCGCGGCTCGAACAGGCTGCGATGGACCTGTACGCCAACGAGTGGCAGACGTTCTGGCGGATCACTTTTCCGTTGGTGTTCCCCGGCATCCTGGCCGCGGCCCTGCTCAGCTTCTCGCTGTCCTTCGACGACTTCATCATCACCAACCTGAACGCCGGCACGACGGTCACCTTCCCGATGTTCGTCTGGGGATCGGCCCAACGCGACCTGCCACCCCAGATCAACGTCGTCGGTACCGCGATGTTCCTCCTCGCCTTGTTCCTGGTACTCGGCGGCGAGCTGGCCCGTCGCCGGCGAAACGCCCGTGCTCGGTGAGCGCGTCGCCCGGGCTCGCGTTGCGGGAAGCCCAGCCCCGCGTTTTCTGGCTGGACGACCCGGCGGCCCCGGAACCGGCTGAACAGCTCATCGGGGAACATACAGCGGACCTGGCGATCGTCGGCGGTGGATACACCGGCCTGTGGACAGCGCTTCGGGCCAAGGAACGCTACCCATCGCTGGACGTGGTCGTGCTGGAGGCGTCGACCTGCGGGAACGCGGCCAGCGGTCGCAACGGCGGCTTCTGCGACGCCAGCCTGACGCACGGTTTCGGCAACGGCCAGGCCCGCTGGCCGGACGAGTTGCCGTTGCTGGAGCGACTCGGTGAAGAGAACCTGGAAGCGATCGGCGCGACCATCGCGAAGTACGGGATCGACTGCGGCTGGGAGCGTACCGGCGAACTGACCGTCGCGACGGCGCCCCACCAACTGGCAGAGCTCGCGGCGGAGGCCGAAGCCCGGCAGGCGTTCGGCCACAAGGTAGCCCTGCTCGACGCCACCCAGACCCGCGCCGAGGTGAACTCCCCGACCTACCTCGGCGCGCTCGCCGACCACTCCGGTACTGCGCTGATCGAACCAGCTCATCTTGCCTGGGGCCTACGCCGCGCCTGCCTCGAGCTCGGCGTCCGCATCCACGAGCACTCGCCTGTCACCGGCCTCCGTGGTGATCGGTTGCTGCTGGCAACTGGTTCGCTACGGGCCGGCCGGATCGCGCTGGCCACCAACGCTTTCCCGTCCTTGCTCCGGCGCCTACGGCTGTACACGGTGCCTGTCTACGACTTGGTGCTGATGACCGAGCCGTTGTCGCCGGCGCAGTCGAGTGCGATCGGCTGGCGTGGCCGGCAAGGCATCGGCGACGCGTCGAACCTCTTCCACTACTACCGGCTCACCCGCGACAACCGGATCCTCTGGGGTGGCTACACACCGCTGTACTACTTCGGCAGCCGTATCGACCCAGCGCTGGAGCAACGCGACGCCATCCACGAGATGCTGGCCGGGCACTTCTTCGCGACCTTCCCGCAACTGGAGGGCCTGCGGTTCACCCATCGCTGGGGCGGCGTGATCGACACCAGTACCCGCTTCTGCGCCTTCTTCGGCACTGCGTCCGAAGGCCGCGTCGCCTACGCCCTCGGCTACACCGGCCTAGGCGTAGCCGCCACCCGCTTCGGCGCCGACGTGATGCTCGACCTCCTGTACGGCGAGAAGACCGAGCGTACGGACCTCAAGATGGTCCGCGAGCGCCCGATGCCCTTCCCTCCCGAGCCGATCCGGTCAGCCGGCATCCACCTCACCAGATGGTCGATGGCCCACGCGGACTCCCACGCAGGCCATCGCAACCTCTGGCTCAGAACCCTTGACCGACTAGGCCTCGGGTTCGACTTCTAACATCCCCACCACCCCAACCACTTTGAGCACCCGCCAGCCACCGAACAGCCAATTCGGCGACTACCCGGTGCCCAAAGTCGTCCCCACCGCTGTCGAGCACTCCCCACGCCCGGCGCTCACGCGCGACTTTGAGCACCGGTCAGCTGCCAGGTCGCCGATTCGGCGACTGCTGGGTGCTCAAAGTCGCGCCTGTCAGGGGCGTAGCGGGGTGATGGGTTAGAGCTTCGTTTCCGCCTCGGTGAGGACGGAGCGGAGGATCTGTTCCATCTCGTCGAAGTGGGACTGGTCGCAGATCAGCGGCGGGGAGAGCTGGATGACCGGGTCGCCGCGGTCGTCGGCGCGGCAGTACAGGCCGGCGTCGAACAGTGCCTTGGAGAGGAAGCCGCGGAGCAGCCGCTCGGACTCCTCGTCGTTGAAGGTCTCCTTGGTCGTCTTGTCCTTGACCAGTTCGATCCCGTAGAAGTACCCGTCACCGCGGACGTCGCCGACCAAAGGCAGGTCGAGCAGCTTCTCGAGCGTCGCACGGAACTCCCCCTCGGTGTCCCGGACGTGCTCGTTGATGCGCTCACGCTCGAAGATGTCGAGATTCGTGAGTGCGACGGCCGCGGAGACTGGATGGCCCCCGAAGGTATAGCCGTGGGCGAACGACGCGTTGCCCTGCAGGAACGGCTCCATCAGCCGGTCCGAGGCGATCATCGCGCCCAACGGGGCGTAGCCGGAGGTGAGTCCCTTCGCGCAGGTGATCATGTCCGGTTGGTAGCCGTACCGCTCGGCGCCGAACATATGGCCGAGGCGGCCGTACGCGCAGATCACCTCGTCGGAGACCAGCAGTACGTCGTACTGGTCGCAGATCTCTCGTACTCGCTCGAAGTACCCGGGTGGCGGCGGGAAGCAGCCGCCCGCGTTCTGAACCGGCTCGAGGAAGACGGCGGCGACGGTCTCGGGGCCCTCTTGCTCGATCGCGACGGCGATCTGGTCGGCGGCCCAGCGGCCGAACGCGACCGGGTCGTCGCCGTGGATCGGGGCGCGGTAGATGTTCGTGTTCGGCACCCGGAAGGTGCTTGGTACCAGCGGCTCGAACTGCTGCTTGAGCTCCGGCAGGCCGGTGATCGAGAGCGCGCCGTGGGTGGTGCCGTGGTACGCGATGGCGCGGCTGATCACCTTGTGCTTCATCGGCTTGCCGGTCAGCTTGAAGTAGTTCTTCGCCAGCTTCCAGGCGGTCTCGACGGCCTCGCCGCCACCGCTGGTAAAGAAGACCCGGTTGAGGTCGCCCGGCGCGTAGTTGGCGACCCGCTCGGCGAGCTCGATCGACTTCGGGTGCGCGTAGGACCAGAGCGGGAAGAACGCCAGCTCAGAGGCCTGCTTGGCCGCGGCCTCGGCGAGCTCGGTGCGGCCGTGGCCGAGCTGGCTGACGAAAAGGCCGGCCAACCCATCGAGGTATCGCTTGCCGCGGGCGTCGTAGATGTAGGCGCCGTCGCCCCGGACGATGACCGGTACCTCGGCGGTTTCGTAGCTGCCCATCCTGCTGAAGTGCAGCCACAAGTGGTCGCGCGCAGACTGCTGCAAACGGTCGAAGGCGGCGTCGTCAAGGGCGTCGGACGGCATCATCGGTTTCCTCATCTCAAGCTGGCCGTTCCCGCCATCCTGCCCGCCAACTTTCCCTCTGGCAAGTGATTTCGTTCTCGCAGGACCAAGATCCTGTCGATCTCATCGGTTGATCACGCCATCTGATTCGGATTCCGCAGTACGAGAGGATGCATTCGTGGACACCCTCTTCACCAACGGCTCCCTCTTCAACGGCCACACCCACCACCCCAACTGGTCCGTCCTGATCCGCTCCGGTCGGATCCTCGCCACCGGCCCCGACCTGTCTTCCCATCTCGATCCACAAACAGAAGTAGTAGACCTGCGTGGTGGTTTGCTGCTGCCTGGCTTCGTGGATGCTCATGTCCATCCGGTCCAGGGCGGGCTCGAGCGTGCCCGGTGCGACCTCTCCCCGCTCTCGGGCCGCGCGGCGACGCTCGACGCGATCTGGGCGTACGCTGCGGCGCATCCTGAGGTGGAGTGGATCCTCGGTGGTGGTTGGCATCAGCCCGACTACGAAGGCGGCGCCCCGCTCGCGAGTGACCTCGACGCCATCGTCAGCGACCGGCCGGTGTTTCTCGCCAACGCCGATCACCACGGTGCATGGGTCAACTCGCGTGCTCTGGCTCTGGCCGGCATCGACGCCCGTACGCCGGACCCCGCCGACGGCCGGATCGAGCGCGACGCCAACGGCAACCCCACCGGCACCCTGCACGAAGGCGCCATGGATCTGGTCGGGCACCTCGTCCCACCGATCACCCACGACGAGCAGGTCGCCGCCCTCCTCGGAGCGCAGGCGTATCTGCACTCCTTCGGCATCACCGGCTGGCAGGACGCCATCTTCGGCGACTACGCCAACCTCGACGACTCAACCCCCGCCTACGTCGAACTCGCCCGCGACGGCCGCCTGACAGCCCGTGTGAACGGCGCCCTCTGGTGGCGCCGAGACCTAGGCGCCGAGCAACTCCCCTCCCTGATCGAACGCCGCGAAGCCCTGCAATTCCCACGACTCCGCGCCGGCAGCGTCAAGATCATGCAGGACGGAGTAGTCGAGAACTTCACCGCCGGAATGCTCGACCCGTACCTCGCGAACCCCACCCCACCGCCCCGGCTTGGGAACGGCTGCGGCTGCGGCACCGCAAACTCCGGTCTCTCGTTCGTCGACCCCATTGCCCTCCGCCAACACGTCACCGCCCTCGACGCCGCAGGCTTCCAAGTCCACGTTCACGCGATCGGCGACCGCGCGGTCCGCGAAGCCCTGGACGCCTTCGAGGCAGCCCGGGCATCGAATGGCAGCAACGACCTGCGGCACCACATCGCCCACCTGCAAGTCATCCACCCCTCCGACATCGCCCGGTTCGCCGCGCTGGACGTCGCCGCCAACATGCAAGCGCTGTGGGCGGTTCACGAGCCGCAGATGGACGAGTTGACCATCCCGTTCCTCGGGCCGGAGCGGACGCGGTGGCAGTACCCGTTCGGTGACCTCGCCCGTTCGGGGGCACGGCTGGCGGCCGGCTCGGATTGGCCCGTTTCGAGTCCGGACCCGCTGGCCGCAGTACAGGTTGCGGTGAATCGGCGGCATCGCGACGCGGAGTACGAGCCGTTCCTGCCGGAGCAGGCGCTCGACCTGGCGACTGCGCTCGCGGCGTACACGTCGGGGAGTGCATGGGTGAACCACGCCGACGAGACCGGGCGGATCGCGCCCGGGATGCTTGCCGACCTCGCGGTGCTCGACCGGGATCCGTTCGCGCAGCCGATCGAGGAGATCGGTGAGGCGCGGGTTGTGGCGACCTATGTCGAAGGAGATCGCGTCTATAGCGAGTGAATCCGTTGTGAGATGGCAGTTAGGCCTACCGAATTCGTTGCGAGTCCGGTTAGGCTCCCAGGCATGCAGACGCTCTCGAATCTTGTGGATGGCAAGCCGGTCGGCGCGCTCGGCGGCGCGACGTACGACGTGATCGATCCGACGACGGGTGAGGTCTACGCGCAGGCGCCGAAGTCCGGGGCGGAGGATGTCGACGCAGCGATGCGGGCGGCGGATCGCGCCTTCGAGACCTGGCGGGACACCACGCCGGCTGAGCGGCAGCGGATGCTGCTGAAGATCGCGGATGCGCTGGAGACGCGCGCGGACGAGTTCACTCGGGTCGAGAGCCAGAACACGGGCAAGCCGCTCGCGTTGACGGCTTCGGAGGAGTTGCCGCCGTGCGTGGATCAGCTGCGGTTCTTCGCCGGGGCGGCGCGGGTGCTCGAGGGGCGGTCGGCCGGGGAGTACATGGCCGGGCATACGTCGTGGATCCGGCGCGAGCCGATCGGTGTCGTCGGTCAGGTGACGCCGTGGAACTACCCGCTGATGATGGCGATCTGGAAGATCGCTCCGGCGCTCGCGGCGGGCAACACGATCGTGCTGAAGCCGAGCGACACGACCCCGGCTTCGACGGTGCTGCTGGCCGAGCTGTGCAACGAGTTCCTGCCGCCGGGTGTGTTCAACGTCGTCTGCGGTGATCGTGACACCGGGCGTGCGCTGGTGGATCACGAGGTTCCGCAGCTGGTCGCGATCACCGGCTCGGTGCGAGCGGGGATGGAGGTCGCGTCGGCGGCGGCCCGGCAGCTCAAGCGCACCCACCTGGAACTCGGTGGCAAGGCCCCGGTCGTCGTCTTCGATGACGCTGACCTCGAAGCCGCCGCTGAAGCGATCGCCGGTGCGGGCTACTTCAACGCCGGCCAGGACTGCACCGCCGCGACCCGAGTCCTCGCCGGCCCGCGCATCCACGACGACTTCGTCGCTGCTCTCACCGAGCAGGCTCGTTCGACCAAGACCGGTCGCCCGGAGGACGACGTCGCGTACGGCGCTCTGAACAACGCCGACCAGCTCAGCCGGGTCAGCGGTTTCATCGACCGCCTCCCCGACCACGCTTTGCTCCAGACCGGCGGCCACGCGGTCGGCGACCGCGGTTACTTCTACGAGCCGACGGTCGTGTCAGCGTTGAAGCAGGACGACGAGGCCATCCAGCAGGAGATCTTCGGCCCGGTCATCACCGTCCAGCGCTTCACCGACGAGGACGAAGCGCTGCGCTGGGCCAACGGCGTCGAGTACGGACTGGCCTCCTCGGTCTTCACCCGCGACCACGGCCGCGCCATGCGGATGGCCCGCCGCCTCGACTTCGGCTGCGTCTGGATCAACACCCACATCCCGATCGTCGCCGAAATGCCCCACGGCGGCTTCAAGAACTCCGGCCACGGCAAAGACCTCTCGATGTACGGCCTCGAGGACTACACCCGCATCAAACACGTGATGTCGAACATCGAGATCTGACCGAATGCCCTCCATGTCTCGAACCCACCGACCGACTTTGAGCACCGGGCAGTCGCCGGATCGGTGATCGGGTGACTGCTGGGTGCTCAAGGTCGGCGGTCAGCGGTAGGTGTCGAGCTTTGCGGTGACCTTGTCGAAGACCGCCTGTTCGTGTGGCTTCGGGGCGTAGACGACCAGCTCGTTGAAGCCGATCGCCTCGTAGCGTTCGACCAGGCGGCCGAAGCCGTCCTCGGAGGCCCATGGGTCGATCTGTCCGTAGGCCAGCAGGACTCGGCGGATCTCCCGCCCGGCGAGACCTTCGTCGAGTGTCTTCGCGCGTTCGATCGACTTGGCGTAGAACTCTTCCTCGGTCGCGGCGCCGGGGAAGGTGACCCAGCCGTCGGCATGGGCTGCGACGACGGCTAGTGCGCGAGGGGCGTTCGCGGCGACGATCAGGGGCAGGCGCTCCTGTACGGTGCCGGGCGTCATCGCGGCCAGGGTGTACGGGTAGTACGGGCCGTCGTGGTCGGTGACGTCGCCGGACAGGAGCCGTTCGACGACGGCGACGAACTCGGCCAGTCGGTCGGTTCGCTCGCGCGCGGTCCAGACCGGCGTACCGGCCATGCCGTGGTCGGTCGGCCAGACGCCCGAACCGATGCCGAGGTCGAACCGTCCGCCGGAGATGTGGTCGAGCGTGGTGGCCGCCTTGGCCAGTACGGTCGGCTGCCGGAACACCATGTTCGCGATCAGCAGCCCGACCCGGATCCGGCTCGTCGTCGCCGCCCAGCCGGCGATGACGGTCGGCCCGTCGTGCACCGGGATCGCGGCCTCGCGCGGGTTGCGCAGGTTGTCGCCGGTCCACAGCCCATCGAAGCCGATCGACTCGGCGATCCCCGCCCACCGCGCCGCGTCATCCCAGCCGGCCGGATTCACCTTGAGCCCGAAGCGCATCTCGTTCCCTCCCGTAGTCCTGTTGCACCACCCTCGCACGCCACCAGCTCGCGGCCCTCGGAACCAGCCCCCAACGCGAAAACCCTGCCCACAAGCGGGAAACCGTGCCCGGGAGGACCCTCGACGTGTGATCAGTGGTCTACTCGGCTTGCTCCGACCTACCGCCGCACAGAAGGCAGAGGACCACCACATGACCCACCTTGCTTTCGACGGCGGCCAGTCAGCCCTCCGCCTCCGCGTCCTCCCCACCCGCACAACCGCCGAAGGCCCCGGCCACACCCACACCCCCCAAAGCCTCCAAGCCACCCTCCAAGCCATCCGCCAAACAGCCACCAAAGCCGGCATCCCCGAGCAACCCCGCACCCCCACAACCACCCGGGCCGCCGCCACCACCCCCGGTGGCTCCGAGTGGGTTGAGGTTGTTGCGCTTGGGCTTACTGGGTTTCCAGCGGATCCGGTGGTTGCGCGACAGTTGGCGGCTGGGATTGCGGATGTGCTGCAGGCGAAGGAGGTGCGGCTGACGCAGGACATGGTGACTGCTCATGCGGGGGCTCTGCCCGGTGGGTACGGGGTGGTGGTGGCGGCTGGGACCGGGCTGGTCTGCTTGGCGGTGGATCGGGACGGGGGTTGGTACAAGGTGGATGGGCACGGGTACCTGTTCGGTGACGCGGGGAGTGCGTTCGCGATCGGGCGGGCCGGGCTGGTCGCAGTACAGCGAGCAAGAGATGGGCGTGGGCCTGAGACGGCGCTGGCTGAGACGGCGCTCGATCCGATCGCGCTCTACCCGTCGCCGACGTTGGTGGATGACGTCGCCCGGTTCGCGCCGGAAGTACTGCGGTGTGCTGCCGAGCAGGACGCCATCGCCCAGCGCATCGTCACCTGCGCCGCCACCGACATAGCCGAGACGATCACGACCGCCGTAGCCCGGCTGGCCGGCAACGAACCCGTCCCCGTCGCCTGCGTCGGCGGCCTGTTCGCCGGAGCCGGCGACCAACTAACCGAACCACTCCGCGCACTCCTCCCCAAGCGCGCCCACCTCACCGCCCCAGCCGGCAACTCCCTCGACGGCGCCGAACGCCTCGCCACCGAACCCCCCGGCCCCTACGCCGACCTACTCGTCATCCACCACACCTGAAAACCGCCGACACCATGCTCCGCACCTGAGCGACCGGCGGCAGCGTCTCCCGCGCCGGGGCCGGCGTCACCCGTCCTCCGCATCTGGGGGACACCTTGTTCTGCGGCGGCGGTTCTTGCGGCACCCTCGGTGGAGGTTTGGGCGGGGTGCCTGTCTACTGGTGTCCACAAGCAGATCGGCACGGGGCTGACGGCTGGAGCATGGAACATGAGTGAGTTGCTGCTGGCAGCGGTGTCGCTGGACGTGACCCCACCACCGGGTCATCGCCTCGACGGCTACGCCGCCCGCGAGGGCAACGCCACCGGTACTGCGGACCCGCTCCGCGCGACGATGATCTGGCTCAGTACGGCGGACTCGCCCGGCGTGCTCTGGCTGAGCCTGGACGCGATCGCCGTCAGTACTGAACTGGCAGCCGAACTGTCCACCGCGGCCGGTTCAGCCGCCGGCATCCCGCCCGAATGCGTCCTCGTCTGCGCCTCCCACACCCACTCGGCACCAGCCGGCTGGGCCGGCCAGATCCACCCGGTCATCCCCGTATGCCGCGAGCCCGACCTGTACGAAGCACTGACGACCGCCGTCGCCTCCGCATCGATGGAGCGTCGCCCGGTGCGAGCGTCCTGGCGTTCGGCCGAGGTCGTCGGCGTCGGCACGAACCGGCACCGGCGCAATGGCCCGCACGACAACACGGCCGGCATTCTAACGTTGCATTCCGTCGCCGACGGCTCACTCACCGCCGTCCTCCTCGACTTCGCCTGCCACCCCACGACGTACGGCCCCGAAAACCTCCTGTACTCCGCCGACTGGCCCGGCGCCACCCGCAAAGCCCTAACCCACCTCACCACCACCCCCACGTCGCCCCCCGCTCCCGCTTCCCCGGCAGCTCCCGCCGCAGCCGCTTCCCCGGCCGCTGCTCCCGCCGCCGCTCCAGCGCGTGACGGCTCCGCCTCCGACTTCTCCATCCCCGACACCGCTGCCCTTCACTCCTCCGCCCCGGACGCCTCCGTCTCTGCGTCCGCCGCCGGAGCCGACGCGGCTCAGCGCGAGCCTGTGGTCGGCTTTCTTCAAGGAGCCGCAGGCGACGTCAGCCCGCGCTTTACCCGCCAAGGCCGAGGTGCCCTCGAGGTAGCGCGCCTAGGCGGCCTCCTAGCCACCCGCGTCGCCGAAGCCATCGCCATGCCCGGCCTCGACCTCCCCTCGGAAGCCCCGACCATCCGCCGCGCCACGGTCACCCTCAAGGTGCGCGACCTTCCCACCCCAACCGACCTGGAAGCAGTAGTCGCCACCGCCGAAGCCGGCCTCCACACCGGCCAGGACGACCCCACCCGCCGCATAGCCCAAACCCGCCTCGACGGCGCCCGAGGCCAAGCCCTGATGGCCGCCGCCGACCTCCCACCCACCCTCGACCTCCCCATCAGCGTCGTCATGCTCGGCGACGTCGCCTGGGTCCATCTCCCGGTAGAACTCTTCGCCAGCCACGGCTGCCACCTCCAGGCCGACAGCCCCCACCCCATCACCCGCGTCATCGGCTACACCGACGGCTACTACGGCTACGTAGTGGACCCAGACGCCGCCCACCAAGGCACCTACGAAGCCCTCATCACCTACTTCGACCAGCCCACCACCCAAACCCTCCTGACCTCCGCCACCAACCTGCTGACGGCCGAGTGACAACCGTCATCGTGGTGACCGGCTTGCCCGGCACAGGAAAGTCGACGCTGGCTGAACGCATGGCGGGAGAAACAGGAGCGCCGTGCTTCGCCGGTGACTGGTTGATGGGGGCCTTGAAGCCGCACGGGGTGTTGCAGGGGCTCGACCGGGCGACATTCCTAGGCCTGTACTACGACCTGCTCGGCACTCTCGTCACGCGGCAACTCATGCTCGGGCAGTCAGCGGTCGTCGACTGTCTGGTCGACGAGGTGATCGTCGAGCGCTGGCGTGAGCTCGTTACGCGGTACGACGGACGACTGTTGGTGGTGGAGTGCATGTGCTCGGACGAGGCCGAGCACCGTCGGCGCCTGGACGGTCGGCAGCGCGGGATCCCGGGCTGGCACGAGGTCGACTGGGCTCACGTCGAGCGGATGCGAGCGGAGTACCCGCGATTGGCCTCGGTTGATCTGGTGGCGGATGCGATGGACCCCGTCGAGGCGAATCTCGACGGGGTCCGGCGGCTGTTAGAGGGCTAGCTCCGGCTGGAGCTTCTTGGCGGGCCAGACTCGTTGTTTGCGGGCTGCCAGGGCGGAGGCGCCGAGGCCAGCCAGGAGCCAGGCAGTGAGGACGAGGAGGTCCTTGCCGAGGCTGTTGCCCGGGCCGTCGTACATGAGGTGGCGGACGCCGTCGATGGCGTAGCTCATCGGAAGTACGTGGTGGAAGAAGTAGAGCGGGGCGGGGATCGTCTGCCAGGGGAAGGTACCGCCGGCGGAGACGAGCTGGATGACCATCAGGACCAGGCCGAGGAACTTGCCCACGGCTCCGAACCAGGATGAGAGGGCATGCAGGATCGCCACGAAGGTGATCGACGTCAGCATCAGATACCCGACGGTCATCAGTGGATGCGCGGTGTCGATGCCCAGCCCGAAGATGACCGCGGTGAAGACCAGCGCCGCCTGGATCGCGCCGAAGATTGCCGGAGGCAACCAACCGCCGAGCGCCACCCGGATCGGTGCCTGTAGACCGGCCAGCGCTCGGGGCGACAGCGGGCGTACCAGCAGGAAGAGAACGTAGGCGCCGATCCAGCAGGAGAGGCTGAGGAAGAACGGAGCGAGACCGGCGCCGTAGCTGTCGGCGGTTGCCTGCGAGTCGTTCTTCAGTCCGACCGGAGCGCCGAGGGTCTCCGCAACCGCCTTGCGTGCTTCGGGTGACGGGTCGGGGATCTGCTTCGCGCCGTTGGTCAGCGCTGTGTTCAGCTCACCAGCGCCGGTCTTGAGCTTGCCGACACCCGTCGCGAGGCTGTTGACGCCGGCGAGCAGTTGCCCTTGTCCGGTGACCGCCTGCTGCTCACCTGTCGCGAGTTGCGCTGCGCCGGATTGCAGAGCGTCGACGCCGGTCTTCAGCTGACCAGCGCCTGAGTTGAGCCGGCCGGCGCCAGTGGCGGCGCTCGAGATGCCGGCGGTCAGCGCCGGAGTCGCATCGGCGAGCGTCTGTGCGCCGGTCGCCACCTGCCGCGCACCCGATGCGAGCTGGTTGAGCTGCTTCGAGGTCGACTGGATCTTGGTGTTCGCCGCGACCACCGGGCCGCGCAGCTTGGCCGTCTCGGTCAGTACCTGGTTGATCTGCGCCTGGGTGAAGCCGCGCTCCTTCAGCCGCGCGGCAAGGCCCTTGTCGAGCGAGGAAAGGTCCGACACCAGCGTGCTCGATGCGGTCGCGACCTGCTGCCCGATGCCCGCGATCTTCTCGTTGCCATCGGCAACTTGATCGGCGCCGTTGGCAAGCTTCTTCGTGTCGGTCGGCAGGCTCGCCGTCTTGTTCTTCAACGTCGTCAGCCCGGAACTCAACTGGCCGGCGCCGCTGGCCAGGTCACCCGCGCCCTTCGATGCCGTCGTGAGTCCGGTGCTCAGCTTGCCGGCTCCCGCGGACAGCTGCTGCTGCGCGGTGTTCAGCTGGCCGGCGCCGGTCTGAAGCTTGCCGACGCCGGTCGCGGCCGACGTGAGCCCGGTCTGCAATTGCCCAGCACCGTCCGCGGCCTTGGTGATCTGTCCGTGGATCGTGCTGAATCCGGCCAGCAGCTTGCTCGCCGCGGTTTCGCTCACCTGCGCCGCGACGGATTTGGTCACCTGCGCGACGACCTGATTGGCGATCGTGTGGGCGAGGTAGTTGTTGGCGTCGTTGGTCAGCAGCTCGAGATTCGCCTGCCTGGGTTCGAATTCCGCACTCGACGCGAGGTCTGACGAGAACGACTTCGGCAGTACCAGGGCGAACTCGTACTTCCCGTTCTGCACCCCCGCCAGCGCCTCGGCCCGGTCGACCCGGTGCCAGTCGAAGCTCTTCGACTTCACCAGCTCGTCCGCGACCTGCGGTCCGACTGACAACTTCTCGCCGGTGGACAACGTCGTACCGGCGTCCTCGACGACGACCGCGGTCGGGACCTTGTCGAGCCGGCCGTACGGGTCGTGGTTCGCGTACAGGTAGAGCCCGCCGTACAGCGTCGGGACGAGGATCATCGCGATCACGGCCAGCTTGGGCAACCGCCCCGCGGTCAACCGCCGCAGCTCGCTCATCGCCATCCGGATCGAGGTCATGCTTCGTCCTTCTTCTCATCAACCGCCGTGGCCTCTGCAGGCTCTTCCGCGTCGTCTTCTGCCGCTGTTTCGTCAACGGGCTCGTCAACCTCGGTCGGCACTTCGGTTGGTGCTTCGACCTCGGTCGGTACTTCGTCCTCGATCGGTACTACGGGTTCGACCGGCGCGGCCGCTTCCACCTGCACCGGATCTGGCTGACTCAGCGACCCCAGCTGTGCCGCCTCCACGCCCAGCAACCGCGCCGACGCGTCAGCGCACGTGATCACCACGCCGTACCCGCGCGACGCCAGCTCGCGACCCACCGCGTACCACTCGTGCGGATCCCCGCCGAGCCGATCCGGCATCGTCAGGATCACGAACTTCACCTCGGGTCGCGCCACCGTCAGCTCGGCGAGCATCTCGGTCCGCACCCCGACCGGCAGATGCTCGAACCGCCGCTCCGCGAACTCGGCCCAGTCATGCTCAGTCAGCCACGCGTCAACCGCCTTGCGCCCGGCCTTATGTCCAGCGATCGCCAGCTCCTCGCCAACGACCGTCCGCACCGGCAGCGCATCGTCCGGCTCGGTGATCCCCGGCGTATCGACCACGGCGACCCGCTGGCGCAGTACGCGCCCAGAGGTATCGCCATCCAGCTGTACGTCCCCACCGTTCGGCTTCAGTCGCCCGGAGAGGCCCAGGGCCAGTGCGACGTGCCCAGGTCCGGGATAGCCCGTCAGCAGGACCAACTGATGGTCACTGACGCTGATCGACGTCGCATGCAGCATCGGCGCGTGCGGACCCTGCACGCTGATCGCGTGAGCCTTGAGCTCCATCGTGGACTACCCCGTTCAATACGGTTGTGTATTCAATACAGAACTGTATCCTACTGCTATGGAAACGCCCAAGCGACGTCGCTCCGCCACCCGGGCCCGGCTGCTCGAAGGCGCCCTCGAGGTGTTCGCCGAGCGCGGCTTCCACGGCGCCTCGGTCGAGGACATCTGCGAACGGGCCGGCTTCACCCGCGGCGCGTTCTACTCGAACTTCGGCTCCAAGGACGAGTTGGTGCTCGCCCTCTTCCAGGCGACCACGGATCGCCTGCTCGAGCAGATCGCCGCGCTGCTGCCTGACCTTGCGAATCAGCCAGGAACGCTGCTGGACGCAGTACTGGGCCTGCTGGACGAGGCCGCGCCCGACCAGCGGCAGTGGCACCTGATCTCGACGGAGTTCACCCTGCATGCGCTGCGCCACCCCGAGGCCGCGGCGGCGCTCAACCAGCAGCGCGCGATGTTCCGCGATCAGCTGACGCGGCTCGTTGAGGAGATCATCAAGGCGAGCGGCCTGCGGATGAGCGTCCCGCCACAGCAGTTCGTACGGCTCGTCATCGCCGTCCACGAAGGCGCCCGCGCCCAGAGCCTGCTAGAGCCCGACCTGGTCCCGGCCGGCTCGTTGGAACACACGTTCCTGCCACTGGTACTGGACGCGGTGTCCGGCCGCACCTGACGGCCGCGCGACTCGACGCGGTGCGCGGCCGGCCGCGCTGACCCGACGCGGGTCTAGCCGACCTTGATGTCGACGCTGTGCAGGCCGGTCGAGCCATCCGGGGCGGGCGGGGCCTGCGCCTCGATCTGAGGGTTGCCCTGGGCGTCGAACGCGCGGACCTGCAGCACGTGGTTGCCACGCGGCGCATCCCAGGTCCAGTGCCACTGCCGCCACGTGTCGATCGACGCATCCGCGGCCAGCTCGGCCTCTTGCCACTGACCACCATCGACGCGGACCTCGACCTTCGAAACGCCCACGTGCTGATCCCACGCGACGCCGGCCACGGTCACCTGACCGGTCGACGCCTTCGATCGCGGTACGTCGATCCGCGACGACAACTTGATCGGACCCTTCTCCGACCAGCCGCGCGGGGTCCAGTACGCCTCGAACTGATCGAACCGGGTCACCTCGATCTCGGCCAGCCACTTCGTCGCCGAGACGTACCCATACAGACCCGGTACGACGATGCGCACCGGGAACCCGTGTTCGACCGGCAGCGGCTGCCCATTCATCGCGAACGCCAACATCGACTCGCGATCATCGGTCAGTGCGCTCAGCGGCGTACCGGCCGTGAAGCCGTCCTTAGACGTCGACTTGATCGCATCGGCATTGGCCGACACCCCGGCCTCGGCCAGCAGGTCCTTGAGCAGTACGCCGGACCAGAGCGCGTTGCCGATCAGGTCACCGCCGACCTCGTTGCTCACGCAGGTCAGCGTGACCCACTTGTGGACAACCTTGCGCTGCAGCAGATCGGCGAAGTTCAGGTTGATCTCGCGATCGACCATGCCGTGGATGCGAAGCGTCCAGTCGCTCGGCATGATCAGCGGCACGGACAGCGCCGTGTCGATCCGGTAGAAGTCCTCGTTGGGCGTCGCCCACGGATCAGCACCGGCAGCCTGTACTCCGGCCGGCGGGTCGAGGCTCGGCGGCAAGGGCAACTTGAGTGCGTCGCGTGCCTCCGTGACGGCCGCGCGGTGCCCGCCGATGACCCGGCCGAGAGCGCCGACCGCGATCGTGCCGAGCGTCACTCCGGCCGAGAGTTGGAGGAAGCCGCGGCGACTGACGCCGTCCTCGGGGTACCTGGCCAGCCCGGACAGCCTGGTGGCGAAGAGCCGGAGCAGGAGCAGGGCGGTGATACCGGCGACGAAGGATGGGGCGAAGCCGGTCTGTCCGGCGTCGGGCCTGGTCGCCGCGGCGAGGACGGCGACGCCCGCGAGCACGATGACGACGGCCGCGCCGGCCCAGTACCGGCGTACCGACAGGATGCCGCCGAGCGCGGCGAGGGCGAGCAGAACGACGAGGATGCCGGTCTTGAGAGCGGTCTTGTCGTGCGTCCCGAACAGCGAGATCGCGAGGTCCTTGAGCCACGGCGGGACGCGGTCGATGAAGGCCGAGCCGATCGCCACGACGGGCGTCTGACGGGTTCCGAGCAGCGCCGCCGCGACAGAACCCGCGGCGAGACCTGCGACGGCGGCCAGGATGCCGCCGACAGCCGATCTGAGGAAGAGTCCTCGCCGGTCTGGTCGCGCCGGGATGTTGCTACCAGGGTCGCTCACGGGAGACCGGACGAGTGGATGGTTCACAGCTCAACCATCGCTCGGCGCGGCGTCCGGCACCAGCCAGACGCCGCATCCGTTAGTAGCGGGTAATGCGAAGGTGGTTCAGATCCGGTCGGCCGCGGACAGCGAACCGAGGTTGGGCCGGCCGTTGGGCCAGCGACGGGCATTGTCGCGTACGCGACGGAGCTTGCCGAGGACGAGTTCCTGCTCGTCCGCCAGCTGGGACATCCACAGGCTGTCGATCTCCAGGAGGTGGTCCGGCAGCGCGTCGCGAAGCCGCCGCTTTCCCTCCTCCGTGAGGACCGCATACGAGCCGCGGGCGTCATCGGGACAGGGCTCCCGGCGCACCAGACCGAGGTTCTCGGCGCGGTCGACCAGCCGGGTGATGCCGCCGGTGGTGACGGTCAGCTCCCGGGCGAGTGAGGTGAGACGCTGCTTCTCCCCGTGGCTGCGGGCAAGCCGCAGCAACAGTTCGAACATTGCCATTTGCAGACCACTGCGCTTGAGGGAATGGCGCATCAGGTGATCGAGTTCGGCTGCTGCTTCACGCAGCAGGCCGTACGCGGTGATCACGTCGCTTTCCCAGGGTTCGGCGGCGTGAGTGGGTTCTGCATCGGCGAGCGCTAGGGGCGAGCAAAGCGAAGGCGCGATGGTCATGCGCGGACTCTATTAGCTGACGCGGTGACTTCGCTACACGGGGTGACCTATCGGCTACAGGTCGAGACGCGATTGATGGCATATTGAGCGTGACTGAGGCCCGTTCAGGTGCTGCCTGTGGATAACTTCCGCGGCGATCGGCCGATCTTTGCCAGGCTTTCCCTGTCAGTCCGACAAGGGGAAAGCAGGAGTTTCCGATGACCGAGCCCGAAGAGAAGTCCCCGTACGGCCCAGGCTTCATCGCCGCCTGCATAACCCTGACCGCCATCCTCGCCTGCGGCGCCCTCCTCCTCTTCACCGCCCCCTCCACCACACCCACGTCCGCCAACCCCACCTGCCCCGACGGCGCAACCACCGGCACGTCTGCCGACGGTGGAGTTGCTGGCGGCTCGCCCTCCGCAGACTCCTCGGCCGCTGGCGGCCAGTCCGAGTGCGGGGCTGGGGAGCCAGAGGGCGGGGCGGCCGGGGACGGCTCAGCCGGTGGCGTCGACCAGCCCTCGACAGCAGGCTCCGGCCAGCCTTCGACCGCCGCGTCCAGCCTGCAAGACCCCAGTCAGTCCAGTCAGCAAGGCGCGACCCCCGGCACCCCACAGCCCGCCGGCGAGGCCGTAGCTCTTCCGAGTGGCTCGACGTCGACGGGGTCGTCCGGTGGTACTGCGAGCAGCTGTGGCTTGACCGATGGCGACCAAGCGACACCGTCGAGCCAGCCGCCGAAGGCTGACTTGTGGGAGGTCAGCCGTCGAGTGGTGGTGCCGCGCTCGTCGGCGTACGGGCCGGGGAAGACCGACTCCGACGGCTTCCGGAGATGTTTCGCGCATTCGCCGACCGGCGCGGTCTACGCGGCGTACAACGTGATCGCCGCCCTGGCCGACCAGACCAAGATCATCCCGACCGCGACCAAACTGATGGTCCCCGGCCGCAACACCGACCTCCTGCTCCAGGAGGTGCGCAAGGAGACTCCCGACACGGCGTCGACCCCGGCGCAGGTCGCGGGCTACCGGATCGTCGACGCCGACCGCGACCGCGTCACCATCATGCTCGCGATGCCGGTGCAGACGGAGTTCATGAGCGCCACCTTCACGCTGACCTGGCACGCCGGCGACTGGCGGCTGGTACCACCGCCGAACGCCGGCGACGTCGGCGCGCCGTACTCCCAGCACCACAACCTCAACGACTTCGTCGAATGGAGTGGTGTCTGATGTGCGGAAAAGTGGACATCGGCTGCAAGGTCGGCGAAGGCATCGGCAACGTGATCAGCAAGGCCACCGAAGCGCTGGTCCAGCAACTGTCCGACGCCGTGCTCGCCTGCCTGCACTCGCAGGCGACCTTCTGGATCCAGATCAAGAGCCCGACACTGGCTACCGAGGACGCGGCCGGCCACTGGAAGAACCAGTCGACGATCGCCTTCCTGCAGACGCACACCTTCTGGCTCACCACGACCCTGTTCACCCTGGCGATCCTGGTGGCCGGGATGCGGATCGCCTGGGAGCAGCGCGGCGACCCGCTGCGACAGTTGCTCAAGGCAATGATGACGTTCGTGCTGGTGTCCGCGGCCGGGACCGCGACGCTGCAAGTGCTGACCGCCTGGTCGGACAGCTTCGCCACGAGCATCGTCAATGCGGCGCTGCCGCCGGATGTCTCCTTCGAGAACGCGATGCGAGGGGTGATGATGCAGGACGGCAGCCAGATCGCGCAGCGGATGCCGCTCTTCCTGATCATCTTCTCCGCCTTGGGGGTGTTGTTCGGTTCGCTCATCCAGATCGTGTTGCTGCTGATCCGCTCGGCGATGCTGGTACTGCTGGCCGGCCTGTTCCCGCTGGCAGCGGTCGCGACCCACACTGAACTCGGCAAGGCCTGGTTCAAGAAGTTCTGCGGCTGGGCGCTGGCGTTCATCGCGTACAAACCCGCGGCCGCGCTGATCTACGCGGCGGCGATCCGGATGACCCACGAGGGCATGGTCAACTCGACCGGTGACGGCCTGATCCAGACGCTGACCGGCATGATGATGCTCGGCCTGGCCGTCGTCGCCCTCCCCGCCCTTCTCCGCTTCACCGTCCCGCTCACCGCTGCCGCTGCAGGCGGCAGCTCAGGCACCGGCGCCGCAGCCGCCGACCCCGGCGGCCTGGCGTCAGGAGCCATCAACGTAGGCCGCTCTTCCGGCTCAGCCTCAGCGTCCGGCGCCTCCGCCGGCAAGGCAGGCGGAGGCGCCGGTGCCAGCGCTGGTACCGGTGCCACCGCTGGCGGCGGCGCGGCTGCTGGTGCAGGCGGCGGCGCATCAGGCGCAATCGGCGCCGGCCCAGCAGGCGTAGCCATGGCCGGCGCCAAGAAGGCAGCCGGCTCCGTAGCCGGCGCAGTAGCCCACTCAGCCGGCGAACCAGGCGGCGGCACCTCATCCTCCGGCAGCTCATCCGGCGGCTCATCAGGCGGCTCCGCGGGCGGCTCCCGCTCAGGTGGCTCGCGCCCCAGCGGCTCCGGAGCAGGCGGCTCTCGCTCAGGCGGCTCCCGCTCAGGCGGCTCCGGCGGCTCCCGTTCGGGCGGCTCGGGCTCCGGCGCTGGCGGCTCACGTTCAGTCGGTTCCGCCTCTGGCAGTTCTGGCTCCCACGGCGGCGGCTCCAGCCCGTCGGGCTCGGGGTCCGCATCGCCCCGCGCCAAACCCCCGCCTGCAGGCTCAAGCTCCTCCGACCACACCGGCCCCTCCGGCAACTGGTAGCCCCAACCAACACCTGAGTCCCCGCCAGCCCGCCCGCCAGCGGCCGATACACCTAACCCACAGCGGAGCTTCCGCCAGCCACCAGCCAACCCGCCTGCGGCTGGTGCGTCTAACGCACAGCGAGCTGCTTTCGCCAGCCACCAACTCGGCCGTCGGCGGCTGGTGTGCCCGAGCTCAGAGTGGAGCCGCTTGCGCCCGCCCGGCTTGCAGCCTGCGTTGCGGTTGGCTTGCCGGCCGGCAGCTGAGTTGCCTTCGGATCGGCCGGTGCGGGTTGCGGCGGGGGCTGTTTCCCAAGCTGTGGATAACGCTGTGCAAAAGTCTGGGGACAACGGGTCAGGTGGGGAATCGATGCCATTGGTGCCAAACCCATTGTGGCTTTGGGGATCGGCGCTGGGGGCAGCCTCAGGTGTTAGCGGACGAGTAGGGCTTCGGCGCCGACTGGGTGGTAGTTGGCGGCTAGGAAGGTTCGGGTGGAGGCGGCGTTGCCGGGGCTTACCTGGGACCAGATGTGGGTGCCGGGTGGGATGAGGGCTCGGGCGGCTCGGGCTAGCTGGCGGCCGTGGCCGGTGCCTCGGGTTGGCTCGGGGACCTCGAGGGCTACTTCCAGGCGGCCGGCCAGGCCTCGGCCGGTGAGGACGAGGCCGCCGTACGGGCTGGTGTACGCGTGGACGTCGTCGCGGTAGCGCCAGGCTCGTTCGATTCGGGGGTGGCCGCGTTCGGTGACCTCGATCAGGCCGTCGACGGCGGCGGCGCGTTCGGCTGGGTCGGTGAGGGCGGGGGCCAGGAGCATCTGGTCGATGGCGTTGACGCGGCGGCCGGTGAGTTGCTCCAGGGCGTACAGGAAAGGCGGGTTGAGCGGGGCGGACAAGTCGCCGTCGGGGATCAGCTCGGCGACCCAGTCCGGCGAGACGTCCGCGGCGATCACGATGTGCGCGGTGAAGGCCACCACGCAGACCTCGCGGTCGGACGGAGCCGGTACCACCGTGATGCTCAGGTCCGGGGTGGGGAAGACGCCGCCTTCGATCCCGCGCAGAATGTCAGCCAGAGTTGTCATCACGAGCCATTGTGGAGGAGAACCCTCCCGGCCCACGGGCCAGGCTCACGAGACGGAGGCACACGTGCGCAAGCCTGAGCTGGTCGCGGCCGAAGGGCTGCCCGAGAGCGTGACGATCTACGAGGTCGGTCCGCGGGACGGGTTGCAGAACGAGGACGCGATCGTCGATGTCGCGGTCAAGGCCGAGTTCATCCAGCGCCTGGCCGCGGCCGGGCTGACCACGATCGAGACGACCAGCTTCGTGCATCCCAAGTGGGTGCCGCAGCTCGCCGACGCGGCTGAACTGCTGGCCCGCCTCGACCTGCCGGACGGACTCCGTACGCCGGTACTGGTGCCGAACGAGCGTGGCCTCGACCGGGCGCTCGAGGCCGGCGTGAGCGAGATCGCGATCTTCGCCAGCGCGACCGAGACTTTCGCTGCGAAGAACCTGAACTCGACGGTCGACGAGCAGTTCGCGATGTTCGCCCCGACCGTGCGGCGCGCGCTCGACGAGGGGTTGAGCGTTCGTGGGTACGTCTCGATGTGTTACGGCGATCCGTGGGAGGGCGACGTACCGATCGACCAGGTGGTCAAGGTCGGCGCGCGGCTGGTCGAGCTCGGCTGCCACGAGCTCTCGCTCGGCGACACGATCGGCGTCGCGACGCCGGGTCAGGTCGTCGCTCTGGTCGGTGCGTTCGAGAAAGCCGGAGTCGGCGTCGACAAGCTGGCCGTGCATTTCCACGACACCTACGGGCAGGCGCTGGCCAACACCCTCACCGCACTCCGCGAGGGCGTCACCACTGTGGACAGCTCGGCAGGTGGGCTCGGCGGTTGCCCGTACGCCGAAAGCGCCACCGGCAACCTCGCCACCGAAGACCTCCTCTGGCAACTCGACGGCCTCGGCATCAAAACCGGCGTAGACCTCGAAAGCCTCGTAACCACCAGCGCCTGGATGTCCACCCAACTAGGCAAGCCCTCCGCCAGCCGAGTCGTCCAAGCCCTCGCCGGCTAACGGCCAGGAGTCGCTGCGAGCGGCGGAGCTCCTAGACCTCGGCTGGTTGCCGGCGGGTCAGGGGTAGCCGTTCGCGGGTGCTGTCGTCCGCCGGGGTGTCGACGAACAGGACCAGGTCGGGATGCGCCGGCACGGCCAGCTCCGTCACTGTGAACGACAGCTCCCCGGCGACCGGATGCACCAGCCGCCGCAGCCGTGCCTCACCGTCCGCCACCTCGTGCCTCGCCCAGAGTTGCTCGAACTCCGGGCTGAGTTTGCGGAGGCGGGTGAGGTCGGTCTCCCAGTCGGGGTCGCCGATGTGTTCGACGTACGCCGACCGCATCCGGGCGACCAGGTACGGAACTTCGGTGTCGTAGTTCAGCAGCTGGTCGCGCGCGAGCGGCTCGGTCACGATGCACCACAGCAGGTTGAGGTGGATGCAGGGCAGCGTGTGCCAGTCGTGGTAGAGATCCTTGGACGCCTTGTTGGACTGGAGAATGTCGTAGCGCTTGTTGGTGATCAGCGCGGGCAGCGGATCGAGTGCGGCCAGGATCTCGCTCAGCACCGACTCGTTCGCGCAGACGCCGGTCTTCGTGCGCAACGGTGTCGCCTCGGCCAGCGAGTACAGGTGCGCGCGTTCCAGTTGATTCAGCCCGAGGGTCGTCGCGACCGCGTCGAGCACCTGCCCGCTGACATTGATCGGCCGGCCTTGCTCGAGCCAGGTGTACCAAGTCACGCCGACCCCGGCGAGCTGGGCCAGCTCTTCGCGCCGAAGGCCCGGAGTACGCCGCCGCCCGCCTGGAGGCAGCCCGACGGCTTCAGGCGTCACTTTGGCGCGACGCGCCTTCAGAAACTCCCCAAGCTCAGCCCGACGTGTACTCACCCGATCATGCTGACACGCACCACCGACAGTTTCCTCAGGATTTACTACTGCTCGATCGGCCGGCGGATCCGCCGGACCAGGCTCTTGTCGGCGTACTGGCCGATCCGGAACGTCGACCAGCCATCAACCCCGGCACCCACAGCGCCGCCGAGCAGCGGAACCCGTCGCGTCACCATCAGCCCCATCCGCTTCCCGCCGATCCGCGCGATGAGCTCACCCACCACCTCGCCGGCCACCAACCGGTCCAGCTCGGGGTCGAAAACCGGCGCGGTCGCGATCGCCAGCGGCGAAGTCGGCAGACTCGCCTTCTTCAACCGGTCCGTCACGCCATCCTCGCCGAGCAAACAGGTGATCACGGCCGTCCGCACCCGCGGGTCGTCCAGATCAAAACCGCGCAGATGAGCGATCGACGCGACCATTCGAGCCTGTACCACCGCCAGGCCGGTCAAGTTGGCCGGCAGCGCGACCGGCAGCGTGACGAGCCCGCCGATGCTGGTGACGAACCCCTGCACGCTGGCCAGCCGGATGTGCTGCTCGATCACCGTGTCGACCGCGAGCTCCGCATCGCCGTCGTGCTTGGCCAAATGCTTCTCGGCGACCTTCTCGGCGCCCGGAAACCGCTGGTACCCGTCGATCGCGATCTCCAGGACCTGACGGAGTACGCCGGCCGCCGCCTGCGGAGCGAACCGCTGGGCAGCAGGCGCAAGACTGCTGGCAACAAACCTGGCTACTCCGGCCACAGCACTCCCTCACAACTCGGACACCCGTCCCCGGAGACTCAAGGACAGGCGCAGCACCCTCAACTCTACGTGCCACCCCAGCTCGCGCCACTCGGGAGAAACCCTGGCCGGTCCCCTGCCTACCGACCGAGTTGGGCGCGAGTGCACCGGGTGACGTACGGCATCGTCAGATTCTTGCGACCGCGCAGGTCCAGATGCGAGTCGAGCAACTCGGTGACCTGGTGCATCAGCTCGTCGCGGTCCGCGGCCGGCATGGTGATGACGTACGACCGTGACGCGACCATGTCGAGCAGCTCTGCCCGGGTCAGCGCGTGCTCCCAACGGATCTCGAGTCGCTCGACCGCGCGGAACGGCGTACCGATCGGTGGTGATGAGTCGATCTCCTGGCGAGCGTGCCGGTGCAGCACACGATCGAGCTCGGCCACCCACGGCACCGTGTGGTCGCGGATGTTCCACACCAGCCCGAGCGTCCCGCCGGGAGTGAGCACCCGCGCGATCTCGGGCAGCGCGACAGCCGGATCGAACCAGTGCCACGCCTGCGCCACCACAGCAGCGTCAACAGCCCCGTCATCCAGCGGAATCGCCTCGGCCGAACCATCCCGTACGTCGGCCGACGGCACCGTCGCGACCAGTTCCTCGCGCATCGCGGCCAGCGGCTCGACGGCCGTCACCGCAAGGTCGCGAGCGGCCAGCAGTTGCGTGAGCTTGCCAGTACCTGCGCCGAGATCGAGCACCGACTTCGCAGTACCGGGGACCAGCCAGTCGACGGCCGACACCGGATACGACGGCCGCCCACGCTGGTACGCCGCGGCCGCGTCACCGAAGGATGCCGCCTGGGACTGCTTCGACCAGCGCCGACTCGCGCCCTGCCGGGTCATCCCGCACGCCTGCCCGATCTCCTCCCAGCTCGCCAGCCGCTGCGACCGCAACTGCTCGATCAGCTCGGTACGCCGATGCTCGAGCGCGGCGATCACCTCGGTCATCCGTGCGAGCCCGCCGAGCCCGCCGGAACCCTCGATCTCCTCGACGATCTCCATGCTCAGCAGCATATGCTGCCAACACCTAGACATGTCAACAAATGTTGCGGCAGCCCGGGCATGAGGTCTGTCGGTGGAGTAGGTCAGGATGGTGGGGTGCCAATCGATCCACCTCCCTCCGTGTGGGAATTCCCGCCGGTCGCGGTCGCCGGTGCGAGCGACGTCGTAGCGGCCGGGGCGGATCTCGAGCCGGGCACCGTGCTGGCGGCGTACAAGCGGGGTCTGTTCCCGATGCCGGACAGTCATGGGCCGCTGCTGTGGTGGTCGCCGGTGGATCGTGGCGTGATCGAGGTCGACGGCTACAAACCGTCGCGGTCGCTGCGGCGGGCGCGGCAGCGGTTCGAGATCCGGGTCAACACGGCGTTCGACCAGGTCATCCGGGCCTGCGCCGACCCGAGCCGGCCGGGGTCGTGGATCGATGACGGCATCATCGCGGCGTACACGAAATTGCACGAGATGGGCTGGGTCCACTCGGTCGAGGCGTGGGACGGCGACGAGCTGGCCGGCGGCCTGTACGGCGTGGCGATCGGCGGGCTGTTCGCGGGTGAGTCGATGTTCCACCACAAGACGGACGGCTCGAAGGCGGCGGTGCTGGGGCTGATCGAGTTGCTCAGCGACAAGTTCGCCTCCGAGCGCGTGCTGGACATCCAGTGGGTGACGAGCCATCTGGCGACACTCGGCGCGGTCTCGATTCCGCGCGAGACGTACGTCCGCCGGGTGGATCGCGCGCTGGCTTTCCCGTTGCCGCTGGCCTTCGGTGGAAGCCTCAGCCGATACCGATGAAGGTGGCCAGCTGGCCGGTCGCGTCCGCGAAGAACTCGTCGGCCGGGTCCATCGTCCCGACCAGTTGCCCGAACAGCTCGAAGCTGACCATCCCGTAGAGCTGGGTCAACGCGATCATCGCGCGAGCCAGCACCTTCAGCGGTACTCCGGGCGCGAGCTCGGCCAGGATGCCCAGCTGCTCCACCATCAATCCGCTCGGCTCCGGTGTGTCAGCAGGCGGAGTCAGTACGCCGGAAGCCTGCGCCTCACTCAAGATGCCCAGCAATGCGATCGCCACCCGCCCCGCTGGCTCGATCGTGCTCTCCGGCGCTTTGTAGCCGGCGACCGGCGACCCGTAGATCAGCGCATACTCCTGGGGGTGCGCGATCGCCCAGGACCGGACGGCTCGGCAGACGGCGAGCCAGGCCTCGCGTGGAGTCGGAGCGTTCTTGGCGGCTGTCTCGGCTTCACTGCCCAGCGCGTTGTACGCGTCGATGATGAGCGCGGTGAGCAGATCGTCGCGGCTGGGGAAGTACCGGTAGAGCGCCGACGAGACCATGCCGAGCTCGCGCGAGACGGCCCGCAGCGACAGCCGCTCGGCGCCTTCGATGGCGAGCTGGCGGCGGGCGGCGTCCTTGATCTCGTGGGTCAGCTCGGCCCGGGCTCGGTCACGGGCGGTCCGTCCGGCGTTCATACCGCGCAGTCTGCCATGATCACCGGACTAAATCGAGAGCACTGCTCTTGACTCGCGTGGCGATGGGGTGTTCACTGGTCACAACAGAGAGCACCGCTCTCGCAAACTGGGAGGCGATCCTGATGCAGGAGTACAACGACAAGCGAGTGGTGACCACCGGCCGCGGCAGCATGCTGGCGATGAACAAGGTGGTGGCCGGCTTGACCAACCTCGGCATCAGCCTGATGGGCAGCCGGGTGCTCTCGGTGCAGGGCCGCAAGTCCGGCGAGTGGCGCAGCAACCCGGTCAACCTGCTCGTCGTCGACGGCCAGCGCTACCTGGTCGCGCCGCGTGGTCACGTCCAGTGGGTCCGCAACCTGCGCGCCAGCGGCACCGGCACCCTCCGCGTCGGCCGCCAGATCGAGTCCTTCCGCGCCGAAGAACTCGCCGACGCCGACAAGCCCGACATCATCCGTACCTACCTGAAGAAGTGGGCCTGGGAGGTCGGCGCCTTCTTCGGCAAGGACGTCCGCAAGGACTCCCCTGTCGAAACCCTCCTGCACGTAGCCCCTGGCGTCCCGGTCTTCCGGATCCACACCGCCTGAGATTCCCGATCTCAGTCATCCCACTCCTTCTCGCTCTCCCGGACCACGTTCCCCTCCAGCCGTTTTCCACCCGGAAAACCAGGCGGGGCAGCTCGGGGCAGCGGGCTCGGGCGTGTCGGAACGGCGATCGGATGGGTGCGCAGGAGCGGTCAGTCGGCTGAGCTGGGCTTGGCGGGGCGGCGGAGATGGACCTGGCGGTAGAGGTTTTCGGTGATGTTGGTTCTGAGGGCGGCACGGGTCCAGTTGTTGTCGAGGGCTTCGCGGGCGTACCAGAGGCGCAGGGTGGGGCTGTCGAGGAGTTGCAGCAGGGTCAGGTGGTGGTACCAGGGGAGCTGGGCGAGTGGGCCGCGGGCGTACGCCTCGTGCGGCCAGGCCTCGGCGAAGGCTCGCATGTAGCTGAGGTTGCGGACCGAAAGGCCTTTGTGCGCGGGGAAGCGGGCCGTGAGGTCGGTGGAGAGGTGGACGAGGCAGCGGTTCGTCCAGTCCGGTTTCTCTTGCCAGTGCAGGATCTCCCGGCCGATCGACCAGTGGACGAGCAGTGGCTCGCGGTCCGCCGTGAGATGGGCGGCGACCGTCTCGAGGAAGTTGGGGTACCAAGCCGGCATCGAGGGCCGGGCGGTGGGAGTCGAGGTCATGCGAGACAGGATGTGACCGACCCCGTCGGCGACACGAAGGCCTTCGGCGGGCAGCTTGGGGCAAGATGGCGGCATGATCTCGCAGGAGCAGTTGAAGGTCGCGCCGAAGGTCTTGCTGCACGACCACCTGGACGGTGGGTTGCGGCCGCAGACCGTCGTGGAGCTGGCGGCGGAGGTCGGGCACAAGTTGCCGCGGACGGATGCCGGCGAGCTCGGGCAGTGGTTCGTCGAGTCGGCCGACTCCGGATCGCTCGAGCGGTACCTGGAGACCTTCGACCAGACCGTCGCGGTGATGCAGAACGCCGAGGCGATCAAGCGGGTCGCCAGTGAGTGCGTCCAGGACCTGGCCGCCGACGGAGTCGTGTACGCCGAGATCCGGTACGCCCCGGAGCAGCACCTCACCGCGGGGCTCAGCCTCGAGCAGGTCGTGGATGCCGTGCGCGAGGGGTTCGAGGACGGCATGGCGAAGGCCGAGCGCCCGATCGTGGCCCGGCAGTTGCTGACGGCGATGCGCCACCAGGCGAGGTCGATGGAGATCGCCGAGTTGTCGATCGCCTACCGCGATGGCGGTGTCGTCGGCTTCGACATCGCCGGCGCCGAGGCCGGCTACCCGCCCACCCGGCACCTGGACGCCTTCGAGTACCTGCAGCGCGAGAACGCGCACTTCACCATCCACGCCGGCGAGGCGTTCGGCCTGCCCTCGATCTGGCAGGCGATCCAGTGGTGCGGCGCGGACCGGCTCGGCCACGGCGTACGGATCATCGACGACATCTCGTACGACGAGAGCGCAGGGCCGGCCGGCAAGGTGGAACTCGGCCGGCTGGCGGCGTACGTACGCGACCGGCGCATCCCGCTGGAGATGTGCCCGAGCTCCAACCTGCAGACCGGCGCGGCCGACTCGATCGCCCAGCACCCGATCGGCCTGCTCGCGAAGCTCAAGTTCCGGGTCACCGTGAACACCGACAACCGGCTGATGAGCGGTACGTCGATGAGCCGCGAACTCGCCCTGCTCGCCGAGGCCTTCGACTACGGCCTGGCCGACTTCCGCTGGTTCGCGATCAACGCGATGAAGTCCGCCTTCATCCCGTTCGACGAACGGCTCGCGATCATCGACGGCATCATCAAGCCCTGGTACTCGGAGGCGCTAAACAAATAGACGCGGAGCCGCCGGGCGAAGCAGCATCGACGCCATGACGCCGAAGCAGATCCGGTTCGTAGAGTTGTCCCCTACGACGATGGCCGCATTGCTCGATGACAACCTGACCACAGCCAGTCGGGAAGCTGGTGTCGAGCTGACCGAGCTCTTCACCAACGACGAGTCGAAGTGGCTTTGGAACTACCGGATCGCCCAGTTGGAGGACGATCCGGAGGCCCAGCGCTGGATCGTCCGCGCAGCCGTGTCCGAGCCCGAAGGCGTCGTGATCGGCCACGGCGGCTATCACGGTCCGCCCGACGAGAACGGCATGGTCGAGGTCGGCTACACCGTCGACGCGGCGTACCGGCGGCGGGGCTACGCGAAGGCGATCCTCACCGCGCTGATCGAGCGCGCGGCTGCTGAGCCTGGCGTGAAGATCGTGCGCGCCTCGATCAGCCCCACCAACGCCGCCTCGCTCGCGACCATCGCAGGCTTCGGCTTCCTCGAGGCCGGCGAGCAGTGGGACGAGGAAGACGGCCTGGAACTGCTCTTCGAGCGCTCGGTCTGAATACTTGACATCGGATACCCTGGATCTAATACTCGATTTCGAGTAGTCGAGATCGAGGAGGTGTTCCGTGGCCAAGCGCAAGGTGGCGAACCCGTTGGCGTTCGCCGTGCTCGGCAGCCTCAGCGAGCGGCCGATGCACCCGTACGAGATCTCGACGATGCTCAAGACCCGCGGCAAGGACATGAGCATCAAGCTGAACTACGGCTCGCTCTACTCGGTCGTCGCGGCGCTGGAGAAGAATGGTTTCATCGAGGCGGTCGAAACCGTGCGCGACGGCAATCGCCCGGAGAAGACCGTCTACGCGATCACCGCCGCAGGCCGCGACGAGTTCGCCGACTGGCTGGCGGAGTTGCTCGGCAGTCCGGAGCGTGAGTACAGCCAACTGGAAGCGGGCCTGGCCTACCTGCCGGCGTTCTCGCCGGACCGGGTGGTCGAGTTGCTCGACCAGCGAATCGAGGCGCTGACTGCCGAGATCGAGAAGCTGGAGACAGCGCACGCCGAGATGGCGTCGCACAAGTTCCCGCGGATCTTCTGGGTCGAGTCAGAATTCCGGCTCGCCCTGGTGAAGGCGGAGATCACCTACACCCGGCAGCTGGTCCGGGCGATCAGGACCGACGCGTTGGAGGGTTCTGCCTTCTGGCGCAAGGGGTTCGAGGCGGTCGAGAAGTACGGCATCCAACCGGCCGACCTGTTCAAGGACCCGGTCAAGTACTTCGGAGAAGAGCTCCCCTGGCTGCAGGAGGTTCCCCCAGACGCTAGATAAGCACGGCCCTCGACCAGGGAGCGGCAACTCCCGGGCCAAGGGCCGCAGTTCCTCGAGTCGATCCCGCAAGCGAGACCTGACACCCAAGGCGCACTCGTCAGGATAGCCGGGTCGACTCCTCAACACTGAAGCAAGAGGAGTCACGTCACCATGGCACCACCCCCTGCCCTCGAGGCAGCAGAACTGGTCAAGACCTATCCCGCCGGCCGCAAGAAGCCGCCGCTGCGGGCGCTCGACGGACTGAGCTTCACGGTCCCGGAGGGCGTAGTACTGGGGTTGCTCGGGCCGAACGGCGCGGGCAAGTCCACCACCGTCAAGATCCTCACCACGTTGTCGCGGGCCGACTCCGGCACCGCGCGGGTGGCCGGCTTCGACGTCGTCAAGCAGCAGGCGGAGGTCCGGCACGCGATCGGCTACGTGCCGCAGAAATCCAGCTCCGACCCGATGGCGACCGGCGTCGAGAACCTCGTCCTGTCCGGCCGCATCTACGGCCTGTCCAGGCAGGAGTCCGTACTCCGAGCAGCCGAACTCCTCGCCCGTTTCGACCTCACGGACGCCGCGGACCGTCAGGTACGCACGTACTCAGGTGGCATGCAGCGCAAGCTCGACGTCGCCCTCGGACTCGTCCATCGCCCGCGGGTGCTCTTCCTCGATGAGCCGACCACCGGCCTCGACCCGGAGGCCCGCGCGGACCTGTGGACCGAGGTCGAACGACTCTCCGGCACCGAAGGCCTGACCGTCCTGCTGACAACCCACTACCTGGAGGAGGCCGATCGGCTGGCCGACCAGCTCGCGATCGTCGACCACGGCAAAATCGTTGCCGAAGGCACCCCCGAGGCACTCAAGGCCGAGCTGCGTGGCGACTCGGTGCAGGTCGAGCTGGTGGACGCCGATCTCGATGGCGCCGTTCGGAAGCTGTTGAGCAACCTCCCCGGCATCGGCGAGATCGTTGTCGACGGCAACACCTTGCGGGCGCGCGTCGACCGTGGCGCGACGGCGGTTCCCGCGGTGCTGGGAGCCCTTGAGGAGAAGGCGATCCCGGTCACCGCGGTGACGGTGTCGAGGCCGTCGCTGGATGACGTCTATCTGCAGTACACGGGTCGCTCGTTCAAGACGGCGGAGAAGGAGCAGGCGGCATGAGCGCGATGACGGCAGAACGAGTCACCACCCGGAGCGCGGTTCGGCGGGGAGGCTTCCTCACCCATACCGGGTTCATCACGGGACGGTGGCTGCGGGCGCAGTACCGGTCTCCTGCTTTGATCGCGTTCACCTTGGTGCAGCCGGCGATCTGGCTGCTGCTGTTCGGCCAACTCTTCAAGGGTGTTGTCGCATTGCCGGGCTGGAGCGACTCGTCGTACATCGCGTTCCTGACACCGGGCATCGTGATGATGACGGCGCTGATGACCAGCGGCTGGAACGGCACCACCTTCATCGCGGACATGGAACGCGGCGTGATGGACCGGATGCTCACCTCACCGGTCCGTCGTGGCGCCCTGATGGCCGGCCAGTTGATCAGCAACGGCACCACCACGGTGATCCAGACGATCCTGGTCTTCGCCATCGGCTTCGCGGCCGGCGCCCGCTACGACGGCGGCGTCCTCGGCTACGTGGTGACGATCATCGTCTCGATGCTGGTCGGCACAGCCTTCGGCTCACTCTCCAACGCCGTGGCCCTGCTGACCCGCCAGCAAGAAGCCCTGATCGGCATCTCCCAATTCATCTCCCTCCCCCTGACCTTCATGTCCTCGATCATGCTCGACCCCAAACTGGCCCCGCACTGGGTAGCCGTAGCAGCCCGCTACAACCCCGTCGACTGGGCCGCCATCACCGCCCGCCAAGCCTTGTCAGCCACCCCCGACTGGAACTCAGCCCTCCACCACGGCCTCTACCTCCTGGCCTTCACCCTCCTAGTCGGCTACCTCTCCACCCGAGCCTTCCGCACCTACCAACGCTCGGTCTGACGAAGACCATCGAACTGTGCCCTCCGGAAGGGCACAGTTCGAGATGGAAAGCTGGAGTAGTGAGTGTGTAAACTGAAGCGCAGCCCAGGCAATAGCCGTGGGAAGTGAACCCGGGAGCCGTCCGGACGGTCGGTCGCCCGGGTTTCGCGCGTCTGGCGGTCAGGGCTCGATGTCCCGGAGCCGCACATCCCCACACCGACGCTTCCAATC
The DNA here is from genome assembly GCF_044453825.1 of Kribbella sp. NPDC051620. NCBI lineage: Bacteria > Bacillati > Actinomycetota > Actinomycetes > Propionibacteriales > Kribbellaceae > Kribbella > Kribbella sp. NPDC051620. The sequence continues at coordinate 544,537 of NZ_JBITDB010000004.1, forward strand.
CCCGCCCCGGCCGACGGCCCAGCAACAATGTCTGGCAGCCACAGCAAGGGTTCGCCGGCCGGGGCCGAGTGCAGACAACTGAAGCGCTCCTCCGCCTGAGCCTTGATCACCATCTCGCGAATCACCTGGTTGTCCTGCCGATCCTGGTCACAGGACTCGACCACCATCCGCGAGACACCGAGCTCCTCGATCAACTCCGGCACCATCACCCGAATGCACTCATCTCTGGTCCGTCGCTCGGACCGGCCGTCGATCTTGGCGCGGTAGATCCGGGTCTCGACCTCCAACTGCGCGACCACGCTGAGGATCTCCCGGCGTCGTCCGTCACTCTCGTGCTTCATGTGGATCCGTCGCTGCCCGGGCTTGCACAGACTACGGAGAGTTCGACGCGCTGGAGCGAGATCGGCCGGCAGCAACACCACCGCGCAGAGCAGGTAGCCGCCCCTGGAGGATTCGTCGACGAAGGCGTGGGCGGGCATGATCTGTCAACGATAGAAGGGTTTCGGGCCTCACCAAACCGGTGGGAAGCTGATTCGTCAGCGAGGTCAGCCGGCGGTTTGGAAGGTTCGGCGGTAGTTCTGGGGTGGGACGCCTACTACTCGGCGGAAGTGGTGGCGGAGGAGGGCTGCGGTGCCGAAGCCGGCTTCGGTGGCGATCTGTTCTATGCCTAGGCCAGTCTGTTCCAGCAGGGTTCTCGCGTGCAGGACTCGTTGGGTGGTGACCCACTTGAGGGGGGTGGTGCCGGTTTCGGCGACGAAGCGGCGGGCGAAGGTGCGGTCGGACATCTGGGCCCGGCGGGCCAGGTCGGGGACGGTGTGCTCGATCGTCAGGTTGGCGACCATCCAGTCCAGGACCGGTTGCAGGCTCTCGCCGGACGATTCAGGGACCGGTACTTCGACGTACTGCCGCTGGCCGCCGTCGCGTTGTGGCGGGACCACCATCCGGCGCGCGATGCGGGTCGCCACCGCGCTGCCGAGCTCGCGGCGGACGAGGTGGAGGCATGCGTCGATGCCTGCGGCGGTACCGGCGCTGGTGATGATGTCGCCGTCATCGACGAACAGCACGTCCGCGTCGAGCTTGGCCAGCGGGAACTGCTTGCGGAACTTGTCCGCATACCGCCAGTGGGTCGCGCAGCAGCGCCCGTCGAGCAGCCCGGCCATGCCGAGCACGAAGGCGCCCGAGCAGACCGTCAGCAGGATCGCGCCGCGTTCGTGCGCCTTGCGCAGCGCCTCGAGGATGCGTTCGTCGTACTCACCGCGCCAGGTGGTGGCCGGCAGCGCGACCAGGTCGGCGTCCTCCAGCTCCTCCAGCCCGTACGGCGCGATCACGGCGGAGTGGCTGCTCGTGCTCAGCGGCACGCCCGGCGTGGTCGAACAGACCTTGAAGTCGAAGGCCGGTACGCCGTCGTCGGTCCGGTCGATCCCGAACACCTCCGCCAGCACGCCGAACTCGAACAGCGCGACTTCCTCCATCAGCACGACAGCGATCTTCCGCAGCATGCGAGCCAGTATGGCAGAAATTTGTGGATGAGTGTCAATAGTGCCAATTGTGGCTGGATGTGGTTGGTAGAATGATTACTGCCATGAACGGAATCATCGTCCTCGCAGTACTCGCGCTGGTAGTGATCGCGGCGCTCGAAGGCAGCAGCAGGCGGAACGCCACCGGGCTCGGACACGCGCCCGACGGCAGCTGGGTTGCCGACGACCGCGACCTTGCCAGGTCCAAGCTCGACCTGCTCGCCCTCGGTGGCGCGGCAGAGCCGTTCTCCCACAAGCCCGTCGCCAACACCGGCAGCGTCGTCCACATCCGTCGCGCCCGGGTCCTCCACTCGCACGGCCGCCACGCGGCCTGACGCGCAGCACACCAGTGGCGGGGAGAGTCGTCTCCCCGCCACAGCTGTGTCCGGGCGGGTCAGGCGAGCCCCCTCCGGCGTCTAGCATCGCCGGAATGAAACGGAGAACTCTACTTCTTGGGTTGGCAGCGGCGCCCGTGGTGGCCGCCGTTGGAGAGCAGCAGGCGCAGGCGGCGGCGACGGCGAGCTACTACGTCGGGACCACCGAGCAGACGCAGAACAAGGTGATGGTCTTCGACAAGAACAAGGCGTTCAGCGACGCCAACCGGCACTGGAGTTTCAGCCCGGGTGGCGGGGCCTGGGCCAACCTGTCGGACGTGAAGTTCCGGGCGACCGAGGCGCAGGGGTGGATCGCGCTGGTGGCCGCGTCGGGTGGCAAGGCCGGCATCGTCAACATCGGCAGCGAGAAGGACACCGAGCTGAACGACCTGTCCTGGTCGGCGACGCCGGGCGGCAATCCGCATGCCATCGAGCGCGTACCGGGCAACGGCTCGGTGGTCGTCGCCAGCTCGGACGGCAAGCTGACCGTGTACGCGCCGAGCAGCGTCAGCAACCTCGGCAGCCTGGCGAAGGTGCAGACGATCGACTACGCCGGCGCGCACGGCGTGCTCTGGGATCCCACCTACGAACTGCTCTGGGTGGTCGGCAAGAACCGGTTCAGCCACTACGCCGTGACCGGGAGCAAGCGCAGTACGAGGCTCAAGTACGCCGCGCACTTCAGCCTGGGCACCGGAAACCTCGGGCACGATCTGCAGCCCGACTACACCAACAAGCAGAAGATGTTGATCACGGCAACAAAAGGTGTGTATGAGCTGCTCACCGACGGCGGGACGTTCCGCAGCCGGCAGATCTCCACCGAGCGCAGCGTGAAGTCGTACGTGAAGCACTCGTCGGGCGAGGTCGTCTCGATCAAGGGCGACGGCACCCAGCCGCGCGATTGGGCCAACAAGACGGTCCGTTTCTCTGCCTCGCCGGACCGGACCCGTGCGGGCGCGCAGTTCTACAAGGCGCGGATCTGGACCACCGCCTTCCAGTAAAACCACAGGCGTGGCCCGGGGAAGCTGTGTCACAGTCGGCCTCATGGACGACTACCGCACAGTGAACCGGGCCAGCTGGGACGAGCGCGTGCCGGCACATGCCGCCTCATCCGACTACATGCTGGACAAGTTCACCGACCCCGACTACCTGAGCCAGGTCGTGCAGTTCGACGTACCGCGGCTTGGTGACATCGCCGGGCTACGCGGCGTGCATCTGCAGTGCCACATCGGGACCGACACGGTATCGCTGGCGCGGCTCGGTGCGCGGATGAGCGGGTTGGACTTCTCCGGCCCGGCGATTGAGCAGGCGCGGAAGTTCGCCGACGGGCTCGGGCACGAGATCGACTTCCACCAGGCCGACGTGTACGACGCTGTCGAGGTGCTCGGCGAAGCGCAGTACGACCTGGTCTTCACCGGGATCGGCGCGATCGGCTGGCTGCCGAGCATCCAGCGCTGGGCCGACGTGGTGGCAGGGCTGCTGAAGCCCGGCGGGCGGTTGTTCATCCGCGAGGGGCACCCGATGTTGTGGTCGCTGGGCGTCTCGAAGACCAGCGGCGAGATCGTGCTCGACGCGCCGTACTTCGAGACCGAGGCACCGCAGGTCTGGGATGAGGGCGGCACCTACGTCGAGACCGATGTCGAGTTCAAGCACAACACCACCCACGAGTGGAACCACGGGCTCGGGGAGATCTTCACGGCGTTGCAGCAGGCCGGCCTGGACGTCACCCACCTGGAGGAGCACGACAGCGCTCCCTGGGACCCGCTGCCCGGCCACATGACGCGCGACGAGCAGGGCGAGTGGCGCCTCACGGTTCAACCGGAACGTCTCCCCGCCACCTACACCCTGCAAGCGCGCCGCCGGCAGTAGTTCAGCCGATGCCTAGTGAGCGCTCCGGCGCTGCTGCACCTTCTGGAACATCTCCTTGGCCTTGCGCTGGTTCTCCGGCTTGCTGAGCTCGCGCTGCGCGACCTGCAGCAGCTTGGCGACCACAGCGCCCTTGACCAGTGTCTTCGCGAAACCCATTGGGGGCCTCCTTCTCTCCTGCCTACGACCGTAGCGGTACCCACAACCATTCCCCATGGGTGATCCCCCGCAGTGATCCCTCAGACGTGATCGGCGTACGCCAGGTGGGTGCCGCAGTGCAGGCAGCGGAACAGATAGCCGGTCGCCTCACCGGTGGGCGACAGGGAACGGACGTACTCCTGCTGGACCATCTCCAGAGCCTCAGGGACGGTCAAGAGGTCCTCGTACCCGACCTTGCCCAGGTACGCCGCGGCGTCGGCGCAGTGGAACATCCAGTGCTCCTGCTGCCAGCCGCTGAACCCCGGGGTACGGGTGAGTACTTCGGTGAGGACAGGTCGGGGCACGTCGTCCGGGACGTTCGCCACGTCGGTGAACTCGGCCTCGAAAAGCGTCGCCGCGGAACCGTCCGCGATGCACCACAGGCACAGCTCCTCGACCACCTCGTCCGCGCTGTACACCGGCCCGGTGTAGATGAACCCCCGGTGCCGGCCACAACACCGGCAGGCCGCGTCCCCGGTGATCACCTCACCGGTGGCCACCGGATCGGGGTGGTAGCGGAAGGTCGGCATGTCGGTCACACCCAGACCCTGGCGGACCGAAGTACAGGGTGCAAGTCAGCCGGCCCCTCCGTCCCTTGCGCTGTCTCCGCCCCCTCCCTTCCGCTGTCCCCGCGCCCTCCCTTCCGCTTTCCTTCCTTCCCTTGCTCTGTCCCCGCCGTAAGGCACACTTGGGAGCGTGCCCGAGTTGCCGGAGGTTGAGTCGCTGGCGGGGTTCCTGCGGGAACGTGCCGTCGAGCGGGCGTTCGTGCGCGCCGACATCACCGCGATCAGCGCGCTGAAGACCTACGACCCGCCGATCTCCTCGCTGGTGGGCCTGCTGATCGACGACGTGCAGCGGCACGGCAAGTTCATCGACATCTCCGCGCAGGGCATCCACCTGATCATCCACCTGGCCCGGGCCGGCTGGCTGCGCTGGCGCGAGGAGCAGTCCACCGGCCTGGTCCGCCCCGGCAAGGGCCCGATCGCCTGCCGGGTGGTGCTCGACGACGGCTCCGGCTTCGACCTGACCGAGGCCGGCACCCAGAAGAAGCTCGCCGTCTACGTCGTCCGCGACCCCGCCGACGTGCCCGGCATCGCCAAGCTCGGGCCGGACCCGTTCACGCTGACCACCGAGGAGTTCGGCGACATCCTGAAGGCGGCCGGCCGGGTCCAGCTGAAGGGCGTCCTGCGCAACCAGTCGATCATCGCCGGCATCGGCAACGCGTACTCCGACGAGATCCTGCACGTCGCCAAGATGAGCCCCTTCAAACCGGCCTCCAACCTGTCCGCCGACGAACTCCAGCAGCTCTTCGACGCGATGCAGGAGACCTTGCGCGACGCCGTTACCCGCTCAGCCGGCCTCGCGGTCCAGGATCTGAAGTCGGAGAAGAAGAGCGGCATGCGCGTGCACGGCCGGACCGGTCAGAAGTGCCCGGTCTGCGGCGACATCGTCCGTGAGGTGAGCTTCGCCGACTCCTCCCTGCAGTACTGCGCCACCTGCCAGACCGGCGGCAAGCCGCTGGCCGACCGCCGCCTGTCCAAGCTGCTGAAGTAGTCAAACCGGACCGGAGGGCGCGATCGTCGGCGCGGGCTGCGATGATCAGGGGCATGACTCCGGAGATTCCCGCAGTGGTGGTGGCCGACGTCGACGACGCGTTGCTCGACGAGGCGTTCGTACTCGATGTCCGCGAACCCGACGAGTGGGCCCGCGGGCACATCGAGAACGCGGTGCACATCCCGCTCGGCCAGCTCCAGGAGCGGGTCGGTGAGGTTCCGCTCGGACAGAAGGTGCTCTGCGTCTGCGCGGTCGGCGGCCGGTCCTCGATGGCGACCCAGTTCCTGGCCTCCCAGGGCCGCGACGCGATCAACCTGGACGGTGGCATGACGGCCTGGGAAGGCGCCGGCCGGCCGGTCTCGTTCGACTGAATCAGGCAATAATCTTCCGGTATCCGATCAAAGACGTTACTTTGTCACCGATCGGTTGACCGGCGTACACCCACGCCTCACGCGGCGGTAGGGCCCACGGCGTCGGATGGCCGCGTCCGCCCACGCCGAGGAGGCCGCTGTGTCGTACCGTCGCGTTGCCGTCAGTGTCACCGCAGCAACTGCCCTGATTCTCGGTACTGCGCTCAACCCGGCCCAAGCCCAACCGGTCGACCACCAACCGGTCCCGGACAGCGCCATCGCCGGGGACGGCCTGGTGACGAGCCGGCAGGACGACCCGATCGCGCCCGGTGTCGACCACACCGCGTTCGAGCGGCTCGACGCCCGCGGCTGGTTGCGCGGTGACATCATCGTGGCCGACCTCGACCAGCACGGCGTGACCGTCGACTACGTGAACACGGGCAAGGTCTCCGGCGGGCAGCCGCTCAGCCAGCAGCTCGCCCGCGAAGGCGCGATCGCCGGCGTGAACGGCGACTTCTTCGACATCAACGACACCACCGCCCCACTCGGCGTCGGGATCGACCACGGCCGACTCGTCAACGCTCCCGCGGCCGGTCACAACGACACCGCCGTGATCGGCAAGGACGGCCTCGGCCGGATCGCCCAGGTCTTCCTGCAAGGCACGGCGACCGACGACGATGCCGTCAAGCTCGACCTGACCAACCTCAACTCACCAGGCGTCAACGCAGACGGCATCGGCCTCTACACCCCCGAGTGGGGCGACGCGCCCCGCACCCGAACCGTCGACGGCGTACCGAACGTCCGCGAGGTCCTCCTCCGCGACGGCGTGGTCGTCTCCTCGACCACCACCCCCGGTACTACGCCGCTAGCGGCCAACGAGCTGGCCCTGATCGGCCGAGACGCAGGCGCCACCTCCCTGACCGCCTTCGAACCCGGCGACAAGGTGGAAGTCCAGTACGGCCCGCGCCCCGACGCGCTCGACGCCGCCGTAGCGATCAGCGGCAACGTCCAACTGGCCCACGACGGCAAGGTCCCAGACGACGTACCGGACGCTGACCTCGCCCCGCGAACCGCCGTCGGCTTCACCGAGAACGGCCGCCGCATGGTCCTCCTCACCGTCGACGGCCGAGCGACCGGCTCGCGTGGCTTGTCGTTGAAGGAAATGGGCCAGCTGATGATCGGCCTCGGCGCCGACGACGTGCTCAACCTGGACGGCGGCGGCTCGTCGACGATGCTCGCCCGCTCACCCGGCGAGGCTGCCCCCGAGGTCGTCAACGACCCGTCCGACGGCGGCGAGCGGCTGGTCCCCAACGGCCTCGGACTCGTTCCCACCAAGGGATCCGGCAAGCTCAAGGGCTTCCAGATCGAAGCAGCCGGTACTGCAGATGAGGACGCCGACACCGACGTCTCCAAGAGCTCCCGCGTCCTCACCGGCCTCTCCCGGGTACTGACCGCCAAAGGCCACGACGAGACCTACGCCCCAGCCACCGGTACGCCGTACTGGTCGACGGGCAGCAATGCCGTGGTGAGCCGCGAGGGCATCGTCACCGGCCGCCGGGCAGGCGACGTCATCGTCACGGCCGCGAATGGATCGGCCCGCGGCCGGTTCCCGATGACCGTTCTCGGTACTCCGATCCGCCTGGCCCCCTCGACCCGGCAAGTATCGTTGCCGGACGCAACCGCCGCGGGCTTCTTCACCGTCAACGGCTACGACGCGGACGGCTTCTCCACCTGGGTCGAGCCCCGCGACGTCGAGCTCACCTTCGACGACAAGCTGGTCACGGTGGTTGCGCGAGGCAACGGCTTCGACGTGAGCGCGGTCGGTACCGACGCCGTCTCGACCGTCGTCACCGCGAAGGTAGGCTCGCTCAGCACGCAACTCAGTGTCACCGCTGGGCTGACCAGCCAGGTCGTGGACGAGGTCGACGACCCGGGCCGCTGGGTGGCGAACGCAGTACCGGTTGGTGCTGCCACCGCGTCCCGGTCCGTTGCCGAGGGGCACGATGGTGGTCAGGCCATCGCGTTGGACTACTCGTTGACCGGTAGCACGGCGACGCGGGCGGCGTATCTGGCGCAGACTCCGCAGCAGACGCTGCCCGGCCAGCCGCAGAAGCTCGGCGCGTGGGTCTACGGCGACGGCAAGGGTGCGTGGTTGCGCGCGAACGCCTACGACGGCGCGGGCGGCTCGGCCCAGACGCTCAACCTGGCGGCAGCGGTCGACTGGACCGGCTGGAAGTACGTGGAGGCGAACATCCCGCCGGGGCTGACGATGCCGTTGCGGTTCTGGCGGATCTACGTCGTCGAGACGGTGCCGACCAGGCAGTACTCCGGCCGGATCGTGATCGACGACCTGACCGTCCGCGGCGCCCCACCGGTGACGGTCGCGCCGCCGGCCAAGGTGATCGACCCGATGGTCGTCACGGACGGTACGGCGACCGCCGGCGGGCGCTGGAAGTTCGCGGTGATGTCGGACGCGCAGTTCACCGCCGACGACCCGAACTCGGACTACGTGAAGCAGGCTCGCCGGACGATCCGCGAGGCGCTCGCGCAGCACCCGGACTTCCTGGTGATCAACGGCGACTTCGTCGATCGCGGATTCGCGCAGGACATCGCGCTGGCTAAGAAGATCATCGACGAGGAGGTCGCCGGCAAGGTGCCGGTGCACTACGTGCCGGGCAACCACGAGAGCTACGGCCCGGGCGACCTCTCCGAGTGGACGAAGGTGTTCGGCGCCCCGACCAGCACCTTCGACCACAAGGGCACGCGCTTCATCCTGCGCGACTCGTCGCTCGGATCGCTGCGGGCGGGTGGGTTCGCGCAGATCGTCGACCTCAGGCAACAACTCGACGACGCCGCGCGGAACAAAGCGATTCGCAACGTCGTGGTGATGGCCCACCACCCGATCGACGACCCGTCGCCGACACAGAACTCGCAGCTCGGCGATCGCAAGGAGGCCGAGCTGCTGGTCCGCTGGCTCGCCGACTTCCGGGCCTCGACGGGCAAGGGAGCGGCCTACATGGCAGCGCACGCCGGGACCTTTGCGGCGACTCGCACCGACGGGGTACTGCTGCCGCTGACCGGCAACTCGGGCAAGAGTCCGGCGGCTGCTCCTGACGCTGGCGGCTTCACCGGGTGGGCACTGGTGGGTATCGACCCCAGTCCCCGGGAGGCGGCTGCTGGTGAGCGGCACTGGTCAGCACCTGAGCGGGACTGGTTCCAGGTCGAGCTGCGGGCGCATGTGGACTCGCTCGAGCTGTCGGCGCCGGCAGTGGTCAAGATGGGCAAGACGGGGGCGGTGGCGGCGACCGTAGTACAGGAGAGCCGACGAGTACCGGTGTCCTTCCCCGTCTCCGCAGACTGGTTCGGCTCATCCCTTCTGCACATTGGCCCGGTCCGTACTGCGCCCTTCTGGGCCGTCGCCTCCTACGACCCGGCCACCGGCATCCTCACCGGCCTCCGCCCCGGCACTGTCCAGCTAGGGGTGACAGTCAACGGCACCAGCAAGACCACGGCCGTGCAGGTCGACTGGTAGCCCTCACACAACCAGGCCCGCGGCCGTTCAACGGGCATGAAGCGAATCGTCGAGCCCAAGGTCCTGTACTTCGGTACGCCAGTGGTACTCATCAGCTCGCAGAACCCGGACGGCAGCACCAACCTCGCGCCGATGTCCTCGGCCTGGTGGCTGCACCGGACGGCGATGCTGGGGATGGCCGCGGCGTCCCAAACCGTGCAGAACCTGACGGAGCGGCCGGACTGCATCCTCAACCTGGTCGAGCCGGCCATGGTTGCCGGGCTCGACCGGATCGCGCTGCTGACCGGATCCCAGCAGATCCCCGACACCAAGCGGGCTCGCGGCTATCGCTACGTGCCGGACAAGTTCGCGGCGGCAGGCTGGACCAGAACGCCGGGAACCCTGGTGGACGTGGACGCCGTCGAGGAGAGCCCGATCAACCTCGAGGGGCGGATCGAGGCGATCCACACCGTCGGCGGGCCCGACTCGACGCTGCGGGCGATGGAGATGTCGGTGCGGCGGGTCCAGGTGCGAGACGACCTGCTGATGAACGACGACCGCTACATCGACCCACTGCGCTGGGAGCCGCTGATCATGAAGTTCACCGAGTACTTCGCCGGCGGCGTACCGGCGTACGAGTCGTCACTGGCTCGTGGCTGGCAGATGCCGGCGCTGCAGGTAGCGTCTGGTGCATGACTGAGGTGAGGCGCCCGCGGCGGCTGCGGAGTGGGGATCGTGTTGCCGTGGTGGCCCCGGCTGGGCCGTTGGTGGCCGAGCGGTTGGAGACGGGGTCCAAGCATCTCCGTGACTGGGGGCTGGAGATCGACGTCATGCCGGCCGTGCTGAGCCGGCATGAGCGGTTCCCCTACCTCGCCGGTGACGACGCTGCGCGCGCAGCGGACTTCCGGGCCGCGTGGCTGGACCCGCAGTACGCCGCTGTCTTCTGCGGGCGAGGCGGTTACGGGGTGCAGCGGTTGCTGCAGCACCTGGATCTGGATGAGCTGGCCGGAGTGGACAAGATGCTGGTCGGCTTCAGCGACATCACCGCGCTGCACGAGGCATTCAACGGTCAGGGGCTGGTCACCGTCCACGGTCCGATGGCCGCGGCCGTCGAGCAACTCGGCGCACTCGAGGGGCGCGAGCGGCTGCATGAGTTGCTGTTCGAGCCCGAGTCCGTGAAGGACCTGCTGGCACCTGGTTCGCCGCGAACCGCAGTGCCCGGCGTCGCCGAGGGCAGGTTGCTTGGTGGCAACCTCGCCCTGCTCGCCGCCAGCCTGGGAACTCCGACCTCTGTACGGCCGGACGGCATCGTGGTCCTCGAGGACGTCGGGGAGGACGGCTACCGGGTCGATCGCCTGCTCACCCAGTTGCTGCGGTCCGGCTGGTTCGACGGGGTCACCGGGCTGGTGATCGGCGACTTCAGCGAGGCCGACGATCAGGGTCTGGTCGGTGACGTGATCCGTGAGCGGCTCGAGCCGCTCGGCGTACCGATGGTCGAGGGCGCGGCGATCGGGCACGAAGAGGTCAACCTGGCTGTCCCGCTCGGTCTGCCGGTTCGTCTGGACGCGACGGCCGGCACGCTCACGCCGTTGCTGCCCGCCTTCAGCTAGACAGGTGCTCTTTGAGAAAGGCGAACGCCTGGGGATAGGCGTCGAGGCGGTTGGCGCGCTTGGCCAGGCCGTGGCCCTCGTCCGGGTAGACCAGTAGCTGACACGGCACGTCTCGCTTGCTGAGTGCCTCGACGATCTGCTCCGCCTCCGACAGCGGCACCCGCGGATCGTTCGCGCCGTGGATGACGAACAGCGGCGCCCTGATGTCGTCCACCCGGTTCAGCGGGCTGGCCTCCTCCAGGAACGCGCGGTCCACCGCCAGTACGCCGTACTCCCGCTCGCGAGCCACCCGCCGGTACGACGACGTGTTCTCCAGGAACGTCACCAGCGAGGCGATCCCGACGACATCCACCCCGGCCGCCCAGCGCTCCGGCTGGAACGCGAGCCCCGCCAGCACCATGTAGCCGCCGTACGACCCGCCCCACAACGCAGTGCGCTGCGGGTCGACCTCGATCGACGACAGCCAGTCATGGATCGCGGCCAGGTCTCGCACGGAGTCGAGGCGCAACACCTTGTCGTCCAGGGAGTACCAGCGCTTCCCGTACGCCGCTGAGCCGCGCACGTTGGGCACGATGACCGTGTGGCCCTCCGCAGTCAGCGCCGTGACCACCGGGTTCCAGATGCGCATCGCCATCATCTCGGGGCCGCCGTGCACCCACACCACGGCCGAGCCGTCGCCAGTGCCGTCGACAGGCCGGTACACGAACACGGGGATCTGCTCACCGTCGAAGGAGGTCACCCGATGGCTCTCGGGATGCCTGAGTCCCGGCGGAAGCGTTGGACTCACTGGGGTCTCGATGGCGTCGACCTCGCCGGTTTCGAGGGTGTAGCGGAACACGGACGGTGGGTCGATCGGCGAGCTGTGGTTGAGCAACGCGTAGCTGCCATCGGCCGACCAGAGCGGGTCGGGAGCCGTGATGAGCCGCGCTGCGCAGCCACCGATCGGTAGGTCGAGCTGTGCGACGTACGACGCGTCTTTGAGTTTGTGGAGCGCCATGGTGACGACACCGTCATCAGTGGTCCCGACCAGGAGGTGCTCACCGTCGGGGCAGACCCACCCGGCCAGGTCGTGCTTGTCGTCGACCAGGAGGTCGGTCCAACTCGCAGTACCGACGTCGTACCGGCGTAAGGCCAGCCGGTCGCGCCCTGCATCGCTGGCGACGACGAACCCGGATGAGTCGGGCAGCCACGAGGCTCCCTCCTGGTACGTCGGGTCGTCGTGCCCAGTGAGCTCGATGACGTCCCGCGCGGCCACGTCGACCAGCAGGAGCTGCACCGAGTTGCCAGGGCCGCCGGCGAGCGCGACCACTGCCCAGTGCTCGTCAGGGGACACGTGTGCCGACGAGAGATAGCCGCCGCCGTCGTACAGCGTGGTCTCGTCACCACTGGCCAGATCCAGCATCACCAGGTCGAAGTCCACGTCGTTGCGGCGGTTGGTGGTGAAGAAAACCCTGCCTGGCTTGGCATCCACGAGGTGATGGAAGTACGCAAGGTCATGCGTGAGCGGCGAGAGCACCCCACTGCGGTCATCCAGATCGAGCAAGGAGAGCTGGCCGCGCTCGTCACCACCACTGTCGTGCTCGATCACCACCTGCCGGCTCCCGGGCACGAACCGCGCCGCCCGAGCCGTGTCGTCCAAGTCCGTCAACGCACGCCAGGAACCGTCCACCGCCACGAGATGAATCTGCCGGACCCCGCTCCCGTCGTACCCGACCAGCAGATTCCCCGCCGGATCCACGTCAAAGGCCATCACGGTAGGCAGCGAGAGCAGCGTCGTCAGCACTTTCCAATCCTCACACGCGGCCGAACCCCGTGGACTGCAACTTCGTGCAAGCTGGATGCAACCTCCCGGCGAACCGCTCCGTCTTCTCGATCGTCCAACGCCGACGAGGGGAACGGGGCTGACGATGCTGGGAAGAGCCAAGCGCGACCGGGAGTTCTGCGAGTTCGTGCAGGCTCGCCGGTCGCGGCTGATGGGCGCGGCGTACCTGTTGTGCGGCAACCGGCATGACGCCGAGGACCTGGTCCAGGTCGCCCTGACTAAGCTGTACACGGCGTGGCCACGGATCCGGACCAGAGGGGCCGAGGACGCGTATGTCCGGCGGATCCTCGCCAACGCGACCATCGACGCGAGCCGTCGGCCGTGGCAGCGGGAGCGCAGTACCGAGCAACTGCCCGAGGTCGGGGTGACCGGCCCGGACGTCGAAGGCCGCGACGAGTTGGTGCGGGCGCTCGCCACGCTGGGCCCGGGCCAGCGCCGGATCCTCGTACTCCGGTACTGGCTGGATCTCACCATCGAGGAGATCGCCATCGACCTGCGGATCAGCCCTGGAACGGTGAAGAGCCAGGCCTCTCGAGGACTGGCCAATCTCCGCAGCCAACTGACCGATCTACGCATCGACGAGCTGACGGAGGAGTCGGTATGAGCGAGCAGGACCTGCGCAGGCGAATGCAACTCAGCGTCGACACCTACCTGGACGACGCGGTGATCGACGCAGCCGCCGACCTGGCCAGAGGCCGCCGGAGGCTGGTACGCCGACGCGCCACGGCCGGCCTGGTCGCCACCGCAGCGGCCGTCGCGGCAGCGATCGGGGTGGGAGCACTCGCGATCCCGGCCGTCGTGAACGCGCCGTCGTCCGGACCGACCCCCCTCCCGCTCGTGGCTCGGCCGCCGGACTCCGAACGCGACCGGGTAGCCACCCAATTGCTCGACACCCTGCTCAAGCACGTCGACGCCAAGCAGTCCTTCACCACCGGCGAGCCGCAGGGGATCGGTTGGGGTGGGTTCGACAAGAAGAAGCGCAGCTTGCTCGACGGACTTGACGTGCAAGACCTCTGGGCCGAGAACGGTGTCGGTCGCGGGGTTGCTTGGGCATCGGTGTCGCAGCCTGGAGCTGGGCCGACCCAAGAAGAGCGGTGCGGTCCGAAGCGCCTCGAGGGGTCCATGCCGTACCGATGCAGCGCCGGCAGGACTCCGACGGGCCGGCCGGTGGTGACGGGCGTCGCGACCATGACGCTGAGCAATACCACCGACGGCGTCGAGTACCCGGGAGTGCGCGGTTACTTCGTCCGCTACACCCGCTCCGACGGCCAGATCGTCGAGGTCGGCGTGGACGGCGCCGATCTGAACACGAACGTCGAGGGCAAGCTGTACCCGCCGGTGACGAGCCCGAAGGTGACCATCGAGCAGTTGATCGCCGCCGCGACCGACCCCGCGATGACGCTGAAGAAGTAGCTGGGTGAGGGGCTGCTGCCCCTCACCCAGCCCCTCACCCAGCAAGGCTCAGCGCTCGCCGTGCCAGGAGTGCCAGAGGGCCGCGTAGGGCCCTTCGGCTCCTACCAGTTCGTCGTGGCCGCCCAGCTCGACGATGCGGCCGTCCTCGACCACCGCGATCACATCCGCGTCGTGGGCAGTGTGCAAGCGGTGGGCGATCGCGACGACCGTCCTGCCTTCCAGCACTCCGGCGAGCGACCTCTCGAGATGACGCGCCGCACGCGGGTCCATCAGCGAGGTCGCCTCGTCCAGCACCAGCGTGTGCGGGTCAGCCAGGACCAGCCGGGCCAACGCGACCTGCTGAGCCTGGGCCGGAGTCAGTGAGACTCCACCCGACCCGACCTCGGTGTCGAGGCCGTGCTCGAACCCAGCCACCCACGCATGCGCATCGACCGCCCGCAAGGCAGTCCACAGCTCTGCGTCAGTAGCGCCAGTCCGCGCCAGCCGCAGGTTGTCCCGGACACTACCGACGAACACGTGGTGCTCCTGGTTCACCAGCGCCACATGGCTACGCACCTGCTCGGCAGACATCTTGTCCAGCGCCGCCCCACCCAAGGTGATGTCACCCACCCGTGGCGAGTAGATCCCGGCAAGCAGCCGGCCGAGCGTCGATTTCCCTGCTCCTGAAGGGCCTACGAGCGCAACCCGCGCACCCGGCTCGACGGTCAGCGTGACGCCGTGCAGCACGTCACGGCCTTCCAGATAACCGAACCGGACCTCGTCGGCCAGCACAGTACGGCCCTCGGGCTCGTCCTGCGCGGCAACCGTCTCCTCCTCGATCTCCCGTACGCCGACCAGGCGCGCCAGCGACACCTGGGCCACCTGCAGTTCGTCGTACCAGCGGATCATCATGTTGACCGGCTCGACCAGCATCTGGATGTAGAGCGCGCCAGTGGTCAGCGCGCCGACAGTGATCCAGCCCTTGATCGACAGCCCGCCACCGATCACCAGCACTGCGGCCAGCGCGACCGTGTGGGTCATGTTGATCACGGGGAACAGGATCATCCGCAGGTAGAGCGTGTACCGCTCCCAGGCGACCCACTGGCCGATCCGGGTGTCACCCATCTTCACCCGGCGGTTGCCGAGCCGGTGGGACTCAACGGTCCGCCCGGCGTCGACAGTCTCGGCCAGTGCCGAGGCGACGGCCGCATAGCCCGCGGCCTCCGACCGGTACGCCGATGGCGCGCGGCGGAAGTACCAGCGGCCACCGATGATCAGGATCGGCGCGGCGATGACGATCGCCACCGCCAGCTCCGGTGCCGTGACGATCAGCGCCCCGATCAGCAGTCCGGCCCAGATCACCGCGATGGTCAGCTGCGGAACCGCATCCCGCATGGCGTGTGAGAGGCGGTCGACGTCCGTGGTGATGCGGGACAGCAGGTCACCCGTGCCGGCCCGCTCCAGCACGCCCGGCGGCAGTGCGACCGCACGAACCAGGAAGTCCTCGCGCAGGTCGGCGAGCATCTCCTCACCCAGCACCGCGCCGCGAAGCCGGGTGAGCCGGACGAAGACCGTCTGCACGACAAGGGCGATCAGGAAGCCCAGCACCACGTAGGGAAGGTTGACGTCCGTCTCACCGAGCGACAGCTTCTCCACGACGTCGCCGAGCAGGTAGGGCCCGACCATGCCGCTCAGTGCCGCCACTGCGTTGACCAGCGTCAGCCAGCCGAAAGCACGCCGGTGCCTGCGGAACAGGGTCTTCAGATAGGCCGACACCGTCGCGGTGCCGGCCACCGGCAGGCGAGCCGCCTCCTGCGGGGCTGCCGGGTCGTACTCAGGGCGCTTCACAGCGACTCCTCAAGAGTTGGCTCGTCTTCACGGGTGACCACAGCGCGGTAGCGCGGGTTGGTGTGCAGCAGTTCGTGGTGGGTGCCGACGGCGTCGACCCGGCCGTCCGGCACGAACACGACCCGCTCGGCCCGGTCCAGCATCAGCGGGCTCGAGGTGAACACCACGGTCGTCCGGCCCGATCGGAGCAACCGCAGGCTGTCCGCGATCCGTGCCTCCGTGTGGGCGTCCACGGCACTCGTCGGCTCGTCGAGCACGAGCACCGCGGGGTCGACGTACAGGGACCGGGCCAGTGCGACCCGCTGCCGCTGTCCACCCGACAGGGACCGGCCGCGCTCGGTCAGCACGGCTGCCGTGGCATCAGTACCGCCGTCGGGCAGCGACTGACGCAGTACGTCGAGGATGTCGGCGCACTGAGCCGCATCGAGCGCTGCCTCGACCGACACGGCTCCACTCGCCGGTACGTCGAACAGCTCACGGACGGTGCCTGACAGGAGTACTGGGTCCTTGTCCTGCACGAGCACTGCGGTCCTTGCGGAGTACAGCGGGAGGTCGTCGAGGGCGACACCACCCAGCAGGACCGACGGGTCCTCTGGCTCGGCCTCGGGGCTGTGGCCGCCGAGGCGGTCCGCGAGCAGACCGCCCGCATCCGGGTTGCCACAGACCACGGCCGTGAAGCTGCCGGCCGGCACGGTCAGCCCGGACAACGGGTCGACCAGGTCACCGTGCGGCACCTCGGCCTCCGCCGTCCCCTTGCTGTCGTCCATCCGTTGGAGCGACAGCACACGAGCCGCCCGCCGCGCGGACACCTTGGAGAAGATGAACGCGCTCGCGGTCTCCTCGAAGGTGTGCAGCGGAACGAGCATGAAGGTGATGAAGCCGTACGTCGTGACGAGCTCGCCCACGCTGATGTGCCCATCGGTGACCAGCCCGACGCCCATCCACACGATCAGCACCAGGAACAGTCCGAACAGAAACACCTGGATGGCCGCGATCAGCGACCACATCCGGGCACTGCGAACAGCGCTCTGCCGGTACTCCTGTGAGGCGGCGCGGTAGCGGTCGAGGAAGAGCTGCTCGCCGCCGATGCCTCGCAGCACGCGCAGACCGGCGACCGTGTCCGCGGCCAGCTCGGTCGCGCGGCCGCCCTTGGCTCGCTGCGCGTCGGCCCGACGCTCGGCCGGGCCCATCAGCGGCACGATCGAGAAGGCCAGGATCGGTACCGCGATCAGCACCACCAGGCCGAGCCGCGGCTCGTAGAAGAGCAGGCCGACGACCACCGCGAAGCAGGTCAGCAACGCGGCCGTGAACCGGCCGAGCACCTCGACGAACCAGCCGATCTTCTCCACGTCACCGCTGCTGACCGCGACCACCTCGCCGGCGGCGATCCGGCGGGTCAGCATCGAGCCCAGCTCGGCCGCCTTGCGGGACAGCAGTTGCTGCAGGCGGGACGCGGTGGCGATCCAGTTGGTGACGACGGCCTTGTGGAAGTACGAGTCGGCGCCGGCCTTGGCAGCGCCCATCGCGAGCAGCAACAGGCCGGCCACGAACAGCTTCACCCAGGACTTGTCGATCACGGCCTGGACGGCCAGCCCGACCGCGACGGGCGCGGCGGCGATGCCACCGAAGTACAGCAGACCCCAGCAGAGCGCCACGGCCTGACCACGTAGCTGCTGGTGTTCGAGCCAGAGTATGAGACGGAGGCCGGACCGGGTGTCTGGCACACCCGGATCGGCGAACGGAATGAGGCGCAGCGACATGACGTCCCAAAGGAACTAGAGGGGCTTGTTCGGACCTGATCAGGCGAATGGATCCAGACTAGGTGCGGCCACCGACACTCCGCCAAGGCTTTTCCGCCCCGTGGATCGGGCGGCTGGAAACGGTTCCGGCGGAAGCCGGCGCAGTACTGGGTAGTACAGTATTCAACGGGTCCGGAGCGAGGGAGACGAGTGCAGGAGCTGAGTCGGCGGCGGCGGTTGCTGGTGCTGGCGATCTGTTGCCTGAGTCTGTTCATCGTGGGCCTCGACTCGACCGTGGTGAATCTGGCGCTGCCGTCGATCCGGTCGGAGTTGAACGCCTCGGTGTCCAAGCTGCAGTGGACGATCGACGCCTACACGCTGGTGATCGCCAGTCTGTTGATGCTGTCCGGCTCGACCGCTGACCGGCTTGGCCGGCGGCGGGTCTTCCAGGCGGGGCTGGTGCTGTTCGGGCTCGGCTCGCTGGCCTGCGGGTTCGCGCCGACGGTCGACCTGCTGATCGCGTTCCGGATGTTGCAGGCGATCGGCGGCTCGATGCTCAACCCGGTGGCGATGTCGATCATCACCAACACCTTCACTGATCCGCGCGAACGCGCCCAGGCGATCGGTGTCTGGGGTGGCGTGGTCGGGCTGAGCATGTCGGTCGGCCCGGTGGTCGGCGGCGCCCTGGTCGACTCGGCCGGCTGGCGGTTCATCTTCTTCGTCAACGTGCCGGTGGTGGTGGTCGCCCTGGTGCTGACCGCGTTCTTCGTCCCCGAGTCGCGGGCGGCGGTCGCGCGCCGGCTCGATCCGGTCGGGCAGTCGCTGGTGATCCTGTTCCTGGTCGGGCTGACCTACGGGATCATCGAGGGCCGGTCGGCCGGCTGGGGTTCGCCGCTGATCGTTTCGTGCTTCGTGGTCGTGGTGCTCGCGCTGCTGACCTTGGTGTTCTACGAGCGGCGGCGCGAGCAGCCGCTGCTCGATCCGCGCTTCTTCCGCAGCGCGCCGTTCTCGGGCGCGACCCTGATCGCGGTCGCCGGGTTCTCCGCGCTGTCGGGCTTTCTGTTCCTGAATTCCCTTTATTTGCAAGAGGTTCGCGGCTTCACGGCGCTGCATGCCGGTCTGCTCACACTGCCGATGGCAGCGATGACGGTGATCTTCGCGCCGGTGTCCGGCTGGCTCGTCGGCAACCGCG
This sequence comes from Kribbella sp. NPDC051620, assembly GCF_044453825.1. Taxonomy (NCBI): domain Bacteria; kingdom Bacillati; phylum Actinomycetota; class Actinomycetes; order Propionibacteriales; family Kribbellaceae; genus Kribbella; species Kribbella sp. NPDC051620. The sequence goes on from NZ_JBITDB010000004.1 coordinate 563,507, forward strand.
GGCCACGGCTGCCGCTGGTGGTCGCCGGAACCATGCTGGGTTTGAGTGGCCTGATCCTCGCCCAGTTGACCGCCACCACCGCGGTCCCGTTGCTGCTGCTCGGGTACCTGATCTTCGGTCTCGGCTTCGGCATGCTGAACTCGCCGATCACCAACGCGGCCGTCTCCGGGATGCCTCGCTCGCAGGCCGGCGTCGCCGCCGCGATCGCCTCGACCAGTCGCCAGGTCGGCGCGTCGCTGGGGGTCGCGATCGTCGGTACCGTGCTGACCGCCCGATTGACCGGCCCGCTGGAGACCGGCTTCGTCTCGGCGGCTCGGCTCGGCTGGTACATCATCGCCGGTTGCGGCGTACTGGTTCTCGTCTTCGGACTGATCACCAGCGGCCGCTGGGCGCGTGCTTCGGCGGCTCGTGTCGCCGCCCAGATGGAGCCCCCAGCTCGAATTGCTTGACAGGCCGTCGCCGCTCGCCTTCGATCTGTAGTCGAGGCCGACTGGGGGCGACATGCTGCGAGTGATCTTCACCGAAGACGACCTCTCCCAGGTCCGGGTGGCCGCGACCGCCGACCCGCTGTGGGAGATCGCCAACAGCCTCGACCGGCTCCAGACCCGGCGGGGCCGCTGGGCCTACGCGCCCTGGTACCGCGCCGCCTCCGAGACGCTGACCGAGCCGGTACTGCGCAAGCAGGTCACCTCGATGCTCCTGCCGCTCTTCCCGCGAGCGGCGTACTTCCCCGACTTCCTCACCCCGGCGGCCGCGCCCGACGGTCTCGAGGCCGACATCGACGCCATCTTGTCGACCCCGGCTGAGCGAGTCACCGGTGAACTCAAGACGCTGGCACTGGTCCACCAGGCTCCCTCATGGGGCCCGCGACTGGCCGCCGGGGACCTGCGCTCCGACCTCGGAGCCGCGCTGCGGACGTACCACCAGAGGGTGATCGAGCCCCACTCCGATCTGATCTCCGCAGAGCTGGCAGCCGACCGGGCAGCTCGCGCCCGCGCACTAGCCCGCGGCGGCCCCGACCGGCTGCTGAGCAGCTTCCAGCCCCTGATGCGCTGGCGCTCGCCGGTCCTCGAGGTCCGCTACCCGGTCAACCGAACCATCCACCTGGCCGGCCGAGGCCTCCGCCTGATCCCGTCCTACTTCTGCTGGCAGAACGCCATCACCCTGGCGGACACAGACCTGTCGCCAGTCCTCGTCTACCCCGTACTACGTGAGCCTCCCGGCCCGAAGGACGGCGAGGTAACGGCCGCTGCCCTACTCGGCAAGACCAGAGCCGCCGTACTCCGCGCCACCGCGTCAGGTCTGACCGCTGGTGAGATAGCCGTCCAGGTAGGCATCGGTGCCCCCACCACCAGCCACCACCTCACCGTGCTCCGCGACAGCGGCCTCATCGCGACGCATCGCGCCGACAAGACCGTGCTGCACGTCCTCACCCCACTCGGCGCAGCACTACTTCGCCAGCGGCCCCGTTAACCCTCGAGCAGCCCTGCCCGGACCAGCGCCTTCAACCGGCCGCGCAGGATCTTCTGCCGGCGCTCCTCCGCCGGGAAGAGGTCCACGTACTCCGAGCCCTTCGCCGCCAGCAGGTCGTCGTCGAGCCGGCGGACCGTACCGGCCGGGAAGCGATGGGTCATAGCCGCCTGGACGGCCTTGCTGTCGATGTCTTGCAGCAGCTCGGTCAGCTGGTCCTCGGTGGTGACGCCGAGCTGGCTGAGGATGCCGAGGATCCACGCGTAGTGGTTCGTCTTGGCGTGCGGGGCGTCTGGGTAGCGCCTGGTCAGGTACGTGGTCAGCGTCGCCGTCGTCAGGTCCATCGGCGCCGCGTCGGGCTCGGCGGCGGCGAGTTCGCGGTACAGCTTGTCGATCTCCGCAAACTCGTTGTCCGCCAGCTCCATCAGGGCTGCCGCTAAGAGGAAGCGCCGGTCGAACTCGGGCTTGCGGTCCGGCGGGATGTCCAGCTTGTAGCGGATGTCGTGCTCGAACTCGGCCCATGCGTGCTGGACGGCGGTACGGACCTGGATCTCCATCGTCAGGTTCTTCAGCACCGCGTACTCCGGCAGCTCCCGGCGGTGGGCGTTCAGGCGTACCAGGTAGTGCTTGCTCGCGTACCCGAAGGCGCCCTGGGCGCGGGTGTGCGCGCCCATGTCGGTGTGCTCGACGATCTCGAACTCCGACTCGATCACCTCGCAGACCCGATCGACGGCCTCGACCAGGAAGGTGATGATCCGGGCCGCGACCAGGTCGGTGATCTGGTTCAGCGGATCGTCGTACTTCGGTTTGGCGGGATCGTCCGGATGCGGTTTGGAGGCCTTCGCCAGGAACGACTCGGGATCCTTGGCCCGGGCCGTCGCGCTGAGGTAGTTGATGCCCTCTTCCTCGCCGATCAGCTCGTTGATCAGCGCTTCCAGCTTCCGGGCGCCGCCGACGTACTGCTGATGCGTCCGCTCGTACTGCGCGGCCGCCTGCACCGTCCAGTCCTGCAGTTCAGCCCCACCCATGCGCAGACCTTAGTGCCGATCGCGGTCTCTGGGGTGTGCTACGGGCGTCTAGCCCTTTCTAGTGTTTTTGCTAGATAGGGCTGAAACTGACAGATCAGCGACACGCGATCGGGTTGACTAGCGAAATCTAAGGAAAACGCTAGACAGCCTCATAGAGTGAAATGCATGGATCCGATCCGGAATCCCTATGCGCCCGGCGCCGGCCAGCGCCCGCCCGAGCTGGCCGGACGCGACACCGAGGTGCGGCAGTTCGAGGTGGTGCTCGAACGCGTCGCGGCGGGACGGCCGGAGCGCAGCCTGGTGCTGTCGGGGCTGCGCGGGGTCGGCAAGACGGTCCTACTCAACACGCTGCGGAGCCAGGCGATCAAGCGCGCCTGGGGTACGGGCAAGATCGAGGCCCGGCCCGACCAGAGCATCCGGCTGCCGATCGCCCAGGCGCTGCACACCGCGATGCGCGAGCTCGGGCACCGGCACCGCGACTCGGATCGGGTCGACGAGTTCAGCGCGGTACTGAAGGCCTTTGCGCTGCGTACCGGGCTGAACGACCGCAAGGGCATCCGCTGGCAGCCACCGGTCGACGTGGTCGCCGCGAAGGGCCGGGCCGACTCAGGCGACCTCGAGATGGACCTGATCGAGCTGTTCGCCGACGCGGCCGACCTGGCCGGCGACCTGTCGGTAGGGGTCGGCCTGTTCATCGACGAGATGCAGGACATCAGCGCCGACGACCTGTCCGCGCTGTGCGCCGCCTGCCACGAGATCAGCCAGCAGAGCGCCGCCCTGGTCGTCGTAGGAGCAGGCCTCCCGCATCTGCCGGCCGTACTGTCCGCCAGCAAGTCGTACTCCGAACGCCTCTTCCGCTACGTCCGCGTCGACCGCCTCTCCCGCGAGGCGTGCGACCGGGCGCTGATGATCCCCGCCGAGACCGAAGGCGTCGTCTTCGAAGAGGAAGCCCTCGACGAGCTCTACGCCCAGACCGACGGCTACCCGTACTTCGTCCAGGCCTTCGCCCACGCCACCTGGGACCACGCTCCCACCAGCCCCATCACCATCAAGGACGTGGCGGTAGCCGGCCCCGAAGCCTCCGCCGAACTGACCGTCGGCTTCTTCGGCTCCCGCTACGAACGAGCCACCCCCGCCGAACGCGAATACATGCGAGCCATGGCCGAACTCGGCATCAACGCCGACGACGGCCCGGTCCCCACCGCCGAGGTCGCCACCACCCTCAACCGCAAACCCCAGTCCCTCTCCCCAGCCCGAGACGGCCTGATCAAAAAAGGCCTGGTCTTCTCCGCCGAACGAGGCACGGTCGCCTTCACAGTCCCCCACTTCGGCAAATTCCTCCGCACCCGCACGGCCTGACCCGCCAGTACGATCCCTGGGCATGACGAACCAGGTGTTCGAGAACGAGGCCCCGACCCACATCGCCTACCTCGACCGGGTGGCGGCGAGCGCTTCGGGCCGCGCGTACAAGGACACGATGCTGGCGGCGCTCGATCTCCAACCGGGTCACACCGTGGTCGATCTCGGATGTGGGCCAGGGACGGATCTCGGTGCGCTGGCTCAGGCTGTAGGCCCGACCGGGACGGTGGTCGGTGTCGACCTCGATGAGGAGATGGTGGGGCGGGCCCGGGAGCGGACTGCTGAGGTGGGGCAGGTCGAGGTGCGGTTGGGGGACTTGCAGGAGCTGGAGTTCGAGGACGGGAGTGTGGATCGGGCTCGGACTGATCGGGTGCTTCAGCATGTGGCGGATCCGGTGCGGGCGCTCGAAGAGGCTCGGCGGGTGTTGCGGCCGGGTGGGCGGTTGGTGATGGGGGAACCCGATTGGGATTCGCTGGCCATCGACTCCGTGGATGCCGAGGTGTCGCGGGCGTATACGCGGCACGTTGCGGAGAAGGTTGTTCGCAACGGGGTGATCGGGCGGCAGTTGGCGCGGCTGGCGGTGGCGGCGGGGTTCGGCGTACCGACGGTGCTGCCGGTGACTTCGGTGTTCCGGGAGTTGCGGGAGGCGGATCAGATTTTCGGATTCGAGCGGAACACCGAGCGTGCAATCGAGGCGGGATACCTGTCCGCGAGTGCTGGACGGCAGTGGCTCGACGGGCTTGCGAGTGGTCCGTTTCTGGCGACGGTGACGTTGTACGTCGTTGTCGCGGAAGTTGCCCTTTCGTGATCTAACTGGGAGTCGATAGGGTAAGGCGAGATGACTACCGGGCGGAGTGGGCGGCGTTCGGGGAGTGGTGCGCGCCGAGGGAAATCAGGGCGGCACAGTCGGCGGAAGTCGTACAAGGCGCAGTGGTTCTCGGTGACGGCGCTGGCGGTGCTCGGCGTGGTGATGGTGGTTCATCCCGATGCCACCCAGGAGCGCAATCTGGCCGCGCAGTTCAGTGGCAGTGTCGTCGCGAAGAGCGAGCCGACACAGGTGCCGGTGGTGAAGCCGACGCATGTACCGACGCCGACCGCGACGTTCACGACACCGTTGCGGCCGGCACCGACCTTGACCCGGCGGCCCAAGGGATCCAAGCCGAATGTCACTGTGTCGACCGGGCGGTTGCTGGTGGTGGCTGGGTTCTCCAAGGCGACCGAGAATCACGACAAGCTGACGTACCGGGTCGAGATCGAGGACGGGCTGTCCCTCAACGGGGAGAAGGTCGCGGCCGAGATCCACAGGACGCTCACCGATCCGCGCGGCTGGCAGGCGCTCGGGCCGGTGCGGTTCGAGCGGACCGACAAGGTCGACGCCGACCTGCGCGTGATCGTCGCGACGCCGACGCTGACCGACAAGCTGTGCCTGCCGCTCGACACCGGCGGCGAGGTGTCCTGCCGGGTCGAGAACCGGGTGGTGCTCAACGCCAAGCGCTGGATGTACGCCGTACCCGCGTACGCCGGCAAGGTCGACCTCTACCGCAGCTACCTGGTCAACCACGAGGTGGGCCACGCCCTCGGCCACGGCCACTCGACCTGCGCCAAGCCCAACACCCCCGCGCCGGTGATGATGCAGCAGACCAAGGGCCTGGCCGGCTGCCTCCCCAACGCTTGGCCGACCATCAAAGCAACCTAGAACGACCCCGCCCGTGAGAACCTGTCCGAAGACGGTTCGAGTGAGCGGGAGGGTGTAGCGAATGTCGTCTCAGGACTTCCCCACCTATGGCCGGGGCGAGAACCCCGACGAGTCCCGCAAGGACGAGCACTACGCCAAGCCTGTGCCCTACGGCCAGCCGCAGTACGGCCCACCGAACCAGTACGCCGAACAGCCGCCGCCAGCTGCCTACAACCAGCCACCGCCGACTGCCTACAACCAGCCACCGGCCTACCGTCCCGGCAACCCGTACGGCCCACCCGCCAACCCGCAGCCGCACCAGCTACCCACCTACGGCCGCCCAGCCCCCCGCGACCCCCGCGCAGCCCGGGTAGTCCTCCTGGCCGCGGTCATCGCCGGCATCTACGGACTGCTGGTCGTCTCCGTCCAGCGCATCTCGCTCCGGGAGATCTCCCAGCTCCCCGGCTCCCCGCTGAACCACCCGCTCCGCACGGACGTCATCGACACCATCGGCCAGCTCCTGACTCTGATAGTCGGCCTGGCCGCCCTGGGCATGTGGCTGCGCGACGTCCTCAACCGCCGCAAGGCCGACCGCCAGCCAGACCCGATAGAGCTGACCGGCCTAGGCCTGGTCGCCCTGTCCCTCATCCCGATCCTGATCTGGTTCGTGATGGTGCTGACCACCGGCATGGGCGCCATCGACGACTCCCTCCACCGCCTCCCCACCGCGTACGCCTGGGGTGGTACCGGCCTCCTCATCCTCGCTGTCGGCCTAGCCCTCGGCTACCGCGAGCTCAAGCCGGAAGTACGCAACCCCGTGGTCCAGCAAGCCCCCGACCGCCCACCGTGGGAGTGACCCAGGTCGTACTGGTCCCCGGGCTAGGCCTCGGGCCGGAGTCGTATGCCCCGACCATCCAGCACCTCACCATGCCGTACGAGATCATCACCCTCCCCGGGTACGGCGAACGCGTGCAAGCCGGCGATGACCTCCATACCGAGGCGCTAGCTCAACGCGTGCTCACTCACGTCACGGAGCCATCGGTACTGGTCGGCCACTCGGCCAGCTGCCAGATAGTGGTGGCCGCTGCCCTCGCCCAGCCCCAGCTGGTGAAGGGCCTGGTGCTGCTCGGTCCAACAGGGGACGTCGGCGCCTCCGACTGGGTCACGCTCGCCGAGCGGTGGGTGCGCTCCGCTGTGTGGGAGTCACCGCGGCTAGTACCGGTCCTGGCCCCGCAGTACGCGCGTACCGGCCTGGTGTCGATGGCACAGGCGATGGAGGTCGCCAGGCGGTACGACCTCGCCGCAGCCATCCGCCGGCTCGAGCGGCCGGCCGTGATCGTCCGCTGCGAACACGACAACCTCTGTCCAGCTGGCTGGGCGCAGCGACTCGCCGACTTGGCGGGCGCGGACGCAGCAGGAGAGACCCATGCCGACGTCTGGACGGTGCCTTCCGGCGCCCACATGCCGGTACTGACGCACGGTGAAGAGGTTGTGACGTTCATCAAGCGGGCAGCCGGTGTATACAACGGTCAATGACGCGTTATCGTTGACGCAGTAACAAACCTCCGCGGGAGCTCGCGCCGATCAGCGGGCTGAGAGGGCGACGAGCTGGAAGCAGCCGGGTCGCCGACCGCCTGAACCTGACCGGGTAATGCCGGCGTAGGGAGCAGGTCAGCCATGACCACTACCGCTGCACGCACGTCCACCGCCACCGAGGCGCCGCTGGTCCTGACCACGGACGCGCCGCGGACCTTGGGGTTCCTCGACCAGTTCACCCTCTGGGGCAACTTCGGCATCTCGCTGTTCGGCCCGGTCACCGGCGCGCTCGTCGCGGCGTACACCGGATCGCTGGTGAAGGGCCTGATCGCCGTCGTCGTCGGCTGCGGGATCGGCGCTCTGGTCCTCGGCGGCGCCGCCGTCTTCGGCTCGCACACCGGCGCGCCCGCGATGACCAGCCTGCGCGGGCTGTTCGGCCGCCGCGGCTCGATGGCGCCGACCGTGCTCAACATCGCGCAGAACATCGGCTGGGCGACGATGGAGATCATCGTGATCTCCCAGGCGGCCGTCGCCGTGACGAGTGAGCGCTGGCGCTGGCTGTTCGTCCTGATCGCCGGCTTCATCGCGACAGCGATGGCGGTCCGGCCGCTCGGCAGCGTGAAGCTGCTGCGCAAGTTCATGGTCTGGCTGGTCCTGCTGGCCTCGGTCTACCTGTTCATCCAGGTGCTCAGCAAGCCGGTCCACGATCTCCCGCAGGACGGCGTCTTCGGCTTCTGGCCGGGCGTCGACCTCGCCGCGGCCGGTGTGGTGTCGTTCGCGCCACTCGCCGCCGACTACACCCGGCACTCGCGCACCAACAAGGCTGCCTTCGCCGGTTCCGCCCTCGGCTACGGCCTGGCCGCGATCCTGTACTACGCACTCGGCGTTATCGCGGTCGCCACCCTGCAGACCAACAGCACCGACGTCATCACCGCCCTGGTCACCCTCCCGGCCGGCGCGATCGCGTTGTTCGTACTGCTCGTGGACGAGGTGGACGAGGCGTACGCGAACGTCTACTCGACCACGATGGCCGCGCACAACCTGATCGGGCACATCGACCGGCGCTGGATCTCCGTCGCCATCGGCATCCTCGCCACCGTCCTCGCGCTCTTCGTTGACCTGGGCAACTACACCCAGTTCCTCTACCTGATCGGCTCGGTCTTCATCCCGCTGTTCGCGGTCGCGATCGCCGACTTCTTCGTGGTGAGCAAGATGAACTGGGACGTCTCCGACACCGCGAGGTTCCGCTGGCAGCCCACCCTGGCCTGGGTCTTCGGCTTCGTCGCCTACCAACTCGTCAACCCCGGCACAGTCGACGGCTGGTCCCCCTTCTGGCTGGACCTCCAACAGTCCCTCTTCAACAACCACCCAGTACCAGCCTGGCTCGGCGCGACGTACACGTCGATCGTCGTGTCCATGGTGGCGGCGATCCTCTTCGGCCGCCTGGGCCGCACCCGGCAGAACGCCTAGCGGTACTCGGGGTTTTCGAAGTCGAAGCGGGAGCCGGCGTCCCATTCGGAGCGTTGGTTGCCGTAGGCAGGGATGCCGCCGGCGTCCTTCAGCATCCTTGCCAGGTGCAACAGGTTCCAGGTCATGAAGGTCGTGTTCCGGTTGGTGAAGTCGTTGTCCGGGCCGCCCGATCCCTCGTCCAGGTACGACGGGCCCGGGCCGGCCTCGCCGATCCAGCCGGCGTCGGCCTGGGGTGGAACCGTGTAGCCCAGGTGCTGCAGGCTGTAGAGCACGTTCATCGCGCAGTGCTTGACGCCGTCCTCGTTGCCGGTGATGACGCAGCCGCCGACCCGGCCGTAGTACGCGTACTGCCCAGCGGGGTTGAGGATCGAGGAGTTCGCGTACAGCCGCTCGATCACCTTCTTGGTCACCGAACTGTTGTCGCCGAGCCAGATCGGTCCGGCGATCACCAGGATGTCGGCCGCCATCACCTTCTCCTGCAGGGCGGGCCATTCGTCGGTCGCCCAGCCGTGCTCGGTCATGTCCGGCCAGACACCGGTGGCGATGTCGTGGTCGATCGCCCGGATCACCTCGACCGCCACACCCTGCTTGTCCAGGATGTGCTTGCTCACGTCGATGAGCCCTTCGGTGTTGCTGCGCTCGGGCGACCGTTTCAGCGTGCAGTTGATGAAGAGCGCACGCAGATCGTCGTACCGGGTGGTGGGCATGGTTCTCCTTCGAGGAAGTCGTTGGCTCAGTGTCACGGCACCGGCCGGCGTCGCACGAGAGCCGTGCGATTACCGTTCGCCGACTTCGGAAGGTCTCGATCCGGTTCCCGATACTGACAGTGACCCAGCGTGGCCGGGATACTGGCGCAATGCTGAACTCTGCACTGCGCAGCCGGGCCGAGTACGAAGAACTCGGGGTCGAGGGGCTGGCCAGTCGCACCACGCCGGAAAGTGACGCCGCCATCGTCCAGGCCGTCGAAGAGCTCCTGGAAGGCCGGGAGTCCGTACTGGACCTGTGCTGCGGCTACGGCCGGATCAGCCTGCCGTTGCGGCGGGCGGGCAAGACCGTGCGAGCCCTGGACATCTCTCCGAACCTGGTCGAGGCCGGCCAGGCCAAGGCGCGCGAAGAAGAGCTGTCGATCGACTGGGCGATCGGCTCGATGACGGACCTGCCGTACAAGTCGGACTCCTTCGACGCGGTGCTCTGCCTGTGGACGGCGTTCCACGAGCTGTTTGCCGAGGACGAGCAGATGTCGACCATCTGGGAGATCTCCCGGGTACTACGACCCGGTGGGCTCGCCGTGATCGAGGGGCCGGTCTGGGGCCCGGCGACCGCGTCGGAGATCGCCAACGGACTACGCCAGGGCCCGGAGCACCGGATCGTCACCACCGAGCACTTCGGCACCAGCAGCGTCCACTACATCCACGACGAGGCCAGCTACGGCCGCCTCTGCTCGGCGGCCGGCATCAAGGACTACAAGGTCTACAAACGCGAATGGGGCGGCCGCCGCCGCCTCATCCTCGAAATCCATCAACCGGGCAACGAATAGAAAAAACAGCAGGTCCCCACTCCACATTGGGGACCTGCTGCCTTCCACCCGAGTATAAAGAAAACGAACGACCGCCGGAAAAGTTAACTTTTCGATTCGAGATTCAGCAGGAACCGCTTCGCGTCCAGCCCGCCGGCGTATCCGGTGAGCGCGCCGCTCGCGCCGATCACCCGATGGCAGGGAATCACCACGCACAAGGGATTTGCGCCGAGCGCCGTACCGACCGCCCGGGCCGCCTTCGGCCGGTCGATCTCGCCGGCGACCTGCCCGTACGTCGTCGTCTTGCCGTAGCGGGTGTGGTCGGGAAGATCAGCCAGCACGAGCCGCTGAAATGGCGTGGCCAGAGTCAAATCAACATTTAAATCAAATGCCTTTCGTTGACCGGTCAGGTATTCGTCCAATTGCCGCCGTACCTCGTCCAGCGGGCCGGGCTGGCGCAGTACCCGCGGGGAGATCGCCCGGGCCAGCCGCTCGGTCAGCGTCTCCTCGTCGCCGAAGGAGCTGGCCACCACCCGGTCACCCGCGACCGCGAGCAGCAGGGTGCCGATGGGGGTGTCGTGCAGGGTGTAGGAGACGTCGGCGGTCGGCAGGACCGGCGGGCGGGCGCCTGCGGGGGTGAGGCGGCTGAGCCGGGCCTCGATATCAGGCGCTGTGAGGTCAGTCATGATCCACTCCGAGTTTGGTGCGCAAGGTCGCGAGCGCATCGCTGACGAGTCGGCGGGATGCGGCGGGCGTGGTGTCCAGAGCGGCGGCCACGCCATGGTGGTCCAGGTCGCCGACGTACTTGAGCGTGACGGCGACGCGCTGGCGTTCGGGCAGGTCCTTCACGGCCTGCCAGAGCTCCGGATCGGGGAAGTCGGCGGCCTCCGGGCCGTCGACGGCGATCGGTGGCGCGTCGTCGAGGGGTGTTTGCGGTTTGCGGGCCCGGTGCACGTCGGTCGCGCAGCGGGCGGTGATGGTGAGCAGCCAGCCGCGCAGGTTCTGTGCCGAGGTGAGGTTCGGGTAGGCGGCGAAGGCCTTCTCCCAGGCGCGCTGGGCCACGTCGTCGCCGTCAACCGGCCCGGCCAGCGCCCGGGCGAGCCTGGCGACGTCGCGCCAGTGCTCGTCGACGAGCGCCTGGAAGGGCGGCAGTAAAAGCATCACGTCAGTAGAACGCATACACCCACGAAGGTGTGAGGGGCGTCCGGTGGACAGTCGTATCGAATGACGAGATTGTCTAGTTTTCCAGTGCACTTTGATGAGAAGCTCACTGACATGACAAGTTGTCTGCTCACCCGGCGCCGTGCCATCGACATGATGCGCACAGCCAGCGCGACCTGTCGATAGTCACACCGTTCCACCGCCTGTCCTGTCGGCGGCGTAGACGAGTTCTGGCCTGAGAGTCAGCTGTACCTCCATCCGCCCGGTTGCGGTTGCTCCTGCCTGTCCGCTGCCGGTCGTCCCTGCCCCGTCCCGAGGGAGAGACATGTCCGTCCATGCGATCCACCCTGCCCTGCCCAGCCGCCCCGGCCTCACCGTCGTTCCAGACCCAGAAGACGTGGAGCGCACGGTCGACGCCGACATCTTCCGCTCGGTGTTCCGCCGGCACGCGGCCGGCGTGGTGGTGATCACCGCCGACGCGGGCAACGGCCCGGTCGGCTTCACCGCGACCTCGCTCGTCTCGGTCAGCCTGCTGCCGCCGCTGGTGTCGTTCTCGATCGCCACCACCGCGTCCAGCTGGCCGACCGTCCACCGGGCCGACAGCCTGGTGATCAACTTCCTCGACGCCGGCCAGCACGAGATCGCCGGCCGGTTCGCCACCAGCGGCGTCGACCGGTTTGCCGAACCGACCCGCTGGTCCCGGCTCCGTACCGGGGAACCCGTCCTGGACGAGGCCCCAAGCTACCTGCGCGCTCTCGTCGAACACCGCTTCGCAGTCGCCGATCACCACATCGTCGTGGCCCGGCTCGCCACCCACGCCGAACGCCGCGAACACGAGCCGTTGCTGTACCACGACGGCCGCTACGCGACCACCGACCGGCCCTCCTGAACCCCTGTCTGGATGAAGCTCATGCCTAAGAAATCCCTTGCTGTCCTGGCCGCCGCGGCGCTGGCCGCCGTCACTATGCTCTCCGGCTGCGGCGGCGACGCCCAGGCCGGCGGTACCGGCGCGAAGCTCGCGCTCGACGCCCCGCTGCCCACCGAAGTACCGGACGGCGTCAAGATCGTCGTCGGCGATCCGGCCACTCAGGTGGCGTTCAAGCTGTCGGGTCAGCTCGACAAGGTCTCGAAGTACGTCACGTTCGCCAACCTCAGCGGTGGTCCACAGACCACGGAGGCGTTCCGCGCGCATGCGCTGGACCTCGGCTCGGTCGCGGAGATCCCGTCGATCCACGCCACCTGGACCGGGCTGCACGTCAAGATCGTCGCCTCCAAGTTCCGGCTGGACCCGATCAATCACCCGATCTACCAGCTCGGCGTGGCTCCCGGCGTACAGGTGAAGACGCTGGCCGATCTGCGCGGCAAGAAGATCGCGTACAGCCCCGGCCAGGCGCAGGGCGCGCTCGTGCTCAAGGTGCTGAAGAAGGCCGGGCTGACCAAGGAGGACGTCAAGCTCGTCGAGTTGCCGAGCACCGGGGACATCTACCCGAACGCGCTCGCCGCCAAGCAGGTCGATGTCGCGCCGATCGGCGGCGTCTCGATCAAGCGGTACCTGACGAAGTACGGCAAAGACGGGGCGACCACGATCCAGCACGGCCTGCGCGACGACGCCGGTCACCTCTACGGGCCGACCGAGTCGCTCGAGGACGCCGGCAAGGCGGCCGCGATCAGGGCCTACGTCGCCGCGTGGGGAGTAGCTCAGGACTGGATCGACAAGCACCCCAAGGAGTGGATCGAGGGGTACTACGTGAAGGACCAGGGACTCACCGAGGCGGATGGCCAGTGGCTGGTCGACAACGCCGGGCACCCCGACATCAGCGGTGACTGGAGCGACGCGATCAAGCGCCACCAGGAGACCATCGAACTGCTCGCCAAGGAGACCGGCAAGCCGGTGATCCAGGCCAAGGATCTGTACGACCTGCGCTTCCAGACCGTGGCCTCCGACGCGATCAAGGCGGCGGCCAAATGACGCAACTGGCGATTCCCGGCATCCGGACGTCGTCCGAGCGACCGGCGGTGGCCCAGCCGCTACGTCGTAGGCGACGTCTGGGGCCTGGCAAACAGCTCAAGTTCGGCGCCGCGCTCGGCCCGATCCTCTTACTGGTGATCTGGTCGATCGGATCCGCGACCGGCTTGCTCGATCCGCGCGTGCTGTCGGCGCCATGGACCGTGGTCACCACGACCGGCGACCTGATTGCGGACGGCCGGCTCCAGTCGAACCTGTGGACGTCGGCGCAGCGAGCCTTCGCCGGCCTCGGCATCGGTGTGCTGCTCGGTACGGTCCTGGCGTTGCTCTCGGGTCTGAGTCGGCTGGGTGAGGCGATCCTCGACGGGCCGATCCAGATCAAGCGCGCGATCCCCTCGCTCGCCCTGCTGCCGCTGCTGATCCTCTGGCTCGGCATCGGCGAGTCGATGAAGATCACCACCATCACGCTCGGTGTCTTCGTGCCGATCTACATCCACACCCACAACGGCCTGCGCACGATCGACAGCCGGTACGTCGAACTCGCCGAGACGGTCGGGCTGTCGCGCTGGGAGTTCATCCGCCGGGTGGTGCTGCCCGGCGCCTTGCCCGGATTCCTGCTCGGCCTGCGATTCGCCGTGACGGCCGCCTGGCTGTCGCTGGTGGTCGTCGAGCAGATCAACTCGACCAGCGGCATCGGCTACATGATGGAGCTGGCCCGGACGTACGGACAGACCGACATCATCATCGTCGGCCTGGTCCTGTACGGCGCGCTCGGCCTGCTCTCCGACGGCGCGGTACGACTCGTCCAAAGGAGGACGCTCTCATGGCGACGCACCCTGGCGGACTGACGCTGGATCACGCTGTCGAGGTCAGAGGACTGACCAGGCGGTACGACGATCGCGCGGTCCTCGACGATCTCGACCTGAGCATCAAACCCGGCGAATTCGTTGCCCTGCTGGGAAAGAGCGGCTCAGGCAAGAGCACCTTGCTGCGGGCGCTGGCCGGACTGGACTACGACGTCAAGGGATCCGGCGAACTCGTTGTACCTGGCAACGTCTCCGTCGTCTTCCAAGACTCGCGATTGTTGCCCTGGGCCCGGGTCCTGGACAACGTCGTACTGGGTTTGCGCGGCGCCGACGAGCGGGGACGCGAAAGCCTCGCCGAGGTTGGGTTGGCGGGCCGTGAGCAGGCATGGCCGAACGAACTGTCCGGTGGTGAGCAGCAGCGAGTCGCGCTGGCTCGGTCGCTGGTCCGCGAGCCCGCGTTGCTGCTGGCCGACGAGCCGTTCGGCGCGCTCGATGCGCTGACCCGGTTGAAGATGCATGTTTTGCTGAGGAAACTCTGCGCCGCGCATCAGCCGGCCGTCCTGCTCGTCACCCACGACGTGGACGAGTCGATCGTGCTCGCCGACCGGGTGATCGTGCTCGACGAGGGCCGGATCGTCGCGGAGGAGTCGATCGAGCTCGCCGAGCCGCGCAGTCCGGCGGATCCCGGGTTCGCTGCCGTTCGTACCAGACTTCTCGATGCGTTGGGAGTTTCGCTGTGAGCCGTCATCTGCACCTGAACGCGTTCTTGATGAGCACCGGGCACCACGAGGCGTCGTGGCGACTGCCGGAGAGCAACCCGGTCGCCAACACCGACGTGGCGCACTACCAGAACCTCGCCCGGATCGCGGAGCGCGGCAAGTTCGACTCGGTCTTCTTCGCCGATTCGCCGCAGCTGATCGGCGACATCGGGCGCCGGCCCGCCGGGGCATTGGAGCCGACCGTGCTGTTGACCGCGATCGCGGCGGCCACTTCACGGATCGGGCTGATCGCCACGGCCAGTACGACGTACAACGATCCGTACAACCTGGCGCGGCGGTTCGCGAGCGTCGATCACGTGAGCGGCGGGCGCGCGGGCTGGAATGTGGTGACCACGGCCGGGCCGGACGCGGCGAAGAACTTCAATCTGGCCGACCAGCCCGCGCATGCGGAGCGGTATGACCGGGCGGCCGAGTTCCTGGAGGTCGCGTACAAGCTCTGGGACTCGTGGGAGGACGACGCGACGCTGGCGGACAAGGAATCCGGCGTCTGGGGTGACAATGCCAAGGTCCAGCCGATCGAACACGTCGGCCGCCACTTCCAGGTTCACGGCGCCCTCAACCTGCCGCGGTCCCCGCAAGGCCATCCCCTCATCGTCCAGGCCGGCTCCTCCGAGGACGGCAAGGGCCTGGCCGCCCGCTACGCCGAGGCCGTCTTCACCGCACAGCAGACCCTGGAGGACGCCCAGGCCTTCTACACCGACCTCAAGGCCCGTACCGCGGCACTCGGCCGTGACCCGTCAACCCTGAAGATCCTCCCCGGCATCGTCCCCGTCATCGGCGACACCGAAGCCGAGGCGCTCAGACTGGAACGCGAGCTCGACGACCTGATCAAGCCCGAGTACGCCCGCCAGCAACTGGCCAAGACGTTGCGGGTCAAGCCCGAGGACCTCCCGCTCGACCAGCAACTCCCTGCCGACCTGCCGGACGAAGACGAGATCGAAGGCGCCAAGAGCCGCTACACGTTGATCGTCACCCTGGCCCGGCGGGAGAAACTCACCGTCCGCCAACTCATCGGCCGGCTGGGCGGAGGCCGAGGCCACCGGACCTTCAGTGGTACCCCGGAACAGGTGGCCGACGCCATCCAGGAATGGTTCGACGCCGACGCGGCAGACGGCTTCAACATCATGCCAGCCGTCCTGCCCTCAGGCCTGGAGGCCTTCACCGACCACGTAGTCCCGATCCTCCAGTCCCGCGACCTCTTCCGCACCGACTACACCGGCACGACCCTCCGCGACCACTACGGCCTCGCCCGCCCGGTTGGCCGGACCAAGTCCCTCCAAAAAGCCGTCAGCTGAAAGCCTGCCCACCACGTCTCCTCCAGGACGCGGTGGGCAACCCAGCCCGGATAATGGGTGGCATGCCTCAGATCAGGGTTGAGTACTCGGAGTCGTTGACGGACGCGTTCGATCGGCAGGGATTTGCGCTGGCTCTGCATCCCGCGGCGGCCGAGGTGATCGGCAGTACCGTGCCCGCTTTCAAGACCCGCTTCCGGACGACCGGGGAGACCGTCATCGCCGACGGCGACCCCAGCGCGGCGATGATCCACACCGAGGTGGCGCTCCTGCCTGGGCGTGACGCGGAGACCAAGGACCGCCTGGGCGAGCTGGTTCTCGCGTTGCTGGTCGACCACCTCAAGCCCAGTGCGGACCTGAACATCCAGCTCACCGTGGAGATCCGCGACCTCGCCAACTACCACAAACGAGTGCTGTGACGGCCGGCTCGGTCAGGTGATGCTGACCACCAGTTTGCCCACTGCCTCGCCGGCTTCCATGATGCGGTGGGCCTCGGCGATCTCGTCGAGGGTGAAGACGCGGTCGATCCGGATGGGGAGCTTGCCTGCGGCAACTAGATCGACGTAGCGCTGGAGGGCGGCGGCGGGGAGGTCGCTGGACTCGCCGCTGTAGGCGGTCAGGCGGACTCCGTTGGGGAGGTAGCCGATCGGGTAGAAGTCGGGGATCGTCCAGGCGTCGCTCAGCATGCCGGTGAAGCAGACGGTGCCGTGGACGGCGGTGGCCTTGAGGGTGTCGGGCAGGACGTTGGTACCGACCAGTTCGAGGGCCGCGTTGACGCCGTCGGGAAGGATCTCGCGCACCTGCGCCGCGATGTTGCCGTCGTCGACCAAGGGGTGATCGACGCCGAGCTCTCGCAACATGTCCAAGCGCTTGGGGTTGCGGGTCGTCGAGAAGACCGTCAGACCCTGCTCCTTGGCCAGTACGGCCGCCGCCACGCCGACTGACGACGTACCGCCGCGGACCAGGATCGACTGTCCCGCCTGGATCCCGAGCCCGGTGTGCAGCGAGCCGTGGGCGGTCTGGAGCATCTCCGGCAGGGCGCCGAGCGTCGCCCAGTCGAGGTCGGTCGTCACCGGCACGACCGAGCCGGCCGGTACGACGGTGTACTCGGCGTACCCGCCGTCGAACTCGCGGCCCATCCCGCCCATCATCGCGACCACCTGCTGCCCGACCGCGAACTCGCCACCGGGCGCCAGGTCCACCGTGCCGGTCGCCTCGATCCCCGGGATGACCGGGAACGTCGCGTTCGTCGCCATCCCCGCCCGGAGGTGGTACTCGGACCGGTTCAGCCCGAACGCCTCGACCTTGATCCGCACCCATCCTTGCCGCGGTTCCGGCCGCTCGACGCTGCTGACCTTCAACGACTCCGGCGGTCCAGGCTCGGTCAGGACAACTGCTCGCATCTGCGTCACCCGATCAGTGTGACTCACCCACCCGCACCTCGGGCACGGCCGACCGAGGATCGTGGCCCGCGGTCACCACCCGCATCACGAAGCCTGCCGCCTCCTCGAGCTGCCGGGAAGCACTCAGATCTCCCACCACCACGGCTCTCCCGCCGAGCTCCTCCACCAGCTCACCCACGACCTCCAACGCCCCACTGTCATCCCCGCAAACAGCCACCACCGGACCGTCAGTCGTCCGCCCAGGCCATGACGTGCCGGCGAACAGGTGCAGAGCCTTCACGACATGCGCTCCGGGCGCGAGCGAGGCGACCAGCTCGGCAGCCGAGCCTGTCTCCGGCTTCAACCGCCCGGTCGCGTAGTCCACCGCGTTGGTGCAATCGATCACCGTTTTCCCCGCGAACGCGCCCTCCGTCGCCCCCGCCGTCGACAGCATCGACGGCAGCCCTTCCCACGCCAGCGCGACCACGATCACGTCGGCGACCGCGGCCAAGGCGGCCGGCTCTACCGCGGTACCGGAGAACGCCGCGGCGGCCTTTGCCGAATTGTCCGACGATCGGCCGGCGACAAAGATCTCGTGCCCGGCCGCCGTCCAGACCTTGCCCAGTGCAACGGCCAGGTTCCCGGTCCCCAGAAAGGCAATCTTCATTTGATCAAATCCTCCACTTGTCCAATTTTCTGTAATTCACGCTAGCCACCGTTCTCCGACCGATCGGTAGGGAACTTCTTGCGACAATCGGGAGGTGGACAACGGCGGCTGTGAGACCTTCGTGGCGGACTGCCGCCTGCGCCAGGCGACCGACCTGATCGCCCATACCTGGGACCCGCTCGTCCTGGTGGCGCTCCGCCGCGGTACGACGCGCCGCCGCGACCTGCTCGGCGCCATCGGCGGGGTCAGCGACAAGGTGCTCAGCCAGGCCCTGGCCCGGCTCACCAAGAACGGTCTGATCGTCCGTACCGCCATTCCCGCCGATCAACGCGGCGTCGCCTACGAACTCACGCCTACCGGCCTGTCGCTGGCCACCGGCCCGCTCGCGGCGCTGGCCCGCTGGGCCACCGACAACGGCGACCACCTGGTGCCCACTGAGTGGCCTGGGCCGGAATCCGGCAAGTAACCGTTTTCCGACCGGTCGGCGAGCCTGCGTGAGTTGTTCACGACAAGGCGTGCCAGAGTTGTCGGTATGGCGAAACGCCCCAGCGTGGTGGCCCATCGCGGCGCCAGCGAAGTCAGTCCCGAGCACACGCTGGCGGCGTACCGCCGGGCCGTCGAGGCCGGAGCGGACGGGCTGGAGTGTGACATCCGGCTGACCGCGGACGGGCACCTGGTCTGCGTCCACGACCGGCGGATCGACCGGACGTCCAGCGGGCGCGGAGTGCTGTCCACGATGAGCCTGGAGGAGCTGGACGGCCTCGACTGGGGCTCGTGGAAGAACCCCTGGGCCGAGCTCGACGACGAGGCCGAGCTGCCCGACCCCGACCTCACCAAGGTGCTCACCCTCGAGCGCCTGCTGGAGACCGTACGAGACGCCGGCCGGCCGGTGGAGCTGGCGATCGAGACCAAACACCCCACCCGGTACGCCGGGCTGGTGGAGCGCCGCCTGATCGAGATGCTCGACCGCTTCGGCTGGGCCCATCCCAAGATCGGCACCGAGTCGCCGGTACGCGTGATGAGCTTCTCCTGGCTCTCGCTACGCCGGATGCGCGTCCTGGCGCCGGGCCTGCGCACGGTACTGCTGATGGACCGCGTCCCACTGCGGTTCCGCGACGGCTCCTTGCCCACCGGAGTCTCGTACGCGGGTCCGAGCCTGGAGATCGTCACAGCCCACCCGGAGTACGTCGATCGCGCCCACAAGCACGGTCACCAGGTGCACGTCTGGACCGTCAACACCGAGCAGGACGTCCGGCACTGCCAGGACATCGGAGTCGACGCCCTGATCAGCGACCGCCCGGAACTGGCCATCCAGACGCTGGCGACCCCTTGGCGGACCTCGCCGGCCCTCCCGGCCCAGCCCTCCCGCCGCAAGCTCCACCTGCCGCTCCGCCGGGCGCACCGACCGGATTGACCACTCCGGTCGGCGCTCATTCGAGCGGGCCCGGTCGCGGAGCGTTTGTGGAGTGCGTCTCACTTTGTCCTTCTGTGTGACGGGCCGAATGCGAGCTGTTATTCGGACGTTCAATTCCGTCCGAATTGTCTCGGTTTATCTACGGAACAGGTGAACTTCAGCGCCGCTGTGTAACGGAATACACAAGGGTGTTTTCGGAGCCCCGATCGGGGGCAGAAGTGGGAGTGTTGTTCCGACCTGAGGAGACCCTGCTTGTCCTCTGCGACCTTGCCCGCCGACGTGAGTGTTGTGGACGTCGTACTGCCGCACGAAGTCTCTGCGGTAGCAGATGCCCGCCGCCGTCTGGCCGGCTATCTGAAGCGGCACCGGGTGACAGAGCACGCTTGCGACGACGCGCAGCTGGTCCTCTCGGAGCTGCTCTCCAACGCGATCCGGTACGCGCCGCCGCTGCCGGGTGGTGAGGTGCGGGCCGCCTGGTGGATCGACAAGGCCGGAATCCACCTCGAGGTCGTCGACGGCTGCGGCGAGACCGAGCCCCGGCGGATCGCCGACGCCCACCCCGACGCGGTCGGTGGCCGGGGCCTGGCGATCGTGGACGTGCTGACGTCGGAATGGGGTGTCCGGACCGCCCACGCCCGCCGGACCGTGTACGCGCTCGTACCGCGCTGACCGCGGGTTGGTGGCCGGTAGCCCGGTACTGCAAGACTGCGGGGTATGGGAAAGAAGTCGCGCAACCGCGCCAACAACACCACGACCGTCACGCTGGATCCGGCCGACCTGGTCGACGTCGGCCCGCGCGAACCCTGCCCGTGCGGCTCCGGCAAGCGGTTCAAGCAGTGCCACGGCCGTGAGCGGGCGCAGGCGGCCGACAGCTTCGTGGTCCGCCCGTTCGAGGGCCTGCCGTCCGAGTGCGACCTGATCGCCTTCCGCGAGATCGTCCCGGCCGGTACCGCGGAGGTCACGCTGACCGGCGAGCACAAGGGCAAGACCGTCAACCTGGTCACCCTGCTGCCGATGGCGATGCCCGGGCTGGTCCGCGACGACGAGACGATCTGGATCGGCCTGCAGACGCACGCGTCGTCCGGTGACCCGAGTCGCGACGTCGCCCACGCGATCACCGCTGCGCTGGCGACCGAGCCGGGCAACCCGATCCAGCTGGGCGACCTGCTCAAGGACGGTCCGCGACTGCAGGACCTGATCGACACCTCCAAGCCGATCACCGTCAAGGTGCACGAGGGCTTCGACTACTGGGTCGGCGAGAACGTCGACGACCCGACCGGTGAGGTCGCGGCGGGGCTCGAGCGGGCCAACGCTGCCGCTGCTCCGACGGTACGGCTGGAATCGGTCGAAGCGGCGTACTGGACGCAGATCGGCGACCGCCGGTACCTGCGCTGGGTGCTGCCGCACGCGGAGGACACGCTGCTCGACGCGCTCGCCCGGCTGCACGCGGCCGGCTCGTCCGCGCTGACCGAGGGAAGCCGCCTGATCGGTTCGTTCCGCGCGCTCGGCGTACTCGCGCCGGTGTGGGAGCTGCCGGCCGACGCCGAGGCTGCCGATCTGGAGAAGCCGGCTGCCGAGTTCGCCGTCGCGCTCGACAAGGCGCTCGCCACCGAGGCCGCGCTGAGCACCGAAGAGCGGGCCGCCCGGGCCGGTCTGGCCAGCCGCCAGTTGACGATCCGTTAGGACAGAACAAAGGGCCCCGCACTCGATCGAGTGCGGGGCCCTTTCACGTGGACGGCCCAAGTCCTGCTGACGGGGGAGCAACAGGGCCTGGGCCTAGGCATGAAGAGTACTCACAACCGGCCCTGTCGACAACCCCCGATTTCACTCCGCGTGTCGCCTCCCGTACTTGCGTTGTCAGGTACCTCTTCGGATGCGGCATCGCTGCCACATCCGGAGCTGTTCCGGCGGTGTCAGGCCACAGTCACCGGGTCCCGTAGTACCGGGCAGGACATGCAGCGGGGGCCGCCTCGACCCGACCCGAGCTCGGAGCCCGCGATGCGGATGACCTCGACGCCGGACTCCTCCAGCCGCTGGTTCGTCTCGACTGTGCGCTCGTAGGCGATGCAGACGCGCGGTGCCAGGGCGAGGGTGTTGTTGCCGTCGTCCCATTGCTCGCGCTCGGCGGTGACCGGGTCCAGGCCGGTGTCGATCCGGCGCAGGGTGTCGATGCCGAGCGCCTTGGCCGCGGCGACCAGGAACGGCTCGGACTCCGCGACGTGCAGCTCCTCGCCCTCGGCGGTGACGGCGAGGGCACGCATCTCCTCGGCCATGTTCGGATACATCAGCACGGCGTCGACGTCGACCATCGTGCAGACGGTGTCGAGGTGCATCGTCGCTCGCTGCTGGGCGATCGGTACTGCGAGCACGGTGTGCGCCAGGCCCTTCGCGAACACCCGCCGAGCGAGCCGCTCGACCCCGGCCGGCGTGGTCCGCTCGCCGACGCCTACGGCCAGTACTCCGGGCCCGAGGGCGAGCACGTCACCGCCCTCGACGTGCTCGAGGCTGTGGTCGTACACCTTCTCCGCTCCGGCGAAGCGTGGGTGGTACGTGTAGATCAGCTCGGTCAGCTGCGACTCGCGCACGCGGGCCGGCATCGCCAGCGACGTGACGGCGACGTTGTCACGGATCCAGACGCTCGAGTCGCGGGTGAACAGCAGGTTCGGCAGCGGGTCGATCAGGAAGTCCTCGTGGGCGAGCAGTGACGTGACGAGCCCACCAGCCCGTACTTCGTCGTTGCGAACGCCGGCCATCAGCGCCTCGGCCAGCTGCTCCGGGTCGAGCGCCGTGAGGCTGTCCTGGAGGTATTTGCGCAAGGTGTCGCCGAGTCTCAGATCCTCGGTTGCACCGCTGACCGCCACGGTGCGGGCGGTCGGGTCGCTGAGCGACTCGGCGAGCAGCTTGTGGAGGTAGAGCACCTCGACACCGCGGTCGCGGAGTACCTGCGCGAACGCGTCGTGCTCGTCCTGCGCGCGGCCCACCCAGGGGAGGCCGTCGAAGAGCAGCTTGTCGTTGTTGCGTGGTGTCAGCCGGCGGAGCTCGTTGCCCGGCCGGTGCAGCATCACGGTTCGCAGCGGCCCGACCTCGCTGTCGACGCCATACGCCTGGGTCATCTGCCTGCCCTCTCGTCCGGATCCCGTCTCCACCAAGCTACGGCAGCTCCGCGTTGAGCGTGCATGCCGTCGTGATTCTGTCTGATTGTCCGACAATTTCTGCGGATTTCCAACTTGGCGAGGAGGGGGCCGGGGATCGGTCGAAAGGACGAGATATCCACAGGGCGCGGGGACGAGGGCGGGGATCGGCCGCGGAACAACTAGGCTGCGGTGCTGTGTCCGGTACTGATCTGCCTCCCGTCGAGCCCACGCTGGGATCCGTCGCGTGCGTGATCCCGGCCAAGGACGAGGTCGAGCGGATCGCGGCCACCGTCGACGCGGTGCGCAAGATCGCCGGCGTCGACCTGGTCGTGGTCGTCGACGACGGCTCCACCGACGGCACCGCCGAGGCCGCTGAGCGAGCCGGCGCCACGGTCGTACGGCACCCCCGAAACCGCGGAAAAGCCGCCGCCATGGAAACCGGCGCAGCCGCCGTGGCAAAGCAAGACGGTCCACAACCACGACACCTCCTGTTCCTCGACGCGGATCTGGCCGACTCCGCGACCGGCGCCGAGCCGTTGATCGAGCCGGTGCTGGCCGGCCGCGCCGACATGACGATCGGCACCCTGCCGGCCCAGCTCCGCCCTGACGGCAGCAAGCCTGGCGGCCACGGCTTCGTAGTACGCCTGGCGCGCGCCGGCATCGCGCAGGCCACCGGCTGGTCCCCTGAGCAGCCCCTGTCCGGCCAGCGCTGCCTGACCAGGGTCGCCTTCGAAGCAGCCCTCCCGCTGGCCCCAGGCTTCGGCGTGGAAGCAGCCCTGAGCATCGACCTCGGCCGCAAGGGCTTCCGCATCCTCGAGATCCCCATCGACGTCCGCCACCGCCCCAGCGGCAAAGACCTCCACGGCCAACTCCACCGAGCCCGCCAGTACCTACACCTCCGCCGAGCCCTCTCCGCCCGCAACGCCATACCCTCCCGCGGACCCAGCAAATGAGTACTGAAAAGGCTGAGGAGGTAGTTGCCGCCTCTCCGACCGCCGACCGTGACGGCAAGCGTGCGGTTGGTTTGTATCTGGCGTCGACGGTTCTGATTGTTGCGGCCGGGTTGCTCGGGCCTTCGGTTGTGGTGTTGACGTTGACGAACCGGCACGCCTGGCTGCCGTCGTACTGGTTCAACGCGAAGCCGAACGACTGGCTCGTGACGATGATGATCTACGTCGCGATCCTGCTCGGCGGGTACGGCGTTTTCCTGGCAGCAAGGGCGATCAAGAACGGCTGGGCCCCGCGCGTCAGCCGATTGGTTGCCCTAGGCATCGGTACGACGGCCGCCGTCACGCTGGTACCTCCGATGGCTTCCGGCGACGTCCTGATCTACGCGGCGTACGGCCGGATCATGTCGCTCGGCGGCAATCCGTACACGACCGCACCGGCCGACACCATCCGCCTCGGCTACGACCCGGTCATCGCCGCGACCGAGCGCCCGTGGCAGGGCGCGAAGAGCGTCTACGGACCGATCGCGACCTGGGTCCAGTGGTTCTCGTCCTGGGTCGGCGGCGACTCGATGCAGCTCACCGTCTGGATGCTGCAGCTGTCCGTCGCGGTCAGCCTGATCGTCTCCGGCCTGCTGCTGATGAAGCTCGTCGGCCCCAGCCTGCCCGCCAAGCGCCGCGTCGCCATGCTCGCCCTCGGCAACCCGCTGCTGCTCTGGACCGTGCTGGCCGGCGCGCACAACGACGCGATCGCGGTGATGTTCGCGGTGATCGCGCTGGTGCTCTTCCGGCGGCACATCCTCTTGGCCGGCATCATGCTCGGCATCGCGGGCTGCACCAAGCTGTCGATCGGCCTGGTCGGCGTCGCCATGCTCTGGTCGCTGCGGGCGGACCGCCGCAAGGCGATCATGTTCTGCATCGGCGGCGCGATCTCGATGGCCGGCCTGTACGCCGTCGTCGGCCTCGAAGCGCTACAGCAAGCCCGTTCGAACAGCTCGTTCATCTCCACCGGTACTCCGCACAAGGTGCTGCTCAGCTTCTTCACCCTGTTCCTGCCGAACGGCCTGGTCCGCACGGTGCTCGCGATCGCCGCCTGGGTCGGCCTGATCGTGCTGGCGATCCTGCTCTCCCAGGTCTTCCCGAAGTCGCTCGTCCCGCGCACGCATCCGGACGACCACACCCCGGAGGCGATCCGCTACACCGCCATCTACGGGATCGCCTGGATCGTCACGGCGATGTACTCCCTGCCCTGGTACGACGTGATCGCGTGGGTCGCGCTGGCCGCGGTGGCCGCGTCGAAGGTGGACAAGTGGATGGTCATCCGGACCACCATGATCGCGATCGCATACGTCCCCGGCCGCGACCCGAACGCACGCCAGGTGGCGCCGTTCCTGTCCGACTCGCTCGAGTGGTTCAGCACCCGCCTCCGCGACACCGTCTGCCCCGCGATCGAGCTCGCCGTCCTGATCGGCCTGATCGTCTGGGCGCGACGCGGCGGCGCCCAGTGGTGGCCGTACGACTGGCCGAAGCGCAAAGCAAAACCAGCGCAACAGAAGGTCTCCGCGCCCTAGGGCATGGCCGTCCGGGGCACTAGTCTCAGCCGGTGCAGAAGATTTCAGGGGCGGGCGAGTTCCAGCATGCGCTGCCGAGCCACTACGTGGATCAACTGACAACGAAGTCGTTGTCGGTGGGGACATACTCGATCCCCGTCGGTGGCGTCGACGACCAGCACCCGCACCGCGAGGACGAGATCTACGTCGTCACCACCGGCCGCGCCACCCTGGTCACCCCGTCCCGAACCGAACTGATCGGCCCAGGCGACGTCCTCTTCATCCCCGCCGAAGAACCCCACCGCTTCGTAGACATCACCGAAGACCTAGCCCTCCTGGTCTTCTTCGCCCCGCCCTACACCGGCCGCCACCCCCACCTGACCCACCCAGCCGACGCCCCCTAGCCGCCACTCGGCAGCATCTGGCTCGGCGCCAACAACCTTCGGGCGTTAGCTCCAGAGTTCGTGGCCGGCGGCGATGGCTTTGGCGAGGACGGACTTGATCGGCTTTTTCAGTACCGCGGCGGCCGCGGCGACGTCGTCGTACTCGGGTTGCACGTTGACCACCTGACCGCCGTACCGGGCGATCTTGACGTGGATGCGCTGGCCCTCGACCTCGACGCTGGCGAACTCGCGGTCGGCCGCATGCTTGCGGATCGTCGACTCGCGCAGCCCGATCGCCGACGTCTCGGACAGGATCACCGAGCGGACCTCCTCGGCATTCGCGCCGCCGACCAGGACCGACAGCGTGTGCGCCGGCCGGCCCTTCTTCATCAGGATCGGAGTCAGCCAGGCGTCCGCCGCGCCGGCCTCCATCAGCCGGGCGAGCACCTGCGGCCAGATCCGCGGGTCGAGGTCGTCGACGTTGGTCTCGTAGACGAGTTCGCTGGCCGGCCGATCGAGCGCGTCGCCGACGATCACCCGGACGATGTTCGGTACCTCGACCGGGTCCCGCCCGCCCGCGCCGATGCCGGTCTGCTGGATCCGCATCGCCGGCAACAGCCCGAACTCGTCCGCCAGCGAGGCGAGCAGCGCCGCCCCGGTCGGCGTAGTCATCTCGTACGGCGCCGTGCCCCCGACCACAGGCGCTTCCGCCTCACTCAACAACGCCAGCACCGCAGGCCCAGGCACCGGAATCCCCCCATGCTGCCCCCGAACCTGCCGCCCACCCCCCAGCGCGATGGTCGAAACAACTATCCGATCCAACTCCAACGCAACCGAAGCCGCGGCAACCCCGACGATGTCCGCAATCGCATCCAACGCCCCCACCTCATGAAAGTGCACCTCATCAGGCTCCACCCCATGAGCCGCCCCCTCAGCCCGAGCCAACCGAGCGAACGTGTCGAGAGCCCGATCCCGCACCGCCTCAGCCAATCCAGCAGCTTCAATCAACCGCCGAACCTCAGCCCAAGTCCGCGTATGCCCGCCACCCCCTCCCGCGTGCCCATGCCCGTGCTCGCCGTCATCAGCGTGGCCATGCCCGTGCCCGGGCTCGTGCTCGCCGTCATCAGCGTGGCGATGCCCGTGCCCGGCCTCGTGCTCGCTGTGCTCGGTCCCGGCCGCCGCCCGCTCGGGCGTGCTCCGGCCCTCCGCCTGATCCGAAGCGCCGGCGTTAGCCGGCGCCAGGTCCGGGAAGTTCTCAGGGTGGAGTTCGCCGGAGACTCGGACCGAGGCTTTGGTGGCGGCGATCTGGTGCCGGGTGGTCCGTTCGACTGTGATGGAGAGGGAAGGGTCTACAGCGGCGACCGCCGCGTTGACTACCTCGAGGTCGGCTCCGGCGGACAAGAAGGCGCCTAGGAGCATGTCGCCAGAGGCGCCGGCCGCGCAGTCGATCCAGGCGATTCTCACTGCGACTTCACCTCAGCGGGCGCAGCGCGCCGCGCGACCCGGGCCGCGAAGACGCCGGCCCCGAAGCCGTTGTCGATGTTCACCACGGTCACGCCAGGCGCACACGAGTTGAGCATCCCGAGCAACGCCGCGACTCCACCGAACGAAGCCCCATACCCAACAGATGTCGGTACTGCGACCAGCGGCACCCCCACCAGCCCGCCGACAACACTCGGCAGAGCGCCTTCCATCCCGGCGACCACGATAAGGCAGTCGGCCGCGTCCAGCCGCTCACGAGCGCTCATGATCCGGTGCAGACCGGCCACGCCGACATCCGTGATCAGGTCCACGTTGGCCCCGAACACCCCCACAGTCGTGGCAGCCTCGGCCGCCACCGGCGCATCCGAAGTACCGGCTGCTACGACCGCCACCGTCCCGCGCAGTACGGGCGCAGCGCCCAGTACCGCAGTACGGCCCACTGGGTCGACTACTGCCTCCGGCAGGGCGGAGGTGACCGCGTCCTGCGCCTCGACGGTCAGGCGGGTCGCCAGGACGGCGTGGCCCGGGTGCGTCGCGTGCAGGGTACGCAGGAGCTCTACAACCTGCTCAGGTGTCTTCCCGGCGCCGTAGACCACCTCGGCGTCACCCGTACGATCCAGGCGGTCAGTGTCGAGGCGTGCATAGCCGAGGTCGTGTACTCCGGGCAGCGGGCCGCCGCCGGTGCTGTTGCTGTGGCTGGGGTCAGGCAAATGAGTCACCCTGCGAATCTACGTGCCCGACCGCGATTCGCCCGATTCGGACCCCGCAGAGCAACGCAGCGCAGCCGCTCGGCCACGCAGCCATTAGGCTGCGGTGCGTGTCTTCGACGTTAGCCGCTGCATTCGGGATCGCCGCTCTGTTCGTGGCGGTGCTCGCCCTCGTGTTCGCCATCCAGGCGCTGAGGGCGCAGTCCGGCACGCCCAAGACCGCGACCAAGCTGCCCGCCACCCCGCAGCCCACGACCCAGCCCCAGTCCCAGACAGAGCCCCAGCCGGCTCAGTCCGAGGCCAAGCCGGGCACGGTCAAGTCCGAGCTCCGGCGGCTGAGCAAGGAGCTGGAGGACGCCCGCAGCGAGCTCCGCGAGACGCTGCAGCACCTCGCGGTCGTCAGGTACGACGCGTACGGCGACATGGGCGGCCGCCTGTCCTGGTCGATGGCGCTGCTCGACGACAAGGGCGACGGCGTCGTCCTCACCTCGATCAACAGCCGCAACGACGCCCGCTCGTACGCCAAAGAGGTCAAGTCCTTCGAAAGCGACGCCAAGCTGTCGCCGGAGGAACAAGAAGCCCTCGAAACCCTCCGCAAAGAAGCCGCCCAACCCCGCGAAACCCCAGAACCCGCCTGACCCCCCTCCGCTCCGCCCCCTTCCCCACCCCTACGTCAAGACACCCACTTTGAGCACCCACCAGTCACCAACTCGCGAGTAGAGCGACCAGCGGGTGCCCAAAGTCGCGATGGGCTCGGCCAGCGCGTCCACTTTGAGCACCCACCAGTCACCAACTCGCGAGTAGAGCGACCAGCGGGTGCCCAAAGTCGCGATGGACTCAGCCAGCGCGTCCACTTTGAGCACCCAGCAGTCACTGGATCGCGACGCGAGTGCCTGATGGGTGCTCAAAGTCGCACGAGCGGCGCGGGCGTGAGCGGTGGGGGCGTGAGTGGTGTGGGCGTGAGTGGTGTGGGAGCGAGGGGTGTGGGAGTGAGGAGTTAGCGGCGTTTGGGGACTCGGACTACCAGGGAGCCGGGTTCTACCTCGGCGGTGAGGGTTCGGCCGGGGCCGATGCCGTCGCCGTCTAGTTGGCGCTGGACGTCGACAGCGGCGGTGATCTCCACCTTGCGGCCGGTGAAGCGCTCCAGGTACATCTCGGTGCGCTTGGTCCGCGTCATCACCCGCCAGAACACCAGCGGCCACTGCGTCACCCGCCGCGGCGCGATCACCACCACGTCGATCAGCCCGTCGTCCGGCCGCGCGTCCGGCAGCAGCGGGATGTTCGCCTGCAGCATCCCCACGTTGCCGACCACCACGGTCCGCACCCGGCGCTCCATCGGCTCCTCGTCGTCCAGCACGATCCGGATCTTCACCGACGGGTGGTTGATGTTCTTCGCCGCCGAGACCAGGTACGCCGTCCAGCCGATCTGCGCCTTGAGGATCGGCGGCGCCCCGGTGATGATCGCGGCATCGAGCCCGAGCCCCGCCATCACCGCGAAGTGGTCCGTGTCCAGCCCGTCACCGGACACCTTGACCAGGTCGATCCGCCGGTCCCGCCCGTCCAGGATCCGCTCCAACGCGTCATCCAGATCGAGCGGGATGTGCAGATTCCGGGCCAGCAGGTTCCCCGTGCCGGCCGGGATCACACCCACCGGTATGCCGGTACCCGACAACGCCGCGCAAACGACCCGTACCGTACCGTCGCCGCCCGCGACCAGGATGAGGTCCGACTCGTTCTCGATCGCCCGCTTGGCCATCGCGTTGCCCGGATCGTCCTCCCGCGTCTCCAGCCAGAGCGGGTCGTCGAACCCGCGGACCGCGAGCGCCCGGGTCACCTTGCGCCGGAACGCCACCCCGTCGCCGACCTTGATCGGGTTGACGATGACCGCGGCCCGCGGCGGTACCGACGTACCGTTGCCGTCCGACGGGAGCCGCCGCCGGCGTCGCCGCAGCCCCGGCCGCAGCCCGAACCCGATCGAGGTCGCCGTCAGGATCGCCAGCCCGAGCGCCCAGCCGCCGAGCACGTCCGACACCCAGTGCAGGTTCAGCGCGACCCGGTCCACGGACGCGATCCAGACCACCGCGATCGTCGGCAGCGTCACCAGCAGCCGGAAGCGCCGTCGCCAGCCGCGGACCGACGGCAGCACCACCCCGAGCGCACCGGCCATCACGAAGGCGGCGGTGGCGTGCCCGGCGACGTACGACCAGCCGCCGGACTCGACCAGCATCTGAGCCGGCCGCGGCCGCTCGAAGATGTGCTCGACCGCCTGGACCAGCCCCAGCTCGGCGCCGGCGGAGACGATCAGCCAGACGGTCAGCAGCCGGGCGCGACGGTGCCACAGGTAGATGGCGACCACCAGGATCACCGCGCGCGAGGTCCACGGCAGGATCACCGCGCCGATGACCTGCCAGACGTCCACCACGCTCGGATGAGTCGCGCCGTACGCCGCCACGCGCGAGGCGACCGACTCGTCCCACCGCCGCAAAGGTGGCCAGTCCCCGAACACCAGCAGGGTCACCACGGTGAACGGCAGCGCACCCAGGACGACCGTCAGCGCACGGCCAACATGAGTCGGTGGGTGATGGTTCATCGCCGCTGATTTCCCCCTAGTAGACGAGCTGGCCCCAGCTCATCATCCCGAATACACTTCGCCGCCGCTGACACGCCCCGATACCCTTCGGGAGTGATCGATGCCAAATTGCTCCGTGAGAACCCCGATGTCGTCCGCGCGTCCCTGACCAAGCGTGGCGAGAGTACCGACCTGGTCGACCAGGTCCTGGCGGCCGACGGTGATCGTCGATCGTCCATCGCGGCGTTCGAGTCGTTGCGCTCGGAGCAGAAGGGCCTCGGCAAGCAGGTCGCGCAGGCCAAGGGCGACGAGCGCACCGCGCTGCTCGAGCGCACCAAGGCCCTTGCCGCCGAGGTGAAGGCCAACGAGGCCGCCGCCGCGGAGGCGGAGACGCGCTTCGACGAGCTGGCCGGCAAGCTGCCGAACCTGGTCTCCGACGAGGCCCCGGTCGGCGGCGAGAAGGACTTCACCGTCATCGAGGAGATCGGCAAGCCGCGCGACTTCGCCGCCGAGGGCTTCGAGCCCCGCGACCACCTCGAGCTGGGCGAGCTGCTCGGCGCGATCGACATGGAGCGCGGCGCGAAGGTCTCCGGCGCCCGGTTCTACTTCCTCAAGGGCGTCGGCGCGCTGCTCCAGCTCGGCATGCTCCAGCTGGCCATCGCCCAGGCGGTGGAGAACGGCTTCACCCCGATGATCACGCCGACCCTGGTCAAGCCCGAGGTGATGGGCGGTACGGGATACCTGAACGCCCACGACGACGTCTACCGCCTGGAGGAGCCCGAGCTCTACCTGGTCGGTACTTCGGAAGTCCCGCTGGCCGGGTACCACATGGACGAGATCCTCGACGTCTCCGCCGGCCCGATCCGGTACGCCGGCTGGTCGTCCTGCTATCGCCGCGAGGCGGGTTCGTACGGGAAGGACACCCGCGGGATCATCCGTGTCCACCAGTTCGACAAGGTCGAGATGTTCTCCTACTGCAGCCTGGAAGACGCCGCCGCGGAGCACCAGCGGCTGCTCGGCTGGGAGAAGGAGATGCTGGACAAGATGGAGCTGGCCTACCGGGTGATCGACACCGCGACGGGTGACCTGGGCGCCTCGGCGTACCGGAAGTTCGACTGCGAGGCCTGGGTGCCGACCCAGGGCGCGTACCGCGAGCTCACCTCCACCTCGAACTGCACCGACTTCCAGGCCCGCCGGCTGAACATCCGGCACCGCGACGCGGACGGCAAGCCACGTCCGGTAGCCACGCTGAACGGCACCCTGGCCACCACCCGCTGGCTGGTCGCGATCCTCGAGACGCACCAGCAGGCGGATGGCTCAGTCCGCGTCCCGGCAGCACTCCGCCCGTACGTCGGTGGCCGAGAGGTCCTCGAACCGGTGGGCAAATGACGGACGGCTGGCGGCCGAAGGCCGTTGCCCTCGACATCGACGGCACCCTGATCGACCACGACGAGCGGCTCTCGCCTGCCGTGGTCGACGCGGTCCGCCGGACCGCCGCGCAGGTACCGGTCATCCTGTGCACGGGCCGGTCGTGGCAGACCACCAAGCCGGTGGCCGAAACGCTCGGCCTGCCGGACGGATTCGTTGTCTCCAGCAACGGTGCGCGGACGCTGCGGTTCCCCTCCGGTGAGGTGGTGGACGAGCGCACCTTCGATCCGACGACGGTGATCGCCTCGGTCCGCGAGCACGCGCCCAACGCCCGGATGGCGGTGGAGGAGTTCGACGGCAGCTACCTGGTCACCGAGCCCTTCCCCGAGGGCGATCTGGGTTCCTCCGCGACGATCCGCGTGGTGAGTGACGCCGAGCTGGCGCCGGCCCCGGTGACCCGGTTGATCATCCGTGACCCCGAGCAGTCCGAGAGCGACTTCGTCCAGCTCGCCGAGCGTCTGGGCCTGCACGGGGTCGGCTACTTCGTCGGCTGGACGGCGTGGCTCGACATCGCGCCGGAGGGCGTCGACAAGAGCACCGGGCTGAAGGTCGCGCTGGCGCAGTACGGGCTGGAAGCCGACGATCTGCTCGCGCTGGGCGATGGCCGCAACGACATCGAGATGCTCGTCTACGCCGGCCTCGGCGTCGCGATGGGTTCGGCGCCCGACGAGGTCAAGGTGAAAGCGGACGAAGTCACCAAGTCGGTCAGCGACGACGGTGTCGCGGCGGTGCTCAACCGTTATTTCTGAAGCTCAGGTGAGAACTGTTCGAGCTGAATGAAATAGCCGGCGGAGATAGTTTCACGCGACAACTGAAAAAGCCCGTGGCACCTGCGGTAGCAGGAGCCACGGGCTTTTTGATGACTGATAGTCCGCTGGCGGGCCGAGTATCAGATCAGGCGACGCGGGTGGTACCGGGACGAGGTGACTGGCAAGGGCGGTCCACCACGGCGTCGAACGCGTCCAGGACGGCGCTGACCTCCGGGCGGGCCTGCGGGGCCTTGATCGCCGGGCTCTGTCCCCGGCGGGCCCTGCGCAGGTGGCGCTTGACGGTCGACAGCGAGCATCCCAGCCGCATGGCAAGAGATTCCAGGCTGTCGTTGGGGTACTGCGTGCGCAGCCGCAGGACCTCTTCGTGGCTGACCGGCCGGCGCGTGCCCCGCGCTCCGGCCAGCTGGTCGAAGTCGTCTGCCTGGACCTCGACGTCCAGCAGGTTGCGCATCGAGCGGCGCTGCGCGGCCGTGGTGCCCGCGACGAAGCCGCTGACATCGTGCTGCGCGACGGCGCTGAACAGGCAGTCGGTGAACAGCGGGCAGGACGCGCAGACTGCCTTGGCCTCCCGGACCAGCTGGTCATAGCGTTCCCGGGTCCGCCGGGTCGCCGACGCGGGCGGCGGCTCTTCCATCAAACGGTGCTGGAAGATGTCCGTGCGTGCGGTGCAGCCGGTCATCGTCCCTTCCAGGATGGAAGATGTGTCGACAGCCGCACGAGAGCCGCTGCTCCCTTGCCCCGCTATCTTGGCGCTGTTGACGATCATCGTGGCTCCCCAAGTTCCAGGACCCGAGTGAACGAACGATGAATGACGTTCGAACACCGAGCCCACTAGCTGATGGACCGATCTGTTGCCGACCCACCCCTGTCGTCCCGGCGCGGGACGCACCGATCCATAACTGTTGACGCTGTGGACGTGGATTTGGTTGCACCCAATTCCACATCGATATGTCGACGGTGTTTACCGGAGTGGGGCTGCACCGGACGGTGATCCGGAACAGGACTGGGACGCGGTTGAATCGCCCCCGGTTCCCCGCTCGCCACCGCATGAAATCACGCCGAAACCCTGCTGCGCAGGGGAACTGGCTGCCTTTGCAGCTTCCTGCCGTAACGGTCTGATGACGTTGTTCAACGGTCAATCAGATTGCAGGAATAGCCATGTCCAAATGGTTGCGCCCGAGTCTGCCGAAGAGGTATAGGCGACTCGGTCGCAAGAAGTTACCGTGGTCCGGTGCCGATCCCCGAAGCAGTCCGCCCACCCCGTCTGGTCGCGACCGATCTTGACGGAACCTTAGTACACAGTGATCATTCGATCTCGCCGCGGACGAAGGCGGCGGTGCTCGCGGTGCAGAAGCCGGCGCCCAGTTCGTGATGGTGACTGCCCGGCCGCCGCGCTGGCTGCACGACCTGACCGACCTGGTCGGCGCGCACGGTGTCGCGATCGTTGCCAACGGCGCCATTCTGTACGACGTCGTTGGCCGCAAGGCGATCCGGACCGCGCTGATCGATCCGGCGATCCTGCTGGAGGTCGCGCTGGCGATCCGGGCCGAGCTGCCGGAGGTCGAGTTCGCGATCGAGCGGACCGACCGTTACGGACAGGAACCGCACTATCTCAATCGGTGGCCGAAACCCGAGGACACGTTGGTCGCGCAGCTCGACGAGCTGCTGTCCGAACCGGCCGCGAAGCTGCTGGTTCGCCATCCCAGCAGGCATTCCGACGACCTGCTGGCCACCATCGGTCCACTGGTCGGTACCCGGGTGACGGCCAGCCACAGCGGTGGAACCAGCCTGGTGGAGATCTCGGCGAGCGGGGTCTCGAAGGCGGCGATGCTGGCCGAATTCGCTGCCGGGCTGGGGATCACGGCCGACGAGTCGATCGCGTTCGGCGACTCGCTGAACGATCTGCCGATGCTCGCCTGGGCCGGTACGTCGTACGGGGTGGCCAACGCGCACGCCGACGTACTGGCCATGGTCGACGTCGTCTGCCCCGCAAACGACGAGGACGGTGTCGCCACCGTCCTCGAAGAACTCTTCAACCTCCAGTGAGCTAGAGGTCCCAGTGAGCTAGAGGTACATGCCTCCGCTGCCTGGCCCGTCCGTCGTGCCGGGCTGCGGCGGGCCGGGGAAGGGCGAACCCTCTTCGGGGGCAGGCATTCCCTGGCCGCCCGGGAGGGCACGGCGCATCTGCTCCAGCTGCTGGCGGGCCGCCATCTGCTGGGCGAACAGCGCGGTCTGGATTCCGTGGAACAAACCCTCCAGCCATCCCACCAGCTGGGCCTGCGCGATCCGCAGCTCCGCCTCGGTCGGCGTGCTGTCCTCGGTGAAGTCGAGGCTCAGCCGCTCGAGCTCCTCGACCAGCTCCGGCGCCAGGCCGCTCTCCAGCTCCTTGATCGACGCCTCGTGGATCGCTCGCAGCTGGTTGCGCGACGCCTCGTCGAGCGGCGCCGCCTTCACCTCGTCGAGCAGCTGCCGGATCATGTTCGCGACCCGCATCACCTTGGCCGGCTGCTCGACCAGCTCGGTCACCGAGCGCGGCTCGTTGTCCTGCTCGTCGCTGCGGTCGCGCGGCGGCCCTTCGACGGCCATGCCGTCCGGACCGACGATCAGGATCTTGCCGTCCTCGGTCTGGGCGCCGGTCATCTGTACTTCCCGCTCGCCCTGGTTCTCGCCGCTGCTTTCACTCATGCGCCCATCCTAGGTGTGGGCGTTCGACGGCTTCAGGAGGCCTTGGAGCGATGCCTTCGCACCGCGTCACGGTTCGCACACGCAGGGCTGCAATAGCGCTGACGGCCGCCTCGGGACAGGTCGGCATACACGTTGTCGCAGCCGTTCGCGGCGCAGCGGCCGAGCCTGGACATCCCGCGGCCGGCCAGGTGCAGCGCAGTACCGGTGCTGATCAGCGTCGCGACCAGTCGTCCGACCGGTACGCCGTCAGGCCGGTAATGCATGTGCCAGCCGTCGCCGGCGTGGTTGGTCAGCCGGGGATGCTCGGTGTACTTCGCCAGCATCGCGTTCATCAACCGCACCCGGCTCTCCTCGTCGGGCGCGTCCACGACCTCCAGCCACTCATCCAGTGCGACCCGTACTGCCGCGAGGTCGGCGGACGTCACGCGTCGGGCTCGGACCAGCCGGCTCTCGACGCCGCTCTCCTCGCAACGTTCGGCCAGCTCCACCGCCGTCGAAGCCGGGTTGGTGACCAGATTGACGGCCAGCAGGACCGCGTCCGCGCCGTAAGGGTTGAGATGCACAATGCCATTACAGCACGATGGACCCATGACCACCACAGCTGAAGTCCACCGGCATCGCTGGCACGTCGAGTCGTCGCATCCCGTGAGCGAGGGATTGCTGAGCTACCAACGCTGTTCGTGCGGCCAGTGGCGGGTGACGAGTACGCCGCTGCACCCGGTCGCCCATCCCGATCTGGCCAGGATCGCCAGATAGGTGCTTAAGGCAACAAGGCGTACGGCGTACTAGTCGACCCGGCTGACCATCGGCAGCCGGGACCTGGTCAGCAGCCAGGCCAGCAAGCCCGCGAACAGCGGTACCAGGATCACGATGCCTCCGATCTCCCGCCAGGGGATCAT
The DNA here is from genome assembly GCF_044453825.1 of Kribbella sp. NPDC051620. NCBI lineage: Bacteria > Bacillati > Actinomycetota > Actinomycetes > Propionibacteriales > Kribbellaceae > Kribbella > Kribbella sp. NPDC051620. The sequence continues at coordinate 599,582 of NZ_JBITDB010000004.1, forward strand.
GAAGTGCGGTGACCCGAAGGCCGCGTGAGCCGTGTAGCCGTACAAAGCGCCCACTCCCACGCCCAGCAGGCATCCCAGCTCACCCAGCACCCATGCCTGCGCGGCGGCCAGGTTCCGCCGACGCCGTGGCTGTGCGCCGATCGCGGCGAGGGTCGCGAGGTCTGCGCGCCCCTCCGCCGCGGACAACGAGACCGAGATGGCCACCCCGAGCAGCGTGACGATGGTCGCCGCGGCCATCAGCCCGAGGAACCAAAGTCGCGCCGGGCTCTCGTAGCCCTTCTCCACATGCACGTAGTCGTCATGCCCGAGCAGCTTCGCCACCGCGTCGAGCTCGTCGCCGGTCGGCTCGCGCTTGAGTTGATAGACCGCCAGGTACGGATCGACGGCGCCGAGCTTCTTGGCTGCTTCCGTGCTGATCAGCGCCGAGGTGGACAGCTGAGCGATCTTCGGAGCCGAAGAAACCGAGGTCGCCGGCATGGTTATGGCCGACTTGCTCTCGGGGTCGCCGTCCGAACTTACCGGGACGGTTCCGCCCTTGATGCCCACGGGCGAGGGGAGCACGATCTTGCCGGCCCGCAAGGCCGCGGCGGCTTGTGGGCCGTAGCCGGGGAAACGCGCGATGTACGCCGGGTCGACGGCCATCAAGCTGTAGCCGGACTGGGTCTCCGTCGGCGGTGTGACCACCGCGAGCGTGGGGATGTAGGGCCCGTTGCGTTGCTGGCCCGTCTGGATGATCTGGCCGATCTCGTAGGTGTTCTCGACCGGCAGTACGTCGGCCACTCGCTGCACGGTCACCGGGGAGTAGGTGAGGCCACCGGGCGAGAAACGCACGACGGCGTCACCGGGCAGGCTTTCGGGGATGTAGTCCACGGCGTCGGCCGCGATCGAGTTGGAGATCGCGAAGGCGATCGCCGCGGTCGCTCCGACCGACATCATGATGGCGGCCGCGGCAGGCCCGGTGCGATGCCGGTGCCGGGCCGCGTCGCGCAGTGCGAGCCGCCCGCTGAGTGGCAGGAATCGGGCGAACCCGGCCAGCTTGGCGACCAGATTCGGCAGCAACCAGACCAGACCGACGATCGTTGCGGTGATGCCCAGCAGTACCAGCGCGATCGGCTCGGTCGGGGTCACGGTCGCCCGGTACTGCTCGGCCTGAGCGGCCATCTGACGCCGGGCCTCCTCGAGTTCCCTCGACATCCAGATGCTGCCGATGATCGTGCAGAGCACACCGATGGCGACCAGCCCGATCGCCGGCTTGCGCAGTCTGACCACTCCACCGGCCGCGGCGAATCGACCGCTGAGTGCGGCCAGCGGCGTCTGCCGTCCAGCACTGATCGCGGGCACGATCGCCGCCGCAAGACCGGCCAGCAATCCCAGGGCCGCGATCGGTACCAGGCTGAGCCACGGGATCTCGTTGCTGACGATCAGCGTCGACAGCATCTTCTCCCACAGCGGCCGTCCGGCAAGTGCCGCGAGGATCGCGAGCAGCAGGCCGCCGCCCGCGCCGACGGCTCCCATGAAGATGCCCTGCGCCAAGACGATCCGCCGGATGTCGCGTGGTGTCCCGCCGGCCGCGGTGACGAGTCCGAGGTCGCGGGTCTGACGACGGGCGATGACGGCGAACGCGGTACCGGCGAGCAGGACGATCTCCAGGATGCCGAAGCCCGTCACCAGCGCCATCACCGCGACCGCACCGGCGTCGGTCGAGCCGCCGCCGTACGGGTCCGGTGGCGGGTCGACGATGTTTGCCCTCGGCAACAACGCGAGGCCGTTGCCGAGAAGCCTGTCGCTCAAGGCGTCGGCGTCGGTGCCGTCGGGGAGGTCGGCGAGGTAGACGATCGGATTGTTCGGATCCGGGGTCGCCAGTGGCGTGTCCGGAGTACCGAAGATCGTGCGCAGGCTGGGATTGGTGAAGGTGCGGGCCAGACCGACGACCTGGTACTTCCGGCCGCTCGCCGCAGTCAGCGTGGCGTCGGCTTTCAGCTTGCCGTCGTCCACGAGTCCGAGGTATTTCGCCAGCGAGGGAGAGACCGCGACCTCGGTGGACTTGCCGGGCAGCTGTCCACTGTCGAGCCTGAAGGTGCCGGCGGTCAGCTTGCTCCGGCCGTCGCCGGTGACCAGCTGGACCGACGTGTCGGCCCCTGGTCCGTGGACGTCGACCTGACCGGCCTCTTTCATCGCCCGGGCTGTCGTACTCCCCGCCGGCAGGAAGGGCAGCGGATCGACCTTGCTGGTGTCGCGTGGCTGCTGCTCGGTGCCCGCCAGCATCCCCGGGTCGCCGGTCATCAGACTCGGGCGGGCCGGCCACGGATTGAGCTTCGCGTACGCCGCGACGGTGAGCTGCGCGTCCGCCGAGCCGATCGTGGTCCGGGCCAGCGTCTCGCCGGTCGGGCTCTGGGCCTTGTCCATCAGCCCGATCCACGACGCCGCGAACACCGGTACGCCGATCAGCGCGGCGACCAGCAGGGTCCTCCCCAAGGAACGCCGGGCGGTTCGACGGGCGATCCGGAGTGGGGGTCCCCAGCCGGCCATCAGTGCGTTTCCAGCAGGATGTCGACCTCGGGGAGCGGACCCGCCTGGCCTACCAGGACACCATCACGCAGGTAGACGACTCGATCGGCCCAGGCGGCGTGCCGGGCGTCGTGGGTGACGAGGACGCCGGCGATGCCGTGCTGGTCACAGCGATCGCGGAGGAGCTGGAGGACCGCCTCGCCGGTCTCGGAGTCGAGGGCGCCGGTGGGTTCGTCGGCGAGCAGGATGCGACGGTCGCCGACGATGGCCCGGGCGATCGCGACGCGTTGACGCTGTCCACCGGACATCTCGTCGGGAAACCGGTCGGCCAGCTCCGCGATGCCCACCTCCGTCAGCGCGGTGTCGGCGAACTTGCGGGCGGTACGGGCGCGGGTGCCGTCCAGTTCGAGCGGCAGCATCACGTTCTCGGCGGCGGTCAGGGCCGGGATCAGGTTGAAGTCCTGGAAGACGTACCCGATCCGGTGCCGGCGCAGGGCGGCGACCGCCTTGGCGCTCAAGGTGGCCAGGTCGTTGCCGTCGACCAGGATCTCGCCGCTGGTCGGCCGGTCGAGGCCGCCGGCGCAGGTCAGCAGAGTGGACTTGCCCGAGCCGGACGGGCCCATCACGGCGACGAGCTCACCGGAGGCCACCGCCAGGTCGACGCCGCGCAGCGCGTGCACGGCCTGCTCGCCGGTACCGTGCACCCGGGTGAGGTTGCGAATGTCGAGGATCGTGCTCATCGGTTGGCCCCCGCCTGTTGGTCTTCCTCTTGGATCGCCTGCGTGGTGGGCGTCGCGGACCTCCGGTGCCGGGAGAGCATCGCCTCGCAGTGGTCCAGCCAGCGGATCTCGGCCTCAGCGCCGAAGATCATCGACTCCAGCACCAGCAGCCAGGAGATCTCGCCGTCGCGGCTGCCGCGCTTGAGCCGGGTCAGCTCCTGCATCGACTGCATGGTCGCGGCGCGCTGCCGCTGCAGCACCGCCGTCACGTCGATCCCCGGTACGGCGAGCGCCAGCGCGAGCTTGATCGCCAGCTCGTCCCGCGGCCGCGACTCCCGGGTCACCGGCGTCTCGAACCACTTCGCCAGCTCGTCCCGGCCGGCCTGTGTGATCTCGTACAGCGACCTGCCGTCGTCGTCCTGGTCGGCGCTGGCCTGGACCAGACCGTCGCGTTCGAGCCGGGTCAGGGTCGTGTAGACCTGCCCGATGTTCAGCGGCCAGGTCGAGTTGGTGGCCGCCTCGAACTCGCCGCGCAGCTGGTACCCGTACTTCGGCTCCGGCCTGAGCAACGCCAGCAAACCGTGCTTGATCGACATAGATACCGAGTATGCATACTCGGTATGTCCCGGTCAACAGGCCCTCTGGTGGCGCTAACGTTCAGCCTTCAAAACGACCGACGTCAGTGAGGAGTTCTATGCAGCCCGCAGCATTCGGCGCGACGGTGGTCACCGCCCGCCCGGCCGAGGTCGCCGCGTTCTACGAGCGGCACTTCGACCTGAAGATCACCCTCGACATCGGCTGGTTCATCACTTTGCGGCGGGCCGAGGCGGACTGGGAGCTGGCCATCACCGAACGCGGCCACGAGTCGGTGCCGGCCGCCGTCTCGGCGCTCACCGAGAGCGGCAACGTCTTCGGTTTCATCGTCGAGGACGCCGATCGGCTGGCCGCGGCGCTGGTCGAGGCGGGCGTGACGCTGGAGACCGAGGTGGTCACCGAGGTCTGGGGCCAGCGGCACTTCTTCGTCCGCGACCCCGAGGGCACCTGGATCGACGTCATCCAGCTGGTCGCCCCGGACCCGGACTGGCTGGCCGCGAACTTCCCCGCCGCCGAGTAGGCTCCCCGACCGGGGAGCCGTTGGGCCTCAGATGGTGAGCAGGATCTTGCCGATGTGGTTGGACTGCTCAAGCGCCTCGTGCGCCTGAGCGACCGCCTCCAGGGGATAGGTGCGCTGGATCACCGGGCGCACCTTCTTGGCGGCGACGAGCGGCCAGACGTGCCCGACCACCTCGGCCAGGATCTGCCCCTTCTCGGCCACCGAGCGGACCCGCAGACCGGTACCGGTGACAGAGCCACGCCTCGACATCAGCCGCCCGAGGTCCAGCTCGCCCTTGGTGCCGCCCTGCATCCCGATCACCACCAGCCGGCCGTCGTACGCGAGGGTCTTCAGGTTGTCCTGCAGGTACTTCGCGCCCATGATGTCGAGGATCACGTCGGCGCCGGCCTTGCCCGTCGCCTCGTTGACCACCGAGGCCCACTCGGCTTCCCGGTAGTTGATCGCGACCTCGGCGCCGAGCCGGTGGCAGAAGTCCATCTTCTCCTTGCTGCCGACCGTGCAGAGCACCCGCGCGCCGTGCGCGACTCCGAGCTGGATCGCCATCGTGCCGATCCCGGAAGAGCCGCCGTGCACGAGCAGGGTCTCGCCCTCCTTGAGGTGCGCGGTCATGAACACGTTCGACCACACCGTCGCGACCACCTCGGGTAGCGCGGCCGCGCTCACCAGGTCGACGCCCTCAGGTACGGGCATCACCTGCGGAGCCGGTACGACGACCTTCTCGGCGTACCCACCCCCGGCGAGCAGCGCGCAGCACTCGTCACCGACCGACCAGCCCTCGACCTCCGCGCCGACCGCCGCGATGGTGCCCGACACCTCGAGCCCGATCGTGCCGGGTGCGCCCGGAGGCGGCGGGTAGTGCCCCTGCCGCTGGAGCAGGTCCGCCCGGTTCACCCCGGCGGCGACCACGTTGATGACGACCTCGTCGACGGCAGGGGTCGGATCCTCGATCTCACCGATCGTCAGGACCTCGACGCCACCGGCACCCTCACAAACGACAGCTCGCATGTCTGCCACCGTACTGGCTCAGCCGACGATCTTGGCCATGTCCCCGGCAATGCTGTCGAGTGGATCGACGGTGCCTATCGACTTGAACCAGTCCCAGAGTTCCAGTGAATGGTAGAGGCGGTAGAGCGTCATCCGCGGGCGCCAGTCGGAGGGAAGGTCGCCGTACCCCTCGACGAGACCGGCGAGCTTGTCGGCGTTGCCCCAGATCGAGTAGCACTCGGTCTTGGCGAGGTCCATCAGCGGGTCGGCGGCGATCGCATTCTCCACGTCGATGAATCCCTGCACCTGCCAGGTCGCCGGATCCACGAGCACGTTGCCCTCGTGGAAGTCGTTGTGGCAAAGGGTTGGTGCCGTGTTGGCGCTGAAGAGGTGCGCGTGCTCTTCGACGTACCGGGCGATCTCTCCGCCTAGCTGCTTGTCGCCTTCGAGTTCGTCGAACTCTTTGAGTTTCTTGGTGAACTGGCGACGCATGTAGGCGTCGTTGTCCGGCACTGGCTCGAGCACCTCGTCGGTGAGATATCCGTACGCCGGTTGTGGAATGCGGTGTATTCGCTGGAGCAACTCGCCGAGCTGGACGTAGATGCTCTTCCAGTCCGGTGGCTCAGCCTCCGACAACGGCACGCCGTCGAGCTTGGTCAGCACGGTGAAGGCCGGCTCGCCGGGCTCGGCGTGCAGAACTCTTGGCACCGACTCGCGCAGGTGCTCCTGCAGCAGCCCGTAGACATGGACTTCCTTGGCCTGCTTCCAGGCCCACTCCGGCTCGTAGATCTTGACGATCACCGGCTCGGCCGCGGTTCGGCGTACCTCGAAGACCTTACTCAGCTGGCCGCCGGACCTCTCGACCACCTCTTCGATCGAACTACCCGGGCAGGCCTTCTCAACCATCGCGGCGACATCCATTGCCGCCAAGGTAGGGCGCGGGATGGCTGGTGTCGAAGGAATTAGTCGTCGAGGTCGGCCCAGGAGTCGACGTCGTCGGCGGCTCGGGTGGGTGCGGACCAGGCGAGGTCCAGCCCGAGGAAGAGCCGCCTGACCGACTTGTTCCGCGGATCGCCGATCCGCTTCAACGCCTCGACCAGCGCCGTACGCCGGTACGCGGCAGCCAGCCATTGCTCCCGACCGCTCGTGTCGAGCAGCCCGAACCCGTCATGCTCCCCGACACCGTCGACCAACAGCTTGACCTCGTCGGCCGTGATCCAAGGCAGGTCGCACGACAGCAGGACGACTGTGGGCGCCAGTCCGACAGCGAGCCCGGCTGCGATGCCCGCGACCGGCCCACCGCTCGGGGGATCCTCCGTCGTCCAATCCACTGGCCGGCCAACCCCACGCTCAGGCCCGACCACGACCGTCGACGCCGCGCCGGTCGTTGCCGCCAGCACCCGATCCAGCAACGCCACCCCATCCAGCACCAGCAGCGCCTTGTCCACCCCACCAAACCGTGTAGACCCACCCCCAGCCAGCACCACCGCATCGAATTCCACCCCTCCAGTCTGCCCCGCCCCCGCCTGCTCCGGTCGGATTCCTGGCACCATGGAGGGGTGAAGATCGCCGTGGTGCAGACCGCCAGCTCGCACGACAAGGCCGCCAACCGCGACCTGGTGACGCGACTCGTCGCCGAGGCGGCGGCCGGCCGGCCCGATCTCGTCGTACTGCCTGAGGCGATGATGGCGGACTTCGCGACCGAGGGCGGTTCGGTCGGCGATCTGGCCGAGGCGCTCGACGGAGACTTCGTCAGCACGCTGCGCAAGGTCGCGGCCGAGCACGGCGTCGCGATCGTGGCGGGCATGTTCGAGCGGAGCTGCGACGAGGCCCGGCCGTACAACACCCTGCTCGCGGTCGGCGCGGACGGCGACCTGCTCGGCGCGTACCGCAAGATCCACCTGTACGACGCCTTCGGCTATCGCGAGTCCGACCAGCTGACCCCGGGCGACGTCGCGCCGGTGGTCGTCCAGGTCGCCGGGCAGAAGCTCGGGCTGATGACTTGCTACGACCTGCGGTTCCCCGAGTTGTCGCGGGCGCTGGTCGACGCGGGGGCGGAGGTGTTCGTAGTACCGGCTGCTTGGGTGCGGGGACCGCTCAAGGAGCACCACTGGACCACGCTGCTGACGGCTCGCGCCATCGAGAACACCTGTTATGTCGCCGCGGCCGCCCAGAACGGGAAGAAGTACTGCGGGCTGAGCCAGATCATCGACCCACAGGGCATCGCCGTCGCGGCCGTCGGCGAGGCGGACGGGATCGCGGTGGCGGAGATCTCCGCGGACCGGCTGGCCGAGACCCGACGGCGCAACCCGTCCCTGCAGAACCGGCGCTTCACAGTCTCTTCGCGCTAGGTTTCCTGAGATCAACCGCCCAAAGTCCGGACAAGCGAGCTAGCCTCCTGCTGTGACGCAGCGGCGCGATGATTTCGACCTCGACCACCATGGCGATCTCGAGGTCGGGCATGGCCTGGTCGATCTCGCGGTCAACGTCCGGGCCGGTACGCCGCCCGGCTGGCTGGTCGAGGAGGTCGGCGCGAGCCTGACCGACCTGGCGGCGTACCCACGCCAGGACGCGGCGCTCGCGGCTGTGGCGGCGCGGCATCGTCGTGACCCGTCGCAGATCCTGCTCACCGCGGGTGCTGCCGAGGCCTTCGTGCTGATCGCTCGGGCCTTCCGGCCGCGGCACCCGGTCGTCGTACATCCGCAGTTCACCGAGCCCGAGGCTGCTTTGAGGTCAGCCGGCCATCTGGTCGATCGGGTGATCCTGGGGCCGGAGACGGGGTTCGCCCTGGATCCCCGCGCGGTGCCTTCCGACGCGGACCTGGTCGTCATCGGCAATCCGACCAACCCGACGTCGATCCTGCACAGTGCCGATGAGCTCCGCGAACTCGCTCGCCCTGACCGCATCCTGGTCGTCGACGAGGCGTTCATGGACGCCGTACCGGGTGAACCGGAGTCGCTGGTGGGGGCGTCGATTCCCGGGCTGGTGGTGGTACGGAGTCTGACCAAGACCTGGGGGCTGGCTGGGCTTCGGGTCGGGTATGTCGTGGCGGCGCCGGGGCTGATCGAGCAGTTGGCGGCGGTGCAGTCGCAGTGGCCCGTGTCCACTCCTGCGCTGGCTGCGGCGATTGCTTGCAGCAACGAGCGGGCTTTGGCGGAGGCGGCGCAAGCGGCTGCTGATCTGGATCGGCAGCGGGCTCATCTGCTTTCAGGTCTCAGGTGTACGGCTGCTGTTTCGACGTACGGGGTGGCCCGTGGGCCGTTTGTGCTGGTGCATGTGGCGGGTGCTGCGGTAATACGGGAGCAGTTGCGGGATCGTGGTTTCGCCGTACGGCGGGGCGACACGTTCCCTGGGTTGGGTCCGGACTGGTTGCGGATCGCGGTGCGGCCGGAGACGGTCACGGACGCTTTTCTGAAGGTCTGGCAGGACGTGCTCGGTTGATCGGCTGATCGCTGTGGAACCGAGTGCTCGTTGTAACGCGCTCAAGGGTTTAGGCCCGGTCTACTTTGCGCACAAGATGGGCGACAGAACACTCCGGGTATTTCGAAGGGAGCAGCATCATGGGTTTGAGCGACGACGACATGACGACCTCGTCGGCCGACAGCGAGGGGCCGGCCGACGGTGGTGCGTCCAGTGGCGCAACCGATGGCGGCGCTGACGGTGGCGGCAACACCTCGTCGAGCGGCTCCGGGCTGCCCGGAAACGCCGAGGGCGAGGGCTTCGCCGACGGCGGCGCAACGCTCGGCGGCCAGGATGGTGGCGCGGACGGCGGTGCTGATGCCGGCGCCGGCGAAGGCCCTGCAGACGGCGGAGCCGTAGGCGGCGGAACCGACGGCGGTGCGGACGGCGGTGCCGAGGGGCTTGCCGATGGCGGCGCTTCCTCGGGTGTCAGTGACGGTGGCGCAGATGGGGGTGCCGACAGCGGCGCTGAAGGCCCGGCCGATGGCGGCGCTTCCTCGGGTGTCAGTGATGGCGGTGCAGACGGTGGTGCCGACAGTGGTGCTGAGGGACCCGCCGATGGCGGCGCGTCGCCGGGCGCGACGGACGGCGGAGCGGATGGCGGCGCCGGTGGCGAGGGTCCTGCCGATGGCGGTGCCAACCCCAGTGGTGCTGATGGCGGAGCCGATGGTGGTGCTGACGGCGGTACCGGCGGGAACTTCTCAAGTTGATGAGCCCAGTGCCGGAGAGCGGGTGGCTTCCGGAAGGGCGCCCGGCTCTCCGGCGCTGTGTAGGCGGCGAACTCGACCTTGACGAGTTCGGCCGCTCCTACTGGGGTGCCCGCGCGCTGCTCTCACACAGCGGCGACTACAGCGACCTGTTCAGCCTGCAGGCCGCCGACGAACTCCTCTCCCGCCGCGGCCTCCGCACTCCGTTCCTGCGCATCGCCAAGAACGGCACAGTCGTCGGCGACAGCCAGTTCACCGGCCCTGCCGGTGTCGGCGCGGAGATCGGCGACCAGATCCGCGACGACAAGGTAGCTGCGCTCTTCGCCAGCGGCCACACCGTAGTACTGCAGGCTCTACACCGCACCTGGCCGGCACTGGTCGACTTCGCGACCCAGCTGTCCTCCGACGCCAGGCACCCGGTACAGATCAACGCCTACATCACCCCGGCGGAGTCCCAGGGCTTCTCCGCCCACTACGACGTCCACGACGTCTTCGTACTGCAGGTTGCAGGCGAGAAGCACTGGACCGTACACGAGCCAGTCCACGTCGACCCCCTCCGCAACCAGCCCTGGACCGAGCACTCGCAAGCAGTCGCAGCAGCAGCCCGCGACCGCGCCCCGGTGATCGACGGTGTACTACGCCCCGGCGACGCGCTCTACGTCCCCCGCGGCTTCCTCCACTCGGCCAAGGCGCTCGGTGGCGTCAGTGCTCACCTAACCGTCGGCCTCCACACCATGACGCGCTACCTGCTGGTCCAGGAGCTCGCAGCTCTGGCAGCAGACGAACCAGCCCTCCGTGCCGCACTGCCCCTCGGCTTCGACCCCGGTGACCCATCGCAACTAGCCGGAGTCCTGGAAGAGGTGACGGCGTTGCTGACCAAGCGGATAGAGCAAACCACCCCAGATGACCTAGCCCCACGTCTGCGCCGCCGCACCTGGTCCGGCAACCGCCCAGCCCCACTACCCCCGCTGGCCCACGCCGCCGCCATAGCCGCCCTAGAGCCCGGTACTACGGTCCGCCTACGACCCGGCCTGCGCTTCCACCTGGTCGACGGCGACCCAGTCCGGCTCCAACTCGCCGACCGCACCATCTCCTTGCCCAAGGCAACCTATACCGCCGTGGCGGCCCTGTGCTCAGGTACCGACGTCAAGGTAGCCGACCTCCCGATGGACGAGGCAGATTGTTTGGTCCTGGTCCGCCGCCTCCTGACCGAAGCAGTCCTCGTAGTACAGAGCCCCCGTGAAGACAGCTGAGGACCTCGCCGAAGCCCTAGGCCTCAGATGCGCCGCCGCAGCGGAACACCGCGGCGACCCCCTAACTGCCAGCGCCCCACCCGCCACCCGCTGGCTCCTGATAGAACACAGAGCCCCCTGGCCCCGCCAAGCCCTAACCGCCCTAACCCCCACTCCACCAGCGACCAACCCAACGGCTGCCGCTCCAACAGCACCCGGTCCCACAGCGGGTGGCCTAGCGGCGGATGACTCAGCGGCGGGGGACCTGGCTACACCCCAACCCCCTGCAGTAGGTCCGGTACCGGTGGGTGCGGCTGGTGCGGAGCTTGGTGCGGGTGGGCTGGCTGCTGAGGTTGCGCGGTTGTGTGCGGCAGCGGGGATCCGACCAGTGCTCATCAGGCGCCACGGCCGGCAGGACCGCAGTACTGCCCGGCGCTGGGCGCTGGTGGACAGCCGCCCCGGGCAAGAATCCGTCCGCTGGGGCGAACTCCCCACCGACGAGCACCTCTTGAACGTCCTAGCCGGCCGCGACCCAGGCACCCCCAGCACCGACCCGATCTACCTCATCTGCACCCACGGCCGCCACGACGCCTGCTGCGCCATCCGCGGCCGCCCAGCCGCCGCCGCCCTCTCGAACGCCTTCCCCGACCGCACCTGGGAATGCAGCCATGTAGGCGGCGACCGCTTCGCCGCCAACCTCGTCTTCCTCCCCCACAGCCTCTTCTACGGCCACGTCCCCAGCACCGAAGCCGTCGAGCTGGCCGCCCAGTACAACGAAGGCCTCGTCGTACCGAAGTACCTCCGAGGCTCAGGCGCCCACCCACCCCCAATCCAAGCAGCCCAACACTTCGCCCGCTCCACCGGCGCCCCCCTCTCCGTAAACGCCCTACTCCCAGTCCAGGTCCTCCACCCCACCCCCACCACCTGGCAAATCCACCTAACCACCAACAACACCAGCGCGAGCACGAGCGCCACCACCAACGCCGCTACCAATGCCACCACCAACGCCGCTACCAATGCCCACGCCAGCACCAACTCCGCTACCAATGCCCACGCCAGAGCAGACGCAGAGACCGACAACAGCGCCACTGCAGACATCCGCTACAGCAAGCAGCCAGACGAAGACACCGACGCCAGCGACCGGACCCCCGACAGCGGCAGCACCAACGCCAGCGACACCCCGCAGACAAACGCCAACGCCAACACCGAAGCCAGCGACATCCCAAGCGCCAACGCCGACGCGGACGCCGGGCTCTACGTGGTGACGTTGACTGCGGGAACGACCACCATCGACGCCGCCATGACGTGTGCTTCACAACCTCCTGGGCAAGTGACCACGTACACCCTCACCGGGATCGAGCAAACCTACCGATAGCCCGCCGACAACAAGGCCACCGAAAAGCCTCCCGCAGGCGACCGCAAGCAGCAACGCCGACGCCAGCCCCACCACCAATGCCTTCACCACCGCCAACCGATCCCCGTACCGACGCGCATCAGCACCAACGCCGGTACCGCCGCCAGCACCGAGCCCGGTATCGATGCGCGCCGGCACCAACGTCGACGTCATCACGGACCGAGCCCTGTATCGGTGCGCCGGCGTCAACGCCGGTGCCGCCGTCCGCGCCGAGTCCGGTATCGATGGCGCGCGCCAACAGCGCCGGTACCACCGCCAACCGAACCCGGTATCGACGTGGGCGCGGCACCAAACGCCGGTGCCGCTGCAGCACCGAGTCCGGTATCGATGCGCGCCGGCACCAAGGCCGACATCATCACGGACCGAGTCCAGTATCGGTGCGCCGGCATCAACGCCGGTACCACCGCCAACCGAACCCGGTATCGACGTGGGCGCCGGCACCAAACGCCGGCACCGATGCCCAGCACCGAGTCCAGTATCGGGGCGCCGGCATCAACGGGGGTGTCGCCGTCAGCAGCGAGTCCGATGATGCGCGCGTCGGCGCCACGCCAGTACCAACATCAGCGTGGGATCGGGCAGGGCGTGCGGATAGCCGCCTGGGCCGGGCACGAAGTCGCCGCGCGCCAGTACGACGGGGAGGTGCTCCAACCGCCGCCACGGACCAGTCGATGACCGATCGGCAGGCATCGGCCAAACCCACGGTAGCGCTGGTCGAGGCCGTACTCACCGAGGAACGGATCCGCATGGACCCGGGGTCCGCGTGGACCGGAGGAATGGATCCGCGTGGAGTCGAGGAACGGATCCGCGTGGAACACGCCGTCGAACGCGACCTGGTCGAGCAGGCACTTGGACGGCACCTTCGTCAGCCGGGAAGGTGGGATGGGTGTGGGTGCCTCGTTGGTGGGGGCTAGTCGGGGTTGGGGAGTTGGCGGTCCTGTTGGTGGGTGCCGTAGTAGGCGGATTGGCCGGCCATGATGTCGCGCATGGTGGTGTCGCGGTCTGCGCCGTAGAGGGTGCCGGGGAAGTCGAGGGTTTGCTGGACTGCCCAGATGTCGTCGTGGCGATCGGGGGAGAAGAGTTGGGCAGGATCGCCGACCGCGATCCAACCAATCGGCAGGACGGTGCCTGGGGCCAGCCGGGAGTTGACCTGGAGCACGCTGTTGATCCGCAGTTCGGCGCCGGTGCCGGCGACCGAGCCTGGGAACAACGCGGCGCCCGTGGCGATGAAGACCTCTGCTTCGACCGTGGCGCCGTTCACGTGGGCGTGCGGTCCAACCAAGACCGCAGCGCCGATCATCGCGGGATGAGCCGCCCGGCCGCGAACCAGGGCGTTCTCCATCACCACGCTGTTCCCTCCCAGGTGGACCTCACCGTCCTCCGCCGTCAGTACTGCGCCATGCAGCACCCGGCTGCCCTCGCCCAGTACGACGGCTCCACACAGCACGGCTGATGGCGCCACGTACGCGGACTCAGGGACGACCGGTCTCCGGCCACGATGTTCCAGCAACATGGGTAGATCCTCTCCGTCGTGCATCACCTCGGTCTTCCGTTAGCAGTTGTACTTGGCAGCGGGCGGGTTCTCCACAGCCCGGGCCCTCACTGCCCGGGCGGCCAGCGCTCGATCCCGGCTGTCCACATCGGAGGTGGGAGGCTCAGCCGTCACGAGCGAAGGTTTGGGTGGGAGTGAAATCCGCGAGCTACGAGAAGGACATTAGAACACCTGTTCGAAGAGCGCAAGAATGCCTGACCCGTCAATCGCAGCGCCCCGAACCGAGCGCCGCCGAAGCTCAAGTACGCCGTGTCGCCGCGTCCGGCAGCACCCGCTCGAGGACCACGATCGTCGCGGCCGCGACCAGCGCCAGCACCGACAGCGTCACCCAGGGCAGCTCTTCCCGCACCTCGAAGAGCTGCGCGAAGAACGCCGGCACCAGCACGCTCGCGAAGGTGAACGAGTACTGCCAGTAGGAAAGGTACTTCCCACGTCCGACAGTCGGCGCAACCGCCGCAGCCAGCGCGTTCCCCGTAGCAGCGTGCAGCACATCAGCCCCGGCGAACACCACAGTTGCCAGTACCAACCCCGGTACGACCAACCCTGCCGGCACATGCAGCAGCCCTGCCATCAGTACGCCCCACACCGCCCACAGCACCCCAGCGAGCACCAAGACGGAAGTACGCCGCCGCCGCTCGGTGTGCCGCACCACTAGCGTCTGACCGGTCGCCAGTACGACCGACGTCGCGGCCAGCAGTACCCCCACGATCCACTTGGGCGCCTCGGGCAGTGCCTCGGTCACGTACACCGGAAGCGCCACCCCGATCATCATCGTGCAGAGCGCCAGGATGGTGTTCGCTGCGATCAGTACCAGGAACGGCTTGTCCTTCCGCAGTAGCGGAGCAGGTCCACTGTCCTGAGCGGCCTGCGCCTCATGCTGCGCACGCAATCCGAGCAGCAGCACACCAGCGATGAAGAACGTGACCGCATTCACCGCTATGCCGACCAGGAACGGCGTATCCCCGCCGATGCTCAGCAGTACCCCGGCAGCCAGCGCGCCGAGGCCGAACCCGGCCGCCTGCATCATCCCGCCGAGCCCGAACCAGCGATCCCGATCACCAGGATCCGCGATGTCCGCCAGCAGGCTGAAGATCGCCGACCAGAAGACCCGCTGACCGGTCGTCGTCACCAGCGCGCAGAGGAACAGCAGCCACAGCGAGCGGCCGAAGAAGAAGCCGGTGAACCCCAGCCCTTGCGCGAACTGTGCTCCGATCACCAGGTTCCGCGGCCCGACCCGATCGATCACCACGCCGACGGCGGCCGGCGCGGCGATGGAGAACATGGTCGCCACGGTCAGCATCAGTCCCGCAGTACCGAGTGGGATGTCCGCGACGCGGACGAAATACAGCAACATCAGCGGTCCGGCGCAACCGCCACCGAACGAGTCGATCGCCAACGCGGCCAGCAACGGCGCACGCCCACGCACATTGGGCAGGCCGAGCGACCCGGCGTTCGGCATGACATTCCCCTGGCTGCAGTCGGACCCCCGACCGGGAAGCGTAACAACGCCCAGCCGCGACTCTCCAACTCTTTAGCCGCTCCCCGCTCCGGGTGCCACCCACCTCCGCCAACCCTGTACCGGTATCCTCAACCTTCGGCGACACCTCCGGGTGACCGCCTGGAGGGCTCGCATAGTGGCCGAGTGCGCTGGTCTTGAAAACCGGTATGGCGGGTGACCGTCATCGTGGGTTCGAATCCCACGCCCTCCGCTTCTGGTAGGTGCAGGGTCCTTGGGCGGAGCTAGAATCCGTAGCGTGACCAAGGGAACGGGCGCTCACGCTGAGGGTGTGCAGACGTGTGGCGCGACTGACGAGATGACGGAGCCAGGGGCAGCAGGCCACAAGGAGCACATCTGCCGTCGCCCGGCCGGCCACGGGCCCGAGCATCGATGCTCGGTCTGCCCCCACGCATGGGAGGCCGACTAGCCAGAGAGCACCTGGCTGCCGGCGGCGGCCTTGCCGTTCGCCTTGGTGTCCTTTACCCAGACGTGGTCGCGTACTCCGCGACCCGCGGAATCACGCTGAGGAATCTGTCGGTGGTGACGTCTAGGGTCCGTCGGCATGGTGACTGAGGGCTTTCTGGCGGCTACCCGCGACTCGTATGACACGTTGGCGGTCGAGCACCCGGATGTGGTGCAGGCGGGGCTGGAGGACAGCCCGCTTGATCGGGCGTTGTTCGCGACGTTTGCGGAGCTTGTGCAAGCGGCAGGTGGCGGTCCGGTGGCGGATGTTGGGTGTGGGCCGGGGCGGGTGACGATCTTGCTGTCGCGGCTGGGGCTGGATGTGTTTGGGGTCGACTTGTCGCCGGGGATGTTGGCGTTGGCTCGGCGGAGCTATCCGGAGCTCAGGTTCGACGAAGGGTCGATGCTGGCGTTGGAGCTGCCGGACGGGTCGCTTGGCGGGGTGCTTGCCTACTACTCGATTATTCACATTCCGTGGGAGCTGCGGGGGCAGGTGTTTGCCGAGTTCTACCGGGTGCTCGCGCCTGGCGGGGTGCTGATGCTGGTGTTCCAGATTGGTGATGACCGCGGGCGGAGGACCGAGTACGACGGTACGGCGATCGAACTCGACTTCTACCGGCAGCAACCCGACGAGGTCGCGGGGTTGCTGCGGGAAGCCGGGTTCGAGGTGTGGATGACGGCGGTACGCGGGCGTGCGGAGTGGGAGAAGGTCGATCAGGGTTATCTCCTGGTCCGCAAGCCCGCGACCGGTGTTTAGGAGCGGAAGAAGTCGAGGAGGTCGGCGTTGATCACGTCGGCGTGGGTGGTGGGCATGCCGTGCGGGTAGTCCTTGTACGTCTTCAGGACGCCGTTCTTGAGGAGCTCTGCTGAGCGCGGGCCGGAGGCGGCGTACGGGACGATCTGGTCGTCTTCGCTGTGCATGACCAGGACGGGGATGGTGATCTTGCCCAGGTCCTCGGTGAAGTCGGTCTGGGAGAAGGCGACGATGCCGTCGTAGTGCGCCTTCGCGCCGCCCATCATCCCTTGGCGCCACCAGTTGGCGATGACCGCCTCGGACGACTCCACGCCCGGCCGGTTGAAGCCGTAGAACGGTCCCGACGGCAGCGCCCGGTAGAACTCCGATCGATTGGCGGCCAGTTGCGCCTGGAGGTCCTCGAAGACCTCGAGAGGCAGGCCGCCCGGATTCGCGTCGGTCTTCACCATCAGCGGCGGTACTGCGCACAGCAGCGCCGCCTTGGCCGCCCGGCCCTCGCCATGCCGGGCCAGGTAGTGGGCCACCTCCCCGCCGCCGGTCGAGTGGCCGACGTGGATGGCATCGTGCAGATCGAGATGCTCGACGACGGCCAGCAGGTCGTCGGCGTAGTGGTCCATGTCGTGACCGTCACTGGTCTGCGTCGACCGGCCGTGGCCGCGGCGGTCGTGGGCGACGACCCGGTACCCCTGCTGCTGGAAGAACAGCATCTGGTTGTCCCAGTCATCGGCCGACAACGGCCAGCCGTGACTGAAGACGATCGGCTGGCCGCTGCCCCAGTCCTTGTAGAAGATCTCGGTGCCGTCGCTGGTGGTGATCGTTCCCACGGTGGTGCCTCCCTAGAAGAACACGTTAGGTAGGATCCCTTGTCAGCAAGGGATCCTGTGACTCCTCACCCCGACGTCACGATAGCGCGGTACCGGAGAGTCGAGGAGTCCGTGGGATTAAATCTTTGCGTGACGCAACGGGCACTACGTAGCGTGCGCGTGTGACTGTGGATCCGTACGGGGACGAGCGCCTGGTCGAGCTGTATGACGAGGACAACGGGGCCGGCGAGGACCACGAGTACTTCCTGAAGCTCGCGGGCGGAGCCGAGAAGGTCGTTGACTTCGGGTGCGGGACGGGACTGTTGACGCGGGCCTTCGTGCAGCCGGGGCGAGTCGTGATCGGGGTGGATCCGAGCGCGACGATGCTGAACTACGCACGCCGGCAGCCGGGGGCCGAGGCTGTCACGTGGATCGACGGGGACGCCGGCGCCGTCGAGGGCTCCGGTGACGCGGATCTGGTGGTCAGCAGCGGCAACACGATGATGCACATCAGTACGGAGGACCTCCAGTGGGTGCTGGAGGCATTGGCGGCGGCCTTGAGGCCCGGTGGGGTGCTGAGCTTCGAGAGTCGCAACCCGGCCGCGCGGGCGTGGGAGCAGTGGGGACCGGACGCGACGTACGGGGAGCGCGATACGCCGGCCGGGCACCTCAAGGAGTGGATGGAGGTCACCGAGGTCGACAACGGCCGGGTGGTCTTCGACGCACACAACGTGTTCGAGGACGGCGTCGACACGGTCTACACCACCACCCTGTACTTCCGTACCGCCGACGAGCTCCGCGCCGGGCTGGAGAAGGCCGGCTTCGGCGAGATCGACGTGTACGCCGGCTGGCACGAGCAGCCGCTCACGGAGGACTCCCGCCTGCTCGTAGTACGGGCGACCAAGTCGTAGTACGAGCAGCCGACTCTGGCTGACTCCTTGTCGAGAGTGGGTACGTGGTTCCGACGTACTCCGAAACGACGGAGGAGGCTGGCCCATGCGCGATCTGGTGGTGACCGAGAACATCACCCTCGACGGGGTGATCGATACGAGCGAGGGATGGTTCAACCCTGGCGACGCGGACCTGTCTGACGTACTGGGGGCGCTGGAGGTGCAGCGGGAGGCTGCTGATGCGTTCCTGGTCGGCCGGCAGACCTTCGAGGACATGCGCGGCTACTGGCCGCACCAGACCGATGACCCGACCGGTATCGCCGACTACCTGAACGCAGTGGCGAAGTACGTGGTCTCCACGACCCTGCAGGACCCGCAGTGGGAGCACAGCACGGTGCTGCGTGGGCTGGACGAAGTGGAGGCCCTGAAGGCCACATCTGGCAAGGACATAGTCGCCACCGGCAGCATCAGCCTCGTGCACTCGCTAGCGGCTGCCGGCCTGGTCGACGAGTACCGCCTGTTCGTCTACCCGGTAGTCATCGGTAAGGGCGAGCGCCTCTTCCCCGACGCGACCACGCCAGCCACCCTGCAGCTAGTGGAGAGCCAGCCCTTCCGCTCCGGCGTCACCCTGCTCAGGTACCGCACGTAAAGCGCGCTAGCTGGATGGGAAGGACAGGTGTTGGTGGATCAGCTTCCAGCCGTCCCGGTGCCGTTGGAACACACGGGTAGCCCGCGACCAACTGTCTACTGACCCGGCCTGTACGTGGTCGAGACCCCAGGCGACTGCCAGGTCCCCGCGCGTCTCCACCCGCAGGTCAGGGGTCTCGAAGCTGACCGAAGCAGCCGCCTCGAGGCCCGCCGCGCAGATCGCCCGTACTGCGGCCTTGCCCACGTACTGCAGTTGCCCGCCGTGCTCGTAGGACACGACATCCTCCGCGATGCCCTCCATCAATCCGTCGAGATCCTTGGCAGCCGTCAGTTCCGACCACCGAGCATGCAGATCCCGTACTTCGGAAGCCGGCGAATCGTCCGACGGGAAAGAGTGATGCTCATGCGACACCACCCACCGGCCGCCCTCCTTGCGCAACCCCAGCGTCAGCCGCAGTCGCGTCGGACTGTCCGGGAACTCGGCAGCCTGTCCACAGCGCAACAACGCGAAAGCGAACGCCACGTCCGCACCCGCGGTCACCTCCAGCGACTCGATCTCGAAGACAGCTCCCGCCGCCTGCCACTCGAAGAACCCCGGCCAGGTCTCGCGATAAGCGTCCAGCCCGCGGACACCGGAGTACGGCGGTGGTACGTCGAACATGACGATGTCGTCGGCGTGATCCTCGAGCACGACCTCCAGTTCACCCGCGTGCACCGCCTCTGCCCAGCGTTCGATCAGCTTGCGGACGGCCTGCTCGTCAGTCATCGTTCCAGTCCTCTCTCGAAGCCACTGTCACGACTACAACCCGCGCCGGCCGCCAAACTCATCGCAGAAGCGGCAGCGACAACGGCAGCCCGAACTCAGCGAAGTCGGCCTCCAGGAAGGACACCACCTCAGCGATCGCCGGCCCGCGCAGTGCCAGCAGATCCAGACCCTTGGGCACGTAGCGTCCGTCCTCCAGCATGTAGGTGCCGAACGCGAGCTGCCCATTCGCCTGGCAGGGCACGAACTTCCACTGCTGCTTCAACGGCCCGTCGAGCAGGAACCCGCGGATCCCGTCGACCCCCTCGAACCAGACCGGCAGCGGCGGCATCGAGTACTTCGCATCCTCGGTCAGCAACGACACGATCGCCTCAACATCACCCGCCTCCCAAGCGGACAGGTACCGCCGGCCCAGCTCCCGGGTAGCGGCCTCACCGAGACTCGCCAGCGTCGCCTGCTGCGTTGGCGCGCTACCGACGACCTTCCGAGCCCTCTGCAAGGCACTGTTGACCGCAGCGACCGTTGTATCGAGCAACTCGGCTACCTCACTGGCAGCGAAGGCCAGGACGTCCCGCAGCAGCAGTACTGCGCGCTGAAGCGCCGACAGCTGCTGCAACGACGCCACAAAGGCCAGCTCCACCCCCTCAAGCGCAAGCACCCGAGCCTCTGGCGTCAGCTGCGCAGTCCAGGCCATCCGGGCCGAGGGATAGGGCTCGATCCAGACAGCCTCAGTTGAGGGCGCACTGAGATCGGTAGGGAGCTCCCGACGCCCCCTGCGCTCGATCAGTGTCAGGCAGCGGTTGGTGGCGATCTTGTAGAGCCACGGCCGCACCGAGTCGCCTTCGAACCGCTGCAGGCTGCTCCAGGCCCGTACCAACGTCTCCTGCACGCAGTCCTCGGCATCGTGATCCGAACCCAGCATCCGGTAGCAGTGCGCGTGCAGCTCGCCTCGGAGCGGCCCGAACAGCTCACCGAACGCGACCTCGTCCCCTGCGCGTGCAAGCTCTATCCGGCGATCCATCGGCCCAGTGTCGCAGCCGCTCGGCCGCTGTCGATCGCTTCTGTGCACTGCTTCAACGTGAGAGCCAGCTGGTCCAGTAGTGGGTCATCCGTCAGCTGTACGACGGCCACAGCAGCAGCGGCGTTCAGTAGTACTGCGTTGCGCACTGGGCCGGGCTCGCCGGATAGGACGGAGTGGAGTACCTGGGCGTTCGCAGCCGCAGTACTGCCTCGCAGTGCAGCAAGTGGAGACAGGGGGAGGCCTAGTGAGCGTGGATCCAAGGACTCAGGCTCACAGCGGCCGTTGCGGACTACCCAGACGCGGGAGGAGGTAGTAGTCGTCAGCTTGTCGAGGCCGTCGTCGCCCCGGACGATTAGTGCTGTGGTGCCGCGATCGGCGAGTGCTGCGGCTAGTACCGGCTGCATGCGCGCATCGGCGACCCCCACCAGCTGATGCCGGGGATGGGCGGGGTTGATGAGGGGACCGAGCACGTTGAACGCGGTTGGCACGCCCAGCTCACGGCGTACCGCGGCCACGTGCCGCAGAGCCGGGTTGAACCGAGGTGCGAACAAGTAGGTGATCCCTACCGTCTCGGCGACCCTGACAGCGTCAGCGGCAGACAGGTCGAGGGGAATGCCCAAGTGCTCGACAAGATCGGCAGAACCGCCGGCCTGCGAGGACGCGGCGCGGCCACCGTGCTTGACCACCGTCACCCCGGTGGACGCGGCGACGATCGCTGCCATCGTGGAGATGTTGACCGCGCCCGTGCCGTCGCCACCCGTCCCGACGATGTCGACAAAGGTCCCCGGGATGACGACGGAGGTGGCGTGCTGCCGGAGCGCGGAAGCCATCGCCGCGATCTCGCCCGGCGTCTCGCCCTTCGCCCGCAAGGCGACCAAGAACCCAGAGATCTGAGCCGAAGTCGCTTCGCCACGGACCACGCCGTCCATCGCCCACCAGACGGCCTCCGCCGTGAGGTCACGACCGGCAAGCAGGTCGGAGATGAGCCCGGCCCAGGTGCGATTCGCAGTTGGCAAGATCAGTCCTCGGAGTCATGCCGACCCGACAAGGCTGAAGCCCGAACAACAACGGCCGCCTCATCGAGGCAGCCGGTTGGTTACGCGCAAAGCAAGGTGGCCGCCTAGTCGACGGGCCACCAGCTACTCAGACGCGTGATCACAGCAGGACGATATCAACTCATTCGTAACCCCGGATGTAGTCGATGACGAATTCGGGCGTCGCCTCGGCAGAGGAGGCGGGGAAGTCGAACACGGCGACCATCAGTTGCATCGGGTACGCCGGCGGGCTCGGGCAACTGCGGACCAAAGCACCGTCGACGTAGAAGTCGGCACGCTCAGCCGACCATCGAGCGGGGAGAGACGACGGCGCGGGCGCGAAGTTCGATGTAGGGAAGTTGCCCGACTGGATGCCCGAGACGCGCATCGGCCGGCTGTGGTCGTCCTCACACCACAGGGCCTGATCGAGCGGTCCTCGAAGACGAGTTGACGTTCGGCCATGGCGGTAATGATCAGCGCAGTAGCCCCGAGCTGTCACATGATGGCCTCGACGACCGTCAGAGGATTGACGACGAGAGATTGGGACCTGTGGACGACTTCGACCAACTGGCCGGCCAGTTCGAGCAGCACCGCACCCAGCTGCGCTCGGTGGCGTACCGGATGCTCGGTTCCGTCAGCGAGGCGGAGGACGCGGTCCAGGAGGCCTGGCTGCGGCTGAGCCGATCGGACCCGGGCGAGATCCAGAACCTGGGCGGCTGGCTGACCACGGTGGTGTCACGCGTCTGCCTCGACCAGTTGCGCAGCCGGAAGACCCGCCGCGAGGACTCGCTCGACGTCTTCGTTCCGGATCCGATCCTCAGCCCGCTCGACCCGGCCGAAGAGGCCGCCCAGGCGGACGCGGTCGGGCTGGCGATGATGGTCGTACTGGACAAGCTGTCCCCGGCCGAGCGGCTGGCGTTCGTGCTGCACGACATGTTCGGGCTCAGCTTCGACGAGGTCGCCGAGATCGTCGGCAAGACCCCGGCCGCCGCCAGACAGCTCGCCTCCCGCGCCCGCCGCCGGGTCCAGGGCGCCCCGATCACCGACAGCGACGTGACCCGCCAGCGCGAGGTCGTCGACGCCTTCCTCGCCGCCTCTCGCAGCGGCGACTTCGAGGCGCTGCTCTCACTCCTCGACCCCGACGTCGTACTCCGCGCCGACGCCGGTACTACGGAATCCCACGGCCCCGCAGTCTCCAAGCTGGTGCGAGGCGCCCTCGCCGTCGTCGAGCAAGCCCTCACCTTCACCCGCCTGGCCCCGCACACTCGCCCGGCCCTCATCAACGGCTACCCCGGCGCCATGACCGTCGTCAACGGCACCCTGATGGGCGTCATGGACCTCACCCTCCACAACGGCAAGATCACCGAGATCAACATCCTCGCCGATCTCCCGCGCCTCGAGTCCCTCCCGATACCAGCCTGACGAAACTGACGGAAAAAGTTCCACCGGTCGTGTCTATCTGGCGCCGGCCGCTTCGACGTGTGTGTAAGAGCCAGGCACACGCGAGGGAGCAGCAGGATGAGCACGCAAGCGATCTACTCGGTAGAGACGACTGGTAGCGACGTTGTAGCGGCACTGCTCGGTTCCGGCTTCAACGGGTCGATCCACCGGCCAGGAGACGAGCAGTACGACGTACTGCGCCAGTCGATCGTCCCCACCTTCGACTCCCGACCGCTGGTGGTCGCAGAGGCCAGCAGCCGCACAGACGTACAGGCGGCAGTGCGCACCGCTCGGCAACTTGGGCTGCCGATCGCAGTGCAGGCGACTGGGCACGGGACTCGGGTACCGGCGGATGGCGGCATCCTGCTCAACACCTCTGCCATGACGTCAGTACTGGTCGACCCGCAGCGGATGGTCGCCAAGGTCGCCCCGGGAACCCGCTGGGGCGCAGTGATCGACGCCGCTGGGCAGTTCGGGCTAGCCCCGCTGGCTGGGTCGTCGCGGGACGTCGGAGTCACCGGCTACACGCTGGGCGGCGGAGTCGGCTGGCTTGCCCGGAAGTACGGGTTCGCCGCCGACAGCGTGATTCGCGCCGAGGTCGTGACCGCAGACGGCCGCGTCGTCACCGCGAGCGCTGACGAGCACCCGGATCTCTTCTGGGCGATCCGCGGCGGCAGCGGCAACTTCGGCATTGTTACTTCACTTGAGTTCCGTCTGCACGATGTGCCGCAGGTCCACTCCGGCATCGTCTACTTCGAGATCGGCAACGCAGCCGAGACGCTCAAGTTCTACCGCGACTGGTCCGCCACGATCCCCAACGAGCTCAGCACGGCCATCCTCCTGACCCGCACCCCCGACGGCACCCGCGCGCTCGCGATCAAGGCCTCGTACTCCGGTGAGGCCGAGCTGGCCGAGTACCTCCTCAAGCCGCTCTTCGAGGTCGCGGGCCAACGACTGGCCGGCGAACTCAAGACCACCCCGTACGCCGAATCGTCGATGGGCGGAACCCCCGCCCGCTACCTCGACCTGCTCGACACCCTCGACGACGAGCTGCTCGACCAGCTGGCCGAGCTGCCCAGTGCGACCGTCGAGATCCGCCACTGGGGTGGCGCGATGGCGCACCCCGGTCCCGGCGCCGGCCCGGTCGGCCACCGCGAAGCGGCGTACTCGCTGATCATCGACCAGGAGGTCCCGGAGCTGGAGTCACGCAACACCGGCCGGACGTTCCTCAACTTCCTGGCCGACCCGGCCCGCGCGACCTCGGCGTACTGCGCAGCCGACCTGGCCCGCCTCCGCGCGGTCAAGCGCGCCTACGACCCGGACAACTTCTTCCATCTGAACCACAACCTCAAGCCATGAGAAACGGCCCGGCCCTCGAAAGGGAGCCGGGCCGTTCTTCAGAACAAGATCTCAGGCAGTGCCGGAGTTGCCGTACACGGTGACGTGCACGTGGTCGTAGTGGTTGGCCGTGGCGCCGCCACGGTCCTCCATCGCGCGCCAGCCTTCGCTGCTGCGCTGGACCGTCCAGATGTGCTGCTGCCAGATCAGCTGGCTGACGCCCATCGCCTTGCGGTTGGCTCGCAGCCAGTCGGCGATCTCCTGGCCGGTCTCGCCACTGACCATGATGTCGAGCGCGTGACCGGTGGAGTGCTCGCTGCCGCTGTCGCCGCTGCGGAGACCGCCGTACGACGTCACGGAGGGGAACAGGTGGCAGATCGCGCGGTGCACCCGGATGGCGTCCGGGGTCAGGCCTTCCTCGACGCTGGAGCCGGACTTGCAGGCTGCCTGCGACGGGGTGCCCTCGACGGACTCCTCGACCGGCTTGGTCGCGGCCAGGTACTGCGCCTTGACCCAGCGGGAGACGCCGTCGCGGACGATCTCGGCCCAGATGCCCTGGACCTTGCCGGTGACCGAGACCTTGCTGCCCTTTTCCAGGACGGTCAGCAGGTTGCCGGTGACCGGGGCGGACCAGACGTTGACGTCGGTGGTGGTGAACTTGCTGCCGATGATCTTCGGCGGGGCGACCGTCTTCACGCTCTCGGCGGCCCGGGTCTTCACCGAGTTCGGCTTCGGGATCGGCGCCTGCTTCTTCAGGTGCTTGGCGGCCGGCGCCTTGGTGGGCGCCTGCGTCGGAGTGAGGTCCAACGACGGACGATTCGCATCCCGGCTGGTCGGTGCCTCACGCTTCAGCTGCAGGGGCGAGCTGGCGGTAGTCACGTCGTGCTTCGGGGCTTCGTCGGGGAATGCAACTGCGGAGCCGGTGGCCAGTAGAGCCACCGCGGCGCCGGGAATCGCGACCTTCACGATGCCGGGGCCGATCACCTTGGGGCGCGGTTGACGGTGCCGCGCCTGTCTATGCCGTCCTTCAGCCACTGAGATCACCAATCTGCCGAGATCAAAACGTTATCGACCGGAGGAGTCAAGCACACAACCTGGCGAGTCCACCAACCGGCGCGGCTTTTTAACGCATTACGAACATCCCGCACGCTCAGCGGTTGTGATTTACCGCGCGGCGCCGGGCCGTGGTGTCTGCTTGACTGCCCGTCATGGGCGATCTCGGGTTCAGCGTCGAACGGGGTGCTGTGGCCCGGGTTGTGATCGACCGGGTACCCAAACGCAACGCCCTCACTCGGGCGATGTGGGAGGCGCTGCCGGGCCTGCTGGCCGAGTTGGCCGCGGATCCCGAGGTGAAGGTCCTGCTCGTCACGGGCGCCGGCGCGACCTTCTCCGCGGGCGCCGACATCGGTGAACTCGTCTCCGGAGCCGACCCGGCCGACCCGATGGCCGAGTTGCGGGCCCACAACCTGCGGGCGCAGGCGGCGCTGCGCGAGTTCCCGAAGCCGACGGTCGCGGTGATCCGGGGCCACTGCATCGGCGGTGGGCTGGAGATCGCGGTCAACTGCGACTTCCGGTTCGCGGCGAGCGGGTCGACGTACGGGGTGACGCCGGCGCGGATCGGCGTGGTCTATCCGCCGGCCGCGATCAAGGTCCTGCTCGATCTGGTGGGGCCGGCGACTTCGAAGTACCTGCTGTTCAGTGGTGAGCTGCTGACCGCGGAGGAGGCGTACGCGAAGGGCCTGGTTGATCGGGTCTTCGCCGCGGACGAGCTTGATGCCGGGGCATTGGAGTTCGCCGCGACGCTGATCTCGCGGTCGCAGCTGACGATTCGCTCGGCCAAGGAGACGGTCAACGCGCTGCTCGCCGGGAAGGACGCGGATTCGCTCGCTTTCCGGCGGTACCAGGAGACGATCGCGGACGGTGAGCTGGTCGAGGGCATCACCGCCTTCCAGCAGAAGCGCTCGCCGGTCTTTCCCTGGCGGAGCTGACTTTCCGGTATTGCGTGATCGCCGGCTGTAGCCGGTTTCTCCGCACGATTAGGTGCGAATACAGGTGGGCACCAGATACGAGCGCCGCCAACCCCCGCCCTGGCGGCCAGAGGAGACAAGGGAGGCTTCATGCTCATCCTCGGACTGATCCTGTTGATTCTGGGATTCGTGTTGAGTATTCCGGTCCTGTGGACGATCGGCATCGTGCTGCTCGTCATCGGAGCCGTGCTGTTCCTGCTCGGCTCCACCGGTCGCGCTGTCGGGGGACGCCGCCACTGGTACTGATCCTGAGGTAGCCGACGTCCCCGCGGACCTTCTGGTCCGCGGGGACCTGTCGGTGCGGGTGGTTACGATCCGGCGGTATGAAGTACCTCGTACTGATCTACGGCGACGACACGTTGACCGGCTCCCCGGCCGATCTCGACGCGGTGCGTGCGCTGACGAAGT
This sequence comes from Kribbella sp. NPDC051620, assembly GCF_044453825.1. Classification (NCBI taxonomy): domain Bacteria; kingdom Bacillati; phylum Actinomycetota; class Actinomycetes; order Propionibacteriales; family Kribbellaceae; genus Kribbella; species Kribbella sp. NPDC051620. The sequence goes on from NZ_JBITDB010000004.1 coordinate 626,354, forward strand.
TCAAGGACGAGCTGGCCGTGAGCGGTGAGCTGGTCAGCTCCGAGGGGCTGGCCTTTCCGAGCGAAGGCCGGGTGGTCCAGGTCCGTGATGGCGCCAGGGTGGTCACCGACGGTCCGTACGGTGAAGCCAAGGAGCAGCTCGCGGGCTTCTTCCTGGTCGAGGTCGCCGACGACGACCGCGCTCAACAGGTAGCCGGCCGTGTCTCCGCGATCGTCGGCGACCGCGTCGAGCTCCGTCCAACGGTGCTCAGCACCTAGTGCCCCTCGTCTGAAGTTCACTAGGCGCCGACTGCTACTGGTTCGCGTGCGGCCGCGCGCCTGACCAGCAGGCCGGTACCGACCAAGCCGACTGCGATGAAGGCCCAACACGCGGCGAAGGCGACCCGGTATCCCGACACCAGCTCAGCCGGCGTGCTGCCGTGCGTGTTCCCGACCGCGACCGCGGACAGGACCGCGATTCCGATCGCCCCACCGATCTGGAACGTCGCGTTCTGCAGCCCCGAGGCGACACCCGAGTCCTTTGCGGCGACGTCACCCAACGCCGCGATCGCCCCGGCCACGGAGCCCGCACCGAGTCCGGCGCCGAAGATGGTCAGCCCCCAGAACGCGATCTCGAAGTACCCGGAGGAGACCGACAGCAGGCTCATCACGGTGCTGCCGATGCCCGCCAGGACAAGGGATACGGCAGCGATCGGACGCGGGCCGATCCGGGTGACCAGGTTCTGCCCGACGATAGATCCGCAGACCGCCGCGGCCGCCAGGACGGAGGACATCAACCCGTAGCGGATCGCGGAGGTACCGAGGGCGAGCTGCGCGTACTGCGTGTAGACGAAGTTCAGTCCGAAAGCGGCCAGCCCCCAAGTCATCCCGATCAGGTTGCCGCCGACGACCGCGCGCGACCGGAAGATCCGGAGCGGGACGAGCGGCGCCGCCGATCGCTTCTCCACCTGCACGAACAGCGCGAAGAGACCGGCCGACACGACAGCCAGCAACGTCGTCCGCCCGGCCGAGGAGGTGGGCGCTTCGATCACGGCGTACACGAGGACGATCAACGCAGCGGTCACCGTGACGGCACCGGCGACGTCGAAGCCACGGCGGCCGGGGCCACGGCTGTCCTTGAGTAGTACCGGAGCCAGGGCGACCACCAGCAGGCATACGGGGACGTTGATGAAGAAGATCCACTGCCAGCCGAGGCCGTCCGTCACGGGTCCGCCGATGAGCGAACCTGCGGTCCCGCCGACGCCACTGGTGGCTCCCCAGATCCCCAGCGCCTTGTTCCGCTCAGCGCCGTCCGGGAACGTCGTCATCACGATCGAGAGCGCGCTAGGAGCCAGTACCGCAGCAGCGATTCCCTGCAGACCGCGTGCGAACACCAGTGCGTCGCCTGACCAGGCAAAGCCGCACAGGAGCGAGGAGGCCGCGAACAAGAGCAGTCCGGCCATCAGTACCCGCCGTCGGCCCAGTAGGTCTGCCACTCGTCCCCCAAGGAGCAGTAGGCCGCCGAACATCAGTGCGTAGCCACTGGGCACCCACTGCACACCACCGGTGGAGAACGTCAGCTCCCGCTCGATCGACGGCACCGCGACGAGCACGATCGACGCGTCCAGGATGATCATGAACCCGGCCAGACAGAGCAGGGCGAGGGCGAGCCAGCGCTTCGGATCGGGATTGTTCTCCATGATGCAGGGCCTCCAGTACTCCGGACACCCGGGCTGGGCGCCTCTTGCCCGGTACGTCGGACCCCTCGCCGGCGGCTCGACATTTCGCGTCGCCATGTCGAGATCAGGCGGTGCGGCTACGACGTACCGGGTGAGATGAGGTCACCGGGACCTCCGCGACCGTCAGGATGGTGCCTGTGAAGTACATGCTGCTGATCTACAGCAACGAGGAGAGCTGGGCCGGGCTGACGGCCGAGCAGCGCGAGGGCCTGGCCCGGTCGCACGACGAGTTGATGCACGAGCTGACCGAACAGGGCATGCTGGTCAGTGCCGCCGGACTGGCCGATCCGATCACCACCCGGACCGTCTCCGTCCGCGGCGACACCCTGACCACGACCGACGGACCGTACGCCGAAGCCAAGGAGCACCTGGCGGGCTTCTATCTGGTGGAGTGCGACGACATCGACCAGGCGATCGACTACGCCGCCCGGATGCCGGACGCGAAGTACCTCGCCGTGGAGGTGCGACCTGTGATGGACAGCTCCGGGCTGGAGATGTGAGCGACTTCGAACTCCTGCTGCGGGAGGAGACGCCGCAGGTGCTCAGTGCGCTCGTCCGGCACTACGGGCACTTCGACCTGGCCGAGGAGGCTGTGCAGGAGGCCCTGCTCGCCGCTGCCCAGCAGTGGCCTTCGGAAGGTGTTCCTGACAACCCGCGGGGTTGGTTGATCAGGGTCGGCTCGCGGCGGTTGACCGACCTGCTGCGGAGCGAGTCGGCCCGGCGCCGGCGGGAGGAGAACGCGGCCAACCTTGCCGCGCCTGAGGAGTTCGTTGCCTCGGCACCGGATGTCGACGACCTCGCCGGGCGGGACGACACGTTGACGCTGCTGTTCCTGTGCTGCCATCCGGCGGTGTCGGCCGCGTCGCAGATCGCCTTGACCCTCAGGGCTGTCGGCGGTTTGACCACGGCGCAGATCGCCGCCGCGTTTTTGGTGCCTGAGGCAACTATGGCGCAGCGGATCTCGCGGGCGAAACGGAGTATCAAGCAGGCGGGCAGCACTTTCGAGATGCCGCCCGAGGCCGAGCGGGATGCCCGGATGGGTGCTGTGCTGCATGTTCTGTACCTGATCTTCAACGAGGGCTACACCGCGTCGTCCGGGACGTCGTTGCACAGTGCGGAGCTGACGACCGAGGCGATCCGGCTGGTCCGCGGGGTCCGCCGGTTGCTGCCGGACGACGGTGAAGTGCAAGGGCTGTTGGCGTTGATGCTGCTCACCGACGCGCGACGGCCGGCGCGGACCGATGCTGATGGCGCGCTCGTTCCGCTGGCCGAGCAGGATCGGTCGAAGTGGAACAAGTCGATGATCGTCGAAGGAGAGGCGCTGGTCACCGACGCGTTGTCGCGGACTCAGCTCGGGCCGTACCAGGTGCAGGCGGCGATTGCCGCTGTACACGGGACTGCCGAGCGGTCGGAGGACACCGACTGGCCGCAGATCGTCGCGCTGTATCAGGTACTGGAGCAGATCTCGGACAATCCGATGGTGACGCTGAACCACGCGGTGGCGGTGGCGATGGCGACCGGGCCGAAGGAGGGGCTGGCCGTGCTGGAGCCGCTCGATTCGGACAACCGGATCACTGAGCACCATCGGCTGGAGGCGGTTCGCGCGCACCTGCTGGAGATGTCGGGTGACCTCGACGGAGCCCGGGCGAGCTACCTGCAGGCGGCCCGGCGGACAACCTCGATCCCCGAACGCAACTACCTGCAATCCAAGGCAGACCACCTCACTCCTTGACGCCGAGTCGCGCCGACGCCGGTGGTGTGTCAGCGTTGGAGTGTGGATCTCACCAAGGCATCGCTCCTGCGCGAGATGCTGACCGGGACGGAGCTCGGCAGCCGTACGACCGAGTTCGCCCACTCGCTGCGCAGGTTCACCACCCGGACTGGCGGCCTGATGCTGTTCGGCCCGGCCGACGACGAGCCCTGGCACCTCACCGCCCACCTGGACGACGAGTTGCACCGCGCCGGCATCGAGGACATCCGCCCGTCGCTGGTCCGCTGGGCCCCGCCGCCGGACGCGCCCCCGCACCTCTCGATCGGCCTCGACCGCCTCCGCGAGTCCGGCCGTGGCGAGTCGCTCCTCGTCGTCACCGAGCAGACGCCGGCCGACACCCTGCTGGAGCGCATCGACGACGTACGCCGGCGCGGTACGACGATCTTCAGCATCGACAACGGCAACAAGGACCTGGCATCCCTGTCGCACGAGTCGCTCGTCCCCGAACTCCTGGTCCCGAGCAGCTTCGGCGCGGGCTGGATCAGCCACCCGGTCGGCCAGGACCACGACGAACCGGACCACGGCCGTCACGCCATCCCCGACGAAACCCTGACCGCCCTCCGCGAGGCGGTCGCCGGCTTCGAGATGACCCAGCACCTGGTCAGCCTCGCCGTAGCCGACGAAGACACCGCCCAAACCGCCGGCTGGCGCCGCTCCCTCCGCACCTTCATCGAACGCCTGAGCGGCGAACCCGCCTAGCTGTCCTGGAGGCCGGCGAGGAGGGGGTAGCGGGCTTCCATCTCGGAGTCGTCGTCGAAGTCGAAGTTCTCGCCCGCGGGGAGGTCCGGACTGTCGATCCCGGCCGCCTCGACGATCTCCCAGTACTCCGCGCTGGAGCCGCCCGCCGCCTCGTAGGCGTGCTGAGCCACGCTCAACATCCCCTCACCGTTGAACCCTTCGAATCCCTCACCGAGATCCTCGTCGACCACATCGGCCAGCGAGTCGGGATCGGCCAGCGCGGCCTCCCAGATCTCCCGGCCCTGCGCGACCAGCCAGCCGCGGAAGTAGTCGAACCCGTCGTCGGAGGCGCCGCCGTTGATCAGGTACGCCGCACCCCACAGATCCTGCCGGTACGACTCCGCCTGCAACCGCTCCCACTCGACGCCGAACCCGGCGATCTCCTCCAGCGCCAACTCACCCAGCGCCTTGGTCAACGCGTCAGCGACCCCATCGGGATCCGCGACGGTGTCATCCACCTCAACCCGAGCCGCCTCGACAAGCTCCCAGAACCCATCCCTGTCCACCCCGAAATCGTGTCACGAAACCCGGTCCACAAGCACGCGTTCGTCCGAAGTTTTGGGCCTGCTCCGGCGACGACCATCAGCTGAGACAATTGATGTCGAATGTCGGACACCCGTGCAAAACTAGAGACATGAGCGAGTACCTGGCTGAGGACGATGTGATCGATTATTCGCATCCCGCGGTCAGTGGTCTGGCCGCTCGGATCCGGGCCGAAAACCCCGGTACTACGGACTTCGTCCGGGCCGCTTTCGGCTTCGTCCGCGATGAGGTGAAGCACTCGATGGACGTCGCTGATCCGGTGGTGACGGTGACGGCGTCCGAAGTACTCGAGCAAGGTTCCGGCCTCTGCTTCGCCAAGTCGCACCTGCTGACCGCGTTGCTGCGGGCCGAGGGTGTGCCCGCCGGACTCTGCTATCAAAAGCTTTCCAACGGCCGTGGCGGCCACTTCCTGCACGGCATGGTCGCGGTCTACCTCGACGGCGAGTGGCACCGCCAGGACCCGCGCGGCGACAAGCCCGGTGTCACCACCGCGTTCTCCCTGACCGACGAGCGCCTCGCCTATCACCCCCGCGAGGAACTGGGCGAGGCCGACCTCGACCCCATCCTGGCCAGCCCGGATCCAGGTCTGGTCGCAGCACTCCGGAACGCCGGCAACACCATCGATCTGGTCCTCAAGGACGGCCTCCCCGCCGATCTCACAACCCGCGAGGACCTCCCGCGTACCGCGCCACGCGGGTAGGGTTTGTTTTCTTCGGCCCCGGGCCGGCTGAACTTACCGGCGTCCGCAGGGGTACGGCGGTCAGACAACCGGCCCGGGACCGAGGCGAACAACCCTCACGACCAGCGCGCGAGCACCTCTTGGGCGACGTCGTCCGTACTACGGCCGCCCGTCGCCACCGAGAAATCACTGGGGTCGTCAACGGCCAGTTGCGCCGACAACTCGGCGGCACGCGCCGCCAGCCTGGCCAGGTCGTCACCCTCCTCGCGCCCACGCCGCTCGATCCGCAGAGCCAGCTCCCCGTCGGACGCCTCCAGCCGGCAGATCAGCACCGGCCCACCCGTTGCCTCCTCCAGCAGCCGCCGCTCCTCCGCGCTCTCGACGACTCCCGCCACGATGAGCCGCCGACTCCCGGCCTGCTGGTAGTTCGCCCAGACAGCAGCCAGGTTGGTCGCCTTCAGCTGCGCGTTGTACGGATCGTCGGCCGGAGCCGGCCAGCTCGCTCCCAGCAAGTCGAGGTCGGCGAACGCAGGGGCCTGTCCGAGATCGATGCACCGGTCCCAGACCCGCCACCCCACGGTCGTCTTGCCGACGCCCGGCGCCCCGGACAGTACGAGGGCAGCCGTACTACGCATTGCCCCGCGTCGACGTCCTGACCACGAGCTCCGGCGTGAAGGTCACCCGCTGGTGCTCATGATCGGGGTTGGAGGACTCGTCCAGCAGCAACTCCGCCGCCGTACGGCCGAGCAGCTGGCGTGGCTGTCGCACCGAAGTCAGCGGTACCGCGGCAGCCGCCGCGAACTCGATGTCGTCATATCCCACGATGGCGAGATCCTCCGGTACTCGAAGCCCGAGGCTCACACATTGCTGCAGCAACCCCAAGGCCAGCAAGTCGTTTGCGCAGAACGCCGCCGTCGGACGCCGATCCGCGGGCAGTCCGGCAAGTCGTTGCCCAGCGCCCCTGCCTTCGGCAACCGTCAGAGCCCCGGTGAGCACGTCGACCAGGTTCTCGGGTGGCAACCCGGCCTTCCGCAACGCCTCTTGAGCACCCTCGCGCCGGTCGGTGACCTGGCCGATCGTGTTCGGCCCGCCGACGAAGGCGACCCGCCGATGCCCGAGCTCGATCAGGTGGCTGAGCGCGACCTCGCCGCCCAGCACGTCGTCGACCGCCACCGAGCAGTGCTCGCCGTCGTCGATCGCGCGGTCGACCACGACGACCGGCGTACCGCGGTTGGGCAGCGTGCTGAGGCGGGACGAGTCGGGGTCGATCGGCGTGATCAGGACGCCCTGAACGCGTTGCTGTTCGAGTAGATCGAGGTAGTCCGCCTCGCGTCCCGCGTCCTCGTTGCTGTTGCAGAGGAAGACCGACAGGCCGGCCTTCTGGGCCGCCTCCTCGACGCCGCGCGCGACGTCGGTGAAGAACGGGTTGCCCGCGTCGAGCATCAGGTAAGCGATGATCCGGCTCGAGCCTGCCCGCAGCTGCCGGGCCGACTCGTTACGGACGAAGCCGAGCGACTCCATCGCGGACTCGACCTTCGCCCGGGTCGTCGGGCTGACCATCTCGGGCCGGTTCAGGACGTTCGAGACGGTACCGAGCGAGACTCCCGCCGCGGCCGCGACATCCTTGACTCCGGCCGCCGACCGGGTCGCGCCACCCGGCCGCGATCGCCGGGCCTGACGCCGCGCGCCGGCCTTCGCCAGCCGCTCCTGGTCCCTGGCCGCGTTCGGAGTACGCGGCGGGTTCGGAGTACGGGACGGGGTCGGGGTACGGGCCGGGTCGGGCGTACGGCGTGCGCGGTCGGCAGCGCCACTCGGTGCCACGCGGCCTCCCCGGGGTTGAAACGTGATAGCTGACGAAGCGTACCTGCTTTCCTGTGGAAAACCTCAGTGTTTCCGCGCGGTTCTCCACAGACTGCTTTCGAGGCCTTGACGGCCGGAGTGGCCCGCCATTACCTTCGTGCAATCTTCTTGAAACCTTTCAGCAACGACCTTTCAACGACCACCCGAACCCGCCGGAGGTGAGCATGCCGACCGAAGCCCCAGTACTGCGGGTGCGTGAGGTGTCGAAGTCGTTCGGCGCCGTCGCCGCCGTCCAGGGCGTCTCCTTCGACCTGTACGGAGGCGAGGCGCACGCGTTGGTCGGTGAGAACGGCGCGGGCAAGTCCACCATCGTGAAAATGCTGGCCGGCGTGCATCGTCCGGACGCCGGCACCCTCGAGCTCGACGGCGCGCCGATCGAGCTGACCAGCCCGGCCGACGCCAAGGCGGCCGGAATCGCGGTGATCTACCAGGAGCCGACACTGTTCCCCGACCTGTCCGTCGCGGAGAACATCGCGATGGGCCGGCAGCCACTGGGTCGTTTCAAAACGATCGACCGCGCGGCGATGATCGAGCAGGCCGAGCAGCTCTTCAGCAGGCTCGGTGTGGCGATCGAGCCGAGCCGTCCGGCGCGCGGGTTGTCGATCGCGGACCAGCAACTGGTCGAGATCGCGAAGGCGTTGTCAGCCGATGCGCGGGTCGTGGTGATGGACGAGCCGACCGCGGCGCTCACCGGTGTCGAGGTCGAGCGGTTGTTCGCCGTCGCCCGCTCGCTGCGTGACGACGGCGCCGCGCTGGTCTTCATCTCACACCGGTTCGAGGAGATCACCGCCCTGTGCGAGCGGGTGACGATCATGCGCGACGGTAAGCACGTCTCGACCGACCTGGTCAGCGACGTCAGCGTCGACGAGATGGTCCGCCGGATGGTCGGCCGCGATCTGGGCGCGCTGTTCCCCAAGCAGGACGTGACGCCGGGCGCGGTGGTGCTGAGCGTGACCGGATTGACCCGCGATCCGGTCTTCGCCGACGTCTCCTTCGAGGTCCGGGCCGGCGAGATCGTCGCGCTGGCCGGGCTGGTCGGCTCCGGCCGGTCCGAGGTGGTCCAGTCGATCTTCGGCGTCGACCCGCGTGACGCCGGCACGGTCAAGGTCGGCGGCAAGACCTTGAAGGCGGCCTCGCCCCGGGCCGCGATGGCTGCTGGGGTCGCGCTGGTGCCGGAGGACCGTCGCCAGCAAGGCCTGGTAATGGAGCTGTCGATCGAGCGCAACGTGACGCTGCCCAGGTCGCGCGCGCTCTCGCAGCTGGGCTTCCTCACCGGCAGCACCGAGCGCCGCTCGGCCAAGGAGTGGACCCAGCGCCTGAAGACGAAGTACGGCCGGTTGTCCGACGAGGTCGGCACCTTGTCGGGTGGCAACCAGCAGAAGGTCGTGCTGGCCAAGTGGCTGGCGACGGCGCCGAAGCTGCTCATCGTCGACGAGCCGACCCGCGGCATCGACGTCGGTACGAAGGCGGAGGTGCACCGGTTGATGTCCAGCCTCGCCGCGGAAGGAGTCGCCGTCCTGATGGTGTCGTCGGAGCTGCCCGAGGTGCTCGGGATGGCCGATCGGGTGCTCGTGATGCGCGAGGGCCGGCTGGTCGCCGAGCTCGACCGCGAGCGGGCCACCGAGGAGTCGGTCATGTTCGCCGCGATGGGACAGGAGGCCTCGGTATGACCCCCACACCAACCCGCGCCGACTCGGCTGGTGTCAGCCCGGCTGGTGCTGGCTCCGCTGGTGCTGGGCCGGGCCGGGGCGGCTCAGCCTCTTCGGCCGTGAGGCCGTCCACGCCGGGCGCCCGCCGATCTCCTCTCGATCTGGTCCTGCGTGCCCGCGAGCTCGGCATCGTGCTCGCTCTCGTGCTGCTCGTCGCCGTGACGGCGGCCTCCAACTCGCGCTTCCTGTCCGGCCAGAGCATCCGCGACATCCTGCTCGGCACCGCGATCCTGGCCGTTCTGGCGGTCGGCCAGGCCGTGGTGGTGATCACCCGCAACATCGACCTCTCGGTGGGGTCCGTGCTCGGCCTGAGCGCGTTCACCGTCGGCACGCTGCTGCGCGACCACCCCGGCCTGCCCGTTGTGCTGGCCCTGCTCATCGGTGCCGCCGTCGGCGGAGTCTGCGGCGCAGTCAACGGAGTGCTCGTTCGCTACGGCAACGTCCCCGCCCTGGTCGTCACCCTCGGCACCTTGTACGTCGTCCGCGGCATCACCTACTTCTGGGCCGGCGGCCAGCAGATCAACGCGGACGAACTGCCGTCGGGTTTCCTCGACTTCGGCAACGCGACCCTGCTGGGAGTTCCGTACCTCGTCCTGATCGCGCTGCTGGTCCTCGTCGTCACCGGTGTGGTCCTCCGGAACTACCGCGTCGGCCGCGAGCTGTACGCGATGGGCTCGAGCCCGCAGGCCGCGAGGCTGGCCGGCATCTCGGTCGGCCGGCGCACGATCGGCGCCTTCGGAGTCAGTGGGGCACTCGCCGGTCTCGCCGGGGTCCTGTTCGCGGCCCGGTTCGGAACCATCGACGCGGCGGCCGGCACGGGATACGAGCTGAACGTCGTCGCCGCGGTCGTGGTCGGCGGGGTCGCCGTGTTCGGCGGCAGCGGTTCGGTCTGGGGCGCCGCGCTCGGCGCGCTGCTGCTGACGACGATCGGCAGTTCGCTCGCGGTGCTGGAGATCAACCAGTTCTGGCAGCAGGCGATCGTCGGCGGCCTGATCCTGCTCGCCATCGGCGCCGACCGCCTGGTCGCCGCCCGAATGGCAGCGTCTCTGAAGAAGCGAGGCTCCCATGTCAGCTGACAGCAGCATCGCCCCCGGCACCTCGACCCCCGCCTCGTCGTCAGCCCCCGGCTCTTCCCCCGGTCCGGCCGCGGGCGGTGGCTCGGCCGCCGGCATCGCCGGCCGCTTCGCCAACTGGAACGTCGCGATCATCGCGGTCACCATCGTCGTGCTGATCGTGGCCGCGGCGACCGTGGACAACTTCGGCACCTCGCAGAACTTCGGCTTCCTCGTCCTCGACCTGCTGCCGATCGCGCTCGTCGCGTTGCCGATGACGCTGGTGATCGTGACCGGCGAGATCGACCTGTCGGTGGCGAGCACGCTCGGCCTGTGCAGCGCGGTGATGGGCTCCCTGTGGAACTCCAATCAGCCGATCGAGACGATCATCCCGCTCTGCCTAGTTCTCGGCGCTGTCCTGGGAGCAGTCAACGGCTTCTTCGTCACTGTGCTCGGCCTACCGTCCCTCGCCGTCACCATCGGCACCCTCGCCCTCTACCGCGGCCTGGCGTTCGTAGTACTGGGCGACAGCGCCGTCGCCGACTTCCCGGTCCAATACACCGACTGGGTGACCGGCAACATCGCCGGTACGTCGATCCCGAACGTGCTGCTCATCATCGTCGTACTGGCCGTCGTCTTCGGCATCCTGCTGCACGCGACGCCCATCGGCCGGGCTGTCTTCGCGGTCGGCGCGAGCGAGCAGGCGGCCCGCTTCGCCGGCGTCCGCCCCGGCCGCCTCAAGTTCTGGCTGTACGTCGTCAGCGGTCTGGTGTCCGGCCTGGCCGGCCTGCTCTGGACGCTGCGCTACTCCAGCGCCCGAGCCGACAACGGCGCCGGGCTCGAGCTCGCGGTCGTCGCGGCCGTCCTGCTCGGCGGTGTCTCCATCTTCGGTGGCAAGGGCGCGCTGCCCGGCGTGATCGCCGGTGTCGTCCTGCTTGCCTCGCTCCAGAACGCCCTTCGGCTGTCCGACGTCTCGAACGAGGCGCTCAACGTGGTCACCGGCGTCCTGCTGATCGTCTCCGTGCTCGCCCCCAACCTCGCCAACGCCGTTCGCGGCTCGGTCCAGCGCCGCCGGCACCGGACCACCAATCCCCTGTAGGGCCACTTGTCCAGAAAGGACAGCTCATGTCTTTCCGCATCTCACGCCGCCTGGCGGTGCCCTTGTCGACGGTGGCCGTCGCCTCGCTCGCACTGACCGCCTGCGGTGGTGGCACCACCAAGACGAGTACCGCCAACGAGGCCACCGGCGCGCCGAGCAGCACCAACTCGGCCGCGGCCGACCCGAACGCGCCGCTCAAGGAAGGCCTGAAGATCGCCTACCTGCCCAAGCAGCTCAACAACCCGTACACCGACGTCGAGGTCGGCGGCGGCAAGGTCGCGGTCGGCGAGCTCAAGGGCGAGTACAAGCTGGTCGGCCCGAACGACGCCAGCGCGTCCTCGCAGGTCAGCTACATCAACACGCTGATCCAGCAGTCGCAGGACGTGATCGTGGTCGCGGCCAACGACCCGAACGCGGTCTGCCCGTCGCTGAACCAGGCCCGCAAGGCCGGCATCAAGGTCGTCTCGTTCGACTCCGACGCCTCGAAGAACTGCCGGGACGCGTTCATCAACCAGGCCACCACCCAGGGCATCGGCGAGAGCCTGGTGAAGATGGCCAGCGAGCTGGCCGGCGGCTCTGGTGAGATCGCCGTCCTGTCCGCGACCCCGAACGCGACCAACCAGAACTCCTGGATCGAGGTGATGAAGACCGAGCTGAAGAAGCCGGAGAACGCCAAGCTCAAACTGGTCAAGGTTGCCTATGGCAACGACGACGACCAGAAGTCGTTCACTGAGGCGCAGGGCCTGCTGCAGTCGTTCCCGAACCTCAAGGTGATCGTGTCGCCGACCACGGTCGGCATCGCCGCCGCTTCGCGGTACGTCAGCGCCTCCAACTACAAGGGCAAGGTCGCGATCACCGGCCTCGGCCTGCCGAACCAGATGCGCAAGTTCGTCAAGGACGGCACGGTCAAGAAGTTCGCCCTGTGGAACCCGGCCGACATCGGCTACCTCGCCGCGTACGCCGGTGCCGCGCTCAAGTCCGGCCAGATCACCGGCGCCGAGGGCGAGAAGTTCAAGGCGGGCAAGCTCGGCGACTACACCGTCGGCGCGGACGGTGAGATCGTGCTCGGCCCGCCGACCGAGTTCACCGCGGCCAACATCGACAAGTTCGACTTCTGAGCCCAGACCGATGAATCGCTACTGCTTCTGCCTCCAGGTCCGGCCGGACCGGCTGGACGAGTACGTCGAACGCCACCGCCACGTGTGGCCCGACATGCAAGCCGCACTGCGTGACTCCGGCTGGCACAACTACTCGCTCTTCCTCCGCGACGACGGCCTGCTGGTCGGCTATGTCGAGGCCGACGACCTGGAGGCGGCGCAGCAGGCGATGGCGGCGACCGAGGTGAACACCCGCTGGCAGGCCGAGATGGCTGAGTTCTTTACTAGCCAAGAAGAGGGCACAGTCGAGGGGCGGCCGCCGGACGAGTCGTTCGTGCTGCTGCCCGAGATCTTCCATCTGACTCCGAGTACCGAGGACTGATATGACCACCGTGACCGATGCACTGAGCCGTCAGGAGATCGAGCTGCCCTCGTGGGCGTTCGGCAACTCGGGGACCAGGTTCAAGGTGTTCAGCCAGCCCGGCGTACCGCGGTCGCCGGAGGAGAAGATCGCCGATGCGGCCGTCGTGCACAAGTACACCGGGGTCGCGCCGAGCGTCGCACTGCACATTCCGTGGGACAAGGTCGACGACTACGCGGCGCTCGGGGCGTACGCCAAGGAGCAGGGCGTCCGGCTCGGCGCGATCAACAGCAACGTCTTCCAGGACGACGACTACAAGCTGGGCAGCGTCACCAACCCGGATCCGCGGATCCGCCGGAAGGCGACCGACCACCTGCTCGAGTGCATCGACATCATGGACGCCACCGGCTCGCGGGACCTGAAGCTGTGGTTCTCCGACGGTACGAACTATCCCGGTCAGGACGATCTGTGGGATCGGCAGGACCGGCTGGCCGAGGCGCTCAGGGAGGTCTATGACCGGCTCGGCGACGACCAGCGGATGCTCCTGGAGTACAAGCTGTTCGAGCCGGCCTTCTACGCGACCGACGTGCCCGACTGGGGGACGTCGTACGCGCACTGCCTCGAGCTCGGACCGAAGGCCGTGGTGTGCATCGACACCGGTCACCATGCGCCGGGGACGAACATCGAGTTCATCGTGGCGTTCCTGTTGCGGGCCAAGAAGCTCGGCGCGTTCGACTTCAACAGCCGGTTCTACGCCGACGACGACCTGATGGTCGGTGCCGCCGATCCGTTCCAGCTGTTCCGGATCATGAACGAGATCGTCCGCGGCGACGCCCTCGACCCCGATCGCGGGATCGCCTTCATGCTCGACCAGTGCCACAACATCGAGGCGAAGATCCCGGCCATCATCCGCTCGGTGATGAACGTCCAGGAGGCGACCGCGAAGGCGCTGCTGGTCGACCGCGACGCGCTGCGCAAGGCCCAGCAGGACGGTGACGTACTCGCCGCGAACGCCGCGATCATGGACGCCTTCAACACCGACGTCCGCCCGCTGCTCGCCGACCTGCGGACCGCGAAGGGTCTCGACCCCGACCCGGTAGCCGCGTATCACCGCAGCGGCTACTTCGAACAGATCACCAAGGACCGCGCCGACGGCCAGCAGGCCGGATGGGGAGCATGACAGTGTCTGAAACACCCGCCGAACTTGTTGCGCGAAGCAACAGATTGGGCGCCGATCCGCGCAATACCAACTACGCGGGCGGCAACACGTCCGCGAAGGGCACGGCCATCGATCCGGTGACCCAGCAGCCCGTCGACCTCGTCTGGGTGAAAGGCTCCGGCGGCGACCTCGGCACGCTCACCGCGGCCGGTCTTGCGGTACTGCGGCAAGACCGGCTGAACGCCCTCGTCGAGGTCTATCCCGGCGTGGATCGCGAAGACGAGATGGTCGCGGCCTTCGACTACTGCTTGCACGGCAAGGGTGGAGCCGCTCCTTCCATCGACACCGCGATGCACGGACTCGTGGACGCGCCGCACGTCGACCACCTGCACCCTGACTCGGGGATCGCGCTGGCGACGGCTGCCGACGGCGAGAAGCTGACCGCGGAATGCTTCGGCGACCGCGTCGTCTGGGTGCCTTGGCGGCGGCCCGGGTTCCAGCTCGGACTCGACATCGCCCAGGTCAAGAAGGACAACCCGCAGGCGATCGGCGTGATCCTCGGCGGCCACGGCATCACCGCGTGGGGCGATACCTCGGCCGAGTGCGAGGCCAACTCACTCGACATCATCCGTACGGCGGAGCGCTTCCTGGCGGAGCGTGGCAAGACTGAGCCGTTCGGGAGCGTAGTACCGGGGTATGAGGCTCTGCCTGAGGTCGAGCGGCGGCAGCGGGCGGCGGCGTTGGCGCCGGTGATCCGCGGGCTGGCGTCGACGGACAACCCGCAGGTCGGGCACTACAACGACTCCGACGGCGTGCTGGAGTTCACCGCCCGGGAGCGGTTGGCCGAGCTTGCGGCGCTTGGCACCTCTTGCCCCGACCACTTCCTGCGGACGAAGGTCCGGCCGCTCGTTCTGGACCTGCCGGCCACGGCCTCGGTTGAGGAGGCCACGCTCCGGCTGAGGGAGCTGCATCTGCAGTACCGCGAAGACTATGCGGCGTACTACGACCGCCACGCGACGCCTGACAGCCCGCCGATGCGCGGCGCCGACCCGGCGATCGTGTTGGTGCCCGGCGTCGGGATGTTCAGCTTCGGCAAGGACAAGCAGACCGCTCGGGTGGCCGGCGAGTTCTACCTGAACGCGATCAACGTGATGCGTGGCGCGGAAGCCGTCTCGACGTACGCGCCGATCGACGAGAGCGAGAAGTTCCGGATCGAGTACTGGGCGCTGGAGGAGGCGAAGCTGCAGCGGATGCCGAAGCCGAAGCCGCTCGCCACCAGGGTCGCCTTCGTGACTGGCGGCGGTTCCGGTATCGGCAAGGCGATCGCTCAGCGACTGGCCGATGAAGGCGCCTGCGTCGTCGTCGCGGACCTCGACCTCGCCGCGGCCGAAGCAGTCGCCAAGGAGATCGGTACTACGGACCGCGCGGTGGCCGTCGGTGCGGACGTATCGGATGGTGCTGCAGTCGAGCAGGCGATGCGGGAAGCCGTGCTCGCCTTCGGTGGAGTCGACCTGATCGTCAACAATGCAGGCCTCTCGATCTCGAAGCCGCTGCTCGAGACGACCGAGAAGGACTGGGATCTGCAGCACGACGTGATGGCGAAGGGGTCGTTCCTCGTCTCCCGCGCCGCGGCGAAGGTGCTGATCGACCAGAGCATCGGCGGGGACATCGTCTACATCTCCAGCAAGAACGCCGTCTTCGCCGGTCCGAACAACGTTGCCTACGGCGCGGCCAAGGCCGACCAGGCGCATCAGGTCCGGCTGCTGGCCGCTGAGCTGGGCGAGTACGGCATCCGCGTCAACGGTGTGAACCCCGACGGGGTGGTCCGAGGCTCGGGGATCTTCGCCAAGGGGTGGGGTGCGCAACGCGCCGCGGTGTACGGCGTACCGGAGTCTGAACTGGGTGCGTTCTACGCGCAGCGCACGCTGCTCAAGCGCGAGGTGCTGCCGGAGCACGTGGCGGCGGCAGTCTTCGCCCTCGCCGCTGGGGATCTGTCCCAGACGACTGGCCTGCACGTACCCGTCGATGCCGGCGTCGCCGCCGCCTTCCTGCGCTAAGGAGTTTCGCCATGTGGAGCAGTGATCCGAGCCGCTCGGTGGACGGGCACGGCGTGCTGCCGTGGATCGAGCCGCGGAAGACGCGGATCGGCCTGGTCGCGGGTGGGCTGGGCGCGTACTGGCCGCAGTTCCCCGAGTTGCTCCCGCAACTGCAGGCCTCGGCGCGACGCGTGTCGGAGCGGTTCTCGGCGCTCGACTGCGAGGTGATCGACGTCGGCTTCATCTCGGACGCCACGGAAGGCGCGGCAGCGGCCGAGAAGCTGAGGCTTGCGGACTGCGATCTGATCGTCGGGTTCCTGACGACCTACATGACCGCTTCGATGCTCGTGCCGATCGCGCAGCGCAGTGGGGCACCGGTGCTGCTGCTCAATCTGCAGCCGACGGAGTCGATGGATCACGCTTCGTTCGACACCGGCGCTTGGCTCGCGTACTGCGGTGCTTGTCCGTTGCCGGAGATGGCGAACGCCTTCGAGCGCTGCGGGATCGACTTCCGGTCGGTCTCGGGGTATGTGGAGGACGAGCGGGCGTGGGCCCGGATCGAGCGGTGGCTGAAGGCGGCGGGTGTGCGAGCCGCGTTCCGGCACGGGCGGCATGGGCTGCTGGGACATCTCTACCCCGGGATGATGGACGTGATCACCGATCCGACGCTGGTCTCCGCGCAGCTCGGCGGGCATGTCGAGATTCTGGAGATCGACGATCTGCGGGTCCGGGTCGAGAAGGTGACCGAGGCCGAGACGGCTCTGCGGATGAAGGTCGCCCGAGAGATCTTCACGCTGGACGATTCGGTGAACGAGGACGACTTCCGCTGGGGTGCGACGGTGTCGGTCGCGCTGGATCGGTTGGTCGAGGACTTCCAGCTGGACACCTTGGCGTACTACCACCGAGGGCTCGACGGCGAGACGCACGAACGGGTCGCCGCGGGGATGATCCTCGGCGCATCGTTGCTCACGGCAAGGGGTGTGCCGGCGGCGGGGGAGTACGAGCTGCGGACGTCGCTGGCGATGCTGGTGATGGACAAGCTGGGCGCGGGCGGTTCCTTCACCGAGCTGCAGGCACTGAACTTCCACGACAACGTGGTGGAGATGGGGCACGACGGTCCCGCCCACCTGGCGATCAGTGCTGACAGGCCGCTGTTGCGTGGGCTCGGGGTCTACCACGGGAAGCGCGGTTGGGGCGTCTCCGTCGAGTTCGACGTGAAACATGGTCCGGTCACCGCACTCGGACTCGGCCAGCTCCGCGACGGTTCTTTCCGCCTGATCGCCTCCGAGGGTGAGGTCGTCCCCGGCCCCCTCCTCCAGATCGGCAACACCACCTCCCGCGTCGACTTCGGCTGCGACCCCGGCGAGTGGACCGACGCCTGGTCCGCCTCCGGTGTCGCCCACCACTGGGCCCTCGGCACCGGCCACCGCGTAGCCGAGCTGACAGCAGTCGCCGACCTCCTCCACCTAGACCTCCGCGTCGTAAAGGTCTGAGGACCAACCCATGGCCGTCAACCTCGCAGCAGTAGACCTAGGCGCCTCCAGCGGCCGAGTAATGCTGGCCCACGTCGACGCCAGTGCCGGCCGGCTGGAGCTAAGCGAGGCCCACCGCTTCTGGAATGGCGCAGTGCGGCTCGGGGACACGTTGCACTGGGACATCCTCGCGCTCTACCGCGAGACCCTCCTCGGCCTAGCCGCCGCCAACACCCTCGCCGGGGCCGCCACCACCCCGCCGACCCGCCCTTCCCCTGCAGCCCCGGCCCACCCAGCCCCGGCCCGCTCGGGCCCGGCCTCGCCGGGGTTGGACGGTGTGGGGATCGACTCCTGGGCGGTGGATTACGGGTTGCTCGACTCGCAGGGGCGGTTGCTCGGGAATCCAGTGCATTACCGCGACGGTCGGACCGACGGTGTGATGGAGCGGGTGCTCGAGAGCATCTCGGCGGATGAGTTGTATGCGGTGACTGGGTTGCAGCAGTTGCCGTTCAACACGATCTACCAGTTGGCGGCTGAGCAAGGGCTTGGGCGGGCAGCGACGTTGCTGATGATTCCGGATCTGCTGGGGTATTGGCTGACCGGCAAGCTCGGGGCTGAGGCGACCAACGCTTCCACCACGCAGTTGTACGACGTACGGGCGCGGGGGTGGAGCGAAGGGGTGGCCCGGCGGATCGGAGTACCGGCTGGGTTGTTGCCGGAGATTCGCGAGGCGGGGCAGGTGATTGGACAGCTGTTGCCGGCGGTTGCCGAGGAGACGGGGCTTGATCCGGCTACTCCGGTGATCGCGGTGGGATCGCACGACACCGCGTCGTCGGTGGTTGCGGTGCCGGCCTCCGAGGGGGAGCGGTTCGCCTACATCTCGTCGGGGACGTGGTCGCTGGTCGGGCTGGAGCTCGACGAGCCGGTGCTGACCGCTGGGGCGCAAGCGGCGAACTTCACGAACGAAGGGGGCGTCGACGGCCGGATCAGGTTCCTGCGGAACGTGATGGGGCTGTGGATTCTTCAGGAGTGCCTGCGGGTGTGGGGGGATGACGATCTGCCGGGACTGTTGCGCGCGGCCGCCGAGGCGCCGGCGTTCGCAGTACTGGTTGATCCGGACGAACCGAGTTTTCTTGCCCCAGGCAACATGCCGGGGAGGATCGAGGAGTTCTGTGCACGCTCCGGGCAGGATGCGCCGCGGTCGCGGGCAGCTGTCGCGCGGTGTGTGCTGGAGAGTCTCGCGCTGGCGTACCGCCGGACGCTTCGGCTCGCTCAAGAAGTCGCCGGGCGGGAGATCGACGTCGTCCACGTGATCGGTGGCGGTTCGCAGAACGAGCTGCTCTGCCAGCTCACCGCGGATGCCTGCGGCCTACCGGTCCTGGCAGGCCCGGTCGAGGCATCCGCCCTGGGCAACGTACTGGTCCAGGCGCGAGCGCTGGGCGAACCCCTCCCCGATCTGACCGCGATGCGCGCGCTGGTCCGCGCAACCCACAAGCTGCGGCGGTACGAGCCGCAGGGCAAACCGGCCGACTGGGACGCCGCCGAGTCCCGGGTGTTCGGAACAAGGTGATGACCCCCATGACCACCCTCCAGAACGACCCCCTGGCCCCAGAGAACCGCACCCATCCCCAACCCCACCTCCGAGCCGTAACCCACGACCCATCCCACAACCTGTACTCCGGTGAGCAACAAACGAGCGCCGGCCACAGCGATCCCGAGCCCCGCGACCTGCGCGCGCGGGACCCCGAGCCGCGGGACACGCTGACTCGGGAGGCGTTTGCCCGGGAGGCCTATGCGCGGGAAGCGCGCATGCGTGATCCGCTCGCCCGGGACCTGGTGGCCCGGGACGGGGTGGCGCATGAGGCGCTTGGGCGGGATGTGCGATCGCGAGAGGCGTTGGCCCGGGTTGGCCGGGGAGCGCATCGCGAGATCAGCCATGACGATCTGCAACTGCTCCGGCTGCTTGCGACCGGTCTGCCGATGGACTCCGTCGCCCGCCGCCTCGATCTGTCCGAACGCACCGTACGCCGGCGCACCCGCGCCGCCTGTGACCGTCTCGGCTTCGGCACCGCCGTAGAAGCCATCGTCTGGGCCGCCCGCCGCGGCCTCCTCTAGCCCATCCCGGCGCTTCTCCGCCGGGCGACCACGACCCATCCGGCCGTATACGCCGGGCGACCACGACCCATCCCGGCCGTCTACGCCGGTTGTTCACAACTCAACCCGGCCGGCTCTTCGCCGGTTGTCCACAACTCGTCTCGTCAAGGTCTGCCTGTCGGCTGAGTGGTCGACGGGCCTGTTTCGGCTGTGCTGTTCGTCCGGCCTCGCCTTCACCGAGTGCCGTGCTCCGTCCTGAAGTTCCCGCCCGAATCTCTCGAGGAGTCCGTCCAGATGTCCTTCCGCTTACGCATCGGCAGCCTGCTGGCAGCCGCCGTCCTGCTCACCCCGCTCCTGCCCGCGACAGCAGCCCCGCCACCAACCGCCCCCCAAGCCCAAGCCCTAGCCGCGGCCGTAGCGCCCACCGCCGTGGGCAGCCTGCGGACCAACAGCCTGACCAATCCGCTTGGCATCGCCCCGGGGGCGCCTCGGCTGAGCTGGCAGCTCGACTCCAGCCGCCGTGGAGCCGCGCAGACGAAGTACGAGGTCCACGTCGCCTCCGCCGCGGCCAAGACAGCGGACCCCGACATCTGGAACAGCGGTGTCGTCACCTCCGATCGATCAATCGACGTCCCGTACGCCGGCCCGGCCCTGACCCCGTACACCCAGTACTTCTGGCAGGTACGCGTCTGGGACGACACCGGCACCCCATCTGCCTGGTCAACCGTCGCCACCTTCGAGACAGCCAACCTGAAGCCCGACGACTGGCAAGGCGACTGGATCGGCGCCGACAGCCAGCCCGGCGCGGAGTGGACCGACTACACAATCGACGCCGACGTCACCCTCACCAAGGACGCGCTCGGCATCTTCTTCCGCGGCCGTGGTGGCAACGGCTACATGTGGCAGCTCAACCAGGAGAACGACGCGCGCCCCCTCCTGCGCCCCCACGTGAAGCTCGCCACCGGCTACAGCCTGCTCGGCGAGATCCCGCTCAACGGCGTCAACCTCAAGCAGCGCAACCACCTCAAGATCACCGTCGCGGGCCACACGATCACTACCTGGATCAACAACACCCAGGTCGACCAACGCGACCGCTCCGACCACGACGCCCCCGGCCTCGTCGGCTTCCGTACCAACGGCGTCGAAGCCGGCGTCGTCCACACCCTCAAGGTCACCAACGCCGCCGGCAAGACCCTCATCGACACGGCCTTCCCCAAGGGCGACCAGACCTTCCCTGACGGCACGGTCCTGTCCACCGGCGGCCTCGAGGTCAAGGGCACCACCGACCTCTGGCTCCCCGGCAAGGCCGTTCCCGTCTTCCGCAAGAGCATCACCCTGCCCAAGAAGATCGCCAAGGCCCGGATGTACGCCGCCGCCCAAGGCATCTACGAGCTGAGCCTCAACGGCCAGAAGGTCGGAGACCAGTACCTCGCGCCCGGCTGGACCGACTACGCGCACCGGATCCAGTCCCAGAGCTACGACGTCACCAAGCTGATCACCAAGGGCAGCAACACGATCGGCGCCGAGCTGGCCAATGGCTGGTTCGCCGGCAACGTGGCGATGTTCGGCTCGAACAAGTACGGCAGCCAGACCGCCCTTTCCGCCCAGCTCCGCGTGACCTACACCGACGGCACGACCGACGTCTTCGCCACCGATCCGACCTGGGAGACGGCGCCAGGCGCAGTACAGGCTGCTGATCTGCTCAACGGTGAGACCTATGACGCACGCAAGACGCCGACCGACTGGACACCGGTACAGATCAGGCCGAGCGCGACGTCCAAGCTCGCTCAGCAGACCGACCAGCCGGTCCGGGTCACCGGAGAACTCGCAGCGAAGGCGATCGCGTCACCCACACCCGGCGTCTACCTCTACGACCTCGGCCAGAACATGGTCGGCGTCGGCAACTTCAAGCTGACCGGCACCCCAGGCCAGACCGTCAAGATCCGGTACGGCGAAGTGCTCAACCCCGACGGCACCCTCTACACCGACAACCTGCGCAGCGCGAAGGCCACCGACCGCTACACGTTCGCCACCAGTGGCCCCGAGACGTACCAGCCACGCTTCACCTTCCACGGCTTCCGGTACGTCGAGCTCAGCGGCCTGCCCACCGCCCCACCGGCCAGCGCCATCACTGGCGTCGTCATGGGTACCGATGGGGCCAAGACCAGCAGCTTCATCACCAACTCGGCACTGGTCAACAAGCTGCACAACAACATCGTCTGGGGCCAACGCGGCAACTTCCTCTCGATCCCGACCGACACCCCGGCCCGCGACGAGCGGATGGGCTGGACGGGTGACATCAACGTGTTCGCCCGTACCGCCGTCTACAACCTGGACTCGCAGGCGTTCCTCACCAAGTGGCTGCAGGACCTCCGCGACAGCCAGGCTGCGAACGGCGCCTACGCGAGCGTCGCGCCGACCGTGCCCAACTCGTTCGACGGCGGTCTGGGCAACGCGGGCTGGGCCGACGCGGGCGTCAACGTCCCCTGGACGCTCTGGCAGGCGTACGGCGACACCTCCGTCATCAGCCAGCACTACGACTCGATGCGCCGGTACGTCGACTACCTCGTCGCCAGCTCCAACGGGCTGATCCGCGGCGGCGGTGACTACGGCGACTGGCTGAACCTCGACGACCCGACACCGGGCGACCTGATCGGCACGTCGTTCATCGCCAAGGGTTCTCGCCAGTTGAGCCAGATGGCGGCCGCGATCGGCAACCAGGCCGATGCGGCGAAGTACCAGAAGGTCTATGAGGACACCAAGGCCGCCTTCCAATCGAGGTTCGTGACGGCCGATGGCACGGTGGGGACGGACAGCCAGACCGGGTACATCCTTGCCTTCACCAACGACCTCGTTCCGGCCGAGAAGATCACGGCGGCCGGCGAGCACTTCGCCAACGCGATCCTCCGCCGCGACACCCACCTGTCGACCGGCTTCCTCGGGGTCGACGGGCT
This sequence comes from Kribbella sp. NPDC051620, assembly GCF_044453825.1. Classification (NCBI taxonomy): domain Bacteria; kingdom Bacillati; phylum Actinomycetota; class Actinomycetes; order Propionibacteriales; family Kribbellaceae; genus Kribbella; species Kribbella sp. NPDC051620. Next base: position 648,695 of record NZ_JBITDB010000004.1, read on the forward strand.
GCTGCCGGTGCTCACCAAGATCGGCCGCTCCGACCTTGCGTACAAGCTGTTGCAGAACACCTCGTACCCGTCCTGGGGTTACGAGATCGGCAAGGGCGCGACGACGATCTGGGAGCGCTGGAACTCGATCAACCCGGACGGCACCTTCAACGACGTCGGGATGAACTCCTTCAACCACTACGCGTACGGCGCTGTCGGCGAGTGGATGTACCGCACCCTGGCCGGCGTCTCGGCCGCCGAGCCGGGCTACCGCAAGGCGCTGATCGCCCCGACGCCGGGCAACGGGATCGACTCCTCCGACTTCAAGTACCAGACCCCGTACGGTGAGATCGCCAGCCGTTGGAAGGGATCAGCCGAATACGGTTTGACGCTGGACGTGACGGTGCCCGCGAACACGACGGCGACGGTACGGATCCCCGCGCCGAACGTCGGGGCGGTCACCGAGAGCGGCAACCCGTTGAGCGGAGCGGACCACGTGAGCGATGTGGTCGACGAGGGCTCGACCGTCGCCATGACGGTTGCCTCAGGCACCTACCGGTTCGTGGTCGAGCCGGCGCCGATCCGGCTCAGCGTGACCGGCTCGCCGGCCGCGGGGGAGCCCGGTACGACCGCCACCCTGTCGGCCGTCGTGAAGAATCGCTCGACGGCTCCGGTCACCGGCAAGCTCGAGGTGACCGTGCCCGAGGGGTGGACGGCGCCGACGACGGAGCCCGTGACCTTGGCGCCGGGTACGCAGACCACGGTCACGGTGCGGATCGTAGTACCGGTTGCTGTGAATGCAGGGCCGGTGGCGTTCGGGGTGAAGTTCCTCGATGCGGTGGCGCCGTCGATCGGCTTCACGGTGAATGAGTCGCTGGAGCCGGCGGATGCCATCGACTACGTGGATCTCGGAGTGATGGCGTCGGAGTCGGCGCACTCGTTGACGGCCGCGGCGTCGTCGGGGACGACCGTGGAGGCTGGGCGGACACGACGGTACGCCGGGATGTTCGTGCCTGGTGCGTGGTTCGAGTTCAACCTCGGAGTCGAGGCGGGGCAACCATTCGTGATGCGGTTGGTGGAGACCTATGACAAGGCGCAGACGAAGGATTACGAGGTGCTGGTCAACGGGAAGGTCGTCAAGCATCGGGTGATCAGCAGCCCGGGCGCCGGCCTGCAGACCTACCAGTTCGTGGTCGACGACCCGACGCTGCTGACCGGGTCGACCGTCCGGGTCCGGATCCAGCACAACGCGACCGCGTCTGGCTACGATCCGTCCATCGCGGACGTCTGGTCGCTGCCGATGCCGTAGCACGTTAGGGCGCGCGAAGTCCGGGTACCGGTCCTCCGAAAATCTCACCCTTGGAGGAGAGATGGACGGAACGACTGTCCTGTGGATCATTGTGGCCGTAGTGGTCGTGGCGATCCTGCTGGCGGTGATCATGTCCGCTTCGAAGAAGTCGAAGCAGCGCAAGATCGAGCACGACCGTCAGCAGGCGCACGAACACGAACAGCAGGCGAGGGTCTCGGCTGCCCACGCCGAGAAGCAGCAGGCTGCTGCTGACGAGGTCGATGCCCGGGCCCGGAAGGCGCAGGCGATCGCCGACGAGAAGGCGGCCGAGGCGCGCCGGTTGTCAGCCGGAGCAGCCGAGCGCCGGGAGGCAGCCGGCACCGCTCGCGCGGAGTCGGCTGATCACCTGAACCGCGCCCGAGCAGTAGACCCGGACACCCGACTCAGCGAGGGGGACCGCGACGGGTCAGCGGACCGAGGCTCTTTGGCCGACCGCGGTGGGTCAGCGGAGCGGGGCTCCGAGGCGGCTGCGCCGGATCAGGTACCGATGGCCGGAGCAACCGATGAACAAGTGCTGCGGGATCGCGACGATCGTGAGACGGCTGGCGACGGACGCGGGCCGGTTGGTGACGGTCGCGAGGCGGTTGGTTGGGACGGCCGCGCGGACGAGCCCGTCACGCGCGACGGACTGTCCGAGACAGGTACCCGGGACGGGTTATCCGAGACGAGCGCCCGGGACGGACAGCCGATGGGCACCCGGGACAGGGAGCGGATGGGCACCGAGGACGGGCAGCCGGCGGACGGCCGGAGCGACACGTCCGATCCGGCTCGGCACGCTCATCGGCAGCAGTGAGGGTCAGATGAGGTAGCGGAATTCGGCGGAATCGGGCTTGATGCGTTCGATGTCGAGAGGGGCCGCCTCCATCCGGCCGAGCAGACCGGTGAGGTCAGTGGGGCGGCCGATCTCGATACCGACAAGGGCGACACCGGTCTCCCGGTTGTTGCGCTTTACGTACTCGAACAACGTGATGTCGTCATCAGGCCCGAGTACGCCGTCGAGAAATTGCCGCAAGGCCCCCGGCTCCTGGGGGAACGTCACCAGGAAGTAGTGCTTGAGTCCCTTGTGCACAAGGGATCGCTCGAGGATCTCGCCGTACCGGCTGACATCGTTGTTCCCACCGGACAACAGACACACGACAGTCTGGCCCGGCTTGACCTCGACCCCGTTGCCAAGAGCCGCCGCAGACAAGGCGCCGGCGGGCTCAGCGATAAGCCCGTCGGTTTGGTACAGCTCCAGCATCTCCGAGCAAACCAACCCCTCGGGCACGGACACCATCTCCACCCCAGCGGCCGAAACCAAGGCGAGCGTCACATCACCGACCCGGCGTACCGCAGCGCCATCCACGAAGCTGTCCAGCTGCGGCAGTGTCACAGGCGAACCGGCAGCCAACGCAGCAGCCATACTCGCCGCCCCACCAGGCTCCACCCCGACAACCCGTACGCCGGGATGCCGATGCGCGAGCCACGTCGCCACACCGGCGATCAGCCCGCCACCACCCACCGGCACGACCAGTACGTCCGGAGCGTGGCCGAGCTGCTCAAGGATCTCGATGGCGACCGTCCCCTGCCCCGCAACGGTTCTGGGGTCGTCGAAGGCGGGTACCAGCGTCGCGCCGGTGGCAACTGCCTCGGCCAGCGCTGCAGCGGCTGCGTCGTCATAGGTGTCGCCTGTCACGATCACCTCGACCTGGTCGCCGCCGAGTGCCGCGATCCTGTCCCGCTTCTGGCGTGGCGTAGTACGGGGAACATAGACGCGGCCGTGGACGTCGAGGGTGTGGCATGAGTAGGCCAGCCCCTGGCCGTGGTTGCCGGCGCTCGCGCAGATGACGCCGGCCTTCTTCGCGGTGCCGTCGAGCTGGGCGATCAGGTTGTAGGCGCCGCGCAGCTTGTAGGAGCGGCCGATCTGCAGGTCCTCGCGCTTCAGCCAGACATCGGCGCCGGTGCGTGCGGAGAGTCGCGGGTTGCGCTGCAACGGCGTACGGACCGCGATCCCGTTCAGACGCATCACCGCGGCCTCGATCTGCTCCGCGTCAACCATGCTTGAAGCAACCGAATGACTTGCCTGCATGACGTTCCTTCCCGTGCATCTGCACGTTCTTCACCGTTTTGCTCGCTGCACAAGACACGCCGCGTCCAGAGTTCGGACCGTACAACACTGTTGCGCAACAGGTCCTTGTTTCATGCGTGAAACACCTCTGGCCTGGGCAGTCTAGTTCTCATACGCTCACTCGGTGTAACGGCCAGGGGTCTGGACGGGATGAGCCGAGTAAACCGGTCAACGGGGACTGGAGGGCAGAGATGGAATCGATTCCGTTCAGTCTGTGGGGAGATGCGTTGTGGTGTGGGCAGGAAGTCGTGCGGGAGGCTCCGCACGAGCAGGCGATCCGTCGCCTGTTTCCTGATCCGATCCCGGCGCGCGGCGCAGACCTGGACACCACCGCGGACCTGGTCCCGGAACCGCGGAACCGCTTCGACCCTCGCTCGATCGCTGTTCGGGTGCAGGGGAGTGTGGTCGGCTACTTGCCGAGGGACGATGCGCACCGGTACCACCCGGTGCTGTCGGAACTGGTGGCGCAGGGCCTGCAACCGCAGGTGCCGTGCCACTTGTGGGTCAGTGAATGGGAGCCCGCCGATTGGGAGGGCAAGGGGGACAACGGCACCGAGTTCCACGCCAGCGTCGCCGTCGCCCTGGGTCAGCCGCACATGCTGGTCCCGGTCAACCTGCCACCGCCCGGGAGCTACCACCTGCTGCCACCGGGCAGCGGGATCGTAGTACCGGGCAGTGAGGTCCATCCGGACGTCCTCACACCGTTCTTCCGGCCGGAAGGCGAGTGCTGGGCGTACGGGACGATGATCGCCGTCGAGGAGGTGGACGGGTTCCAGGAGCGGCACCAGCTGGTGGTGGAGATCAGGCTGGACGACGAACCCGTCGGCCGGCTGAGTCCTCGGCTGAGTGCCGAGTTCCTGCCCGCCATCCACTACCTGGCGGACATGCGTGCCGAGACAGCCGCGCGAGTCGCCGTCCGCGGCGACCGAACCGCATCGGAGGTGATTTTGTACGCAGCTCGGAGTCATGATCTGCCGGCGACCTGGCCGGACGGTCTGACCCGGTCTCCAGTGGCTTCTCCACCCTGGCACTACTGGGTCGGTAAAGAGGCGAACTGACGCCAAGGCGGCCGCGCAGTACTCACCTAAAAGGTGGAGGCGGGTACTGCGGGGCTACCGAGGGTTTCAGGGGGTTTCAGAGCTTCTGACTCAGCAGCTGGAAGATCTCGTCATGCGCGCCCGGCAGGTCGTCGTGGCCGAGGTCAGGATAGGTGCGGTGCTGCTTCGGGCCGGTCAGCTTGTTGTAGACCGCGTACTGCGTCGACGGTGGGCAGGTCTGGTCCTCCAGGCCGGAGTAGAGCGTAACTTCGGCCCGGACCCGGCCTGCCAGGTGCTGCAGGTCGATGTAGCCGAGCGTCGTGAACACCTCCTGCTCGCGCAGGTGCCTGGGGTCGCGCTTCTTGAACCAGGTGGTGATCTCGTTGTACGGACCCTTGTCGAGGTTGAGCTCCCATGCGCGCTGGTAGTCGGCCAGGAAGGGGAACACGCTCGCCGTGTACTTGATGGTCGGCGTCAGGGCCGCGGTGACCAGGCTGAGCCCGCCGCCCTGGCTCCAGCCGGTCGTGCCGATCCGGGCGGCGTCGACCTCGGGCAGGGCGCCGATGATGTCGGCGAGGCGTCGGGTGTCCAGGAAGACGTGCCGGTACAGCAACGCCTCGGGGCCGCCGTCCAGGCCCTCGACGAGGTGGTTGCGGAGCGAGAAGCTGTTCGGCTGCTGGGTGTCGCTGCGGTAGCCGACCTGCTCGCGCACGTCGAGAGCCGCGACGGTGAACCCGCGGGCGGCGTACGGGAGGAGGTCGACCCAGTTCGGCTGCTCACCGCCGTACCCGTGGAACATCAGCACGGCCGGGCCCTCGGGGTTGGCCGGGCGGATCACCTTGGCGTGCACGCGGTAGCCGCCGGTGCCGGTGAAGTAGAGGTGCTCGGCCTTCGCGAACGGCAGCGGGAAGTCGGTCGCCGGGGCGAACTCGGTCTCCGGGTCGGTACCGGCCAGCTCGACCAGGCCCTTCTCCCAGAACTCGTCGAAATCGGCCGGCCGGGGATTGGTCCCCTGGTAGGCGAGCAGTTCCTCGGACGACATCTCGAACGACAACACGGTCGGCGCACTCCCTATGTCAGGTCAAACGAACGACCTTCATTCTGCGGGGTCGGCCGGTTCGGCGGCAGTACCGTCCCAGATCTTGTAGCCGTTGGCCGTGTTGAGGCGCTCCCGCAGCTCGGTCTCGAGCTGGTCCACCCGCGCAGGTGCGAGCCACTGCACGGGGATCAGGACCGAGTGCTCCGCCTGCTTGGTCCGCAGGATGATCGCCTGGCCTTGCGTAGTACCGGTCCGGCCGACCTCGGTGATGTCCTTCCAGGCGGTCCGCAGCCCGCGTACCTGGACGTCGTCAGAGGCCAGCTTGAGCAGCACGGGCGGCCGGGCAAGGATCCACAGCCCGGCCAGCACCACGAGCCCGCCCAGTACGCCGAACACGGCGACCGCGGCCGCCGGCACCCCGAGACCCCAGAGCACCGCCGCCACGCCAAGCAGGATCAACCCAGCAGCCGGAATCCCGAGGAACCGCCCCGGCCGCATCCGGTACGTCGTACGCATCCCCCCAGGATCTCAACCGTCATGCGCGGCTCAGAAGGCGGGTACCTGGTCGGTGCGTCAGTTGCCCGTCTGGGTCGGGTCGTAGGCGCAGGCGTCGGCCAGGTTCTGCGGCTCGCCGGCCGGGGGCTTCGTGGTGGTGGGCTTCTTGCCCGGCTTCTTGGTGGTCGAGGTCGACGGCTTGGCCGACGGGGTGGAGGCGACCGGCTTGGTCTTCGGCTGGATCGCCTTCTGGACCAGCTCGCGCATCGCCTCGTAGTTCGGGTTCTGGCCGGTCGGGAAGTTCTTCGACTTGTCCAGGTCGACGTTGGTGACGTTGGCGTTCTTGACCTTGAGGCCGAGCTGGATGAAGTCACCCAGGATGTCGCCCGGGATGTCGGTGCGCAGCAGTTGCTTGCCGGCGGCGGCGATCTGGTTGTAGCTCGTCACCAGAGCGGCCGGGCTCGCGCTGTTCACCAGCGCGTGGATCGTGCAGCGTTGCCGCTCCTGCCGGGACGGGTCGCTCAGGCCGTACCGGCCGCGGGCGAACCAGAGGGCGTCGTGACCGTTGAGCTTCTGGTTCGGGCCGGGCTCCAGGTAGCCGGACGGCTTGCGGGCCGTGTTCGAGCCCGGGCCGGCGCCGTAGTCGCCGCCGATCGGCACCCGGTAGTTGATGTTGACGGTGATCCCGCCGAGGGCGTCGATGATCTGCTCGAAGCCCTTGAGGTTGACCTGCATGTAGTAGTCGATGTCGAGGCCGAGGGCCGCGCCGGCCGACAGCTTGAGCACGTCCGCGCCCATGTTGTCGGTAGCGCCCAGCAGACCCGGGTACTTCTTCGGGATGTTGTCGTACATCGAGTCGAGGTAGTACTCCGGCTGCTCGGCCGGGCCGCTCGGGTCGTAGTACCCGTCCGGATATTTCTCGTGCAGCGGGGAGTCCTCGGGGAACGGCATCCGCATCCAGTTCCGGCTGAGCGAGATCAGCGCGGTGTCACCGGTCTTGGTGTCGATGCTCGCGACGATCACCGTGTCGGTCCGGGTGCCCTCGCGGCCGACGCCGTCGTCGGCGCCGAGCAGGACGATGTTGAGCCGGGGCTTCTTGGCCCACGGGTCCTTCTTGTCGACGTTCGGCCGGGTGGCGCTCTTGGAGTCCTTCTCGGACTTGAAGACGCTGCCGACCAGGTCGCGCTGGGCCATCACGGTCTGCGCGGCGAAGGTGGTCGGGACGGCGATACCGAAGCAGAGCAACCCGACGAAGGCCGAGCCGGTGAACCGGCCGACCGCGGTCAGGCTGATCGGGCGGAGCAGCTTGTGGGACGAGACGACGATGCAGATCCAGATGAAGCCCATCACCAGGACGCCGCCGGTGGCCAGCAGCAGCCGGCTCGGGTCGACGGCGAGGTCGACGATGGCGCCACGCTGGGTGAGGGCGAAGTACGCGGCGAGCAGCAGCAGGCCGGCGTACAGGGTGATCACGAACGCGCCGAGCTTCTTGCGGCCGCCGAGGACGAAGCCGAGGCCGGGGATCAGGGCACTGACCAGGGTCAGGCCGAGGGCCTTGGAGACGGTCCGCGTGCGGTAGGCCCGCTGGGCCGGTTGCCGGGAACGGTTGGCGCGAGGCGCGGACCTGCGTCCAGCTGCGCGAGTACTCCGCGTCATGGCTCCGTTCCCTGATCGACGACGTGGCGGCGTGCGGGACCGTCAGAGTAGGTCCCTCTTACTCAGACGCCGACACGGCCTCCTTGGTTGACTTCACGTTACGACCCCCGTCGATTCGGCCAGGTTACAGGTGCGCGAAACCCTTCCCCAAGACGGCCGTCCGGCCCCGCTTTGCTGCCAGGCCGGTTGTCCGGATAGTCTTGGCCGTCGTCGCGTCGCACATGGGCGCAACGGAGGAGGCGTCGCCTAGTCCGGTCGATGGCGCCCGCCTGCTAAGCGGGTTGAGGGTAATCCCCTCTCGAGGGTTCAAATCCCTCCGCCTCCGCACTACCCGAGAGCCGCCCAGCCGCAAGGCGAAGGCGGCTCTCTTCTTTTCCTTCCTCCGGGTCACCCATCCCGCCAGCCGCTTCCCGCGACAGCTGGCGGAGCCACTTCCCCAGCGCCAGCACCCGGCCCCCAGGGCACCCCAGCCACCGGCCACCAACTCCGAACCCCGAGGGCCCGCCCCGACCTCCGCCTCGGCCCCGACCCCGGGCTCGGCCAGACCTCGGCCTCGGCCGACCCTCGACCCTCGACCCTCGATGCCGAGATTGCTGCGCGGAGCGCCGCTGGCCTGGGTTCTCGTCCCTATCGACAGGACATAGTCAGCCGGATAAGAAAGCCGCACGCTCGCGGAGACGGTTGCCGACCCGAGTACGAGCACTACGTCCTGTCGCTAGGCACAGACGACTTGCCACGCACGGGGGGTGATCGGCATCGAAGGGATCGACGCCGTCAGCATCCAGGCGGAGGCGATGTGGCGCCCAGCGCCACGAGCCGGTACCGGCCCGGCTGGGCGAGCAGGGTCGAGGCACGAGGATCACCCGATGCCGGTCGCTGGCGGTGGGGCTGATCGGCATCGGCCGGGTTTGTGCCGTCAGCATCTGGGGCGGAGGCGAGGTGGCGCGTAGCGCCACGAGCCATGTGTTGGGCGGGCTGCGCTTGGCCGGAGGCGGTTGCCGGCCTCTGGGCGGGTGCTGCTTCCTGTCGGTGGGTAGAGGTGGGTTGCTGGGCATAAGCCGTTGACCGGCGTCCGTGGAACTCGCCCCTGGGCCAGCTGCATCGGGGGCTGCTCGGTGCCGTCAGTATCCAGCGGGGGCGAGGTGGCGCGCAGCGCCACGAGCCTTACCGGGCGACGGGGGTCGGTCGTCTGCCGAAGGCGAGTTCCAGCAGCCCGCCGGAGAAGGTCGGCTGCAGTACGGCCTCAACCCGGAGCACCTGCGCCCGTACCGGAGCAAATGAAGCCAAGTTGGCCCGATCCCTCTCCACCCCGTACGCCGATGCGCCCAACACCTCCCGCCACGTGGAACCGTCAAGCCACAGCACCCGCCACGCGGCCGGTACCCGGCACGCGCCGAACCCAGTGTCGTCGAACCAGTACGCCGACACCGTCGAGACGACCCGAGCCGCCCGCAGGTCGTACTGGATCCACTCGGTCGTCCCCCGCCGATCCCACCAGGTGAAGCGCGGTATGGACGTGTCCGCCGAGGATGACGGAGTACGCCCGTCGTCAGCCGCCTCCAGCGAGTCGCCGTCGTTGACATGCGACGCGGTGACCCGAGTGCGGTACCGCCACTCAGTACCGCCACGAGCAACCGACGGGAAGGAGGTGATGCGCAGCCGCGCCGCCCCCATCGGTACCAGCGTCACCTGCTCAACAGGCTGGGTCGACCGCGCCGGGCTGGCCTGCAGTAGCCCGACCACGTCCTCGCTGTCCGCCTCCCACTTGGGGATGCGCCGAGCAGCCCCCTTCAAGAGCACAGGCGTACCGGCGTGGGTGAACGGATTGGCGTCGCGCGGAACAGTACGGCGCACTAGATCGAACTTGCTGTCGGCGACCAGGCCGTAGTTCCAGGGCGACTCTGGGTAGACGGCTAGCTCCGGCCACTCCGCAGTACCGCCGATGACCTCGGTGCGCTCGTCGATAGCCAGCGAATAGGTCAGTGGGCCACGAGAGACCGACACGGCTCCCTGGTTGTCCGACCAGACGCGTGTAGTCGTCCGCATCGGCAGGACGAGCTTCACCCGATCACCAGAGCGCCAGGCGCGATCCAGCTTGACCCAACCGCCCTCGGCACGAGCAGGCGTCCTAACCGAGTTGACGGTGACAGTGAAGTCCGCCGCCCACCCAGGAACCCTTAAATAGAAGGGGAAGCGAGCACTGCCCTGCACTGTGAAGGTTACGGCATCGCCGAACGGGTAGTCGGTGTCCGCAACGATGCTGACGGGAGTACCGTCCGCTCCAACCTTCGCTGTCACCTTGCTAGCGGCATACATGGAAGCGGCGAGACCGTTGTCGGTAGTGGCCAGCCACAGCTCCTGCGCGTAGTACGGCCAGCCCATGCCGTAGTTGTGCGGGCAGCAGCGGTACTGATGCACGCCGTACTTGTACGCCTGCATGGCAAACCCGTTCTGGAACTGCCCATGCTTCACCCGGTCATCCAGCTGGATGCTGTTGGCCGAGGTGATGTAGTGCAGCACCCGCTGCTGCTCGTCGTACGAGGCAGGGAGCAGGTTGAAGGCCAGTTCCTCGCAGCGATCCGTCCAGTCGGTATCACCGGTGAAGCGAGTCAGCATCTCGAACGTGTGCATCAGCTCGACGATCCCGCACGTCTCGAAGCCCTGCCGCGGGTCACCGAAACCAGGTCGCGAGTTCTCGTCCCCTGCGAACCCTCCACCGGGGAACTGCCCGTAGAGCCGCATGATCGTCGCGTAGTTCCGGTACGTCGCTGCGCGGTGGCTCGGGTCACCGCTGAGCAGCCCGTACTGCAGCGGCTCCCGGATGCCCTGCGCCAGGTTGACGTTGTGCCAGGTGGGGATGCCGTTGACGTAGTCGGCCGAGCCGGAGTGCATCTTGGTGACCAGGTCGAGCAGCCACTCGTCGCCGGTGCGGTTGTAGAGCCAGTAGGCGCTGTCGATGTTGTCGCCCCAGCGGAAGGCACCCCAGGACCGGTTGAAGACCTCTGCCGGCTGCGCGTCCTGGAACTGCAGATAGCGCGTCATGAACGGGATGACCCGCTCATCCCCGCTGTACTCGTACCAAGACCGGAAAGCGGCCAGCAACGGCATCCCCGGCCAGAAGTCGGGTCCACCCTCCAGCGAGGTGCGCAACCGCGACGGGCCGAACCAGCCGTCGGGTGCCTGAGTAGCGATGATCCCGTTGAGCCAGCGCTCGGCCCTGGTCAGTACGCCGGTATCGCCGGTGACGTACCCGAGATCGCCGAACCCCCTGAGCCAGTAGGGCAGCTCCTCCCAGGCACCCTGCGACGGGTCGACCCAGCCGTTGCCCTCGTAGGGGAGGAAGTCGGAGATCTCGTCGTACCGGCCGCAGAGTCCCTTCACCTGTAGGTCAAGCTGTTGCGCCAGCCAGCCGCGGGGCTCGATAGCGCCAGGTGGAAGCTTCTGGAACGGTACGGGTTGCAGGGGAGCCCGATTGGGGACGTAGTGGCCGCCACTGGAGGCAGGAGGTCCAGCGGCCTGGGCGGCGGTTGAGTTGACGGTCATGCCGACTGCCAGGCCGCCGGTTGCGAGCAGGAAGTCACGTCGGTGGATCCCTTCGACCATGGTGAAGCCTTTCGCGTGATGGTTCGGGGCGGGTTGCATCACACTGATTGCGGAAAAACGGCACACGTTTTCCGTGATCGATACTAAGCTGTCGCCAGGCGTTGTGGCAGGGCTCGGGAGGAAAAAGATGAGGCAGCAGGCGCGGATCGTCGACGTGGCCGCGCTCGCCGGGGTGTCCGCGGGGACCGCCTCGAAGGCGCTCAACAACACCGGACAGCTGAGCCCGGCGACGCGGGATCGGGTCCGGCGGGCGGCCGAGCAGCTCGGGTTCACGCCGGATACGCGGGGGCGGGCGCTGTCGTCGGGGCGGACGTACACGGTCGCGTTGCTGACCACGGACAGCTCGGGACGGTTCAGCATCCCGATCACGCGTGGGGTCGAGGATGTGCTGAGTGCTGGTGAGTTGGCGACGATTCTGTGCGACACCCGGGATGATCCGCTGCGGGAGCAGCACTACCTGCGGTCGCTGATCGCGCGGCGGGTCGATGGGATCGTGGTGACCGGTCGGCGTACTGAGCCGCGCGAGCCTATCGACGTACCGCGGGCAAGGCGCGGCTCGGTGCCGGGAGATCTACTGCTGCCAGTCGTCTATGCGCTCGCTGCGTCGACCGATCCGGACGATGCGTCGGTGATCGTCGACGACGCCGGTGGCGCGGCATCCGTGGTCACGCATCTCCGTGGGCTCGGGCGCTCGCGGATCGCCCACGTCACCGGCCCGGCCAACCACCGCTCGGCCACCGAGCGGGCCAAGGCGGTGGCTGAGGCTGCGGGGCCAGCTTTTGTCGGTGAGCCCTTGTTTGGTGAGTGGAGCGAGCGCTGGGGCCGCCAGTCGGTAGATCTACTGCTGCGCTCGGGTCCTGACGCCATCACCTGCGGCAGCGACCAGCTAGCCCGCGGCGTCTGCGACCGGCTCCGCGAGCTGGGCAAGTCGGTCCCGGTCGACGTGGCGGTCACCGGGTACGACAACTGGTCAGTGATGGCCGAGGCGAGCCGCCCGCCGCTCACCACGGTCGACCTCCAACTAGAGGAGCTCGGACGCCGTACTGCGACCCTGCTGCTCGACGCCATCGCCGGCGACCCGCATCACGGCGTACTGGAACTGCCGACCCACCTGATCCCGCGGGAGTCGACCCTCGGCACGTCCTAGGCCCACGGACCGACGCCGGAGATCTTGTCGACGGCGATGTGCGTGATGTACCCGGCAGGCAGGTCATCGCCGGGCAGGAAGTCCGCATCCGGCCCCTGGTAGGTCTTCGCCAGCTCGCGCAGCAACTGCACGGCACCGCCTTCGGTGATCCGGGCCGTCCCCTTCACCACCAGGTACTCCGTCAGGCCCATCTCGTTCTGCCGATCCGTCTCGATCGACAGCGCGACCCGGCCGTCCCGCCGGATGTTCTGCACCTTGCGGTTGTTGGGAACGTGCGCCGCGACGATCTCGTCCCCGTCCACGCCGACCCAGACGACCGAGACCTGCGGACTGCCGTCCGGATTGATCGTCACCAGATGCGCCAGTGCATCCGACTCCAGCAATTCCCGAACACTTCCCGGAATCTCCATGCGGTCAACCTAGAGGCGAAGCGCCCCGACCCATAAGGGCCGGGGCGCTTCTGCAGTCCGACGGCGCTGGCTTCCGGTCAGCTCGTCGGAGTACGGGGTGTATCGGTTTTTTCAGCGTCAGCCGAGGCGGGCGCGGAGGTTGTCGAGCTCGAGCTTGAGGGTCGCCGGGACCTTGTCGCCGAGCTTGCCGAACCACTCCTCGATCAGCGGGAGCTCGGCCTTCCACTCCTCGTCGTCGACGTTCAGCGCGACCTGCAGGGCCTGGAGGCTGAGGTCCAGGCCGGTGACGTCGAGCGCGTCCGGGGTCGGTACCAGGCCGATCGGCGTCTCGACCGCGTCAGCCGTGCCTTCGAGCCGCTCGATGATCCACTTGAGCACCCGGCCGTTCTCGCTGAAGCCCGGCCAGACGAACTTGCCGGCCTCGTCCTTGCGGAACCAGTTGACGTAGAAGATCTTCGGCAGCAAGGCGTCGCTGTGCTCCTTGCCGACGGTCAGCCAGTGGTTCAGGTAGTCACCGGCGTTGTACCCGAGGAACGGCAGCATCGCCATCGGGTCGCGCCGGACGACGCCGACCTGGCCGACCGCGGCGGCGGTGGTCTCGGACGACAGCGTCGCGCCCATGAAGACACCGTGGTCCCAGTCGCGCGACTGGGTCACCAGCGGCACGGTCGTCGCCCGGCGGCCGCCGAAGATGATCGCGGAGATCGGTACGCCGTTGGGGTCCTCGTACTCGTCGGCGATGATCGGGCACTGCTTGATCGGCGTACAGAACCGGCTGTTCGGGTGGCTGCTCAGCTCGCCCGACTCCGGCGTCCACTCGCGGCCCTTCCAGTCGGTCAGGTGGTTCGGCGGGGTCTGCGAGTAGCCCTCCCACCAGACGTCGCCGTCGTCGGTCAGCGCGACGTTGGTGAAGAGCGAGTTGCCCTTCTCGATCGTGCGCATCGCGTTCGGGTTGGTCTTCCAGCCGGTACCGGGGGCGACGCCGAACAGGCCGAACTCGGGGTTCACCGCGTACAGCCGGCCGTCCTCACCGAACCGCATCCAGGCGATGTCGTCGCCCAGCGTCTCGACCTCCCAGCCCTCCAGCGTCGGGTCGAGCATCGCGAGGTTGGTCTTGCCGCAGGCGCTCGGGAACGCGGCCGCGATGTAGTGGACCTTCTTCTCCGGCGAGATCAGCTTGAGGATCAGCATGTGCTCGGCCAGCCAGCCCTCGTCGCGGGCCATCGCGCTTGCGATCCGCAGCGAGTAGCACTTCTTGCCGAGCAGCGAGTTGCCGCCGTAGCCGGAGCCGTACGACCAGATCGTCCGCTCCTCGGGGAACTGGACGATGTACTTCTCGTCGTTGCACGGCCAGGGGACGTCCTGCTGTCCGGGTGCGAGCGGTGCGCCGACGGAGTGCAGGCAGGGCACGTACTTCGCGTCGGTGCCCATCTTGGCCAGTACTTCGGAACCGGTGCGGGCCATGATCCGCATCGACGCGACGACGTACGCCGAGTCGGTGATCTCGACGCCGAACATCGGCTTCTCGGCCGTCAGCGGGCCCATGCAGAACGGGACGACGTACAGGGTCCGGCCGCGCATGCTGCCGCGGTACAGGTCCGTCATCAGCGCCTTCATCTCGGCCGGCGCCATCCAGTTGTTGGTCGGCCCGGCGTCGGCCTCGTCGACCGAACAGATGAAGGTGCGCTGCTCGACCCGGGCGACGTCGGAGGGGTCGGTGCGGGCCCAGAACGAGTTCGGCTTCTTCTCGTCGTTGAGCCGGACCAGCGTGCCACCGGCGATCAGCTCGTCGGTCAGCTTCGTGTACTCCGCGTCCGAGCCGTCGACCCAGTGGATCCGGTCGGGCTGGGTGAGTTCGGCAACCTCGGCAACCCAGGCCAGCAGGCCCTGGTGCTCAGTCGGGGCGTCGCTCAGGTCGTAGGCCGTAGTGGGCGGGCTCTCGACTCTGAGGGCAGTCTCGGTATGGGCAGGGCTGGCGGTTGTCGTCATCGGCGGCTCATTCCCTCTCGCTCGCGATCGTCCCGGCGGGTACTCCTGGCCCTCGACGCTGAGGTTCGGGTACGACGTCGGCCGCCGGGGTCTCCGGCGGTTCGATTCAGCTGGCTGGCGGTGTGATCTGTCGCATACCAGTACGTCTAGTGGGCGTATACCAGTGTGCAAGTGGTACTAACGGTACGCGACTCGACGGCGTGTTGAGAACCGGTGGGACGTGAGGCCCGTCACAGAATCCGGCCGACAAGGGCTTTCCCAGCAAAAAATCCGGTCGCGGGTGGTCGCGCGACCGGATTGCGGCGGTGGGTGGTCTGGAGCGGTGGAGTTACTTCGGCTTGGCGGTACCTGGGAGTAGCACTGGCGACGGCAGAGCCCCAGGACTGACCAGCACCCCAGGACCCGGCACCACCGACCGCTTCTCGTCGTTGCCCTCGCTGCGGAGGGCGGCCCCCACCGAGTACAAACCGCAGAAAACGACCAACACAACCACCACCGCGCCCACCTTCAACCAGCCCCGGGCTCTCCCGCTGCCCTCCGTCGCTGGACCGCCCGACGCCGCCTTACCTCTGCCCGCCTCCTCGGCCGCGGTCATCGGCATTGCGCCGTACTGCGCCAACTGGCTGCGCACTGCGTCCAACGACTCCTCGTCGTTGCGCAGCACCCCATCCAGCGGATCCAGCAGCCGCTCGGCACCCGACTGACCGGGTACCAGTTGCGTCACGGCGTACGGGCGGTCTGTAGTGAGGTTGGCCGCCCACAGCGGCGTCTGCTCCAACCCTGGCTCGAGTGCAGCCGCCCGGCTCGCCCTACTCAACCTGTCGCGAACCTGCCCATCCGCCGCACCCTCCTCGCTGAGGACGAGTACGACGACCTCCATGCCCGTCGTCGAGCGCCCACGCCAGATCTCCGCCAGCGGGTGCGCCAGTAGCCGCTGGCCGAGCTCGTACCCCGGGAGCTGCGGCGTGGCGTTCACTGGCACTCCCAGATGGCCCGGTCGGCTATTACCTGAGCAGCCCGCTGTGCCGTGGCCAGGTCGACCGGGTGGGCGGCGTAGTCCACTTGGACCGTCAGGTCGGCTCGGTAGACGAGTACCGCGACTCGCGAGTCGCCTGCGTCGATACCGGCGTGCTTGTCGACCTTGGTCTCGTACGGGCGGTCTTTGACCAGCGGCCAGGGTCTGCGGGCGAAGGCCTGTTTGGCGCTCTCCGCCGGGGTGAATGGTGACCGGCCTGGGCCCGCTTCGCGGCCGGAGTACGGGGTGATCCTGATCGTGAGAGACCCGCCCGCCGATGCCGACTGCGTGCGCCCGGCAACGTCGACCGAGCAGGTCACCTCGGTGCGCCCGGTCTGGACCAGCCGCGCAGTAGTGGCCTTCGGCAACAACCCGGAGATGTCGCCGAGTCGCGCGCACAGATCCGCCGGCAGCAGCCGCGCTGACTGGATGTCTTCGGCATGCACAGTCTTACCGACGGCGAACCCGATGCCCAGCCCGGCAACCGCGGCAACGCCACAAGCAATCGCAGTACCCCGAACGAGCGAACTTGCCACGCTGAGGTTCCCCCTGTGTTGTGCCCCCGGACCTCGGCTTTGACGCTCTCGGGTTGGTCCTGGTTCCTGCCTATGCTGCGGCGGTGACTTCCTTCCCGGACATCGTCGTCGGTGCTCCCGGCGACGGCGAAGTACTCGACCTTCCGTTCGGCGTGTTCACCGTGCGCATCTCCGGCTCACAGACCGGCGGCGCCCTGTCCGTCGTCGACTCAGTACTCCCCGCCGGCGCGCTCGGGGCCGCGCCTCACATCCACCACGGACACGAGGAGTACTTCCTGGTCGTCGCGGGCGAGGTCACGTTCGACACGGCAGACGGCGTACTGACTGTCGGCGCAGGTGGTTCGGTGGCAGTGCCGCGGGGCCAGGCGCATGGCTACCGGAACGTGAGCAGTGAGGCAGCTCGGCTGACCACGTTGTTCACACCGGCCGGCTATGAGAACTACTTCCGAGCCGTCGCGTCGGCCGCCGCGGAGGGCGTCGAGATCACACCTGAGTTGCTGAATGCGCTACGGGCCGAACAGCAGACGACACCTGCTGAGTTCTGACCCTGGTTCGGTGTTTCGAGGAATACCATCCCGGCATGGATCTAGGGGATTTGCTGGGCGGCCGTGACATCGGCGATGTGAAGAAGGCTGTCGGCTTCGTACTGGACAACTCCGACGACTTCGACAAACTCCTGAAGCTGGTCAAGAACCTGCCCGACGACGCGCTCGGCTTCATCGGCCGCCTCCCGGACCTGATGAAAACCATCGGTACCGGCCTGGCCGAAGCCGGCGAACAGGCAGCCAAAGCCGCCGGCGCCCTGGTCGGCGACGACGGCGAAGGCGGCGCCCGCAAGGCCCTGACCGGCAGCGCCGACACGATGAACTCGGCCAAGGACAAACTCCACGACGCCGCCGGCATGCTGGCCGGCCTGGCCGGCGAACTAGACAAGATCCCCGGCATCGGCGACGCCGCCGCCAAACGCCTCAACGACGGCAGCGGCTCCATCGCCGGCGTAGCCACCGAAATCGAAAGCCTGGCCGGCAACCTCCAAGACCTCTCCGGAATCCTCGCCTCGGTAGGCGAAGCCCTGGCCGGCCTAGGCACCAAACTCACCGACTCCGGCACCTCCGTAAAAACCCTCCTCAACTAGCCCCTGCCCGCCGCACCACCCAACCTCCGGTACGCCGTGCCGCCCGGCCCTCCGCCCGCCGCGCGCACCCGTCCGCCAACCCTCACCACACCGCACCGACGCCCCCGCGGAGCCCCCCACCACGCCTTCCCAAAGGTGCCCAGGGAGCCGATTGGCACCCACCCCCATCCCGCGTGTATCGTTACCCTTCGTTGTCCGGCGCTCGTAGCTCAACGGATAGAGCATCTGACTACGGATCAGAAGGTTGGGGGTTCGAATCCCTCCGAGCGCGCCAGCAAAACCCCAGGTCACCAGGTGGATGACCTGGGGTTTTGTCATTCCGCGGACTGTGGCTCCCCACGCGGCCCCACTACGCAGGCTCCTCCGTCGCCGCTCCGCGGACCGCTCCCACCCACCCTGGGCGCGTGCTTCGCCCGCTTGTTCAACAGCACCCTGGCCGCGCGATCACGCGCCAAGTGAGCTGCTCCAAGAACCTGGCAGCCACGCTGCCGCGGCAAGGCCGGCCCTATGGACCAGAACCGTCGCGCGCGCCGTCACGCAGTACCCCGAAGGCGTAGTCCACCCGCTCTGCTCCGCGAGCGGCTTCAGAGCACCCTCACAACCACCCGACTGAAGAGATAGCCACCTTGCCGGCCAAGTAGATCTCCAATGCCGCCCTGGTCGTCTTGACGAATGCCTCGGGGACAGCAACTCGGCTGGACCTGAGTTCGCTCGTGACGTTCGGTTGCGTCTACAGCTCACCGAATACGCATGGCCCGCAGGCACCATCTGATGGCCGTGCTGTGAGCCAGAAGATCGGCGTCACAGGACTGCGGACTGATACACGATCAGGCCATAGGCCGGGGCGATCATCTAGCGCGTCGGGCCAGCCCGCACATGCAGATGTGTGTGCGTCTGAGGCGCCAATATGAGGCATTGGGGTTGTCAGTCACTACTTTCGTCAACGTCAGCGCTTGAGCTATCGACCTGCGCGCGGTGAATACGAGCGTATTGGTCGGCGAGCCGCAAGTCCTCGTCATCGCTCGGCTGTGAGGGCTCTTCGCCCTCGCCGATGCTGTCGCCAAGGCTCTGCTGGAGGCGGGGGAAGAGCCAATCTGGGTCTACGTAATCGCGGAGAGCCTCGTAACCCTCGCGGCGCATGTGAGGTACTAGCGGAAGGCCCGTGTCAATTGACCACGATTGACCAAGGAACGAGCGCATCAGAGCAAAGGCAAAGGCGACATCATCGTCGATACGGCTGCGTAGGCAGTTGCGTAGCGCCTCGCCGTCGCCGTACAAGGCGCACACGTGCAGTGATGCGGAGGCCTTCCTCGCAAGTCGCGTGAACGGATCACCAGCACACCAGACCTCAAGGAGCCGGTCAGCCAGGACTTGCCCTGCGGCCTCGCAAGCCTCCATGCTGAGGACCGCGCGCTCTTGATGGTCGGCCTGCGGCCGCAGCCAGCGAAGCAGTTCAACCGCGAACGGTAGGTGTTGCGCGTCGCGTACGAGCGATGTCGCGAGATCACCGCGCTCGTCAACGGCGACTTGGCCGAGGAGGTCGCGGACAAGGACCGCCGCCCGCTCAAGGGTCGACAGCCCTAGGAAGCCAGACACATCGGGGAACCGATCACTGAGGCCGGTGATGACCATCGCGAGGTACGCTGCCGCGTTCGAGCCTAAGCTGGGAATTCGTGCAGCAAGCTTCGGGAGCACCGTGTCTGGCCCGCCAGCATCGAGGAGCGCCGAGGCAATCGACATAACCCGATTGATGTCTGGCTCGCTGCCATTGGCTTCTGTGAGCAGCGCGTCCAGGTCGGCGTCGGGCACGTCACCCGGTGGGACCGTATAGGTGAAGTACCGGCGGAAATACAACTTGGATGCAATCCGCTTGTCTCTTGCCCATTGTTCGTCCCAGTCGCTAGGCCACTGTTTGTTGTCCCACGCGCTCTCCGTGCGTGGCAGCAAGGTCGTCAGCAGCGTCCGGGCGCGGGCCGAGTCATCGGCGGATAATCCCTCGGTCGCGGCGTCGACGGCGACGCGGAGGGCAGCGAGCGGCGCTTGGTCGCTGCCGCCGCCGTTGGAGTGTGGCCCGAGGACCTCGTGGGGGTGCGACCGGACCCACTCGTACAGCAGTGGATAGCAAATACGCATCGCCTCGATGAGCATCAGGTCAACGGGATGCACCTCGCTGCCTATCATCGGCAAACTAAAGAGTAGAGCGTTCCCGTATCGCTTGGCCGCGCGCGGAGTCAGTAGCCGGGGGCCAACTGCGCGATCGAAGATTGAGACAAATGCGACTGTCTCCTCTTTCGTCAAGTCGATTTCAGCTTGGGCGAGCGCCGCGTCGATGGTTTCTAAAGCAAGTGCACGCAGCACATCCGGTGGCGCCGGCGGCAGGTGCAGCGGCAACTGAATGATCTTGTCCATGAAGTTCGAGCCATGCGCCGGCTCGGCGGCATAGCGTTCAGCTAAGGCACTCGCTACAACGCGGTGGTCGAACGCCAGCACGTATGCCGTGTGTTTAAAGTCAGCCGCAACTTTCACCAGCCTGAACATGGCCTGAATCTCGCTCTTGTCAAGCCGGTCGACGTCGTCGATGAGGATGACGACGCGCTGCCCGTGCTTCGTGAGTAGCGACTCGATCTTCTTCCGCTCCTTGGCCAGGCTCGTCTCTGACAGTTTCGCGCCAGCCGCGCCAGCTCCCTCCTTCAGCGCGCCTCCGACCACGGGTACAGCGACCAGCAGCCCACCGTAGTCACGCAGTGTCTGGCCGACGCGCTCCGCGGTTGACGGCGTCTGCTCGTCAAGCGCGTCCGCTAGTGTCGCGAAGAATCCTTGGAACATCTCTGTTTCGTCGCCAAGCCGCCATGGGTTGAACCTAACGGGCACGACACCCGCAGTTTCGTCGAGCTTGTCGTGAATGAGGTTCAGCACGCTTGTCTTTCCGTCGCCCCATGGTCCGTAGATTCCCACCACCAGACTCGACGCATCCCGTTGCGCCGCAATCGTCTCCGCCACACGTCCTGCCCAACTGTGTCGCCGAAAGCGGTCTTGCTTGGCATCTTCGATAGGGCTGTCGGCCAAATAGTCGAACCCGACCTCCGGCACAACCGGCGAAGGCTCGAGCGTCGAATCCAGCCCCGTAGGTTCCTGCTCATCGTGACGATTGTCGCGGCGAAACCACCTCATCGCGGCCGACTAACTGCTGGCAGAGTCTCTTGTTCTTCCGGGCTCCCATGGCTGCGACCCGGCGACACGGATTCGGACACAGCTGAATCCTGCCAGGTAGAAACGTCCTTGCGGACTTGCTGCGTGTCGTAGTCTTCTCGCTGTGTCTCGTGCACGAACTCACGCGACACCATGTAGTGCCTGAGGGTGGTTGGTCGTCCGCCCGGATCTGCCACGATTGGTGCTTTCGCACCGCCGTGGATCACCTGACGGGCAGGTATCGCGCATCAGTCGACGGAGGACACTAGCAGTAGCTACCGCCCGGCAGGATTGGGTTCTTTGCGGAGCGAGGGGTGGGCGGAACTTGCTTGTGGCGCGGCCTGCTAGCCGGATCCAGCGCCAAAGGCCTACCCTGCCTGAAGTTCGAGGATCTCACAAAGAGCCAGCGGCCAGATCCCGTTCTAGGCATCCGACCCGCGGGTTCGCTGGCTGCTCGATCGTTCGGCCATCACAACCCACGTCAAGAGGACACCACGTCGCGCTACGGATTGAGCAAGCTCAACTTAACGTGCCGCGCTGATGTAGTTCTGCAGCTATCGGGGGGACAGGCGTAGTAGATCAGTTCAGGTCTTCGGGAAGATCGCCGATCGCCTGGACGCCGCTCCACTGCTGGAGGGTCTCATCACGCATGCCTGAGTGGACCAGACCCAAGCGACGACAGAGCTTCTGTGAGGCGACGTTGCCTTCGTCAACTAGTGCGATGACGTTCACTGCGTTCAGTCCTCGATCAATGGCGCGAGCCTCGATTCGTTGCCAGGTCTCTTCGCCCATCTCGTCCGCATAGCCACCACCCTTGAATCTGAGTCTGTAGGCCAACGCCATATAGCTCAGTTCGACCAGCAGAGGCCCATCAAGCTCCTCGAACACCGAAACCGCGCCAATGCCTTCGTTGTCCTCGCCAACGATCATCTGTGTGGGGTAGCTGTAGGCAGGCTGGAGTGCCCGAATGCGACATTGCACGTTCCACTCCCACATGCGCGGATGCTCTATGACGCACTTGCGGAGGCCAACGCGCCGTTTCGTTGCTGGGTCGGTGCAGACAAACGTTTGTAGGGCTGCCCTGTCACCGGCCTCAGCGGACCGCCATTTGAGAAGACCAGACACCCTACTGTTGCGCGACGCGCCGACGACGGTCGAAGACTGGGGAGCCCTCAGCAAGCTCATATGCGAGTTTCTTGCGATCTTCGAGGCTCAAATCGTGGCCACGCCTGCAAGCGAATTCCTGGCCAGCAGCGTGCTCATCTTCTGCGGTGATCCCAACGGATGGCCGCAGCAACTGAAGGGGCAGATCCAAGAGGGAGCGCAGGAGGGATCGCTCATCTCGCGATGTAGCTCTCAGTGCGTCACTCATCACGTCTGCCTCCCAGACCCGCTTCCGACGTCCAGACTATGTGTGCTGACAAGGAGCGTCCATAGCGCGCGTGTCAAGCGCAACCACGATCAAGTAACGATGGAACCTGAGATGAGTTAGACCGAGCATAAATTACATGCGTGGAACTTTGTGGGAGATAAAGCGCGCCGCGGGCGGCAAGAGGAGCAGCCGGAGTCTCAGATCCCTGCCACACGAGCATGGACGGCTGTCAAGAGATGTTGCGCTAGCGAGCGGCCACTACAAGGTCGAGGCAGGTCGAGGCAGGGGTATGAGAAGGCCGGAGCAACCCAGTCCGAAACCAAGTTGCCGACCAGCGGCCTCCCTCGCCACTCGCACAAGGGCGCGGGGTTGAATGAGGCATGTTGGCATGTGCAGGCACCTACGCATCAGGAGGCCGGCTGTTCGTGTCGAGGAGGGTGGTTAGTAGGGATCTGGCGGTGGGGCCGTAGGTGGCGGCGTTTGAGAGGTGGGTGAAGACTCGGGCGTAGGCGGCTAGTTCGTCGGGTTGGGTGATGTTTAGGACTGCGGTGAAGAGTTCCACCAGGGCGAGGGTGTTGTCGTAGAGGTGGAAGCCGTGGATGGGGGCGGCGGGGAGTGGGGTCGTGAAGGGGATGATGCCTACCCGGATGGTGGGGAGGGTGGTCATCGAGATGAGGTGGCCTAGTTGGCCGGCCATTACGTCGGGTGGGCATAGGCGATAGTGGAGTACTGCTTCGGTCATGATGAAGTGGAATTGCTGGTCGCCGCGGTGGAGGATTTGCTGGCGGTTCAGGCGGGCGGCGATTGCTTCTTCGACCTCGGCGTCGGACTTGGGGGCTGCGCGGTCGTTGTCGCCGGGGTCGCCTTCGGCGAAGCGGTAGCGGGCGTATTCGGCGGTTTGTAGGAGGCCGGGGACGAAGCAGGGTTCGAAGTTGCGGGTGAGTTTGGTCTTGGCTTCGATGTCGGCGATCGAGCGTTGCCTTGCAGGGAGGCCGTTGCGGAACATTCGGCGGTGCTCGACGTACTGCTGCTCGAGGGAACGTAGAGAGGCAACGAGTTCGCCGGTCAGCGCTTCGCGGTCGCAGGCGCGGGCCCAGAGTTCTAGGTCGGTGTCGGAGGGGGTTTGGCGGCCGGCTTCGATCTTCGAGACCTTTGAGGGGACCCAGTTGGCGGCCCTCGCCAAGTCGCGGCCGGAGAGGTGGGCGTCCAGCCTCAGCTCTCGAAGGCGGTTGCCGAGTGACTCGCGCGCTCGCTGGAAACTGGACACCCACGCTCGCTTTACTTGTTGATGTTCTGCTTGCTGAGGAACTCTTCGTCGTACTTGCCGAGGTACTCCGCCCGCGGCAGCGCGTAGTGCCGAGCGACGTCTCGATAGTGCGCGTGCTCGACGATGACCGCGGGGTCGCTGATCACGTCGGCACCGAGTAGGACATCACGCTCGTCGTGGCGAAGGATGCACATCTTGTGCGAGTCGAGCAGCCAGTAGTCGTACTCCGGTAGGCCGAGTTCTGTTGCCCGGTCGCGCGACAAGTACCGGATGTCCTCGCCGGCCGCGACGTTGAGCCGCGACAGGTTCAGGCCGAATCGGGTGTAGTCCGACCACGGCTCGGAGACGACGCGGACCCGTTCGATGCGCTGTCCCTCCAGTGTTCGCCGGAGGACGAGGCCCATCCAGTCCTCCATCCATGAGTCGTCCGCCGGCTCGCGTGCCAGGAAGCGGCGTACGTGCTCGGTCTCGCCGGGATCGGCGTACGCGTCCCGTACTTCGAGCCGGTACGCCGTGTGTCGGTAGCTGCGGGCGAACTGGACGAAGTCAGGACCCTTTGCGACGAAGGTTCCGTCGGTCACGCCGTCGTACCGTTGTGGTGGGCAACGATCAGGTCGGCCAGGCCCTTGGTGATGATCACCGCGTCCTCGCCGTCGGGGAAGTTGACCAACTGGGCTCGAGCATCGGCCCTGGTCAGCTTGTAGCCCTGGACTATGTAGCGACCATCTTCGGTCGCGTAGAAGGACGGGCAGCCGTCCTTGCCGGAGTTCGGATCGGTAGCGAGGTGCTCGAGGTGCTTCGGCTGGTCCATGTGGATCTCCCCTGGCAACTGAGGTGGTTGAGGTTGCTTACTCAGAGTGGAGCTCCAATGAGAAACAGTCAACGCGGATAGGAGAAATCTGGAGCAACTTTCTTCCACGCTGCGTAGCCGAGCTCTAGCGTCGTGCACATCCCAGTCGGCCTACGTTCGTCAGCGGAGAAGCGATGAGCAGCCATACAGAAGTACTCGCTCAGGTACGGCGCGTCTTGGACGAGGGCCATCCCGCCGAGGCGACGATTCGCGCTATTCGGAGTTTGTTGGAAACGCCGCGTCGCCAGGTGCCGATCGAGCGCACCGATCAAGGCTGGCCAGTACTGCGTGCTAGCGACCTACACCCATGACCGTGCTGTCCCCGATGCCCTTCGCGGTCGCCTACATCGGGGCACACGTGCTTGCGGCAGAGTACGAACTGCCCAGCCTGAAACGAGCCATTGCCGACTTCGCGTCCGGTCGCGGTCTCATCCTCTTCATGACCTACGTAGAGGACGCATCCACGGCGCCCGCCGCGTTCGGCGAACTGGTTTCGGATGTCTGGAGAGACGACGTGAAGACGGTCATCATGCCGAGCGTCGTCCACCTCGCCACCCTGGGCAACCCGCTGGTGATCAAGGCGCAGCTGGAAAGCCACATCGGCGGCAGGGTTCTCTTCGTCAATCCAGTCCCCTGATCGACGGAGTGAGCGTGCCGGTCCCTGCGCCCGCGCTCGCTCCGTCCTCCACCCGAACGGCTCGCGCCTCGCGGCCCGAGCAGGCCGTTGGAGAGTAGCTCCCACACTTCAACAGTCCAGCACCTCACGGACTGGGGATCTACTTCCGCCAGCGGCCCTCGCTTGGTCTCCTCACCGGTCGAGGGTCGCTCTGCATGCCCTGCCTGCCGACCGTCTGGCGCAGATACGACATGAACGTAGGTCTGTGTAATGCTGCATTACGCAACAATCAGCTGTGGCCGGAAGACAACCAGCAAGGTGCCATCGTTCATCCAGAGCCAACGAATGGCGCGTGTCGCCGTAGCTCATTCGGCGATTGTACCTGAGCGTCAGGACACCTGGCGCACTCGCACTCCTCGATTCATGCCGGCCACGAACATCGCCCCGTTCACGATTGCCGCCTCAGGACGGTACGCATATCGATACTCGTAGTAGTACTCAGCTTGTTTCCACTTCGAACCGTCGGTGAGCGTCACGACGGTGTCACCCTTCCAGCCGCTCCACGAGCCGTTCACATATAAAGTCATGAGTTTCCTCCTTCCTGCTCTTGATGATGCACGGCGCCTCCGACACTCCTGCGCTTGCGCGACTTCGACTCCGAACGATGCCACTAGCAGTGTCGCGGCTCCGAGATACACAGCGGGATGAGTCCGTCGGCGAGCCAATTAACCATCACCATCTCCTCTCCGGCCATCGAGGGCCGGCACCAGTTGAAGTCTGCGGATACGCACCACCGGAACGGCGGCGATGGCCTCGGATTGGTGCAATCAAGGCGACATGTTCTCGTCCCTAGACCATGGGCATGTGCGATATTCGATGGGTGTCGACGACCATCCCAGAAGAGGAGTTCGAGGACGGGTATGTCCTAGAGTTCCGCAGGCGCCTGCACGGGCGGTGCCTATGGTTGGAGTACCACCGGGACCGGGGAGCCATCGACCTTGGCATCCGCCTCAAGCGGCCCGGCACATACGAAGTGAGCCAGACACGGGTTTGGTTCCAGCTCAAGGGCCTCCACGATGCCACGCACGACGCGACCAAGTTCAACGACAAAGGCGCCTACGCCGACGTTGAGATCGCCCACTTGCGCGAGTGGTATGAGGCACCGGAGGTCGTATACCTCGCCGTTTGGGTCGAGTCAGTCGGTGAGTTCGTGGCGCTCGACGTTCGTGACCTAGTCGAGAGCAGATGGGGCGTCGATGTCCGGTGGGACGAGGTCGGCCAGCCTGGACAGAAGTCGATCCGTGTGTGGATCCCACCGTCTTGTCTAATCGACGATCCATTCCTCGATGGCCTCGATCGGCATGCCTCGATGCGGATTGACACCACGACTTGGCGTGGCCAGTACCTCGGCCACCGCCTTGACCCGTTGCGCAACGAGCTCGAGGTGGTCGAACCGTCCATGTTCAACAACGTTGTCGACGCGATCCTCCAAGCTCACGAGTTCGTCCTCGACGGCGAACTCGAGCCTGCTCAAGTCCTCGCTGCCGACTCGGACCCCGACGGCGTCCATCTCGCGCACACGCGGCTGCTGCAGGGACGCCTCTTTGGGACGCTGCGGTGGCCGTTCTCGTTGAGCATCGAGTATGGGTACGGCAATCCCGAGGAACCACGCGAGGAAGGCCAATGGTTCACCGCGCAGGGCAAGGTTGCCGTCCTCGTGATGGCCAAGCCGGGGGATCTGCGGACCCGAGGCGACCTTGACGAGACGCCTCTCGACCAGCTTCTCGGAAATTCCACAGGCCAGACGGTCGTCTTCATTAACGACATCGAGCGCCACGCCGGGCCGTGGCGTACGCGAGGTCTGCGGATGGCGGGACCACCGCTCGGGCTCGGGGCGCTCTCAGCGGTTGTCCTGCTGACGCCGGTCCTATACCGGGCCTTCGGAGGGAAGCTGCAGTGGCAACGGCCGGTTAATCGGTACAGTTAACCGACCTGACGACGCACCCCTCCTTCTGTCGACTATCCCTCCACGCTGACCTCGAAGGCGGGTCCTGTTCGGAGGCAGTTGAACGCGGACGCGTGGCGGCCGACTTCAGGAGGAGGCGCGTCATTCCGCCGTGATTGACACCGCGGCGCCATTCCAGTTGCGGGTTGAGACGGTACTCGCAACATCGGACATGCGTTGCAATCGCTGCGTGCTTTCCGGGGACGATTTCGACTTCCTCGGCAAGCCACCGGAGGACGCGGTCTGCGTGCACCTCAGGTCACCAGGCTGCGGGGGCTGAGGCTCTGGTCGGTGGGGATGGCAAACCGCGGCAGCGTGGGTGACCGGTTTATGGGCTGCTCACCGCAGACGAGTTGCCGGGGGCAGGGTGCTCTCGCGTAAGCGGGCGTAGCACGCGCCCAGGGTGGGTGGGAGCGGTCCGCGTAGCTGGCGACGGAGGAGCCTGCGGAGGGGACCGCGTGGGAGAACCACGGTCGCCGGTGCTCTGGCTTTAGGTCAGCCAGGAGGCGTAGAAGATGCCTAGGCCGAGGGCTACGAAGAGGCCGGCGATTATCCAGAAGCGGATTACTACGGTGACTTCATCCCAACCCAGGTGTTCGAAGTGGTGGTGGATGGGGGTGATTCGGAAGATGCGGCGGCCGGTGCCGGTGAGGCGTCTGGTGAGTTTGAAGGTGAGCATTTGGAGGATTACCGAGAGGGTCTCCAGGACGAAGAGGCCGGCGATTACGGTCATCAGTAGCTCGGTACGAGACATGATCGCGAGCCCGGCCAAGGCGCCGCCGATGGCGAGGGAGCCGACGTCGCCCATCATGATCCGGGCGGGCTTGGCGTTCCACCAGAGGAAGCCGACGCAGGCTGCGGCGATGGCGGTCGAGAAGACCGCGAGGTCCAGCGGGTCGCGCACTTGGTAGCAATGGGACTCGACCACGTTGGGGCGCGAGGAGTTGCACAGCTGGTTGTTCTGCCAGATGTTGATGATGGTGTACGCGCCGAAGATCAGGGCTGAGGATCCGGCGAGCAGGCCGTCCGCGCCGTCGGTGAGGTTGGCGCCGTTGGAGGTCGCGGCAACGATGAACCAGATCACCAGCAGGACCAGTACCAGCGGCAGCTTGATCCACCAGTCGTGAGTGGTGGAGATGTACTGCGACGCCGGCCTGACCCCGTGCCCGTTGGCGAAGAACTGCGTGGACAGCACCCCGAAAACGAGCGCGATCAGCGTCTGACCTGCCATCTTGGCGCGACTGCTCAGGCCTTGATTGTTCTGGGTGTAGACCTTGATGAAGTCGTCGAGGAACCCCACCACCCCGCAACCGAGGAACAGCAACATCAGGAGCCAGGCGCTGGCACTCGGCCACCTGCCGGTCAGGAGCGTTGCCGCCAGGTATGCCGCAGCGGCGCTCAGCAGGATGACGAGACCGCCCATGGTCGGCGTACCCCGCTTGACGTGATGTGTGGTCGGCCCGTCGTGCCTGATCGGCTGGCCGAAGCCGTGCCGGACGAACCAGCCGATCGCGATCCGGGTCCCCACCAGCGAGCAGACCACCGCCAACGCGCCGCTCAGCAGTATCGCCCGCACAGACGTTCAGCCCCTCTCGGCCGGTGGAGCCGTCCATTCTTATAGGCCCGAGGGGCGGGTGGCCGGTAGACACGGCGAAGCTGCAGGTTCCTGCAGACTGTGTCAGGGCGGGTAGGGCATCGTCGCTGGGTATGAGCCGCTCGGCCGATCTAAAACCGTGTGCGGGTGGGGTGGAGGGGCTTTAGCCTGCGGGGATGGAGCTGCGCGAGGAACTTGCGGGTGATGGGCAGGCTGTGCGTGAGCTCCACCTGCAGGCGTTTGGTGGGCATGGGGGTGTTGTTTCCGACCTGGTCGACTCGCTGCGGGAGGCGGGTGCGGGGAGTCTTTCGCTGGTTGCTGAGCGGGGCGGGCGGGTGGTCGGGCATGTGATGTTCACCAGCAGCCTGCTGGATGCTCCTCGGCGGCTGGTTGAGGTGCAGGTGCTCAGTCCGTTGGCGGTGCGGCCTGAGTTTCATCGGCACGGGATTGGGTCGGCACTGGTTCGGTACGGGCTGGGGATCCTTGCCGAGCGGGCGGTTCCGCTTGTGTGGTTGGAGGGGGATCCGGGGTATTACTCGCGGCTCGGTTTCGAGGCCGGGGGTGGACTGGGGTTTCGGAGGCCGTCGTTGCGGATCCCTGAGGGTGCCTTTCAGGTCTTCAGGCTTCCGGAGTACGAGCGGTGGATGACGGGGACGCTGGTCTACCCGGATACGTTCTGGCGGCATGATTCGGTCGGCCTCCGGAGCCCCGACGCCTAGTCAGGACGAGGAACAGGCCTGCGGACAGACAAGCTGCGGCGGCGCCCAGGATGAGGGGCCGGTAGCCGGTGACGGTGGCTAGGGCGGCCGCGCCGAGTGGGGCTGTTGCGCGGCTGATGGTGGTGGGGGTGCCGAGGATGCCGGCGATGGTGGCGTAACCGTGGTCGCCGTAGCGGTCGAGCAGGATCGCCGGTGTTGCGATCGAGGCGACGCCGAAGCCGAGGCCGAAGAGGACCAGGCTGATTGCAGCACCGGCGACAGCCCGGCCGATGAAGGGCAGTAGGGCGAGGGCGACGCCTTGCAGCGCGATGATGCCTGCGGCAACAAGATTGATGGGAAGCCATCGCCTGGCCGCGGTGGTGATGATGCGGCCGGTGACGGAGAGCAGACCCAGTAGGCCGGTCAGGCCGGCGGCGGTGGTCGGTGAGTGGCCGAGTTGCGTCAGGTAGGTGACGAGGTGAACCGCCATGACGGCGAGGGCTGCGCTGTGCAGGATGAAGGCGCAGGCGATCAGCCAGAATCCGGCGTCGCGTAGTACTCGGGACTGTGACTTGGGTGCGTGGTGTGTGGGCGCTGCTGGGCGGGTATTGCGGAGTCCGACTGCGTGCAACGGCAGTGTGATGAGCGCGACGACGGCGGCCAGGATGATCAAGGCATTGCGCCATCCGTAGGCCTGGATGAGCTGGCCGGTCAGTGGGATGAAGATCGAGCTGGCGAAGCCTGCCACGAGGGTGATGCTGAGCAGGGCGTTGCCGCGCTTCGCGGGTCCGGTGACGGCAACGATGATGGCGAAGGCCGGTTGATACAGGACCATCGCCGAGGCGGCGCCGATTGCCACGAAGACGACGTAGAGCTGGGCTGCTGTATGTACCTGCGACCAGGCGAGCACGGCGGCGCTCGCCAGCAGGGAGCCGGTCGTCATGACGCCATGGCCGCCGCGGGTGTCGAGCCAGCGGCCGATGGGGATGGCCATGGCGGCGCTGACGAGTACGGCGGTGGTGAGTGCTCCCGTGGCTGTGGTGGTGGAGATCCGGAGGTCGTGGGTCATCGGTGCGAGTAGGGCGCTGAAGGCGTAGTACAGGACGCCGTAGCCAATGGTGGTGGTGATGGCGAGGGCGGCGACTACATCGCGGCGCTGACCGTTGCGGCGATCGCCAAGGCCGATCGCCGCACCGGTGTGGTTCATCAGTTGCAGCAGGTCGACTGGTTCGTGGTGGTTGGGGCGTTGTCGATGACGGTCAGCAGGCCGCCGCTGATTCCGGTGGCCAGGCCGCGGCTGGGTGGTACAGAGATGGCTTGTGGTGTGGGGCCGCAGCAGCCGCCGGCGGCCTCTCCGTTGGAGTCTCCGTATGCGAGGTTGGAGGAGCAGACGCCGGTTTCGGGGAGGTCGAGTTGGAGGTCGCGTGCGGCTTCCCAATCACCGGCAAGTGCGGCGACCACCGACCGGGCCTGCTCGTAGCCGGTGGCCAGCAGGAAGGTCGGCGCCCGGCCATAGGACTTCGCGCCGATCGCGTAGTAGCGCGGCTCCGGGTGGGCGAGTTGGTCGGCGCCGTGCGGCGGTACGGTCCCGCAGGAGTGCTGATTCGGGTCGATCAGGGGTGCCAGGGCGCGCGTCGATCCCATGATCGAATCGAGATCCAGGCGCAGTTCGCTGACCATGTCGTGATCGGGGCGGAAGCCGGTGGAGTTGACCACTATGTCGGCGATGACGTGTTGGTCGCCGGCGGTCAGTTCGATGCTGCCGTCGGGGGTGCGGGAGACGGTTTCGGTGCGGAAGTTGCTGACGAGTTCGACTCGTCCGGAGTGGACGAGCTTCTTCAGGCGGCTGCCGAGGGCGCCGCGGGCGGGTAGTTCGTCGGCGTCGCCGCCGCCGTAGGTACGGGCTTGGTCGGAGCCGCGTACTACCCAGACGATCTCGGTGCCGGGTACCTGCTCGGCGAGTTCGCCTAGGTCGAGGAGGGTGGTGGAGGCGGAGTGGCCGGCGCCGACAACCGCAGTACGGCGTCCTGCGAAGCGGTCACGGTCGCGGCCGAGTACGTCGGGCAGCGCGTGAGCGATGCCATCGGCGACTGAGGCCTCGCCGCGAGCGGGGATGCCGGATCCGCCGAGCACGTTCGGGCGTCGCCAGGTGCCGGCGGCGTCGATGACGGCTGACGCGAGGATTTCGGTACCGTCGGCCAGGCGGATCAGGAACGGTGCTTGCTCGCGGCCCGCGGTACGGAGGCGGTCGAAGCCGACCCGAGTCACCGCGGCGACGGGCGCGTTGTAGCGGATCCGGTCATTCAGCTCGGGCGTTTTGGCCAGGGGTTCGAGGTAGGAGTCGATCAGGTCGCCGCCGGTGGGCAGCTTGGCAAGGTCCGGCTCGAGCCAGCTGGACTGTTCGAGCAGGCGACGGGCGGCGCTGTCGATGTCGTAGCGCCAGGGGCTGAACAGCTTCACGTGCCGCCATTCCTCGATCGCGGCCGCGACGCCGGGGCCGGACTCCAGTACGAGGAAATCCACGCCACGCTCGGCCAGGTGGGCGGCCGCGGCCAAACCGATCGGGCCCGCCCCGATGACCACGACCGGTCCGGTCGGTCCCGCAACGACGGCGATGTCCTGCTCGCTCACGATGGATCTCCTGTCTCGACAACTGTCTAATCAGCGATCCCCACCTTGCCTCTTGATTCGATAAGAGTCAAGATAGACGCATGTCGAAACAGAAGATCGCCGTTCAGGTTGCCGGGGGTTGCTGTGCGCCGATCTCCGAGGCGGCCCTCGATCCAGAGGGTGCGGCCGAGGGTGCGGCGGTCTTCAAGGCGCTCGCCGATCCGATCCGGCTCCGGCTGATGTCGATGATCGCGTCCGCCGACGGCGAGATCTGCGTGTGCGATCTGACCGGGGCGTTCGATGTGAGCGGACCGACCATTTCGCACCACCTGCGGGTACTCCGTGAGGCCGGCCTGGTGGACTGCGAGCGGCGGGGCACCTGGGTCTACTACTGGCCGATGCGCGAACGACTGCAATGGGTTTCCGCCCTGCTTGCCACATCGGTCCAGGCGCCGGCCTAGCTTCAGGTGGCTTGACTTCCCTGGTTTAGCTCAGTGATCATTGAGTCAATGACTACTGAGCGATCGACCTTGACTGCGCGCGCCCGGATCCATGCCGCGCTCGGCGATCCGGCCCGCCTGGCGATCGTCGACACCTTGGTTGCCGGTGACGCAGCTCCGGGTGAACTGAGCGCGGTACTGGACCTGCCGACGAACCTCATCGCCCATCACCTGAAGGTGCTCGAGGAGGCCGGCCTGGTCGCCCGGTCGCGATCCGAAGGCGACCGCCGTCGTACGTACGTGCGGCTGGTCACCGAGGCGCTGGAATCGGTGGCCACCCCATCGCCGGCCACGGCGCCACGAGTCGTCTTCGTCTGTACGCGGAACTCGGCGCGCTCGCAGTTGGCCGCGTCGATCTGGTCGCGGCGAAGCCACATCCCCGCCCTGTCGGCCGGTACGGAACCGGCGGCCAGGCCGCATCCCCGCGCCGTACGGGTCGCCCGCAAGCACGGTCTTGATCCGACCGGTTGGCGTATGGCCCACGTGCGTGACGTGGTGGAGCGGGACGATCTGGTCATTGCGGTGTGCGACATCGCGTACGAACATCTGCCGGCGGAGTCTCGGCCGCGACTGCATTGGGCCGTGTCCGATCCCGCGGCGGTCGACACCGACGCGGCGTTCGAGAACGCCTATGCCGAGATCGCCGACCGGATCGACCGGCTGGCGCCCGTTCTTTCGCCGACTGAAGGCAAGCTCGGCGAGCTCGGCAAGCTTGGCGAGCTTGGCGAGCTGCCCGTGGCGCGCCGGTGAGCAACAGCGCGGCGCTGTGGCGACGAGCGGTCGGGGAAGCAGTTGGTACCGGGCTACTGGTGACCGTTGTCGTCGGGTCGGGCATCGCGGCGTCTGCGCTGTCGCCGGGGGACGTTGGCTTGCAGTTGTTGGAGAACTCGTTTGCGACGGCGCTAGGACTCGCAGTGCTGATCCTGATGTTGGGGCCGGTGTCCGGGGCGCACTTCAACCCGGTCGTGTCAGCCGTCGACTGGTGGCTCGGGCGGCGTACCGGTGCCGGCTTGACGCCACGCGAGTTGGCCGCCTACGTGCCGGCCCAGATCATCGGCGCCGTCGCTGGGGCGGTGCTGGCGAATTTGATGTACGCCAAGGGTGCGGTGTCGTGGTCGACGACGGATCGCAATACCGGGCACCTGTGGCTCGGCGAGGTGGTGGCGACGGCGGGGCTCGTCGTACTGATCTTTGCTCTCGGCTGGTCCGGGCGAGCGGCCGTGGCGCCGGCTGCTGTCGGTGCGTACATCGGAGCGGCGTACTGGTTCACCTCGTCGACCTCGTTCGCCAACCCTGCGGTGAGTATCGGGCGAGCCTTCAGCGACACCTTCGCCGGGATCGCGCCCGGATCCCTGCCCGGGTTCATCGTTGCGCAACTCTTCGGTGCTGTGGTCGGAGTTGGCCTGCTCGCTGTGCTGTATCCCGATGCAGGCAAGGCGGCCGACGAGATCGTCACCCCACATACCGACACCACTGGAGTAACCACATGACCAAGCCTGTTGTCTTGTTCGTCTGTGTCCACAACGCCGGGCGGTCTCAGATGGCGGCTGGATGGCTTCGGTACTTGGCGGGTGACGCCGTCGAGGTCCGGTCGGCGGGCTCCGAGCCGCGCGACCAGATCAACCCGGTCGCTGTTGAGGCCATGCGTGAGGTGGGTATCGACATCACCGGTGCGGTGCCGCAACTGCTCGAGACCGAGGCGGTCCGCGGGAGCGATGTCGTCATCACCATGGGCTGTGGTGACGCATGCCCGATCTTCCCTGGTAAGCGCTATGAGGACTGGCAACTCACCGACCCCGCGGGCCAGCCGATCGAGCTCGTCCGCCAGGTCCGCGACGAGATCCGCGCCCGCGTAGAAAAGCTCGTCGGAGAACTCCAGATCACCTGATCCAGTAGGTCTTTGGGGTTCAAATCGGCCATTCGTTGGATGGCAGGAGATCTCGGAGACGCGAGGTTCGGTCCGTGCCCAGCACTACCTCGGTGTCCAGGTTTGCGGGGTCTATTTGGCGAATGAATTCCCGGCAGCGGCCGCACGGGGGTACCGCGACGACGCCGTCGTGACCTTGGGAGACGGCGACTATTTTGGTGATTCTGTATTCGCGAGCGGTGACCATGGTGGCGATGGCGGCGGTTTCCGCGCAGAAGCCTGTGCCGCAAGGGGTGTCGACGCAGACGCCGACGTACATGGTCCCGATGTCGGTGACCAGGGCCGACGCAACATCGCCGAAGCTTCGGCCGTCGACGTGATGGGGGTGCAGTACGGCTCCAGCGGTTTCGATGAGGGCTTCATTGCTCGGAACAATCATGCTCGGGAACCTAGCAACATCGCTCCGGTGCGGCGATTGAGTTTTCAGCACGCGCGGTGGCAGGCCTCGAAACTACTGCTCTGAGCGCCAATTTGCCTTTGAAAGCCCTGTGATTCAAGCGTTTCATCCCTTGGTGAGGTCTTGCCAGGGCGGTGTGGAGCAAGCAAAATCGAGCACGGTGAGCGATCTGAAGCTCATGGGGGTTGTATCCAACGAGGGGGGAATTTGGCATGCGCTTTTTTCGATCACGTCGGATTGTCGGAGCTGTTGCCGCGGCTGGATTGTCGCTGGGTCTGGTAGCTGCCGGTAGTGGGCAGGCCTGGGCGGCGTACTCGGGGTTCGGCTGGGAGAGCGGTGGCGTCCAGGGGTGGGCGGTCGACTGGGACGGGACGACGATCTCGTCGTCGACTACGTACAAGTTCGCCGGCACCCGCTCGCTGAAGCTTCCGCAGTCGGGCGAGCAGTACGCCGGTTACCGTTCGGGTTCCGACCTGACCGGAATCGGGGTCGGCTCGGTGGTGACTTTCAAGATGTACCTGCCCGCGAGCGCCAACCACCCGATCGAGGCCAAGGGCTACGTGACGGACGGCAACAACGGCTCGTTCATCGAGCGGTTCGGCCAGCACATTGTCCTCACGCCGGGGGCCTGGAGCACGTTCACGCTGACCATTCCGGCCGTCACCAGCATCGAGGGCATCGGCGTAGAGGTGGACAACCCGGGCTGGACCGGCGCCGTCTACCTGGACGCCGTCACCTGGACCGCACCCTGATCCAGAACCAGCTGGACTAACCGCCCCCGGCCGCGCGCACCAGTCGCCGCGACCGGGGGCGGTTCAGCGTCACGTAGTACAGAGCCTGTACCTCAGTATGCTGACGCATCATGCGTGACTGGGATCAGTTCCTCAGCCAAACGCCTTGGTTCCTCGAGCCCGGCGATGTCGCAACGGTTGGCGAAGAGCATCCGTGGAGCGGTGCAGCGGTCGACGGGTTGCCGCAACTCACAGCTCTTCTGGGGTCCGCGACCGTCACACCGGTATCGATCTCCGGTACGCCGTACGAGCTGCTCGCCTGGGGACCGTCGGGCGATCGGCGCGGGTGGCTCGGGTATCCACCGCTGGATGCGGATGTCGAGGTCCATCCCACCCACAGGAGTTTCTGGCGCCTCTCCGGCGGAATCGTCGATCGCTTCGGCGAGCCCCACTCCTGGTGGATGAACCAGAACGAGATCCTCACCGTCGCCGCCGCGCAGCTGTCGGATCTTCTCGCCGACTATTCGTGGCTTTGGCAGGACGCCGACCTGACGCTCCCGATCCAGCCCGACGAGTACTACGTGGTGGCGGTCGAGGCCAACGGCAACCTCACCCTTGCTCATCGGCGTACAGGCCAGCTCCTGCTCTTCGCCCCAGACCACGCCTTCACCGGAGTCACACCGCTTGACGGTTGCCCGCCCTACTCCCTCCACACCTTCGACCGCGAGCCAGACCTGGCCACCTGGATCGAAAACTGCGCGGCCGCCTGGCGAGATGTGTGAAGACGTGGAATCTGAAGAGGTACTGACCGGAGGCAACGTGGCCGCGGAGGTCGTCCGGGTTGGGGCGACTGTGCGGAAGCCCTCACTTGCCCAGACGGTGGGGGTCGAGGCTGTGCTTACACATCTCGCAGAGTTCGAAGGTGCGCCGCCCACGTTGGGGCGGGATGAGCGTGGGCGACATGTTCTCGAGTACATACCGGGTGCTGTCGCCGACACGATGCTTCCGTTCTCGGCGGACGAGTTGGGTCGGGTGGGGAGGCTGATTCGGGAGCTGCACGATGCGATGGAGAGCTTTCAGGCGCCGCCTGACGTCGCTTGGCAGACATTGGTCCCGGAGCCTTCAGGTGGCGATCTGATCGGCCACAACGACCTTGCTCCGTGGAACCTGATCCGCGATGGACAGCGCTGGGTGTTCATCGACTGGGACAACGCCGGGCCCTCATCGCGGCTGTGGGACCTCGGGTACGCCGCAACGGGGTTCGTACCGTTTGCGCCGGGAGGCGATGTCGCGGTGGACGGTCCGCGGTTGCGTGCCCTGGTGGACGGCTATGGGCTCGACCTGGAGCAGCGGCTGGCTTTCCCTGCGCAGATCGCGGCCCGTACTTCGGGATCGTACGAACTGCTGGTTCGCGGCCACCGTACGGGCGAACAACCCTGGGCACGCCTCTACGCAGAAGGCCATGCGGACTACTGGGGCCCGGCCGCCGCATACATCGAAGAACACCACGACGCATGGGTCGCAGCCCTCATCGCGAACTACCCCAGCTCCTAGGCAGTGGGTCAGTTGGTGTCCAGGGGGTTGGTGGTCATTCGGGTGTGGAGGTTGGAGTTGATGGCTCGGGCGGGGGTGCTGGTGGGTTTTCTGGTGGCTTGGGATTTGAAGCAGGTCAGGAATTCTTCGACGAGGTCCAGGCGGGGGTGTCGGGTCAGGACTTCGGCGCGGAAGGCAGGGGTGAAGTCGTCGGTGTTTCTGCCGGCTATGTCCAGGGCGGCTGCTCGGGAGATCAGGTGGCCTTCGGGGTCGGCCGCGGCGTCTACCTCGGGCCACATGTGGCGGACGATGACCTCGGCCAGGCGGTCGCGGCGGGCGGGCGGCCAGCCGGCGCCGGTGGCGAAGACCCGGGCGATGTGGCCGGCCGCGTCTTCGAAAGAGAAGGTGTGGTTGTCGAACTCGGGGACCAGGCCGATGTCGTGCAGCATCGCGGCCACGAACAGCAGCTCCGCGTCGTACGCGATGCCGTGGTCCCGGGCGTAGGCCGCCGCCCAGACGAAGACGCGGTGCGAGTGGCTCTGCAAGGACGGTGACTGGTACGCCGAGGCCAGCTCCAGGGCCGCCGTCGAGGCGGTCGTGGACGGGATCACGAGGTCATTCAAAACGATCATGCTTCGACGGTACGACCGGGAAGGCCTGCCTGACTGGTCCATTCCGCAGCCAGTTCGGTGGGCCATTTACCGCGACAATTGGCCCAGAACAGGCGCCGGCAAGTGGACCACCGATGCTGAGCCAGCGGTGAGTACCGTCGAAGGCAGAAGCAGAAACGACTACCGCAAGGACCATCATGCGTGCCATCACTGTCCGGGATCGCGAGGCCGGTGTCGCCGGGCTGTCCCTGACCGAGCTGCCCTATCCGCACACCGCCGAGAACGACGTCGTCGTGCAAGTCCACGCCGCCGGCTTCACCCGGGGCGAGCTCGACTGGCCGGCGACGTGGACCGACCGCGCCGGCCGCGACCGCACCCCGAGCGTCCCCGGCCACGAGCTCTCAGGCGTCGTCGCCGAGGTCCCGGTCGGTACTACCGGTCTCACCGTGGGGCAGCGGGTCTTCGGGCTGGCCGACTGGACTCGCAACGGTTCGCTCGCGGAGTACACGGCCATCGAAGCCCGCAACCTGGCCCCGCTCCCCGGGGGCGTCGAGCACGTCGAAGCGGCCGCGCTGGTGATCTCCGGCCTGACGGCTTGGCAGGCGCTGTACGACCATGCGCAGCTCAAGGCAGGGCAGACCATCCTCATCAACGGGGTCGGCGGTGCCGTCGGTTCACTCGCCGTACAGCTGGCCAGCGAGATCGGCGCCGAGATCGTCGGTACCGGCCGTGCCGCGACCGAGGACCTCGCCAAGCAGTTGGGCGTCCACAAGTTCGTCGCCGTCGAAGAACTGGAGAAGGCCGGCCAGGCCGATGTCGTACTGGACGTGATCGGCGGCGACGTCCTCAACCGCTCCACGGCGCTGGTACGACCCGGTGGCACCCTCATCACGATCGCCCAACCGCCGACCATCCAGCCCACCGGCGGCCGTGCCCTGTACTTCATCGTCGAGCCGAACCGCGACCAGCTGATCCAACTGGCCGAACGGCTGCGCGACGGCCGCGTGACCCCGCTGGTCAGCAGCGTCCGACCTCTCGACGAAGCCCCCGACGCGTTCGCCGCGCGCGGCCGGACGATCATCAAGGTCACCGAGGACTGAGACACTTGCCGGACGACCGGCGAGTAGTGGAGGCGATCGGATGACCCGTGCGGTGCTTGCCTTGGGCTCCAATCTGGGCGACCAGGAACTCAACCTGCGCAAGGCGCTCGATGGGCTCGACGAGTATCTCGTCGAGGTGTCCGGGACTTACTGGACACCGCCCTGGGGGGATCCGGATCAGCCTGAGTACTTGAACGCGGTGGTGCTGGTCGAGGGGGATGTGACGGCGGGCGGCTGGCTCGAGTTGGCGCACGGGCTCGAGCAAGCCGGCGGCCGGGTCCGGGATCCTGAGCGGAGGTTCGGGCCGCGGACCTTGGATGTCGACGTGATCGCGGTTTGGGACGGCGATGAGCAGGTCGTACAGGATGATCCGGTACTGACCCTGCCGCATCCTCGTGCGCACCTGCGGGCATTCGTGCTGGTGCCGCTCGCGGAGATCGCGCCAGAGGTCGAGCTGGCCGGGCACGGCGCGATCACCGAGTTGCTGAAGACGGACGAGGTCGCCGCGGACGTACCGAACGTACGACCTGGCCCGCCACTCCGATAGCCGCTCCCATCACCTCGCCAACGTGATGATTTCGGCTCCGTCCGGGGTGATGGCGATGGTGTGCTCGCTGTGGGCTGTGCGGGAGCCGGTCGCGCTGCGGAGGGTCCAGCCGTCGTCGTCGGTGACGAGTTGGTCGGTGTCGACCATCACCCACGGCTCGAGGGCGAGCAGCAAGCCGGGGCGCAGTTTGTAGCCGCGACCCGCGCGACCGGTGTTCGAGATGTGCGGGTCCTGGTGCATCGTCGAGCCGATGCCATGGCCGCCGAACTCGGTGTTGATCGGGTATCCGGCCGCGCTGAGGACCGTACCGATGGCGTGGGAGAGGTCGCCGATGCGTGCGCCTGGTTTGGCAGCGGCGATCCCGGCGGCCAGTGCGCGCTCGGTCGCCTCGATCAACGCGACGCTCTCGGCGGGCTTCGAGTCGCCGACGATGAAGCTGATCGCCGAGTCCGCGGCGACACCGCCGAGGAGGACGGCGAGGTCGAGGGTGACCAGGTCGCCGTCGGCGAGGGAGTAGTCGAACGGCAGCCCGTGGAGTACGGCGTCGTTGACGGAGGTACAGATGTAGTGGCCGAACGGTCCGCGTCCGAAGGACGGCTCATAATCGACGTAGCAGGACTGGGCGCCGGCCTCGTCGATCATGGTGTGGGCCCACTGGTCGATCTCCAGCAGGTTGGTCCCGACCGTGGTCCGGCTCTTCGCCGTCTGCAGGATGGTGGCGACCAGGGCGCCGGTGTCCTTGGCTCGGGTCACTTCGCTGGGGGTCAGGATCTCGATCATGTGGCGCCCTTCATCACGCAACCAATAACTATCCCGGTAATAGTATCCCGGTACTATCATTGGATCATGGTCAGACTGCCGCTCACCCCCGGTGAGGTCGAACGCGGACAACGCCTCGGCGCGCTGCTGCGTCGCGCCCGCGGCGAGCGCTCGATCCTCGAGACGGCGCTCGAAGCCCACGTCTCCCCCGAAACCCTGCGCAAGATCGAGACCGGCCGGGTAGCCACCCCCGCCTTCCCGACCATCGCCGCCATCGCCGACGTCCTCGGCCTCTCCCTCGACGCAGTCTGGACCGAAATCAACCCACCCGAACCGACCAGCCCCCAACACGCCACCAGCTTGGCCTCGTAAGTCCTCTAAATTCTCCGGATGGCAACCGGAGATTCGACGACGCGACTGGCGGTACTCCGGGGCAACTCAGGCTCGGGAAAGAGCACGACGGCCAAAGAACTCCGCAGGCGGGTCGGGACCGGAGTGGCCTGGGTCGAGCAGGACTACCTGCGCCGAACCCTCCTGCGAGAACACTGCCGGGACGGGGCCCCGAACATCGGGCTGATCGACCTGGCCGCGCGCTATGCCCTCGACAGCGGGTACCACGTGGTGTTGGAGGGTGGGCTCTACGAGCCGCAGTACGGCGAGATGGTGCGGCAACTCGTGGCGGACCATCTCGGCGTCACCGGCGTGTACTACTTCCAGATCCCGTTCGAGGAGACCGTCCAGCGACATCTGACCAAGCCGTTGGCCAGTGAGGTCATGGTGGAGAAGCTGCGCGAGTGGTACCAGCCGGAGGACTTTCTGGGTGTGCGCGGTGAACAAATCATTGGCGCGGCCAGCACGGTGGAGGAGACAGTGGATCGGATCGTCGCCGATCTCGACTGGCGGAGCGGCGGCGGGGTCAGCAATCCGGTCGAAGGCTAGGAGACGCAGCTGTGGTGCAGGTCGAGTTGAGCGTGCGGGATCTTGTCGACGCGGACCTCGTTGAGTGCGGCTTCGCCGGTACTGCGCTGCATCTGGAGCAGGTTGCCAAGGAGCTCGAGCGGGCTCGGCGTGGAGAGGTCGACTACCTGGCCGTGTGCGCGAAGGCGGACCTGCCGATCGCTGTCGGTGGAGTCGACTACGTGCCCCATCCCGGCGCGGGATACCTGTGGCAGTTCGCCGTTCACCCGGCCCTGCAGTCCTGCGGGATCGGCAGCCTTCTCATCGGGGCGGCCGAGCAGCGGATCAAGGACCGAGGATTGGACCGGGCCGAGCTCGGCGTCGAGCTGAGCAACCCACGGGCCCGGGCGCTGTACGAGCGCCTCGGCTACGTCGCCTACGACGAGCGGCTCGAGGCCTGGGATCAGCAGTCGCCGGACGGTTCGATCACCCGGTACGAGACCCTCTGCACCCAACTACGCAAGCAGTTGCGCTAAGCGCGAGGCAGGACGTACCGGAGCATGCGGCCGGATTCGCCGTACTCCGAGGGGTCGGCGACTGCTTCAAAAAGGAAGCCGGCGCGTTCGGCGGTGGAGCGAGAGGCGGTGTTGAGTTCGTCGATGACGGCTACGGCTCGCGTGATCGGCCAGGCGGTGAAGGCCCAGGTGGTGACCAGGGGGATCGACTCGGCAGCGACGCCTTGGCGGCGGCTGGGTGGGAAGACCACGTAGGACAGGTAGGCGCTGCCTTGGCCGCGGTCTTCGATGTCGATGCCGCCGGCAAGGATGCCGTCCAGCCAGATGGCCCAATGGCGCTTGGGGCCTGAGGTCTCCCAGGAATTGCGTGAGGTTTCGACCAGGCGGACGACGTTCTCTCGCGGTGCCGGGCCGGGAGCCTCGAACCAGCGCTGTTGTGCCTCGTCATCGCCGGCGAGCCACGCGTCGACGTCGGCCATGGTGAGTACCCGCAGCGTCACCCGCGGACCGGTCAGCACGGGCCAGCTCACAGGAACTCCCTCGAGACGGCAGCAAAGGTAGGCATGCTTTCAGCCCCCTCCGCCTCGAGCAACCGGATTAGCTCGTACCCGATGGGGCCACCGTTCTTCGAGGTGTTCGACGATCGCGTCGACGGTCGGCTCGGCGGCGAAGAGATGGGTCTCTGCGCGGCCGATCATCGAGCGCGTCCCCGCGCCCGCCTCCAGAGCCCGTCGGGCCAACTGGCCGACCGGAAGTTCCTCGGAGTACGGCAGAACGCCGTAGAAGGTATCGATCGTGGTGAACTCCCGCAAACCTGTCTGGGTTGGCATCTGGTAGGTGCGCCGCCGCTTGCCGGGGACATCGGCGATGGCTTCGGCGTGATGGCTGAGGGTGAGTTTGTCCAGCGGGGCTCCGAGCAACAGCGCTTGGCCCTTGGCGGCCACGAGCCGTCCGAGCGGACCGTCCTTGCCCCAGGGATCTTGCTCGTCGCTCGCCGCGAGAAGGCTGGACGCTTGCGGGCCGATGGCGGCGAAGCTGACCTCCGGGTGGGTACTGCGAAGCGCGCCCGGCCAGGTCCGGAGTCGCTCCGGGAAGCGGCCGAAGTCGCGGCGTGATGACGAGGTCTCGGGGTCGAAGGCGGGCATTTCGGCGTACGCCGTCTGCCACCGTTCGGGCCAGAGGTCAACGTGGTAAGGGCTGTCGTCCCAACCGCAGAAGGCCATCAGCGTCCCATCGGGTCCGACGGCATCTCGCAATGCATGGACGACGGTGTCGATTCCGCCGACCACCCAGCCGAAGGCCGACAGCCGGACGTGCACCATCAACGTCCCGCCCTCGACCACTCCCGTGTCGCGCAGGCCTTGGGTCAGCTTGCTTCTGGTGATGGGCGAGAAGCTTGCGTCTTGCAACAACTCGGCACTCGGGAAGGCCATGCCGGCCATCTCATCACAGGCCGGGGACCGCTGAAGCGGAGCACCGAGGCGACGAATCCAAGGAAGCCCCGGTGCTCCGCGTGTTTCCCACGATGCCCCCATCCGTCCCACAACGCAAAACGCGGCGCGGGTGAGTCGCCACCTGTCCGGAGCGTCGCAGGCGGGGGAGTCGATCAGTTCCGGGCGACACCTAGTGCGGTAAGGAGGTCGTCGACAACCTCCTCCACCGGGCGGTCCGCGTCGACGAGGTGCGCCCCGAAACGGGCGTTGGCGGACTCCGCTCCTGTATGCCGGCCGAGAACGCCTTCGAGTTCAGCACCTGCCGACCCGAAGCCACCGCGCTGGATCAGCCGGCGCCGCAGCGTGTCGGCGCCGACGGTGAGGAAGGCCACCGCCGTGAACAGATCCCAGACCTCGCCCTCGTTACCGGTCGACCCGCAGATGAACCCCGCGCCGTCGCCCACTTCTGCCGCGATCCGCCGGACCGTGCTCGGCGGCAGGCGCAGTACGCCGTCGGACCAAGCTGAGAGCTGGTCCAAGTCCGTGTCGTAGGCGATGAAGCCCCGACGGTTCAGCTCCGCGCAGGCGGTCGACTTCCCGGCGCCAGGGGAACCGTTGACCAAGTACAGGGGCATGGGGTGATCCTCCGATGTGCCGCTGGGGTGGAACATCTCGGGGGTGGGCGGGGTTGGTGGCAGAGTGGGGGTAGGTATGGGTGACGAGACGGGAGCAATGGTGAGCATTCGGGTCGGGTACAAGGCGTCTGCTGAGCAGTTCGGACCGCGGGATCTGGTGGAGTACGCGGTACGGGCGGAGGAGCTCGGGCTCGACAGTGTGACGGTTTCTGATCATTTCCTGCCGTGGCGTCATGAAGGCGGGCACGCTCCGTTCGCGCTGTCGTGGATGGCTGCGGTCGGCGAGCGGACGAATCGGGTGCTGATCGGCACCTCGGTGCTGACGCCGACCTTCCGGTACAACCCCGCGGTGATCGCGCAGGCGTTCGCGACGATGGGGCTGCTCTACCCGGGCCGGATCATGCTCGGCGTCGGTACCGGCGAGGCGCTGAACGAGATCGCCGTCTCGGGACGCGAGTGGCCGGAGTTCAAGGAGCGGTTCGCGCGGCTGCGGGAGGCGGTCGAGCTGATCCGCAACCTGTGGACGCAGGACGAGGCTGTCAGCTCCGACGGACCGTTCTACAAGCTGGTC
Source organism: Kribbella sp. NPDC051620 (assembly GCF_044453825.1). NCBI lineage: Bacteria > Bacillati > Actinomycetota > Actinomycetes > Propionibacteriales > Kribbellaceae > Kribbella > Kribbella sp. NPDC051620. The sequence continues at coordinate 692,548 of NZ_JBITDB010000004.1, forward strand.
GACGCGTCGATCTACGACCGCCCGGAGACCCCGGTCAAGGTGTACGTCGCGGCCGGCGGCCCTGTCGTCGCCCGGTACGCCGGTCGTACCGCCGACGGCTTCATCGCCACCTCGGGCAAGGGCATGGACCTGTACACCGAGAAGCTCATCCCGGCCGTCAAGGAGGGCGCGGAGAAGGGCGAGCGGTCCTTCGACGACGTGGACCGGATGCTCGAGGTGAAGATCTCGTACGACCGCGACCCCGCGCTCGCGCTGGAGAACACCCGGTTCTGGGCGCCGCTGTCGCTCACCCCGGAGCAGAAGCACAGCGTCCAGAGCGCGACCGAGATGGAGCGCCTGGCCGACGAGCTGCCGATCGAGCAGGTCGCTCAGCGCTGGATCGTCGCCTCGGACCCCGAAGAGGTCGTCCGCCAACTGCAGCCGTACCTCGACGCCGGCTTCAACCACCTGGTGATGCACGGCCCGGGCCACGACCAGGAGCGCTTCCTCACCCAGTTCACCTCCGACGTCCTGCCGCTGCTTCGTAAAATCTGACACATGGAGCGCTGGGCGGATACGCAGTACCGGGTCGGGATCTCCGGTTGGCGCTATCCGCCTTGGCGCAAGGTGTTCTACCCCGACGGGCTGCCGCAGCGGGCCGAGCTGGAGTACGCCTCCCGCCGGCTCAACTCGATCGAGCTCAACGGGTCCTTCTACTCACTGCAACGACCGACGTCGTACCAACGCTGGTACGACGAAACCCCACCCGGGTTCGTCTTCTCGGTCAAGGGCCCGCGCTTCGTCACGCACCTGAAGAAGCTGGCCGACGTGGAGGCGCCGCTGGCCAACTTCTTCGCCTCCGGCGTGCTCGCGCTGGCCGACAAGCTCGGTCCGGTGCTGTGGCAACTTCCGCCGACGCTCGGCTACGAACGCGACCGGCTGGCAGCGTTCTTCGAGTTGTTGCCCAGGTCAACAAAGGAAGCGGTGAAGGTTGCCAAGGGCCACGACGAGCGGATGGAAGGCCGGAGCCTGCTGACCAGTTCGGTCGACCAGCCGCTGCGGCACGCGTTGGAGATCCGGCATTCGTCGTACGAGAACGAAGAGTTCCTCGAACTGCTGCGCGAGCACGACATCGCCGTCGTCTGCGCGGACACGGCGGGCAAGTGGCCGATGATGGACTCGGTCACCACTGACTTCGGGTACGTCCGGCTGCACGGCGCCGAGGAGCTTTATGTCAGCGGCTACGACGACAAGGCGCTCGACACCTGGGCCGAGAAGATCGTCGCCTGGCAACGACCCGTCTACGTGTACTTCGACAACGATGTGAAGGTCCGGGCGCCGTTCGACGCCGAAGGACTGGCTCGACGATTGGGGATCGGTTGACGGTCGAGGTTGTACGAGACGACGATCCGCGGTGTGCGGAGCTGGAGGCTGCGGGGTATCGGGTCGTCGGGGAGTCCTGGGCTGCTCGGTTGCGGGACCCGGATCCGGCGGTGCTCGAGCAGGCCGTACTCCGAGCGGCCGGCGTGACCGTCCGTGAGTTGGGACCCGAGTGCGCCGCCGCGTGGCACGAGTTGGAGACAGCAAACGAGAAGGACTACCCGTACACGCCCGCCACCCATCGCGTGGTGCAGCCGGTCGACGAGTTGGCTGAGCTGTGGACGACCGGGCGGGTGTTCGGCGCCTTCGACGGTGAGCGGCTGGTCGGGGCGACGTACATCAGCCTGCAAGGCGACCCGCCGAGAGGCGAGACTGCGTTCACCTCGGTGCTCGACGGGTACCGCGGACGAGGGATCGGGCAGGCCGTGAAGGCGGCGTCGATTCTCGCGCTGTACGCGGACGGCGTACGGGTCTTCGGTACCGGCGGCGCGGCGCTCAACGAGGGCAGCCTCGGCGCCAACCTCGCCCTCGGCTACGTCATCACCGAACGCTGGCGAAGCTACGCGCCACCGGCGGGCGGCGACGGTTAGGTCGGGATGCTCTTCGGCCACCACGGCGGTACGTTGGCGGGGCAGATGCCGGGCAGCGTCGCCGGCGTACCGGCCCAGGAGAAGAGGGCGAGGTCGGCGATCGCGATGGCGATCAGTGCGGCCAGCAGCGGCATCGTCCATCGGCCGCCCTTGCCGCGGCGCATGAAGCGGAACACGATGTTGAACAGCCCGATGTTGACCACGAGGGCGACCGGTACGCCGACGAAGAACAGCGTCGGCCCGTTGCCGACCGGCCCGGTCAGGTCGACATGGCAGACGTCCCAGGCCCGCCGGGTCAGCACGAGCAGCCCGAACCCGGCCGCCCCACCGATCACCACCGACAGGAACGTCTCGCCCTTACTACTTTTCGCCACGCCGTCACCCTAGAGCGTCAACGGTGACAGTTCTCGCGAGAACCTGGCCCGGGGTGTCGCATACCCTCCGATCATGACGGCCCGTACGCCCCAGTCCTACGCGCGCGGCGAGCTCGTCATCGTGCTCGATGCGGCTGATCTCGAGCGGGCGGCGGACTTCTGGAGTCAGGTGCTCGGGTACCGGAGAGCGGGCGCGTCCGGCAAGTACCTGAGTCTGATCCCGGCAGACGGGGTCGGGTGTGAACTGGTGGTGCAGCGGGTGGACGACGTCAAGCGCGAGAAGAACCGGCTGCACCTCGACCTGCGGACGGCCGACCTCGAGGCGGAGGTCGCCCGGGTGGTCGCGCTCGGGGCGACGGTGCTGACGGCTGAGCCGATCGTCGAGGACGGCTGGCGCTGGCACGTGCTCGGCGACCCCGATGGGAACGAGTCCTGCGTGTTGCAGCCGCCTAGGTAGTGATGGTTACGGGGCGGTTCGGGGGGTTGAGGGGGTCGGCGGCCAGGCGGGCGTGGCGTTCTACGTCGTAGCGGGCGCCGTCGTAGGTGAGGCGTTGGCGTTCCAGGCCTTCGTAGAGGAAGCCTGCGCTGGCGGCCACCCCGCAGGAGGCCGGGTTGTTGGTGCGGTGGCCGAGTTCGAGGCGGAACAGGCCGGCATCGTGGTGGGCCCAGTCGACGAGGGCGCGGAGGGCGTCCCGGGCGATTCCCTGGCCGCGGACCTCGGCGATCGTCCAGTACCAGGTCCAGCCGACCTGATGACGGTCGATGTTGGTCACCGCGACGCAGCCGACGGGGTGGTCGTCCGCATCCGCAACGGCATACACGTGCCCGTTGTCGAGGTCCGCCACCCGGCCGATCCAGTCCACCGCGCTCGCGGTGTCCCGGATGCCGCCCTGGTTGGCCATGTCCGGCTCCCGATGGGCGTCGGTCAACCGCAATGCGTCAGCTACCCGCCACCGCCGCAGATCCAGCCTCGACACGTCATAGCCCATCCATCGAGGCTACCGCCGCCTACGCCACCGCAAACGTCCACACGGCGCGTACTCACAACCCTCTAACCAGTCACAGCCAGTGCGATCCCCGCCGCGTCGACCAGCGCGACCACGCCCAGTACGACGTACTCCGCCCGCGGCTTCTTGCCTTCGTCGACGTCATAGGTGGTGTCCGGGTCGAAGATGAACGTCACGCCGGAGCTCACCGCGTAGGTCAGGAACAGGCAGCAGCTCGCCCCGACCGCCAACCCGATCGGCGCCGCGACCCGCGTTCCCGTCGCGGTCGTGGCGATCACCAGCGCCAGCAGCCAGGTGCCCGCACAGACGAGGATGAACCGGGTGCGCACTCGCGAGATGATCGCGGCGACCAGGGCCGCGACCGGCCATACGGCATACAGGGCGATCAGGAGGCCGGTGCGCATGAGGCTCACCCTAGGGTCCCGAGCCGGATGCTTCGGTGCCTAGGGTTGGGCGTATGGGTTTTCTTGATTTCAGGGATCAGGTCGTTCTTGTCACCGGTGCCAGCAGTGGGATCGGGGCTGCGGCCGCGGTCGGGTTCGCTGAGGCCGGGGCGACGGTTGCGTTGCACTACCACTCGAACGAGGAAGGCGTGCAGCACACCGCGCAAGCAGTGAGCACTGCAGGTGGTACTGCGACAGTGCACCAGGCTGACCTCGCTGTCACCGACTCGGCCGCCGCGCTGGTCGACGAGGTGCTGGCGAAGCATGGCCGGATCGACGTACTGGTCAACAACGCCGGCGACCTGGTCAAGCGCACGCCGGTGGTCGACGTACCGGACGACGAGTTCCACCGGATCATGGACGTCAACCTGACCTCGGTCTTCGCGATGAGCCGGCGGATCGTCCCGGTACTCCGTGCGCAGGGCGGCGGCGCGATCGTCAACGTCACCTCGATCGCCGGCCGGCACGGCGGAGGCGGCGGCTCGGTCGTCTACGCGGCCAGCAAGGGCGCCGTCAGCACCTTCACCCGCGGCCTCGCCAAGGAGCTCGCGCCAGACGGTATCCGCGTCAACGCGATCTCACCCGGGGTCATCCGCACGCCGTTCCACGACCGGCATACCGGTGAGGAGCAGCTGAAGGCGATGCTCACGACGATCCCGATGGGCCGGACGGGCACTCCGCACGAATGCGTCGGCACCATCCTCTACCTCGCCTCCGACCGGATGTCCGGGTACGTCACCGGCCAAATCATCGAGGTGAACGGCGGCCAATTGATGCCGTGAGCACAATGGGCTCCATGGACGACGACATCGAGCCGGTTCAGCTGGACCGCTCGGGCTGGGTCGACTGGGACTGGTTCGCCGGCGGCGACGGCGGCGAGATCGCCGTCTTCGTCTTCATCCTGCTCTTGGTGCCCGCGACGCTCCTGGTCAATGTCTTCACCCATTTCGTGGTCTTCCGCGGCGGCTGGACGATCCGGGTGAATGTCGGAGAGGTGTTCTGGAAGACCCGCTATCCCTCGAAGAAGGCTGCCCTGGCCGACCTCGATCGGCAGCGCGAGCTCGCGGCCGCAGTACCGCCGGTGGCACCCGTGGTGCCGACCCGGCTGCCCACCCGCGGCGGAACCCTCCGCCGCCACTGGTAACCGGCCCGCGACCGGCTGATCAGCGGAGTGAGTGGCGGCGGAGGACTTCGCGGTCGGTGCGGTCGGGGCGGAACAGGGTGTTGTGGTCGAAGGTGACGCCGGTCGAGCGGTAGCCGAGTTCGTCCAGCGCTGTGTGGAGCCGACGCCTGAGGGCGGGGTTCTTGTCTTCGACCAGTACCGCGCGGGGCTTGAATCGGACGAGCGTCCTGGTCGCCCCGGCCAGCGCAGCAGCCTCGGATCCCTCGACATCCAGCTTGACCACGTCCACCCGGTCCAGCCCCTGCTCGCGAACCCAGTCGTCCAGCCGGATCACCGGTACGTCCTGGACGACCTCGCCATCCGCCTGCAGCGACCGCACGCCGGAGTCGGCCGGGTCATACCGGGAGTCCGCATGCAGTGCTGCCTGGTACTTCCGTTCGCCGAGCGCGACGGGCACCAGCGTGATGAGATCGGCCAGCCCGTTGAGCTCCGCCGCCGCCCGCAGCTTGTCCATGGAGTCCGCCGCCGGCTCGAAGGCGATCACCTTGCCGCCGCCGAGTTCGCGCAACTGCCTGGCCGCGCCGAGGCTGTGCAGCCCGATGTTCGCCCCGATGTCGAGTACGACGTCGTCCGGCTTCAGCTCGGCTCGCAGGAAGCGCGTCACGGCCGGCTCGTAGCGGCCGGCGTAGTACAGGACCGCCTGCAGGTTGTCGCGCAGGTCGAGTCGCCAGCGCAGGCCTTGCCGGCGTACTGCGATGTCCGTTGCCGCCCACTCCGGGGAGATCTTCACCAGCCGCGGATTCTGGTCCGCGACCCGCGGCGAGATCCGGTTGGCGATCCGGGTGACGCCCGCCTCGGTCAGCCCCTCCGCGGACCCCATCAGCCGTGCCAGCCGACGGGCCGAGGAGCTCCCGAGCGACCGCCCGGCAGCGTGGGGAACCTCCCACGCCGCCCGGCGGACGACTCCATCGCGATACTCCATCCCCCATCGTTACCCGTTTACGGGCAGAATTACGCACTTATCCGGGTAAGGATCAGTACAAGATCCGCAGCGTGGCCTGAGGTTGCTCAGCGCGACAACCGGCGGAAGCGGACTGCCGACAGCGGCAAGAAGATCGCAGTCAGCAACAAAGGGCCGATGATCGCTGCCGCCAGCGCGTGGTCACCGATCCAAGATGCCGCCGACGGATCCGGGTTGCCGAACAGCGATCTGGCCGCGGTCGCCGTCGCCGAGAGCGGGTTCCACTGGGCGATCGTGCCGAGCCAGTCCGGCATCGTCGAGGTGGCGACGAACGCGCTGGACAGGAAGCCGATCGGCCAGACCACGACCTGCACGGCGACGATGCTCTGCGCGTTCTTCACCGTGAGCCCGATGAAGATCCCGATCCAGAGCAACGCGAACCGCAGCGCAAGCAACAGCCCGAACGCCGCCACCGCCTCGACCACACTGCCGTGCCACCGCCAGCCGAGCGCGAGCCCGGCGCCGCTCAGCACGATCAACGTGACGGCCGAGTCGATCAGATCCGCGATGCACCGGCCGAGGACGACGGCCGCCGAACTCATCGGCAGGGAGCGGAACCGATCGGTGATCCCCTTCGCCACGTCGGTGGTGACCGCCGTCATCGTCGACTCGAGTCCGAACAACATCGCCAGCGCGAAGATGCCCGGCACCAGCAGCTCGTAGTACGAATCTCCGGACGGCATCTCGATCGCGCCGCCGAGCAACGCGCCGAACATCAGCATCATCAGCACCGGGAAGAGCCAGCCGAAGATCACCGGCCCGGGCTGCATCCGCCAATGCAGCAAGGCGCGCCGCGCGATCGTCCAGCCGTCCGCCAGGGCCCAGCCCAGTCGCGCCGTCATTCCGGCACCCCCGCTCCGGTCAGGTGCAGGAAGACCTCGTCGAGGGTCGGTCTGCGCAAGGTGATGTCCGCTGGTTCGATCTTTGCCTCCTGCAACATTGTGGCGACCTCCACGAGGGCTCTCGTGCGGTCCTTGACGGGGATGCTCACCTTCAGATCGTCGACCTGGACATCGCCGTCGGCCAGCCGCTCGGTCAGTTGCAGGACCAGCGGTACCTGATCTGTTGCCGTGAGCACCAAGTCGAGCCAGTCCGCGCCCAGCTGGGCCTTCAGCGCGTCCGGCGTCCCCTCAGCCACGACCTTGCCCGCCTTGAGCATCGAGATCCGGTCGGCCAACTGATCTGCCTCGTCCAGGTACTGCGTGGTCAGCAGCACCGTCGTTCCTTGCCTGACCAGCTCCCTGATGGCTGACCACACCCCAGCGCGGCCGGCCGGGTCGAGCCCGGTGGTCGGCTCGTCGACGAACAGCACCTTGGGCGCGACGATGAGGCTCGCGGCCAGGTCGAGTCGCCGGCGCATCCCGCCGGAGTACTTCGAGGCCGGCAAGTCGGCCGACTCGGTCAGGCCGAACCGCTCGAGCAACTCGTCGGCCCGGCTTGCTGATCTGGTGTGGCCGAGATGGTTGAGCCGGCCGAACATCACCAGGTTCTGCTTCCCGGTGAGGATTTCGTCGACAGCGGCGTACTGGCCGACCAGGCCGATCGTGCGCCTGACCTCCGCGCCCTGCCGGCTCACGTCGTACCCGGCGATCCGCGCCTCGCCGGACTCCATCCTGAGCAGGGTCGCCAGGATCCGTACCGCCGTCGTCTTGCCCGCTCCGTTCGGCCCCAGCAGGCCGGTCACCGTGCCCGCGCTCACCTCCAGGTCGAATCCGTTCAGCCCCGCCCCCTCCGTGCCTCCGGCGTAGTTCTTCCGTACGTCGAACGCCTCGATCATGCGCTCAGTCGTCACGTGCCACCTCTCGTCCGGGTCTGCGAACCGTAGACTGTACCGTACAGCGTACGGCTCAGGTACGATCGGGTCAACGACGACCGGCTGGAGTTTGTTCCCGTGAGCGGAGCTCTATGAGTGGCAAGAGGGTGGCGCCACCCGACCCGGCGCGCAGTCTGGCGCTGCTGTGGGGCAGTCACACCAAGCCGGGCAGATCCGGGCTGACGGTGCGCGCGATCGTCGACGCCGCAATCGAACTGGCCGACTCCGGCGGGCTCGAGGCGCTGTCCATGCGGCTGGTCGCCGAGCGGTTGAAGGTCGGCACGATGTCGCTCTACACGCACGTACCGGGCAAGGGCGAGCTGACCGACCTGATGTTCGACACCGTCTACGCCAACCTGTACGCCGACGCCGACGAGCCTGGCAGGCAACCGGGTGGCTGGCGAGGGGCGCTCGAATTCATCGCCCACCGCAACTGGGACGTACTGACCAGCCATCCCTGGCTCCACGACGTGCCCGCCGGCCGGATGGCCCTCGGCCCGAACATCACCCTCAAGTACGAAGCCGAACTCCGCCCCCTGGACGGCCTCGGCCTGACGGATGTCGAGATGGACTCGACCCTCTCCCTGGTCCTCACCCACGTACTGGGCACGGCCCGGGCAGGCGCCGAGCAAATCCGCACCCAACAGGAATCCGGCCTCTCAGACCAGGAGTGGTGGCTCAACACCGCCCCGGTTCTCGAGCGCTACATGGCAGGCCTGGCCGACCGCTTCCCGGTCGCCGGCCGAGTAGGCACCGCAGCCGGCGAGCACTACCAAGCCACCGTCGACCCAGCCCACGCCCTAACCTTCGGCCTCACCAGAATCCTCGACGGCACAGCCCTCCTGATCGCCGACCGCAAGTAGATCCCCCACGCAGCCTCCGGCGCCTGCTCCTGCGTCGCATGCTCGTTCTCCCGCTCCGCCCGCCCCGGTGTCTTGGCGCTCATCCGTCGCGCGGTGCGACCGCATTGCTAGCTAGCCGGGCTTGGTAGGCGGGATGTGGTGGGTCGGCCCGAGCTCAGATCGCGCATTGATCGGTTTCCTGCGCCGAGCCGATCTGGTCTGCCGAGGCCGGCCCATATCCGGAGCGCGAGGAGCTGATCGGCGCGGGTCCCAGCGAGTGCCTCTGCCGTACAGGCGCCGGGGGAGAAGCTGGTGAGAAACTCTGCCAACGACCTGTCGGATCCGGAGTGCGACGTTCGTAGTAGGGGTGACCTGCGGCCGGCGAAAGGCCGCCGGACTGACAGAGAGGCGTGCGCCATGCGGAAACTGATCTACGGCATGAACATGACCCTGGACGGCTACATCGCCGCGCCCGGCGACGACCTCGGCTGGAGCGCGCCGAGCGACGAGCTGTTTCAGTGGTGGCTCGACCAGGAGTTGGCGATCGGGATGTTGCTGTACGGGCGCAAGCTGTGGGAGGCGATGAGTTCCCACTGGCCGACCGGCGACCAGCAGCCCGACGCCACCCCGGCGCAGATCGAGTTCGCGCGGAACTGGCGGGACACGCCGAAGGTGGTGTTCTCCTCGACGATCGACAAGGTCGACTGGAACACCCGCCTGGTCACCGGCGACGCGGTAGCGGAGATCACCCGGCTCAAGGCGGAGAACGGCGAGCCGATGAGGGTCTGTGGCGCCACGCTCGCTGGGGCGGCCATGCGGGCCGGGCTGGTGGACGAATACGAGATCGTCACCCACCCGGTGCTGGTGGGCGGGGGCACCCCGTTCTTCACCGCGTTGCACAGTTGGGTGAACCTGAACCTGGTGGAGACGCGGACCTTTCCCGGCGGCGTGATCATGACCAGGTACGAGACGAGGCGTTGAGAGGTACTACGACCAAGGTCCGATGGCTGTTGCCCGTGGTGGCGGGTGAGGCTCGGGGTATGAAAACTGATGAGCAGAACGAAGGCATGGGGCAGCAGCCGAACGTGGGGCGGCGGAAGTCGCGGCGGTACTTCGCTTGGGCCGGCAGCGGTGCAATTGCCGTTGTTGCGGTGACGGGTGTGGTGGCCGGCGGGACGCTTGCCTGGTCAGCTGTGACGACCGGCGACGACAAGGGTGGCGACCACCGCACTCCCAGCACGCAGACCACGCAGACCACGCAGATCGGTGACGACAAGGGTGGTCTTCGTACGCCGTCCACTCGCGCGACCGCCGAGCCGGGCGATGACAAGGGCGGTTTGCGTACGCCAACGGCCCGCAAGACGTCCGAAGCTGGCGATGACAAGGGTGGATTGCGTCGCCACGCAGAGCCGGGTGATGACAAAGGTGGCCTACGCCGGCACGTCGAGCCCGGTGACGACAGGGGCGGTCTACGCCGCCACGCGGAGCCAGGCGACGACAAGGGCGGTCTGCGCCGTCACGTGGAACCCGGTGACGACAGGGGCGGCCACGACGGCTCTGGCTCCGGCTCAGGTTCCGGCAAGTCGAGATCAGGCCACTCCGGTTCGGGCTCGTCTGGGTCCGATTCGTCCGGGTCGGGTTCCGGTCACTCCGGATCGGACGGTTCGGGTTCCGGTCACTCTTCGGACGATGGGTCCGGCCACCACTAGTCGGGGCCGAGGTGCACCGAGGGGCAGGTAGTAGTGCTCCATGGAGGCTCGGCTCCAGCCGGATCGCGCTCAGGCGGTCTGGCTGAGCAGGACTACTACCTGTCCTTCTGCACGCAAGCGGTCACGCCCAGCAACACCGAGTCGACGCAGGCCAAGCGCCGACACCCGCTACAAGCGGTCGGCCCGCTATGCCAACAACAGTCCGCCACCGGAGGCGGGCTCCCACCACCGTGGTCGCACCGCGCGACGCAGGAGCGCAATCCGCGGGGTGGGCGGGAGCGGCCGAACGAGCATGCGACGTAGGAGCAGGCGTCGGAGGTCGCGTGGGGGACTGGGTGGGTCAGCTGTTGAGGAGGTCTTCGAACGACGTGGGGTTGGTGTACGGGTCGACCGCGGCTGGACGTTCGTTGCTCATGGCATCGACCAGTTCAGTCGCGGCTCGTTCGATGCGGGTGTGGAGTTTCGCTGCGCCGGTGCCCCAGTCGGAGGAGGCGGCGTAGACGCCGGTGGGCATGACGATCGCTTTCAAGTAGGAGAAGAGCGGGCGCAAGGCGAAGTCCAGGACGAGCGAGTGGCGTTCGGTGCCGCCGGTTGCGGCGATCAGGACCGGCTTGCCGGCCAGGGCCTGGTCGTCCAGGACGTCGAAGAACATTTTGAAGAGGCCATTGTACGAAGCGCTGAAGGTCGGTGTCACCGCGATCAAACCGTCGGCGGCTACGACGGTCTCCAGCACCTTCCCGAGTTCCACTGAAGGGAAGCCGGTCAGCAGGTTGTTGGTCAGGTCGTGCGCCAGTTCGCGGAGTTCGATGATCTCGATCTTGTACGCCGTACCGCGGCCGTCCAGCTGATCTCGGACGGCGGCGGAGAGGCGATCGGCGAGCAGCCGGGTCGACGAAGGCGTCGTCAACCCAGCAGTCACCACCGCGATCGTTCGCGAAGTCATCGCGTTCCCTCCAGCCCAACAGCCTCCGGGCTCACACTCTCCAACGCAGCGGCCCGCTCGGCCGCGGCCTTCAGCGATTCGTGCGTCGGCGCCTCCGGCACGTGCGCCGGCCGCAACGCGTCAAACTCCTTGCGCAGCACGGGAACGACCTCAGACCCGAGGATGTCCATCTGCTCCAGCACCGTCTTCAACGGCAGACCCGCGTGATCCGCGATGAACAGCTGCCGCTGGTAGTCGCCGAACTTCTCCCGGAACGTCATCGTCCGGTCGATGATCTCCTGCGGACTCCCGACCGCGAGCGGCGTCTGCTCCATCGTGTCCTCCATCGACGGCCCGCCACCGTAGATCGGCGAGTGGTCGAAGTACGGCCGGTACTCCGAGCGCGCATCCTGCGAGTTCTTGCGCATGAACACCTGGCCGCCCAGCCCGACGATGGCCTGGTCAGCAGCCCCGTGGCCGTAGTGCTCGAACCGCGAACGGTAATGCTGGATCAGCCGGGCAGTGTGGTCGGCCGGCCAGAAGATGTTGTTGTGGAAGAAGCCGTCGCCGTAGTACGCGGCCTGCTCGGCGATCTCCGGGCTGCGGATCGAACCGTGCCAGACGAACGGCGGTACGCCGTCCAGCGGCCGCGGTGTCGAGGTGAAGCCCTCCAGCGGAGTACGGAACTTGCCTTCCCAGCTGACCACGTCCTCGCGCCACAACCGGCGCAGCAGGGCGTAGTTCTCGATCGCGAGGTGGATGCCGTTGCGGATGTCCTGGCCGAACCACGGGTAGACCGGGCCGGTGTTGCCGCGGCCCATCATCAGGTCGACCCGGCCCTCGGCCAGGTGCTGCAGCATCGCGTAGTCCTCGGCGATCTTCACCGGGTCGTTCGTGGTGATCAGCGTGGTCGAGGTCGACAGCAGGATCTTCGACGTCTTGGCGGCGATGAAACCGAGCAGCGTGGTCGGTGACGACGGCACGAACGGCGGGTTGTGGTGCTCGCCGGTCGCGAACACGTCCAGACCGACTTCCTCGGCCTTCAAGGCGACCGTCACCATCTGCTGGATCCGCTCGCCCTCGGTCAGCGTCTTGCCGCTCACCGGGTCCTTCGTCACGTCTCCGACGGTGAACACACCGAACTGCATCTCGACTCCTCGATCTAGCGTTAGTTCACAATTAAACTATTCTGCCCGTCGTAACGCCAATCCTCGGCGAGTCATTCCATCACTGACCAGGCCCTTGTCAGATCGATCCCGTCCGGTGAAACTGAGTCCCGCCATGTGAAACCTCACCGCCCCGAGGAGCACCTCATGCGTCAGGACCGTCCTTTGCTCAGCCGCCGCCTGGTACTGGGGTCAGCGGCCGCAATTCCAGCGGCCGCGGCACTGCCCGCTGCCGCAGTCCCATCAGGCGGAACCACGGCCCGCAAATCAGCAGACCTCTCCGCCGAGCTCCTCGACCAATGGGCCGAGGCGCCCGGCGCACATCCGCTCATCCCGGACATCTCCCACGCCGGGTACGGCGGAGGAGAGCGTCCACGACGGCCGCGCGTCGTCGCCCGGGTCACCGATTTCGGTGCTCGGCCCGGGACCGGTGTCGATGACGCAGCCGCCTTCACCGCAGCAGTCCGGTACGCCGGTGAGCGCGGCGGCGGCACTGTCGTCGTACCGCGAGGCACGTACCGCCTCGACTCGCCGCTCTGGATCCAGTGGTCCAACGTCGTCCTGAAAGGGTCTGGTCCGGACGACACCATCCTGCACTTCACCCGGCCGCTCGAGGAGTCGTACCGGCCCAACCTGCAGCCGAGCCTGCAGAGTCGATGGTCGTGGACGGGTGGCCAGATCTGGGTGATCGCGCCCGAGCGGAAGGCCAAGTCCGAGGCTGAGGACTTCGCGACGTCGGAGGGGTGGTTGCTCGGCGACACACTGACTGCGGTCGGCTCGGGGTCACGGGGTCAGCGCACACTCCTCGTGTCCGACACGAGTCGGCTGGCGCCGGGCGATCTCGTCGTACTGGAGACTGACAATCCCGCCGATGCAGGAGTCTTGCGGCATGTGGCTGGGGATGTCGCCGGAGTGAGTGCGTACGACTGGCCGGTGAAGGCGCCGCAGCTGACGACTGGGTCTGGTGGGCAGTACATCCAGTACGCGACGCTGCAGTGGCCGGTCCGGATCGAGGCTGTGCTGGGGGACCGCCTGGTGAGGTTGGCCCAGCCGTTGCGGTACGACCTGCGGCCGAGCTGGCCGTCGCGTCTGCGGGAGATCGGCCCGACCCTGCACGACGTCGGAGTGGAGTCACTGACGATCCGCAACGAGCTGCGGCCGATGACGATCCACAACCGGCATCCAGGGTCGAACGGCCTTTGTTTCCAGGCGGTTCATGACTGCTGGGCGGATGACGTACGGGTCGAGAACTGCGATCTGGGCTTCGGGTTCACCACCACGAAGGCGGTCACGCTGACCGATGTCGTGGTCGCTGGGCGATCCGCGCATCACAGTTTTGCCTGCCGGATGCAGTCGCATGACAACCTGGTCGACGGCTTCGAGATCGAGCAGTTCACCGTTCCGTTGCCGAGTGGCGCGTTGCATCACGGGCTCAACCTGGAAGGGTTGTCCGCCGGCAACGTCTGGCGTCGCGGCACGATGGCCGAAGGCACTTTCGACACCCACCGGGCGATGCCGTTCGAGAACGCCCGAACGGACATCACCCTGACCAACAACGGCCGGGTCGGCGGCTCAGCCGCGTCGGGGCCACTCTTCGGCGCGCGGATCGCGCACTGGAACGTCCGTGTCACCAGCGGGGTTCCGTATGCGATCGACCTGGCCGATGTGGCTCCGCGCAGCATCACCGTTGGCCTGCAGGGGTTGGCCGCCGCAGGCAGCGGCCTTCCCCGAGACTTCCCAGGCGACCTTGAGAACGGCACCTATCAACTGGCGTCGCGCCCATCAGTCGCCGATCTGTACGCCGCTCAGCGGGCCCGCAGCTAGTTCTTGGTGGTGCTGTAGCTCTGCGAGGCCAGGAGTGAATCGTCGCCGGTGAGGGCGGCGGCGATTCGGCGGTGCTTGATCGCTTCGTCGCCACGGCTGAGGCGTTCGAGCGTACGGGCCATCAAGAGATGGGCGTACGCCTCGGTCGGGTCGCGGTCGAGGATCACCAGCAGGTGTTCCTCGGCCGGCTTCAGCGAGGCGCTGTGGAAGTAGGCACGCGCCAGCAACAGCCGCGTGCCCACGTCTTCCGGGGTCTCCTCGACGACCGGGAGCAGTGCACGGATCGCGCCGCGATAGTCCCGCTCGTCGAAGTACTGCTGGCCAAGGCCATAACTCAACGCGCATGTCCTCCATGCGCCCCTCAACGCCGCCGGGCTGAGCTGATATTCCGAGGGGTGTCCTGATCAGGATGCGTCGAGGGTGGCTACCTGCTCCGGGGTGAGGGTGAGGTCGATGGCTGAGTAGGAGTCGCGGATGGTCTCCGGGCGGCTGGAGCCGGGGATCGGGATGACGACCGGGGACTTGGCGAGCATCCAGGCCAGGGTGAGCTTCTGCGGGCTGACGTTCAGCTCGGCGGCCAGTTGGTGGAACGCGGGGTGCTTGTCGCCGAGGTCGGAGGCGTTGGAGATGCCGCCGAGCGGGGACCAGGGCAGGAAGGCGATCCCCAGTTCGTCGCACAGCTCGAGCTCGGGTTCGCTGGAGCGGAAGGCCGGCGAGAACTGGTTCTGGACCGAGACGAGCCGGCCGCCGAGGATCTCGTTCGCCTGCCGGATCTGGGCCGGGTTCGCGTTGGAGATGCCGGCCATCCGGATCTTGCCCGCGTCGAGCAGGTCGCGGATCGCGCCGACGGAGTCCTCGTACGGCGTCTTCGGGTCCGGCCGGTGGAACTGGTACAGCCCGATCGCGTCGACACCGAGTCGCTTGAGCGAGTCCTCGGCCGCCTGCTTCAGATGCTCGGGCGACCCGTCCAGCGTCCACGCGCCGCCACCCGGGCGAAGGTGCCCGCCCTTGGTCGCGACCAGTACGCCGGAGGTGTCACCGCCGTACGAGTTGAGCGCCTTCGCGATCAGCGTCTCGTTGTGCCCGATGTCGGAGGAGTCGAGGTGGTAGGCGTCGGCGGTGTCGATCAAGGTGATGCCCCCGTCGAGCGCGGCGTGGATGGTCGCGATCGACCGGCTCTCGTCGTCAGGCCGTCCTTCGATCGACATCGGCATGGCGCCGAGACCGATCGCGCTGACCTGGGTGTCGCCGATCCTGCGGGTGGTTGAGGTCATACCTCTTAACCTCCCGCAGGTCGGCTCACCTTTCAAACAGCAATATCCACTGAGAGTCAGCAGTGCGGGTACTGAATCGGCTCAGGAGACGTGCACGTGCGGGTTGCGGTCCTCGACGACGTAGCTGGCGCGGGTGCTGATCGGGGCGTCCGGGGTGCTGACGTAGGGGAGGACGCGGAAGTCGGAGCGCCAGCGGTGCTGGTCGGCGGTGACGCGGACGTAGCCGCGCTGGGAGTTGAAGAACTTGAGGTGCGGGTTGGCGGCGAGGAACTGGTCGCCCTGGGGAGTGGTGTCGGCGCCGTCGCCGCCGCTGGTGATCGACGTACCGACGAACTCGGTGCCGACCGTGCGGGAGTTTGGGTCGGCGAAGTCGCGCTTGAGTTCGAGGGCGTAGTTCTGGTGGCGGTCGCCGGTGATCACGACCAGGTTCCGTACGCCGCTGTCCTGCGCTGCCGCGAGCACCTTGTTGCGCTCGGCAACATATCCGTCCCACGGGTCGAGCCAGACGTGGGTGTCCGGGCCGGGATCCATGTCGGTCTGGCCCATCGGGGTCTGGTTGCCGATCACCTGCCAGCGAGCGTTGGACTGACGGAACCCGTCGAGCAGCCACTTGCGCTGCTTGCCGCCGAGCATCGTGTTGTCCGGGTCGAACCGGTCGTCGCAGGTCGCCGAGTCCCCGTCGCCGCACGGCTGGTCAGAGCGGTACTGGCGGGTGTCCAGGATCGTGAAGTCGGCGAGCCGGCCGTACGGGAGGCGGCGGTGGTACCGGATGTCCGGGCCCTGCGGCATCTGCGCGTGCCTGAGCGGCAGGTTCTCGTACATCGCCTGGAACGCCTGCGCCCGGCGCTGCCGGAAGATCACCGGGTCCTGATCCGGCTCGGTGTCGGCCTGGGAGCGGTCGCCCGCCCAGTTGTTCTCCACCTCGTGGTCGTCGAACGTGTGGATCCACGGATGCGCCGCGTGCGCGGCCTGCAGCGGCGCCTCGGTCTTGTAGAGCGAGTACTGCAGCCGGTACCGGGCCAGGTCGAACGTCTCGGTGTGGAAGCGGGGGTCCGTCACCACGCCGCGCTTGTTGGTCTTCACGCCCGACTCGTAGAGGTAGTCGCCCAGGTGCACGACCAGGTCGAGATCCTCGTCCGCCATGTGCTGGTACGCGGTGAAGTACCCGTCCTGCCAGGCGTTGCACGAGGCGAACGCGAATCGCACCTCACGCGGCGAGCTGAGCGGATGCGGAGTGGTCCGGGTACGGCCGACCGTCGAGATCTCCCCGCCGGTACGGAATCGGTAGTAGTACTCGTGATCCGGCGCCAGCCCGTTGACCTCCGGGTGGACCGAGTGCCCGAGCTCAGGAGTCGCGACCACGCTGGACCGGCGTACCAGGTGCCGGAAACGCTCGTCCCGGGCGACCTCGTACTCCACCCGGACCGGCTTGGCCGGCATCCCGCCCTTGCCGTCGACGGCGAACGGGTCGAGCGCGAGGCGGGTCCAGAGCACGACACTGCTGTACTGCGGGTCGCCGGACGCCACGCCAAGAGTGAAGGGACAGCTAGGTAAACGGTTGCCGCCATTCGCTTGCTCCAGGTCAATGGATAACGCGGCAGGATGTTCGCATGCAGACTGACGACCGAATCCGCCGCGCCCAGCCTTCCGACGTACCGGCGATCGTCGAGCTGGTCTACGCGCTCGCGGAGTACGAGAAGGCCCCCGACGAGTGCCACCTGACCGCCTCGCAGCTGTCGACTGCCCTCTTCGGCCCGACTCCCGCGGCCTTCTGCCACGTCGCCCTGGCCGACGGCGAGGTGGTCGGCTGCGCCATCTGGTTCCTCAGCTTCTCCACCTGGCGAGGAGTCCACGGCATCTACCTCGAAGACCTCTTCGTCAGCCCCCTCCACCGCGGCTCCGGCCTCGGCAAGGCACTCCTCACCGCCCTCGCCCAAGAATGCGTAACCAACAACTACGAACGCCTCGAATGGTCAGTCCTCAACTGGAACACCCCCGCCATCGACTTCTACAAGTCCGTCGGCGCAAACCCCCAAGACGAATGGACCGTCTACCGCCTGACCGACCAGGCGCTCAACAGGCTGGGCTCGCTCGAGTAGCCGAGGACTGAGCGAGAATGAGCAGGTGGAACTGAAACCCCTGCTGATCACCCGCATCTCCAGCGCGCTCATCTGGCCGGTCCTGGCGGGTGTGCTGGTCGTTGCCCTGTACGGCGACGTGCATTTGAGCGTGGTCATCGGTGTCGGGTTGGTGAGCCTGGCTGTTGCCGCCTACATCGGTCTGTTCGGCTGGCGTCTCGGGGTGGTTGCCGACGACGACGGGATCGAGGTGCACGGCCTGTTCCGCAACCGCCGGATCGCCCGCGACGAGGTGACCTCGATCACCGACTTCCCCGCCGTCCGCTGGAAGTCGGAGGACGGCAAGTCCCACTGGACCCCGATCTTCGCCTTCACCAACATCCACCGGGTAATGCCCTTGGTCGACCGCCACAACGAGGCAGCAATAGCCCTCCTCCAACACTGGCACTCCGAACCCCAGCAACCCGCCAAGACGGACCGAAGACAACAACGCCGCCGCAGACAACGCCCCGCCCAGTAGCCCCCACGCGCTCCGCGAACAGCCCCACGCGCCCCGCCGCCTCTGCTGCTGCGTCGCTCCGGCTCTGGCCGCTCCCACCCGCCCGTGAAAGCGCTCCTCCGTCGCGCGATGCGAGAACGTCGCGCCGGTACTCGCATTGGGTGCTGGTCGCCGGGCTCGCCTCCCGTCGCTTGCACGACCTCGGGCCCGTCATTGCGTCATACCTACTGCCCTTTGGCGTCGCCCGTCATCTCAGACAGCAATCCTGTCGCCAACGACGCCCCGAACTGGCTGACTCAAGCCTCGGGATCCGCAGGCAGCACAGAGAACTGGCGAAGGTTGGACAGGCGCCGACGATTGCCTACGCGGGAAACATCACCGGTCGCCACGACGATCGCCCGATCCTCATGCGCGCGTACGGCAGCGGCGTAATCCAGATCAGAAAGCTCGACCCAGAAGTGACCAAACCGTTCCTCCCAGTCATCCTCCATGATGCCAGCGATTGTTACTTCGCCTGGGCGAAGCTCGCTCTCACGTACCAGTCTCACTACAGTCCCACGAATGGTCACGTTCTCTTGAGGCGCGCGGTTGCGGAAATCCCGAGCGGCGTCGACGAGTACGTCAAGCTCGGCGGGCACGAAGGCGATCCGATCCGTGGGCGGCCCCGCATGGGTCGCCGCCCAGCTGAAGTCGACGCTGTACGGGACGTGCGAGTCAGATGCCGCTTCTACCAATCCTTCGCAGAGATTCGCTGTGACACCTCGGCGGGTCCGACTGTTGAAAGCGTCTGAGACTGTCTCAGTCCCGTCGACTACAGCTGCAACAGCTTGCTTCACGGCCGACGTTGCCCGGTACAGCGTCAAGGTGACGCTTCGGCCGAAATCAACGGTGAGTTCGTCAGACTCATCTTCTTCCAAAGGCAAAGCAGTCTTGCCCCGCTGCCCGATCGGGGTGATGACGTTCCAGATGAAGCTCCCTTCGGAGGGCGCTGCCAGCTTGGACTCGCTCATGAAGGTTGTCACTGCCCCAGACCAGCGATTCGGCAGGACGAGTTGGTGATCTCCGAGCGCTGTAGCGATGGCGCCGCTGAGCACCCACTTCTTGATACCTGCTAGCGAGTCACTTCCGTCGACCAGTCCGACGGTTCCCGGCTCGCCATGCGGAAGAAGGCGCAACCTCTGAACGTCGTAGCCGGCATGAGTGACATCGAAGAGGACCTCACTCTCCGAGCGATCCTCCTGTTCGGACAGGACCCGGAGGATCTCAGCCACGCGAGTGGCGTAGCCCCGCATCTGTGGGCTTCTTGGCACCCATACAGAACCTGACCCACTGCCGAGAACCCACTCAGTTCCGCCGGCTTCCCTGAGCGCAGGTATCCATCCCTTGGCAGTCAAATAGACAGACCAGTCGTCTGCCGTGCGGGCATTCAGCGCATCGACATCGGTCACGTGGACATCCATCACGCAACCTCCTCGGAGTCGTCACTTACCAGAGCCAGCAAGGTGGCCGGTGTCAGCAGATTAGTGCAGGGGACCGACACAGTCAGACTCTGCTTCCCATCCTCCAGTTGCGATGGACCCATGAGATCGGCGAAGTAGGCGTGTCGGTGCAGGGTGAGGCAGTCCTCGCCGATCACAGCCCACTGATCCATCTCCGGTGGAACGACCACCAGCGCGAGATAGCGAGGAATGTCCAGTTCAACACCGACAGTCCCTGTCAACGAGAGGTAGTCTGCCCGCCGCATCACGTATCGGATATGTCCGCCATTGGTGGCGATCGAGCTTGTTGTCTTGACCTGAAACTCCGCCCGAGCGCGCGCTCGATGCTCTCCGGGCAAGACCCGTGTGATGAGGAGATCTATTCCCTCTGGCTCGGGCTCCTCCTTGGAAACTCTCAACCCGGCAGATGCGGCAATGACGCGCATATAGGCCTCGCCATAGTTGCCTTGAAGCCGGGAGTGATGTCCTCTCGCACTGTTGTCGGAAAGCGACATCGATACTCCGAGTCTCTGGCGGTAGACGTCGTGTAAGCATGCCAGTGATCACCGTTCGTAATCAACTGCTCTTCGCGTGCTGCTGTCACTTCGTGGCTCGGTAGTGCATTTTTGCTTCGTACATGGCGTTGTCGGCGGTTCGGAGGAGTTCGTCGAGGTCGGCGACGTACCGGCCGACAATGGCGGAGCCGATGCTGGCTGTGACCGGTGGGCCTGCGCGTGTGTCGTGTGGTTGAGCGGGCGGTGGTTCGGGTGGGCTGGTCAGCTTTGGCTGGCTCGGTAGGTGCGTTTGGCTTCGTACATGGCGTTGTCGGCGGTGCGGAGGAGTTCGTCCAGGTCGGCGGCGTACGGGCTGACGACGGCTGTGCCGATGCTGGCGGTCACGGGGACGTCGATGCCTTCGAGGGGGCGGCTGATGGATTCGTCGATTCGGCGCATCAGGACGTCGAGGTCGTCGCCGTCGATGTCTTCGGCGAGGATGGCGAATTCGTCGCCGCCGAGCCGGGCCACGGTGTCGCCGTGGCGGACCTCGGTCAGGAGGCGGTCGGCGATCTCGCGGAGGGCCTTGTCGCCGGCCTCGTGGCCGTACTTGTCGTTGACCTGTTTGAAGCGGTTGAGGTCGCAGAACAACAGCACCCCACGACGCCCGCTCTGCCGCGACCGTTGCAGGGCGGCGTTGAAGCGATGCTGGAGCAGTCGCCGGTTCGGCAGGCCGGTGAGTGGGTCGTGGGCCGCGTGGTGGCGGAGTTCGCGTTCCTCGTCCTTGCGGGCGGTCACGTCGTCGATCTGGATCAGGATGATCCTCGGCTGGTCGACACCTTGGTCGACGATGGCGGCGGTACCGCCCAGCCAGATGTCGTTTCCGTCGGTACGCCGGAAGGTGCGCTCGAACCGGTACGGACCGCGCCCGGTGGCAAGCTGCTCGATCTCCCGTTCCGTCTGGCCGGTCTCCTCGTCACGCAGGTAGTCGACGAAGGTCGTGCCGATCAACTGGGCCGGCGTGTACCCGGTGATGTGGCAGAACGCATCGTTGACGCGCAGAATCCGCCCGGCCTCCGGACCGTCGAAAGCAATCGTCGCCATCCCGTTGCCGGCCCCCTCGAACACCAGCCGGAAAGTCGTCTCGCTCGCCTCCAGCCGCGCCTTCTCGGCGAGCAGTTGATCGGTCAGCCGGGCCTTGTCGATCGCGATCCCGGCCTGGGTCGCGAAGATTTCCAGCAGCTCGCGATGGATCTGCCCCGGTCGCCGCTGGTCCTCGGGCAGATCGACGGAGAGCATCCCGACCAACTCGCCATCAGACGAGTGCAGCGGCGCGAACAACGCGTCCAGCGGATGCCAGGCGTCCACTGCGGTCGGTACCGGGATCTCGGGCACCCAGCCGACGATCTCGCCGCCCACGGGCAGCCGCTCGTGCGGTACGAACCGCAGCCCACCCCACTTGTCCGCGATCGCGAACTCCGCGTCGAAGATGTCGGCCGCGCTGACCGTGCCGAGCAGCGCCTCCCGGGCCTCCGGCGAGCCGGCCACGGCGATCACCTCGAACTTGCCGTCGGCCTGTCGCAGGTTGAGCACGGCGATACCGAAGCCGAGGCCGTTCACGACGCCGTCGACGACCGCCTGCAGCGTCTCGGCCAGGCTCCGCCCGGCGCCCATCCGGGCGCTCACCTCGTACAGACGGCGCACTGCCGTCATCCGTACGGTGGGCTCGTTCTGCACGTGCGATCTCTCCGGCGTCACGGCGTCGGCGGCCTCACGGGACCCCGCCGTGGTGAGGGCCCTCTTACAGGGTGACAGACCATTCACACCGGAAGACGCTCTCCAGCGCGACACGGACGACCGAATACGCCGGACGGGAGTCGACCGCCTGCTGTCAGTGACGAGAATACGCCTACCGGTACGTACGGTGAGAAATCGATCGGCAGCGAATGGAGCTCAGTAGCGAATGGAAGCGAGCGCCCGGTACGACGTACGCGCCGACTCCCACTCGTCGGTCGGCGCATCGTGCTCGACCAGCCACTGCTGGACCCCACCCGATTCGGCCTCGGCGAAGATCGCCGCGAAGTCGAGCGTGCCAGTGCCGACGTCCGCGAACGAGCCGTCCGGGGCCATGTCCTTGACGTGGAGTGCCGGGAAGCGGCCGGGGTGGTGGCGGAAGTAGTCGATCGGGTCCTTGCCGCCGTTGACCACCCAGTACAGGTCGAGCTCGAAGCCGAGCAGGTCCGCGTCGACCTCGTCGAGCAGGATGTCGAACAGCACCTGGCCGTCGACGTCGTCGAAGTCGTGGCCGTGGTTGTGGAAGAGCAGCTTCAGCCCCTCCTTCTTCGCCAACTGTCCGGCGCTGTTGAAGGCGCGAGCAGCCTCCCGGAAACCGTCGAGCGTACGCAACTCGACCTGCAGCGACGGTACGACGATCCACCGGCCACCGAGCGTCTGGACGTCCGCGAGAGCGCCCTCCCAGTTGTCGGTCAGCCGGGGATAGCCGACGTGCTCGAGCACGATCTGCAGGCCGGCCGCGTCGGCGTACGAGCGGATCTCCTCGGCCGAGTGACCGAAACGGC
The DNA here is from genome assembly GCF_044453825.1 of Kribbella sp. NPDC051620. NCBI lineage: Bacteria > Bacillati > Actinomycetota > Actinomycetes > Propionibacteriales > Kribbellaceae > Kribbella > Kribbella sp. NPDC051620. The sequence goes on from NZ_JBITDB010000004.1 coordinate 715,143, forward strand.
CGCTCACGCCAACAGTTTTGTAGCCGATCTCGGCAAGGCGCTGGAGGGTGCCGGGGTAGTCCGCGGCCAGCGCCTCGCGCATCGTGTAGAGGTGCATGCCGATCCCGCCCGCGGGAATGGTCCGGTCGCTCATGGGGAGGTAGCTCCTTCGAGTTTCTGCAGAGATCAGGCGACGTGCTCGAGATAGCGCGCCAGGGCGAGGTCGAAGACTTCCTGGCCGGGCGCGTCCCACAGTTGCTGGTTGAAGATCTCGACCTCGACCGGGCCGTCGTACCCGGCCGCGTCGCACGCCTCGCGGAGCCGGCGCAGTTCGATCGCGCCGTCGCCCATCATGCCGCGGCCGAGCAGGTTGTCGGCGGGTAGCGGGGTGGTCCAGTCGCTCACCTGGTACGAGCAGATCCGGGCGCCCGCGCGTTCGATCTGGCGGTAGATGTCGGCGTCCCACCAGAGGTGGTAGGCGTCGACGATCACGCCGACCTGCTCGACGGGGAACTGCTCGGCCAGGTCGAGAGCGCCGCTGAGGGAGGAGACGACGCAGCGGTCGGAGCAGAACATCGGGTGGAGAGGTTCGACCGCTAGACGGACACCGCGCTCACCGGCGTACGGGGCGAGTTCGGCGAGGCCGTCGCGGATCATGCCGCGGGCGCCGTCGATGTCGCGGGAGCCGGGTGGGAGGCCGCCGCTGACGAGGACCAGTACGTCGGTACCGAGAGTGGCCGCCTCGTCGATCGCGCGGTGGTTGTCGTCGATCTTCGCCTGGCGTTCGGCGGCGTCGGTGGCGGTGAAGAAACCGCTTCTGCACAAGGAGGAAACGCGCAGGCCGGCGTCGGCGACGAGCTTGGCCGAGCGCTCGACGCCGTACTCCTGGATCGGCTCGCGCCACAGGCCGATCCAGTCGAGGTCGGCTTTGGCGCTGGCGGCAACCACTTCCTCCAGCGGCCAGTACTTCGTGGTTGCCTGGTTGAGGCTGTAGCGGTTCATGCGTCGATCCCGCCGACTGCGAGCAACTGCCTGAAGCGATCGACAGCCAGCTCGGGAGAGGTCAGTACGCCGGCCGCGTCGGCCAGCCGGAAGGTGTCGGCCAGGTGCGGCAGGGAGCGGCCGGTCTGCAGGCCGCCGACCATGCCGAAGCCTGGTTGATGCCCGTTGAGCCAAGCCAGGAAGGCGATTCCGGTTTTGTAGTAGTACGTCGGAGCCGAGAAGATCTGCCGCGCCAGCGGGACGGTCGGCGCGAAAATCTCCTCGTACTTCGCCGGCTCACCGTCGTCGAGCGCCTTCAACGCGGCCGCGGCGGCCGGCGCGATCGCCGCGAAGATCCCGAGCAACGCGTCGCTGTATCGCTCGCCGTCACCCCGAATCAGCTCGGGGTAGTTGAAGTCGTCGCCCGTGTACAGCCGGACCCCGTCAGGCAAACGCTTGCGCAAGGCAACTTCCTTGGCGGCGTCGAGCAACGAGACCTTGATGCCGTCCACCTTGCTGACGTTCTCGTTGATCAGCTCGACCACCACGTCAGCCGCGATGTCCAGGGAGTCGCTACCCCAGTAGCCGTCCAATGCCGGATCGAACATCGACCCAAGCCAGTGCAGGATCACCGGCCGAGCCGACTGCCCGAGCAGCCGGTCGTACACCTTGCGGTAGTCGTCCGGTGAGTTGGCGGCCGCACACAGGGCTCGACTGGCCATGAGGATGGGTTGGGCGCCAACCTCTTCGGCAAGTGCCAATTGCTCTTCGTAGGCGGCGATCACGGCGTCGAGTGGGTGAGTACCCGCGGGCAGTTGGTCTGTACCCACGCCAACTGCAATACGCCCAGCTGGTGCTTCGGCGGCGGATCGCCTGATCAGCTCCTGGGTGGCGGGCCAGTCGAGGCCCATACCTCGTTGGGCTGTGTCCATTGCTTCGGCTACTGACAAGCCGAGGGACCAGAGGTGTCGACGGAAGCCGAGGGTGTGGTGCCAGTCGATGGCCGCGGGGGCGCCTGGGGAGTTGTCGGCCAACGGGTCCGAGACGACGTGGGCGGCGGCGAAGGCCAGGCGGGTGCGGGAGGGCTCATAGTTGCTGGCGGCAATCGGCGTACCGGTTAGTTGGTACGTCTCCAAGGTGCCGTTGAGGGGGAGCCGGAGGGACAGGGTCATGGGCGGGACTCGATGTCGAGGGCCGGAACCTCCAGTTTGCGGCCTTCGCGCCAGGACTGGAGGCCCAGTTCGGCCAGCTGGACGCCCTTGGCGCCTTCGACGAAGTCCCAGGTGAAGGGGGCGTCGTCGACGACGTGGCGGAGGAACATCTCCCACTGGACCTTGAAGCCGTTGTCGAAGACCTCGTTGTCGGGGACCTCCGACCACTGGTCGCGGAAGGAGTAGGCCGCAGGGAGGTCCGGGTTCCAGACGGGCTTGGGGGTGGCGGAGCGGTGCTGGGCGCGGCAGTTGCGCAGGCCGGCGACGGCGCTTCCCTCGGTACCGTCGACCTGGAACTCGACCAGCTCGTCGCGGAACACCCGCGTCGTCCAGGAGGAGTTGAGCTGGGCGATGATGCCGCCCTCCAGTTCGAAGATGCCGTACGCCGCGTCCTCGGCGGTGGCCTGGTACGCCTGACCCTGTTCGTCGTACCGGGTCGGGATGTGGGTCGCGCCCTGGCAGTAGACCGACTTGACCGGGGCGAAGATCTGGTCGAGCACGTACCGCCAGTGGCAGAACATGTCGACGACGATGCCGCCGCCTTCCTCGGTCTTGTAGTTCCAGGCGGGCCGCTGTGCTTCCTGCCAGTCGCCCTCGAAGACCCAGTAGCCGAACTCGCCGCGGACCGAGAGGATCTCGCCGAAGAAGCCGCCGTCGACGAGCCGCTTGAGCTTGCGCAGGCCGGGCAGCGAGAGCTTGTCCTGGACGACGCCGTTCTTCAGGCCGGAGTCGCGGACCAGCCGGGCCAGGTCGACGGCCGCCTCGAGGCCTTCGGCGATCGGCTTCTCGCAGTAGATCGCCTTGCCGGCCTCGACGGCGGCGCGGACGCCCTTCTCGCGGAGCTGGGTGAGCTGGGAGTCGAAGTAGATCTCGACGTCGGGCTCGGCCAGCGCCTCGGACAGGTCGGTGGTCCAGCGGCTCAGACCGTACTGGTCGGCGATGTTCTTCAGCTTGAGCTCGTTGCGGCCGACCAGGATCGGCTCGGGGATGATCATCGTCCCGTCGGCGGCCGGGATCCCGCCCTGCTCGCGGATCGCCACGATGGAACGCTCCAGGTGCTGGCGCAGGCCCATCCGGCCGGTGACGCCGTTCATCACGATGCCGACGCGTCGATCGTTCACAGTTCTACCTCTCTTCGGCGCAGTCCGCGCGGGGTGTGGGGCGGTTTCACGGTCGTTCGTTCAGGTCGTAGACATCGAGGCGGCCGCACATGCCGTGGCGGGCGTACTCGGTGGGGGCGGGGAGCTCATGCAGCTCTGCGTTCTGGAGGTGAGGAGCTTTGCCGGACTCCAGGGCCTCAAGGGCAGCGCCGGTCTCGTCGGCCAACCGGCGGGCGCCCGCTTCCCAGCGTTTGCGCCAGTCGGCGAGCTGGGGCTGGACGATGCGGATGGCGGCGGCGTAGAAGGCGTCGAGGGCGGTGGGGCCGTCGGCGGCGTAGGCGTCTCGTAGTACGGCGAAGCCTTCGAGGGCGAGGTTGCGGCGGGCCATCGCGGACGGCGTACGGGCCTCGCCTTCGCCGGTGAGCGTGGTGGCCTTGAGGTAGGTCTCGCGGTCGGTGAGGTGCTCGGGTGGGAGCGTGAGGACGGCGTCGCCTGCCTCGGGGAGGCCGGAGTTCGACATCAGGGTGAGGATCTGGAGGCCGCCGCCGTTGATCAGCCGGTGGATGGTGCCGGGATCGAACCAGACGACGGTGCCCGCCTGCAGCGGGGTCTCGGTGAAGCCCTTTGGGTTGAGAGTCTGGACCGCGCCGGAGCCGGCGATCACGTAGTACCCCTCGGAGCAGGCGAGGTGGACGTGCGGGGTGCCGCCGACGAGGCCGTCGGGCGCCTCGATGTCGTACACGGTCAGCCGCGAGATGCCGATGCCGCCGGGCAGCGCCGCGGCCGGGCCGAACTCACACATGCTCGTCTCCTTCACCTCGGCGCACGCCTTGGAAAGGGCTTTCCGAGGCTCGTGACCGCAACCTTAGGTGGGCGGTCACGGCGAGTCAACCTGTCGGGAAAGTCGGCGGAAAGCGATTGCAGGCCGATTCCGGACAGCCCGCCCGCGGACCGGTGCCGATCGGCGGATGGGGTACGGCGAGGCGATGGGCGTTAGCGTCGTTTCAGAACACGAAAGGAGCACGGTGGCCAAGCGCGGCGATTCGGCAGCCGACGGGGGCAAGACAGGCCCGCCGTCGCTCGACGTCACCCTCACGGAGGACCTGCGGCTGGGTGAACGCCGGCAAGCTGAGCGTCGCCGGGCCGAGCGGCGACGGCATGATCGGCGGGAGTCGGAGCCGACTACTGGGGAGTTGTCTGTCGATGAGTTGTCGGCCGAGTTGCAGGCTGCTGAGGAGCGCGCGCGGGACGAGCAGCGTGAGCTTTATCGCACCCTCGATCTCGCCCTGCGGATCGGTGAGGTCGTGCTATCCAGCGGCGCCGGCACCGCGGACGCCACCGCCACCATCCTCAGCGTGACCGCCGCCGCCGGACTGCGCGGTTGCGAGGTCGACATCACCTTCACCTCGATCGCGATCTCGTACCAGGCCGCGCCCGACGTCGCCCCCGAGACGCACATGCGCATCGTCCGGTACCGCGGCCAGGACTTCTCCCGCCTGACAGCCGTCGACCAACTCGTACGCCGCTTCGTCCGCGCCGAACTCACCCGCGAGGAAGCCAGCCGCGAGCTGGCCCGGATGGTCTCGGCCGGCCCGCCGTTCCCCCGCTGGAGCTCGGTGGTCGCCTGGGGCGTGATGGCCGGCGGCGCGACCCTGTTGCTCGGCGGCGGCTGGCTGATCACCCTCGTCGCCGTCGTCACCGCCTGCTTCATCGAGCTCAGCAACCGCTGGTTCAACCGCCAGCGCCTTCCCGCCTTCTACCAACAGGTCGCGGGCGCGTTCGTCGCCACCGCCGTGGCTCTGATCCTGTACGCCGTCCACGCCCCGGTGAAACCATCGCTGGTAGTTGCCGCCGGCATCATCATGTTGCTGGCCGGCATCGCCCTCACGGGTGCCGTCCAAGACGCGATCACCGGGTACTACGTCACCGCCGCCGCCCGAAGCCTGGAAGCGATGTTGCTGACCGGCGGCATCATCGCCGGCGTCTCGCTGGGCATCAGCCTCGGCATCAAGCTGGGTCTCCCGGTAGCCATCGAGGCCCAGACGATCCAGCTCAGCAACCTCCCCATCATGGTCGGATCCGGTGCGCTGATGGCCGTCGCGTTCGCCTACGCGTCGTACTCGCCGCTGCGTTCCCTGCTTCCGATCGCGATCGTCGGCGGACTCGGTTCGCTCGTCTTCACGCTGATGTCGCGCGCGGAGTTCGGCCCGGCGTGGTCGACCGCGGCAGCCGCCTTCACCGTCGGCCTCACCGGCTACTCCCTGGGCCGCCGCTCCGGGGTCCCGCCCCTGGTGGTCGTCGTCTCCGGCACGGTCCCGCTGCTTCCAGGACTGACCATCTACAAGGGTTTGCTCGAGTTGATGAGCCTCGGCAACCTGATCGGCATCGTCTCCCTGGCCACGGCGGTCGCGATCGGCGTGGCCCTTGCGTCGGGCGTGATCCTCGGCGAATACGTGGCTCAACCGATTCGGCGTGAGGCCCGTCGGCTGGAGGACCGGTTGGCCGGTCCTCGCCTGGTGGGTCCGCGGCGGCCGGTACGGCGTCGTACCGAGCGCTCGCGGTCCCATCGCTCGCGGCGCACCCGCAGTAGCTAGGGAATGACGACCACCTTGCCGGTGGCTTGGTTGTTCTCCATGTAGTCGTGCGCTTTGGCGATCTCGTCCAGGGTGAAGACGCGGTCGAGGTTGGGTCGGTAGATGCCGGCTTCGACCTCGTCGACGATGCGCTGCAAGGCGGTGGTACCCGCTGCGTCCTTGCTGTGGAACGTGGTGAGCCGGGTGCCGGACGGGATCATCGCGATCGGCTCGAAGTCCGGGATCGACCAGCCGCTGAGTGATCCGGACACGCAAACCGCGCCGCCGCGACGTACCAACCGCAGCGAATCCACTGCGGTCCTTGCGCCCACGAGGTCCAGAACGTAGTCGGGGCCGTCGGGCCAGATCGCGCGCACCGCCTCGGCCAAGGACTCACCGTCGTCGATGAGGACGTGATCGACACCAGCCGCGGTCAACGCCTCGGCCTTGTCTGTACTCCGGGTAGTCGCCGCAACCGTGATTCCGTGGCCGGCGGCAATCGACGCGGCCGCCATGCCCACCGACGAGGTCCCGCCGCGAATGAGCAACCGGCCCTCGGTGATCTCCAGCGCGTCCAGTGAGCCCTGCGCGGTGAGGTACGTCTCGGGGAGTGCCGCCAAGATCTCCCAAGGCAGATTCGTCGTGATCGGCATCAGCAGCGAGTTCGGCAGCAACGCGTACTCCGCGTAGCCGCCGTCGAAGGCCCGGCCCATCTCGCCCATCACCGCCGCGACGGTCGCGCCCTCCGGTACCCGCGGATCCGTCGACGCCGTCACGATCCCCACGCACTCGATCCCGAGCACACGAGGGAAGCTCACGCTCGGCGAGTGTCCCTGGCGCGTCCGCAGCTCGGACCGGTTGAGCCCAGCGCCCTTCACCTGCACCAGACTCCAGCCGTCACGGACCTCAGGCATCGGCACCTCCCGGATCTCCAGTACTTCGGGATCGCCCGCTCTGACACAGACCGCCGCTCGCATCGTCGTTCGCATGCCTCAACTGTCGCCGCGGGCTCTCGTGGCGGGCCACCGGTAAACCGCCAACTCATGCCCGTTGGCCGCCAATCTCCGTCGTCTCCCCAAACGCTGCATCTGTGGCCGTCCGGAGGAGTACACGTCTGGCCGTCGGGCGGGACGAGTTCGGCGCACTCGCACCCGCGGGGGCATCTGGTGTACGCGGCACGCGGCGTCCTGTCGGTCCATACCGAAGAAGGCACATCGGTGGTCCCGGCGAATCGAGTCGCGTGGACGCCCGGCGGGTTCACCCACTATCACCGGGCTCACGGCGATACCGACATGCGAATCCTGTTCCTGACCGCCGCGCAGGCCCGGCTCGTGCCATCCCGTCCGTCGGTGTTCACCGTCTCCGACCTCGCCCGCGAAGTACTGCTGACACTCACCGGCCCGCGCAGCTATGAAGCGGACGGCCATGCCAGCGCCGCCCAGGCCCGACTCGTACGTGTCCTCATCGACGAACTCGACCAAGCTCACGAGCAACCCCTGCAACTCCCCGAGCCCCACGACGACCGGCTCCGCGCCCTCGCCCAGCTCCTGTACGACGACCCCGCCGACAACACCTCATTGACCGAACTCGGCCGCACGATAGGCGCCAGCGCCCGCACCCTCAGCCGCCTACTCCGCGATGAACTCGGGCTGACCTTCTACCAATGGCGCACCCACCTCCGCATCTGCCACGCCCTCATCCTGCTAGCCGAAGGCCACGACACGACCCACACCGCCCACGCCTGCGGCTGGTCCAACCCCAGCAGCTTCATCACCGCCTTCACCGCCCTGGTAGGCACCACCCCCGGCCGCTACCGGAGTTCGTCCAGCGGCTAACGCAGATAGCCGAGTTCGTCGATCACCCGAGGTGGAGGGCCGAGGAACAGCCTCGGATCGGTGGTCGCATAGCCGATGTTGAAGGTGTCGAGCTGGTAGATCCATTCACCGCTGTTGTAGTGCACCAAGCGGTAGTTGAGCTGCCACCGCAACCACTCGCCGACCTCGAGCTGCACGGCCGGATGCCGGCTGCGCGGCGGCATCGGATAGTAGGTGCTCGGGAACACCCGCAATCGGCCGTTGTCCTCGCTCAGCTCCAGCCCGAACAGGTCGAGGTCGCCCGTCGACACCCTGGGCCGATAGTCCGACCACTGCTCCATCTCGACGCTGTGAAAGATCGGGCCCGGCCCGGGCGGCACCGCGAAGGCCAGCGGGATGCCGTTCCGCGCCGCCGCATTCGGCCCACCTCGGGACTCCTTGCCCCACCGGGTCCGTACCCGCTGTACCACGACATCCACAAGCGAATGGTGGCATCAGCGCAGGGTCACCGAACCTCCTCGAGTACCACGTCGTCGAGCTGAAGCCAGACATCTTGGCCGTGTCCGAAGAAGCCTGCGTAAAGCTGGATCAGGGACTCTCGGCCGGTGTTGAAGACAGTGCTTACTTGCGTGTACTGCGGGCGGGGGCCGCTGGTCTTCTGGGTGAGGGTTTTGCCGCGAAGGGTTCGGGCGCCGAGCATGGTCTCGGTGTTGTTGTCGGCGGTTCGGAGCCAGGCGGAGAGTCTGTAGCGGTGGTGGGGGCGGACGGCGACGGTTTGCTGGAGTTGGTGCTGGCCGATCGAGTCACGGACGAAGGCGTTGTTGGTGCCGGTATGGCCCAGGTTGGTGCGGTCGATGCCGCCGTGGCCGTTGAGTTGCCACGGGGGTGAGGGGGCCGGGCCGGTTTGGGCTTCGAAGCCGGGATCCGTTATCAGGTTGGTGATGGCGCCGTCGTCGGTGAGTTTGGTGTGCATCAGGAAGACGTTGTACGGGTCCCATTGCGACATCGTGAAGTAGAGGTCGGGGCCGGTGGACCACGGGTGCATGAAGGTTCCGTACAGGCCGGGGAAGTCGGTGCCTCGGGCAACCACTTGCTGACCGGACCACGGGCCGGTGAGGGATGCGGCGGAGCGCAGTACGACGGAGGCTCGTTGCTCGTCGAGGTACATCATCAGCCACTTGCCGAGATAGGCGTTCCACTGCACGGACACCTCGCTGATCGGCCCGGCAGCGATCGGTACTGCGGAACGCTCGTCGCGCGACCAGTTGCTGCCGTTCCAATAGCGCCACGCGTTCTTCGACAACACCTGCTTCTCCGGTACGCGAGCCAGGTGCGCGTTGCCGAACCGGCCGTTCGGAGTACCGATCAGGTAGACGTAGCCGCCCGACCGGACCAGCGCGTTCATCTGGAAGTTGTCGTCCCAGGCGGCCGTGTTCTTCCAGATCGCCTTCGGATCCTTCGTCCAGGTCTCGCCGTTGTCGTCGGAGTAGGCGAAGCCCGAATGGTTCGTGAACCAACTGCCGGCCGGACCCCAGTAGTTGACCGACATGTACTGCACGTACTGCCGCTTGCCGACCGAGATCCCCGCGGTCGGGATGACGGTGTGCTCGTCGCGATCGATCTTCTTGCAGCCGAGGAACTCCTTGGCGTGACCGGGCCGGTCCTCGGCCGCGCTGTCGAGCGTCATGCCGTCGGCGAGGTTGCGGTCCTTGCTCCGGAACAGCAGGTTGCAGCGCCAGTCGATGGTCGCCGGGTCGCCCGCGCCTCCACCGGGACCGGTCCAGCCGCTGCCGTAGCTGTCACCGAACGCGGTGAGGATCTCGCCCGAACCGTTGTCCCAGAGAATGCCGAGGTCGGTCGCCTTGAGACCGAAGCGGGCCTCGGTGTCGTTGATCGACCCCGGTCCGGTGAGCTTGGCGACCCGCTCGGCAGGGGACGGTACCGCCGAAGCGCGGGCGTCCGGTGCGGGGTTGGCCGGCAGCAGCGCGGCTCCGAGCAGCACGGGCAGGATGAGGACCAATCGCTTCCGCATGGCGCGTCTCCTTGGCGGTCTGAGCGCGAGAAATCGATTTCCCAGACACCGTAGCCAGGTCGGCGGATCAGGTCAACGCTTCAGTGGCGCAGGGACTGTTCGAAGGCGTCGGCGGTCTGGGTGACGGGGTCTTCCTCGCGGAGCAGGAGGGCGAGTTCGGCCGCGCGTTGACGGGGGCCGTCGGCAAGCATCGATTCGAGGGCCGCGAACAGGGTGGGTTCGCTCAGGTCGGTGAAGCGCAGGGTGCTGCCGACGCCCATCCGCTGGAGTTGCGCGCCCCAGAAGGGCTGGTCGGCGAAGACGGCGCAGACCACCGTCGGCAGGCCGGCGCGCAAGGAGGTGGCTGACGTACCGGCGCCGCCGTGGTGGACGGCTGCCCGGCAGCGCGGCAGGACGACGTCGTGGTTGAGATTGCCGACGACGCGGACCGCGCTGTTGTTCGTGGCACTGGCTCTGAGGGTGACGAGCGCGCGGACGCCGAGAGTGTCCGCGACCTTCTCGATCATCGTCAACGCGGCGTCGGGGTCGAGTACAGGCATGCTGCCGAAGCCGAAGTACACGGGTGGTTCGCCGTCATCCAGCCAGGCGTCCAGCTCGGGATCGACCAGGTCGTCGAGCAATCTGCGCTGCTCGGCCGATGGTGCGAGGAAGCCGGTCAGTGGCCGCCGGGCATCCCAGTCGGCCAGCTCTGGTACGACGTGCCGGCTGTAGGCCTGGATCTCCAGGGCGCCGGAGCTGGCGAGCCGGCTGCCGGTGGTCTCCGTGGTCTGGGCCAGGCCGACGCGGGCGCGGAGCTTGTTGACGTAGGGCTCGAAGAGCGGCCAGTTGGCTCTGTCGATCTCGGCGTACGTCTCCAGGTTCTTCTCCGGGGAGAAGATGTCGGTGGAGACGAGCAGGTGCGGGAAGGCGCTGTTGCTGCGGATCGGGGCGTGGTAGACCGACGCGTAAGGGATGCCGGCCGCTTCGGCGATGATGGTGGATTCGAGTTCGGTCGCAGTACCGGAGATCAGGGCATCGGCGTCGGCTACGAGGTCGATCAGGTCGGCCTGGAGTTGGTCCGCGACCCGGTTCTTGTGGTCCATCAGCCAGCGGACGTAGGACTGGAAGTCGCCCGCGGCCAGCCATTTCTGGCCCTGTTCGGACTCGAGGAACTCCCGGGCGCTGGTGCGCAGATCGATCGTCCGCAGACCGAGCGCCTCCCCGATCCAGACCAGATCGGACGACAGTCCGAGCGTGACCTCGTGCCCTCGCGCGGCCAGTTCCGCGCCGAGGACCGCCATTGGTTGCGCGTCTCCCCGGGTCCCCATCCCCACCATTGCTATTCGCATGCGCCCACCCCTGAGCTTGGTACTACGGACCCTGACTCTAAGGGGCGAACCGCCATTACGTCGCCTTCCTGCCCAACCCCTGGTCGGTGCTGGTGTGACCCCGGTACGAATCAACCGTTAGAGTTACTGACTGGAAACATCGGCCTGCTATCGCTGGGTCAAGGCCCGGCGGGCTCGGAGGATCGTTGTGGCACTGGGTAGGACGTCCCCGCGGGACCTGCCGCTGTTCGCGGACCTGTCCGGCCGGGAGATCAAGGACATCTTCCGGGCCGGCGAAGAGGTCTCGGTTCCGGCCGGCTGGTCGCTGATCCTGGAGCAGACGCCACCCGACGCGGCGTACCTGATCCTGAGCGGCACCGCCTCGGTCCGGGTCAAGGGCGAGGAGATCGCCGTCCTCGGCCCGGGCGACATCGCCGGCGAGGTCGCGGTCCGGCAGAACCGGTTGCGGACGGCAACGGTCACGGCGAAGTCGCGGCTGCAACTGCTGCACTTCACCCGGGAGAAGTTCGACGACCTGACCACCCGCCTGCCCAACTTCCGCAACGCCATCGACGCCACCATCACCGAGCGCCGTGGTCCCCAGACGAACTGACCGCTCCGGAACCGGCGCCGCTCCCGGAGCGACGCCGGCCTCCCAAGCATCCGAAGCGACGGCTTCCGGGCCGGCATCCGAGCGGCCGGCTCCGTCGGCATCCCAGCCGGGCGGGACGGCATCGGAGCCCGAGCCGGATCTGGGGTTGTTGCAGCAGGAGTTTGAGCAGGCGTTGCTGGGTGGGGAGCGGAAGTTCACCCGGATCGAGGTGTCCGAGCGGGCCGGGATCTCGATCGAGCGGGCCGAGCAGATGTGGCATGCGCTCGGCTTCGCGACCGTACCGGACGACGAGATCGCCTTCACCGACGGTGATGTCGAGGCGCTCCGGCTGGTCGCCGCGCTCGAGGACGACGGCTTCATCGATCCCGCGGTGGAGTCCTCGCTCGCCCGCAAGCTCGGCCAGACCCAGTCCCGGCTGGCGTCCTGGCAGTCGGCGATGTTCCTGGAGCGACTGGCGGGCGCCAAGCTGTCCGCCGACGACGCGATCGAGGTCGCGACGCTGTTGCTTCCAGCAATGGAACGGTTGCAGACGTACGTCTGGCGGCGACATCTGGCCGCGGCGGCAGGGCGCGCCGTGGCCGGCTCCGACGAGTTGTCCCGCGGCGTCCGGGTGGTGGGTTTCGCCGACATCGTCAGCTACACCAGACTGACCAGGCGCCTGTCCATCGTCGAGCTGGGCAAGCTGATCGAGCGCTTCGAAGGGCTGGCCGCCGATGTGGTTGCGCTGAACGGCGGGCGGGTGATCAAGTCGATCGGCGACGAGGTTCTCTTCGTGACCGACACACCCGCGCAGGGTGCCGCGCTCGCGTTGGCCTTGCAGGACAAGGTGCTGGAGGCCGGTGACATGCCTGAGCTACGGATCGGGCTCGCGTACGGCAGCATCCTGATCCGCCTCGGCGATGTGTACGGCGAGGTCGTCAATCTGGCGTCGCGGCTGACCTCGGAGGCGAAGCCCGGACGGGTCCTGGTCGACCGGGAGTTGGCTGCCGCGCTCGACGGCAATCCGGCGTACCGGTTGCGGAAGCTGCGGCGGGTCTCCGTGCGCGGGTACCACCATCTGTCGCCGTACGCGCTGCAACGTGCCTCCTCCTCCGAACGACCCTGACGTCTCAGGGACAATGGCTGCGTGCATGAGATCGCAACCGCTGGGGAGTTGGCGGCGAGAGCCGATTGGGACGCGTTGGTGGTGTGGGGCGGCCAGGGGCTGGTGGGCGATCGAGCCCGCGCCTGGTACGCCGGTGACGCGGTTGCGGTAGCCGTCGCCGATCTGTCGAAGCATGATCGGCTGGTGGTGCGCGGGCCGTTGGCCGACCTTGTCCCGCTGGTCGGTTCGCTGCTTGGCGAGCTGGGGACGGGCTTCCGGCCGTTTGGTGAGGAGGCGTTGATCCGCGAGTTGGTTGCGCGGGTGCCGGAGTTGTCGCTTCGGGCGACTTTCGGGTGGATGGAGACGGCGGCCGTACCGTCCCAGCCGACGACGGCTGCCTGGCTGGACGGCGACGATGGGGTCGAGGCGTTGTTGAGCGAGGCGTCGCCCGAGTCCTATGCGTGGCCGGGGGCTTCCGGCGTACTGCGGTGGGCCGGTGTTGTGGACGAGGCCGGTGAGCTGTTGAGCATCGCGGCGGATGGGTGGAGTGCGCCGGAGGTCGGGTTCATGGCCGGCGTGGCGACTCGGCCGGATGCTCGGGGGCGGGGGTTGTCGCGGGAGGTTTGTGCGTTCGTGACGGCTGAGTTGGTGAAGCGGCATGGGCGGACCGGGTTGATGGTCCACGGGGACAACGAGGCCGCGATCGCCGTGTATCGCAAACTGGGCTACACGTATCGCGCGGTTGCCGCGGCGCACATGTAGCCCAGTTGCTTTGGGGCAATTCAGCGAGTTGGCGTGATGGTGAGCGTGACGCCTGGCTTGCCTGTGGTGGGCGGCCCGGTCGGGGTGGGCTTGCCAGACGAGACCGGGACCGACGGCTTGGCGGTCGGGGTGGGCTGAGGTGTCGTGGTCGAGCCCGTGGTCGGGGTGGTGGCCGGGGCCGGCGGTGGGACGAACGGGGCCTTGTCGGTCTCAGTGCACGGCGTGATGTCGTTGCCGTTGGCATCCGTTTGGGTCGGCTCGTCGGTCCGGACGATGGCCAGCGGGTACACGTTGCTGACCGATTCGTCGCCGCCGAGGGTGCCGTTGCCGGCGGCGCAGTTCCGCAGCGGCAGGCTGATCGGCTTGCCGTCCTGGTCGTAGAGGCGGACCTTCACCTGGCGGCCCTGCTCGTCGAACGGGTATACGTTGCTGATCGAAGTACCGTCCAGCGTCAGACCGCTCTGGGAGTAGTAGTTGTTGCTGCTCGGGGTGCTGCGGTAGTTGGTGAAGGGGCCCGCAGAGCCGCCGACGAAGCTGTATGCCAGCCAGAGCGGGACGATGATCGTCGCGACCACGTTCAGCGGTACGACGTACCAGAGCCAGCGACGGTCCTGCTGGGTCTTGCGGCCGATCCAGACCGAGACGATGGCTCCGGCCAGCGCGCCGACCACCACCACGGCGGCCGCGCCGGACATGGCGAAGACCGCGCCGCCGCCGACGATGCCGCGGGCCACCCACCAGACGGGCTGGCCGATGGTGACCAGGTCACGTCTGACGTTCGGCGGGATCTGGTCGATCAGGTTGCGGAGCTGCTCGGCGGCTTGCCGGCCGCGACGCGTCTCGAGGACGATGTGCGGATCCCTGCCCTGCAAGGCGCGCACGCCCATGAAGGCGGCCCCGGCGAGCAGGATCACTCCGATCGTGCCGAAGAAGGCGGCTTCGCTGATGCCGTTCGTCAGGCCGATGATCAGGAACAGCGGCCCGGCGATCGAGGCGATGATTCCCCAGGTGAGAGCGGCCTCGGCGCCGGTGCGCTCCGGCTTGGGCGCTTTCGTGCGGGGTGGGTAGCCGGCCGCGGTGCGGAGCTCATCGGCGTACTGGGTGGGAGTGCCGAGGCGGTTCTGCAATGCGGCGGCCGTCGGCTCTTCCTCGAACTCGGCGGCGACCTCGCTCAGATGGCCGGTCACGTCGTCGAGAACCTCGGCCAGTTCGCCCGGCGGCAGGTCGCTCAGCTCGGCCTTCACCTGGGCCAGGTAGGTCGCGACCGGTCCGGTCAGGGTGCTGTTCACGCAGCCGCCTCCTCGAGCAGCAACACCGACATCGTGTCGGCGAAGTGGTTCCACGTCTTGGTGGACTCGGCGAGCAGATCCAGGCCGGTCTTGTTCAGCCCGTAGTACTTGCGGTGCGGGCCCTCCTCGCTGGGCTGCACGTACGACGTCAACGCGCCGGCCGCGAACAACCGCCGCAACGTCCCGTACACCGACGCGTCCGCGACATCTTCGAGCCCGGCGGCGCGTAGCCGGCGCAGTACGTCGTAGCCGTACCCGTCCGCGTCCCGCAACACCGCCAGGACGGCCAGGTCGAGCACGCCCTTGAGCAGCTGACTCGGATCCATCGCCTCCACCACCTCCGCTTAGGTGCACCGCGAACCCGGACCCCTCAGACCGGCTTCGCGGTGCTCTGCCGACCACACTACTACACACCGCAGAGTACTCCGCAATCCTGTTTCACTGGCTGGGAGCAGTTGGGGGAAATCGATCAAGTCGGGTGGGTGGGTTTGCGGGCAGAGTGGAGCTATGAACTCAACGGATGTGTTCGCCGGCTTTGTCGCCGCGGTCGCCGACAGCCTTGATGAGGCTCGGACGACCGGGTGCGATCTGGCTCAGCGGGTGCATATGTCCCGCTCGCACTGCGACCGGGTGATCGCGGCGATCGCGGGTGAGTCGCCCTCGGCTTTCCGGCGGCGGCTGTTGCTGGAGCGGGCGGCGTACCGGCTGCTGGCGGGGGATACCGGCGTACTGGAGTTGGCGATCGAGTCGGGATACGGATCGCATGAGGCTTTCACCAGGGCGTTCGTCCGGGCGTTCGGGATGTCGCCGCGGGAGTGGCGGCGGGAGTCGTCGCGGCGGTTCTTCCTCGCTGCACCCAGTGGGGTTCATTTTCAGCCACCGGCAGGTTTGCGCCTGCCCGCACAGAAGGAGACGAGAGGGATGGATGTACTGGTACGGATGGTTGAGCACCACGTATGGCTCACCGGCGAGATGATCGAGCGCGGCGCGCGCCTGGACGCCGCAACCCTGGACAAGCCGATCGAGCTGTCCGTCGAGGGCATCGACGACGACGTGTCGATCCGGTACCTGCTGGATCGGCTGGTGTGGCAGGAGGAAATGTGGCTGGCGTCGGTCGAGGACCGGCCGTTCCAGGTGCCTGAGTGCGGCCGCGAGGTGACCACGCCGATCGCCGAGCTGCGCACCCGGCACGCCGACGCCGGCTCCCGCTTCGTCGCGCTGGTCAACCGGCTGAACGAGGAGGGCCGCTTCGACGACAGCTTCGTCGACACCACCTGCGAACCACCCCGCGTCTTCACCTACGGCGGAATGGTCGCCCACGTCCTGACCTTCGCCGCCCACCGCCGCTCCCTCCTCGTCGGCGCCTTCCACACCGCCGGCATCACCGACCTGGGCTTCGGCGACCCCATGCACTACATCGCCGACGGATCCCCAACCACCTGACCCAGTTCGACCCTCGAAGCTCGCCGCAAAGTAGTTGCCCAGGGCACCTTGTGCACCACCCAGTCGCTCCATCGCATGAAGACTGCCCACCCGGTGCACAAAGTCGCCAGGGAACGAGTTGGCGCGGAGGGGCGTGGGGCGGATGGTTGCGGCGGGCTAGGGGGTGGGGGCGGGGGTTAGTTCTACGGGGGCGGTGATCAGTAGCTCGACGAGGTCGTCGCCGTAGCGGACTCGGGTGGATTGGTTTGGGGTCAGGGGGGTGATTCGGGCCTTGGTCAGGCGGCCTTCGCGCCAGGCGAGGTCTACGGTGAAGCCGCCTCGGGCTCGGAGGCCGCGAACCTCGCCGGTGGGCCAGGCGGTGGGGAGGGCGGGGAGGAGTTCGATTTCGTCGGGGGTGGACTGGAGGAAGAGTTCGGCGAGGGCTCCGGTGGCTCCGGTGTTGCCGTCGGTGGCGTAGATGTTTTCGGTGACGCCGGCGATACCGGCTACCGAGTAGGAGAGCAGGTTGGCTTCGCTGGCGTCGGAGATCAGGGCCCGGTAGTGGGCGAGGGCCTGGTCGCCGTTGAGCAGCCGGGCGTAGTACGCCATCAGGTTGGCTTCGACCCACTCCGTCTGCTCCCAGCCGTCGGCGGACTGGCGGCGGTTGATCGTGGTTTCGCACGCCGCGGCCAACAAAGGGTGTTCGCGGGGAGAGATCTGGCGTTCGGGGTACAGAGCGATCAGGTGCGAAGTGTGGCGGTGGCTGGGGACGGCTTCGTCGAAGTCGGTGAGCCATTCCTGGAGCTGGCCGTGCTTGCCGATCTGGAACGGTGGCAGCTTCTTCCGGGCGGCCTCGAGATGGCTGCGGAAGGTCTCGTCGGTGTCGAGCAGGACGGATGCCTCGCTGCAGATCCGGAACAGCGCCTCGATCAGCACGGTGTCGCAGGTCGCCCCCATCGACAGGGAGCATTGCTCGCCGTCGGGCGTGAGGTACCAGTTCTCCGGCGAGTCGGACGGACCGCTCAGCAGCAGGCCGGTGGCGGGGTCTTCGGTCAAGTACGCAAGGAAGAACTCGGCCGCGTCACGTAGTACCGGATAGGCGCGAGTCTCCAGGAACGACAGATCTCGGTTGTACTCGAAGTGCTCCCACAGCTGCAACGAGATCCAGATCCCGCTCGTCACATGCATGCCCCAGCCAAGACCCCAGCCCGGCGCGGAGTACCCCCAGGCGTTGCTGACCGTGTGCGAAACCCACCCCGGTACGCCGTAAAGCTCCCGAGCCGTCCGTTGCCCACTGCTGCGAAGCCGCTCGATCCAGTCGAACAGGGGAAGCTGAGACTCGCCGAGCCCGGTGATCTCGGCCGCCCAATAGTTCTGCTGAGTGTTGATGTCGAGGTGGAAGTCGTTGGTCCACGGCCCACCCGAAGCCAGCCCGTCGTTCCATAACCCCTGCAGAGCAAGGGGAAGCGGCGAATCCGCACGCGACCCGGCGATGGTCAGGTACCGCCCGTACTGGAAGTACAGCGCGAGCAACTCGGGATCCTCGCCACCCTTCGCCAGCAACTCGCGCCGCTCGTCCGTCGGCAGTCCCCGGACAGCCTCCTCGGTCCGCCCGAGGTCGAGCGCGACCCGGCCGATCAACGGCGTGTAATCGTCGAGATGTGCCTGCTTGAGCGTCTCGTAGTCGGCGGTCTTCTGCACCAGACGCGAAGGCCGATCGGCGGGATCAGCGCCCAGCCAGTCGGTGCCGACAGCAACCAACACAGTGGCTGAGGTGGCGTTCCCCACGACCAGCTGGTTGTCGGAAGCAACAACAGAACCATCGGTTGTCACGCGGGCGCGAATGTCGACCAAGGCGCCGGTGGAACCGTTGCTGTGCAGGCTTTCGTGGGCTTGGCAGGTCAGTTGGAGGGTGTCGTCGGCGGCGACAGCAGTACCTTCGCTGAAGGAGATCGTGAAGTTCACCGGCGCGCTGTTGGTCAGCCGCACAACGATCACCGAGTCCGCGTGTGAGGCGAACACCTCCCGCTCGAAGACGATCCCGCCACGCTCGAACCGAGTCCGCACGATCGCATCGGTGAGATCCAGTGACCGTTCATAGGTAGTTGTTGCTCCGTCGACGGCGAACTCCACCAGGAGTTCCGGTAGCTGGACGTTGGTGCCGAATGCCGTCGGGCGGCCGAGCAGGTGCTCGCCGGCCAGGGCCTGCGCCGCGGCGTACTGACCTTCCAGCAGGAGTTGCCGGATAGTCGGCAGGTTCTCGAGTGCCGTCGGGCTCACGTCCGTCTCAACAGGTGCGCCGGACCAAGCGGTCGATTCGGAGAGCCGGATACGCTCCACCCGATCGCCGGAGAAGACCATCCCGCCCAGCCGCCCGTTCCCGATCGGCAGCGCCTCGAACCAGCGCTCCGCGGGCCGGCTGTACCAAAGCCGTCCACCATCAAAAGGCGACGTGGACGGCTGCGGCTGAACTACGGAGTACTCGAGCATGCCCCAACCCTAGGCGAATTAATTCACCCAGGTAAGTATGCAGCTCAGCGAGTGGGATCGTGCAGGTCCGGGCGCTCGCTCGGGGTGGTGATGGTGACCTTGACCGGGGCGGCCTTGGCGGCGGGCGGGTTGATCTTGCCGATGGTGATCGGCAGGTTCAGCTTGCTGCCGGCCAGGTCGATGTCGATCGTGGCGCCGGAGTCGTTCGGCGTGGTCCAGTCGTCGTCGCTCAAGGTCACCGCGAGGCCGAGGATCCTGCCCTTCGGGATCACCTCGTCCTGGGCCCGCAGCGGGACGGTGACGGTCGCCCACTTGCCGGGCGTGAGCGGGTTCGGGTTGCTCAGCGAGGCGCTGTGCGCCGCGTCGATCCAGCCCCGGCTGACGATGCCGTGGTCGCTCTGCTCGGTCAGCTTCTCGATCTCGAAGTAGCAGGAGTCGTCGTAGCTGACACTCGAGCCGTAACAGCTCGGCACCTTGGTGGTCTTGATACCCGCGTACCGCTCGGCCTCGCCGTACTCGACCAGGCGCGCGGTGACCGGCGTGGTGGCCGAGTCGGACTTGATCCGCAGCGTCACGGTCGGTGTGCCGCTGACCCGGATGGGGGCCGGCAGCGGCGCGGACAGGAACATCTGCCGGCCCGCGATCACCTCTGACGGGGTGGCGACGATGTCGTCCTCGGTCAGCGACGGCTCGTCCGTGATCGTCACCGAACCCTTGCCGAACGAACCGAGCTTGCCGGCCGCCAGCGGCACCGGCACGGTCTTGCGAGTGGCCGGCCAGGTGCTGTAGTTCTTCCACTGGTCCGGCGCGGTCTCGACGGTCGCGATCGGCTCGCGCATCACGTTGTTCTGCAGGTCCTGCAGCCAGTAGTCGAACCACTTGTGCAGCTCTTCGGTCCACGCCTGGCGACGGAAGTCGAACGGGTCGACGTGGTCTTCCAGGCCGAGCCAGATCTTGCGCTTCACGCCGTTCTTGCCGAGCGCGTCCCACCATTGCGCGAAGTGATTGGTCTGCACGTTGTAGTCGTTCAGGCCGTGCGTCATGAAGACCGAGGCCTTCACCTTCTTCGCATCCTTCACGTAGTCGCGCTCAGCCCAGAAGCTGGTGTAGTTCCCGGTCTCGTCCGCGTCCTGTTCGCCGAGGTCCGCCCGGACGGCATCGCAGGCCGGCGTCTGGTGGCCGACGTAGCCGCCCAGCCAGGGCATGTAGTCGATCGAGTACGGCACGCCGCCGGAGCGGGTGTAGTCGTACCAGGAGGAGATCGCCGAGATCGGCACGATCGTCTTCAGCCCCCGGACGCCGGTGGCGGCGACCCCGTTGGCCAGCGTCCCGTCGTACGACTTGCCGATCATCCCGACCGAGCCGGTGGTCCAGGTCGCGCTGACCGGATCGCCGTTGCCGGTGTGCGCGGTGTTGCGGCCGTTCAGCCAGTCGATCACCGCGACGACGGAATCGATCTCGTCCTTGCCGCCGACATCACCGCAACCGGTCGAGCGACTGGTGCCGACCACATCGACACCGACCACGGCATAACCGAGCGGCACGAAGTAGTTGTCGTAGTACAGCGGCATCTTCTGGATGTCGCCGTTCTCGTCGTAGGTCTTGGTCTCGCCCTCGTTGCCGCGTCCGCAGCAGGAGTAGTACGGCGAGGCGTCCATGATGACCGGGATCTTGCGGCCGGCCGCGGCCGGTTCGCGGGGCCGGACGATGTCGACCGCGATCACGTCGTCGGTGCCGTCGGAGTCGGTGTCCATCGTGGTGTCGACGTAGACCGACTCGCGGATCGCGTTGCCGTAGTCGTAGACCGGCTTGGTGCTGTGCGTGCGCGGGTCCACGTTCGGCGGTACCGACGAGGTCGCTGCTTGTTCAGTCACCGGCGGCGGGGCCACCTGGGCGCCCTGTGCCGAGTTCTGCTGCTCCGGGGTCTCGGAGGGGGCGAAGACTCCAGCCGGCCCGTCCAACGGCGGCGCGGCGGCCGCGGTACCCGTGACGGTACCCAGGCATACCAGCGCGGTGGACGAAGCCAGAAGGAGGACCCTGGCGCGGACGGTCGTCATGGCTTGGAAGGCTAGTCATTCGAGGGCCGCAAAGCCAGGTTCTGCGAACATTGCCCGGTAGATCTCCGCCACAGACGGTGATGGCGACGCCACTTCCGATAGTGTGACCGCCACCCAGGGGGAGATGTACGGAAGGTGGGTAAGGCGATGAACCTGCGAGCACCGGTGACTCTGCTCGATGTGGCGCAGCGGGCGGGTGTGTCCGTGGCGACCGCTTCCCGCGTCCTGAACGGCGGGGACCGGGTGCCACGCCCGGAGCTGCAGGAACGCGTCCGGGACGCGGCCGCGGCGCTCGGCTACACGCCGAACGCGCAGGCCCAGGCGCTGGCCAAATCGTCCACCAATCTGGTCGGCATCCTGGTCCACGACATCGAGGATCCGTACTTCGCGGCGATCGCGAACGGCGTGATGCGGGCCGCCGACGAACGAGGTCTGCTGGTGATGATGGCCAGCACGTTCCGTGACAGCGACCGTGAGATTGCTTACCTGTCTTCTCTGCGCGCCCAGCGTGCCCGGGCCGCCGTGATGATCGGTTCCCGCCGTACCGACGCCGAAGGGCTGGCCCGGACGGCGACCGAGGTCGAGACGTTCCTCAACTCGGGCGCGGGCCTGGCGCTGGTCAGCCAGTCGGGCATGCCGGCCCACACGATCGAGCCCGACAACCGGGCCGGCGCGGCCGAGCTGGCGCGGTCCCTGGTGGGTCTCGGGTTGCGCAAGTTCGGCGTACTGGCTGGTCCGGAAGGGCTGGCGACGGCGCGGGACCGGCGGGACGGGTTCATCGAAGGGCTGGCGGAGTCGGGGTTGGAGCCGGTCGCGGTACAGGCTGGTGAGTTCACTCGTGACGGTGGGCATGCGGCCGCGCTGGAAGTCCTTGCAGGCAAGGCGGATCTCGACTGTCTGTTCGCTGTCAACGATGTGATGGCGGTTGGCGCGATGTCGGCGCTGCGGGCGCAGGGCATCGACGTTCCGGGGCAGCTCGGGGTGGCCGGCTTCGACGACATCGCAACCCTGCGGGACGTCTGGCCGGGGCTGACCACCGTGCGGCTGCCGTTGGAGCAGATGGGTCGCCGGGCGCTGGAGCTCGCGGTCGAGGGCGGCGAGCCGAAGACCGAGACCTTCAAGGCCGAGGTCGTACTGCGGGAGAGCACCCGGCAGCGCTGAGCGTTGCCGGGGCTGAATATGCTCGCGGGGTGACTGATCCCGCGCAGGTCTCCGAGATCTTCGACCCGTCGGCCTGGAAGCAGGTGGACGGGTTCGAGCTGACCGACATCACGTACCACCGGGCGGTGGATGCCGGTGTGGTGCGGATCGCGTTCAACCGGCCCGAGGTACGCAACGCGTTCCGGCCGCAGACGGTCGACGAGCTCTATCGGGTGCTCGACCACGCGCGGATGTCGTCCGACGTCGGGTGTGTGCTGATCACCGGCAACGGGCCGTCGCCGAAGGATGGCGGCTGGGCGTTCTGCTCCGGTGGCGATCAGCGGATCCGGGGCAAGGACGGCTACAAGTACGCCGAGGGCACGACCGCCGACACGATCGACCCGGCCAAGGCCGGGCGGCTGCACATCCTCGAGGTGCAGCGGCTGATCCGCTTCATGTCGAAGGTCGTCATCTGCGTCGTACCTGGCTGGGCCGCGGGTGGTGGACACAGCCTGCACGTCGTCTGCGACCTGACGCTGGCCTCGGCCGAGCATGCGCGGTTCAAGCAGACGGATGCGGATGTGGCGTCGTTCGACGGAGGGTTCGGGTCGGCGTACCTGGCCCGTCAGGTCGGGCAGAAGTTCGCCCGGGAGATCTTCTTCCTCGGCGACGAGTACTCCGCGGACGATGCGTACCGGATGGGCATGGTGAACAAGGTCGTGCCGCACGCGGAGCTGGAGACGGTCGCGCTCGAGTGGGGCAAGAAGGTCTGCGCGAAATCACCGACCGCGCAGCGGATGCTCAAGTACTCGTTCAATCTGATCGACGACGGCCTGGTCGGCCAGCAGATCTTCGCCGGCGAGGCGACCCGGCTCGCCTACGGCACCGACGAAGCAGCAGAGGGCCGCGACTCCTTCCTGGAGAAGCGGCCGGCCGACTGGTCCGACTATCCGTATGCCTTCTAGAAAACCCTTGTAGACAAGGCGGTTACGGCTGCCGCCACTGCTGCTCGGGGGCTCCGGTGCAGCGGCGGAGGAACAGCCGGCCGCCGTTGTCGTCCTTGTCGGCGGTGATGCACTTGCCTTCCGCGGCGGGGTTGATCAGCTCGTTCTTCTGAGTGACCCGGAACTGCTGGGCGGCGTTGCCGTTGCAGGCGACGAGCTGGACCGGGGTGTTCTCCGCGATCGATCCCCAGGCCAGGTCCATGCACTGACCCAGCGAGCGGACCGTGCCGTCGGAATTGAACGCCCAGGTCTGGCCGGCAGCCTTGGTGCAGTCCCAGAGCTGCAGTGGGGTGCCGTCGTTGCCGGAGCCGGCCCGGCCGTCCTTGACGTCGACGCAGCGCTTCGAGCCCTCGCTCTGCAGCGTGGTCGGAGTGTCCGTGCGGGGCCGCAGCGCCTGACCCTCAACGGCCATGCCCTGTTTACCGGGCTCAGTCACCTTGACTGTCGTGGTGGCCGTAGAGGTTGTTGTGGCGGTCACAGTCGCGGGCTTCAAACCGGCCGGCGGAGGTGCCGTGACGGTCACCGGAGGCAGCGTCACGGTGGTACCCGGCTGAACCACGGTCACCTTGCCGCCCGGTGCGGTCATCGTCACCGTCGCGGTGGCGACCGAGACGCGTGGGGCGGAGGTGATGGTGGCGGTGGCGGTGGAGGTCGTGGTGGCGGTTGCCGTGGTAGTTGCCGTGGGCACCTTGGTCGGCGTACCGGCCGGAGTTCTGAGGGCGAGTGGAGCGTCGACCGCGACGACGGTGTCCGACTTGGATCCCCCACCCAGGTGGGTGATCAGCGGTACGGCGACGGCCGCGCCGGCCACGAAGGCGGCGACGAAAGCGGTCGTCGTCCAGGCCCGGCGGTCAGGCATCGGCGCCACCCGCGGCAGCAGTGGCCGACGGGCGAAGGTCTTGGCGAAGCGGGCCGAATTCTCTGCGCCGGACCGGCGGGAACCGAACAGTCGGGAAGGCCGCACGTCAACTCCATGGGTGGGGGCGGAAGCGGCCTGCCCATCGTTGTCAGGGCATGGCCACCACGAGAATCTCCCGAACCGGGGTCCGGAGTCAACGCATCCGTGAGTCACGCTCTCATTACAGTCAGAGACTGGATTGTTGCTGATTGTTCACCTAAAGTCAGCGCAACTGGTTGCATTCTCCACTAAGTTCAAGGTTTGAACTACCAGGCCGTCCGCCCCTAATCGAGGTCCTGACATCGACGAGATCAGCGCGAGCCGGATGAAAGCCATCGAGCTCTGTCTGGCCGAACGCGAGACCCTGCGCCGCTATGTCAAGGGACTGCTCGGCTGGAACACGTTTGCCGTCGAGGACGTGATCCAGGAGACGCTGCTGCGGGCCTGGATCCAGGCCGAGAGCCTCGACTGGGAGAGCCGGCCGATCCGGATGTGGCTGTTCCGGGTCGCCCGCAACCTGGTCGTCGACCTCCACCGCCGGGAGAGCCGGGCGATCCCGGTCGGGCTGTGCCAGGACGAGTTCGAGGCCGGCAGCAGTGAGCCCGACCCGGCCGAGCAGGTGACGCAGCGCACGGTACTGGTCGAGGCGCTCGGCCGGCTGTCGCCCGCGCACCGCGAAGTGGTCACCCGAGTTCATCTTTGCGGCCACCCGGGTGAAGATGTCGCCATGGCGTTGAACGTCCCGCTCGGGACAGTGAAGTCGCGTACCCACACGGCCGTCCGCACCTTGCGGGGGGATCTGTTGCGTCGCGGATGGGGCGAGGCCGCTGCATGACCGCAATGCAAGGCGGCGGTGGTGTCCGCCAGATGCTCGGATACGCCGGCCTGGTGTTGCTGGGGCTCGTCCTGCTCAACCTGCTGGTCCGCCGGCTCGGTGGCTGGAAGCGGCTGTTCCGCTGGATCAAGCGCGAGTTCAGCCGGACGGTCCACGCGTTCTACGACCCGATCGCGGCCCGGATCCGCTATCGGCTCCGGGTGCGTTTCCTGGTCCGGATCCTGCGCAACAAGGCCGGCTGGGCCGAGGCGGAGCAGGCGATGGGTTTCGCGGCGGCGATCGACTCGGCGATGACGCCGTACGCGCTGGCGCTGGCCAAGCAGCGGATCGGCGTACTGGTTGCCGGGATCGCGGCTGAGCGACCGCTGCCGGCACCGTGGGAGAAGGACGAGCTCGATCCGCGCTTGTGGTGGATCGAGCGCCGAGACCTCGCCGGATATTCGGCACCGGGCGGGTATGTCCCGCCGCAGACGCCGCTGCTGGCCTGCCTCGGGACCGACAGCAGTGGGAAGAACGCGATCATGATCGACCTGCTGGCCGGACCGCCTTCACTGTCGGTGTACGGAGTACCGCGGACGGCGCGGGCCGTCGTCCAGGCACTGGCCGCGCAACTCGATGTACGACTTCCCGCTGGTGCGGTCGAGGTCGCTGACGGGATTCATGGCCGGCATGACGGAATGCCGTTGGCAGAGGCGATCCAGCGTCGTGGTGCGTGGTTCGTGATCGGTGCCGAGCAACTCGACCGGCCGGTGCCGGCCGGCGTACGGCTGGTCAGTCTTGGCGTCGGCCGGGGGAGTTCGCGGCTGATGGAGACGACGCCTGATCGTGGACTGCGGTTGCACGGCGCCGCTTCGTGGCTGGAGATCGATCCGCTGCCGCTGTCCCGGGCGGTCGCCAAGTCGGTACTGCGGATGCCGCCACACGACTTCGAGACGCGTGGACCTCGTGGCCCGGCTGTCGGTGCTGACGATCTGGGTGACCTCGAACTGCCGGTGGGAGTCGCGGGCGTCTCGGTGCTTGCCGGTGATGCGGGACGGCCGAGCGATCTTGCGTCTGATGGGAAGGCGCCGTCGTGGAGCTGAACCTCACTACCGTTGAGCAGCAGGGCAAACGGCGTACCGACCGGGTTGTCCGGCTGCCGCGCGGACTGTCTGTCGGCGGGTTTGCCGAGGGGCTCGGGCGGCCTGGCCTGTCCCTGTTCGTCGGGACTCGCCGGCTGGACGCTGGCGCGCCGCTGGCTGGTTCGGGTGTTCGTGACGGCGGCGTGCTGGGTGTGGGTGCTCCGGCGGAGATGCCGAACCTGGTGCAGAGTTCGGCCGGCCAGGCGCCGGTCGTCGTCGAGTTGCACGCGGTGTCCGGGCCGGAGGCTGGAAGGGTCTGGCGGATCGGGCCGGGCAGCCATGAGATCGGGTCGGATCCGTTGTGCTCGATCAAGCTCAGCGGCAGCGGCGTACCTGCGCGCGGGCTGTGGGTGACGGTCGGGCCGTCGGGCGAGACGTACTGGCATCAGACCGAGCCGATGCGCGGCAAGGTGATGAGCCGCCGGATCGGACCGCCGGAGGACGACGCCGCGACCAGCGCGATCCGGGTCGAGGACGCGCTGAACCCGACGGATCAGGCGTCTCCGGCGAGCGATCCTGGTGAGGTACCGGTCGGGCAGGTCAACGAGTGGCCGCCCGAGGAGGACCTCTCGGTCGGGTCGGTCCTGCTGCGTTGCAGTGGGTCGTTGGAGCCGGTCGCGGCGATCAGGGCCGCGGACGACGGTTTCGGGCTCGACTACAACCGGCCGCCGCGGATCGCGCCGCACCTGGACGACAACAAGCTGCGGCTGCCCAATCCGCCGCCACCACCGGCGAAACGGCCGTTCCCTTGGCCGGTCGTGCTCGCGCCGGTCGTACTGGGCATGGTTATGGTCGGGCTGTTCAACTCGTACTACTTCCTGGTCTTCACGATGCTGAGCCCGTTGATGATGGGCATGAACTACTTCGGCGGCCGGAAGAGCAACCGGGCCGAGCACCTCGAGGCGATCCGCCGATACAACGCGCGGCGGGC
This sequence comes from Kribbella sp. NPDC051620, assembly GCF_044453825.1. NCBI lineage: Bacteria > Bacillati > Actinomycetota > Actinomycetes > Propionibacteriales > Kribbellaceae > Kribbella > Kribbella sp. NPDC051620. Next base: position 741,786 of record NZ_JBITDB010000004.1, read on the forward strand.
GGCGCTGGAAGAGGAGATCCACGTTGCGGTCACCCGCGAGCGGCTGATCCGCAACGTGACGGCGCCGGACCCGGTTCGCGTTGCCCAGTTGGCGATGCGGCCGGGCAGCCGGTTGTGGGAGCGTCGGCGGACTGACCCCGACTACCTGCTGCTGCGGCTCGGGACGGCGGACCAGGCTTCGCTGAAGGAGCTCGACGATCAGGGGCGTGAGGAGAACCACCGGACGATTCGGTGGACGATTCCCGATGCGCCCGTCGCTGTGCCGCTGCGCGGGCACGGGGTGATCGGCGTTGCTGGGCACTATGCCGAATCGCGAGCTTTGGCCAGGTGGATGGTGGTGCAGGCGGCGGTGCTCCATTCGCCGCGGCAGTTGCGGATCGTAGTACTGGCTGAGCCGGATCGGATGGACGACTGGGCCTGGGTGCGGTGGTTGCCGCATCTGCGACCTGAGGGTTCGCCGGCGGCGGTACTGATCGCGAATGACGAGGCGACGACTGTTGCCCGGGTCACCGAGTTGATCTCGCAGGTGCAGGGGCGGCAGCGGCGGATTGAGGCCTCCAGCAACAAACAGGAGCCGTTGAGCGATCCCGAGGTCGTGGTGATCGCGGATGGCGCGCGGCGGCTGCGGGACGTACCGGGCTTCATTCAGGTGCTGACGGACGGGCCGGCCGTCGGGGTCTACAGCATCTGCCTGGATCGCGATGAGCGGTTGCTGCCGGAGGAGTGCGGCGCGGTGATCGCGACCGGGCTCGAGACGCTGACCGTGAAGCGGCCCGGGTTGCCGGACCAGAAGGACGTGCGCGCGGATCTGGTGACGCCGGAGTGGAGTGAGCAGATCGCTCGCGCGCTGGCGCCGGTACGCGATGTCAGTCCTGATCACGATGCCGGATTGCCGAAGATGGTGAAGCTGCTGGAGGAGCTCGATCTGGAGCCGCCGACTGCTGCGGAGCTGCTCTCTCGGTGGGAGCGACGGCCGGGCAGTACTTCGTTCGTACTGGGTGCTGACTTCGATGGGAAGTTCACCCTCGACCTGGTGGCCGACGGGCCGCATGCACTGATCGCCGGTACTACGGGATCCGGCAAGTCGGAGTTGCTGCAGACCCTCGTCGCGTCGTTGGCCGTGGTCAACCGGCCGGACGAGTTGACCTTCGTCCTCGTGGACTACAAGGGCGGTAGCGCCTTCAAGGAGTGTGCTGGACTGCCGCACACGCTGGGCATGGTGACCGACCTCGACTCGCATCTCGTCGAGCGAGTGCTGGAGTCGCTGGAGGCCGAGTTGCGTCGGCGGGAGCGGATTCTGGCCGATGCGGATGCCAAGGACCTGGTGGACTACCAGGCCAAGCGGGCGGTCGATCCGTCGCTGGGACGGTTGCCGCGGTTGGTGCTGGTGATCGACGAGTTCGCGGCGATGGTACGGGAGATTCCGGACTTCGTTCCGGGGCTGATCAGCATCGCTCAGCGGGGTCGGTCGCTGGGGATCCACTTGATCTTGGCGACGCAGCGGCCGGCCGGTGTGGTCACCGGCGACATCCGGGCGAACACCAACCTGCGGATCGCGTTGCGGGTGACGGACCAGGCGGAATCGCAGGACATCGTGGATGTCAACGAGGCCGCGTCGATCACGGCGTCGATTCCTGGGCGGGCGTTGATCCGGCGGGGGCCGCGGTTGGCTGATCTCTTCCAGACGGCTTGGGTCGGTGCTGAGCGGAACGTTGCGGATGACTTGATCGAGCAGGCGCCTGCTGAGCCGGCGAGTGTTCGGGTGCTGGATCTCGACTGGGAGTCGTTGGGGCGGGCGGTCGCTGCGGATGACGCGCCGGCCGAGGTTGATGACAGCCCGGCGACGTTGGCTGTCACCGATTTGATGGCGTTGGTTGAGGCGGTTCGGTCGGCTGTTGATCAGCTGGACGACTTCGCAGTACAGCCGAAGCCCTGGCAGCCGGCGTTGAGTGGGCAGCTGTTGCTGAGCGACCTTCCGGATACTTCTGCGCAGCCGTTGTTCGCGCCGTACGCGTTGGAGGATCTGCCCGCGTTGCAGCAGCAGCGGGTTGCCGGGGTGGACTTCGAGACCTTCGGGCATCTGTATGTGATCGGCGCTCCGCGGTCTGGGCGGACGCAGATGCTGCGGACGTTGGCCGGGTCGGCGGCCAAGACTCTTAGTGTTGCGGATCTGCACATCTATGGCATCGACGCGGCCGGTGGTGGTCTCGCGGTGGTGGAGACGCTGCCGCATTGCGGGGCGGTTGTCTCGCGGCACGACATGGAACGGATGAGCCGGGTACTCCGCCGGCTGAACCAGGAGGTGACCGAGCGGCAGGAGCTGGCCGGCAAGCACAATGCGACCGGCCTCACCGAGCTGCGGAAGTTGTTGCCCAAGGCATCACGACCGGCGCACATCCTGGTACTGATCGACGGCTGGGACGCGTTGTCCTCGATGCTGGACGATCACGACCAGGGGCAGGTGCTGCAGGACGTCATGCGGTTGCTGCGTGAGGGCGCGGGCGTCGGCGTACACGTGGTGGCAACGTCGGAGCGGTCGCTGCTGGGTGGACGGCTGTCGTCGCACAACGACCACAAACTGCTGCTGCGGCAGGCGGATCGGACCGACTACCAGGCTGCTGGGTTGCGGCTGACGAAGGTGCCGGCGAACGTACGGCCGGGTCGAGGCTGGCATGTGCTGACCGGGACGGAGACGCAGATCGCAGTACTGGCCGAGGGCGGCGGTACCGCGCAGGTCGAGGCGATTCGCGAGATCGCGGCGGAGGCACGGAAACGCGACGCGAAGGTGCCTGCGGATCGACGGCCGTTCGCCGTCGCCGAGCTGCCTTCGTCGGTGGAGTTCGCCGAGGCATACGAGCTGGTGGCGGTCGAGGACCGGCGCCCGCAATGGGGCCTCATCGGCTTGGGCGGGGACGAGGCCGGGGCTCTGGGGGTCGACCTCAGGGGAGTCGCGTCGTCTTTCGCAGTACTGGGCCCACCCGGCTCCGGCCGCAGCAACGCCCTGTCTTCCTTGGCGGTCTCACTCCTGGCCGGTGGTACGTCGGTAGTACTGATCACCCCCAGAGAAACCCCACTCCGAACCCTCGAGCGCCACCCCCAGGTCACCCTGATGCCCCACGCCGACCCCGGCGAAGACATGCTCCGAGCAACCCTCGACGCCATCACCGGCCCCAAGGTGGTGATGATCGACGACGCCGACCTGGTCATGATGGCCGCAGCCGACAAACTCCTGAAAGAAATAGTCATCTCCGGCCGGGACAACAACCTGGGCCTGGTCTTCGCCGCTTCAACGGATGGCTTCCAAACCGGCATGGGCGGCTGGCCCACCGCCGCCCGCCGAGCCCGCCGAGGCCTCCTGATCGAACCCCGCTCAATCGGCGACGGCGACCTCATCGGCGTCCGCCTCTCCCACAACATCACCCGAGCCACCCCCAAACCCGGCCGAGCCTGGACCACCGGCCCCGGCTCCACCCCCCTAGCAGTACAAATCCCCCTAACCACCTTGCGCGCCTGACCTCATCTGGCGACCTTGAACACCTTGCGGCGACCTTGAACAAGTTATTACTTGTTCAAGGCCACCAGTTGGTGTTCAAGCCCACCAGACAATGGTCTTCTTGAGCCCATGCTGAGTCTGAGCACGGAGAGGTTGCTGGTCTACGAGCGGCGATCAGCTTGGTTCCTGACGGCAGCCGCCGTTTTGTTCCTGGGGGTGTACGCGTGGCCGATCCTCGCTCTAGGTCTCTCCCCAGGACTGGTGCGGGCCTGCTCGACCGCGAACCTCGCCATCTGGATCGCGTTCGGCTTCGACTACCTGGTGCGCCTCACTCTTGCAGACAGCAAGCGGCGATTTGTCCGGAGTCATCTGCTGGATCTGGTGGTCTTGGTCCTGCCCTTACTGCGGCCGCTCAGGGCATTGCGCGTCGTGACCGCGCTCGCCCGGCTGAACCGGACTTCGGTCTCGGTCCGCGGGCGTACCACGACGTACGTCGTCGGCGCTGTCCTGCTGCTCGGGTTCGTGTCGGCTCTCGCTGTACTCGATGCAGAGCGGGAGGTCGCAGGAGCCAACATCACCACATTCGCGGACGCGATCTGGTGGGCCGCCACGACCATCACCACCGTCGGCTACGGCGATCAGTTCCCGACAACTCCCGAGGGCCGCTTCGTCGGCGTCGGCCTGATGATCGGCGGTATCGCCCTCGCCGGCACCATCACCGCCGCCCTCGCCTCGTGGTTCGTCGAACAGATCAACACCGCCGAACAAGCCGAAGCCGACACCCGAGACGACCAGTTGGCCACCTTGCTGGCGGAGGTCAAAGCTCTCCGCGCCGACTTGGCCCAGCGCCCCCAACCACCCGCTTAGTTCGGCTTGCAGTTGGCAGCCGGCCTGTTGACGCTCATAGTCGTGACAGTTGAGTCACGTGAATAGAGCCTGTATGCTTCTATTCACATGGGAGGAGACCTGCATGTTCTGGGATGAGGAAGCGGTCCGTCAAGGCGTCATACGGGAGACCGTCGAGGCTGAAGCGCAGTTTGACCCTGCTGCGTTCGGTGCACGTCTACGTACTGCGCGCATGAGGGCCAACCTTTCCCAAGTCGACATGTCCACCCTTCTCGACGTTTCACAGGCGACATACTCCCGAATGGAGAACGGGCGGATTGAACCGAGCAGGGTTACGTCGACCCTGCTCGAACGCGCCTCGTTGGCGGTGAGTCGGTCGATGACGTGGCTCCTGCTGGGATCTCCGGTCCGGGACCGTGTCCGATTGGCTGCCCGTCGGACCGACGAGCAGGACGTTCGTACCCAGGCCGACCGCGCGTTGGGTTTGTTGGAGCTCGATGCTGAGCTCGACGACATCGTCGAGTTCGCAGATCTGGGGCCTGGGGTCGTTGATGGTGCGGTCTGGCAGCAGTTCGTCGAAGCGATGCCTCATGCATCGCGAAGGCAAGGCAAGGAAAGAGCCGACCATCTTCGAAATGCGCTTGGCCTGGGGATCGAACCTCTGAATGACATCCCCGCTGTATTGGAGCAGGACCTCGAGGTCGACGCTGCGGTTCTGGACTTTCCCGATGGACTCTCGGCGGTGGTCGCATTCGACGACGAACGAGCACTGGCACTCCTTGCGGTGTCGGCGGCAGAGCCGTGGGTTCGTCAGCGATTCAGCTTCACACACGAGCTTGCGCACGTACTGTTCGCCGACGGTCATGCCTACGATCACGATCACCGGCACTCCCCGACCGAGATGCGTGCGGAGAAGTTCGCGCAGAACTTTCTGATCCCTGAGGGTGGCATTCGCGCATGGATGGCCGATAACGGCTATGGGACGGACGATCACGTCAGTCGTGATGACGCCTGCCGCCTGGCCGACCTGTACGGCGTGTCGCCAACGACGGCTTGGATTGCGTTGGCAGATATCAACGTCGCTCCGAAGGGACCAGCGCCGACCAGTGCCGGCGCTGCTGTTGTCGCCGGAATGCTCGCGCGGTACCAAGCCCGGGAGCGGAACTGTCACGTGGAGCGCGTGCCGGTACGTATGGAACGTCGTATTCTCAAGGCGTTCCGTAGCGGCTTCTTGTCAGCCGCGGCCACAGCGAACGCTCTCGGCCAAGACGCGAGCGTACTTTCCGAAGCATCAGCGATCATCGACGACGAACCCAGGACCCGGGGAGCATCCGGCGTCCCAAATCTCGCGTGAGCGCAGAAGGTCCTGTGGGTAGGTCCGCAGGCCCGGCAACAGCGGCAACTGCACAGCAGCCTCTGAACATCCTCGATGCCGTGTGCGTTCTGTACTTCTCGGCATCCGGGCAGTTGAGCCTGTTGGTTGACATTCTCACAACAGCCAACTACCGCATCCTGCTGCCGGCCGAAGTGCTCAAGGAAGTCCGCGACAGGGCCAGCCGCAACGGATGGAACATCAGCGCGCTCGATCACTACCTCCGTACAGGCGTACATATTGCCGAAATTCCGGTGATCAGTGCAGCGCAGACAGAGGCGGTCACGTTGCTCGCGCAAGTTCGGTCCCGCCATCCAAACGTCATGGCAGGAACCACCGCCGCCGGCGGCACAGAGGATCTCGGTGAGTGTGTCGCCATCACTCACAGCATTCTTGCGCGTCGCCGCGGGCTTCGCGCGATTGTGTCGATCGACGACCTCAAGGGGCAGGCGCTCGCAAGCCGTCACCAAGTCGATTACTTCACCATCGAGGACGCGTTCTCCCTTGCGATGGAGTACGGACTTCTCGATACCCTCAACGCACGCAAGGCCTACGACAAGATGCGGCCCTACGGCAGCTCACTACCTAGCTGGGAGGCGGAACTCAAACCACGCCTCAGGCAGGAGCGCACTGCTCGCAAACGCGCAGAGGACGAGGACGAAGCCGAAGCTCTTCACGAAGGTGGCGTCTAGCCTGTTCCATGCATGAAGCCGCGCCTGCAAGCTCGCCCTGGCCATCTCTAATATTCTTTGTTCTTGTTTATTCCTAATTGTATTTTTTCTTGTTTTTCCGTTGTCGTACTTTGTATTTGGTTTGGTTCTTCTTGGTCTCCTGTGGTGTTTGCTCCGGGCATGCGAAGGGCCCCAGGTGGGTGCCTGGGGCCCTTGGGTGGTGCTGGGGGTTACTTCGACTGGTTGAGGCTGGCGCTGATGCCTTGGTCGAATTGTTCGGCGTTTTCTTTGATGGACTTGAACATGTCGGAGAAGTCCTGGATGCCCTTGACTGCTGCCTTCAGGCTGGTGTCGAAGTTGTTGTAGGTGTTGCGGATGACCTCGCTGGACTGCTTGAAGACCATGCCGTCGTCGACCAGGGTGTTCACCCGGGTGCGGAGGTTCTCGATCATCGGGGAGATCTGGTCGTGGGCGTTCGTCATCAGGTTGCAGACCTCGACGATCTTGCCGTAGTCGAGGTTGATGCCGTCGTAGGCCATGGCGGGTGCTCGCTTTCTGGGTGGGTTGGTTAGACGTACGGGCCGGTGGGGTAGTAGTCGTCTTCCGGCGGCTTGTTGTCCTCGATGCTTTCGGGGGTCTCCACCCAGGGCTGGCTGGTACCGCGCCAGTCATCCGGCGTCCGGGTGTAGACGTGTTTCGTACCGTCGGAGTTCGTCACCGTCTGGGTGCCGCTGCCGTCCTTGTTGAGGTCGGTCGTGGTGGTGTCGACCTTGCCGTCGGTGTCGGTGCTGCTGGACGAGCTGTGCGAGCCGTTCGGCTTGCCGTCGCCGTCGACGTGGATCTGGGTGTCGTTGTGCACCGTGCTGCCGTCGGGGTAGGTGGAGTCGGTGACGATGTGGTTGCGGTTGTCGCCGTACGTCGTGGTCGACGTGTACGTCTTGCCGTCGTAGGTGACGGTGGTCTCCTCCTTGATGACGTTGCCCTTGTCATCGAGGGTGAGGTGGGTGTGGATATTGCCCCGGTCGGTGACGATGGTCTGGTCCAGCGGGGCCGGGCCGGGGTCGGTGGCGCTGCAGAAGTCGGGCTGGTTGTCGCCGGTGCACTCGCTCAGGTGGGACTGTTTGTGGTCCCACTGGTCCTTGTTGCGTTGCCAGTTCGACAGCGCCAGGCTGCTGTTGGTGGCGTTCATGCCCTGGGCGATCTCGGCGTCGAACTGCAGGAACGCCTCGCCGACCGAGCCGAACGAGTCGCCCAGCTTGGTCAGGCCGTCCTTGGCCTTGCCCATCGTGTACGACGCGTTGGAGTGCAGCGTGTAAACGGCGTACGAGATGTCGCTGCTGCCCAGGATCGAGTCGTCGGTGCCGTCGCCCAGGTTCTGGAAGACCTCGTTGTCCATCGACGGGATCAACTCGTCGGCCAGCTGATGCAGATCGCGCTTGGCGTCGTTCAGCAGGTTGTAGTTCATCTTCAGTTTGTCCGGCACCGGGCACCTCCGCTGTCCAAACGGTTCCACCCAGTCCACGTCGCGGCTCCCGATCAGGTTCAGAAATAGTTTTCCGGCCCGGATCTGAACCGCGCGGCGCTCCCGGGCGTGGACTTTCCGGAGGGACCACTGTCGGCGTGAGGGAGGGTTCGGATGCCGCGGCCAGGCGACTGGGATGCGATCGGTCTGTCGGGCGACCCGACGCCGGGCGATCCCGAGAAGATCAAGGCGCTGGCCGACGGGTTCCAGAAGATGGGCGGCAAGGCCCGGGAGATCATCACCGCGATCGAGGCCGTGATGAACAAGAACGACGACTCGGTGTTCGTCGGGCAGACCGCCGACGCGCTGCGTGGCAAGGTCGACGGCCGGCTGCGCGGGCACGTCGAGAGTGTCGCCTCCGCGTTCGAGTCGTCCGCCACCGCGCTGCGCGAGTGGAGCGCCGTCGTCGTCGAGCAGCAGGCGAAGGCGGATGCGGCGCTCAACGCCGGGCGGGGGCTCGCCGAGGACGACCCCGAGCGGGAGACCCACAAGACCACGGCCCAGTCCGCCGGTACGTACCAGTCCGAGCAGGCCTCGAGCTACGCCGGCCGGATCAACGGCGTCTCCGACATCAAGATGCCGATCTCGGACTGCGAGGTGTTCTGGGAGGCCTTCAAGTGGCTGGCGATCATCCTGATCATCCCGGCGCTGATCTTCGGCGGCCCGATCGCGCTGATCGCGCTGGGCGTGAACCTGGCCCTGTTCATCAAGACCATCGTCGACGTCGCCAAGGGTGACGCCAGCTTCCTGGACCTGTTCCTGGCCGGCCTCGGCCTGATCGCGCCGACCACCAAGGCGCTGCCGATCTTCAGCATCGTGAAGGCGATCGGCAAGGGCATCGGGGCCGGCGTCAAGGGCATCGTCCAGACCTTCAAGAACGTCTTCAGCAAGGACTTCCTGTTCAACGGCCTGCTGGCCGGGCTGAAGAGCATGCCGATGCTGGCCAACATCGCGATCAAGGAGACCGGCCTCTTCGTCGTCAAGAACATCCGGAACTTCCCGCTCAACGCGGCCAACTTCGGCAACAACTTCGGCAAGATCGCGCTGAACGGGATCAAGAACCTCGGCACCGGTTTCGCGAACCTGCCGGGCACGCTGTTCCGCGGGCTGGCGAACGTCGGCAAGGGCTTCGCCAACGGCCTCGGGAACACCTTCAAGTTCGTCGAGGCGCACTTCGGCAACCTGCAGTGGACCCGGATCTTCCTGCCGGTGGCCGCGGACGAGATCCGCGCCTTCCGGCTGGCCGGGATGACGGATTTCGGCGCCTTCACCCAGGCCCTGAAGGTCGGCGTGATCGGCCGCGGCATCCAGGGCAAGAACGTGTTCGGGATGCCGATGACGAGCGCGATCGGCAAGTCGATCGCCGGGATCCCGATCGAGACCACCGGCGGCGCGCTCGGCGGCAAGACCAACTTCCTGCACACGATGATGAACCCGCCCGAGATGATCCCGCTCAACATCAAGGGCATCGGCGAGGTCTCCGGCGCGGGGTTCAACGCGGGCCACGTGAGCATCGCCATCGACGACATCCCGACCGGCAACTTCGCCCCGGTCAGGGGCGGCGACCTGGGCGTCAGCGTGCACACGCCGACCGTCACCACGCCCGGTGGCCTGCACATCCCGAGCAACGCCGGTACCAACGTCCCGGTCGTCCCCGGCGGATCGATCATCCCGTCGGCCCACGTCGGTACGCCGCAGATGCCCGCCAACGTCGTCGCCAACCTGACCCAGCCCGCGGTCGGTACGCCGGTGCTGCCGATCCACATCGCCAACGGCGCGACCCCGCCGGCGGTCCACGTGCAGAACCCGCATCTCGGCGCGAACGGCGTCGTCGCCAACATCCCGTCGCCACACGTCGGTACGCCGGAATTCGGCAACTCGCTGCACATGAACAGCGTCCAGTCGCCCGGTCTCAACAACATCGGCTCACTGCACGTCCCGACCCCGAACGCGAACTCGGCCGGCCTGAGCGACCTGACCGGCTCAGCGATCCGCAACAACGCCCCGGCCGTCTCACCGCACTTCGGTACGTCGATCGGCGAAGGCGCGGCCCATGGCTTCCAGACCAACCACTTCAAGCTCAGCATCGACGAGGTCCTCAACGCGCCGAGCCCCGCGAACTTCAACGGCCTGCACGCCCTCAACCCGCCCGCCGTCGACCGGATCAACGCGGCCCTCGACCTGGTCCACAACCCCGGCGCGACGACGCAAGGCGTCACCCCACCCTCGATCCACACCGCCAAACCGGCCGGTACCGACGTCAACGTCAACGTCCACCTGAACGGCGGCGCCGACTTCAAGCCCCCGGCGCCCGCGACGATCAAGGTCGACAACCCCGGCAACGTCGGCGTACCGGGCCATGGCGTCAACGCGCACGCCGGGCTGCCCGAGACCCAACTCGTCCCCTTGCATCCCCAGCCCGCCCCCGCTGTGCACACCAACCCGGCCATCAACAACCCCGCCATCAACATGCACAACCCCGGCGTCCACGGCCCCGGCGTGCACGACCCCGGGTACTCGCTGGCCAAGGGCGCGGACATCGGCAACTCGGGCCACGGCACGAACACGATCGCCAGCCGCTCCGAGATCCAGCTGCCCGGCCTCACCGATCGCCCCGGCGCCTACGTCAAGGTCGAGCGGACCGAAGGCGGGATGAGCAGCTACAACCTGTACGGCGGCGGGCCCGACGGCCGGATGGACGTGCTTGCCGGGGGCAACCTTCGGTTCACCGACACGGCGACAGGCCAGACCACCCGGTTCGACAGCGGCGGCATCGTGATCGACCAGGGCCTGCGGCTGACCAAGACCGACGGCGTACTGCGGCCGACGGACCACATCGTCGTGACCAAGGGGGCTGAGTTCCGGGCCACGACGCTGACCGGCGAGATCACGCCTGGCGTCAAGATCAGCAAGCTCGACAACGGTGGCATCCAGCTGATCGACGAGAAGGGCGTGACGTTCCACTACAACGCCCAGGGCAAGCTGGAGAACCAGCCGCTCAGCGCCGCCTGGGACCAGGACTTGGCCGCCAAAGCCGGCGTGTTCCGCCAGCCGGGCGACACCGACGCGATGGTCAACGCCAAGATGGCCGACTTCGGTCAGGTACAGCGGGCTCAGTCGCACTTCGACAACGCGCTCGACAACGTGGCCGTGCACGGCGAGCGGCTGGACGGGCCTTCTACCGGACCGGCGGTCGGTGACCAGGTCCACATCGACCTGCGGGCAGCCGAGAACGACCTGGCCAACGCGAAGGCGACCTTCGAGGGCAAGCACGGCCTCAGCGTCGACAACCTGCAGCAGCAACTCGACAAGCTGACCATCGACTCGCTCAAGGACCGGCCGCGGTTGCTCGGCGGTGGCGGTCGCAGCTTCGACCTGCCGAACGGCAACGGGATGAAGTTCGAGCTGAACGGAGGTCAGGTCAGCTTCAGCGGACCGAAGGCCGACGCGTTCAGCAGCACGCTGAACGGCCGGACGCTGACCATCACCGAGACAGGTGGGGCCGGTACGGCGCACACCTGGACGTACTCGCTCGGCTTCGGCGGCCGGGCGAACCAGATCGGCGAGTCGTTCCCGCTGAACGGCGGCCTGTTCGACGGTCAACCGATCAGCCTGCAGGGCGCGATGGGCCAGTTCGACAAGGCGCTGGTGACGGATCTGCGCGGCAATCACCTGCCGGTCAAGTTCACCGACGACGGGCTGATCGTGCCGTCGCCGCAGGGTCCGCTGATGTACGACAAGGCTGGCAGCTTCCACGGCGTCGGCCCGTCGACAGGGCACGACCTGCCGAAGCCGGCCGCGCCGGGCCACCTGGCCGGTGACGATCTGGTCCGCTGGAACGCGCAGGCCGACATCTCCCGTACGCACCTCACGGCAGCGGCCGGGAACAATGAACTCAACCTGTTCATGAAGGGTGTGGCAGGCGGCTCGTTCACCTCGAAGAAGGGCTTCGACGGGTACATCAACCCGTCCGCGTTACGCGACGGCAGCCTGCTCAGCAACACGCACAAGTTCGAGAACTTCGTCAAGGAGCTGGCCTTCAAGGGCCCCGAGGACAACCTCACCGTCTACCGCGGAGTGTCGATGGACCCGGCCAGCGCGCAGGCCGGCAAGTTCACCGAGCGGTTGCCGATCTCCACCTCGAACACGATGAAGTTCCAGGACGAGTGGGCCAAGAACGGCGTCAACACCAACCGGGTCGTCTTCGAGATCGACGTACCGGCCGGGCACAGCAAGATGTCGATGGCCTACCCGGACGGCTACCAGGCCGTGAAGGGGGACGCGCCGGAGATCAACGCCAGCCAGTTCGAGGTGACGCTGTCGCCGACGACGCTGGTCCGGACCGGGCCGAACCGGACGCTGGACAACGGGATGACGGTCATCCCGGTCAAGGCCGAGCAGATCCCGCCGTCGATGTACGAGTCGGTGATCACCGCCAAATGGCCGGGACTGTCCTCGGAGACCGCCTTCGGCGACTTCGTGAAGTCCTTCGAGCTGACCGCGCTGAAGCAGTTCCCGGACCTGGAGAACGTCACCTCGAAGGCGGTCACCAGCACCGACGGGCTGACCCACACCGTGACGGTCAGCAAGCCGGGCTTCGAGGGCGACGACCTGACCATCACCGTGATGCGCGACCCGAAGGCCGACTCGGTCCGGGTCACCATCGCCTCGGACGGTGCGAACAAGTTCGACCAGAGCTGGAGCAAGACCGACTTCAGCAACATCGCCACCGACCTGCGCGGTGGTGTCCTGCACAACAACGAGCACTTCATGAATCTGCCGCAGCCGGCGCGCTGGGCGGAGGAGGCCGCGCCGCCGGTCCACATCGACGTCAAGGGCAAGGGCAAGGCGGTCGACCAAGGCAGCCTGGGCGACGACCTGGCCTCGCTCAACCGGAACTGGGACAACGACATCGCCTCGCTCAACAAGGCGTGGGCGGATGACATCGAGGCGTTCAACAAGGCGTGGGCCGACGACCTGGCAGCCAAGACCAACGTCTTCCGCAAGGTCGGTGACACCGACGCGGTCGTCGACGCCAGGATGGCCGACTTCAGCCGGGTCGAGCACGCCCAGGGCAACGTCAAGGCGGCCCTCGACGACCTCGCCCAGCACGGTGGCCGGCTCGACGGCGCGTCCACCCGGCCGGACATCGGCGACCAGGCGCACCTCCAGCTGAGGGCGGCCGAGACCGATCTGGCCAACGCGAAGGCTGCCTTCGAGGGCAAGCACGGGATGAAGGTCGACGCGATCCAGCAGCAGTTGGACAACCTGCTGCTCGACTCGCTGAAGGACCGGCCGCGGCTGCCCGGCGCCGGGATGCGCCGGCCGATGCCGATCTCCGGTACCGACGGCATGTTCAAGATCGAGGGCAACTCGGTCAACTTCCTCGGCGACAGCGCCGGCGACTTCCGCGGCGTCCTGGACGGCAAGGCGCTGACGGTCACCAAGGTCGATGCCGAAGGCAACGTCCTGCGGACGCTGAAGTACGAGCTCAACGATCTCGGCTGGCCGATGATGAAGACCGACCAGCTCGTCCTGCACGGCGGTGGCGAGATCTTCGACGGCCGGGCGCTCACCGCGGAGTGGAGTGGTGGTTCGTTCGGCCGCGGGGCGGTCGACCATCTCGGCGACCACGTTCCGGTCAAGTACAGCACCGGCGAGGGCGAGTACATGGTGCCGTCCATGTCCGGTACGCAGGTGTACGACCGTACCGGGACCTTCCTCCGGGTCGAGCCGGGCGCGAAGGGCAAGCTGGCCGACCCGATCCCGCCGATCCACCTCGAGGGCGACGACCTCGCGCGGTGGACGGCGCAGGCCGACATTTCTCGCACGCACCTGAGCGCTGCCGACAAGTGGGACGACGTCGGCGACATGATGCAGATGGCCTACGAGGGCAGGTTCACCTCGCAGAAGGGCTTCGGTGGGTACGTCGATCCGTACGTGCTGGAGACCGGCATCACCAAGCTGACGAAGGATGTGCACGCCTTCAACGACGTGGCCGAAGGGCTGCTGTTCGACGGCCCGATCGCGCCCACCACGGTCTATCGCGGCATCGCGATGGACTCGGCCAGTGCCCAGGGCAACAAGTTCGTCGAGCGGCTGCCGGTGTCGACGTCGACCAACTGGGAGTTCCAGAAGACGTGGGCCAAGGGCGCCGATCCCAGCAAGCGGGTCGTGTTCCAGATCGACGTACCGCCCGCGCACGGCAAGTTGGCGCTGTCCTACCCGGAGGGTTACCAACAGGGCCTGAAAGATGCTCGCGCCTTCAATCCGGACCAGCTGGAGGTGACGCTGTCGCCGACCGTGTTCGAGCGGACCGGTGACTCCTTCGTGAGGGACGGGCTGACCGTCATCCCGGTCCGGGCCAGGCAGATCCCGCCCGGCCAGCTGGACAGCCTGATCAGCGAGCGCTGGCCGGGGATCTCCTCGGCGGACGCGTTCGACGACTTCGGCCGGGCGTTCGACCAGGCCCACCTGCAGAAGTTCGGCAACATGTCCGACGTCACGGCGACGTCGAAGCTGAGCACCGACGGCATGGTCCGCGACATCACCGTCAGCAAGCCGGGTCTGCCGGGCCACGACATGACCATCAAGATCACCCGGAACGAGTACGCCGACTCGGTCCACGTCACCGTCACCGCCGACGGCAAGACCACGCTGAACCGCAACTGGAGCCAGACCGAGTTCAGCAGCATCGCCACCGACCTGCGGGCCGGGACGCTGCACGAGAACGACGTGTTCATCGGCATGTCGAAGCCGGCCGAGTGGAACAAACCTACTTCGTTCAGCCCGCAGTGGGACGCCGACCTGGCCGCGAAGGCGAACGTCTTCCGCAAACCCGGCGACACCGACGCGATGGTCGACGCCAAGATGGAGGACTTCTCCCGGTTCCAGCAGACCGAGACGAACCTCAAGCACGCGATCGACAACGTCGATCTGCACGGCGCCCGGCCCGACGGCCCGTCGACCAGCGGGGTTTCTGTCGGCGACGAGGTCCGGATGGATCTCGACGGTGCCCGGGCCGACCTGGACACGGCGAAGCTCGGTTTCAAGCGCAAGTACGACATGGATCCCGACCAGCTGAAGGCGGAGCTCGGCGACGCGGTGAAGCGGCCACGGCTGCCTGGTGCCGGCCGGTCGTTCGAGGTACCGGGCGGCGGCGTCTCGTACCAGGTGGAGGGCGGCGCGGTTCAGTTCACCGGCACCCGCGCGGGCGAGTTCACCGGGTCAGTGAACGGCCGCGAGATCACCGTCACCCAACTGGGCGCCGGCGGCGAGACGCTGTCGACCTGGACGTTCCGGCAGGGCTTCGGCCGGCCGAACCTGACCGGCCAGACCATTCACCTGGCCGACGGTCCACTGGCCGGTGAGGTCGCCAACCTCAAGGGCCTGATGGGCCAGTTGGACGGCACCCTCAACGATGGCGGCGTCTGGCCGATGAAGGTGGTCGGCGACGAGCTGTTCGTGGCCACCCCGGGCGGCCCGCTGCGCTACGGCCGCGACGGTTCCTTCCACGGCCCTGCACCGACCAGTACGTCGCACCTGCCCGCACCCGCGCTGCCGGCCAACATCCACGGCGACCCGGTCCGCTGGACCAACCAGGTCGACCTGTCGCGCACACACCTCACCGCGGCCGCCGAGAACAAGGCCGTCGAGAACCTGATGAAGGACGTCATGGGCGGCTCCTTCACCTCCAAGCGCGGCTTCGAGGGGTACGTGAACCCGCTCGCGCTGGAGGACGGCACGCTGGTCGGCAAGGTGCAGACCTTCGCGGACGTCACCCGCGACCTGCTGCTCAAGGGCGGCGACCGGGACATCACCCTGTACCGCGGGGTCTCGATGGACCCGGCCAGCGCGAAGGCGAACGAGTTCGTCGACCGGCTGCCCAGCTCGACCTCCAACAACATCAAGTTCCAGGAGGAGTGGGCGAAGAACGGCGTCGCGAGCAACCGGTTCGTCTTCGAAATCGACGTACCGGCCGGGCACGGCAAGTTGTCGATGTCCTACCCGCCCGGCTACCAGGCGGGCCTGGACGAGGCGCGGGCCTGGAACCAGAGCCAGTGGGAGGTCACGCTGGCCCCGACGACGCTGGTCCGGACCGGCCCGAACCGGGTCGAGAACGGGATGACGATCATCCCGGTCAAGGCCGAGGCGATCGCGCCGTCGGCGTACTCCGACCTGATCAACGCCAAGTGGCCCGGGATGAAGTCGGCGGATGCCTTCACCGACTTCGCGAAGTCCTTCGAGCGGGACAACCTGCGCAAGTTCACCGGCCTGGAGGACATCACCACCACGACGGTCAAGAGCGGCGACCGGCTCACCATCACCGGGACCAAGCCGGGCTTCGAGGGCGAGCTGAAGATCACCGTACTCCGGAACGCCGAGGCCGACTCGGTCCGCGTGACGGTCACGGCCGACGGGATGACCACGTTCGACCAGACCTGGAGCAAGACCGACTTCAAGCACATCGCCACCGACCTGCGCGGCAACGTCCTGCACAACAGCGACCTCTTCGCCGGCCGGATGGAGCCGGCGTCGTGGAAGAACGCTGCCGCGACCCCGACGACGGAGAAGACACCGGTCTGGGACGCCGACCGGATGGCCCGGATGGACGTACTGCGCAAGGCAGGCGACACCGACGCGAAGCTGACGACCCGGCTGGACGACTTCACCAAGGTGCAGCGGGCGCAGGACGACTACCTCGCGGCTGCGAACAAGTACGAGGACCTGGTCGAGAACCCTGCGGGGACGTCCGGCGGAAAGTCGCTCGAGGACCAGGCTTGGACCGACTACCGAGCGGCCCAGCACGACCTGAACACGGTGCGGGACGCCTTCGAGGCCAAGCACGGGATGCAGTTCGACTCCGTGCAGCAGCAGTTGGACGACCTGCTGAAGGGCTCGCTCGGCGACCGGCCGCGGGTCGTGGCGGCCGGACGGGACACCGGCCAGCCGTCGGGCAGCGGCGTACGGATGAATCCGATGGCCGGTGGGCCGACCAAGCTGCACGACCTGCCGTCGCAGGTGCAGATCAGGGTGCAGGGCGGGCAGGCGCAGCTCGTCGGCGGGCTGGACCAGTCGATCCACCTGAACCAGCTGGGCAACGAGCTGACGCTGACCAAGTACGGCGCCGACGGCGTCACCACGATGCACACGTGGGAGTACCGGGTCATGCGCAACGGTTCGCTGACGCTGACCGGCGAGTCGGTCCAGCTGACCCACGGCGCCCTCGGCGGCCGGATGCTGACGATGGGCGAGGACGGCTTCACCGGCAACATCTATGCCGGGACGTTCGACGACGGGCTCGGCGGGAACTGGCCGGTCAAGGCGAACGGCGACACGATCACGATCGCCTCGCCGCAGGGCGCGCTGAGCTTCGACCGGTCGACCGGAGCGTTCCGGCAGCTGGATCAGGGACTCACGGCGAACGCGCCCGCACCGGTGGTACCGGCACACCTGACCGATCCGAATGCGGCCGCGCGGTGGACCGGCTCGGTCGACCTGTCCCGGACGCACCTGGCGGCCGCGGCCACCGATGCCAACGTGCTGAAGCTGATGGAGGACGTGCGCGACAGCGCCTTCACCTCGCATCGCGGGTACGGCGGCTATGTCGATCTCGCCCAGACGAACGCGGACACCCTGGTCGAGAAGGTCGACGACTTCGTCCGTACCACCACCGAGCTGGCCTTCCACGGACCGAACGCCCGGGTCACCCTGTACCGCGGCATATCGCTCGATCCAGTGGCGGCGCAGGCGAACAACTTCGTCGAGCGGCTGCCGTCGTCGACGTCGAACGGGATGGAGTTCCAGCACACCTGGGCGCAGAACGGCACCAAGGCCAACCGGGTCGTGTTCGAGATCGACGTACCGGGTGAGCACGCCAAGCTGGCCTCGGCATACCCGCCGCATTTCCAGCCCGGCGCGGCCGACGCGCCGCCGGTGAACCCGACCCAGTTCGAGGTCACGCTGGCCCCGACGAACCTGGTCCGTACCGGCCCGAACCGGGTCGAGGACGGGCTGACGATCATTCCGGTCCGGGCCGAGCAGTTGCCGCAGGGCGTGTACGACGACCTGATCCACCAAGAGTGGCCGGGCTTCCCGTCGCAGCAGGCATTCGACGACTTCGCCCGCGCGTTCTCGGTTGACGGGCTGCGCAAGTTCCAGGGCATGACGGACGTGTCGGCGACCTCGACGATCAGCCACGACGGCCTGATCAACACGATCAAGGTGACCAAGCCGGGCATGACCGACGACCTGACCATCACGATCACCCACAACACCGGCCGGGACACGGTCACGGTGGAGGGCAGGTTCAACGGGGTCCGGTTCTTCAACAACTCTTGGAGTGGTTCGGAGTACTTGCGCTTCGCCACCGATCTGAAGGCCGGCGTGCTGCACAACAGCGACGTCTTCGCCGGCAAGATCGACCCGCTCTCATGGCGGCAGGCGGCGACGCAGGTGAGCCAGACGTGGAGCAGCGACCTGGCTGCCCGGGCGAACCTGTTCCGCCAGCTCGGCGATTCCGACGCGCTGGTGCTGACCCGGATGGATGACTTCCAGGCGGTACAGAAGTCGTACGACGACTTCGCTGCCGCGGCGAGGTACGGCGACGAGAACGGCCTCAACTCGGCGAGCACGTCCAACGGGCTGTCGATCGGCGATCGGGCGCAGTTCGACCTGCATGCCGCGCAGGAGAGGTTCGTACTGGCCAAGCAGACGTTCGAAGCCCAGCACCCCGGGCTGTCGGCCGACGGGCTGCTGCAAGGGCTCGACGACCTGCGGATCGCGTCGGTCAACGAGCGCCCGCGCGGCGTCGGCGCCGGTGGCTACTGGTCGAAGCCCGAGGCGAACACGACCGGCTACCACGTGGTCGAGGGCAACCGGACGATCCACTACGACAGCGGCGGCACGCTCACCGAGGTGCACTTCAGCCTGAACGGGACCACCGACCGGTTCGTCGCGCGTGATGCCGACGGGCTGCATGTACTCGGCGACGGCGCGGAGAACTTCGCCGTTCGCGGGCTCGATGACGGCGGCTTCCGGATCTACGACGCCGACGGCGGCATGCAGCGGTACGCCGGCGACGGCACGCACCTCGGCGACGGGGTCTCCGTCCTCAACGCGCAGGGTCTCCGGGGCGATCGGTTCGTCGAGGTCGACGGAGTCACCGGCGCACGGTTGGTCGATCTGCAGGGCGCACCTGTCCCGGGTACGACGGTCGATCTGTTGCCTGATGGCGGTTTCCGGGTCAACGGAGCGCAGGGGAACAGCGCGCGGTACGGCGTGGACGGGGTACTCGTCGCGGACGGCCTGCGGCTCACCGATCCGCAGGGCCTGCACGGCGCGCTGTTCACCGAGCCGAACGGGACCGGCGGCCTCCGCGTCGTCGACGTCAACGGCGCCACGGTCCCGCACACGCAGGTCACCCGGCTGGGCAACGGCCAACTGATGGTCGTCGACAACAATCTCGGGGACATCCGGTACTTCGGCAACGGCGGACTGCTCGAGGGCACCGGCGTACGGGTGGCACACGCCGACTTCCCGGGACAAGTCTTCCTGTACCGCGGTACAGACGGCACGCTGTCCTTCATCGACGACCTCGGTGCCCGGTTGCCGCATCAGGTGGATGTCTTGCAGGGTGGCGGTTTCCGGCTCACCGATCCGGCCAACGGCATCGCGCGGACCTTCGACGACGCGGGGCTCGCGATCGACCGGCGGATCCCGCTGCACCAGCCGGGTGTTCAGCCTGGCCAGCAGCTGATCGTCGTCCACGACGTGCACGGAAACGTGAGCATCCGGACCGGCGCCGACGCGCCCGGCCCGGGCACGGTCGAGCTCACCGGCAACGGCGGCTATCGCGCGATCGACGGCGGCAACTACCACGTGTACGACGCCGATGGCGCGCACCAAGCGCACGGGGTCGCCGTCACGCTGCACGGCGAGGACGGGTTCCTCGAGATCGGTACGGCCGGAGCGCAGCGGGTCGACGCGCAGTACGCGCCGATCGCCGGTCGCCAGGTCAACTTCGACGCCGCCCGTGGCGAGATCACCGTCAGCCGGGTCGGCGGCGAGGACGTTTTCAACCTTCAGGGTGTGCCGCTGCGGCAGGTGACCGACCTCGACGGGTTGGGCGCGAGCCAACTCGGCGGCCGGGTCACCGGGGACCGCAACGGCGTCGTCACCTTCGTCGACAACACCGGTACGCCGATGCCGAACCGGTACCACGCGACGGTCGATGCCCAGGGCAACGTCCGGGTCGAGATCCAGCTCAACGGGAGTCCGCGCAACGGCGAGTACCATGTCTACAACCGGGCCGGAAACCTCACCGAACAAGGCTTCCCGGTGCTCAACAACGGCGAGGCCACCCCGTTCCGGTACGTCGTCGATCGGGCGAACAGCACCTGGACCCGGACCGGCGGGACCAGGGCGGACGGCGTCTTCCAGCACGGCAAGGTCGAGGTGACCGGGGTCGGCAACGGTCAGATCAAGCTGATCAGCTCGTCGGCCAAGGAGGTCCAGGTCTTCGAGCGCCGGTGGTTGCCGGGCGGCGAGATCATGGACAGCTTCCGCAAGACCGACACGCTCGGCTTCGGTACCTTCAACCGGCGGACCACCTGGGCGACGTACGACAACGCCGGCGGGGTCAGCAACTGGGGCAAAAGGCAGTTCGACACCAGCGGCAACTCGTGGCTCGACGTCGACCACAACGGCCGGTCGGTACACCACTACCAGCAGGGCCTGCAGAAGTACGCCAACCCGATCGCCGACCAGATGGGGCCGATGGGCAAGGCGGAGAAGGAGATCACGGGTCATGTGATCGCCACCCGCGGCGCCGACGGGAACTGGACCTGGCACCGCTTCGACGCCGACGGCGGGCTGATCGGGTCGGGGCAGCGCACCTGGGAGTCGCTCGGGGACGGGTTCATCGACCGGGTCAGGCTCCCTGGGCAGACCACCGACGACATCGCTCAGCAGAAGTGGGGAACCTGGAACAGCGCCGACCACGCCAACCAGTACAAGGAATTCAAGCTCGAGACCGGCGCTAACGGGCTGGAGCGGCCGGGTAGCTGGGAGATCCAGGGCAAGGTCGGCAAGCCGGTCGGCAGCGGGACGAAGCTGCCCAACGACAACATTCTGAGCGCGCATCGGGTCGGGGAGCAGCGGCCGCCGGTCTGGTTCCGCGACTACATCCAGCGCAACCCGGTGCCCGAAGGCAACGTGTCGCATGTCGCGAACGACGCGCGGTACCAGATCTACCGCTGGGAGACGACCGGCGCGAACAACCCGGGCCACGGCGTCCGGTACGTCGCCGGCGACGAGTCCTTCGTCGACGTCGGGCTGGACGGCCGGTTCGTCCGGTTCGAGGGCAAGCTGCACGACGGTACGAAGCTGAAGGTGGGCGACCAGGTCGAGGGGTTGACCGACGCGCACCCGAACCCCAACGGTGGGGCGGTCACGGCCTGGGAGAACGAAGGCACCAAGGGCTGGCGGATCTTCGACGCCACCGACAACAGTTGGCAGGACTTCAAGCCGTCGATGGGCCCGCACCAGGCAGGTCAGGGGCCGGACTGGATCCTGGTCCGGCAAAGCCATCCCGGTGGCGAGGTCCGTGAGTTCCCCGAGGCCGGCAACGCCCACATCTGGGTGCAGCGCGACGCGCACGGCAACCTGGTCGGCTCGTCGCACCAGATTCCGCCGTACGGGCACAACCCGCCGATCCGCTACATCGAGGCGACCGGTCCGGCCGACGGGTCGCGCTGGACCTGGCGCGAGCTGGACGTGAACGGCACGGCCACCGGGGTCGGTGGCGAACGCTTCCACTTCAAGGGCTCGCGCGATCAGTCCATCAGCTGGGACAATTCGTTCCGCGACTTCGATGCCCGCGGCAACCTTGTTCGTGACCGGCACATGCTGGACGAGGGCCGGTACGTCGAGTCGTGGAAGTCGGGCAACAACAACTGGCACAGCGCCGAGTTCGACAAGCTCGGCCAGCGCGTCGACCCGGCGATGACCTTCGACCGGCGCTGGAGCAACGGCACCGGGAACTGGTCCGGCCAGTGGAACGCGCGGTCGACGCACTTCCGCGACGTCACGCCCAACGGCGCCGCGCACCCGCACGAGGTGCGGTTCGAGACTCCGCAGCACATCGGTGACGGCCGGCCGGTCCGGGTCCGCGAGTACCACGTGGACGCCAACGGCAAGAACGATCTGGCGCAGTGGAAGGAGTTCGACATCGACAAGATCGTCCGGGAACGGGCGCTGTCGGGGACGAACTACCTGGAGACCGACAAGCTGCACGGCCAGTGGAAGCTCTGGGACACCAACGGCCGGGTGGTCGGCGAGCGGTCCGACACCGGGCTGGTCTTCGAACTGCGCGACAACCGGCTGATCCTGACCGGCAACGAGTTCGACTTCCGCGGCGCGATGACCGAGTTCCGCGGCTGGAACGCGCGGATCGGCGACGCCCAGCGGCAGCCGTGGCACCTGCAGTCGGACTGGACGTTCGACCCGAAGGCGCTGCAGGCCGGCGGCAACCCGCTGCGGATGGAGTCGAACTACGTCTCGTACGGCCGGCTGCTGACCCAGAAGATGCTGCTCACGGCGAGCATGGAGTTCGTCCTCGACTACGCCGCCAGCGTGATCATCCTGGCGATCATCGCCGAGGCGCAGAACAAGCCGTTCACCGGCCAGGACGCGCTCAAGGCCCTGATGAACGCGGCGGTCGGCACGACCCTGAAGACGGTCGCCGGCACGGCGCTGACCGAGACCCGGCTCGGTGGTGGCCTGCGGAACCTCAAGCAGACGATGGGCAACCTGGACAGCGGCAAGCTGGCCACCAACCGGCCGAACAACAACAGCGCCACCTGGGGCGTCGAGTGGGCCGGCAACACGACCGCGGCCAAGTGGCGCGGCGGCACCTTTGACTACGGCTTCGGCATGATGATGCTGCCGCTGACCGCGTTCGTGAACGGCACGATGAACGCGGCGATCTTCGGGGTCAAGGGTCCGGACGGCAAGACGATTCACCTGACCGGCTGGCAGGCGATGGCCGAGGGCGGGATGTCGGTCGCGACCGGCTACGCGATCGCCAACAGCATCGGCATGCTGCGCACGATCGGGATGGGGTTCAGCGCCGGGCGGTTCTTCCAGAAGGGCGGCGTCGCCGACCTGGCGACCGGCTTCGGGCTGAAGTTCTTCGAGAAGGGGATGGCGTCGCTGCTCGCCCCGGCGCTGCGGGCGTCGATGAATCCGGAATGGTCCCGGCCGAACCCGCAACCTCAGCCGCTGATCTTGCCGCCCAGTGTTAACGTGCCACAGCCGCAGGTGACCAGCGGTGGGGTGATCCTGCCCCCGGGTGTGCAGGCGCCGCCGCCGCCCGTCAGCCAGACCGGAACGCCGTGACCGGGAACGAACCGATGGAGAGCCAGTGACGACGAGGTATGTCGCCCCGAAGGGCGGCCGCGGTACGTTCCGCCGGATCTCCGACGCGGTCAAGGCCGCCAGCCCCGGTGACGCCGTCGTGGTCTCGCCGGGCAGCTACACCGAGCAGGTGGTCCTGGACCGCTCGGTGGTGATCGTCGCCGAGCAGGGCCAGGGCAGTGTCGATGTGGTCGGCGTCGCCGGCAGCGGCGTACCGGCGATCGTCGTCGAGGGGCTCGAGTGCGTGCTGCGAGGCCTGTACGTCCGGGCCGCCGACGACAGCGAGACGCCGACGATCGGGGTCGCCGGTGGAGCCGGCCTGCTGATCGAGGACTGCGTCGTCACCGGTAGCCGGATCCATGCCAGAGGCAACGAAGCCGGTCAGGGCTCGGACCTCAGCGGGTACGGCGTGACCTCGGTGCTGGTCCGCCGCTCCAAGCTCGGCAGTGGCCGGCTGGCCGCGATGCATCTGTCCGGCCGGGTCCGCGCGCAGGTCGAGGACTCCACGATCGAGAAGATCGACGGGATCGGCATCGTCTTGTCGGGCGGCGCCTACCTGGAGGCCAACCGGCTCCGGATGAGTGACACGGTCGGCTACGGCTTCCGGTTGCGCGGCGACAGCCGGGTGAAGCTCACCGACTCGGTACTCCGCCAGACCGGCATGGCCGGCCTGCTGCTCGAGGACGCCTCGACGGCACAGCTGACGGAGCTGTCGATCGACAAGGCCGGGTCGGCCGCGATCCATGCGGCCGGGTCTTCACGCGTCGAGCTGGTGGACTGCCGGTTGCGGGACACGCAGGCCAGTGGGTTCGTGATCCAGGATCAGGCGTCCGTGACGGCCAGGGGTTGTGCCGTGTCCGATTCGGGGGCCAACGGGCTGCTGATCTCGGATGGGGCCCAGGCGACGATGACGGACTGCCGGGTCGACAGGTCGAAGTACAGCGCCTTTCATCTGACCGGCGCGGCTTCGGTGAAGCTCGTCGACAGTTTGATCCGCGGGGGCGCGGAGCATGGCGTCCACGCGACCGGTACGTCGAAGGTCGAGCTGGACGCGTGTGGGATCACGGACATCGGGCTGACCGCGTTGTCGGTCGTGGACGAGGCAACGGTGAAGGCCGAGGACTGCCGGATCACCGGTGGCACGATCGGTGTGCATCTGGAGTCGACGGCCGCGACCAGCCTGGAGACGTGTTCGGTGGCCGGGACGACCGGGACCGGGATCGAGTTGTCGGGATCTGGGTATGTCGAGCTCAGCGCAGTACGGGTGAGCCGGACGAAGGCGGCCGGGATCGTGATCGGGACCGGCGCTAGTGCGGAGATCACCGGCAGCACGATCGAGAAGTGTGATGGGTCGGGGCTGGTCGTCTGGTCGGGCGTGACGCCGACGGTGACCGGGTTGCGGGTCGTCGGGGTGGCCAAGAACGGGATCTACATCGCCGAGAAGGCTGCCGGGTCGTACACCGACTGCGACATTGTCGGGGCGAAGTACCCGGCTCTGCATCTGAGCAACGCATCCACGCCGGTACTACGGCACGTCCGGATCCGTGATTGCGACGGAGCGGTCGGCCAGGACGACGGCGCGAAGCCGGTGTTCGAGGACTGCACGGTGGACGGCGTACCGATGACTCCGGCTCCTGCGGCGGCGTCGGCTGGTACAGGTAGTACTCCGCCGGTGCCGGTCGGGCCGGTGGGGACGCTCGACGAGAGCATGCCGCCCGAGGACGAGAAGCTCGAGGACGTACTGGCCGAGCTCGAGCAGCAGATCGGGCTGGGTCGGGTCAAGCGTGACGTCCAGTCGATGGTGAACCTCATGCAGGCGGTCCGGATGCGGCAGGAGGCTGGGCTGCCGGCGCCGCCGCTGAGCCGGCACCTGGTGTTCGCCGGGAACCCGGGAACGGGCAAGACGACGGTCGCGCGGCTCTACGGGCGGGTGCTGAAGGCGCTCGGGCTGCTGCGCAAGGGGCATCTGGTCGAGGTGGACCGGACCGCGCTGGTCGGTGAGTACGTCGGTCATACCGGTCCGAAGACGCAGGCTGCGGTCAACCAGGCGCTCGGCGGGGTGCTGTTCATCGACGAGGCGTATTCGCTGGCGCCGATCGGGATCGGCAACGACTTCGGGGCCGAGGCGATCGCGACGCTGGTGAAGATGATGGAGGACCATCGCGAGGACTTGGTGGTGATCGTGGCCGGCTACGTCAACGACATGGGCCGCTTCATCGGGTCGAACCCGGGGCTGTCGTCGCGGTTCACCCGAACGCTGCTGTTCGACGACTACACGCCGGCGGAGCTGGTGGACATCTTCGAGTACCACGCGCGGGAGCACCAGTACGAGCTGTCCGGAGATGCCCGGCGGGCGCTGTCGGAGATGTTCCAGGTACTGCCGCGAGGCGAAGGCTTCGGCAACGGGCGGTCGGCGCGGCAGATCTTCCAGCAGATGACCGAACGCCAGGCCTATCGCCTGGCCACCCTGACCGCCCCGACACCGGCCCAGCTGGTCTGCCTGGAGGCAGCCGATCTCCCGATCGACTACACGGCGAACTCCTGAGACAGTGCTTGGGGGAGGTTGCTCATGTCCGCAGCACGGAGGTCGGCGGCTCTGGTCGCCCTTGTCACGGCAGTAGTCCTGCTGCTCACCAGCAGTCCGGCATCGGCTGCGGAGAGTGAGCGACATGGCGGTGAGCGCTTCTATCTTTCGCTGGGCGACTCGCTGGCCTTCGGCTTCCAGCGGTTCAAGGTGGGGCAGCCGGCTGAGGCATTCAACACCGGGTACGCCGATCTGCTGGCCGCCACGCTCCAGCACGGGCAGCGGCGGCCGACCCTGGTGAACTACGGCTGCCCGGGCGAATCGACGACCACCTTCGCTGCCGGACAGTGCCCGTGGGCGGGGGCAGGCCTCCCGCTGCATGATGCGTTCAGCGGGACACAGCAGGCGGCCGCGCTGCGCTTCCTCCGCGATCATCGGGGCAAGGTCGATCTGGTCACGCTGTCGCTGTGGGGGAACGACGCCAACGAGTTCATTGCCTCCTGCAACGGGAGCGTGCAGTGCATTCTCGATGGCGCGCCGGCGGCGATCGCGCGGATCGCGGCGAACCTGTCGGGCATACTCCGGCAGCTGCACCAGGCCGCGCCGGACGCCCGGGTGGTGGTACTCGGCGCTTTCGACGGCAACGTCGGCGCGTTTCCGCTCACTCATCCGATCATCCGGCAGCTGAACGTGGCGATGGCCGGCGCCGCGGCCGAACACCGAGCCCGGTTCGCGGACCCGATGCCGATCTTCAACCCCGAAGGCGACACCGGCGCGGCGCTCTGCACCCTGACCCTGCTCTGCCGCGACGGCGACCTGCACCCGTCGGACGCCGGCTACCAAGCCCTGGCCAGCTTGCTGGGCTTGTAGCCTCTCCCCCAACTTCTTTTCTTTTCTTACTGCGCGACGCCGTACAAGCGGTCGCCCGCGTCGCCCAAGCCGGGGACGATGTAGCCCTTGTCGTTCAGGTGGGAGTCCATGCCGGCGATGACGAGCGTGCAGGGGATGTCGAGGTCGGCGAGTTCGCGCTCGATCCGCTCGACGCCCTCGGGAGCGGCCAGGATGCAGATCGCGGTGATGTGGTCGGCGCCGCGGTCCACCAGGAACTGGATCGCCGCGGCCAGGGTGCCGCCGGTGGCCAGCATCGGGTCGAGCACGTAGCACTGGCGCCCGTGCAGGTCTTCCGGCAGCCGTTCGGCGTACGTCGAAGCCGCGAGGGTCTCCTCGTTGCGGATCATCCCGAGGAAGCCGACCTCGGCCGTCGGAAGCAGCCGGGTCATCCCCTCCAGCATGCCGAGCCCGGCGCGCAGGATGGGCACCACCAGCGGCTTCGGCGAGGTCAGCTTGATGCCCTCCGCCTCGGCGACCGGAGTGGTGACGCTGATCGGCCCGGTCCGGACATCCCGGGTCGCTTCGTACGCGAGCAGCGTGACGAGCTCCTCGGTCAGCCGGCGGAAGGTCGGCGAATCCGTCCGCTCGTCCCGCAGGGTGGTGAGCTTGTGAGCGACCAGCGGATGGTCCACGACGAGGATCTGCATGCGGCGAACGCTACCGTCGGCGATTCGCCACTGGAAACTCTGTGCCCTTTTAGGATTGGAAGGCAGTCGTTTTAGGTCAGTTGGCCCCCGCCCCGGGGCGCCTGCTCCGATTCGGCCAGGGATGGTGCCGCCGTGCCCGAGACCACCGGCAAGTCACCCGAACAGCTCGACCGCCTCCGCCGCCGCGCCGCCTTCCTCCGCGAACTGGACGAAGCCCGCGCCCTCCGTGCCCGGGTGGCCCCGCGCCGCGCCCGGGTCAAGCAGATCCGGGCCGCCATGCGCCGGGCCACATATCACCACTGACGGTGCGAACAACAGCAGAAAAAACAGAAAAAAGCCGCAAAGTACGGTGCGAGTCTGCGACCATGCAAAGGTGTCTGATCCCACGGCTGGGCCGATGACCACCACCGAGACCACCACCGACCTCGACTTCGCGGTCGCTGCCTACACCGAGGACGGCGAGTGGCTGGTAGCCCCACTGGCGCTGCGGGGTGAACCGGACCTGTCCGCGCTCGTCTCCGCGCTGCGCCGCTATCCCGGCGATCAGGGCGTGCTCGGGATGATCTCCGTCGACGAGGACTTCTTCATCCTGCTCCGGGTGGTCGGCGGCCGGGCCCGGCTGCTGATCTCCGACGTCACCGCCGCCACCGAGTGGCCGCTGGCCAAGCAGGTCGTCGACGAACTGGACATCCCGCTGGCCGATGACGACGACGAGCAGGTCCCGGCCGGCGATCTCGGCATCGTCTCCGACCTCGGGATGACCGCGATGGATCTGGGTGCGCTGATCGACGACGTCGACCTCTATCCGGAGGAGATGCTCGAGGAGATCGCCGAGGTGCTCGGCTTCGGCGACCGGTTCCACGAGGCGATCGAAGCCATTGGTTAACCCCGCGCACCGCGCCTACGCCCGGCTGATGGGGCTGGCGCTGGAGGAGGCCGAGAAGGCGCACGGCAGTGCCGACGTACCGATCGGCGCCATCGTCGTGGACGCCGACGCCCAGGTGATCGGCCGCGGCCACAACGAGCGCGAGCTGACCGGCGACCCCACTGCACATGCCGAGGTGCTCGCGATCCGCGAGGCGGCTCAGCACGTCGGCGAGTGGCGGCTCACCGGCTGCACACTCGTCGTCACCCTGGAGCCCTGCACGATGTGCGCCGGGGCGATCGTGCTGTCGCGGCTGGAGCGGCTGGTGTTCGCGGCATACGACGAAAAGGCGGGCGCCGTGGGCTCCCTCTGGGACGTCGTCCGGGACCGCAGACTGAACCACCGCCCCGAAGTAATCGGCGGCGTGATGGCCGACGAAGCGGGCGCGCGGCTACGCGATTTCTTCACAGGCCATAGGTCTTGATAGCCTCTTCGGCGGTGGCGTGTCCGAGCGGCCGAAGGAGCGCGCCTCGAAAGCGCGTGAAGGGTACCCCCCTTCCGAGGGTTCAAATCCCTCCGCCACCGCCAACCACCCCCGGGTGGTAGTTACGCCGAGGACCCTGATGCTGTGTGATGCGTCAGGGTCCTCGTTTTTGTTTCCTCTGCCGATCAACTGCCGTCGAACCTCACCCGGGGATGCACACCACCTTCCGGGTAGCCACCTGCCGAGAGGTGGCGCGAAGGGTGCGGTGCGAATGTCTCGGCAGAGGACGAACGGCGGCTGCAGGACCACCGCGACGGAGGAGCGGGTTCGCGCGACGGAGGAGCGGTTCTTGTGAAGGGTGGGCGGAGGTCGCGTGGGGTTTTGCTTTTGATTGGTTGCCGGAGGCATGGCTCCACTAAGCTGCAGTCCCCGACCCGGAGAAGTAGAGGGCCGCTGTGGACGTCACCGATCTCGACCGGATTCTGCTGGCCGGCGCTGCTGTGCTGCTGGTGGCGATCATCGCCGTCCGGTTGTCCGGGCGGCTGGGGCTGCCGTCGCTGCTGATTTATCTGGCGATGGGGTTGGTGCTGGGGGAGTCGGGCGCGGGGATCCAGTTCGAGGACGCTCAGCTCGCGCATGCGCTCGGGTTCGCCGCGCTGGTGATCATCCTGATCGAGGGCGGTCTGACCACCCGCTGGAACGAAGTACGTCCGGTGATGCCGATGGGCGTCGTACTGGCGACCCTCGGCGTCGCCATCAGCGTGGGCGTGGTCGCCTGTGTCGCCCACTTCGTACTGGGCCTCGACTGGCAGATCTCAGTGCTCCTGGGAGCCGTCACCTCCCCCACGGACGCCGCTGCCGTCTTCTCGGTACTGCGCCGCGTCAACGTCCGTCCGCGGCTGCGGGGGATGCTGGAGGCGGAGTCAGGGCTCAACGACGCTCCTACGGTCCTCCTGGTGACTCTGGTGAGCACCGACGGCCTCAAGGAGCACGGCCTGCCGTACTTCGCCGGGCTGGTCGTCTATGAGCTCCTGGTCGGCGCCCTGTTCGGCTTCGTCATCGGCTGGACGGCCGTCGGCCTGATCCGCCGGGTCGCGCTCGGCTCGGCCGGTTTGTACCCGCTCGCGATCGTCTCGCTCTGCTTCGTCTCGTACGCCGGGGGGACGGTGCTCCTGCACGTGTCCGGGTTCGCTGCCGTCTACGTGACCAGCCTGATCCTCGGGCGGGCGGAGTTGCCGCACCGGATCGCGACTCGGTCGTTCGTCGATGGATTCGCCTGGTTGGCGCAGATCGGGTTGTTCGTGATGCTCGGCCTGCTCGCGTCGCCGGGGCGGATCCAGCTGAACGACGTACTGCTCGCGCTGGTGATCGGGATCGCGGTCACCGTGGTCGGGCGGTTCGCTGCGGTGACGCTGTCGGTGTCGTGGTTCAAGATCCCGTGGCGGGAGCAGACATTCGTCGCGTGGGCGGGGTTGCGTGGGGCGGTACCGATCGTGCTGGCGACCATCCCGCTCGCGGAGAAGGTGCCGCAGGCGGATCGGGTGTTCGACGTGGTGTTCGTACTCGTCCTGCTCTTCACGTTGCTGCAGGGGCCGTCGCTGCCGTGGCTGGCGAAGCGGTTGAAGGTGCTCGACGACAACGCGGCGCATGAGGTCGACATCGACGTGGCGCCGCTGGAATCGCTCGGCGCGGACATGCTGCAGGTGCTGATCCCGAGCGAGTCGCGGCTGGCCGGCGTCGAGATCGGCGAGCTCCGGTTGCCGCCCGGGGTCTCGGTGTCGCTGGTGATCCGCGAGCACAAGGCCTTCGTCCCCGAGCGCCGGACGGTACTACGCGCAGGCGACGCAGTACTCGTCGTAGCCCCGTCGGCCTTGCGGGACCCCACGATCCGCCGGCTCCGCGCGGTCAGCCGGGCCGGTCGTCTAGCCGGCTGGTTCGGCGAACGCGGCCGCGAACAGCTCTGAAACCCGCACTGCCCAGCGCTGTCGCGCTGGGCAGTGCGGGTGAAATGCGTGGGGCGCGGCACCACCCGGGCTTCGGGTCAGCTGGGAGTTTGCCCTGAGGGACCGACTGGCTCGGGTCAGTTGGGGTTTTGGCCGGAGGGGACTGGCTGGCTGGGGCGGATGCTGGGGAGGCAGAGGGTGGTGTTCTTGGGGAGGGCGATCGAGGGGATGCCCTGGTCGCGCAGGCCGGGGTAGCCCTGGCCGAGGACGAGGTCGACGGTGTGGTCGGGGCGCTTGTCGGCGGTGGCCTTGAGCTTGCCCTTCACCTGGCCGGCGACGAGCTGCATCTCGGGACCGTTGGCCTCAGTGCCGCGCAGTGCGACGCCGGTGATCTTGTCGCCGTTCGGCTCGTTCGCGACCTTGGCGACGTGGAAGCCGCGCTTGCGCAGGATGCCCGCGACGGCTGCCGCAGTACCGGCCTTGGCGCCGCCGTTGTAGACGTTCACCGAGACCTGCTTGGGCGTGAGCCGGTCGTTCGCCATCAAGGTGTCGACGCAGTTCGGCTCGGCGCTCGTCTCGGTCAGCGAGTTCCAGCCCCACCACGCGCCGCCGACCAGGACGCCGAGCAGCACCACCATGGTGATGGGCGTCCGCCAGTGGATCGAGTGCGGGCGCGGTTGTGGGTGGAAGGCGCTCATCTGACAGTCCCCCGACTCATCGACTCAGTCCACGACCAGGACCCGGGCGTGCAGGACCAGACGCTGCTGCAGCGCCGCGCGCAGGGCGCGGTGCAGACCGTCCTCGAGGTACATCTCGCCCTTGAACTCGACCACGTGGGCGAACAGGTCACCGTAGAAGGTCGAGTCCTCGTCGAGCAGCGCGTTCAGGTCCAAGGTGCCTTTGGTCGTCACGAGCTGGTCCAGCCGCACCTGCCTCGGTGGCAGCACGGACCAGTCCTTCGGCTTGTACCCGTGGTCCGGGTAAGGCCGTTCCTCGCCGACGCGCTTGAAGATCACCCACCGGAGTCTAGCCGGGGACGAGGGTCGATGAGAGGTCAGGAATGTCACCGGAAAAAGACGCGCCGAGCACTCAACCTGGAGGCGGTCCCGGGCGTCTCATGGGGTTAAGGACTAGTTGGGGGAGAAAAATGAGGACTTTGACCCGAATAGGCGTCGGGATGGCCGCCCTCGCGGTCGTCGTCGCCGGTACGACGATCCCGGCCGACGCGCTCACCGTGACCCAGACCAAGGCGGCCCAGACCCGTCTGACCAAGCTCGGCTGCACACCGGGACCCGTCGACGGCAAGGCCGGGGCGATGACGAGTGCGGCCACGGTGCGATTCCAGTCCGCCAACGCGCTGAGCCAGACCGGCGCGCTGAACAGTACGACGTACGCGCGGTTGCTGGCCGCCACGGCCAAGCGCTGCGACGTGCGCGCGGTCCCCCGGCGTACCGGAACCGGCCGCCGGATCGTGATCAGCCAGGGCCAGAACTGGGTCTGGCTGGTCGATGCCAGGGGCAAGGTGGTGCGCCAGGGCGGCATCATCGACAACCCGACGTACCTGAAGCCGGGGACGTACACGAGCGGCGCCAAGTGCGGCCGGGCGGCCCGGATCAGGAAGAACACCGACGGCGGCCGGCTCTACCTGAACAACTTCGTCCGGTTCGCGCCGTGCGGGATCGGCTTCCACCAGATCCCGACGTACAAGAGCAGCGGCGCCCAGATCCACGCCGACTGGCTGCTCGGCACCAACTCCAAGGCCTCGCACGGCTGCATCCGGGTCTCCGCCTCGATGTCGGCCACGATCTGGTCCTTCGCCGCGACTCCCGTCCGGGTCGTCGTCATCCGCTGAGAACACCACTAGCATCTCGAACGCACGGGGATAAGACCCTTCGTTCGTTCGAGAGGCACGCTGAGATGGCCGAGACAGCCGACGTGGTGGAGACCGTCAAGCAGGGGTACGCGTTCGGGGGGCCGGCGATCGAGCTGGGCGCGCTGCTCGTGGACGGTACGCCGAACCCGGAGGCGGCGGTCCGGATCCCGCTCTCGATGGTCAATCGGCACGGCCTGGTCGCCGGCGCCACTGGTACGGGCAAGACCAAGACCCTGCAGCTGATGGCCGAACAACTGTCAGCTGCCGGGGTCGCGGTCTTCGCGGCCGACATCAAGGGCGATCTGTCCGGCATCTCGCAGCCGGGTCAGTCCAGCGACAAGCTGCTCGACCGGACCAAGACGATCGGCCAGGAGTGGACCGCGACCGGTTTCCCGACCGAGTTCTACGCGCTCGGCGGGCAGGGCACCGGGATCCCGATCCGCGCGACGATCACGTCGTTCGGGCCGGTGCTGCTGTCGAAGGTGCTCGGGCTGAACGAAGTACAGGAGTCCTCGCTCGGGCTGATCTTCCACTACGCCGACTCGCAGGGCCTGACGTTGCTGGACCTGAAGGACCTGCGGTCGGTGATCACGCACCTGACCAGCGACGAGGGCAAGGGCGACCTGAAGGATCTCGGTGGGTTGTCCGCGGCGACGGCCGGGGTGATCCTGCGGTCGCTGATCGGATTCGCCGATCAGGGTGCGGACGCGTTCTTTGGCGAGCCCGAGTTCGACACCGCCGACCTGATGCAGCAGCGCGACGGCAAGGGGGTCGTGTCGCTGCTCGAGCTGCCGAACCTGCAGGACCGGCCGGCGCTGTTCTCGACCTTCCTGATGTGGCTGCTGGCCGACCTGTTCCACGACCTGCCCGAGGTGGGCGACGTGGACAAGCCGAAGCTGGTGTTCTTCTTCGACGAGGCGCACCTGCTGTTCGCGGACGCGTCGAAGGCGTTCCTGAGCTCGATCGCGCAGACCGTGCGGCTGATCCGGTCGAAGGGGGTCGGCGTCTTCTTCGTCACCCAGACGCCGAAGGACGTGCCGGACGACGTACTGGCGCAGCTCGGGTCGCGGGTCCAGCACCAGTTGCGGGCGCACACCCCGAACGACGCGAAGGCGCTGAAGGCGACGGTGTCGACCTTCCCGAACTCGTCGTACGACCTGGGCGAGGTGCTGACCCAGCTCGGCATCGGCGAGGCGATCGTGACGGTGATGAACGAGAAGGGCGCGCCGACGCCGGTCGCCTGGACCCGGTTGCGGGCGCCGCAGTCGCTGATGGCGCCGGCTTCCGCAGAGCAGTTGACGGCGGCGGTACAGGCGTCGGCGGGCAACGCGAAGTACACCGAGGTCATCGACCGCGAATCGGCCTACGAGAAGCTCGCCGCCCGAGTCCAGGCCGGCGCGCAGCAAGCCGAGGAAGAGGCCAAGAAGGCCCCCGAGCCGAAGGCGGCTCCCGCTCCGCGCGCCCAGAAGCACGAGAAGTCCATGGTCGAGCAGGTGGTCGGCTCCTCGGCCTTCAAACAGTTCGCCCGTACCGCCGGCCGCGAGATCGTCCGAGGCCTCTTCGGCGCCGCCCGCCGCAAACGCTGACAGCCGGGGCACTGTTCGACGGTGATGCAATAGTCACCGTGCGTACGGCGATCATTGATCCTTGATCAAACGACTGAATCCTCAACGACCGATTTTCGTTTCCAACTGGTTATCCACAGCACGCCGTAGCGGATTGGGACCAAACCCTCACGCGACGTACCGTGAGAGGCAATGGTCGCGCAGAGTAGGCGAGCGGTACGTTGCTGGGCGCTGTGGACGCTGTCGGTCCCAGCGCTCGGGATGGTCGTGCTCGTGGATCTGGCGGCGATCGCGTACGGCGTCGAGGCGTTCTCCGACCTCCGGTCCTGGCGCGGCCTCGAGGTCGTCTTCGCGCTAACCGTCTCGGCGTTGATCTCGGTCGAGGGCGCGCGCCGGGTCGAGAGCCGGCGCCGGCGCGGTGGCGCGCTGCACAAGGATCTCGCTCCTGCCTGGATGATCGCGGCCGCGCTCATCCTGCAGCCGGCCCTGGCGATCATCGTCGTACTGCTGCTGCGGAGCTGGTGGCGGATCCGGGCCGGCAAGTGCATCCCCTATCGCTGGGTCTTCTCGACCGGTGTCTGCGTGCTCGCCGTCGGTGTCGCGCACGCTGTCTATCAATCCGCGCTTGACCTCACCGGCGGCGGCGATCTCGGCCTGGTGGTCTCGATGGCGGCCGGCGCGCTCGGTTATCTCGCGGCGGACACCTTGCTCTGCGGCCTGGCGATCTCGCTGATCGTTCCGGGCAGCAGCAGGCAGGACGCGATCGGCGACAAGGACGACCTCTGCGTCGACGCCACGGCCGGGACACTCGGCGCCCTGCTCGCGGCGGCGACGCTGGTCAGCCCGTGGTTCGCGTTCGTCGCGATCCCGATCACGCTGACCGCCCAGCGCGCATTGCTGCTCGGCCAGTTGGAGACCGAGGCGCAGACCGACCCGAAGACGAGCCTCGGCCGGGTCGACTGGTGGCGACGCCGGACCGAGGAGATGCTCCGGACCTCCCGCACCCAGCGCGAGCCGATGGCGGTCCTGCTGATCGACATCGACCACTTCAAGCAGGTGAACGACCGGCACGGCCATCTGGTCGGCGACGAAGCACTGCGCGCGGTCGCGACGATCCTGCGCTCGGCGATTCGTACCAAGGACGTGATCGGCCGGTTCGGCGGCGAGGAGTTCGTCATCGCCCTCCCCGACACCGATCTGGACGACGCCATCGTGACCGCCGACCGCCTTCGCTCGGCAGTCGCCGGGTCGCCGCTGGCGGCAATGTGCGCCGGCGTGCTGGACGACCCCGACCTCGACCCGGACACCTTCCGGCTGACCGTCTCCATCGGAGTCGCTGTCTATCCCGCCGACGGCAGCACGGTCGACGACCTGCTGCTGAGAGCAGACCGAGCCATGTACGCCGCCAAGGCCGCCGGCCGCGACCGAGTCCGCCTGGCCGCAGACCTCCACCTGACCTCACGCCGCCCCCAGCCCGAGCCGGCCACCACAACATCCCTCCCCCGCCCAACCCCAGCAGACCTCCAACACCGCTGACCCCGCCCCACCCCAGCACCGCTGACGCCACCGCGTCCGGCGGACCCCAGCACCGCTGAACGCTGACGCTGCCCTCGCCGGCAGACCTCCAGCACTGCTGGCTGCGCCGCCCCGGCGGACCTTCAGCGCCGCTGACCCCGCCGCCCAACCCCCCCGCACCGCCGATCCGGCGGACCTCCAGCGCCGCTGACGCCGCTCCGCCCAACCTCCAGCACCGCTGACGCCGCCGGCCCGGCGGAAGCTTCTGCGGTTGTGGATTCGGTGGGTTCCTCGCGAAGTTGGGGTGGTGCAGAACCTTTTGGTGGTGGGGGGCGTCCTTTGGGTGGGACGTGATGGCTGAGAGGCAGGAGAGTGGATGCAGCGGGCGGTGAGTCGCGACGAGGACTTCACGGCCTTTGTACTCGCCAGGTCGGCGCGGTTGGTGCACTTCGCGCGGATGCTGTGCGGGGATGCCGGGCTGGCGGAGGATCTGGTCCAGACGGCGCTGGAGAAGGCCTACCTGCGCTGGGACCGGATCGAGCTCGGCGACCCCTTCGCCTATGTCCGGCAGGCCGTCGTCAACCAGCATCTGTCCTGGGTTCGCCGTCGGCTGTGGAGGGAGCGGCCGAGTGGGAGCCCGACCGAGCTGGACGAGCAGGCCGGATATGCGTTGCCGCTGCAGTACGCCGATGACCCGAGCGCCGGGGTCGGGCACCGGATCGCGATCGCCGAGGCGCTGGCGACGCTGACGAGAAGGGAACGGGCCGTGGTGGTGCTGCGATTCGTCGAGGACCTGACCGAGGCGCAGACGGCGGCCACTCTCGGGATCGCGGTTGGAACGGTGAAGAGCGCGAACGCCCGAGCCCTCCAGAAGTTGCGGGCTGCCCCCGAGTTGAGCGGCAGCTATGCGGGGGAGCAGTCATGAACGACGACGACCTGCGGGAGGCACTGCGTCCGCCGGGTGGCATCGAGCCGCTCGACCCGGTCAAGGTGATCGCCGGGGCTCACCGCCGACGCCGGCGCGGCATTGTGGCCGGCGGGGCGTCCGCGGGCGGAGTACTGGTTGTGGTCGCGGTGAGTGTGGTCGTCGGGATGCGGCCGAGTGGCAGCCCGGTGATCGAGCAGCCGGTCACACCTTCGATCAGTACATCGAGTACTCCGCGGCCGAGCACTGCTACCCCGAGTACTCCGAACCCCAGTACGCCGACGCCCGGTCAGCCATCCCAGGCGCCGACCAACCGACCAGTGCCACCCCTGCCGCCGAACAAGACACCGCCACCCTTCACACCTTCCGGCCCGACGCCGGCGCCACCCGAAACGCCGTCGGCCGGCACCCCGAGGCCTCCGGCAGGCAAACCGACGCCGCCGGCAGCGCCTCCGACCGATACGCCGAGCAGCACGGTACCGCCGCAGACGCCGGGCACTCCCTGATCGCTCGCCGATCCGGCAGAACCTTTCTGGTGGCCGGTCGCGTCCTTGAGCCCGACAGTGAGAAAACCTTGCGGAGGGCAACAAATGACGAAGACCCTGGTCAAGCAACTCGTGGCAGGCGGGGTGGCGGTGGTGGCGCTCGCGGGTGGCGCGCTGGCTGCCTCGGCCGCCGCGGACGGTGGTCCGGGCAAGACGCCCACGCCGAGCGCCCAAACACCAAGCAGCGCGCCGACGCCGCCGACCGAGCCCCCGGGCCAGACGCCGAGCAACGCGCCCACGCCGCCGACCGAGCCCCCCGGTCAGACGCCGAGCAACGCTCCGACGCCGCCGACCCAGACCCCGGGGCAGACGCCGAGCAACGCTCCGACGCCGCCGCAGCCGCCGACGCAAACGCCGAGGCAGACTCCGAGCAATGCGCCCACCCCGCGGCCTCCGGCGCAGACGCCCAGCACCTGGCCTACTCCGCAGCCGCCGGCGCAGACGCCGAGCCAGGCACCGACTCCTCCGCAGACCCCGAGCGCGGGCATACCCGGGAAGTGATTTGCCCCGAAGAACCGGAGGCACACGCACTCCGGTTCTTCGGAACGCACTGGCGTCGATCTCGGGTTCCAGTACGAACCGTCCACGGGCTGGGCAGCCGGTTTGACCGGTCCGGTGGGGCCGTGAAAAAGATTCTTCAGATTTGTTGGTGACGAACAGAACCGAAGTGGTGACCCAGCGGGTTCTTACGGGTGTGACAGAGGCTGAAGCTGAGGAGAATCGATGACCCGGACCGCGGACGCCGACTTCGAGCATTTCGTACGGGCGCAGTCGACCCGGTTGCTCCGGTTCGCGGAGATGTTGTGCGGCGATCGGCACACGGCCGAGGATCTCGTGCAGCAAGCGTTGATGCGGTCCTATCCGAAGTGGCACCGGCTCGACGGTGACCCGCTTCGCTACGTACGCCGGGTGCTGGTGAACCGCTTCTTGTCGGCGTCTCGTCGGCATTGGTCCAACGAGGTCCCGAGTGACCCGGTCGACAACGACTGGGACCAGCGCGAGGTCGCCGACTTCTCCGCGGAGGTGCAGACCAGAGAGGCCGTACTCGCGGCCCTGGCCGGTCTGACCGTCCGTGAGCGGGCAGTGGTCGCGCTGCGCTACTCGCAGGACCTCTCCGAGGCCGAGACCGCCGAGTTGCTCGGTATGGCTGCAGGGACCGTCAAAAGCACCGCGTCCCGGGCACTGGCCAAGCTGCGTCTGGCACCCGACCTGATCGACACCACTGTTGGAGGAAACGTATGACCGACGAGCAGCGGGTGCGCAGCGCGCTCGAGTACGACCTGGAGCCCTGGCAGCCCGACCCGGCCGACCTGATGCGTCGCGGCCGTCGGCTCGCCTGGCTCCGCCGAGGACTGGCCGCGGCGGGCGTGACTGCCCTCGCCGGCACTGTCGCCACAGTGTCCGCCGCGGTCGGGGGACCTGCCGAGGTGAAGAACCTGCTGGCGGGTGGCGGTAAGCCGCCGGTGCCGGTCACGGTCCCCACTCCGTCGGTCGACCCGACCTGCCTGCCGAAGGTACCGGGCAAGGTGGAGGTCTCGGCCAGCATCACGGTCCAGGTGCCGCCGGTGAAGAAGCCGCACGTGCCGGTACCGACCACGACGTACACACTCCCGGGGAAGCCGGGCAAGCCGACGCTACCGCCGGTACCGACCACCAAGCCGACTCTGCCGGGCAAGCCCAGCCTGCCGCACGTCCCGACGCCTTCCCTCCCAGGGAAGCCGGGCAAGCCGACGCTACCGCCGGTACCAACCACCAAGCCGACCCTCCCGGGCAAGCCGTCCCTGCCGCAGGCGCCGACGACCAAGCTGACTCTGCCGGGCAACCCCACCCTGCCGAAGGTCCCGACGACCAAGCCGTCACTGCCGGGCAAGCCGACGCTGCCGCCGGTGCCGACGACCAAGCCGACCCTGCCGGGCAAGCCGACGCTGCCGCCGGTTCCGACCCCGACCCACCCGCCGGTACCGCCGTGCGTCCAGGTCCCGGTCCCGACTGCCAAGCCGTCCCTCCCCGGCAAGCCGGAGCTCCCGCCGGTACCGACCACCGCCCCTTCCCTGCCAGGGAAGCCCGGCAAGCCGTCGCTGCCGTCCTTGCCGCCAGTACCGACGACTAAGCCGTCGCTGCCGGGCAAGCCGCAGCTCCCGCCGGTACCGACCACCAAGCCGACCCTGCCCAAGCCGTCGTGGCCCACCGCCACCCCGAGCTGGCCCGGCAAGCCCCACAACCCGTTGCCGACCGGTACACCCTCCTTCAACCGGTAGGCCTTCCCCCCGAAAAGGCCGATGGAGCCACCAGCGAGACGAGAGAATCGACCTCTACTCGCCGGTGGCTCCATCTGCCGTTTCCCGGCAGTATCAGTTCTCCCGGAGGTACTCGGCGGTCTTCTCGTCGGCGGGGAAGAAGGACTCGATCATAAGCTCTGAGACCGTCACGTCGAGTGGGGTGCCGAAGGTGGCGATGGTGGTGAGGAGCGAGAGCTGGTGAGCACCGTGGCGCAGCTTCATCGGTACTACCACCTCGGCGGCCGCGGCGAGGTCCGTCCGCTCGCCACCTGAGTACTGGCGCAGTTCGTCGTACAGGTCCTGGAGATCGGGGTCGGCGGTGCTGGTGACCTGGCGGTGGAGGCTGGTCAGGACGCTGGTGCGGACCTCGGGAAGGTTACCGATCCGCGGCGCGAGGCCGTCGGGGTGCAAGGTGAGGCGGAGCGCGTTGATCGGCGGCTTGAGCAGTTCGGCCGCGACTCCGTCGGTGAACAACGCGATGCCGGCGTTGGCCTCGACGATGTTCCACCAGCGGTCGACGACCAGGGCCGGATACGGCTCGTGCGCCTTGA
Organism: Kribbella sp. NPDC051620; assembly: GCF_044453825.1. Classification (NCBI taxonomy): domain Bacteria; kingdom Bacillati; phylum Actinomycetota; class Actinomycetes; order Propionibacteriales; family Kribbellaceae; genus Kribbella; species Kribbella sp. NPDC051620. The sequence goes on from NZ_JBITDB010000004.1 coordinate 781,714, forward strand.
GCAGTCGCCGCAGCGCTTCCCGGATCGCCAGCATCGCCGGCGAATGCAGCGACGCCTCGGTGTAGATCGGCGCGTAGCCGCCGGCCAGCAGCAACTGGTTCCGGTCCCGCAGCGGTACTTCGAGATGCTCGGCCAACCGCAACACCATCTCCCGGCTCGGCTTCGACCGCCCTGTCTCGACGAAGCTCACATGCCGGGTGGACACCTCGACCTGGTTGGCCAGGTCGAGCTGGCTGAGCCGTCGGCGCTCCCGCCAGCCGCGCAGCAGCTCACCCACCGGGCGCTGGAACGTCTCGTCGATCGTCGCGGTCATGGCTCGACGGTAACCGCTGAGGTGGTCACCCCCATTACCTCCGACGTCATCGACGCCGGCCCGATCCGGCGGCAAGGTTCTGGTCATCGCAACGACCGAACCGAGGAGAAACCCATGAACGCCAGCACCATCGCCGGCCAGTACTTCGCAATGTGGAACGAGGCCGACGCCGACGCCAGGGCCGCCATCATCGAGCAGACCTGGTCCCCCGACGGCACCTTCACCGACCCGAGCTTCGAGGTCGCCGGCCACGAGGGCCTGACCAAGATGGTCGAGACTGCCCACCAGATGTTCCCCGGCTACGCCTTCTCCCTCACCAGCCAGATCGAGGAACACCACAACCACCTCCGCTGGTCCTGGCACCTGGCCGCCGCTGGGCAGCAGCCCGTCGCCGGCGGTACCGACGTCATCACCCTCACGGAGGACGGCAAGATCAGCGAGGTGATCGGCTTCCTCGACTTCGCGCCGGCCGGGCACTAGATCTCAGGGGTGGGCAGGGGTCTCGCCGGATGCCTTGCCGCCCACCCCGGAGTCTAGGTTCGGAGTATGAAAAAACGTTGGTACACAGGGGTTCCGGCGCTGGTGGTTGCCGTTGGCACCATTGGGACGGTGTTGCTGCCCGATGGTGCAATGGCGGCGACTGCCACGCCGGCCGGGATCAACTGGAGTGAGTGCAAGCCGGGTGGCGTGGAGCAGTGCGGCAAGTTGAGGGTGCCGCTGGATTGGGCGAAGCCGACCGGCCGGACGATCGAGATCGCGGTGGCGCGGGTGCCGGCGAAGGATCAGCAGCACAAGCTCGGATCGTTGATGTTCAACCCGGGCGGGCCTGGCGGGCCCGGTGCGCAGGCCCTGGCGCAGGGGGCGGCTGACGAGTTCTTCGCGGAGTACCGGGACCGGTACGACCTGGTCAGCTTCGACCCGCGAGGGTCGGGCGGCGGCAGCCTCGACTGTGGGCCGGTACTGCGTCCCGGAGTACCGGTGTTTCCGAAGAGCAAGGCCGAGTACGACGCGATGGTCGCGTCCAGCCGGGCGACCGGTGAGCAATGCCTGCGGCAGCACGGTGAGTTGATGCGCAATCTCGACACCCGCACCGCCGCCCGCGACATGGACGCCTTCCGCGCCGCGCTCGGCGACGGCAAACTCAACTACCTCGGCGTCTCGTACGGCTCCTACCTCGGTACTACCTACGCGCAACTCTTCCCCCGACGCGTCGGCCGGATGGTGCTCGACGGAATCCTCGATCACGCGCAGGGCCCGACCGCGCTGATGACGGCCGAGGCGAAGGCGATGGAGAAATCCTTCGACAAGTTCGTGGCGTGGTGTGCTGAGGACAGCAAGTGCGCACTGCACGGACAGGACGCCGGCACGGTCTGGGACAAGGTGGTCGCCAAGGCCGACAAGATGCCATTGCAGGTGGCTGGGTACGGACCGGTCACCGGAGACGTGATGCGGATGAGCCTGCCGAGTTTCCTGCCGCGCGTGGATCGGGCCGGCGATGTCTGGGGCGGCTTCGCCCAGGCGATCGCGCTGGCGGCGAAGGGCGACGGCTCGCTATTCGCGGAGCTCACCTACGTCGGCGATCCCGGCACGGAGTACGTCGCGGTGTCCTGCATGGACTTCCCCGGCCAGCTGACCGGGTACGCCGATGCGAAGGCCCGGATCGCGAAGGCCAAGATGCTCGCACCGCGCGTCGGGGCGGCCGTCGAGGACTGGGCGATCACCGCTGCCTGCTCCGGCTGGCCGATCAAGCCGAGCAACCCGTGGCAGCCGACGCCGGTGAAGGGCATCCCGCCGATCCTGATCACCTCCACCACGGTCGATGGATCGACGCCGCTGTCGCAGGCCAAGGGGCTGGCTCGCCAGATCGAGGGCAGCCATCTGCTCATCGCCAAGGCCTACGGTCATACGACGTTCTTCAACGCGAGCTGTGCACAGGCCGCGATCGCGACGTACCTGATCGACGGCAAGCTGCCACCCAAGCGGTCCACCTGCAGCTAGGCGATGGCCTGGAGGATTCGGCGGCAGCGCTCGGGGTCGGTCGTGAGGCCGAAGCCGAGTCCCCAGAGCCAGTAGTCGACGGTGCGGAAGACGACCCAGTCGCGCGCCCGCTCGGGGTCGAGTTCGGCCTCGCGCACGATGGTGGCGAAGTGGGTGCGGATCTCGGTGTCGTCGGCCATTTCGTCGACGCGGGTCAGCAGCATCCGGGTCAGGTCGCACTCGGGGTCGCCGCGGTAGAGGAGGGGGTCGACCACGATCCACGGTTCGCGGGAGCCTCGTAGTACCTGGTCGGCGTGGAAGTCGCCGTTCGCCGCGAGGTCGCTCGTGGTGTGGGACAGCTGTTTGGAGACTCGGAGTGCCTCGGTGAGCTGAGCCTGGTCGAAGGGCTTGCCGAGGCGCTCCCAGTCCGCCTGCAACCGGGGCGCGCGGCCGCTCACGTTTTCGGCCGTCGACACGGCATCGGCCGGAGCGGGCACGGCGAGCCGGCGCATCAAGCGGCCGAGGACGGCCATCGCCTCGCCGACGGGCTGGTCGAGCAGGGAGTCGCCGAGCCGCTCCAGCAGCATGGCGCCGCGCGGGAGGTCGACGTCGTACAGCCGTACCGTCCCGCGGCCGTCCCAACAGCGGAGCGCCCGGGCGTGCTCGGCGAGGTCGGGGCCGGGCGGGGACATCCGGAGTACCAGCTGCTCGCCGTCGCGGGTGACCCTGACGGCGATCGCGTTCGACCCGTGGGAGACGGGTCCGTCGATCGCCAGCCCCCAGATTTCACACTGCCGATCGACCGCCGCGGGTAGGTCCGTGAGCCACTCGCCGCCCTCCGTCCACCACCGGGGCATCGCGAGAAAAGTCTCGGGCAGCTCGATCATTTGGCCAACCGTAGTGAGTTCGTGTGGATCTGGTCTCCCCGTTTACCGGTTCGGCACTCCATGATGTGGAGCATGGGCGGAAAGGTATGAGTAACCTCCAGTTCGATCCGGAGGTGTCGCGGCAGATCGAGTCGGTCTACACGACACCGGACGTGATCGAGCAGCGACGAGTGGTCCGGACCGCGCTTGCGCTCCGGCCGGGTGACCGGGTGCTGGATGTCGGCGTCGGGCCGGGACTGCTGGCGGCCGAGATGGCGGCGGAGGTCGGCCCGGACGGGCGGGTCTGCGGGATCGACATCAGCGACAGCATGCTCGCGATCGCGGGCACCCGGGCCAAGGTGTCGGACGGGCCGACGCTGGAGCTCGAGCTGGCCGCCGCGGGGCGGATCCCGCACGGCGCCGAGAGCTTCGACGTCGTCGTGTCGACCCAGGTCTTCGAGTACCTGGACGACGTACCGGGCGCTCTGAACGAGATCCGCCGGGTACTACGTCCTGCCGGGCGGGTGGTCCTGCTCGACACCGACTGGGGCTCGATCGTCTGGCGCTCCTCCGACGACGCGCGGATGGGCCGGATCCTCACCGCCTTCGAGGAGCATCTGGAGGACCCACACCTGCCACGCACCCTCGGCGACTCGCTGACCAAGGCTGGCTTCACCGTCACCCACCAGCAAGTCGTCCCGATGCTGAACACCGGCTACGACGCCCGCACCTACAGCGCCGGCCTGATCGACATCGTCGAAGCCTTCGTCCCCGGCCGCGCCAAGGTCACCGAGCCGGAAGCGACCGCCTGGGCCGATGACCTCCGCTCCCTCGGCGAGAGCTACTTCTTCAGCCTCAACCGCTACCTCTTCGTCGCCTCAGCGCTCTAGGCGGGTAACAGTGCTCTAGGCGGGTAACAGCGCTCTAGACCGGTAACGGCCAGGGGCGGGCGCATCGTGGGATACGCCCGCCGCCGTCGGTCGTTCTCCCGCCCCTCAGTGGGAGAACTCGCGGCTCGGTGAGCGCCACCCATGCCCGAATGGGGCCGACTGAACCGCGGGACCATCTACTCGTACCCCACTCGTCACGGCTCACACACCGCTGGTCGGAAAACTTGACGTTTCTCGTACACCCGGTGCCCGGACGGCCATGGACGGATGACACCGGGCCGCCCTAACCTGAAAGGCGATTCCGGGGCCGGGGGAGGCCGTGGGCGTCAGGGGGAGGGACAAAGCGATGACGGACGTCTTCGACGAGATCCACGAGGACGAGTTGACCGAGGCCGAGCTGGACGAACTGGAGGCGCTCGGCGCCGCCGAGGACGCCGAGCTGATCCTGGCCCGGGTCGACGTCGGGCAAATAGATGCCTGAGGCAAGGATCGTCTGGCGGAAGACGCTGCTGAACAAGCGGACGGTGGCGATGCTGATTGCCGCCGAGAAGATCTACCACTCGAAGTTCAAGTATCTGCAGGGTTCGTACAACAAGGGCGGCGTGGAAGCATCGGCCGGCACCCACGACGGTGGCGGCGCGGTCGACATCGGCGTGGCGAGCCAGAGTGCGGCCCAGCGCCGGGCGATCGTACTCGCGCTGCGGCAGGTCGGGTTCGCCGCCTGGCTCCGGACGCCGGCCCAGGGCCGCTGGCCGTACCACGTGCACGCCATCGCGATCGGGGACAAGGATCTGTCCCGTGGCGCGGCGGCTCAGGTGCTCGAGTACAAGCGCAAGCGCAACGGCCTGGCCAATCGGGGCAAGGACGACGGGCCGCCCGGCTACTACTCGATGACCTGGGAGATCTACCTCAAGGCCCATCCGGCGCCGCCGCCACCCGCAGTACCGGATTCGTCGATCTCGCTCGGGGCGATGGCGTACGCGCGAACCCACGACGCGATGACCGGCGCGTGGGGTGCTGATCGGGCGCGGGTGGTCGCGTGGGCCGCGCACCCGAAGGTCGCGGCGATCAGCCGGCACGAGACGGTACCGCCGGCCGGAGTGCCGTGGCATCTGCACTTCCAGCAGATCTTGCGGATGGTCCAGCTGAAGTTCAAGCTGCCGCAGACCGGGATCTTCGTGGACGGCGTGGACGATCAGATGAAGCGGTACGGGTACACGATCACCGCTTGAGTGTTTCTGTTTGGCTGATGCAACGACAAAGCCCCACCGGTAGCAGCCGGTGGGGCCTTGATTTGTCCACTACCGCCCGAGTCTTCCGGTGCAGCTGTGGAGGTGGAGAGCGGAACCGGCGCCGATGCAGGGGTCAAGACGCCAGCTCCGCTTGCTTGTGGGGTTATCTCGCGTCGACCGCCCAGACGTGCGCCTGGTGGAACTCGAGGTCCTTCTGCATTCCGACCGGCGCACCATCGGCTCCGAGGTGCTGCAGGGTCGGTACCACGACCGCTCGTACGTCCGTCCGCTTCACTTCGTCCAGCAGCGCGTGGAACGCGGCGGACTCGGCGGCATCGCGCTCGGTGTACACCGTGCCGAGGGTGAATCCCTCGGCGCTGGCGAAGGCCGCGAGCGAGTGCGTGGCCGCGGCCAGCTCCTCGGCGCAACTGAGCGCGTCGGCCCGGACATAGCCGAGCAGCGTCGGACGGGTGGTCATCGCGAGCGCTCCGGAGCGCCGACCGCGTCGACGAGAACCGGCTCGCTGGTCACTCGCAGCGAGGCGAACCGGCGGCGCATGGCCTCTTCGTACTGCGCGGCGTGGTCGACGTCGGCGATGTGATCAGCGATCGTGGTAGCGCCGAACCAGACCCGCACGCGGCGGTGCGAGGCGGGAATCTCGATCGACTCGGTCATCGTGGTCCTTCAGTTCTCGAGGGGGCTGCCCGACGCTGGGCATAAGGAAAGAACACCGTATAAAGCCTGCCCCCGGAATAGACTGGCAGGGACCTTTACAGAGGCCTTACGCTCCGTGCGAAACCGCTGGTCAGAGCACCGGTAGCGGTTCCGGGAAGGGTCCGGCTTTATGGCCTGTCAAGAATGTTTGCAGGAATTTGCCAATAACGATTCGAACAGCCACTTCTATTGGCTGCCGCTGCAAATGTAGGGCTTCCTGGTAACTCCCGGCACGCATCTGGCCACGCTCCGAACCGACCTCCCCGACCCGTGGATCACGCCGCAGGATTCCCTTCGCGCCACGCCGATCCGGCACTCACGCATCCTCTCGCCCAAACACTTACAACCAGGACCGTAACTACACCGTGTAGTGCCTGCTGCGGGTGAGCCCGGCCGGATGGCTTGGTACTGCGACGAACGTGACCGGCGCGGCTAGTACTGCGAAGGCTGCGATCAAGTTGAGGGTGAGCGGTAGGCCTGCGAGCTTGGTCAGGGCTGGCGCGGTCAGGGCGCCGATCACGACCGTGAGGGAGTCCATCGCGAAGAACAGTGAGCCGATCCTGCCCAGCAACTCGGTGGGGGCTACGCGTTGGACCGTGGTTTCGGCGGTGATCAGGAGGATGCTGCCGGGGAATCCGATCAGTGCGGTGGCGGCGATCGCCCAGGGGACGGTGGGCGCATTGAACAAGGCGAAGAAGGCCGCGCCGACGGCTGTCTGGGTGACGATGAGCAGGTCGCGGATGTTCAGCCAGGTAAGGGCTTTCGGGCTCAGTGCGGCGCCCAGCAGGAAGCCGGCGCCGAGTCCTGAGATCAGGTAGCCGACGGTTGGCCCGGGTGCGTCGAGTCGCTCGACGGTGAACGGAACCAGGAGGGCTGTCGCGCCGGCGTTGGCGGTCAGGAAGACGCCGTTCGCGATCAGAATCCCGGAGAGGATCTTGTTCCGCACGACACCTCGCAGGCCTTCTCTGAGCGCCTGGAATCCCTTGCCTGCCTGGGGGTTCGGCGTCAGTCGCCGGTGGCTGACCGACGCGATGACGGCTGCTGACAGCAAGTAGCTGACGATGTCGACGATCAGGACGAAGGTGATCCCGGGGCCTGTCAGCAGGAGTGCGCCGAGGGGTGGTGTGGTTAGTCGGATGACGCTGCCGGAGAAGGCCGAGAGTGAGTTCGCTGCCGCCAGTTCGTCGCCAGTGCCCACCACGGCCGGGGTGAGTGCCCGGGCCGCGGGTCTGAAGACGGTGGTCGCAAGATTCTCGGCCAGGACGGCGACGTAGACGAGCCAGATGCGGTCGGCCGAGTCGGCGAACAGGATCAATGCGACGGCCGCCGCGCTGGCGAGATCGGCCAGCCACATGGCGCGCGACAGATTCCAGCGATCGAGCAGTACGCCGGCCCACGGTCCGACGATCAGCGCCGGTACGGCCTCCAGGGCGACCGTGAGTCCCGTTGCCGTGGCCGAGCCGGTCAACTGGAACACGTGGACCGGGATCGCGACCACCAGCAGCCAGGAGCCGATCCCGGAGATCGCACCGCTGACCCACAGCCGCCGGAAGTCGCTGTTCCTCAGGATCCTCACGTCGATCGAAACTATCTTCATGGGACACTTCTTGGCAACAGTGTTTTGTGAAGATAGTCTTCTGTCGTGGACCTGAGCACTGAGCTGAGAGACCGCCGCAAGGCGGCCAACCGCACGATCGCCTCCGTCGCCGTCGACGCCGGTCTCTCCGTCCCGTACATCGCCAACCTCGAGAACGGCCGCGGCAACCCCACCGTCGCCGCCCTCGACCGCCTGGTCTCCGCCCTGGGCGCGCAACTGCAACTCACGATCGTCGACGAGTCCCCGCAGCCGGCGCTCGACGCATCGGTCGCTGCCGACCTCCTGGCCGCGTCACCGCGCGCCCGCCAAGTCATCGCCGAGCTAGCCACCGCCCGCGGCCGAACCAAGCGCTCCATCGAGCGCCACCTGCTGACAACCCTCGACGCCCTCACCCACCTCCTCCCCGCCAACCCCACCCCAGCCGACCTCAACCGCCTCCTCGACCTCCTCCTCCTCGCAACCAAAAGCTGACTGCCGGTCAACCCAGCCGACAAGCCGAGCGCCGCCACCAGCCCGACCCAGCCGACAAGCCGAGCGCCGGCACCAAGCCCGACCCAGCGGCTGCCGGCTTGGTCGACTGGCGCGAGCATCAGCTGCCGGGTGAGTAGTTGGGGGTGGGGCTAGGGTCGGGGAGTGGAGATTGCTGCGCGGATCGCGTCCGCTCAAATGGTGGGGCTGGGGAGGTCGCGGCGGCAGATCGTGGCTGGGCCGTTGGTTGGCATGCTGCATGACGAGGACGTCTGGTTCTTGTCCAGTGCGGTCGCGGCGGATCCGGGGACGCCCTTCGATCCTGACGAGGTGTCCTGGGCGCTCGAGACGATTCGTCAGGCCTTCGCCGCGGAAGGGCGCTGGCTGCACGTCGAGCTGATCGAGGAAGCCAACCCAGGACTCGCTGAAGCTCTCGTGGCGAACGGTATGACGATCGCCTCGCGCCCGCCGTTGCTGGTGGTCGAGCCCGCCGACCTCAAGCTCCCCGACCTCCCCGAAGGCATCACCGCCTCGGTCGTCACCTCACCCGAGGAGCAGTCCGAGGCCGACGCGGTAGCCGCCGACGCCTATGAGACCAAGGACGCGGCAAACCCGTTCCAGCCCAACCCAGCCGACGGTGCGAGCGTCCTGATCCGCCAGGACGGCGTACCGGTCGCTACCGCCGCATGGACCGCCATCGCCGACGGAGTAACCGAGGTAGCCGGCGTCGGCACCCTGCACTCCCACCGCCGCCAAGGCCTGGGCGCGATCGCCACGGCGTACGCAACCCAACAAGCCTTCGAAACCGGCGGCGCCACCCTCGCCTGGCTGACCCCCGGCGACGACGGCGCCGACCGCCTCTACCGCCGCCTCGGCTACACCCCGAAAGCAACAGCAATCCACCTAGGCGACCCCGGCCCCCACCTAGCCGACCTCCGCTAGCCCCCCGCTGCCCGCCTCACCCGAGCGCCCCAGGCAGCGACCCGCTGGCCCGCCGGCGCCCCGGCGCCCCGGTGCCCCGGTGCACCTGGGCCACCCGGGCGGCCACCTAGCCGGACTGCGCTAGCCCACCCCCGCTGCCCGCGTCACCCGCGCGACCCAGGCAGCCACCTGCGCCGGCCCGCCGGTGCCCGCGATGCATCTGGGCGACCCGGGCGGCCACCTAGCCGGACTGCGCTAGCCCACCCCCGCTGCCCGCGTCACCCGCGCGACCCAGGCAGCCACCTGCGCCGGCCCGCCGGTGCCCGCGATGCATCTGGGCGACCCGGGCGGCCACCTAGCCGGACTGCGCTAGCCCACCCCCGCTGCCCGCGTCACCCGCGCGACCCAGGCAGCCACCTGCGCCGCGCCGCCGGTGCCCGCGGTGCATCTGGGCGACCCGCTTGACCCGGGGTGGCTGTCCCGATCGACAGGACATAGTCCGCCAAACCGCCCTGCAGACCACCGCTGCGGGCCTGGCGTGCCGCCGATTCGGCGACTATGTCCTGTCGATCGGGACCGACTGCGTCGTCGCCGGGCCGGGAGATCGGTGGCATGTCGTAGTGCGGGTTAGGAGGTCGTTGTCGGTGGCAACATGCTGGGCATGGACAGGGTGGTGGTGGAGCAGCGGAGTATTGATGTTGTGCCGGAGGGGGAGCGGCACGGGACGGCGTTGAGTCAGTTCACGTTGTGGTTCGGCGCGAACATGCAGGTGACCGCGGTTGTCGACGGGGCGCTGGCGGTGGTGTTCGGAGCCGACGCGCTCTGGGCGATCGTCGGGCTGTTGCTCGGCAACGTGCTGGGCGGGATCGTGATGGCGCTGCATTCGGTGCAGGGTCCGCGGTTGGGGTTGCCGCAGATGATTTCCAGCCGGGCGCAGTTCGGCGTGTACGGCGCCGTGGTGCCGCTGGTGCTCGTCGTCGTGATGTATCTCGGGTTCGCCGCCACCGGAACGGTGCTTGCCGGGCAGGCGGTCAACAAGGTCCTGCAGGTCGACACGGCCGCGATTGGCATCATCATCTTCGGGGCGCTGACCGCGATCGTCGCGACCCTCGGGTATCGCTGGATCCATCGGCTCGGACGGATCGCGACCCTCTTCGGCATTCTCGGCTTCACGTACCTCGGTATCCGCCTGCTGACCACCGAGGACGTCGGCGCGCTGTTCGGTGCCAAGCCCTTCGACTGGGTGACCTTTCTGCTGGCGATCTCGCTCGGCGCCGGCTGGCAACTGACCTTCGGCCCGTACGTCGCCGACTACTCGCGCTACCTCCCGCGCGACACCCCCGAGCGAACCACCTTCCTCGCCACCTTCGCCGGCTCGGTGATCGGCTCCCAATGGTCGATGACGCTGGGCGCCCTGGTCGCGGCCAGCGGCGCGGGCTTCCTCTCCAACCAGGTCGGCTACCTGGGTTCGCTCGCCGGCCCGAGCGGTATCGCGGTGCTGATCTACCTGGTGATCGTCGTCGGCAAGCTGGCCGTCAACTGCCTCAACGCGTACGGCGGCTCGATGACCCTGCTCACCACGGTCTCCGCCTTCACCCGAGCCGCCAAGATCGGTCCGGTCGCTCGGTCGGCGTACACGATCGTCTTTCTGGCGGTCTCGGTGCTGATCGCGATCTTCGCCTCGGCGAACTTCCTGGACAACTTCAAGAACTTCGTCCTGGTCCTGCTGATGGTCTTCACCCCGTGGAGCGCGATCAACCTGACCGACTACTACCTGATCTCCAGAGAACGCGTCGACATTCCTGCCCTGTACGACCCGTTGGCCCGGTACGGCGCCTGGAACGTGCCCGCCCTCACCTCGTACTTCGCTGGCATCGTCCTGCAGATCCCGTTCCTGGCCCAGAAGCTCTACACCGGCCCGATCACCGACGCTCTAGGCGGCGCCGACATCTCCTGGCTGGTCGGCCTCTTTGTCACCGCTGCCATCTACTACCCGTGGGCCCGCCGCACCGCGAACCCACCAGCCCAGATGGTCTACCCGTCCTGAGTCAGCGTGGTCAGCTCTGCGGTGCTGGACCGAGGAGGTCCCAGCGGTTTCCGGAGACGTCGACGAAGACGACTACCCGGCCGTACGGTTCGTCCCGCGGCTCGGCGACGAACTGAACCCCCATCCGACGCATCCGGTCATAGCTCTCCTCGAAGTCGTCAACCCGCAGAAACATCCCCACTCGCCCGGCGAACTGGTTTCCAACCGCCTGCAGTTGACGCTCACCATCAGCTTTGGCGAGCAGCAACGCGGTCGTCGCACCAGGCGGCCGGACGACAACCCAGCGCTTCGGCCGTCCATCGTTGGTGAGCGACGGCGAGTCCTCGACCAGCTCGAACCCCAACACGTCCACGTAGAACCGGATCGCAGCGTCGTAGTCGTCCACAATCACCGCAAACTGCTCAAGATGCATACCCGCCACAAAATCACCCCCACCCCCACCAACCAAACCAGCCACCCCCCGCCGCAACCAACACGCCAGCACCCCCACCGCCCAAACCGGCCAACACCCGCGCTGCCCAACAAGCCAGCACCCGCACCAACCAAACCGACCAGCACCCGCAACAAACAACCGGCCAGCATCGGCGACATGCAGACCGGCCGGCACCTGCGGCGGACAGTCGGCGAGCATCGGCGACATGCAGACCGGCCGGCACCTGCGGCGGACAGTCGGCGAGCATCGGCGACACGCAGACCGGCCGGCACCTGCGGCGGACAGCCGGCCAGCATCGGCGACACGCAGACCGGCCGGCACCTGCGGCGGACAGCCGGCCAGCATCGGCGACACGCAGACCGGCCAGTACCTGCGGCGGACAGCCGGCCGGCACCTGTGGCAGACAGTCGGCCAAACCCGCGACAGCAGACCGGCCGGCACCCTCGAGGGGTGCCGGCCGGTTTGTTTGGTTCTGGTCAGCGGACGGTGAAGCCGGCTTTGCGGAAGGCGTCGGCGAGGGAGCCTTCGTCCATCGGGACGTCCTTGGGCGGCTGTGAGTTTCCTCGGCCGCCTTGGCCACCGCGGCCTTGACCGCCACCCTGTCCACCGCGACCACCGCCGCCGGAACCGCCTGGGCCGCGGCCGCCACCGCCACCCGGACCACGTCCTCCACCCGAGCCGCCGGGGCCGCCGCGGTTTTCGGCGGAACGGGCTGAGCGGCCTTCGCCGGTGCGGGGGCCGGAGGTGGGGGCGCCTACCTCGTCGTCCAGGCGCAGGGTCAGGGAGATGCGCTGGCGGGGGATGTCGACCTCGAGGACCTTCACCTTGACGATGTCGCCCGGCTTGACCACCTCGCGCGGGTCCTTCACATAGTTCTTCGACAGCGCCGACACGTGCGCCAGACCATCCTGGTGCACGCCGATGTCGATGAACGCGCCGAAGGCCGCCACGTTGGTGACCTGACCCTCCAGCCGCATCCCCGGCTTCAGGTCGCCGATCTTGTCGACGCCCTCGGCGAAGGTCGCGGTCTTGAAGGCCGGCCGCGGGTCGCGCCCGGGCTTCTCCAGCTCGGCCAGGATGTCGGTCACCGTCGGCAGACCGAACATGTCGTCGACGAAGTCAGCCGCGTTCAGCGCCTTCAACGCGGGCGAACCGATCAGCGACTTCAGGTCGGTACCGGTCGAGTCGATGATCCGGCGCACCACCGGATACGCCTCCGGGTGCACGCTGGAGGAGTCCAGCGGGTCCGCGCCGTCGGGGATCCGGAGGAAGCCCGCCGCCTGCTCGAACGCCTTCGGGCCGAGCCGCGGCACCTCCTTGAGCGCGGTCCGGGTCTTGAACGGACCGTTCTGGTCGCGGTAGATGACGATGTTCTCCGCGAGGCCCTGGGTGATTCCGGAGACCCGGGTCAGCAGCGGCGCGGAGGCGGTGTTGAGGTCGACGCCGACCGCGTTCACCGCGTCCTCGACCACCGCGTCCAGCGAACGCGACAGCGAGGCCTCCGGCAGGTCGTGCTGGTACTGACCGACGCCGATCGACTTGGGGTCGATCTTCACCAGCTCGGCCAGCGGGTCCTGCAGCCGGCGCGCGATCGACACCGCGCCGCGCAGCGTGACGTCCATCCCGGGCAGCTCGGCCGAGGCGAACGCGGACGCGGAGTACACCGACGCCCCGGCCTCGGACACGACCGCCTTGGTCAGCTTCAGCTCCGGGTGCTTGGCGATCAGCTCGGCCGCCAGCTTGTCGGTCTCGCGCGACGCCGTACCGTTGCCGATGGCAATCAAGTCGACCTTGTGCGCTGCAGCCAGCGCGGCCAGCGTCGCGATCGACCGGTCCCACTGGTTCTGCGGGACGTGCGGGTAGATCACCCCGGTGGAGACGACCTTGCCGGTCGCGTCGACCACGGCGACCTTCACGCCGGTACGGAAGCCCGGGTCGAGCCCCATCGTCGCGCGGGTCCCGGCCGGTGCCGCGAGCAGCAGATCGCGGAGGTTCGACGCGAAGATGCGGACGGCCTCGTCCTCGGCGGCCTGGCGCAGCCGGGTCCGCAGGTCGATGCCGAGGTGAACCAGGATCTTCGTCCGCCAGGCCCAGCGGACCGTCTCGACCAGCCATTGGTCGGCCGGGCGGCCCTTGTTCTCCACGCCGACCTTGCGGGCGATGGTCGCCTCGTACTCCGTCGGGCCGTCCGATTCCTCGGCGCCGGCCGGCTCGGGCTCGACCGTCAGCGAGAGGACCTCTTCCTTCTCGCCGCGGAACATCGCCAGGATCCGGTGCGACGGCATCTTGGTGAACGGCTCGTCGAAGTCGAAGTAGTCCGAGAACTTCGCGCCCTCGGTCTCCTTGCCCTCGCGCACCTTCGACGCCAGCCGGCCGCGGGTCCAGACCCGCTCGCGCAGCTCGCCGATCAGGTCGGCGTCCTCGGCGAACCGCTCGACCAGGATCGACCGGGCGCCGTCCAGCGCGGCCTGCGGGTCGGCGACCTGGTCGTTGACGAACACCGTCGCGGCGGCCAGCGGCGGCACGGTCGGGTCGGCCAGCAGCCCGTCCGCGAGCGGCTCCAGCCCGGCCTCGCGGGCGATCATCGCCTTGGTCCGCCGCTTCGGCTTGAACGGCAGGTAGATGTCCTCCAGCCGCGACTTGGTCTCCGCGGCGAGGATCGATGCCTTCAGGGCGTCGTCCAGCTTGCCCTGGCTCTCGATCGACTCGAGCACGGTCTGCCGGCGCTCCTCGAGCTCCCGCAGGTACCGCAGGCGCTCCTCGAGCGTGCGCAGTTGCGCGTCGTCGAGCTCGCCGGTGATCTCCTTGCGGTACCGCGCGATAAACGGCACCGTCGAGCCCTCGTCCAGCAGTCCGACGGTTGCCCGGACCTGCCCCACGCCGACTTCCAGCTCGTCAGCGATCCTCTGCTCGATCGACTGCAATGCCACTGTCCCGCATCCCCTCTACATCCGATGACAGACGAGCATTCTGCCCCGCTCGCCGCACCCACATCCTTCCCTATCCCCCAGACAGAACACGACCTCCGCCCCCACCCTGTGGACAACCCACCCCTTCCCAGTCCTACGGAACGCCCCGTGCCAAGCCCACATCTGGTGGGCTCGGACACGAACCGGCGACCTTGAACAGGAAGCGGTGGCCTTGAACAGGGCACACCTTGTTCAAGGCCACCTGATGATGTCCGAGCCCACCAGATGTGGGCTCGGACAGGAAGCGGAGGTCAGGCGGCGTCGAGTACTAGGTCCTCGTCGAGCTCGACCTCGGTGGAGGTTGAGCGGGTGGGGCGCATCAGGGTGCAGGCGATGACTACGGCGGTGGTGACCAGGAGGGCGGCGATGGCGAAGGAGAGGTGGTAGCCGCTGGTCAGGGCGTCCAGGACCGGCTTGCCGGCAGCGGCGACATCTTCCGTGCGGGTTGCCGAGACCGTGGCCAGGACGGCCAGGCCGAGGGCGGCGCCTACCTCGCCCATGGTGCCGATCAGGCCGGATGCGAGGCCGGCGTCCTCGGGCTTCACGTCTGCCATCGACAGGCCCATCAGAGCGGGGAAGCAGATGCCGCCGCCCAGACCGAGCAGGAACAGTACCGGCATCACGTGGATGAAGTAGTTGCCGCCGACGGGAGCCTGGGTGAAGAGCGCCAGCCCGATCACGATCAGGACCAGTCCGCCGATCAGCGGCCGGCGCGCCCCGAACCGCATCACGAGCTTCTCCGAGTACTTCACCGACAGCAGCCCCATCACCAGCGTCGTCGGCAGGAACGCCAGCCCGATCTCCAGGGCGTCGTACCCGAGAACGCGCTGCAGGTAGAGCGACCCGAGGAAGAAGATCCCGAACATCCCCGCCGAGGACAGCGCCTGGATCAGGTTGGCCCCGGTCAGCGTCCGCGACCGGAAGATCCGCAGCGGCACCAGCGGGTTGGCGGCGGTCGCCTCCCGCACGATGAAGCAGGCCAGCAGGGTCAGCGTCAGCAGCGACAGCGCGATGCTCCGGGGAGCGGTCCAGCCCAGCTCAGCGGCCGGCTTCACGATCGTGAACACGCCGACCATCAACGCCGAGGTGATCAGCACGGCACCCGGTACGTCGGTACCGCGGCCGAACCCGAGACCCTTGTCCTTCTCGATCACCCGAACCGCCAGCAGTGCGGTAGCGATCCCGATCGGCAGGTTGACGAAGAAGATCCAGTGCCAGCTGATCGCCTGGGTCAGCACGCCACCGGCCAGCAGACCGATCGAGCCACCGGCTGAGGCGACGAAGGCGAAGACGCCGATCGCCTTGGCCTGCTCGCGCGGCTCGGGGAACAGCGTCACGATCATGCCCAGGATGACGGCCGAGGTGAGCGCCCCGCCGACCCCTTGCAGGAAGCGTGCGGCGATCAGCACGGCTGAAGAAGAAGCGAGCCCGCAGAGCACGGAGGCCGCCGTGAAGACGATCAGGCCGCTGACGAAGATGTTCCTTCGCCCGAGCAGGTCACCGAGCCGTCCGGCCAGCAGGAGCAGGCCGCCGAAGGCGATCAGGTAGGCGTTCACCACCCACGCGAGGCTCGAGTTGCTGAAGCCGAGGTCGTCCTGGATGGCCGGCAGCGCCACGTTCACGATCGTCACGTCGAGAACGATCATCAGCATGCCCGCGCAGAGTACGTAGAGAGCAAGCCAGCGCGAGCGGCCGCCCTGCGTGGCCGGCGTCGTCGCCAGGGTGTCGGTCGTCGCGTACATCTTGGTACTCCTTCTGGTCCGGTAGGGGCCTTACACCTCTACGTCGAACCAGCAGGGCTCAGATTGACACGTCCGGCGAATCTTTTTCGGCCGGTACGGTCCGGGTGCGCGAGATCCAGTAGCCGATCAGCGCCGGCACGAGCCCGGAGCCGACCGCGAACAGGGTCGGCAACTGGCTGACCAGGGCGAACCAGGTGAACAGACCGATCACCCCGCCGGCGACTCCGAGCGAGCGACGCAGGAGAAAGAGGTTGGCCTCCCGGAAGAGGCTCTTGGGCGTACTGTCCTCGGGCGCGGCCGGCAGCACGGCAAGCGTGCTGAGGTAGAGCCCGACGATCATTCCGGTCAGCGGGATCAGGATGACCAGGGCGGCGATCCGGATCGGGCCGTTCGCGTTCGCCCAGAAGAACAGTCCGAAGGCGAGCGCGATGCTGCCGAAGTACAGGGCGAGACCGGTCAGCCAGAAGCGCGGGAAGGCCCACCTGAACTGGCGGAAGAAGCGCCGCAGCAGCTGCGGATGGTCCTGGCTGAGGGCATCCGGCAGCACCCGCTGGAACGCGAACGCCGCCGGATAGAGCGTGACGATGCCGAGGCTGAGGACCAGGAAGACCAGCTGCAGCATCAGCAGATCACCGACCACCGACAGCTTCGACAGCACGGCGTTGGTCCGGCCGGCTCCACTCGTCTGGCTCACAGGCACTCCCTCACGTCGAAGCTGATGATCGTATGATCACAAACAATCACATCCGGATCACCGTCCCCGGAGGACCGCATGCTCGCACCGGAACGCCACGAGCTGATCCTGCGCAGCCTGCGCCGGCACGGCCGATTGCGGGTGGCCGACCTGGCAGCCGAGCTC
The DNA here is from genome assembly GCF_044453825.1 of Kribbella sp. NPDC051620. Taxonomy (NCBI): domain Bacteria; kingdom Bacillati; phylum Actinomycetota; class Actinomycetes; order Propionibacteriales; family Kribbellaceae; genus Kribbella; species Kribbella sp. NPDC051620. The sequence continues at coordinate 798,742 of NZ_JBITDB010000004.1, forward strand.
GGCGTTTCCGCGATCACAGTACGCCGGGACCTCGCCGAACTGGACACGGCCGGACTCCTCCGCCGGGTGCACGGCGGCGCGGTCGGCACCACACCTGCCCCTGTCCGAGGCAGCCAAGGCAACCAGCCGACGATCGGCATCATCGTCCCGAGCTCCACCTTCTACTACACCGACGTGATCCGCGGCGCCGAGGCGACGGCCGAGCGGTACGGCGCCCGCCTGGTGCTCGGTGTCTCCGGGTACGACGTCGCCGTCGAGCAGGAGCGTCTGGAGAAGGTGCTCGGCATCGGGGTCGCCGGGCTGCTCCTCAGTACTGCTCTGGGTGACGGCCGCGCCGCCGAGATCAGCCGGACGCTGGACTCGATCGACGTGCCGGTCGTGCTGATGGAGCGGGCGTTCGGGTTCCCGGATGTCGGGCGTGAATACGACCATGTGCGCACGGATCATGCGTACGGGGCGATGCTCGCGCTGCGTCATCTCGTCTCGCTCGGCCATCGGCGGATCGGGATCAACCTGAACGCGAGCGTTACGGCGTACTGGCTGAGGCAGGGCATCGCCCGGGCAGCCGAGTCGCTCGGAGTGGAGCTGTTCATCTCGCCGGTCGCGCTGCCCGCTCGCGGTGAGGACCCGACCACGATCGCCCAGCACGACAAGTTCCTGGCCGAGTGCGAGGCGTTCGGCGCCCGGGCGGCGCTCGTGCACTCCGACGAACACGCCGCGCGGCTGACCGAGCGGGCGATGGAGCGCGGCCTGCGGATCCCGGACGATTTCGCGATCGTCGCGTACAACGACGAGACCGCTGCGCTGGCGGTCATCCCGCTGACAGCCGTCTGCCCGCCCAAGCTCAGACTCGGCGAGGCGGCCTGCGAACTGCTCCTCCGCAAGCTCCGGACACCGCCCGACCAGGCCTCGGCGACCCAGCATTTGAGCCTCCTGCCGGAACTCCGGGTCCGGGAGTCCTGTGGGGCGGCACTCGCTGATCGAATTTGATCATTCGAGCGCTGGGGTATTGACGGGAAAGCCCTTTCCCCATACTTTCGCTGCACTCGGTGGTCCGGTCGTCACGTAACTGGCGCCGGTCCCGCTCGGCAGCGAAGGAGTTCCCCTGTGAGACGTGGTGCCCGGAGTGGATTGGTGGTGCTGGCCGCCGTGCTCGGCCTCGCCGCCAGCAGTTGTGGCAACGGGGTGATCGACAAGTCCACGGACGGTGTCCCGCCGGCCGAGGCGACCGGCACGTTGCGGGTGCTGATCCCGTCCTTCCCGTCCAGTACGAAGGGCCGCGAGGAGTTCGACAAGGTCGTCAAGGACTTCCAGAAGACCTATCCGAAGATGAAGGTCGAACCGGACTTCGCGACGTACAACAACCTGAACGAGAAGATGTCCACCTCGATCGCGGCCGGCATTCCTTACGACGTGATGGTCACCGGTGTCGGCTGGATCCAGCCGTTCGCGTCGAAGCGGATCTTCGCCGACCTGGCGGCGTACGGCGTGACACCGGAAGTGATCAAGGAGAAGAGCGTCGCCGCGCTGATCGAGCCGGCGATGTACGAGGGCAAGCTGTTCGCGTACCCGCTGCTCGCCGACGCTCGCGCCGTCGCGCTGCGCAAGAGCGCGTTCCGCGAGGCCGGCCTGGATCCGGACAAGCCGCCGACGTCGCTGGCCGAGATCAAGGTCGCCGCCGAGAAGCTCACCAAGCGCGGCGCGGGCGGGTCGATCACTCGCTCCGGCTTCGACTTCTTGGCCGGGGCAACCAGCTATCGGCAGACCTACACCACATTGCTCGCCTCGACCGGTACGCCGCTGTACCTCGACGGCCAGCCGAACTACGCCGGCGAGAAGGGCGTGCAAACGCTGCAGTGGCTCAAGTCGTTGGTCGGCAACGTCCAGCCTTACGGTCAGCAAAACGCCGCGCAGCAGCCCCTGGTGCTCTCTGGTGAGGCCGCGATGGGCATCGTCGGCGGTGCGGTGGACTGCTCCGAGAAGGGCATCGGCCAGAAGAACTGCGACGACCTGAAATTCTTCCGCTTCGACAGCGGCCAGGAGATCGAGTACGTCGGCGGCGACCTGGCCTCGATCGGGTCGCGCAGCCGTCACAAGGACGCGGCCTGGGCGTTCATCCAGTCGCTGACCGTGCCCACGACGCTGGACGCGATCGCCAAGCTGAACAAGAAGCTGCCGGCCTACAAGGACGCCGGCAACTCGCCTCAGGCGAAGTCCAACCCGCTGAGCAAGTTCGTCGCCGACGGGCTGGTCCACGCGGTGAACGAGAACAGCCCGCCGACCAACTGGCTCGAGATGCGCGGCAACTTCGACATCCAGCTCACCCAGGCGGTCCTCGGTCAGAAGGATCCCGCCAAGGTGCTGGCCAACCTGGCAGGACAGTCCCGATGAGCGCCACCCTCGAACACCCCACGAAACCCACCGTCGCAGCGCGCGGTACCGCACCGGCCAAGGACAGCCGTGAGCTGATCCGGAGCCAGGTCCGGGCCGGCTGGATGCTGCTCGCCCCGGCACTGCTGCACTCTGGGATCTTCATCGTGATCCCGGTGCTGGCCGTGATCGTGCTCAGCCTCACCGACTACAGCTTCGGCGACTCCTGGTCCTGGGTCGGGTTCACCAACTACGGCGACCTGTTCCGCGATGTCGACTTCCAGGCCTCCCTGGTCAACACCGTCCTGTACGCCATCGTGGTGATCCCGATCTCGATGGCGATCTCGCTCGCCGTCGCACTCGGGCTGAACCAGAAGATCAAGGCGCTCGGCTTCTTCCGGACCGCGTTCTACATCCCGACGGTGACCGCGACGGTCGCGATCGCCACCATCTGGCTGTGGATCTACAACCCCGGCTCAGGTCTGGCGAACGGCTTCCTCAGCCTTTTCGGCTTCGCGCCGAACCGCTGGCTCGCTGACCCGGCGACCGCGTTGCCGTCACTGATGGTGGTCGGCGTCTGGCAGGGGCTGGGGACCAAGATCATCATCTATCTGGCCGCCTTGCAGGGCGTCTCCCGGGATCTGCTGGAGTCGGCCGACCTGGATGGTGCGGGCCGTTGGCGAAAGTTCGTCAATGTCACCCTGCCGGCCCTCAGCCCCGTCCAGTTCTTCGTCCTGATCACCTCGATCGTGGGGACCTTCCAGGTCTTCGACCTGGTCTATGTGATGACCAGAGGTGGGCCTGGCACCGAAACCCGGGTGCTGGTGCTGGACATCTATCAGAACGCGTTCCAGGACCTGAAACTCGGCTACGCGTCCGCCGAGACCGTGATCATGATGGTCGTGATCGCTGTCTTCATCGGCGCCGGACGCCTGCTCCAGAAGGCGGATGTCAATGACTAGCGCAACGCTGACCGGTCCCGTCGTCGGTACCAAGCCGCCAGGTCTGCGGCCCGGCCGGGTGCTGCTGTACGTCGCGCTGAGCCTCGGCGCGCTGGTGATGATCACGCCGTTCCTGTGGATGGTGCTGACCGCCTTCAAGAGCGACCTGGAGATCGCCAAGTTCTCCTGGCTGCCGGGCGAGCTGCGCTGGCACAACTTCGTCGAGGCGATGCAGACCGCGCCGTTCCTGCGGTACTTCCGCAACAGCCTGTTCATCGCGGTCGGCGAGACTGCCTTCACCCTGGCGGTCTGCACGACGGCCGGCTACGCGCTGGCCAAGTTGCCGATCCGCGGCTCGAAGGCCCTGCTCAGCTACTTCATCCTGCTGCTGCTCGTGCCGTTCCAGATCATCCTGGTACCGCTGTTCCTGATCGTGAAGTCGATCCCGCTGTTCGGCGGCAACAACATCCTCGGCCAGGGCGGCATCGGCTGGCTCAACTCCTGGTGGGGACTCATCATCCCGCTCGGCGCCGCGCCGCTGTTCACCTTCCTGGCCAGGCAGTTCTACGTCTCCATCCCGAACGAGCTGGCCCAGGCGGCCCGGGTCGACGGGCTGGGCGAGTTCGGCATCTTCTGGCGGATCATGACGCCGCTGATCAAACCGGCCCTGATCACCATCTGCGTGTTCCAGATCGAGGCGGCCTGGAACGGCTTCCTCTGGCCGCTGATGATCACCACGTCGGACTCGATGCGGCCGCTGCAACTGGGACTGGCGATCTTCGCGCAGAACCCGGCGGAGATCCAGTGGCCGTACCTGATGGCCGGTACCGCGCTCGCGACGCTGCCGATGATCGTGATGTTCGTCTTCGCCCAGAAGCGCTTCGTCGAGGGAATGGCGAACGTCGGCATCAAGGGCTGAGGCCGGGCCGGGTCGATCCGGTTGATCCGGCCCCGGACAGCAAAAGAGGCCCCCTCCGCAGGTGCTCACCCCGCCCCGGGCGAGCACCTGCTGGGGCCCCCTCCAAATCACCGGCGTTTCCGAAGAACCACCGGAGCGTCCACTTGCCCCCCTCAAGACCAGGACGTCTCAACCTTTTATCGTCACAACCTGAGGGCCGTTACACCTTTCGCCAGAATTTCCCCGAATCCCCGCAGTTCTTCCGTTCGGGACCCCTTTTCACCGCAATTCCGCTACCCGCGGAATCAGCGACATAACTCTGCGTGACAACGATCCGAAAATCCCCGTACTTCGGATTGACGGGTGGCCCGGCGGGCACCGGATCGAAGATGCGAGTCCTGACGATGAACGTCCAGCACGATCAGGGCGATCCGCGCCGGACCGCCCTGATCAACGCCGAGGTCCGGCGAACCGCGCCCGACGTGGCGACCTTCCAGGAGGTCTGCCACCCCGGCACCCAGCTCGCCGAGCTGACGGCCGGTACCGGGCTGATCCACTGCACTCAGCAACACGAACTGATCGGCCCGGTCGGCGTCGACCACGGCACGGTCATCGCCACCCGGTGGCCGCATCGGGTCGTCGACGTCGTCGAGCATCGCGGCGATCCACACTGGTGGACGGTCGCGGTCGCGATCGAAGTACCGGATCGAGGCGAGCAGTTGTTCATCGTGCCCACCACGCCGTGGCGGCCCGAACATGAGGACGCACGTCTCCAGCAGGCGCACGAGCTCACCGCCCTTGACGCCCGCCATCACAAGACGCTGCCGACAATCGTCGCCGGCGATTTCAACGCGGCCCCGGACTCGCCGACCATGACCTATCTCTTCCGGTACTACGACGACGCATGGTCCAAGACAACGGACGCCCCCGGCTACACCTGGACAGTCGACAACCCGGTAGCCGCCGCCGAGATCCTCCACCTACTAGGCGAAACCGATCACCGCCACCCACCTGATCGGAGCCACCCCCATCAAAAACACCTGGCTAAGCGACCACTACGGAGTCCTGGCCGAACTCACCTGCGGCGGCAATTCTTAGGAGTACACTTCTTAGAAGTGCAGTCCTAAGAATGGAGACGGTTGCATGGTCCGGCGTATCGCCAAACCCGCGCACGTCTTCGGGCGGGACGCCGAGTGGGACGGGCTCGTCTCGTTCGTCACCCGGCCGCTGCCACACGCAATGCTCGGTGTGGTCAGCGGTCGGCGGCGGATGGGCAAGACTTATCTCCTGCGCGCCCTCGTCGAACAGCAGGCCGGGTTCTACTTCGCCGCCACGGCTGGGACCACAGGGGAGTCTCTTCGCCAGTTCGGGGCGGCGCTGGCTGCCCATGCCGGTTCGCCATCGCCCTTCTCCTTCGCCAACTGGGACGACGCGATCAGTTATCTGTTCAGCCTGGCGACGCCGGGCCGGCCGCTGCTGGCGGTGATCGACGAGTTCCCGTATCTGTCCAAGACGGCGCCGGAACTGCCGTCGATCGTCCAGCGCGAGATCGACCGGTTCCAGCGCGAGGAAAGCTCGATGCGGTTGCTGCTCTGCGGTTCCGCGATGTCGGTGATGGGCGGACTGCTGGCCAGTACTGCGCCACTTCGTGGACGTGCCCAGCTGGAGCTGGTCGTGCGGCCCTTCGACTATCGCGAGTCGGCTCGCTTCTGGGGCGTCCAGGACGATCCCGCGCTGGCGGCCAGGCTGCATGCGGTGCTCGGTGGCACACCGGCGTACCGGCGCCAGTTCCTCGCCGAGGATGCGCCGGGGAGTCTGGAGGAGTTCGACGACTGGATCACGCGAACGGTGTTGTCGCCGCTGAGTCCGCTCTTCCGGGAGGCCCGCTATCTGTTGGCGGAGGAGATGGATGTCCGCGATACCGCCTTGTATCACTCGGTTCTCGCGGCCGTTGCCCACGGCAACTCTACGCGTGGTGGCATCGCGAACTACATCGGCCGGAAAGCCGTCGACATCTCCCATCCGCTCAACGTGCTCGAGGACAGCCACCTGCTCGAACACGAGGAGGACCTGTTTCGGTCGGGGCGGGCGCAGTACCGGATCACCGAGCCGCTGATCAACTTCTACGAGGCGGTGATGCGTCCGTCGTGGGCGAGGTTGGAGGCCGGCCAGGGGCGTGAGGTGTGGGCGCAGTCGGCGGAGCGGTTCTCCTCGCAAGTCGCCGGACCACATTTCGAGGCGGTCTGTCGCGAGTTCATGCTCGGTCCTGGCGCGGCGCTCGTCGACGCGCCGCTCGGCAAGGTCGGGCGTGGTGTGGTGTCCGACCCGACCGAGCGCAGGCAGACCGAGATCGACGTCGCCGTGACCGAGGGCGGCAGCGGTGGAGCGAGAGTCGCCCTGCTCGGTGAGGCGAAGTGGGGCCGGACGATGGGCGTCGACCACCTCGACCGCTTGGCCCGTGCTCGTGAGGTTCTCGGAGCGCGAGGGGTGGACACCGGCCGCTGCGTCCTGGCCTGCTTCAGTGGTGCGGGATTCACCGACGCGCTCAGAGCGGCCGGGTCCGAGCGTGAGGATGTCCTGCTGGTGACCGTCGCGGACATGTACGCCTGATTTGTCTGGAGGAGAGACACATGCAGGTTGGTGGGGTTCGGGTTGATTGGGTCAGTGATGGGACGTTTGTCGTGCATCCGAAGTACTTCGGGGAGGGGGTGGCGGAGGATGCGCGGCCGGAGTCTTTTGCGCGGGAGGGGTTTGCTTGGTTGCCGATCGGGTGTTTTCTGGTTCGGACCGGGGAGCGGACGATTCTGGTGGATGCGGGGTTGGGGCCGGATCAGGAGGAGTTGCCGCACGGGATGCGGTTGGTGGGTGGGCAGTTGTTCGTGGGGCTGGGCGCGCTCGGGGTTGAGGCTGGTGACATCACTGATGTCGTCATCACTCACTTCCATACCGATCACGTCGGGTGGCTGTTCGACCTGGCCGCTGAGCCGGTCTTCGGCAACGCGGTGATCTGGTACGGGGCTGCTGACTGGGACTACTTCGTCAACGGGCCGGGGGACATTCGGGCGCATATTCGGGACGGGTTCCTGGCCAATGCCGATCGGCAGCGCCCGTTGACGCATGACACTGCGGTCGCCGAGGGCGTCAGCGCAGTACTGACTCCAGGGCACACGCCTGGGCACCTGTGCGTGGAGATTGCCTCGGACAACGAGTCGCTGCTGCTTCTGGGGGACGCGATCACCTGTCCGATCCAGTTGTCCGAGCCCGGCTGGCATTCCTTCGGCGATGTGGACGCCACTGCGGCCCAACGCAGCCGGGATCGGCTCTGGGAGCAGTTGAGAAGTACGCCGGGGGTGGGTGCGCATTTCCCGGGGCTCGCCGCGGGCCGGGTGGGGTCCGGGATCAATTGGGTCACGGACTGACCTCTGCTGGTTCCCGAATCGCCTTATGTCCTTAACCTCGAAGGAAGGGGAGTGGGATCCAGGGGGGAACCATGGTCCGGAGGGTGTTGTTTTTTGCTGTCATTTTGTCGGTGACGAGTTCGGTACTGCCCGCAGTCGCGGTGACCGCGAATGTGACCGTCACAGCGTCCGCAGGCTCGAATGCGACGACGACGTTGACCTATCGGGGGACGGTGACGAGCGCCGGCCTGCTGCGTGACATCGTCATGGCGGTGCCTCCCGGATCGACCGGCGCGATCACCTCGGTGAACGGCACCGTGACGACGGCGTCACCCGGCGTCATGCGCTGGCGGCCGAGCAAGCCGACCTCTGTCGGGGTGGGCGCGCGACTCGCGATCCCGCTGTACGGCCTGCGCTTGCCGGCCGGTGGGCCATGGACCCTTCTTTTCAAGGCGACCGGGACAACTGGGACGGTACTGTCCGCAGGAAACGGCATATTGGTGCCGCAGGCAAGCATCCCTCCGGCGGCAGTGCGGATCGTCGCGTCCAACCCGATTCCGGGGCAGAAGACCACGCTCACCTACAGCGGTACGGTGGGATCGGCCGGCATCCTGACCGCGGTACGGATGCAGTTGCCGGCCGGTGCGTCAGGCGCTGTCACGAGCATCAACGGCACGTTGAGCACCTCGAGCGGGTATGCGACCTGGAGGCCGCTGACGCCGCTGAACGTCGGCGCCGGAGCACGCCTGTCCATCCCGATCAACGGGCTCGTACTGTCGAAGTACGGTGGAATCCTCACGCTGGCGATGTCAGCGACTGCCTCGACCGGCGCGGTCATGATGTCTGGTACCGCCTCCCTCGCCCTGATCGCTCCGCCGGCGGCGATGCCTGCCGTGGCGGCCGGCTCACCGCCGGTTGCTCGCGCCGGTTGCCCCACGAGCTGGCCTTCCACTGTCACCGAGAACGCACGGCCCGGAACGGCCGACTGGGTGATCCCGCCGTCGATGAACGGCGCGCTGGCCGCCTATCTCAACCAGACGTCCGCGACCTGCGGCGACCTCGTGGACCTCAAGGTGACTTCGGGCGATCCGGTCAGCATCGTCGCGTACCGGATGGGCTACTACCAGGGCCTGGGCGCGCGGGAGATCTGGCGGCGGGTCAACGTGCCGACCATCGTCCAGCCGGCTCCGATCACCAGCGGCACTGCCAACGGTCACGACCTGCGGATGACGTCGGCGGCGCACTGGACGCCCACAGCCAGCATCCCGATAGATGCCGAGTGGGTCCCCGGTACGTACCTCATCAAGGTCAGCGGCGGCGGGCTCGCCTCGTACGCGCCCCTGACGATCCGCGACGACAGCGGGACGAAGCACGCGCTGCTGATCCAGCAGGCGACGGCGACCTGGCAGGCCTACAACAACTACGGCGGCGTGAGCTTCTACACCAGCCTGGCCACGGGCTCCGGCAGGCTCACCTACGACCGCCCGTACGCCGAGGGGCAGGGCTCGGGCCAGTACCTCCCCCTGGAGCAGGGCCTGGTGTTCTGGGCCGAATCCAAAGGGCTCGATGTCACATACTGGACCAACGAGGATCTGGACCAGTTCGGCGGCCAGTTGGCTGATCGGGCCAGGACGATGTTCCTGCCCGGGCACGACGAGTACTACTCGCTGCGGATGCGGGCGGCGCTCAGTCAAGGGATCGCGAGCGGGGTCAACGTCGCGAACCTGGGCGCCAATACGGCGTACCGGCGGATCACCTACACCGACGACGGCAGGCGGGCCTGGGACATCGATCGCTACACGGCCGGCTACACCTCGTCGACCTGGCGGTACCTGGGTGATGGTTACGCGTCGCAACCGCTGCTCGGCGCCGAATACGTCTGCGCGGTTGTCGGCAACACGCTGACGACCGGGAGCGGTTGGATCTTCGACGGGATCGCGCCCGGTACAGCTCTGCCCGGGTTCATCGCGGGGGAGGTCGACACTGTCCAACCTGGTCTCTACCAGCACGGCGGACAAGCAGTCGCGGCGACCGGGGCCGGCAGTTGCAGGACGAGCAACCAGCCGGTGACCATGCACACGACGACCTACACGGCGTCCTCGAGTGCCCGCGTTCTGAACGGTTCGACCTTCGCGTTCGGCTGCTTCCTGGTGGTCCGATGCCCCTCCAACTGGACGGTGCCGACGCCATCCGCGGCCTCCCAACGGGCGGTCGGCGCGATGGTGGCCAACATCGCCGAGTGGGTGAGTCACGGCGAACTCGTCGTACCGATCGACACGTCGACGCTGCGGGCCGAAGTACCGAAGCAGGCACTCGCGACGGCCAGTCAGCCGTAGCGCGTTTCGAGCGCGGAGGCGCGGGCACAGGGGCTTGATGACGACGGCTGGCGTGGTGGTGCGGACGCGGGGCTGGCGGCTGCTGCGTGGGGTGCTGGCGATGGCGGGGTTCGCGTTGCCGGTGCTGGTGCTCGGGTTTGCGGTGCGGCAGCAGTTCGATCCGTTGATCAGTCTGGACGAGTCGGTGATCAGCCGCGCGACGGTCTTCTCCGTGCAGCATGGGTTGGTGCGGGCGCTTGAGGTGGTGCAGGCGATCAGCCAGCCGGTATGCGTCTATGTCGTCGCGCTCGGCGTAGTGATCTGGGCGTGGCGGGCGAAGAAGCTGAAGGGGCGGGCGTTGTGGGCGGGCGTCACGATGCTGGCCGGCTGGGCGATCGGGGCGGGCACGAAGCTCGTCGTCCAGCGGGCGCGACCGATCGTCGATGATTCGGTGCCGCATGCCCAGGGGTACTCGTTCCCATCGGGTCATGCACTGAACATCACTGTGGCGGCCAGCGTCATGGTGTTTTTGCTGTGGCCTTTGCTGTCGGTGACCGGCCGGCGGATCGGGATCGCGGTGGCCACCGTCGTGGTGGTCGCGGTCGGGCTCGACCGGGTGTTCATCGGAGCGCATTTCCCGTCCGACGTGGTCGCGGGATTCATCCTCGGCGTAGGGATCGTGTACTCATCATGGATCGGTTTCATCGGCAAGACGGCAGCGACCTCCTCACCCGGGCCGTCGCACCCTGCGTAGCGCTGGGCGGCGTCATCGTCGGCTTCGGCTTCGCCTTGAAGGGCCCGCTCGACGGGCTGTCCCATTCCGAAGAGGCGGTCAACAAGGACCTGGCCGCCGACCGGAGCAGTACCTGGAACACGATCACCCTGATCTGGTCACACATCGGCAACACGGAATCGGTGATCGGTGTCTGCATCGTGGTCGCGGCCATCCTGCTGTGGCGTACGCGCGACTGGCGGCTGGCCGCAGTACCGGTGCTGGCGATCGCCATGCAGGGCCTGATCTTCCTGGTCGCTTCCGAGCTCGTCCGGCGGCAACGTCCCGAGGTGGAAAAACTCGACCCCTCACCCCCGACCGGCAGCTATCCCAGCGGTCACACCGGCGCCTCGACAGGCCTGTACCTGTCGTTCGCCCTCCTGGCCCTGGCCATCCACCGTGCCTGGCTCCGCACTCTGACGATCATCGTCTGCCTGTGCCTGCCGCTACTGGTCGCGTACGGCCGCCTCTATCGCGGCATGCACCACCCCACTGACATTGCCGCTGCCTTCCTCAACGGCATCGTCTGCGCCCTGATCGCCTACGCCTGGTACCGACATCGCGCCAAGCAGCTCAACCGCACCGAACAGCTCCACCCCATCGGCAGGCGATGAGGCGGAGCCGATCGCCGGCTACTGAGCGACTTCGAAGAGCTTGTCCAGTTGGGTGTTCAGTTTGGTCAGGGATGAGACCGGGGAGCTGCCGATGTAGACGGCATCCAGTCGTGGCGCCATCAGCGCGGTGATGTCGGCCGCGTTGGTGGTCACCGGGAAGAGGAAGGTCGTCTTGTCCTTCACCTGCTGGGTGAACGGGGTGACGTCGAGCTTGCGTTCGGTCTTGTTGTAGTTGATCGCGAGCTCGGTGCCGGCCGGCCGGGCGGGGAAGACGACGCCGGACTGGCCGATGATGTTCTGGCACTGCTCGCCGGACAGGAACTTCACCCACTTGGCCGCGTTCTCGGGCTGCTTGGACAAGGTGGTGACCGAGTCGGCCAGGCCGTTGAACATCGACGCCCGCTTGCCGCTCGGGCCGATCGGCGTCGGCGCCAGGCCGATGTCGAGTTTCTTCCCCTTGGCGTCGGTCAGCTTGGTGAAGGTGGAGATCATCCACGACCCGCTGAGCCCCATCGCTGCGGTCCCGGACTGGATCTGCTTGTCGGTGCCGACGGCGTTGGTACCACCGATCTCGGCGTAGCTGGGCATGTAGCCCTTGTTCACCAACCCGAAGTACCAGCTGAGCGTGTCCTGCAGCTCAGGCTTGTCCAGGTTGAACTTCGTGCCCCACGGGTTCTTGTCGGTCGCCTGCCAGCCGGCGCTGCCGGCGAACGCGGACCACTGGGTCTGACCCCAGCCGCCACCGCCCGAGCCTTCAGCGGACAGTCCGTGCATCTTGATGTGGTTCTTGTCGAAGCCCGGCTCGTCGCCACGCTTGCCGTTCGCGTCGATGGTCAGATGGGCGACCAGCTTTTCGAAAGTACCGCCGTCCCGGGGATTCCAGTTGAGGTTCTGCAGCTCCGACGGGTCGACGCCTGCCGCCTTCAGAACAGTCCGGTCGTAGAAGATGGCGATCGTGTCCCAGTCCTTCGGGGCGCCGTAGCGCTTGCCGTCCTGGCCCTTCCACAACTGCGCCAGGCCTTCCTGGTAGTCGCCGTCCTGGATGTCCTGCGTCGGGCCGAGGTCGTCGAGCGGCCGCAGTACCTTCAAATCAACGAACTGCGCGAACTTCGACAGATGGTCGGTGAAGACGTCCGGCGCCGTGTCGGCGATGAAGCCCGCGGTCAGCTTCGACCAGTACGTGTCCCAGCCGTACTGCGAGATGTGGATCTTGAGATCCGGATTCTCCTGGTGGAACGCGTCGGCGCACTTCTGGTATCCCGGCTGCTGCGCCGAGTCCCACAGCCAGTACTCGATCGTGCCGTTCGTACTGGAGCCCCCACCGCCGCTGCACGCCGTCAACGTGCTCGCAGCCAGGATGACGCCGACGGCCGCTGCCCGGATCCGTTTGCTGATAGTCATCATGGCGTCCTCACTTGATCCCGCTGAAGCCGATGGAGTTGACGATGCGCTTGGCGAAGACCATGAACAGCAAGAGCATCGGGAGGGCGGCGACCAGGGTGGCCGCCATCAGCCCGGACCAGTCCGGCCCGGTCTGCGGGGTCTGCGACTTGAAGACGCCGAGCGCCACGGTCAGTACCCGCGACTTGTCGGTGTAGCTGACCAGCAGCGCCCAGAAGTACTCGTTCCAGGACGCGATGTAGGTCAGGATCGCCAGCGTCGTGATCGGCGCGACCGACATCGGCAGGATCAGCGTAAAGAACACCCTGGTCTTCGAGGCTCCGTCGATCAGCGCCGCCTCCTCCACCTCGCGGGAGATGCCGAGGAAGAACTGGCGCAGGAAGAACACCGCGAACGGCGTCATGAACATCGTCGGCAACGCGATCCCGAGCAGCGTGTCCACCAGGCCAAGCTGCTTGATCAGCACGAAGTTCGGCAGCAGCGTGAAGATCGACGGGATCATCAGGCCGGCCAGGAAGAACGCGAACACCCGCTCGCGATGCTTCCACTGCAACCGCGCGAACGCGTACGCCGCCATCGCGGAGAAGAACACCTGTCCCGCGGTGATCAGCGTGGAGACGACGACCGAGTTGAACAGGTACCGCCAGAAGTGGATCTCCTGGCCGGCGCCACCCGCGTCGATCGCCGCCTGCCCGGTCTGCAGGCCGAAGACCCGCTCGAACCCGCCTGCGGACGGTTGGACGGGGAGCAGGCTGTCGCCCCCGGCGTACAGGGCGTTGTTGCTGGACAGGGCGGTGCGGAGCATCCAGTAGAAGGGGAACAGGCTGACCAGGATCACCAGGATCATGAACGTCCAGGCCAGCCCACGGCCGATACTGAAGCGACGCGGCGGGGCCGGCGGCGGTACGTCGTTGTCGGGGAGAGCGACGGACGGAGTGCTGTCGAGAATGATGCTCATGCTCGCTCCTCAGGCCAGGTCGGACGAGTCGGCCCGGGTCAACCGGTACTGGACGAAGGTGATCACCATCAAGACGATCAGCAGCGCGACCGACATCGCCGACGCGTAGCCGAACTGGAACCGGCCGAACGCGACGTCGTAGATGTAGAACTGCAGCACCCGCGACGAGTCGACGGGTCCACCACGGGTGGTGACCGCGACGGTGTCGAAGACCTGGAACGAGCCGATCACGGTGATGATCAGGACCAGCGACAGGATCGGCCGCAGCAACGGAACGGTGAGGTGGCGGAACATCCGGATCTCGCTCGCGCCGTCGATCTTGCCGGCCTCGTAGACCGTGTTCGGGATGGTCTGCAGCCCGGCGAAGATCAGCAGGGCGGTGTAGCCGAGGTGCCGCCAGACGTTGATCAGCGCGATCGTCGGGATCACCCAGGTGTCCGACGACAGGAACGGGATCTGGTCGATGCCGATCGCGCCGAGCAGCTTGTTCCCGATCCCGAGCTGGTAGTCGAGGATCCAGAGGAAGACCATCGCGGCGACCACGTTCGAGACCAGGTACGGCGTGAGCACGATGCCGCGCAGCCAGGTCTTCTGGGTCAGTCGCTGCATCATCACGGCGATCACGAGCGCCAGTACCGTCTGGATGCCGATGTTGAGGACGACGTAGTACAAGGTCACCTTCAACGCGTTCCAGAACACCGGGTCCTGGACCATCCGGATGTAGTTGTCCAGGCCGTTGAACTTCGGCGGGGTGAGCAGGTTGAACTTGGTGAAGCTGAGATAGATCCCGCGCAGGGTCGGCCAGACCAGGAACACCCCGAAGCCGATCGTCGCGGGCAGGATGAAGAGCAGGGCGAGGCGCGTGTCGTCACGCGCCCCGCCCCTGGTACGACGAGCGGGTGCCGCCGTGGGCGGCGTCGTACTGGCCATGCTGTCTCCTTCGCCGGTGCTACGGCACGCGCCGGCGAGAGTGACCACCTGGACATGCCTGGAGGGGATTACTTCCAGGCTGAAATTAATCCATTTCATCCAGTGTGACAAGGGGCACACGAAGGATTACCAACTGCTGTGTCGCCCGGGTCATCGCGACGTACCGGTCCACGGCGCCCTCGATGCCCTCGCCGAACGACTCCGGGTCGATCAGTACGACCAGATCGAACTCCAGGCCCTTGGACAACTCGGGTGTCAGCGACCGTACCCGCGGACCAGCCGGCTGGTACGACGGATCGCCGATGACACAGGCGATCCCCTCGTCGTGCTCGGCAAGCCATTCGTCCACGATCTGCTGCAGCTCGGTCGCCTCCCCGTATCTGACCGGTACTCCGCTGCTGCGGATCGACGTCGGCACATTGGCGTCCGGCAGGGCGGCGCGGATGACCGGCTCGGCCTCCGTCATCACCTCCTCCGGCGTCCGGTAGTTGATGCTCAAGCTCGCCAGGTTGACCCGATCGAGCCCGACGCGCTCGAGCCGCTCTTCCCACGACTCGGTGAACCCATGCCGCGCCTGCGCGCGGTCCCCGACGATGGTGAAGCTGCGCGACGGGCACCGGAGCAGCAGCATCTGCCATTCCGCATCGGTCAGTTCCTGGGCCTCGTCGATGACGATGTGCGCGAACGGGCCTTTGAGAAAGTCCGGGTCCGCTGTGGGCAGACCGCCCGTGTCGACGAGCGCCTCCTGGATGTCGGCGCCGCGCAGCATCGGGATCCAGCCCTCGTTGTCGTCGTCGGCCTCGATGATGTGGTCGATGACGTCCTTCATCCGCTCGCGCTCGACCGCGGCGGCAGCTTTCTGCCGGCGCTTCCTTCGCGAGGCCTCGGGGTCGCCCAGTCGTTGCCTCGCCGCGTCGAGCAGCGGCAGGTCTTCCGAGGTCCAGGCCTGGGGGTCCTTGCGCTGCAGGAGTTTGACCTCTTCGGGGCTGAGCCAGGGCGCACACCTGCGGAGGTACGCGGGGACGGACCAGAGGTCGCCGACGAGGTCGGTCGGTTCGATCAGCGGCCAGGCCTTGCCGAACTCGTCTTTGAGATCTTCGTTCTGCTCAAGCGATCTGCGGATCAGATCGGGCGAGAGATCCTCGTCGTCGTACTCGGTTTGATGCTTGTCCAGCAGGATCGTGATCAGCTCGTCCCAGACCTGGTCGCGCGCCTCGTTGTGCGGCGTACCGGGGTCGGCCGCTCCGAACGCCTCGGCCCAGTCGGCGGCGGTGAGGTCGACGTCGGTCCAGTGCGTCTCGACGGTCATTCGCTTGGTGGGTGGCTCTTCGTACAGCCGCACGGCCGGCTCGATGGCCTTCACCATGTCAGCGGTCGCTTTGAGTCTTGCTGTGGCGGGGTCTTGCTCGTCGGGTGCTGTGGGCCCCTCGGGGAGAAGGTCTCGCAGTGTGCAGGTCTGCACGCCTTCCTCGCCGAGGCTGGGGAGTACGTCCGAGACATAGGCCAGGTACGGCTGGTGGGGGCCGACGAACAGTACGCCGCCGTGGCTGTGGTCGAGGCGCGGATCGGAGTACAGGAGGTACGCCGTACGGTGCAGCGCGACGACCGTCTTGCCGGTACCGGGCCCGCCGTCGACAACCAGCGCGCCGCGGGAGCTGGCGCGGATGATCGCGTCTTGGTCGGACTGGATGGTGCCGAGGACGTCGCGCATCCGGGCCGAGCGATTGCTGCCGAGGCTGGCGATGAACGCGGACTGGTCGTCGAGCGCAGCCTTGTGTCCCTCGAAGCCCTGGTCGGTGAACACTTCGTCCCAGTAGTCGGTGATCCGGCCACGGGTCCAGCGGTAGCGGCGGCGGTTGGCCAGACCCATCGGGTTGGCGTGGGTCGCGCCGAAGAACGGCTCGGCCGCGGGGGATCGCCAGTCGATCAGCAGGCGGCGCCCGTCGCGATCGGTGAGGCCCAGGCGGCCGACGTACACGACCTCGTCGTCGGTGGTGACCATGTGGCCGAGGGTCAGGTCGAGACCGAATCTCTTGAGTGTGCGGAGCCGTGCGGTCAGACGGTGGACCTCGAGGTCGCGGTCGAGTGCCTCCTGGCCTTCGCCGCCGGGCGCCTTGCGGGTCTCGTCTAGGCGCTCGGACAGTTCGGCGATCGTCTGCTGCAGGCTGTCGGCGATCGCGGCGAAATGCTCTTCGTCCTTGCCGATCAGGGCGGGGTCGGCTTTGGCTGCGAGGTTGCTGGGGAGGTCGAAAGCAGTGGTTTTCAAGGGGTTCACGTCAGCGGCTCCCATCAAGCAGTAGCTTTGCGGCTACTGCTGTTCCGTCGGTGCGGATCTTGGCTGCTATCGCTTGTGCTTCTCGTTTCAGGTTGAGGGCAGCTTTGAGTGCCGTGGACAGGGATTCGGTGGTGGGTGTTGGGCCGTCGTGGGCGACCCCGATGCCGAGGGCTTCCGTGCGGGCGGCCCAGTAGGGCTGGTCGGCCAGTTGGGGGACGATGACTTGCGGCGTACCGGCCCTTGTCGCGGTCAGCGTCGTACCGGCGCCACCGTGGTGCACGACGGCGGCTGTGCGCGGGAACAGCGCTTGCTGGTTGACCTCGTCGACGACGAAGCAGTCGTCCTGGTCGTCGATCAGCTCGAGCTCGGCCCAACCGCGCTTGAGAATCGCGCGGCGGCCTTGCGCCCGTACTGCCTCGATGACTGTTCGACCGGCGTTTGCCGAGGAATGCATAGGCATACTTCCGAAGCCGACGAACACCGGCGGCTCGCCTGCTTCGAGGAAGGTGCTCAGGTCTTCGGGCAGCGGGCGCTCATCCGGCAGGATCCAGGCGCCTGTTTGGGTGATTGGTTGCGGGTCCAGCCATGGGTCAAGCGTCGGATCGGTCGCCAGCCAAGGCTTGTCGCCGACGACATACTGGCGAACGTCATCGACCCTCGGCAGCCCGTACTTCGCCCTGCTGCTGTTGAGCGCTTCGCCGAACAACACATTGTTGCTCTCGGCATCCAGCTCCCAAAGCGTCTGGTTGTCGGTCACATCGTCAGGGAAAGGTCGCCCAGGCAGCGCCAGCGGCCGACGTCTATCGGATGGCAGCGTGAGCTGCTGAAAGGTCACCGAGACAGCTTTGATGTTGAGTAACTCGGCGACCGACAGCGCACCGGCCGCAGCCGGCAACATGCCCGTGGCAACTACCACATCAAACCCGCGCGCCGCCTCCGTGAGCACCTCGAACTCAGCAGCGATGATCTCCGACGCCCGCTCCGGAATGCTCGCCGGCGCCGACTTCGACCTGGTCAGCTCTTTGGCCGACCGCCCAATCGGCACCACTGGTACGCCGAAACTCCTCAGCAACTCACCGAAGTCCGGCGGCGCGCCCAACCGAACCTCCGCCCCCCGCGCCCGCAACTCCAGCGCGAGCGCGAGCATCGGCTCGACGTCTCCCCGCGACCCGTACGTCGACAACAAAACCCGCATCCACAACTCCCCAGCTCGGCTACAGACAGTGAGTCTGAGCCATCACCGGGGCCTTGCGGCAAGTCCCCCCATGCGTTATAACTTAGACACGGCAGGGAGATCCTTTCTCCTTGCCTTTCGTTTTGCCCTCAGCTGCGGACGAGTGCCTGTCCGAGTGGGAGGGCCTTGCCGCCGGTCGCCTGCGAGGCCGAGTTGAAGAACAGGTAGACCCCTACCGCGGCGAAGACGAACACCAGCACCCCGGCCACCTTCAACGTGCCCGCCGACTGCTGCAACGTGCCGATCAGGACCAGTACCAAGGCGATTTCGATCAGCGCGAAGAGGATCGTGTAGGCACTCGGTAGCCGCAGGGTTGCCAGCGTGAGCATCCCGATCACCACCAGCCATGAGATCAAGAACAACCCCTGCGTATGCAGCGCATCCCCAGCAACAATGGCGAACCAGTTGTGCGTCAACCCCAGTACGAGCGTCGCATAACTCAACCAGAACCCAGCAAAGATCCCGAACACCCCGGCCACCGCACTCTGCCCAACAGCCGCCGCCCAAACAGCCGCGATCACCAGCCCCAACCCGGTAGCCGCGACAATCACCGGAAGCGAAGCCCCCACCGCCGCCGCGGGTACATACCCGACAAGCACCAGCCCCAACGCAACCGACCCCACGATAAAACTGGGCAGCCCGATCAGAGCCGGATCTCCGGCTGGAACAACAACTTCAGGGGCGTACTGAACGCTTTGCAGTTCGGCATCGACAGTGGTCATGACCAGCTCCTTCAGCGCGAATCCCGAGTGCTCAGAAGCGTAGGTAGCGGCCCGATCACCGAGCGTCTCGTTTTGAGACTGGCTCCGCTCGGCACCCAAGCCGTTCACCCTAAGTGGCAGCGGTTGTTCCGAGACGGGGGGACCTTGGGCGCGGTACGGTCCTGGTCTCGCGTAATCCGGCGTGAGCAGAGGCGGGGACGACCAATGACCGATGCGTCGGCCGACGTGGTCTGCATCTTGTGTGGTACCGGCGGTCCGTTCCGCCCGCGTGGCGCGAAGGACGGCTACGGCATCGAGGAGTGCCCGGGCTGTGGGCTGGTGCAGTTGGTGCCGACGCCCACACCGGAGACGTTGCGGGCGTTGTATGAGGAGGAGTCGTACTTCGGCGGCGAGGGCTCCGGCTATTCGCAGTACGAGAGCCAAGAGGCCGAGTACCTCGCTACCTTCCGTGAGGACGTCCGCCGGATCGCCGAATTCGTCCCGACCGGCCGCATCCTCGAGGTCGGCTGCGGCTACGGCTATTTCCTGAAGGCCGCCCTGGACGCCGGCTACGACGCATACGGCGTCGACCTGTCGCCCTCGGCCGTCAAGTTCGCCGACGAGCGCTACCCCGGCCGGGTCTTCTGCGGCCTAGTCGAAGAAGTCCCCGAGATCCAGGCCGAGAAGTACGACATCATCTTCGCCTCCCACCTGATCGAACACGTCACCGACCCGGCGGCCTTCCTCAACACTGCCCGCGAGTTGCTCAACCCAGGCGGCCTGATCGTGATGGTCACCCCCAACATCGGCAGCCTCCTGTCCCGCGTCTCCGGCTCCCGCTGGGTCTCCTTCAAAATCCCCGAACACGTCAGCTACTACGACCCGCGGACCATCACCGAACTCCTTCGCCGAACGTCCTTCCAGACAACGGCGATCGACAGCGCCTACCAGTACTACGCCCTGCCCTTCGTCATGTCCCGCGTTCGCGAACTCCTGCACCCGGCCTCTCGCCTGATCCCACCCTTCGAACGCACCCGCCTCCTCCGCGACCGCCGAATCCGCGTCACCAGCGGCTCGATGCGCGTAATTGCCACCCTCAAGTAGAGATCAGCGGCCGACCCGGCCGTTGTATACACTGACCGGCCGTTACTGCGCGCAGATCAGAATGATGGGGACAGCGATGCCGACGCACGAGTGGACCATGGCCGACGACAGATACGGCTCACCCCGCCAGCCCAGGCGGAAGACCGGGATGATCATCACCGTGGTCGTACTGGCGTTCCTGGCTCTCGTCACCGCGCTCTACCTGAAGGCCGGCCCCACAGCCGGCGGCACCCCTCCCCTGGACACGAAGAGCTACCAAACCAACGTCAACTGCCAGGCGAACACAGTCGGCTCGCAGGGCACGGTCACCATCACCGGCACAATCACAGGCGACGCATCGAGTTACTCGGTCACCGTAGAGGTCCTGGACAAAGCCACCCAGCAACGAATCGGCGGCCAAACCTTCGAAGTCCAGGGCACCACCTCTTTCACCGGTACCACCCCCACAGAATCCCCCTTCGGCCCCGCCGGCATCGACTGCAAGATCACCAAGGTCGCCTAGCACTCAGACCTCTCACCGCCTGAGTACACTCTCGCCCCGGTAAGGCTGATAGCCGGCAGGCCCGCTCATCCGGCGTCGATCGTGAAGGTGATGGCGTCATGAAAATTCTGCTGACCCGCTGAATCGCTGATGTCCACTTCGAGTCGGTGCTGTCCGACGGTCAGGTCCGTCGGCGCCATGATCCTTCCCTGCTGGAAGTAGTAGGCAACGTCCAGGCCGAACGGGGTGGGATCCAGGAACCGCCGGATCGCCGTCCGGGTCGTCTCCAGCGGATTACCGTCGAGACTGAAACTGACCGTGAGTCCTTGCATGATGCGTTCAGCGTCCTGGCGGCTGAAGGAGCGGTCGCCGCCCTCGAAGTCGGCGATGAGAATCACGTGCCAGTCGTCGGCGCGGAAAGTCGCGCCGTCCCATGGCGATCCAGAGAACGGGCGGATCGACCCACGCGTGCCGAAGTCATCGGCAGGTGCGGCTTGCGCGCCCCGCGAGTGTTGCAGAACGGCCCTTCCCCCATTACCGAATGCCTCGAAAACCGCGGTGGCATCACCGCGGGTAATACGGTCTGGCCCCGCTGATTTCATCATGAGACCGCTCCTCCCTTCGTCATGGCATCACCGGCCGTACGGCGAGCGTGACACGGGCCGCTTCCGAGAGGAAGCGCCGAACCTGCCTCATTGCGATCGGCAGAATCATTGCTCTTTCACCGGCGACACGCGACTGGTGAGCGCGTACGGTTGTTGGGGTCTGCGCCACCACGGGCGTCACACAAGGCGGGCCGCCCGGCGCGGATGAGCTGCGGGGTGGGGAGGACGCCGTGTTTCGTCAGGTTGGTCGTCGTACGGTCGGAGCCTTGCTGTTGGCCATGGTGATCGGGGTTGCTCCGGCAGCCGCTGCCGTCGGGAATGCCGGAGGTGATGCGGGACATGTACGCCGGGGCGGAGGTGCCCGGGTTGTCGCCGAGGAGCAGGTCGGCTCCCGTCTGGTAGACCTCACCGTCGAGTCGCCGGCATTGGGCCGAACCGCCAAGGTGCGGCTGCTGACTCCCGACGGCTGGAACCAGCGGCGGCGTAGTGATCATTGGCCGACGTTCTACCTCTTACACGGCTGCTGCGACACCTATGAGAGCTGGACTCTGCAGACCGACGTCGAGGACCTGGCGCAGCTTCGCAACGTACTTGTGGTGATGCCCGAGGCCGGTCCGCAGGGCTGGTACAGCGACTGGTGGAACCACGGCGAAGGCGGACCGCCCGCGTGGGAAACCTTCCATACCCGTGAACTTCGCCAGCTGCTGGAGCACGACTTCGGCGCCGGACAGAAACGCGTGATCGCCGGCCTGTCCATGGGTGGTTTCGGAGCCCTCTCGTACGCCGGCCGCAACCCCGGCATGTTCCGCGCGGCCGCTAGTTACAGCGGCGTGGTGCACCCGCTGTACGACGGCTGGCCCGAGGGAATGATGGGGTTCATGGAGGAGGAGTTCGGCCTGGATCCCCTGGCGCTCTGGGGCGACCCGGTCGCTCAGCGAGGCATCTGGCAGGCGCACGATCCGTACTACCTCGCGAAACGGCTGCGCTCCACGTACGTCTTCCTGTCCAGTGGTGACGGCACCCCGGGCCCCTTCGAACCACCCGGTGAACCGGGCGATGAACTCGAGGCCCAGATCTACCAGATGAACCAGCTGCTAGCGCCGAGACTCCAGCAGGCCGGCGTACGCGTAACAACTGACTTCTACGGCCCGGGCATCCACAACTGGCCGTACTGGGAGCGCGAGCTGCACCGGTCGCTACCCCTCCTCCTATGCGCCCTACAAAACACCAACCACTGCGAGCGCGCCGCCTAGTACTCCAGCCATAGCCCCCGCATGATGACTCGCGCTGTGTTGGACTCAAGACGATCTCGCGGAGGTCGCAGGTCAAGAGCAGACATTAGGCGGCCTGAGGCCTGAGCAAGTCGTTTCCGCTGGTTGCGCGCTAACAATCATCGCTATGCGTGGGCGGACTTCCCCGGATGCAGAAGAGCCGGACGCCGAGCGTCCGGCTCTTCCCAAGAATGGCGGAGGATACGAGATTCGAACTCATGAGGGGTTGCCCCCAACACGCTTTCCAATCGCTCGATGGGTCGTTCAGGGGTGTTCGGCAAGGGCCATTTAGGCGGAGCTGAGGAGTCCTAGAACCCCGCTGAACGGTCCCGAACGTACGCGGATGAGACTAACTTTGAGACTGTCCACAGGCCTATCTATGGTCTGGCTGGGGAGGTCATCACTCCGGCCCAGAGGGCGAGCCCGACAGCTTTTCGTGCATCGTCAGAGGGTCTTGCACGGCGTCCGACACGAATGCTAATTCCTCAAGGATTTCGGCCAGTTCGCCGAACGTTAGGTGACCGTCAGGGCATCGAAGTCCATCGTTCGTCAGCCACACCGCGAGGGTGGAACCGTGGCCGATCTGATCACTGTTGATCGCCTTAGGTAGGTGCTTAGAGCGGTTGTAGAGCAGGTTCAGACGTTGCAGTGTCGTACCGTCGTCCTTCTTGAACAGCGCGTTCTTCTCCGCGCGAGTGAGCAACTCGTAGGCTTGGTAGATATACGAAAGGACGACTTCCCAGTGACCGACAGCCGCCAAGTACTTCAAGAAGTGCTCAGGGTTTGCTAGATAGTCAGCAGTCTTGTTCCGGGCGAGCTCGTACTCGCTGAACGCAAACTGCGTGCGCCGCAGGAAGTTGAACAGTGTCTGACGCGACCGATCGTCCATGCTGGTCCGCACCATCGTGTTCAGAATGAAGTTGGCCAGCCAGTGCTGTTGCTGGTCGCTCGTCTTGCTCATGTCTCTGATCAAGGCCGACGTGAAGCGGGACAACTGCGGTGCAACGAACGTATCTTTCGAATAGTCAGAAAACCCGATAGCCACGCGTTAAGGCTACGCGCCGGCCGCTTGAGAGTCAGGTGGATTTGGTAGGCGAGGCGCGCGCGGTTCTCAGGGCGTCACACGCGCGCCTCGCCGGTCTAGGCGTTCTCCAGCTCCCTACGAAGGTCGGCAGCGAGCTGCTCCAACCCTGCTCTCGGAACGGTCGGACCTGCGTGTTGCGTCAAGAGCCGCTCGACGTACCGCACGGCGTCGTCGATGCCCTGGTCCCAGCCATCCCCGTAGATCCGCTGCCACCACGGCGTCCGCTCAAGGAGGCGTGTCCACCAAGGTCCATAGACGCTGTCTCCTCCAAGGAGCCGCGTCAGCCGGGCCCTCTGCGTGCTCATTCCTCGTCCAGCCATTCCGCGCCGTCGGCCGTCCGATGGAAGCCTTTGTGTTCCCCGAGGATGCACGGCATGCCGGTCTTGGGGTGGAGCCCGTCACAGACGTCAGTGCCTGCCCACTCAACCCCGGCTGTATCGCGCCCCGTACGTGTGCCGTTCATGTATTCAGCTTGACGACCACGCGGCGTGAGATCACCAGTTCCCGCGTAGCCCTCGTGCTCAGGATGCAGGGATACAAACCCATGAGAGACACTGGATAGGTGACCTTCGGAGACCGGCTGAGGGAGTATCGGCAACACCGAGGTTGGTCCCTGGCCGACCTCAGCAAAGCCACGCACTATCACCGGTCGTACCTGTCGAATCTAGAGAACGGCAGGAAGGTCCCGAACGAGGATCTAGCCCGCGTCTGCGACGAGGTACTGCGAGCCAAAGGCGAGCTGATCGCCGCAGCTCGAGGTGACACCGTCTCCAAGCTCGACCAGACCCCATGGCAAACGGCGGAACTCATCCAGCGGATGCAGGCTAGCGATACCACGGCTGGCACCCTTGAAAGTCTGCACTCAACCGTCGAAGAGCTGTGTTGTCAGTACAACCACCGCGACGCCTTGGGTCTGCGTCAGGAGGCGCACAGCTGGCTTCAACATGTGGCAGGTCTGCTGCGTCGCCCGGTCGGTCTGAAGGCGCATGCGGACCTCTTGGTGGCCGGTGGGTGGCTTGCCCTGTTGGCTGGGTGCGTTGAGTACGACCTAGGGATGCGCACGGCTGCTGAGTCCACTCGGACCGCAGCTATGCAGCTCGGTCTAGAGGCCGGACACCCAGAGATCGCCGGTTGGGGCCACGAAATGACCGCCTGGTTCGCGCTCACCCAAGGCCGCTTCCGCCAGGCCGTCGACGCCGCTCAACGCGGCCAGGCCGTCGCCCAGCGCAGCAGCGTGCATGTCCAGCTCATCGCCCAGGAGGCCAAGGCCAAAGCGCGCCTTGGTGAGTCCGATCTACACGCGGTGCTTGAGAACGGCAAGGAGATCCTCAACCGCTTGCCCTATCCAGACCGCCCGGACAACCATTTCAAGATCGACCCGGCCAAGTGGGACTACTACGCCATGGACGTCCACCGCATCGCCGGAGACAACGACCTAGCCAGCCAATACGCGCGCACCGTCATCAACGACAACATCACGCCAGACGGCCACGAGCTAAGCCCCATGCGAGTCTCCGAGTGTCGCATCACCCTCGGCATCGTCGCAGGCCGCGAAGGCGACTTAGAGCAAGCCGTAGGCCTCGGCATATCTGGCCTCAAGGACGGCCGCCAAAGCAAAGTCCATCTGCAGATGATCGCCGGGGAGTTGGACCAGGAGCTCCGCCGACGCTTCCCCAGCGAAGGTCTCGTCACAGAATTTGAAGAGGCCCTACGCGGGATCTAGACCTGCGTAGGCTGGATAGCTTGGCCAAGAATTACGCGGCCGGTTCTCCGTGAGTGGCCTTGTGGGAGAATTTCAGGATGGCCTGCCTAGAGCCTGAGGCTCCCACCATGCTAAGTCATGTTCCGGCAGGTGACGTTCTGTGCTTCTAGCGCTATGTTTAGGGTGTGACCGGACTTACGGAACTTATGGCCCAAGCGGCGCAACATATGCGTGTCTCGTTGGAGGAGACGCGCATTGCGCTTTCGCATAGCCTTTCAAAGGGTGAAGCGCTAGAGGACGCCGTCCGGAAATTCCTTCGTAAGCATCTCCCGGATTCGATCGGAATCGCGAAGGGACAGCTTATTGATTCTAAAGGTGCTCACAGTCCGCAGTTAGATGTCATTCTTTATGATGCCGCCCGTACCCCGCTTCTCTTCTCCAGTGGCCAGGATGGAATCCAGCTTGTGCCGTCAGAAGGTGCCATTGCTGCTATCGAGGTGAAAACGCACCTCGGGCCAAGCGATGTAGAACAGCTTGTCAAGCACATGTCTGGCGTCAAATCTCTTGATAAGTCGGCCTATCATCCAGCTGGGCTTGTTAGCACCACCTACAATCTCTACGGAAAGACGCTGGATATAGCGCCAACGTGTTATTTTGCCCTCACATTGGAGTGCTCGAATCCAGGAGGGATTGCGGCGGCCCTGGCTGAACGTCAAGCAGAACTTCCGTTGGAGCGGAGAGTAGACAGTTTATGCAGCCTTGACGGCTATGCGCTGATGAATGCAAAAGGTGTGCCGCTGGAAAGTTTCGACGCGATACCGCGGCCTGACTCAATATTGTCTTCATATCCTACTGAGAATGCTCTATTGCTTTGGTACCTAGGAATTGTTTCCTATACCAGTCAGGTCCAGCACCGTCCTATTGACCTCCACAGGTATCTACCGCCAGGTCCTGTCTGAACAGTCTTCGCCGCTGTGGAGTTGTGGATGGGCTAGACGTCGTCGGGGATCCATACGGACAGCCGGTTCTCTGAACCGGAAATCCTCGCCCAGTTTGCGTAGGCTATGGCCAGCCCGACCGACGTTACGTTGATCCGAAGCATTTGAGTAGTGTTCCAACGGCGTATGAATTCCTCTGCGGCGGGGAGGTTGGAAATTAGAATGTCCTGCGCCTCCCCTTCGGACATGACGTTCGCTTCAAAAACATTCTGCAGCGTTTCGGCGCTGAGGTCATCAAGTCCGCACGTTGCTGCGATGTTCTTCACCTGAGTAGAGTCTTTAGCGGCTACCTGGAGAAGATCTGGAAAATTGGTGCATGGCTTGAATGGGGAGTCATACGGCCTTAGTGCAGGCGGAATAGCTTCCCGTTCAAGGCCCTTGGCGAACGCGCCCGGATAGACCCGGCCAGCCACATATCCAAAGCCGCGTCCAGATCCGTCCATGGAAACGCATCCCAAAAAGGCGAGGTGTTGATACTCTGAGATGTGCTCCGAAATATCGAAGAATGGCTTCATGTCGGCTGCCAGCCATTCGGCGTACTTGGCGACGCTGTCGATGTCTTCGAGCACCGTTCGGGTGACAAGCCAGCTTGCGGTTAGCGTGCTGACCTGCCTGCGGGTTAGACGACCTACCGTTTCGATTGCCTCATTGAGCACGAGCGCTTGAAGGCCACGCTGTTCCAGGGCGCATCGACCGACGAGTAGATCCACCAGCAGTCCGGCGGTAGTCTCGTCTCCTGATCGCGCGTATTCCTTCTCGGCTATGAGTAAGGAGTATTGGATGTCGGGATCCTTGACTGCGTCAAGCCGCGCATTCGGGTGCTGATCAATTCCTGCAATGAACATCTCAATGAATCTCTGGACGCGTACATCGACAATTTCCTGAGAGTGGCCTGAAAACTGGATCATGTTGTTGCGGGCAATGTTCAGGCCAATATTTGTTACTTCGCCCGCAGTGAGGCTCCCGTTGTCCTCGATAGTCATCGCTCGTCCGCCTGCGTTGATCTCTGGAATAGTGCGCCGCTCATTCGGCCGGGGATATTGCACGTTCGGACGTGTTCAAAGCCGTGAGCGATGTAGTACTCATGAAGCCTGGTGTTGGTGCTCCAGCAGTTCAGGCGTACCCACTGCTTATCGTCTCGGCGCGCCTGTTCGATCACCGCGTCAAGGAGGTTCGAGCCGTAGGCCTTGCCGTGTTCTATGACGAAGAAGCGGCTGATGTAGGTCTGTGGTTCGGCTAGTTCCTCGGGGGTCCAGAAGTCGGCTTCTTGGTCGATGATTGCCATCATGGCGACTACGCGGCCGTCGACTTCCCAGCCGACGAAAGGGAACTTGTCGAAGTCGTGGTCGATGTTGGCGTGGACCTTGGCCATGTCGAGGCCGCCTCGGTACTGGTCGGTGCCTTTGGTGGCTAGCCACTCGCCCGCCTGGTCGCGGACCTGGTGGACGAGCTGGCGGTGTGATTCGTCTAGTTGGATCGGCATTAGGCGTCCAGGTCGTAGGAGGCTTCTACGCGGTTGGCGCCATGCGGGTGAACATGTGCCCAGCCGGCCGCGCTTTGGCGTCGTAGCTTACTGAGATTCCCCCTGATGCGATGCGTTGGGCCGTGGTCTTGTCTTGCAAGCGGACGGCATTGGGTCCCGAGGTCAATGGGGTTTGCGCAGGTCAGTTCGGCTTGGTGCGCGGTGACGGTCATCGCGGTGCTAGAGACCGCTGGCGGGCGAAGGCAGCGTGGCGGCGCGACGGAGGAGCACCGCGGAGCTGGGGGGTGGGGAGCGGCGAGGTACGAGCCGCGTGGGCCTAGCTATCCCTGGA
Source organism: Kribbella sp. NPDC051620 (assembly GCF_044453825.1). NCBI lineage: Bacteria > Bacillati > Actinomycetota > Actinomycetes > Propionibacteriales > Kribbellaceae > Kribbella > Kribbella sp. NPDC051620. Next base: position 826,608 of record NZ_JBITDB010000004.1, read on the forward strand.
TGCAGTAAGAGCCGGACGCTTGGGGCGTCCGGCCCTTCCCAAGAGTGGCGGAGGATACGAGATTCGAACTCGTGAGGGGTTGCCCCCAACACGCTTTCCAAGCGTGCGCCCTAGGCCTCTAGGCGAATCCTCCAGGCGCGAGGATACGCGAGGAACGGGTGGGGAGGAAAATCGGGGGGCTCAGGGGAGGTGGGGCGCCTAGGGTCGGGGTATGGATGGTGTGCCTGATCCGGGGGTTGTTTATCCGATGGTGGGGGTAGAGCGGGTGGTGCTGCTCTCGGGGGTGGTGGACTCGGACTTGGTGGAGGTGGGGGAGTACTCGTACTACGACGATCCGGTGCAGCCGGAGCGGTTTCTTGAGAAGAACGTGCTGTATCACTACGGGCCCGAGATGCTGCGGATCGGGAAGTACTGCGCTCTGGGTGAGGGGACGACGTTCGTGATGAACGGGGCCAATCATCGGATGGATGGGCCGTCGACGTTTCCGTTTCCGATCATGGGTGGGGGCTGGGCGGAGCACTTCGGGTTGATCACTGGGTTGCCGGGGCGTGGGGACACGGTGGTCGGGAATGACGTCTGGTTCGGGTACGGGGCGACGGTGATGCCGGGGGTGCGGATCGGGGACGGGGCGATCGTCGCGGCCAAGGCGGTCGCGGTTGACGACGTACCGGCGTACGGGATCGTCGGGGGCAACCCGGCCAAGTTGATTCGCAAGCGGTTCGAAGATGACGAGATCGCCAGATTGCTGGCGGTCGCCTGGTGGGATTGGGCGCCAGAGAAGGTCGGCCGCAATATCCCGGCGATCATGGCCGGCAGTATTGAGGAGTTGGAGGCTGCGGAGTGACGGTGCTGCGGGAGATCGCGGTGGGTGAGGTGGGTGCGGTTCAGGAGTTGATTGAGTCGGATCCGGGGTATGCCGAGCGGGTGACCGGGTATCCGCCGGGGGCGGCCGATGCGCAGAGTCTGTTGATGATGCGGCCTGACGGGCTACACGCTGAGCAGAAGAAGGTGCTCGGGGTGTGGGAGGGCGAGCAGCTCGTTGCGGTGGTCGATTTGTTGCGGGGGTATCCCGATGAGCACACGGCTTTCATTGGGCTGTTGGAGGTGCACGGGAGGCATCGGGGGCGGGGTGTGGGGGCAGCGGCGTACCGGGGCGTGGAGGAGTACGTCGGGCGCGAGTGGGGTGAGGTGCGGACGCTCAGGTTGGCTGTGGTGGATACGAATGCCCGGGAGGCACAGGGGTTCTGGGAGCGGCAGGGGTTTGAGCGGACCGGTGAGGTGAAGCCGTATCGGTACGACAAGGTCAAGAGTTTGGCCCGGTTGTATGAGAGGCAGTTGTGTTGGGGACATCCGCATCTGGAGGTCAGGGAGTCGGGGATCGCCGGGCGAGGATTGTTTGCCAAAGCATCAATAAAGGAAGGCGAAACTGTCTCTGTACTGGCTGGGCGGAGGGTGAACACGGCGGAGCTCAAGGTGCTGCTGGAGCGTCCGCCGGTGGATTCCATCACGCTGGATGATGACGAGCATCTGGTGTTGCCTGATGAGCCGCGGCCGGTCATTGCTTATGGCAACCACAGTTGTGATCCGAATACCTGGTGGGTCGACGCGGTCACCTTGGTGGCGCGGCGGGATATCCCTGCCGGGGAGGAGGTCACCAACGATTATGGGACTTGTACGGGGACTGAGTTCGAGATGACGTGCGGCTGCGGGTCGGCGCTGTGTCGTGGGGTGGTCACCGGGGAGGACTGGAGGCGTGAGGACCTCCAGGAGCGGTACGGGGACCACTGGGTGCCGGTGTTGTTACGTAAGCAGCGCGGGGGCTAGGGCTCGCCACTGGTCGATTGGCTGGGGGCCGGTGATGCCGGTGATGACGTCGATGGAGACGTGGTCGGCGCCGGCGGTGTGGTGTTCGTGGAGCTTGTCGGCGATCTGGGTGGGGGTGCCCCAGGCGGCGAGGGAGTCGACCAGGTGGTTGGGGAGATCCTTCAGGTCGGCGTCGGTGAAGCCTTGGCGTTTGAGTGAGGCGGCGTAGCCGGGGATCTGGGGGAAGAAGCTGATCGTGTCTCGGGCGATTGCGCGGGCGCGGTCCGGGTCGGTCTCGAGGACTACTAGGTGGGCGACGGTGAGCAGCTTGTCCGGGCCGAGGGTCTGCCGCGCTTCGGCGGTGTACTCGGGTGTGATCAGGAACGGGTACGCCCCGGCAGTGCGGTCAGCGGCCAGCTTGAGCATCCGCGGGCCGAGCGCCGCCAGCAGCCGATGCTCAGCCGGTACTACGTCCAGTTGGTCGAGGTAGTCGTTGAGCCGGGCCAGTGGGTGAGGTCCGTGAGCTCCGCCGAGCCCTACGGTGAACCGGCCCGGGGCGGCGGCCTCTAGGTCGGTGTACGCGGCAGTGACGTCGGCGGCCGAGTACTGGTCGATCGACAGGATGCCGGTGACGAACTTGATCGTCGAGGTCACCCTGATGAGGTCGGCGACGGTCTGGAGGCCGGGGAGCGGTCCGCCGGAGAGCCAGATGGCGGGGTAGCCGAGGTCCTCGGCGGCCCGCGCCGCGTCCAGGGAGTCAGCGCTGCTGGTCAGGCCGGTCGTGATCCCGAAGGGGCCGAAGTCGAGGGTCTTCATAACGATGGCAACCCAGCGGCAGCCGCTGGCATTCCGGCGTACCGGAGGGCCGGATTCTGAGGTGGGGGGCCTCATCCCGTACACTTCTGGCTGGTTCCCCGCGTGGCGGTATCTCGCCCAACTCCCCCAGGGCCGGAAGGCAGCAAGGGTAAGTGAGCTCTTCCGGGTGCGCGGGGAATCCTCATGTCCGACCCCTTCGCAGGCGCCACGGCAGGCCGCGAAATAGGCTGGGATCGAACGATCCACGCCTAACGAGGGAGTCCGATGAGCGAGCTCGACCGCCGGTACCTGCAGGAACTGATCATCGGCGAGCTCGGCGTGACGCCGTCCTTCGACGCCGGCATCGAGATCGAGCGCCGGGTCGCGTTCCTCGTCGACCAGCTCCGGACCTCGGGCGCCACGTCGTACGTGCTGGGCATCTCCGGCGGTGTCGACTCCAGTACTGCGGGCCGCCTCTGCCAGCTAGCCGTCGAGCGCGTGCGGGCGGAAGGCGGCCAGGCGAGCTTCATCGCCATGCGGCTGCCGTACGGGGTGCAGGCCGACGAGGACGACGCGCAGCGGGCGCTGGAATTCATCCGCCCGGACGAGACGCTCACGGTCGACATCAAGCCGGCCACGGACGCGATGGTCGAGTCGGTCCGGCACGCCGATCTGGGTGATCGCGAGGACTTCCACAGCGGCAACGTCAAGGCGCGGCAGCGGATGATCGCGCAGTACACCGTCGCCGGGGTGCGCGGCGGGCTGGTCGTCGGGACGGATCACGCGGCCGAGGCAGTGATGGGGTTCTTCACGAAGTACGGCGACGGTGCCTGCGACCTGACCCCGCTGGCGGGCCTCACGAAGCGCCGGGTGCGGGCGGTCGGGGAGAAGCTCGGCGCCTCCGTGGAGATCACCGGCAAGGTTCCGACCGCCGATCTCGAGACAGGCAATCCGGGTGTGCCGGACGAGCAGGTCCTTGGGGTGACGTACGACGAGATCGATGACTTCCTCGAGGGCAAGCAGATCGGCGACAAGGCCGCCGAGACGATCATCGGCTACCACCGACGCACCATCCACAAGCGCGCGGTCCCGATCGCGCCCTAGTTATCGCTCGAGCACGTACGAGGTCACCAATGCGGTGTAAGCGTCGGCTGCTTCGGCATGGACGAAGTGGCCGGCAGCCTCGAAGTAGCTGTAGCAGCCGTTGCGGACGTCCTGCTGGAAGCGGGTGATCTCGGTCGGGCTGGTGACCGGGTCGTACCCGCCCTTGATCAGCAGGGCGGGCTGCGGCACCTGGCTGAGCAGCGGTAGCAGCGATTCGAGGAAGCCGGGCGACTGGATGATGCTCTCGGCGAATCGGCCTGCCCGGCTCTGGATCTCGTCGGGTAGCTCGTCGCCGGGCAGCTTCAGGTCCTTCGAGTCCGGACCGAGGTAGATCTCCATCCGGCGGTCGCCGAGGCGGTGCATCGCGCTGATCCGCTGTTGCCAGTGCTGGACGGTCATCGGGCCACTTGCCTCGAGCAGCTCGGCCACGCCTTGGTCCTGGCCGAGTTCACGCAACAGGGGCAGGGCTGCCTCGACCAGGTTTCGGGTGACGGGGTCCATGTCCCAGGCCGGGTTCTCGAAGATCACCCGCTCGACGATCGCGGGATGCTGGACGGCGTACCGGAGCGCCGGCCGGCCGCCGAACGAGTGGCCGAGGATCGACCACCTGTCGATGCCGAGTGCTTCCCGTACCGCCTCGAAGTCCGCGACCAGGTCGTGCTCGGTGACCTCGCCTTCGAGCGGATCGGAGTGCTGTACGCCGCGCTGGTCGACGGCGATAAGGCGAAGACTCCTCGACAGCGCGTCGCCCTGGAAGGAGAGGAAGTCGTAGGTTCCGGAGCCGGGGCCGCCGTGCAGGAAGAGGAGCGCCGGGGCGTTCGAGGGGCCGCGCTGGTCGACGTACAGGTTGGTACCGCGAATCTCCATCAGCATGTGAGCGAGCGTAGAACCGCCTACGGTGGTTGGAAACCCATTCGATGGAGGGCAGATGGTCGACTTCTCGCTCAGTGAGGAACAGCGGGCGATCCGCGAGACGACGCGGGAGTTCGTCCGCCGGGAGCTGATGCCGCTGGAGAACGAGGTGCTCAAGCGGGAGCGGGAAGGTCTGCCGGGAATCGAGCCGGACGTCGTCAGGGCGCTCCGGCTGAAGGCGAAGTCGTTCGGGTTCTGGGGGTTGAGCACACCCGAGGAGTACGGCGGGATGGATCTGTCGGCGGTCGACCAGGCCCTCATCACGAGCGAGCTCGGGCGTACTTTCGTGCCGTTCTCGTTCGGCGGCGAGGCCGACAACATCCTCTTCGAAAGCAATGAGGAACAGCGCAAGGAGTACCTGCTGCCGACGATCTCGGGGGAGCGGAGGTCGTGTTTCGCGATCACCGAGCCGGGGGCCGGCTCCGACACCCGGGCGATCCGGACCACCGCCCGGCGCGATGGTGACGAGTGGGTGATCCGGGGTGAGAAGACCTTCATCACCGGCGGCAACGAGGCGGACTTCGCGATCGTCATCGCGGTCACCGACGCCGAGAAGGGCTCGAAGGGTGGCTTCACCGCCTTCCTGGTCGACCGGGACCGTGGCTGGACCTCCGACCCGATCGTCACGATGGGCCAGGCGGTGCCGGCGACCTTGAGCTTCGACGATGTACGGGTCCCTGCCGACCACATCCTCGGCGAAGTGGGGCAGGGCTACGAGTTGGCGATGCGGTGGATCATGAAGGGCCGCTTCATCATCCCGGCCCGTGGGATCGGAGCTTGTGAACGCTTGCTGCAGTTGGCGATCGAGCACTCCACCACGCGTGAGACGTTCGGGAACCCGATCGGGGACAACCAGGCGATCCAGTGGATGATCGCGGACTCCGAGGTCGAGCTGGAGGCGGCGCGCTGGCTCGTCCTGTACGCCGCTTGGTCGGTCGATCAGGGGCGGCCGCCGCAACATGACAGTGCGATCGCCAAGCTCTACGGGACCAATACCGTCAACCGGGTCGCTGACCGGGTGCTGCAGATCCATGGCGGGATGGGGTACACGAAGGAGCTGCCGATCGAGCGCTGGTTCCGCGAGGTGCGGCTGTGGCGCATCTTCGAGGGCACCGACGAGATGCAGCGGCTGATCATCTCCCGCGATCTGCTCCGCGGCTACCGCAAGCCGGGAGCCCACTTCAACTGAGCCGTGCCCGTCCCGGCGAGACTAGGGGTATGTCAGAGCAGCCGGGGCGGTACGGGGTCGTTGGTAGCGGGTGGCGGAGCGAGTTCTTCCTCCGGTTGGCGGAGTTGATGCCCTCGCGGTTCGCGGTGAGTGGGGTGGTCACCCGGACGGCCGAGCGGGGGCAGGAGGTCGAGCGGCGGTGGCGCGTACCGGCGTACCGGTCGGTGGGCTCGTTGCTCGCGGAGGGGCGGCCGGACTTCGTCGTCGTGTCCGTGCCGTGGGAGGTCGCGCCGGGGGTGACGGCTGAGTTGGTTGCGGAGGGCATCCCGGTACTGACCGAGACGCCACCGGCGCCGGATGTGGAGGGGCTGCGGCGGCTCTGGTCGTCTGTGGGCGGCAGTGGGTTGGTGCAGGTGGCCGAGCAGAACCCCTTCCTGCCCTTGCATGCGGCGCAGATGTCCCTGGTACGGAGCGGTGGGCTCGGGGAGGTCTCGTCTGTGCAGCTGTCGTCGACACACCTGTACCACGCGGTGTCGGTGATTCGGCTGCTGCTCGGGGTCGGGATGGAGCCGGCGACGGTTGCGGCGCGGCAGTTCGAGGCGCCGCTGGTCGATCCGATGACGCGTGCCGGCTGGACGGGCGCAGAAGTGGCGCGTCCGGCTGTCACCACCTTGGCGACGCTGGATTTCGGCGGTCGGGTCGGGGTGTACGACTTCACCGACAACCAATGGCACAACCCCTTGCGCAGCAGCCGGATCGTCATTCGTGGGAGTCATGGTGAGCTGGTCGACGATCGGGTGGTGCGGCTCGTCGATCCGGTGACCGCTGTCGAGTCGCAGCTGGTTCGGCGGCAGACGGGGCTTGGTTCGAATCTGGAGGGGTTCGCCCTCGACCATCTCAGCCTCGACGGGTCGGTGGTCTACCGGAATCCGTTTCCCGGCGTCCGGCTGGCTGACGAAGAGATCGCGATCGGGTCGTTGCTGGCGGGGATGACGGATTGGTGCCGGGGTGCGGGGGAGCCGCCGTATCCGCTGGCGTCGGCGAGTCAGGACCATCTGATCGCGCTGGCGATCTCCGAGTCGGTTCGTTCGGGTGAGGCGGTGAAAACCGCTTCGGAGGCCTGGTCGGAGGCGCGGTGAGTTCCTTCTCAGTGCAGTTGCAGGTCAGTGCGAGGTCATGGTCAACCTGACATCGGGACTGGCACAGTGTGTCCATGAAGGGTCTGATGCAGGATTCCCAGCTGTCCCTGGACACGATCTTCCGCCGCGCGGAGCAGTTCTTCCCGGACAAGACCGTCTACACCGGCGGCCCCGCACCCACCAGTACTACGTACGCGGAGTGGGCAGCGCGGACGCGGCGACTCGGCGGCGTCTTCGACACCCTGGGCATCAGCTCGGACGGCCGGGTCGGCACCTTCGCCTGGAACTCCGGCCGCCACCTCGAGCTGTACTTCGCGGCGCCCTGCACCGGGCGGGTGCTGCACACGCTCAACATCAGGCTCTTCCCGGACCAAGTCGTCTACATCGCGAATCACGCCGAGGACGAGGTGGTCTTCGTCGACCGGTCGTTGCTCGGGCTGTTCCTGCCGTTGCTCGACCGGCTGCCGCTGCTCCGGCACATCGTGGTGATGGACGACCTGCCGGCCGGCGCTCCGAGCGTCGAGCTGCCGGACGACGACCGCTTCCACGACTACGAGGAGCTGCTCGCCGCCGCTGAGCCGGTCGAGTTCCACGTCGAGGACGAGAACCAGGCCGCCGCGATGTGCTACACGAGCGGGACGACCGGCAACCCCAAGGGCGTCGTGTACTCGCACCGCTCGACCTGGCTGCACTCGATCGGCGTGCTCACCAACGCCGCCATCGGACTGCACGAGACCGACACCGTGCTGCCGGTGGTGCCGATGTTCCATGCCAACGCCTGGGGGCTGGCGCATGCGGCGCCGATGGCCGGCGCGAGCCTGGTCTTCCCGGGCCCGGACATGTCTCCGCAAGGCATCCTCAAGCTGCTGAAGGAGCAAGACGTCACGGTCGCCGCGGGTGTGCCGACGATCTGGCAAGGGCTGTTGCCGTTGCTGGACGGCGTGGAGCTGCCCAAGCTCCGGCGGATCCCGTGTGGCGGCTCGGCCGTGCCGCTCGCGTTGTCCGAGGCTTTCCGGAGCAAGCTCGGCAAGCCGATCCTGCAGGCCTGGGGCATGACCGAGACCAGCCCGGTCGCGACGGCGTCCCACATCCCCATGCGCGACCAAGACCTGCCCGAGGAGGAGAAGGCCAAGCTCCGCGCCCGGCAAGGACTGCCGCTGCCAGGGGTCGAGGTCCGGATCGTCGAGCCCGGGTCCATCACCCCGCTGCCCTGGGACGACGAGGCGACGGGTGAGCTACAGGTCCGCGGGCCGTGGATCGCGGCGGAGTACTACCGGCCTGATGCAGGGGTCGAGCTCAACACCGAGGACGGCTGGATGAAGACGGGCGACGTCGCCGCCATCGATCAGTACGGCTCAGTGCGACTCGTCGACCGGACCAAGGACCTGGTGAAGTCCGGTGGCGAGTGGATCAGCTCGGTCGAGCTGGAGAACCTGCTGATGGCTCACCCCGCGATCAGGGAGGCGGCGGTCATCGGCGTACCGCATCCGAAGTGGGATGAGCGGCCGCTGGCGTGCGTAGTACTGCAAGAAGGCGCGACCGCAACCTCCGAAGAGATCCTCGCGTACCTGGAGCCGCTGGTCGCCAAGTGGTGGCTGCCCGATGCGGTCGAGTTCATCGACGAGGTCCCGAAAACCAGCGTCGGCAAGTTCTCCAAAAAAGACCTCCGGACCCGCTTCGCCGACTATCACCTCGACTGAGCCTTCAGGCACCGGTGGCGGCCGCGAGGCGGGTGGTGCAGGCGGTGCGGATGGCATCGATCAACGAGGAGAGATCTTCTGGTTCGCTGCCGTGTTCTGCGAGGAGTTCGTCGACTACCTCCAGGCCGGCATCCGAGAGCAGCCTCTTCTCGTTGGTCACCCACCGGCCCTCGGCTGCCATCACGGCATGAGCCGCCATCATGGCGGCTTGCGCCACCAAGCCGAGACATTGCGTAAGCCGCGCGGATGATGTGCAGCTCTTCTCGGCGTATCCGAGGAGCAGGTCGGCACTGGTCCACCACCTCGTCGCAGCGCGCTCCCGGAGCAGCGGCGGATAGCTAGGACGGGGAAGTTCGCCGTGAAGTACCTGCGCCAAGGCCAGCTCGCCGACGACGAGATAGCTGGGGATGCCGGCCAGGTGGAACATCAGCGGTTCGATCGTGAACTCGCCGGCCTCGGCCGCTGCGATCTCCCGCTCGATCGCGGCGAGATCGCGGTAGTGGACATCCACCCGCCGACCGTCGATCTCCAGCCACGCACCCCCGTTGAAGATCCCGCCACCCCAGGCCCCCAGCTCGAAGACCTGCCCCGACCACCCGACTTCCCGGAGGTGCTGCGGATCGAAGGAGTTCCGGTAGTAGATCCCCAGATCCCAATCGCTGTCGGCCCGATGCGTCCCTTGAGCGCGCGACCCACCAAGCGCGACTGCCATCACGCCGGGCAGCCCAGCGAGCTCGCTGACGACGTGGCCGAGGAACTTTTCGTCATCCACCGTGACGCCTCCTCTGTTTGGGGCGGTCAGTCGACTCACCGGCTGTCCGCGAAACGATAGGCGGGTAGTGCGTCGGCGTCAGCCGAATTCGACGCCGAAGTGGTTGTGCAGATGCGCGAGAGTGGCAGCGACGAAGGGGGCCGGCCAGGGTGTGCCGGTGACGGCGGCCAGAGCCGTTCCCCGGCGGATGAATTCCCTGCACAAGTACTGGTTGGCCGCGATGAGGTCGGCGGGGTCGTGGCCGGCCGGCGGGAGGGCCTCCAGACAACGGCGTTGCTCGAGTGAGAGCAAGGCGTTCAGGCGCTTGGCTCCACTGGTACGGCGTACTCCGCGTTCGGCGAGCATCAGGCTGATGAGCTGGTCGCGGGTCGCGCCGAGGCCCTGGTTGGCGACGATCCGTTCGTCGCGGCCGAGCACCGTGACGAGGTTGCCGAGGAAGTAGAAGAAGAGACTCACGGCGCGCTCGGGCCAGTACGGCGTACCGGCCTGGCCGCTCGCGGACGGCTGATCGCCATCCGGGAAGAGGGTGCCGTCACGATCGAACAGCACCCGGACGCCGTCGTACTGGAATCGATCGAACGTGGCCAGTGAATGGAAGAGGAGGTCGACATGTAGCCAGTCCGGGGTGATCCCCAGGCCGCCGATCAGACCAGGGAGTCCGTCGGCCAGGACGGTGGGCCCAGCGATCGTTGTCAGTGGCTCCGTCCAGTGCTGCTCGAACCAAGGAGCGCTCTCGTCGGTCACGACGCAGTGCACGTCGACGTCGCTGAACTCGTCCGCCTCGCCGGTGCCGTAGCTGCCGATCAGGTAGACGCCGAGGATTCGCTCGTCCTCGGGGAGCAGCGCGCGGGCGCGTTCGATGACGAGCTGTTGCCGGGGATCCGCGATCCCGCGGGCAGCCATGGACGAGTCGTCCGCGGGCCGGCCGGTCGAATCGCCGAGCATGCGCGAAAGCCTAACGCCGTCGGTAGGGTGCGGGAATGCGAGGGATCATCCTGGCCGGTGGGGACGGTACCCGGCTGCATCCGTTGACGATGGGGGTCAGCAAGCAGCTGTTGCCGGTGTACGACAAGCCGATGATCTACTACCCGTTGTCGACGCTGATCCTGGCGAACATCCGTGAGGTGCTGGTGATCACCCGGCCCGGCGACGCCGCGCAGTTCCGGCGGTTGCTGGGCGACGGTTCGCAGTTCGGGATGGAGATCTCGTACGCCGAACAGCCCAGCCCGGACGGTCTCGCCCAGGCGTTCCTGATCGGAGAGTCGTTCATCGGCTCGGACCCGGTCGCGCTGGCCCTCGGCGACAACATCTTCTACGGCCCGGGACTCGGGTTGCACCTGCAGCGGTTCAACGAGGTGGACGGCGGGGTCATCTTCGCGTATCGGGTCGCGGATCCTTCGGCGTACGGGGTGGTCGAGTTCGACGCGGACGGGCGGGCGTTGAGCATCGAGGAGAAGCCGGTACGGCCGAAGAGCAAGTACGCCGTACCGGGGCTGTACTTCTACTCCAGCGACGTGGTCGAGGTCGCCAAGGAGGTCCGGCCGTCGGCACGTGGCGAGCTGGAGATCACTGCCGTCAATGCGAGCTACCTCCAGGACAAGCGGTTGCAGGTGGAGGTGCTGCCCCGCGGTACCGCCTGGCTGGACACGGGGACGTTCGACGCGTTGATGTCGGCCGGCGAGTACGTCCGTGCCGTCGAGACGCGGCAAGGGCAGAAGATCAGCTGCCCGGAGGAGATCGCCTGGCGCCGCGGGTTCATCGACGACGCCGGGCTGCAGCGCTGCGCCGACGCCCTGCCCAAGTCCGGCTACGGGGACTACCTGCTCGGGCTGCTGGAGGAAGGTCTGCACTGAGCTGTGCACCGGCCTGTGCACGGGGGAGAGTGGATTGTCGGTGCTCGGCGCTAGGGTTGCCGTCGTGGAAGCACCCCTTGCGTTGTATCGCCGGTATCGCCCGGAGACCTTCTCCGAGGTGATCGGGCAGGACCATGTCACCGTCCCGCTGCGGAACGCGCTGAGCAACAACCGGGTGAACCACGCCTATCTGTTCTCCGGTCCACGCGGCTGCGGCAAGACCACCAGCGCCCGGATCCTGGCCCGCGCGATCAACTGCGAGAAGGGCCCGATCGCCGAGCCGTGCGGAGTCTGCAAGTCCTGTACCGACCTGGCGCGCGGCGGGCCCGGCAGCATCGACGTGATCGAGATCGACGCGGCGTCTCACGGTGGTGTCGACGACGCGCGCGACCTGCGTGAACGGGCCTTCTTCGCGCCGGTCGAGAGCCGCTACAAGATCTACATCATCGACGAGGCGCACATGGTCACGACGCAGGGCTTCAACGCCCTGCTGAAGCTGGTCGAGGAGCCACCGCCGCACCTCAAGTTCATCTTCGCGACGACCGAACCCGACAAGGTGATCGGGACGATCCGGTCCCGCACGCACCACTACCCCTTCCGGCTGGTACCGCCGAAGGCGCTCGCCGAGTACATGGCGACCCTGTGCGACGCGGAGGGCGTGACGATCGAGCCGGCCGCGTTGCCGCTGGTGGTTCGGGCGGGTGCTGGGTCGGTGCGTGACTCGCTGAGCGTGCTGGATCAGCTGATCGGTGGCGCTGACGCCGACGGCGTGACGTACCGGCTGGCTGTGCAGTTGCTCGGCTTCACGCCGGACTCGTTGCTGGATGCTTGCGTTGACGGGTTCGCGGCGCATGACAGCAGGGCCGTCTTCGAGACGATCGAGAAGGTCATCGAGACCGGGCAGGACCCGAAGCGCTTCGCCGAGGATCTGCTTCGGCGGCTGCGCGACCTGGTGATTCTGTCCGCAGTGCCGAACGCGGTCGCCTCCGGGCTGATCGAGGCGGCCGAGGACCAGGGCGAGCGGCTGCAGACCCAGGCGGCAGGCATCGGTGCGGCTGAGCTGACCCGCGCGGCAGACATCGTCGCCGCCGGCCTGCTGGAGATGCGCGGCGCGACAGCTCCCCGCCTCCAACTCGAACTGATCTGCGCCAAGGTCCTACTCCCCGGCGCCGACGACTCCACCAACGGCATCCAAGCCCGCCTGGACCGCATGGAACGCCGCCTGACCATCACCGGCGGCTCCATCCCAGCCGGTACTCCGACAATCCACGTCGCGCCCACCCACCAACCGCACTCGGCTCCCCACCAGCAGCCGGCTCCGGTCGAAAACCAGGTCCAGGCAGCAGCTCCCCGGACGGCTCCAGCCGGTCAGCCAGCGACTTCGCAGGGTGCTCCAGCGGGTGGCCAATCAGGGACTTCGCAGGCCGCTCCGGTTGGGGGACAGGAAGCGGTATCGCAGGCGGTGGCAGGCCAGGCGGCGGCTGCCGCTTCGCAGCCGACTCAAGTGGCTGGCTCACAGCAGACCGGAGCAGACGGCGCGCCGCAGACTCCCCAGCCGTCGGCGGGCCGGGAGGCTTCGGCCGGTGGGCAACCTGCGGCTCCGGTTCGAGTGGACAACACCGGTTCGCGGTCTGGCGCGTGGGGTGATGAGCCTGCGCCTGGCCTCGCACAGGGTGATCGTTCTGCGCAAGTGGCAACACCTGGCGCGGACGCGCCTGCGGCGAACGCTCCGAGTAGTGCGCCTGCTGCAAGCGCACCCACCCCGGCGGCTCCTGCTCGTGGGGCGGCGGCGGGGACTTCTTCGGGGTCTGTCGGGCTGATTGATGTTCGGCGGTTGTGGCCGGAGATTCTCGAGGCGGTGAAGGCCAAGCGGCGGTTCGCCTGGATCATGCTGAGCCAGAACGCGCAGGTCATCGCGATCGACGAGCAGACGCTGACGCTCGGGCTGGTGAACGCCGGTGCCCGGGAGAGCTTCGCGCGCTCCGGCAGCGACGAGATCCTGCAGCAGGCGATGATCGATACGATTGGCCTCAACCGCCGCATCGAAGCCGTCGTCGACCCCTCCAGCGATCCGGGTGCCACCCCACCCGCAGCCCCACCCCCAAGCTCCCCACCGCCGTCATCCTGGGACTCCCCAGCCCCCGGTAGTTCCGGTACTACGAACGCCCCCGGTGCGGGCCCCGGCGGGAACGCCCCGGGGTCGAGCCCCGGCGGGCACCCCACAGGTACGGGCGCCGGCGGGCACGCGTCGGGTACGGGCCCGGGCGGGCACGCGTCGGGTACAGGCCCCGGCGGGAACGCCCCAGGTACAGGCCCCGGCGGGAACACCGCGGGTACGGGTTCTGGCGGGAACGTTCCGGGCGCGGGTTCTGGCGCGGGTGCCGGGCAACAGGCTCCGGGCGCTGGACCGTCAAACAACCAGCAAGGCTCTGGCTCAGGCGCTCACGGATCGGCAACCACAGGTGCAGGCGCTCTGGGTTCGGGCATCTCGGGGGTAGCAGGAGTAGGCGGTCCGGGTGGCGATGCTGGAGCCACGGCCGGGTACGGGGCGAGCGTGCCCGGTGCCGGTGGTAGTAACGCGCAGGTAGGCGTCGCGGCTGGTGGGGACACCCCAGGGGCTGTGGCCACTGCCTTGCATGAGTCGGAGGCAACTTCGGCCGCCCAGGCTGTCGGCGTACAGGCTGGTGGAGGACCGACGGTCGCCGTGCAGGAAGCGACCGACCAGGGTGGGCTGCAAGCAGACCAGCAGGCCGGAGGGCCTCCGGCGCCGGCTGCGACCCCTGAGCCTGCCGAGGACAGGCGGGAGCAGGCGGCTAGTAAGCGGCGGGCGGCTGAGGCTGCGGTGGCGGCTGAGCAGAGTCGCCGGGCTGCGGCAGTACCAGTTCAAGAGGCGCCACTGACGCCTGAGGAAGAGGCCGAGGCAGTCGGCGAGGACGACATCGTGCTCGAAGAAGACTCCCGCAGCCACACCGACCTGCTAGCCGAAACCCTCGGCGCCCAAATCATCAGCGAAGAAACCAACTAGCCGGAGCGCTCCCCGGCCCCCGGGCCCTCCGCCCTAGAGCTCCAGCGCCTCCGGGCCCCTGGGCCCGCGCTCCCGCCCCGGGCCCGCGCTCCCGCCCCGGGCCCCCGGCTCCCGCCCCCGGGCCCCCGGCTCCCGCCCCCGGGCCCCCGGCTCCCGCCCCCGGCCTCCGGCCCCCGGCTCCCGCCCCCGGCCTCCGGCTCCCGCCCCCGGCCTCCGGCCCCCGGCCCCGGCCTCCGGCCCTCCGGGCCTCGTGCTCCTCGTGCTCCCGCGCCCCCGGGCCCTCCGATCCTCCGAGCCCTCGTGCTCCCGCGCCCCCGGGCCCTCCGATCCTCCGAGCCCTCGCGCCTCCCGCGCCCCCTGCGCCTCCCGGGCCTCCGGCCCCCGGGCCTCCGGGCTCGCGCTCCCGCGCTCCCGCGCTCCTCGCGCTCCCGCGCTCCGGGGGCCGCCGGGGCCGCCAGGCCTTTCGGGCTCCGATTCTCCGAGCCCTCGCGCCTCCCGCGCTCCCTGGCCTCCGGGGCCTCCGGCCCGTCGGCCCCCGGGCCTCCGGGCTCCCGACCCTCTGAGCCCTCTAAGCCCCCGCGCCCCCGGCCCGGTCCTCGGCGGGCCGGGGAGCGCGGTGTGGCTGACTTGGGGTGGGGCGGGGTGTGCGGTGCTTGGTGAGGGAAGGGGTGGGAAGTGAACTCTTTTCGAATTCACAGGTGGGTTGTTGTTCGTCCACAGCGGGTGGGGCAGTGCGCAGGCTCTGGTGGGGTGGTTGTCCACAGGGTGTGGATAAAGGTGTCCACAACTTGTGGAGAAGGCTTGGGAGACTCATCGGTTTCCACCGGGGCGCGGGGTTGTCGGAGTGACCGGCTAGGCTCGGGGAGCAAGTGGAACTGGGAAGCAGTTCGGACGGGAGATCGCGGTGTTCGACGGTGGCGGTTCGCAGGGCGCTGGTGGGTTCGACATGTCCAACCTGCTGGCCCAGGCACAAGCCATGCAGAGCCAGTTGATGGAGGCGCAGGCCAACCTGGAGAGCCAGGAGGTCGAGGGCAGTGCCGGCGGTGGGCTGGTGACCGCGCTCGTTTCCGGTACCGGTGAGCTGCTCAGCCTGACCATCAACCCGCAGGCCGTGGACCCCGACGACACCGAGACGCTGGCCGACCTGGTCGTGGCCGCGGTCCGGGACGCCTCGGAGAATGCCAAGCAGCTTGCGGCCAACGCGATGGGCCCGCTGGCCGGCGGCCTCGGCGGCGGTCTGCCCGATCTCGGTGGCATGTTCGGCGGCGGCGCGGACGACGACGGCGACGGCGACGAGCAATCCGGCCCCGGCGCTCCCGGCGTACAAGGCGGCGCGAACAGGCCGAGTATCGGCTTCGGCAAGCCAGACGCGGCCGGTTCACCCGGTCAGAACCCGGGCTGACGTGTACGAGGGGGTCGTCCAGGACCTCATCGACGAGCTCGGCCGGCTGCCCGGCGTGGGTCCCAAGTCCGCGCAGCGGATCGCTTTCCACCTGCTCTCCACCGATGAGACCGACGTCCGCCGGCTGGCGCACGTGCTGGTCCAGGTGAAGGAGAAGGTCAAGTTCTGCGAGATCTGCGGCAATGTCTCGGAGGAGACGCAGTGCAGGATCTGCCGCGACCCGCGTCGCGACCTCGCGCTGATCTGCGTGGTCGAGGAGGCCAAGGACGTCGTGGCGATCGAGCGGACCCGCGAGTTCCGCGGCCGCTACCACGTCCTCGGCGGCGCGATCTCGCCGATCGAGGGGATCGGGCCGGACGAGCTGCGGATCAGGGAACTGATGCAGCGGCTCGCCGACGGATCGGTGACCGAGATCATTCTGGCCACCGATCCGAACCTCGAGGGTGAGGCGACAGCGACGTACCTGAGCCGGTTGTTGAGGCCCATGGGGTTGCGCGTCACCCGTTTGGCTAGTGGACTTCCAGTAGGCGGTGACCTCGAGTACGCCGACGAGGTCACACTCGGACGGGCGTTTGAAGGGCGACGATCGATCGATGACTGAATCAACCGATATTGCAGAGCGCGCTTTGGCGACGGATTCCGAGGATCTGCTGGAGTTCGCCGAACAGATCGCGGACCAGGTGCAGAGCTTCCTCATCTCGGTGCGCGACATCGCCGCGCAACCCGACGAGGACGGCGTCGACGAGGGACTCGCCTCGCTGCCGTACCTGCTGCTCGAGGTGAGCCAGCTGCTGCTGGCCGGCGGGCGGCTGGGCGCCTTCGAGGACTTCGTCCCGGAGGAGCGGTTCGAGAGCGACGCGGGCCCGGATCCGGACCTGGACGCGATGCGCGACCGGCTGGCGATCCTGTTCGAGGGCCTCGACGAGTACGCCGAGGTCTTCGACCCGTACGCCGCTCCGCCGGAGATCACCGTCAACCGGCTCTCCGACGACCTGACCGCGATCGCGACCGACCTGGTGCACGGACTCGCGCACTACGAGGAGGGCCGGGTCGTCGAGGCGCTGTGGTGGTGGCAGTTCTCCTACGTCTCCACCTGGGGCGCCGCGGCGAGCGCGGTACTGCGCGCCATCCAGTCCCTCATCGCGCACGACCGGCTCGAGCCGGCCCACGACCCGGAGACCGAGGCGACCGACCGCGAGCTCGTCGAGGTCGCCGAAGAGGCCGTCCAGCGCCGCTGATATCCCGTACTGCGAACGCGCGACTCCACGCCCTATCGGGCGAGGAGCCGCGCGTTGTGGGGTGGCGGCTGCGTGCGAACAGGCGAGCGGGCGGGTCGGTGGGCGGGCGTGCCTGCGGGCGAACGGGCGCGTCGGTGGGCGGGGCGAGCGGGCGGGCGCCTGCCGGTGAGCGTGCATGCGGGCGGGTGCCTGCGGGTGAGCGCCTGCGGGTGAGCGTGCGTGCGGGCGGGCCTGCGGGTGAGCGTGCGTGCGGGCGGGCCTGCGGGTGAGCGTGCGGGCGGGCGTGCATGCGAGCGAGCGGCGCGACACCGGGTTGATTTAGCTGTTGGCGGGTGCTGGCCGGGGTGTGCGGTGTTCGCCTGCGACGAGGAGGATCGAGCGGGTTGCGACCCAGCCGATCCACAGGGTGACGATCGCTAGGATGACGATTGTCCACAGGTCGCGCAGTGGTGCGACGGTCGCGACCAGCCAGTGGATGCCGTAGGTGCCGGCGGCCGCGGTGGTGAAGGTCATCGTCCAGAAGGTCAGCGCGAACGGGAGTTTCGCGATGGTCGGGATCAGCGCGAGCTGGACCAGCAGGAACAAAATGAACGTGCCCAGCCACGCATGCTGGAAGCCGTCGGGATGGCCGGTCAGGGCGAAGTACGCGTTGCCACCGACCGCAGGTGGCGCCGCGTAGACAGCGAAGGTCGGCACCAGCGGGTAGGGCATCGCCGGCCGGGTCGCCAGCCGGACCGTGATCACGGCGCCGACCACCAGCCAGAGCAGTACGCCGATCCCGAATGACGCGAAGCCGAGCTCGGGCAGTCCGATCGTCGCCAGTGCCTGGCCGCCGATGAAGGTGATCGCGACCGTCGGCAGCAAGTACGCCGGATGGATCTGATCGAGTTCGAGCCCACCGAGCATCAGCCGGTGCACGAAGTACGCGGCCAGTACTGCGGTCAGCACCGCCATGATCACCACGACCGCCTTGCCAGCGACCGACGCGTACTGGCTCAGTCGCGCCCCGAGCAACAACCCGCTGGCCGGGATCAACGCGACGAAAACGCCCTGCACCGGATGATGAACATCCGCCAGCACCTGACGCCCGCTACGAGCGCCGAGCCCGTACCGGACCAAGCTGATCACCCAAGTGCTCGCGGCGATGATCCACAGCGCGTCGGCGTAAGCCTGGCTGAAGTTCAGAGTGTCCGCCGCGACGGTCCAGGTGCCGGCCAGACCGGACAGACCGAACGCGATCCCGAACAACGGAAACGGAAATGCTTTACCAGCGTCCATGAACTGTGCAGCCGCCGGATTCCGGCGGCTATTCCGGACTGGTTGCTGGGTAGTTCCTACCAGCTCGAAGGCTGGCCCTCTCAGCTTGCCGGGACCGGCTCCAGCGCTGTCCGGCGGTGGTTGGCGGTCACCAAGATGATCGAGCGGACCGCGATCCAGCCGATCAGCAAGGTGACGGCGGCGAGGATGACGACGGTCCAGACGGCGCCCAGCGCGATCCCCGACAGGGTCAGCCAGTGGATGCCGTAGGTGCCGCTGGCGGCCGTGGTGAAGGTGAGGGCTCAGAAGCCCAGTCCGAACGGCAGTTTCGCGTACGTCGGGATCAGCGCCAGCTGAACCAGGATGAGCAACACGAAGGTGCCCAGAAGCGCGTGCTGGAAGAGATCTGTACGACCCGACAGGGCGAACCAGGCGTTGCCGCCGACCGCCGGCGGCGCCGCGAAGATCGCGATCGTCGGAATGAGTGCCGTAGGCAACGAAGGCCGGAAGGCGAGCCGGGCGGTCAGCGCCGCGCCAAGCAGCAACCACATCAGGATGCCGACCGCGAAGGAGGCGATACCCACCGAGTGCAGGCCCACCGTCGCCAGGCTCTGACCGCCGATCAAGCCGGCCGCGACGGTCGGCAGCAGGTAGCCAGGGTGCAGCTTGTCGATGTCCAGGCCGCCGAGCATCAGCTGCCGGACGAAGATCGTCGCGACCGCGATGGCGAGAACGAACATGACCACCACGACCGTCTTGCCGGCCGTCGGCGCGTAGTGACTGAGCCTCGCCCCGAGCAACATCCCGCTGGCCGGGACCAGCGCCGCGAACGGACCGAGCACGGGATGCCCCAGGTCCTCGACGATCTGTCGCACATTCCGGGCGCCAAGCAGGTACCGGGCCACGCTGATCGTCCAGACGATCGCGGCAAGGATCCAGAACGCGTTGGCAACGGCGGCATCGGTCCCAGCTTCTCGCCGGCCGCGGTCCAAGTGCCGGCCAAGCCGGACAGGCCGAACGCGATCCCGAACAGGTTCAACGGAAAAGTCCTACCGGCCGACATAGCCAGTTCAGCCCTCTCAAGCCAATGAGAACGAGCGTTCTCACTGGATGGAGCACGCAGACCACGGCAGATATTCCGGTGGGAGCGAGTTGTCCACAGGTTGCCGGGGACCGGCTCGCGGCCGGAGACGCGAACCGGTTGAATGTCCGGGTGTCTGTTTATGAGCTGCTCGGCCGGCTGCCCGATGTCGACAAGGTCCGCCGGACCAGTCGCGCCCTCGCGATGCTCGACGCTGTGCTGAGCCCCGAGCCGGAGTACCGGATCTACTCGTTCGACGCACAGTGGTCGCCGACCGAGGAGGCGGCGCTGATGAAGAGCGGCACCGGCGACAGCTACTCGATCGTCTTCTCGCCCGCCGGGGTCATCGCGCAAGGGTTCGACCACGAGTCGCCCCTGTCACCCTGGGGCCGCCGGACCAGCGAGACCTGGCCCGGCCTGTTCATCGGCGTGCCCGACGAGCTCGCGCCGGCTCTGGACGAGCCCGCCTTCACCAATGACCAGGGCGATCGTGAGGTGACTGTCTGTTTCTGGCGCACTCCCGCCGACGAGCGCTGGTTGTGCGGCCCGGTCGAGGGAGCGGACAAGGACGGCGCCGACTGGCTGTTCGACCTGGTCGCCAACGGCCGGCCCGAGGCCTACCTGACCTTTGCCGAGTCGTACTACGAAGTCGCGCTGGAACTCGACGCGGTCGCGCACGTCTACGCGCAGATGCCGCTGACCGAGGAGGTCGTCACCGCGCTCAACCCCGAGGTGATGCTCAAGGACCTCAAGGACGACATCACCGAGATCGGCTACCCCCGACCCTGAGGCTGCCCCGGGCCCGCGACGAGGAAGACCAAAAGCGCCGCCACGCCAAGGAAGCCGGCGGCTCCAAGGCTTGCGACGGTGAAGCCGTGGACGGTCGCCAATGGACCGGATTCGGGATGCGTCGCGAGGTAGTCCGCTGCCGCCGTACCGGCGATCGTGCTGAGCAGCGCGGTGCCGAGGGAGGCGCCGATCTGCTGTGAGGTCATCACCATGGCGCCGGCGACGGCGGTGTCCTGGCCTGCATCGAGGGTCGCGGTGCTGTTGGCCGTCACCAGGACGAAGCCAGTGCCGAGGCCGACCAGCAGGAAGACCGGAAGGGCCTGCAGGAAGTAGTTGCTGTCGACCTGTAGCAGGCCCAGCAGAACCAGTCCGACGGCGACGGTCAGGATGCCCGGGGCCAGCAGCCACCGCAGCGCAGTACGGGCGATCAGTGGGCTCACCACGCGAACACCGATCATCAGCCCCGCAGTCAGCGGAAGGAAGCCGAGCCCGGCCTTGATCGGCGAGTACCCGAGGACGTTCTGCAGGTAGAAGGTCAGGAAGAACAGAGCCGCGAACATCCCGGCAGCGAGGCCGAGCACCGCCAGGTAGCACGCGGCCCGCCGACGGTTGAGCACTACCCGCAACGGCAGCAACGGCGCAGCGACCCGACTTTGTGTCCAAGTGAAGGCGACCAATGCGATCACGCCGAATGCCAGCAATCCGATCGTCGTCGGCGTGCCCCAGCCGTCGGACTCGGCCCGCGCGAACCCGGCGACCAACGCCATCAACCCAGACGTCGCAAGCAGCACGCCCACCAGATCGACCCGTACGCCGGATGCGCGCGGGCCAGGCCGTACCGCGTACAGAACGCCGGCCGCCGCAGCAACCGCGATCGGCAGGTTCACGTACATGCACCAGCGCCAGTCGAGGTAGTCCGTGAGGACTCCGCCGAGCACCACGCCGAGTCCGGACGAGCTGCCCATTGCCGTGCCATAGATCCCGAAGGCCTTGCCTCGTTCGGCCGGCATCGGAAAGGCGATGGCCAGCGTCGCGAGCACCGACGGCGTGAGCAATGCCGCGAAAACCCCTTGTAGCGCACGCGATCCGAGCAACATCGCGGGATCGATCGCCGCGCCGCCGAGGGCTGACGCGAAGGCGAAACCCGCCAGCCCGATCAGCAGGCTGCGGCGGCGGCCGAGCAGGTTCGACAGCCGGCCGCCCAGGAGCAGCAGGCTGCCGTAGGCGAGCGCGAAGGCGGTGATCACCCATTGCCGTTGAGGTCCGGACAGGGTGAGGTCGAGCTGCACGGACGGCAGCGCGATGTTCATCACCGTCAGGTCGAGGCCGATCATCAGCTGCGCTGTCGTCACCGCGGCGAGGGCCCACCAACGGCGTGCGTCGGTGGTCGTACCGGCCGCGGGCCGGGCGGGGTGGACGGTCATCGGGCGGGCCGGAGGCTCATGGTTCTCCTTATGTGAACAGCTGTAGTGCTACGACTGTAGCGTGACATCCGTAGCACTACAATCGACTTCGTGAAGACGACGACGCCGCGCGGCCGCAATCCGCGGGGGCAGGGTGAGCGGCTGCGCCGGCAGATCGTCGACGCCACCATCCGGATGCTCGACGAACTGGGCGACGACGAGCCGCTGTCGATGCGGGCGGTCGCGCGCGAGATCGGCGTCGCGGCGACGTCGGTGTACCTGCATTTCGCTGACCGTGACGAGCTCGTGTACACGGCGCTGAAGCAGGCGCATCACGACCTGGTCGAGTCCGTTCTGCAGGTCCGAGGCTCCGATCCAGTGGCCGAATTGCGGGCCCGTGTCCGGGTGCTCGGTCGGTGGTCCGGCGAGCATCGCGGTCTCTACAAGGTGCTGAACGAGAGCACTTTGAACCAGCGAGCGGACATGTCGTTCAAGCTCGTCGTTCGCGAGCAGACGATCGAGCTCGTCCAGCGGTGTATGGACGCCGGCCTCGTTCCGCGCGATGACGCCGCGGCCGTCGCCTTCGATCTGCGCTCGGCCGTGCACGGCACCGTGTCGATGCGGCTCAATGAGCCGGATCTCCCCTGGCCGCCGCTCGAGGAGCAGCTCGATCGCTTCCTGGTGAAGCTCGTCGGGGTCAGTCCGGAAGCATTGGCACGCTGAGGCCCTGGTCGCGGCCGAGTTGGTTGCCGCGGGTGACCGCGTTGCTGCCGAACCGGTCGCGGACGCCGTCGAGGGCCGAGTCGAGCTCGTCGTTGGCCGCCTTGTCGAAGGGCAGCGCCAGTTGCAGATCGGCCTCGCTCTCCAGGTTGCCGACCGAGATCCCCACCATCGTGATGCCCTGCTTCTCGATCATCGGCCGGGCCGTTGCCATCAGCGAGCGGGCCGTGATCAGGATCGCCCGCGTCTGATCCGTTGCCTGAGGCAACGTATGTGAACGGGTCGCCCGGGTGAAGTCGTCGAACCGCAAGCGCAGGGTGACCGTCCGCCCGGTCCGCCCGGCCGACCGCATCCGGCGGGTGACCCGATCGACCAGCCCGGCCAGTACCGCGTCCAGCGTCTCGGCCGACTTGGGCGACCGCCCGAGCGCGCGCTGCGACCCGATCGACCGCCGGCGCCGGCCGACCTCGATCGGCCGCGGATCCCGGTTGTGCGCGAGCGCGTGGAGGTGCCGTCCCGACGCGCGCCCGAGCATCGCGACCAGCGCCGCCTCGGGCAGGATCGCGACGTCGCCGACCTTGGTCAGCCCGCGGTTGCGCAGCTTCTCCGCGGTCACCTCGCCGACACCCCAGAGCCGCTCGACGGCGAGCGGATGCAGGAACTCCAGCTCCCGGTCGGGCGGTACCAGCAACAACCCGTCCGGCTTCGCGACGCCGCTGGCCACCTTCGCCAGGAACTTCGTCCGCGCGATCCCCACGGTGATCGGCAACCCGACCTCGGCCAGTACTTCGGCACGCAACCGGCGGGCGATCTCCAGCGGCGTACCGGCGATCTTGCGCAGCCCGCCGACGTCAAGGAACGCCTCGTCGATCGACAGCCCCTCGACCAGCGGGGTGGTGTTCTCGAAGACCGCGAAGACAGCCTTCGACGCCTCGGAGTACGCCGACATCCGCGGCTGCACCACGATCGCCTGGGGGCAACGCCGGTACGCCTGGCCGCCGTTCATCGCGGTCCGGACCCCGTAGGCCTTCGCCTCGTAGCTGCAAGCCAGCACGACACCCGCGCCGACGATCACCGGCCGGCCGCGCAGGCGTGGGTCGTCCCGCTGCTCGACCGACGCGTAGAAAGCGTCCAGGTCGGCATGCAGGATGGTCGCTTCGCCGTCGGGCACGAACATATGTTCGCATACTCTCTAGTGGCGCGGACAGCCTCCGAATAGGGAGAAATCCCGAGGCGCACTGCCGGTGTGACAGGAAAGAATGCGGGTTATGGACCTGACGGCATATCGCGCGCTCTGGCGGACGCCGGGCGTCTTCGCCCTGCTGACCTCGGCGACGCTGGCCAGGCTCCCGGTGATCGCTTCCCTCGTGCCGCTCTCGTTCCTGGCGAAAGATGCGGCGGGCAACTTCGGCTGGGCCGGGGTCGTCGCCGGCGCGTACTCCGTGGGCATGGCCGTCGGTGGCCCGATCTGGACGCGGGTGGCAGACCGTCGCGGCGGCCGGGGGATCGTCATCAGCGTGGGGGTGGCCTGGGGCGTGGTGATGGCTGTCCTCGGCCTGATGCCCTCCGACTGGTACCGGCTGATGCCGGTGCTCTCCGGTCTCGCCGGTGCGTTCGTGGCGCCGGTGACGGCGATCATGCGAGCCGCTTGGCCTCGTATCGTCCAGGGTTCACGGCTGCGGGCGGTCTATGCGCTGGACGCGACCGCGGCGGAGGTGCTGTTCGCGATCGGCCCGATGGCGGGTGCGCTGGTGGTCAGCTTCGCCAGCCCGCGGGCCGGCGTACTGGGTGCTGCTGTGGCGGCCGCGATCACGATCTGGTGGTTCGGGCTGCTCCAGACTCCTGGGGTTCCGCATGACGAGTCGAAGGGTGCGCGGCTGACGGCTCCGCAATTGCTCTGGCACCGGCACCGGTTGCCGATGATCGTCTCTTTCGCCTTCTGTGTAACGGCTTTCGCCTCCGTCTCGCTCGGCATCGTCGCCTTCGCCGACGCCCACGGCAATCGGCTGATCGCTGGTGTGCTGGAGACGGTCTGGGCGGTCGGCAGCCTCGCGGGCGGCGTACTGGTCGGTGCTCTGCCCGCCCGGCGGCCGTCGTACGTTTGGCGTCGGGCGGTGCTCGTCTCGGCGGGCATGCTGCTCTGTGTCTTCGCTACCTGGTCGCCTGTATCGCTGGGGATCGCGTTGTTCCTGTCGGGGCTCGCACTGGCACCTACTGTCGGCGCCCTGTACGAGCGGCTCGGTGCGATGACGCCGGACTCGGTCAAGACCGAGGTGTTCGGCTGGATGGGCAGTGCAGGCATGGCGGGCGGAGCTGTCGGCTCCGCGGTCGCAGGGCTGGTCGTCGAGACATTCGGCGTCCGCTACGTCTGGGTGATGGCCGCCGTGCTCACCCTTGCTGCGGCGGTATCACTCCTACACGTCCCGCCACACGAGCCCACCGAGGCGCCGGCAGAAGCCGAGCTGCTTCAAGAGGCTGTGTAGACCAGCGCCGACCAGATCGGCTCGAGGTGCCGCAGAGCCTCATCCCACGACACCGCTGCCGGATCACGCCCGGCCAGGAGCTCGTGCAGCCGGTTGAGAAAGTCCTCCCAACCCAGCCCTTTCCCAGCGGCAGCCTGCTCGTCGCTCAGGAGCGAATGCTCCAAGGTGAGCATCGTGGTCTCGCCCTGCCCTGAGAGGGTGAGCTCGATCCGCGAGTCCGGCTCGCCCGGGGTCGACCAGGTGGCCTGCAGGCGGCGGGGTTCCTCGCAGGCTTCGATCCGCAGTACGACGGTCTCGTCCGCCGTCATTCGCAGCCGCACCTCGCCGCCGATCACCCGATCTCCGGCGAGCCTGCCGATCCAGCGGGTGAGTCGCTCCGGCTCGGTGCAGGCCGACCACAGTTCTGTCGGCGTTGCGGCGTACGGGCGTTGCAGGCGGACGGTACGACGCTCGCCGGAGCGCGTGACGGTTCGCTCGGTCGGGCCGAAGAGTGCGGTTGGGTCAGGCATTGTCGGGGTCCTTGCGGGAGGCGCGGCGGCCGCGGCGGAGTTCGGTGTCGAGGGCGTCGAGGTGGTTGGTCCAGAAGGCGCGGTAGCGGTCGAGCCAGGTGTCGATCTCCTGGAGGGGGAGCGGGTTGACCGCGTAGAGGCGGCGGGTGCCGTCGGCGGTGACGGTGGCGAAGCCGTTGTCGCGCAATACCCGGAGGTGCTGGGAGACGGCCGGCTGGCTGATGCCGAACTCGTCGCCGATCGCGGCGGCGATCCGGCCGGCCGGCAGCTCCCCGTCGGCGAGCAGCTCCAGGATCCGGCGCCGGACCGGATCGCCGAGAATGTCGAAGGCGTGCATGGAGCGACTATTTCAGTGATGACTTATATAAGCAACTGGTCCGAAGAGACGGAAGGTCTGCGGTCCGCCGCCCGGGGAGCTGTGGTTCCTCCGGGCCGGTCGGCGCGCCGCAGGACGGCCGGACCAGTCGGTGGTCGGCCCGTAGGCAACGAACAGATCACGGCTAGAATGAGCCGAACGACTACGCCCGGTGCAGCGCCGCACGGCGTACCGCAACCAGCACAGGATCGCTGGGGAAACAACTGAGGAGACTCTGTGGGACGCGTCGTGCACAAGTACGGCGGTTCTTCGGTCGCTGACGCCGATTGCATCAAGCGCGTGGCCCAACGGATCGTCGCGACGAAGAAGGCCGGGAACGACGTCGTGGTGGTGATCTCCGCGATGGGCGACACCACCGACGAACTGATGGACCTGGCCAAACAGGTCTCACCGCTGCCGCCACCGCGCGAGCTGGACATGCTGCTCACCTCGGGTGAGCGGATCTCCGCCGCGCTGCTGGCGATGGCGATCGCGAACCTGGGCTACGAGGCCCGGTCGTTCACCGGCTCGCAGGCCGGCGTGATCACCACCTCGCGGCACGGCAACGCCCGGATCATCGACATCACGCCGGGCCGGATCGAGGAGGCCCTCGGCGAGGGCCACGTCGCGATCGTGGCCGGCTTCCAGGGCGTCGCGCAGGACACCAAGGACATCACCACGATGGGCCGGGGCGCCTCCGACACCACCGCGGTCGCGCTGGCCGCCGCGCTGGAGGCCGACTACTGCGAGATCTACACCGACGTGGACGGCATCTTCACCGCGGACCCGCGGATCGTGCCGGCCGCGAAGCAGATCCCGAAGATCTCCTACGAGGAGATGCTCGAGATGGCCGCCTGCGGCGCCAAGGTGCTGCACCTGCGCTGCGTCGAGTACGCGCGGCGCTACAACGTCCCCGTCCACGTGCGCTCCTCCTTCTCCCAGAAGGAAGGCACCTGGGTTGTCGATGCGAAGGAACTGACAGACATGGAACAGGCGATCATCTCCGGCGTGGTCCAGGACCGCAACGAGGCCAAGATCACCGTCGTCGGGGTGCCGGACAAGCCGGGCGAGGCGGCCCGGATCTTCGAGACCGTGGCCGGCGCCGAGACCAACATCGACATGATCGTGCAGAACGTGTCGGCGGTCGCCACCAACCGGACCGACATCTCCTTCACGCTGCCGCGCGTCGACGGCGCCCGGGCGATGTCCGCGCTGGCCCGGCTGAAGGACGAGGTCGGCTACGAGCAGCTGCTGTACGACGACCAGATCGGCAAGATCTCCGTGGTCGGCGTCGGGATGCGCTCGCACCCCGGTGTCTCGGCGAAGTTCTTCTCCGCGCTGGCCGAGGTCGGCGTGAACATCGAGATGATCTCGACATCCGAAATCCGGATCTCGGTGGTCGTCGACGAGAACCTGGTGGACGTGGCCGTCACAGCGGCGCACACTGCATTCGACCTGGACGACGAGCACACCCAAGCTGTCGTGTACGGAGGAACTGGACGGTGACCCCTGTGAGCGCTGCTTCTCTCGATCAGACCGAAGACCGGACCGGGCTTCCCTCGCTGGCGGTGGTCGGCGCGACCGGCGCCGTCGGCACGGTGATGCTCACCCTGCTCTCCACCCGGGAGAACGTCTGGGGCGAAATCCGGCTGATCGCTTCCGAGCGCTCTGCGGGCAAACGGCTGAAGGTCCGCGGCGAGGAGGTCGAGGTCGTCGCGATCAGCGCGGACGCTTTCGACGGTATCGACGTGGCGATGTTCGACGTACCGGACGAGGTGTCGGCGCACTGGGCGCCGATCGCCGCGTCCAAGGGCGCCGTCGTGGTGGACAACTCGGGCGCGTTCCGGATGGACCCGGACGTACCGCTGGTGGTGCCCGAGGTCAACGCCGAGGCGGCCCGCAACCGGCCGAAGGGGATCATCTCGAACCCCAACTGCACGACGCTGTCGATGATCGTCGCGATGGGCGCGCTGCACCACCGGTACGAGCTCGAGCAGCTGATCGTGGCGTCGTACCAGGCCGCGTCCGGAGCCGGTCAGGAAGGCATCGACGCCCTCTACGACCAGCTGATGAAGGTGGCCGGCAACCGCGAGCTCGGTACCACGCCGGGCGACGTGCGCCGGGTGATCGGCAACGCGCTCGGCCCGTTCCCGGCGCCGCTGGCGATGAACGTGGTGCCGTGGGCCGGCTCGCTCAAGGACGACGGCTGGTCGTCGGAGGAGCTGAAGGTCCGCAACGAGTCGCGCAAGATCCTCAACCTGCCGGACCTGAAGGTCTCCGCGACCTGCGTCCGGGTGCCGGTCATCACGACCCACTCGCTCTCGGTGCACGCGCGCTTCAGCCAGGTGGTCGACGTCGACGAGGCCCGCGACGTACTCCGCGACGCCCCGGGCGTGCTCGTCTTCGACAACCCGGCCGAGGGGGAGTTCCCGACCCCGGCTGACGTGGTCGGCACCGACCCGACCTGGGTCGGCCGGATCCGTCGTTCGCTCGACGACCCGCAGGCGCTCGAACTCTTCGTCTGCGGCGACAACCTGCGCAAGGGCGCTGCCCTCAACACGGCTCAGATCGCCGAGGTAGTCGCCAAGGAGTTCACCGCGGCCCGCTAGTCGTGACGAGCCCACATCATGTGGGCTCGGACAGGCAACGGTGGGCTTGAACAAGATATGCCCTGTTCAAGCCCACCGTTTCTTGTTCAAGCCCACATGATGTGGGCTTGCCACCTTGCGTTTCGTCTACAGCCAGTTCTCGCGGGCGGCGTGCAGGGCCAGTTGGAAGCGGGTGCTGGCGCCGGTGCGGTTCATCAGGCGTTCGAGGTACCGGAAGAAGGTCCGGCGGCTGATGCCCAGTGTGCGCGCGATCGTGTCGTCGGCCGCCCCTGTCGCCAGCAGGGCCAGCAGGCGGCGCTCGATCGGCTCCAGCCGGTCGTCCTCGGTGCCGACGGACGCGTGCAGGGGCAACGCGTTGCGCCAGCAGAGCTCGAACATGCCGATCAGCGCGGTCAGCAGACTGCTCGGCCGCATGATCAGCAGGGACCGGTTCACATCGGTGTCGCGCACCGACATCGACACGTACGCGATCGAGCCGTCGATGATCGTCAGCTTGGCCGGTACGTCGGGCAGCACCCGCGCCTGCTCACCGGCCTCCACGCAGGGCAGGATGTTCTCGGTCAGGTACCCGGGCACCTCGACGGACTCCGGCGAGTAGACCACCCGGTACGTGACGCCGCGATTGAGCTGCTCGATCTCCATCTGGTTCGGCCCCGCGCCGAGGAAGTACGGCGGGGAGTCGATCGCGAGGATCTCGCGTTGCGCGCTGCCCTTGATCTGGTTGATCCGCTCGACGATCGCCGTGCCGCTGACCACCTCGATCAGGTGCGTGGTGGCCTCGTTGTGCACGGTCCGGCGGAACTCGTCGTACGCGTTCAGGACCTCGATCCTGGCCTGCTTGAGCTCCGACTCCCGGCGCAGCGTCAACGCCTCCAGGCCGGCGTCAGGAGGTACCGGGAGGAACCTGGAGTGGTCCGACCCCGACCGGCGCGCCAGACCTGCCTGGACCAGCCCGCCGAGCGTCGCGTCGATCCCCACCGCCTGGCCCGGTACCGCCTCGTCCAGCTCGGTGATCGACGCCGGCCCGGCCCGCAGCAGATGCTGGTAGACGCGGATCTCGTCGTCGTTCAGGCCGAGCACCCGTAAATGGTCGGCACGCTCCGTGTCGGTAGAGCTCATGACTCCCCCTTCCCTCCCGAGCGCGCTCACCGTGGGCTACCGCCGCACCAGGGTAGAACGAACGGCGAAATCCGAGCGGCACTGTCCGTACTGCGGCGACTGCACCGAGCGATAATTGTTGTCCTGTCAGCATTCTTGTGCCGTGTCACCATCTGGCCACCATTTCTGCGCAGTTGTGAGCGAGAATTGAGGTCCAGCAGCCCGGCGACGGACCACCTGAGCGCCGCCGGGCTGCTGTTCCAATTCTGGCCCCAGTTCGCTTTCCCGTCAGCGAACGCCGTTTCGGTTGGGTCTCGATCCCGGCGTATCGGTGCCCTCGCACTTCCGTGCCATCACCCGCTGTGCCGGAGGGTGTACAAACTGTGCAACTCCATCGTGAGGCCGATGAGGAGGAGACCACCGTGTCGCAGCAACTGCGTCAGGTACTGCCCAGGCATCATCGCCGGGCCTTCGGCCATGGTGCGATGACCGCCGCCCTGGTCATCGTGCCGGTGCACTCGGCTCGTGCCCGGACCACCTCCGCCCCTGGAGACGGTGTGCCGGGCCCCCGGGTCTCCGGTGGGATCCATGCAGTACCCGACGAGCTTCCGTGGATGGTGAGGCTGTCCACGGCAGCCGGTTCCTGGGTGGATCCCACCGGTAACACCGTGACGTCCACCACCCGGCGGCCCTTGCTCGCCTCGGTTCCGGCGTACCGGTCGGTCAGTCACCTCTTCTGAACGAGGGCCTTCCCGGCGGCGGCCGGCACCTCTGAACGAGGCCAATTCTGTTGCGTCGATTACGTTTGCGAGCGTGACCGGGGTACGTTGATTGGCTTGGTGCGAGGTGTCAATTGTATATTCCAGATAACGATCGGCGGAGGTGACTCCTCGGTCGGTTGCGACGTTCGGTAGCCGTCTGTGCGTCGCTGCTCACCCAGGAGGCACGCTGTGTCGTCGGTCCCGACGCCAATCCGCTACTCTGCTTCCGGTTTGCGTGGCCCCTTCGCCGTGGACCCGTTCGGCTTTCGATGACTACGACCGTCCCCAGAGAGGCGTCGCCTGAATGAACGCGACTAGCGTCGACGAGGAGTTCAACCCGTCGGTGCATGTGTACGAACCGCACAAGGTGGGCCTGCCGCCCCTCCGCCCGTACTTCAAGGCGCTGTGGGAGCGACGGGAGTTCGCGGCCGAGATGTCGCGGACCGGCATCCGCGCGGCCAACACGAACACTTTCTTCGGGCAGGTGTGGCTGGTCCTGAACCCGCTGCTGCTGGCCGCTGTGTACTACCTGCTGGTGGACATCATCGCGGGCGGCGCCGGCAAGGACGGCGCCGGCGCGCGTTTCGCTCACATGTGTGGCGGGCTGTTCGTCTTCTACTACTTCTCCAGCGCGATGCTGTCCGGGGCGGCCAGCGTCGTCGGCGGCGGCAAGCTGCTGATGAACATGTCGTTCCCGCGGATGCTGCTGCCGCTGGCCGCGCTGCGGACCGCGTTCTTCCGGTTCCTGCCGACGATGGTCGTCTACCTCGGCATCCACCTGGTCACCCGGCAGAAGTGGCACTGGGTGATGTTGCTGGCACCGGTCTTCCTGATCTGCCTGACCGTCTTCGCGGCCGGCATGGGGATGATCTTCGGCGCGCTGCAGGTGTACTTCCGCGACACCACCAGCTTCCTCCCCTACTTCGTCCGGATCTGGCTCTACCTGTCGCCGGTGCTCTGGTACGCCGACCAGGCCCCGGCCAAGTTCAAGGGCTTCATCCAGTACAACCCGCTGTACTGCCTGATCGGCGGCTGGACCGACCTGCTGGTCCGCGGCGACGTCCCGGAGCTGAAGATGTGGATCGGCGCCGTCTTCTGGGCCGTGGTGGCCGGTGTGGTCGGCTCGTTGTTCTTCATGTCGAGGGAGCGTGAGTTCGTTGTCCGTCTCTGAGGCCGAGAAGAAGTCGATGCAGAACAAAGATCTAGGTCCGGCCGTCAAGGTCCAGGACGTCTCCATCACCTACCGGACCACGTTCGAGCGGGTACCGACCTTCAAGAGCGCCCTGGTCCGGCTGGGCCGCGGCGAGCGCGCGGTCCGCGAGGTCAAGGCGGTCCAGAACGTCTCCTTCGACGTCGATCACGGCACCACGATCGGCATCATCGGCGCGAACGGCGCCGGCAAGTCGACGCTGATGCGTTCGCTGGCCGGCATCCTGCCGCCGACCAGCGGCCGGATCGAGGTGCACGGCCGGGTCAGCACGCTGCTGTCGCTGGGCGTCGGCTTCAACGCGGCGCTGTCCGGCAAGGAGAACGTCGTCCTGGGTGGGCTGGCGGCCGGTCTGAGCCGCAAGGCGATCCAGGAGCGGTACGAGGAGATCGCCGAGTTCGCCGAGCTCGGCGACTTCATGGAGATGCCGATGCGGACGTACTCGTCCGGCATGTTCAGCCGGCTCGCGTTCTCGGTCGCCGTGCACATGGACCCCGACATCCTGCTGATCGACGAAGCCCTGTCGGCCGGTGACGCGTCCTTCAAGCAGAAGGCCGCGGACAAGATGAAGGAGCTCGTCACCAACAGCCGGACGATGTTCCTGGTCAGCCACGCGATGAGCAGCGTCCGCGACCTGTGCAACGACGCCATCTGGCTCGACCACGGCAAGCTGATGATGCGCGGTACCCCGGACGAAGTGATCGCCGCCTACACGAAGTTCCTGCAGGTCAGCGCCAAGAGCGCTGCCACCCTCGAGGACTTCTGACGATGCGATCCACCCCCGTGCCGGACGTGGGCATCATCACGTCCGGCCACGACGTCGCCGACGCGCGGCTGCACAAGATCACCGCAGCCCTGCGGAAGCGTGGTCTGAACGTCGAGTTGTGGGGGCTCGGCGACCCGGCCGGAGGACCGGCCGGCGCCACTGTTCACGCCGGCGACCGGGGCAGTCTCGTCCAGCGACTGGCCCGGACCGCCGTACTGCCCTGGCGCACCAGCGCCAAGGTGGTCGTCACCGTCGATCCGGACATGATCCCGATCACCCGGCTCGTCACGAAGTTGCGCCGCCGCAAGATGGTGGCGGACGTTCACGAGGACTATGGCCGGTTGCTCCGCGACCGAGCCTGGGCGAGAGGCCCGGTGGGGCTGCCGGCCCGGCTGATGGTGGCCCTGAGCACCCGGCTGGCAGCCGGGGCCGATCTCACGGTCGTCGCCGATTCCCACCTCTCGCCCCACCAGGCCAAGCACCGGATGGTTGTCACCAACCAGCCGGTCGCGGCTTTTCTGGCCCCGGCACCGCCGTCCGGTGAGCCCCGGGTGGTCTACGTCGGCGACCTGCGGGTGAGCCGCGGCCTGTTCGACATGGTCGACACCATCGCGGCCGCGCCGGGCTGGTCGCTGGACCTGATCGGCCCGGTCGCCGGCGCCGATCGCGACGAGCTGGAACGCCGGATCGCCCAGCCCGATGTCGACGGCCGGATCCGGTTGCACGGCCGCCAGCCACCGGCCGAAGCCTGGCGGATCGCCGAGGGAGCCTGGGCCAGCCTCGCGCTGCTCCAGCCGACCCCGGCGTTCATCGAGGCGATGCCCTCCAAGATCTACGAGTACCTCGCGAGCGGGCTGCCGGTGGTTTCCACCAGGTTGCCCCGGCAGACGAGGATCATCGAGGAATCCGGCGGTGGTGTGCTGATCGACACCGTCGCCGAGGCCGCGGAGACGTTGCGCCGTTGGTCCGACGACCCGGGTGAGCTGGAGAAGCTGCGCGACTGCGCACTCCAGTGGGCCGCCGACCACCTGCCCTCGACGACGCCGTACGACGAAATGGCTGACGCCATCCAAGACCTGCTGCGAGGAAGTGCATGAACCAGGCCCGCCCACACATGCTGTACGTCTGCTGGGGCTACCCGCCCTGCCGAGGCGGTGGCGTCTACCGCGCGCTGGCGACGGCGAACCGGTTCGCCGAGCAAGGCTGGAAAGTCACCGTGCTGACCGCGGACAAGGAGACGTTCCACCGCTTCACCGGCGCCGACCTGACGCTGGAGGAACGGATCCACCCCGACATCGAGATCGTCCGGGTGCCGTTCGAGTGGCCGATCCTGGAGGCCGACCTGCGCAAGTGGTCGAAGTCCCGGGCGCAGAACCCGAAGCTGTGGAGCAAGTGGCGCACCAAGCGCGACCAGATCCCCTTCCCCGAAACGGGCTACGGCCCGTGGCGGAGCACGATCGAGAAGGCCGCCGAACAGATCCACCAGGCGAACAAGGTCGATCTGACCGTCGCCACCGCGAACCCGCACGTGACGTTCGCGGCGGCGTACCACCTGTTCAAGAAGTTCGACGTGCCGTACGTGATGGACTACCGCGACGCGTGGCTGCTGGACGTCTTCAGCGGCGACCGGCTGCACGAGCCGAACAGCCGCGCCGCCCGCTGGGAGCGCAAGCTGGTCAAGGACGCCCGGGAGGTCTGGTTCGTCAACGACCCGATCCTCGACTGGCACAAGGACCTCTACCCCGAGCACGCCGGCAAGATGCACACGGTCGCGAACGGTTTCGATCCCGACCTGGTGCCGTCGACGCAGGACCGCGGCGCGGTGACCGATCGCCCGCTGGTCTTCGGCTACGTCGGCACGGTCTCGCCGAAGGTTCCGCTCGGCGACTTCGTCAAGGGCTGGCAGCTGGCCAAGCAGCAGTCCGAGGACCTGCGCGACGCCAAGGTGAAGATCCACGGCTACCTCGGGTACTACGCGCAGCCGCGGGCCGACATGCTCGCCATCATCAACAACGCCGCCGACGACCAGGTCAGCTACGAGGGCCCGGTCGGCAAGGCGGAGATCGCCAAGGCCTACGACGAGTTCGACGTCCAGCTGCTGATGCTGGGCAAGGGCCGGTACGTGACGAGCGGCAAGGTCTTCGAGTACCTGGCGACCGGGTTGCCGATCGTCTCGGTGCACGACCCGATCAACGCGGCGTCCGACGTACTGCGTGGGCATCCGCTCTGGTTCCCGGTGAAGGACGTGTCGGATCCGGAGGCGATCGCCGAGGCGCTGATCGAGGCCGCCCGCGCGGCTCGTACCGCTGACGAAGGCATCCGGGCGAAGGCACGGGAGTTCGGTGCGAGCTACCGCCGCGACCTCCAGATGGACCCGCGGATCAAGGCACTGAGCGAGCGCGTTGGGGCGGTGGTCTGAATGAAGGTCGTACTCCTGAGCACCCGGCGGCTCCCGCCGACGTACTTCGACACCGTCCGAGCCGACCTCGGCAGCCCGGAAAACCTGGACCTCGACGTAGTCGCCTGGGTCCCCCCCTCCGGCCCCGTAGACGGCCTGGTCAAAAGCTTCACCCTCGTCGGCCCCGGCCGCATGCCGGTAGCAGTCGTTCCCCCCGCCGAGCCGGTAGAAGCACCGGCTGACGCCGACGAAATCCCAGTCGCCGTCTCCGAGTCAGCAAAGGCCCCGGCCCCCGAGGCTGTCGTCGACGAGAACGCGGTCGAGTCCACCGACACGGAGGCCGACGAGGTCGCCCAGGCGACGGAGGCGGCCGAGAGCTCCGCCGAAGGCGGCGAGCCCGGTGCGGGCGGCGCCGGGACCGGCTCCGCCTCCCGAGCCGACGAGGTCGCCGAAGGCGACGAGTCCGGCGGTAGCACCGATGGCGCGGCCGCCTCCACCACCTCGTCTTCTCCCGCCGAGGTCGCCGCAGGCGACGAGGCGGCGCAGGCGCAGGCCGAGGCGATCAACGAGCCGAAGCCGGCTCCGGCTGCTCCCAAGCCGGTGGCGAAGCCGCGGCCTACTGGGGCTAAGCGGGTTGTCAAGGCTGCTCAGTGGCGGGCTCGGAAGTTGCGGCGGGCCGGCGGGCGGATGTTGCCTTCGGCAATCAAGAAGTCGGGGCCGGTGAAGAAGCTGACCCAGAACCGCAAGGCCGACAACCTCGCGAAGACCTACTGGAGCAGGGTCAACACCCGCGCCGACGTGATGAAGACGATCGAGCAGGCCGACGTGATCATCGCGCTGGACGGCGGATCCGTGTGGGCCGGCTGGCAGATCGGCCAGGTCCGGACGGAGACCCCAGTAGTACTGGGCCTCCCCGCCGCCCGCCGCGAGCTCGACCGGCTGGTCGGAGCGGGGCAGGAGTGACGAAATGCCGGACCGGGCTGGTGGGGTGGACGTGCAGGTGACAACTGCGCGAACACTTCGTGACCACCTGCCGACGCCGATCGCCAGGACCGCGGGTGCGGTCCGGCGACGGCTGAAGGGGCTGCGGTACAGCTACGCGCAGCTACCGGAGTTCCCGCAGGTGGCCGACACCCCGGTCCGGCTGTTCATCGGTCCGACCAACAGCGCCGGCCAGGGCTACGCCTGGGCCCGCGCGGCCGACACGATCGACGGCGTCTCCGCGGTGAGCTTCTCGGTCCACCGCAAGGGCCAGTTCCAGTTCCAGGACGACTACGGCGTACCGCTGGTCTGGTTCGGCCAGCCGCGCTGGCAGCGAGCCCAGGAGCAGCACGTCCTGGGCTCCTACACGCATGTCCTGATGGAGTCGCTGCGTCCGCTGTTCGGCGCCCGCGGCCTGAAGGACGGCTTCACCGAGCTCCAGCAGCTCAAGGACGCCGGCATCAAGCCCGCCCTGCTCTTCCACGGCTCCGACATCCGCCTCCCGAGCCGCCACGCCAAGCGCGAACGCTGGTCCCCGTTCACCCCGGGCGACCCGCTGACCGATCGCCTGGAGACGCAAGCAGCCCGGTTCGCCGAGCTGGTCGCCGCAGCGGACGTACCGGTGTTCGTATCGACGGTCGATCTGCTGGACGACGTACCGACCGCGCACTGGCTGCCCGTCGCGATCGACCCGGCGCCGTGGGCCCAGGCAGCTAGACCACTCTTCTCTACCGACCGGCCGGTCGTCGTCCACGTCCCGTCGAGCGCGCAGCTCAAGGGCAGCGACCGCATCGACGAGGTGCTGACCGGGCTCGCGGACAGCGGCCTGATCGAGTACCGGCGGATCAGCGGCGTCAGCCACCAGCAGATGCCGACCGTGATCGGCGACTCCGACATCGTTGTAGACCAGCTGCGTATTGGCCTTTACGGGGTCGCCGCGGTCGAGGCGCTGGCCGCCGGGCGTTTGTGCGTTTCTTACGTCGGTTCGGCGGTTCGCGATCGGGTGCGTAGTCTGACTGGGCGTGAGGTGCCGATCGTCGAGGCGGATCCCGATTCGCTCGCAGGCGTCGTCACCGACCTGCTCTCCGACCGTACGGCGGCCGCCGAGCAGGCTGCCGCAGGCCCCGCCTTCGTGGCGGAGTTGCACGACGGGCGGCGTTCCGCCCATGCACTTACCGAATGGTTCGACCCGAAGGAGAGCTTGTGACGTCCCGGATCGCAGCGTCGGCAGATGTCGACGCGAGCGCGCAGATCGGCGACGGATCGTCGGTCTGGAACCTGTCCCAGATCCGCGAGAACGCGGTCCTGGGCAAGAACTGCATCATCGGCCGCGGCGCCTACATCGGTACCGGCGTGACGCTGGGCGACAACTGCAAGGTCCAGAACGATGCCCTCGTCTACGAGCCGGCCGTGCTCGAGGACGGCGTCTTCATCGGACCGGCGGTCGTGCTGACCAATGATCACTTCCCGCGCGCGATCAACCCGGACGGCACGCTGAAGAGCGCGTCGGACTGGGACGCCGTCGGTGTGACGCTGCGCACGGGCAGCGCTGTCGGCGCTCGCTCGGTCTGCGTGGCGCCGGTCACGATCGGCCGCTGGGCGACCGTCGCCGCGGGTGCGGTCGTCACCAAGGACGTGCCAGACTTCGCGCTGGTCGCGGGGGTCCCGGCCCGCCGGATCAAGTGGGTCGGCAAAGCAGGCGTTCCGTTGCAGGAGGTCGGCAACGGCGACTGGAAGTGCCCGCAGACGGGCGAGATGTACATCGAAACCGACGGACGGCTGCGGCCGGCCGGCGAAAACCAGGAGGAGAACTGATGGTGCAGCCGATTCCGGCCGCGAAGCCGATCATCGGGCAGGAGGAGCGGGAGGCAGTCGACCGTGTGATGCGCAGCGGAATGCTCGCCCAGGGTCCTGAGGTCGCTGCCTTCGAGCAGGAGTTCGGCGCAGCGCTGGTCTCCGGCCGAGCCTGCGTCGCGACGAACTCGGGCACCTCGGGTCTGCACCTGGGCCTGCTGGCCGCGGGCGTCGGCCCGGGCGACGAGGTCATCGTCCCGTCGTTCACCTTCGCCGCCACCGCCAACAGCGTGGCGCTGACCGGCGCCACCCCGGTCTTCGTCGACATCGAGCCGACGTACTTCTGCCTGAGCCCGGCCGCCGTCGAGGCCGCGATCACGGACAAGACCAAGGCGATCATGCCGGTGCACCTGTTCGGCCACCCGGCCAACATGACCGAGCTCGGCGCGATCGCCGAGAAGCACGGCCTGCACCTGTACGAGGACGCCGCGCAGGCGCACGGCGCGACCTGGAACGGCGCGCCGGTCGGCACCTTCGGCGAGTTCGCGATGTTCTCCCTGTACCCGACCAAGAACATGACGTCGGGTGAGGGCGGCATGAACTCGGTCGCGAACGCCGACCTCGAGCGCCGGATGCGGCTGTTCCGCAACCAGGGCATGCTCAAGCAGTACGAGAACGAGGTCGTCGGCCTGAACAACCGGATGACCGACCTGCACGCCGCCATCGGCCGCGTCCAGCTCACCAAGGTCGGCGGCTGGACCAAGCAGCGGCAGGAGAACGCGACCTTCCTGGACGCGAACCTGCAGGGTGTGCAGATCCCGACCGTGGCCCCCGAGGCCACGCACGTCTACCACCAGTACACGATCCGGGTCACCGACGACCGCGACGGTTTCGCCGACGCGCTCCGCAACGAGCACGGTGTCGGCTGCGGCGTCTACTACCCGATCCCGAACCACCGCCTCCCGTCGTTCCAGCGCGAGCTGGACCTGCCGGAGACCGAGAAGGCCGCTGCCGAGGTGCTCTCGCTGCCGGTCCACCCCTCGCTGTCCGAGGAAGACCTGAACCGGATCGTGACCGCGGTCGCGACCGTCGCCAAGGCAGGTGCGTGAACCATGGCTAACCTCCGCGCTGGACTGATCGGCCTGGGCATGATGGGCCGGCACCACGCCCGCGTGCTGGGCTCCCTCGAGGGCGTCGACCTGGTCGCCGTCGCCGACCCGGGTGGCGACAAGCACGGTGTGGCCAACGGCCTGCCGGTGCACGAGAACGTCGAGCAGTTGATCGCCGCCGGCATCGACTACTGCATGGTCGCGGTCCCGACCCAGTACCACACCGAGATCGCCAAGGCGCTGGCCGAGGCCGGCGTGCACGCGATGATCGAGAAGCCGCTGGCCGGCTCCTCGTCCGAGGCCGCTGAGATCGCCAAGGCCTTCGAGGCCGCCGGCGTGATCGGCGCGGTCGGTCACATCGAGCGGTACAACCCGGCGCTGCAGGCGCTGCGGGTCCGCCTCGAGGCCGGCGAGCTGGGCGACATCTACCAGATCACCACCCGCCGCCAGGGCCCCTTCCCGGCCCGGATCGCCGACGTCGGCGTGGTGCTCGACCTGGCCACCCACGACATCGACCTGACCGCCTGGGTGACCCAGTCGCCGTTCGCGTCGGTCTCGGCCCAGAGCGCGCACAAGTCCGGTCGCCAGTACGAGGACCTGATCGCCGTCACCGGCAAGCTGCAGGACGGCACCGTGACCAGCCACCTGGTCAACTGGCTGTCCCCGATGAAGGAGCGGCTGACCGTCGTCACCGGTGAGCGCGGCGCGTTCATCGCCGACACCCTGACGGCCGACCTGTCCTTCCACGCCAACGGCACCGTGCAGACCGCCTGGGACGACGTCGCGCACTTCCGCGGTGTCTCCGAGGGCGACATGATCCGCTACGCGATCGCCAAGCCCGAGCCGCTGAAGGCCGAGCACGAGGCGTTCCGGGACGCCATCCTGGGCAAGGAGACCGACATCGTCACCCTGCAGCAGGGTCTGGCCACCGTCGTCGTCGCCGAGGCCGTCATCCAGTCCGCCGCGGAAGACGGCAAGTCGGTCGCGCTGACCGATGCCGTCAACGGCGTCCTGGGCACGGAGAACGCGGGAGCCGCGCAGTAATGAAGGTTCTCAGCGTCGTGGGCGCCCGCCCGCAGTTCGTGAAGCTCGCCCCGATCGCGGAGGCGTTCGCCGCCACCGACCACGAGCACGTGATCGTGCACACGGGGCAGCACTACGACAAGAACATGTCCGACGTGTTCTTCGCCGACCTGAAGATCCCGGCCCCCGACGTCCACCTGGGCGTCGGGTCGGGCAGCCACGGTGTCCAGACCGGCGCGATGCTGTCGGCCATGGACGCCGTACTGGACGAGCACCGCCCGGACTGGGTGCTGGTCTACGGCGACACCAACTCGACCCTGGCCGGCACCTTGTCGGCGGTGAAGATGCACCTGCCGGTCGCGCACCTCGAGGCCGGCCTGCGCTCCTTCAACCGCTCGATGCCGGAGGAGCACAACCGCGTGCTCACCGACCACGCGGCCGACATCCTGCTGGCACCGACCGAGGTGGCCATGGGTCACCTGGCCAACGAGGGTCTGAAGGACCGCTCGCGGCTGGTCGGCGACGTCATGACGGACGTCTGCTTCCGGGTTCGCGACGCGGTGAAGGACCAGCCGCTGGAGCTGCCGGACGGACTGAAGCGCGGCGAGTACCTGGTCTCCACCATCCACCGGGCCGACAACACCGACGACCCGGAGCAGCTGGCCGCGATCGTCGACGGCCTGGCCGCGCTGGACACCCCGGTGCTGCTGCTCGCGCACCCGCGCCTGGTCGCGCGCTGCGCCGAGTTCGGCATCAAGCTGGAGCGCCCGGGTGGTTCGCTGCACACCGCCGAGCCGCTGGCCTACCCGCAGATGGTCGCGGCGGTCCTGGGCTCGGTCGGCGTCGTGACGGACTCGGGAGGCCTGCAGAAGGAGGCCTTCCTGCTCGGTACGCCGTGCACCACGCTGCGCACCGAGACCGAGTGGACCGAAACCATCGAAGACGGCTGGAACGTGCTCACCACGGACCTGTCGAAGCTGCCCGAGCTGGCCGTCCGGCCGGTCCCGACGGCAGCCCAGGCCGCGCCGTACGGCGACGGTCAGGCCGCCGGCCGGGTCGTCGCAGCACTCGCCGCAGGATAGGACGATGACGAAGGCCGCCGAGGAGAAATCACCGGGAACCGAGGAAGTCGCGCCCGCGCCGCTGGCTCATGACGAGCCACCGGCGCCGGTGCCGACCGACACGGTCACCGAGCCGCCCAGGAAGCGGCTGCCACGAGTCGAGTCGCTCACCGGCCTGCGCTGGTGGGCGGCGTTCTTCGTGTTCACGCACCACATGACGAACCTCGCGCCGCTGCCGATCTTCAAGTTCCTCACCTACGGCACGTCCGGGGTCACCTTCTTCTTCGTCCTGTCCGGGTTCGTGCTGACCTGGTCGGCGCAGCCCGGGACGAAGGTCCGGACGTTCTACCGGCGCCGGTTCGCCCGGATCTGGCCGGCCCACGCGGTCGCCCTGATCGCTGCGGTCTTCGTCTTCTACCGCTTCCACCCGGACCCGGCGATGAGCTGGATCAAGCCGTTCGACATCGGTGTCCTGCTGCTGTCGCTGGTCCTGCTGCACGGCTGGTCCAACGACCCGACGATCCTGTACTCCGGTAACCCGGCGTCCTGGACCCTGTCGGTGGAGGCCTTCTTCTACGCGTACTTCCCGTTCGTCTGGCGGGCCACCCAGCGGCTGAAGCTGACCGGTGGGCTGATCCTGTGCGCGTCGGTGATCGTGATCGGCGCGGGGTACAAGCTGCTCCTGTTCCACAACCCGCACTCGTTGCCGACGCTGCCGCAACCGGTCTGGCACTCGGTCGCGTTCCTGTTCGGCATCGGCCTGGCGATCGCGCTGCGGTCGGGCTGGCGGCCGTGGCTGCCGTTCCCGCTGGCGTTCGCTGTCTTCGCGGTCGGGATCTACACCCTGTACTACTCCGGCCTGCACCGGACGGTCCCCTTCGCCACCACCATGGCGCTGACCCAGAAGGAGATCCTCACCGTCCTGTACGGCCTGCTGATCCTGTCGGTCGCCGCCCGGGACATGCGCGGCGGCCGGTCGCTGTTGCGCAGCAAGCCGCTGGTCGCGCTCGGCCAGTGGTCGTACTCCTTCTACCTGGTGCACGCCACCATCCTTTACGCGATCCGTGAGTTCCACGGCGTTTCCGCTCCGGCCAGCTGGTCGAACCTGACCTGGTACGCCGGGGTGCTGGCGCTCTCGATCGCCGCCTCAGCCTTGCTCTACAAGTGCGTTGAGCACCCACTGGAGAAGCGCCTGCGAGGTCCCCGATGAATGATTCTTACCAAGTGGAGTTTTCGTGCGTATCGCAGTAGTTGCCCTAGGCAAGATCGGACTGCCGCTCGCGGTGCAGTTCGCGACCAAGGGACACCAAGTCGTCGGTGTCGACATCAACCAGGCGTTCGTTGATCTGGTCAACGCGGGCAAGGAGCCGTTCCCGGGTGAAGCTCACCTGGGTGAGCTGCTGGCCGAGACCGTAGCCGACGGCCGGCTGCGGGCCACCAGCGACTACGCCGACGCCATCCCCGGCGCCGACGCGGTCGTCATCGTGGTCCCGCTGTTCGTGGACGAGAAGACCGGTGAGCCGGAGTTCGGCTGGATGGAGAACGCGACGCGTTCGCTGGCCCAGCACCTGACCCCGGGCACCCTGGTCAGCTACGAGACCACGCTGCCGGTCGGCACCACCCGCAACCGCTGGAAGCCGCTGATCGAGGAGGTCTCCGGCCTCACCGAGGGCAGCGACTTCCACCTGGTCTTCTCGCCCGAGCGGGTGCTGACCGGCCGCGTCTTCGCGGACCTGCGCAAGTACCCGAAGCTGGTCGGCGGGCTGTCCGAGGAAGGCGCCAAGCGCGCCATCTCGTTCTACGAGTCCGTGCTCGACTTCGACGAGCGCGCCGACCTGCCGCGCGGCAACGGCGTCTGGGACCTCGGTTCGGCCGAGGCGTCGGAGCTGGCGAAGCTGGCGGAGACCACCTACCGCGACGTCAACATCGGCCTGGCCAACCAGTTCGCCCGGTTCGCCGCGCAGAACGGCATCGACGTCCACCAGGTGATCGAGGCGTCGAACTCGCAGCCCTACAGCCACATCCACCGTCCCGGCATCGCCGTTGGCGGCCACTGCATCCCGGTCTACCCGCGGCTGTACCTGTGGACCGACCCGGAGGCCACCGTGGTCCGGGCCGCCCGTGAGGCGAACCTCGACATGCCGGAGTACACCATCGGTCTGCTCGAGGGCGCGTACGGCGACCTGGCCGGCGCGAAGGTCGTCGTGCTGGGCGCCTCCTACCGCGGTGCGGTGAAGGAGACCGCGTTCTCGGGTGTCTTCCCGGCTGTCGAGGCGCTGAAGTCCCGTGGCGCCGAGGTGTTCGTGCACGACCCGATGTACTCCGACGAGGAGCTGCAGGGCCTGGGCTTCACGGCGTACCACTTGGGCGAGCCGGTCGACGCGGCGGTGCTGCAGGCCGACCACCCGGAGTACAAGCAGCTGACCCCGGCCGAGCTGCCGGGCGTGCAGGTGCTGGTGGACGGTCGCGACGCGACCGACGCCGCGCGCTGGGCGGGTGTCCGTCGGATCGTGATCGGAAGGTCGGTCCGCCAGTGACGCGTTCCCCGGAGCAACTTCGGGTGGTGATGCTCGTCGCGAACGCGGTCACCAACGACAGCCGGGTCCGTAAGGAGGCAGCAGCGCTGGCCCAGGCCGGAGTACAGGTGACTGTGCTCGGGGTCGCGAGCTGGGGTGAACCGCAGTCGCGCGAGATGCTCGACGGCGCCATGGTCGTGCGCGTCGCGGTGCCGTTCACCCTGCGCGAGGAGAAGAAGTTCGTCCGGAAGAAGCACCGTGAGTGGCGGCCGCCGTTCTTCGGGTACAAGACTCCGCGCGCGTACCGGGCCCGCAGCCTTCGGGTGCAGGCCGGGCTCAAGGAGATCAAGGCCGACTCCGGCCACGCGATCGGAGCCCGGAAGGCCGGCAAGACCGGGCCGCTGGCCTACAAGGTCGGCGTCCTGGGCCGGCTGGTCCGCCGGAGCGGTTGGCAGGCCGCCCGGCGCGGGATCTGGCTGCGCAAGGGTCTGGGCAACGCGATCGACAAGCCGTTCCGCGCGGGCTGGCGGGCGTACGACGGCGTGGCGCACCGGCTGACCTGGCCGGCTCGCTGGCGCCGGGTGCACCCGGATGCGCTTGACTACGAATACGCGTTCGGCGACCTGATCGACCGGCTCGAGCCGGATGTCGTGCACGCGCACGACATGCACGTGATCGGCGTGGCCGCACGTGCGGCCGGCCGGGCGAAGCTGCGCGGCAAGGACCTGAAGGTGGTCTACGACGCGCACGAGTACGTGCCGGGCATCGCGCTGTACGGACCGCGCACGCGCAAGTTCATCGCGGCCTGGGCCAAGCACGAGGCCGAGTACATGGGTGCCGCCGACCGGGTCATCACGGTCAGCACCGCGATCGCCGACCGG
Source organism: Kribbella sp. NPDC051620 (assembly GCF_044453825.1). Lineage (NCBI taxonomy): Bacteria > Bacillati > Actinomycetota > Actinomycetes > Propionibacteriales > Kribbellaceae > Kribbella > Kribbella sp. NPDC051620. The sequence goes on from NZ_JBITDB010000004.1 coordinate 870,320, forward strand.
CTGGAGAAGGAGCACAAGCTCCCGGTCAAGCCGACCGTCATCCTGAACACCCCGGACATCCCGGACGTGGTCGAGATCGAGCGGGACATCCGGGCCAAGGTCCGGCTGCCGCGCGAGGTCCCGTTGCTGGTCTACAGCGGCGGCATCACCGCGGTCCGCGGGATCGAGACCGCGATCCAGGCCATGCCGAGCATGCCCGGCGTGCACCTCGCGATTGTCGCCGTACCGTCGCCGAAGCAGCCGGCCGTCGACGTCCTGCGCAAGCTGGCGGAGTCGCTCGGTGTCGAGGACCGGATGCACTATCTGTCCCCGGTCGCGCCGCACGAGGTGACCGCGTTCCTCTCCACGGCCGACGCCGGCATCATCCCGATGCTGCGGGCGCCGAACCACGAGATGGCGATGCCGAACAAGCTGTTCGAGTACAGCCTGGGCGGGTTGCCGGTGCTGGTCAGCGACATGGCCAGCATGAAGGAATGGGTCACCCGGCACGGCATCGGCGAGTACTTCGAGGCCGCGAACCCGGCCAGCTTCGCGGAGAAGGCGAAGCTGCTGCTGAGCCGCACCGAGACGTACCGCGAGCGGCTGGCGGACCCGGCGTACAAGCACACCTCGGCGTGGAGCGGGCAGGCCGACAGCCTGCGCGCGCTCTACACCGAGATGCTCGGCCGCAAGCAGCTGGAGCCGTCGATGGAGGTCGACTCCGAGGCGCCCGGCCGCCGGCTGCTGATCGGGCCGACGAACAGCGCCGGTCAGGCGTACCTGTGGACGACCGCCGTGACCCGCGAGGTCCCGTCGATCGCCGCGGAGTCGCTGTCGACCAACAGCGGCAAGTTCGACTTCAAGGTGCACCGCAGCGCCACGTTCGAGCAGTACCGCGACGACCTGCGCTGGCAGCTGGAGCTGACCGCGTGGGCGCTGCAGAACGTCACCCACGTGCTGTTCGAGGCGGGCCGGCCGATGTTCGGCCAGCTGAAGGGTCAGATGTGGACCCTGGACGTTCCGATGCTCGACGCGGCCGGGATCCGGCACGGTCTGGTCTTCCACGGTTCCGAGGTGCGTGACCCGGCCCGGCACCGGGCGAGGTACCAGTTCTCGCCGTTCGCCGACCGCAACGACGAGCTGACCGTCCGGCTGCAGGCGGCCAACGACCTGCTCCGCGAGCACCTCGCCGGGTACGAGGGGCCCAAGTTCGTCACCACGCCCGACCTGGTCGAGTACGTCGAGGGCAGCGAGTGGCTGCCGGTCGTCGTCGACCCGGACGAGCTGGCTTCGACGACGCCGGTGCTGGAGCGTGAGGTGCCGGTGGTGCTGCACGCGCCGTCGGCGAGCGCGCTGAAGGGTTCGGCGTTCGTCGACCCGGTGCTGACCGACCTCGATGCTCGCGGTCTGATCAAGTACCAGCGGGTGCAGAACGTTCCGCACCCGGAGCTGGTGGCAATGGTCAAGGACGCGGACATCGTCGTCGACCAGCTGCTGCTCGGTTCGTACGGGGTCTTCGCCTGCGAGGCGATGGCGGCCGGCCGGATCACCGTCGGGCACGTCGCGGACCACATCCGTGACCTGCTGCCGACCGATCTGCCGATCGTGGAGTCGACGCCGGACGACCTGACCGAGGTGATCGAGCGGCTCGTCGCCGAGCGCGAGGAGTCCCGCAAGGTGGCTGACGCCGGGACGCGGTACATCCGTGAAGTACACGATGGGCGCAAGTCCGTCGAGGCATTGTTGCCCTTCCTCGGCGGAAGGTGACATGCGGGTTCTGATGGTTGCGCAGTCCCCGATCGCCGGGGACTCGCGCATCCTGCGCGAAGCCGCGGCGCTGACCGGAGCCGGCCACGTGGTCCACGTGGTCGGCCGGGACGTGCCGGAGGGCTTCACGCTCGAGGGTGGCGCGACGGTCGAGTCGGTATCCCGCTCGGCCGGTCTGCGCGGTGGTAGCGGTCCTGCCGTCGGGCATGGGCGGCGTGGTGTGAAGGTGCTCGTCCAGCGGTTCGGCCGGTGGCTGCTGCTGCCGGAGCACCGGCTGCGGACGGAGAAGCAGTGGCGTACCGCGGCCGCTGCGGCTCTCGACCGGTTTGAGCCGTTTGAGGTTGTGCACGCGCATGACTTCAACACCCTGGAGCTGGCCGCTTCTTTTGCTGCCAAGTGGTCGGCGACGTTGGTCTACGACAGTCATGAGCTGTGGTTCGACCGGGCGTTGCCGGGGCGGCCGACGCCGTTGTGGCGAGTGCGCGGGCGTCGGTTCGAGCTTGGGCTGGCTCGTCAGGCCGCGGTGGTCTTCACCGTGAGCGATGGGATCGCGCAGCGGTTGCGTGAGCGTGGGCTGCCGGATGTGCGGGTCATCAGGAACACGTTCCCGCGCTCATCGGTTGCCCCTGTGTTGCCTTCGGCACCTACTGGTCTGCTGTACGCCGGCCGGGTCGGCGCTGGGCGGGATCTGCCTGCTGTGGTTGAGGCGGCCCGTCTCTTGGCGCCGTTTCCGACGTTGCTGATGGGCTCGGTCGATCCGAACTACCGGCTCGACCTGGGTCCGGTTCAGAAGGTGCCGGAGACGTCGATCGACGAGGTCGACCGGGTGCTGCAGGAGTCGGGGATTTCCCTTGTCACGTTGACGAACACGTGCGAGAACCACCGGCTCGCGTTACCCAACAAGCTGTTCCACGCAGTACGGGCCGGGGTGCCGGTGGTCGCCGCCGATCTGCCCGAGCTGCGCGCGGTCATCAACCGGTACCACCTGGGCACGCTGTACACGCCTGGCGATGGCGCTTCGCTTGCTGCGGCCGTGCGGTCGTTGATCGCGGACTACGCCGGCTATGTGGACGGCGTACGGGCTGCCGGTGACGAGCTCAACTGGGAGCACGACGCGGAGGTACTGGTCTCGGCTTACTCAGCCTTGGCCAAACCACCCGCCAACGCGCACTGAAAGGCCCCGGCAGCTTTGAGCTGCCGGGGCCTTGTCATTTATGGATTAGCGCGAGGCTTCGACGAACTGTTCCATCAGCTTGATGGGGTCCTTCTCGGGCTCGGGCTGCGCGAGCTGGGTGGCGGCGATCCGCGCCTGCGGGGCCTCCGGGGAGTTGAGGCTGGCCGTCGCGCCCGCGAGCGGGAGGGTCAGCGACGACTTCGCCGGGTCGAGGGTGATGGTCGCGCCGGTGAACGGTACCGACGGGTTATCGGGTTCGACGGTCAGTACCAGGCCGAGGCGGTGGCCGGCAGCGAACAGGACGTCGTCGGCGTTGAGCTCGAAGGTGAGGTCGTACCACTTGCCGGACTGCAGCGAGACCTTCTCGTCCAGCGACTTGTAGTGGCCGACATCGGCGAGGGTGCGGATCACGACCGCGGCGTTCGAGACCGCCGTGTTGATCTTGGTGTCGGCGAAGCAGCCGGTGTCGAGCGTGTTGCCGTCACCCCAGCAGGTGCGGGTGTTCGCGATGTTGCTGACGCTGGTGTAGCGGGTCGCCGTACCGTAGTCCACCAGCCGGGCTTTGATGCCTGCAGCAACCTTGTTGACCTTGACCCGGACCTCCACCTTGCCGGTACCTGACAACCGGACCGGTTGGGCGAGGTCGTTGCTGACGAACACCGCACGGTCGGTGCGCGGGGTCGTCGGGTCGAGTACGACGCTGTCGACCGACTCCTTATCCGTGCCGGTGAAGCTGATCGGATCGCTGGTCGGCGCCGCGATCGACAGGCCACCGGTGTCGCCACCGGCCGGCTTGCTCAGCGCTAGCTTGGTGCTCTTCGCGCCGGGCGTCGGCCAGCGGGACTCGGTGGTGTAGCTGCCGTCCTCACGCATGATCGTCGCCTGCGGGGCCTTCATGATGTCGTTCTGCAGGCCCTGCAGCCAGTAGTCGAACCAGGGGTGGAGCTGATCGACGTACGCGTCGCGGAAGCTGAACCCGTCGAGGTGCACGCCCTGGTGCAGGAAGATCTTGCGCGGCACACCCTGCTTGGTGAGCTCGTCCCACCACTCGCCGAACTGCCGGGTCTTCACGTTCTCGTCGTCGAGGCCGTGGATGACGAAGACCGACGCCTTCACCTTCCTGGCGTCGAGCCGGTAGTTGCGCGGGTCCCACCAGCGGCTGTAGCTGCCGGTGCGGGTGTCGGAGTCCTGCTCGATCTCACCGGTCATGGCGACACAGCGCGGGCTGAGGTCGTTGCTGACGTAGTCGTGCAGGAAGCCCATGTACTCGTCGTAGTACGGGACGCCGTTGCTGCGGGTGTAGTCGTACCAGCTGGAGATGGCGGCGATCGGGACGATCGTCTCGAGCCCCTTCACCCCGGTGCTGGCGACCGAGTTAGCGATCGTGCCGTTCCAGGACGTACCGATCATGCCGGCCTTGCCGGTGGACCAGTCGGCCTTGGCGACGGCGCCATCCGGGGTGTGGCCGGGGACGCGGTTGTTGAGCCAGTCGATGACGGCCTTGGTACCGCGTACTTCGAGGTCGGCGCCGACGTCGCTGCAACCGGTCGAGCGGAACGTGCCCGGCATGTCGACGTAGGCGAACGCGTAGCCGCGCGGGACGAAGTAGTTGTCCAGCCAGGTCGAGAAGACCTGCCGGGTGCCGTTGGCGTCGAAGTACGACTTCGGGTCGCTGGCGTAGTACGGCGACGCCTGGATGATGACCGGTACGTCGATCCCGGCCGCGGCTGCCTCGCCCGGCCGGATGATGTCGACGGTGATCTGGTCGGTGATCCCGTTCTGGTCGCCGTCGACGCCCGGTACGTCGACCTGGACGCGTTCGTGGATGGCGTTGTCGTAGTCGTAGGCGGCAACTGTCTGCGTCCCCTGTACAAACGGCTTCACGGGTGCTGTCTGGTTGCCGGCTGTGCTGGTGGCGGCGGCACTGCTGGTCGTGGTGGTGCCGGCGGTGCTGGGATCGGGTGTGGCGGTGGGCCGGGCGCTCGCGGTCAGCGACGCCATCGGCACCAGCGCGGCGGCGGCGAACAGGCCGACCCCGGTCCGGAACGCGGTTCTCGATCGGTTCCGAGTTCTGCGCATGCGTGTCTCTCCCCTGTGGGCGGTGGGTAAAGGCACGACAGCCCTCCCTCGACAGGGCCGTTGTGGTGAACGCACCTTAAGCAGAACCTGACACCGTTGTCTCCACACATCTCACCCGCCCGATCACTTTCCGTGGAGATCACGGGAAATACTTCGCCGCCGGGCCTCGGGGTCAGTGAGCAGTGATGGTCTTGAGCAGGACACGCAGGTCCGGGCCGAACAACGTAAGCCCGTCACGCAGCCAGCTGCTGATGATCGGATCGCCGATCTCAAGGTGTTCCCGCAGGTCGGTGACGCTCAGGTCGGAGAGCTGCAGGTGATTGCCCGTCCAGGCTCGTACCTGTTTGCCGAGTGAGCTGAGTTGGTCGTGCCAGTCCGGGGGTGGATCGGTGAAATCGTGGATGACGAGCAGGTCGACATCGCTGGCGAGATCGCCATCGCGCCGGGCGGTCGGTCCGAAGAGGCTGACGTGCAGCGGTCGTACCGGCCACTCCTCGATCGCCGCCTGCATCCGCCGGATGAGCCCTTGACGCAGATCGAGCAACTCGATCACCGGGCCGGCGGCCAAATGTTCACGATTCAGCGAGTACTGGATGCTCGCGCCGACCTCGGTCGCACTCACCAGCCCGGTACCGACCAGCCGAGTCAGCACCTTGCGGACCCCGCTCTCACTCCCGGCCCCCGCCAACTGATGCACCTTCCGCCCGGTCAGCGGATTCTCCGTCCCAGCCAACACGGCCAGCACTGGCCCATCAAGACTCGGAGCCACGGTCGAAATCGGCTGCGACAGGTCCATGATGCACACTATAGTAGGGGCATTAACACTATAGTGAGCACATCCGTACTTTGGTACGCACTGCGACGTCTATGGTCAGAGGGTGATGAAGCAAACTGCGCCGCTCGTGCTGGTGATCGGACTTGATCCCTACCGAGTTCCCGGACCGTGGGATCCGGCGCCGGTCGCGGCCGCGATCGAGGAGTCGGTGCGGCGGTTCGCGGAGAGCGGCATCGACGCCCGGAACTGTCTGATCGGTCTCGACGGCTCGGACGACGTCGAGACGGTCGTGACCGCGGCGCTCCGTGAGCGGCCGTGGGAGTGCGTCTTGATCGGCGGCTGCATCCGGAAGAGCGAAGAGCAGCTCGAGCTCTTTCAGCAGGTCATCAATCTGGTGCGGCTGCACGCGCCGGACGCCGCGATCGCCTTCAACCGCGACCTGACCGACATCGTCGACGCGGTCGTCCGTCAGCTGGCGCGGTCGAGTCGCCGAGCTGGTGAGCCCAGCTAGGAACCTGCAGTCGACGGCGACACGACGCGGGGGCCAGGCAGGTGGGCGGCCGCAGCCGAGGGCTTGGCCGCGATGCGTGGGGTATTTCAGCGCACGAGGTTTAGGTGGGTTTCTGCGATAGAGACTTCCAGGCGTTGGCCCCAGGTGATGGTGAGGGTGTCGGATTCCATGCCGTCGCCGAAGATGACGAGGTCGGCTTCGGCGGTGATGGTGAGGGAGTCGGTGGCGGTCAGGAGGCCTTCGGTGCAGGTGGTGCCGGTGGCTGGGGAGGGCCAGGCTTCCCGGACGAACCAGCACAGGGACGGGTCGGTGGGTGAGGGGAGGCGTAGGAGGCTTCCTCGTTCTTGCCAGGCTGAGCGGCACCACCCCGTTGAACCTGTTCCGGTGCCGACCAGCAAGCCTGATGACGATTGGCGTTCCTCCAGGCCTTCAGGTGAGGCCAGGCGGTAGCGAGCTGACTGGTGCGTGCGGTTGCCGACGTAGATCTCGTTCAGGGCAAGGAGTTGCTGCCCGTCATCGGTGCGTGCGGCAACCATCGTGCGTTCTTCGACCGAACGTACGGACAGCAGCTCCGGTACGTCGGAAGGCGAGTGCGGCACCAGTACGCCGGGATTCCAGCGGGGCTCCGGATTGACCCCGATCACCGGCTGCCCGTCCAGGTACTTCGCCACGTTGGCCACCAGCCCGTCCTGACCGACCGCGATCACCACATCCTCCGGCCCGAACACGAACCGGTCGAGATCGTTGCGCTCGGCAACGGCGCGTCGCCAGTCCAGCGGGATCGCCGCGGACACCACCGCCAGCGCCTTCTGCTGGGCCTCATGCCGGGCATCCAGTGAATCGAGCGACCGCCCGCGACTGGCCAGGAAGAAGCCGGCCTGCTGCCGGGTGCCGTGCCGGGCGACCAGCTCCGTGAGCTCGGTCGCCCGGTGAACCACGACCGCCCGAGGAGGCAGGCTCATCAGGAGGCCCCGGCGGAGGAAGTCAGCTTGGCGAGCAGCGGGGTGAGCAGATCCGGCGTCAGGTTCAGCGTGCCGATCTCCGGCAGCGCGCCCTGCTTGATGGCCAGAGCGAGGATCACCCCTTGGTCCAGGTCGGCGTAAGCATCCAGCAGAGCCTTCTCAGCAGCCGCCTCCGCCTCACCCAAGACCCGCTTGGCATCAGCATCGGCCGCCGCCAGCAACCGTCGGCGTCCAGCCAAAGCCTCGCCCTCGATCCGCCCGGCCGCAGCCGCCTCGGTCGCCCGCTGCCGTTCGTTCTGGCCCTTCTGCGTCACCAACTGCTCTTCGCGCCGCGCCAGCTCGATCTGGTTCTGCAGCTCGTTCTCCGCGATCGACCGCTCCCGCTCGACCGCCATCGCCCGCCGCTCGTACGTCGCCTTGTCGGCCGCCTGCTGCACCATCTCCCGCGTGGGAGTCTGCAGCGCCCGCTCGACATCACTCTCGGCCCGTACTGCGACCACGCGCACGTCCTCCACACCGATCCCCAGCCCGGTGAGCCGCTGATCATCACGCAATCCACTGCTCATCGCGAGCCGCAGCGACGCCATCCCCTCGGACAGCGCCTGCGTCAGGCTGAGACCAGCCAGCAGATCCAAAGCCGTCTGCTGAGCCAACTCGGTCAGCAATCCGCCAAGCTGCTCCAGCGGAGTGGCCCGCCACAACCCCGTGTCGGGATCGATCCCGAAGTCGAGCCGCGTCGACGCCAGCGCTGGATCCGTGACCCGGTACGTGACGGTCGCCTGTACGACGACGTCCTGGAAGTCGAGCGTCCGCCCGTGGAACAGCAGCGGCTGCTCGCGGTCATCGATCGGTACCTCGCTCAGCGACGAGTTGAGCGCCCGGAACCAGAACGCCTGCCCGGCGCCGTCATGCGCCAGCTTCCCGTTGCGCAGGTGCCGGACGTGAGTCGTCGGGTTCGCCCGCAGGTGGCTGATGAACCGGAACCGCGTGATGTCTGCCATCAGAGTCGCTCTCCTGTCGTCGCCGGCGCCGGGCCGGCTGCTCAATCGTTGTCGTCAGTTTGACGATAAGACTCGGGATGGCTTTTCGTCAAGGTGACGATTAGAGTCAGGTCTCATGGACTTCGAGCCGCTGGGGGTAGCCGCCGACCTCGTCATCCTGACCGTCCGCGAGGGGTCACTGCAGGTCCTCCTGGTACGCCGCGGCATCGCGCCGTACCAGGGCAGGTGGGCACTTCCGGGCGGCTTCGTGCGCCCCAAGGAGGACCTGGAGGCGGCCGCCCGTCGCGAGCTCGAGGAGGAGACCGGTCTGCACTCCGACCGGATCCATCTCGAGCAGGTCGCGACCTATGGCGAGCCGGGCCGGGACCCGAGAGGCCGGGTCATCAGCGTGACCTACCTGGCGCTCGTCCCGGACCTGCCGTCGCCTGTTGCCGGTACGGACGCAGCCTCCGCCGAATGGGTGGCGGTCGACGAGGTGCTGACCGACCAGGACCGGCTCGCCTTCGACCACCACCGGATCCTCACGGACGCGGTCGAGCGGGCCCGGGCCAAGCTCGAGTACTCACCACTCGCGGCGGCGTTCTGCCCCGACGAGTTCACCATCTCGGAGCTGCGCGGCATCTATGAAGCCGTCTGGGGCGTCCAGCTCGACCCCCGCAACTTCCACCGCAAGGCCACCAAGACCGACGGCTTCGTCATCCCCCTCGGCGCCACCACAACCCGCGACGGCGGCCGCCCCGCCCAACTCTTCCGCCGAGGGCCCGCCGCCACTCTCCACCCACCCCTGACCCGCGGCTGAGCCGGCCGGCGGCCAGCTAGCGGTTCAGCAGCATGAGTTGTTCGGCGGTGATCAGGTCGGTGTGGGTGCCGCGGGAGCCACACGCCCAGGCGCCCGCGATGGTGCCCGCCTCGGCGGCTTCGTAGTACGAGCGACCGTCCAGCCACGTGGTCAGGAAGGCCGCGACGTACGCATCCCCAGCACCGTTCGTATCCACCACCGGCCGCCCCGGGATGTCGACGGCCGGCAGGTGCACGGGCTCCTCGCCGCGGACGTGCACGTAGCTCCCGTCGGCCCCGGCCATCGCGATCACGACCTCCGCCCGGCCACTGGCGAAGATCCAGTCGATGGCCTTGTCGCGCAGCGCGCTGGTCGAGACGAAGACGATGTCGGCGCACTGCGCGAAGTCCCGGTGGTACTCGTCGTCCCCGTCCCAGTCGTGCAGATCGGTCGACAGCGAACAGTCGGCGGCCAGTACGTCGGGCAGCGCGCGCCTTGCGAAATCCATGATCGACACGTGCACGTGCCTGGCCTGCTCGACCCGGTGGCGCCAAAGGTTGGGATCGACCCGCATCCCCGGCGGGTGCCGCCGGTCGTACAGGGAAACCCGGCTGCCATCCGGCGACACCAGGTTGATGCTGCGGCGAGTACCGCTCGGGTGGACTGCGATCGTGAGTGGCAGCCCGAGCTCCTCGTATGTCCGCCGGATCCGCCACCCCTCCGCGTCGTCACCGATGACGTCGGCGAGGCCGGGATGCAGCCCCAGCCGATGGCAGCCGAGCACTACGCCATGACCGGTGTGGCCGACATAGGTCTCGACGGGTTGGACGGGAATGGTCTCCTGGCCGGGTAGCGGCAGCGCGGGTACTCGCACGATGGTATCGATTCCCACGCCACCGATGACGAACACATCCAGGTCCATGCGGTCCATCCTCACCGAGCCGTACAAGCGGCAGGCGTGAAGGGTAGCGATCGAGCGCACCCGCCGACAGGGCTCAGGCGGGGCGCTCTACGCACGGTCAGTGGACCGCCTCGATCAGTAACCCTGGAACACCCGGCGCAGCGTCGCCAAGGTGATGGGACCGGTCAGCTCCAGGTTGGCCGGAGTGTCCGGACCGAGGCGTCCGGAGATCAGCCGTAGCCACGTTTCGCCGGGCAGCGTGAGGGTCCCGTCGGCCTCGCCGGAGCGGCCGTCCTTGAGAGTGACCGGGTCGGCCAGGTTCAGGGTGAGCTCGGTCGCGGGGTCAGTCGTGACCACCGTCAGTACGGCGTACTTCCCGTCCAGCTCGGCCGGCTTGCTGACCCAGCTGAGGTCGATGGTCCGCTGGGCGAGCAACTCCGGTACCGCCTCGGCGGCGAGCGTCGCGGCCGGGTCGGAGGCGCTGCGGACGTCCCACGAGTGCAGGGTGAACTCGCTGAGCCGCATCCGGGCGACGGTGGTGACATCGGCTGGGGCCGGAAGGTAGCCCAGGTCGATCCGTACCGTCTCCAACTGCTCCGGGGTCAGCGACTCGAACAGGGAGACCAGCTTCTCGTTCCATTCGAGGAAGCCGTCGGCCTGCTCGCGGCGCGACGACGAGTCCCATCGGGCCCAGACGGTCTGGTTGAAGTCACCCTCGGCCGGCGGCTTGCCGGCCAGCGCCAGCTGCACGGTGTTGGTCATGATCTCCGCGCCGCTGCCCAGGTGGCTGAGCACCTGCGCGATATCCCACTCGGACGCCGCGGACGGACCCGCCAGGGCCTCGTCGTCGAACTTCTTCACCAGATCGGCGAGCGCGTCATAGCCGCTACGTAGCGCGGCGATGGCGGTGTCGGCGTTGCTCAAGTCGTTCCTCCAGAAGAATGGCCCCGTACGGCGGTCATTCAGCACCAACCGCCGTCCGGGGCCAGACATTCCGGGTCATTGCTTGATGGGCGCGCCGGTCTTCTCCTGGAGCTCGTCGAAGGTGACGCCCTCGGCCAGCTCGACCAGCTGCAGGCCGTCGTCGGTGATGTCGATGACGGCGAGGTCGGTGATGATCCGGTTGACCACGCCACGACCGGTGTAGGGCAGGTCGCACTCGGCCAAGATCTTGTGCGAACCATCCTTGGCGACGTGCTCCATCAGCACGATCACCTTCTTGGCGCCGTGCACGAGGTCCATCGCGCCGCCCATGCCCTTGACCATCTTGCCCGGGATCATCCAGTTCGACAGGTCGCCGGTGGCCGAGACCTGCATCGCGCCCAGGATGGCCGCGTCGATCGCGCCGCCGCGGATCATCCCGAAGGACAGCGACGAGTCGAAGAACGATGCCCCCGGCAACGTCGTGACGGTCTCCTTGCCGGCGTTGATCAGGTCCGGGTCCTCCTCGCCCTCGACCGGGTACGGGCCGACGCCGAGGATGCCGTTCTCGCTCTGCAGGACGACGGTGACGCCCTCGGGGATGTAGTTCGGTACCAGCGTCGGCAGGCCGATGCCGAGGTTCACGTACGAGCCGTCCTCCAGCTCGGCGGCGGCGCGGGCGGCCATCTGCTCACGGGTGAGTGGCATCTCAGGCCTCCAGCTTCTCGCGGGCAGCCTCGAAGGCCTGGCGCGGTTGGACCGTACGCTTCTCGATCCGCTTCTCGATGTCCTTGCCAACGGCAACCACTCGCTGGACGTAGACGCCGGGCAGGTGGATCTCGTCCGGGTCCAGCTCACCAGGCTGGACCAGCTCCTCGACCTGCGCGATGGTGATCCGGCCGGCCATCGCGGCCAGCGGGTTGAAGTTGCGGGCACTCCGGTCGAAGACCAGGTTGCCGTGGGTGTCGCCCTTCAGCGCGTGCACAAGCCCGAAGTCGGTGGTGATCGACTCCTCCAGCACGTACGTCGTACCGCCGATCTCGCGGGTCTCCTTGGGCTCCGAGGCCTTGGCGACCGAGCCGTCGGTGTTGTACTTCTGCGGCAGGCCACCCTCGGCGACCTGCGTGCCGACACCGGCGAGTGTGAAGAAGGCGGCGATCCCGCAGCCGCCGGCCCGGAGCTTCTCGGCCAGCGTGCCCTGTGGGGTCAGCTCGACCTCCAGCTCACCGGACAGGAACTGCCGGGCGAACTCCTTGTTCTCCCCGACGTACGACGAGGTCATCTTGGCGATCCGCTTGTCGGCCAGCAGGATGCCCAGCCCCCAGTCGTCGACGCCGCAGTTGTTGGAGACGACGCTGAGCCCGCTCACGCCCTTGGCGTGGAGCGCCTCGATCAGCTGCATCGGGTTGCCGCAGAGCCCGAAGCCGCCGACCGCGAGGCTCGCGCCGTCGCCGATGTCGTCGACCGCGGCCTGCGGTGAGTCGTACGTCTTGTCCATCAGGCTGCTCCATTGCAGGTTGGTGTCCGCTCGACTCTAACCAGCAGCCACAGATCCGGCGAGATCCACCCGCTGTGGCCAGAGCCACAGAGTTATCGGCCTGCTGAGCGGTACTGCTCCGATGCGAGCCCTGCTTTGACGCGCCAGGAGTGTGCTTCCTCGGGGCGTCCGGCCGCGGCGGCGATCGCCGCCAGCTCAGCGAGGGCCTCGGTCATGGCGAGGTCGGCCTCGTCCCAGTCGTCCGGGCAGCGCGACAACGCCACCAGTGCCAACTCCTGCGCCTTCGCGAGATCCCCGGCGTACCGGGCAGCCTTGGCCAGCCCGATCCGGGCCGCTGCGGAGAGGTCCGGTCGACCTGCCCGCTTCGCCCGTACCAGCGTCCGCCGGTAGTCGTCCGCGGCCGCATGGAGCTCGCGCATCCGCAGCCGGAGGTCGCCACGCCGACAGAGCAGCGACGCGGCCTGCTCATCGACACCCAGCTCATCAGCGAGCAGCAGCGCCTGGCTGGTCAGCTCGACGACCCTCTTGAAGTCCGTAGTACTCGCAGCCAGCTCATCCAGCGCCAACAGACTGCCCCACCGGTCCCCAACCACCTGGAACTGCACCAGCGCCGCCTCAGCGCCCGTACCGCAGAGCCGCACCGCAGCCAACGTCCAGGGATCAGTGCTCAGCTCCTGTCGCGCCAGCACCTCGACAACCATCTCCGGCGGCGCAAACGGTCCGAGGACGGTCGACCAGAGCAGCACCGTCACCGGGTACCGGAACGGCTCGACCAGATCCTCGACGATCACCCGAGCCTGATCGACACCGTCCGGCACCCCAGACCCGGTCGCATGCAGTACTGCGAGCAGGTACTCCTCAGCGAGCCCATCAGGCACCACTGGCCCGAGCACCCCGAGCAAGCCATGAGCTGCCTGCCCCGCCTCGTCCCGCAGCCCCTGCATCGACCAGTACGTCGACAGCGCGGCGATCAGCTCAAGCGCGAGCCGCTGGTCGTGCTTGGTGGCCCACTCGATCGCCCTGTGCAGGTTGTCGCTCTCCTGCCGGATCGAAGTTGCCCAGCGCAACTGATCGGGTCCACGCAGCTGCGCGTCGGCCCGGCGTACCAGGTCCAGCAGGTACGCCGCGTGCCGCGCCCGGAGGTCATCGGCCTCGGTGCTCGAGACCCGCCCCTCGGCGTACGCGTGGATCGAGTCCAGCACCTCGTACCGCCCATCGCTCACCCTGAGGAGCGATCGCTCGGTCAGCGCGTCGAGCAGGCAGCTCGTCGTCTGCAGCGGCAACTCGAGAACGGCCGCCACCGACGCTGCGGTCAGCCCACCGGAGAAGACGCCGAGCCGAGCGGCGACGACCCGCTCGACGGGTGGCATCGACTCGCCGTCAGGACCGGCGAGACCGGCGTGGCTGGCGGACTCCATATGACTGATTGTCACCTTGCCGGGATCGGACCACCGGACGGGGGCAGGCGTGGTGCCCCACGGGCGTGGGGCACCACCTCGGCGTACCGGTCAGCTGATCACGCGGAATCCGCGCCGCTCACCCAGCTTCTTGAGGCTCTGAATGCCCGGAATCCCGTCGAAAGGTGGCGGTACGGTCGCCTTCTGCCACAGCGCGTAGGCCTTGCGGAAGTCCTTGCCGGCGAACCCGTCGACGTTCATCGGATCCTTGAGGCCCTGCTTGAGCAGCGCCCGCTCGACGATGATGATGTCGCGCTCGTGCAGGCCCTGACCCGGCGGCCGGAACTGGTCCTTGCCGGCCGCCTCGCGGACGTTGCTGAGATCGACGGCGGGCAGCGTGGGCGCGGTCGGCCGCCAGATCCGGACCCCGTTGATGTCCTCGCTCCAGCCCTTGTAGGTCTTGCCCCACGAGCGGGCGATCTTCGAGATCGGCACCTTGTCCACCTTGCCCGGCCGGAGGATGTCGCTGCTGAAGCAGCTCCCGTCGCCGGTGCTGATCGCGACATGCCCGTGTGGCGCGCCGGTCCACCACAGCGGTACGCCGAGCGGCGGCGTACCGGCCGTACCGTGCTTGAACTGTGCTGCTTTGTAGCCCAAGGCAGCGTCCGTGGCCAGCGGGCCGACGTTGAAGCAGTTGCGGACGAAGATCAGGCAGATCCCGGTCCAGTCCCTGGTCGCGTGCGCCGCCTGCGCCGCGGCGAAGTCCACCGCGGCCTTGCCCATCCGGACGGCCATCTCACCCGACCTCGATTCCGGGCTCGATGCCGACGTCGAGGCCGTCGTCGAGGCCGGGTTCGACTCCGGGCTCTTCGTCGGGCCCAAGCGGATCGGTGTCCGCGATCGGGTCCTGGAAGGCGGCTTCGGTGGCCGGGTCGTCCAGCTCCGGGTCGTCGGCCTGGATTCCTGGTGAGTCGGCCAACGGTGGCAGCGTCGACTCGTCCAGCACCTCCGTCGACTCGGAGGTGTCCACTGGATCTGTTGCAGTCATGGTGTTCCCCCTGGTTGTCGCAGCGTGGGCCGTTGCAATCCGCCCCCAGCCGGCAACAGCCGTCCTTCGCAGTCTTGCACCGGCACCCCGCTGCGACCAGAGGTCATTCGAAGCTCAATACGCCCCATTGGTCGGGCTTGTGCATGTCCACGACGTACTGCGGCGACCAGACCCAGAAGTCCTGCTCCTTGCCCTTGCGGTACTCGCCGTCGACCACCTCGTGGTCCCACTCGATCCGCATGAGGTTCATCCGCCACTCGTCGCCCGCGCTCGGTGGGGTCCGGAACTTGTTGTACTTCGCCAGGTCGGCCCAGGGGAGCGCGACCTCGACGGTCCAGCCGGTGTCGGTGTCGGCCGGGTCGTTGAGGGTGCCGTCGATGTTCAGCGCCGTCCGCAGGCCAGGCAACATGTCCGGATCGACCGGGACGCCGCCCTCGGAGTACGGCTTGGGGAGGGAGAGCTCCCAGGTGGTCCCGAGCGGGTTGATCTCGAACTCGTAGTAGTTCTCGCCGTCGCCGTCCGGGTCGAGGAAGAGCTCGAAGTTGTTCTCCTCGTACAGCCAGGTGTTCGGCTCGGTCATCGTCGACCACACGTGCGGCTCTTCGAGTTGGCCGCCGACGTACAGGTACTGGTCGTCGTACAGGAGCTTGGCCCTGGTACGGAACCGTGGGGTGGTCGCGTCCGGGCCGGTGATGTCGACGAAGTCGCTGGTCCACGGAGCCTGTTCCCAGGCGGGGTGGGTCAGGGTGCCGTCGAGTGGGAGAGGGGTGGTGGTGCGGTGGCAGGGGTAGCGGGGCAGTTCAGGCATCGGCTCGCTCCAACCGTCCGGCGATCAGGTTTGCGACTAGGAAGGTGATGGCGGTGAGCACCGGGACGACAACCAGGGTCCAGGTGGAGAACAGGTCGTTCGACAGGAACGCGAGCACGATCAGCAACATGAAGCCGACCCCGAGGAACGCGACCAGCGCGGGATGCGGCATCGCCAGCCGGCTCAGCGTCAGCGCGCCGAGCACGATCGTGATCACCACGGCGAGCACCAGCAACGGAAACCCGGCCGCACCGCAGTTGGGTGAGTCCCGGACCCGGTCACACCCCTGCTCGCTCAACCAGACAAGCGCGATCGTGAGGAACCCGGCCAGCAACCCGACCACGCCCAGGATCAGCGCAGGCGGCAACGGCGGAGCGTCGTACCGGCCCTCGTCGGCTTCGTCGGCCGCCTCTTCGTCGGCCTCCTCGAGATACTCCTCGAGGTCCTCCGGCATCCCAGGGCTTTCGTCCTCGGGCTTGTCGTCGCTCATTGCCGCAGGCTATCTGCTCAGGCGGCACCAAGGGCTGTTGCGACGGCAGTGCGGAGTCGGGCGTCGGTGGGGCAGGGGATGGACAGCTCGCGGCTGAGGTCGGCCAGGGAGGTCATGGTGACGTCGTGGAGGCCGCAGGTCGTGAAGGTGTGGAAGACGTCCATGGCTGGATCGAGGTTGATCGAGAAGCCGTGCGACGTGACGCCTCGGCGGATCCGCATGCCGATCGAGCAGAGCTTGCGATGGTCCTCGGTCCAGACGCCGACCAGGCTGCTCTCGCCGCGCGGCGTGTCCCGGCGTACCACCGGAAAGCCCAGCGAACCGAGCGCCTCGATCAGCCCGTTCTCGACCCAGCGCACGATGTCGACCGGCCCGCGCTTCTTCAGATCGATCACCAGATACCCCACCAACTGCCCAGGCCCGTGATACGTCGCAAAGCCGCCCCGGTCCACAGCAACGGTCGGAATCGCCGCGGCCTCAGCCGGCAGATCGGCCAACGACGTGCGCGGCCCGTACGTGATCACCGCCGGATGACTCAACATAAACAACCGGTCCCCAGCCGCCCCCGCCTGCCGCTCCTCGACCCACGTCTTCATCTCCTTGGCAGCGACCTCGTAATCCACTTCACCGAGATCGACCAGCTGAAGCGCACTCATATGGGCCAGCTTAGGTCGGCCCGCGCGCGGCTAGCTTGGGAGCCCGAAGAAAGGCGGAGCGAGATGTTCGAATCGGTATGGCGTTCGCTGGAGCAGCAGGTGGCGGCCGGTTGGGCGCCCGGAATCGTCGCCGGGATCCGGCATCAGGGCAGGACCGAGTACTTCGCCACGGGCACGCTGTCTTTCGATCCCGACCACCCGTTGCCGATGCGTGCCGACACGCGGTTCCGGATCGCCTCGCTGAGCAAGCCAGTCGGTGCGGCGGTCGCGTTGTCGATGGTCGCCGACGGGCTCTTCGACCTCGATGACCCGGTCGCGCCTTGGCTGCCCGAGCTTGCGGAACCACGCGTCCTCAGGACACCTGGCGGATCGCTCGACCAGACCGTGCCCGCCGACCGGCCCATTACCGTGCGACAGTTGCTGACGATGACGTTCGGCCTCGGCAGCCTGTCCAGTGAGCTGCAGAAGGCACCGATCGCCGATGCGCTCGGCAGCGCCCTCGGGTACGGACTTCGCCGGCCTTTCGACGGCGACGAGTTCATGGCCCGGCTCAGCTCCGTTCCTCTCGTCTACCAGCCCGGTGCACGCTTCATCTACCACTCCGGCTTCGACGTGCTGTCGGTCCTGATCGCGCGAGTCGCCGGCCGGCCGCTGCACGCAGTACTGGAGGAGCGGATCAACGCGCCGCTGGGACTGACCTCGACCAGCTTCCAGGCGGACGGCGCCACGTTGCCGACGACGTACCGGATGACGGAACGCGGGCTGGAGGCGTTCCCGGAGTACGACGAAGCGTTCGCCGAGCCGCCGCCGTTCGAGAGCTTCGGTGGTGGTCTGGTGTCGACGGTCGAGGATCAGCTGACCTTCCTGCAGGCAATCGCCGAAGGCAGCCTGCTGCCCGCTGAGCTGCTGCGGGAGCTGACAACTGACCAGCTCACGGACGAGCAGAGGGCCGGCCTCGGCGCGGAGGCCGACCGGCTGTCGTGGAGCCTCGGGTTCGGTGTCGAGCTCGCGGTGACCGACCCGTGGACCGCGGTCGGTCGGTACGGCTGGAGCGGTGGCTCGGGGACGAGTGCCGCGACGGATCCGTCGCGCGAGCTGATCGGTGTGGTGCTGACCCAGCGGATGATCGCCGGCCCGCAGGACGACTTCGCGTACTTCTGGCAGCCGCTCGCCGAGTCGCTCCGGAGATGACTGAAGGCGGTGGCTCCGGGGAGCCACCGCCTTCATTTGTCGGGCTGACAGGATTTGAACCTGCGACCTCGTCGTCCCGAACGACGCGCGCTACCAAGCTGCGCCACAGCCCGAAGTCGGCGTTAGCTTACATGCGCCACCCGCCAGGACGAAATCGGGTTATCCGGCCTTCGGAACCAGGGTGAGCAACGTCGCTTCCGGACGGCACGCGAACCGCACCGGTGCGTACGGCGAGGTGCCCAGGCCGGCCGAGACGTGCAGTGCCGCCTGGCGCCCTTCGAAGCCCCAGGTGGACAAACCCTTGACCCGGGACGCGTCGAGGTCGCAGTTGGTCACCAGGGCGCCGTAGAGCGGCACCGCGAGCTGACCGCCGTGGGTGTGGCCGGCGAGCACCAGCGGATACCCGTCGCCGACGAACCCGTTCAGCACCCGCTGGTACGGCGCGTGCGTCACCCCGATGGACAGGTCGGCGGCCGGATCCACCTCGCCCGCGACCTCGGCGTACCGGTCGCGCCTGATGTGGGGGTCGTCGGTGCCGGCGAAGTCCAGGCGCAGGCCGTTCACCTTGAGGGTGGAGCGCTCGTTGTTGAGATCGACCCAGCCGGCTCTGGTGAATGCCGAGCGCATCTCTTCGTACGGCAGGTCGGGCCCGTGCGGCTTGTGCCGCTGCTTGTTGGCCGGCAGCAGGTACTTCGCCGGGTTCTTGAAATGCGGCTTCCAGTAGTCGTTCGAGCCGAAGACGAACACACCCGGTACGTCGAGCAGCGCGCCGTACGCGCGCAGCAGCGGCAGAACCGAGTCGGGGTGGGAGATGTTGTCGCCGGTGTTGACGATCAGATCCGGCTCCAGCCGGGCCAGCTCGTTGACCCAGCGGATCTTCTTCTCCTGCGTCGGCATCAGGTGCAGGTCGGACAGGTGCAGCACCTTGAGCGGCGCCGTACCCACCGGCAGCACCGGCACCGTCACCCTGCGCAGCGTGAACCACCGCACCTCGATGGCCGCCGCGTACGCGACACAGGCAGCGCCCACCGCGCTGACGACGGCAGCGGACTTCAGTGTCGTGGTGGCAAGCCCCCGGAAACTCATTTCACCAGCCTGCCACAATCGTGGGCATGTCCAACTCCGAACTGAAGCAGCGCCTGCACGATGACATGACCGCCGCCCTGAAGGCGCGCGACGAGCTCCGCAAGTCGACCCTGCGGATGGCGCTCACGGCCGTGACCAAGCAGGAGGTGGCCGGCAAGGAGGCTCGCGAGCTGTCCGACGCGGAGGTCCTCGACGTGCTCACCGCCGAGGCGAAGAAGCGCCGCGAGTCGGTCACGGCGTACCGGGACGCGGGCCGTGAGGAACTGGCCCTCAAGGAGCAGGCCGAGGCCGACATTCTGGCCGAGTACCTGCCCGAGCAGCTCACCCAGGAGGAGATCGCCGCCCTGGTCACCGAAACCATCGCCGCCACCGGAGCCGCCGAACTCGGCCCGCGCGGCATCGGCAAGGTGATGGGCGCCCTCCAGCCCAAGGTCAAGGGCAAAGCCGACGGCGGCACCGTCTCCGCCGAGGTCAAGCGCCAGCTCGGCGCCTAGCTGACCTGACAGACGAAGAAGCGCCCTGTCCGGGAAGGACAGGGCGCTTCTTCGGTGTCAGCGGCCGCCGCAGTTCGGGTACTTCGGGTTCCAGGGTGGGCAGTTGCCGCCGGGCTTGCCGCCGCCGGGCTTGCCGGTGTTCGGTGGGATCGGCGGGTTCGGGATACCTGGGGTGGTCGGTGGTTGCTGGATCTTGCTGCCGTTGGAGACGTAGATCGTCACCAGTGAGCCGGCCGGCGCGCCGTCCTGGCTGCGCGGGCTGAGGTACGCGACGGTGCCCTGGACCTCTTCGGAGTCGACCTGGCCGGGAGCGATGGTGGCCTCGAAGCCCATCCCGCGCAGCTTGTTCGCCGCCTCGTCGGGGTTCATGCCGTTCACGTACGGCAGGTCCTCGACGTTGCCGCGCCGGGTCTCGTCGGTGGGCGCGGTGAACTTGGTGGTCGGGGTGCCCTTGAGGGCGCCTTGCATCGCGGTCTCCCAGAGCGGACCGGCGGTACCCGAACCGGAGGCGTCGCTCATCGTCTCGCCGTTGAACCGCTGGCCCATCAGCTTCTTGTAGGGCAGGTCGGCGTCGGCCACCACCGCGGCCGCGGCCAGCTTGTTCGAGTAGCCCGAGAACCAGACGGCCTTGGTGTCCTGGATCGTTCCGGTCTTGCCGGCCAGGTCACTGCGGCCGAACTTCAGGTGCGAACCGGTACCACCGTTCTCCAGCACCTCGTGCAGCACAGCGTTGACCCCGTCGGCGACCTCGGGGGTGAGCACCTGCTTGCAGCTCGGGCCGGGGGTGGTGAGCGAGCGGCCCTTCCAGTTCTTCACCGAGGTGATCAGCTGCGGCGTGCAGTACTTGCCGCGGGCCGCGAAGGTGGCGTAGGCGTTGGCCAGCTGCAGCGGGCTGATCAGACCGACGCCCAGCGTCATCGAGACGACCTGCTCGAGCGGCTCGCCGGTCTGGGCGTTGTGCATGCCCAGACTCTCGGCGAGCTTGGCGATCGGGCACAGGCCGACCCGCTGCGAGAGCTGCAGGAAGTAGGTGTTGGTCGACTTCTGGGCGGCCTCGATCATGGTCGGCTCGGGCGGCGACTTGGTCGAGTTCCGCGGGTTGTAGTCGGGGTCCGACGTCGTCCCCGAGCAGGTCTTGAACTTCACTCCGCTGAGCGGGATCGGGCTCGGTGAGGGGATCCGGTAGTTGATCGGGATGCCGGCCTGGATCGCCGCGGCGATCGTGAACGCCTTCATCGTCGAACCGTTCTGGAATCCGCCGTAGCCGCCTTCGTAGGTCTTCTCGACGTTGTAGTTGTACGCCGTCTTGCCCTTGTCCTCCTTGCCGGCCGTGTACTCCCGGCTCTGCACCATCGCCTTCACCAGGCCGGTGCCCGGTTCCACCATGGTGATCGCCGCGATCGGCTGGTCGTCGGACTTGGTGTGCTCGTTGATCGACTTCTGCGCGGCCGCCTGGACCCGGCTGTCCAGTGAGGTGATCACCGTGATGCCGGCGGTCTTGAGGTAGTGCTCGCGGTCTTTGCCGGTCCGGCCGAAGGCTGGGTTCTCCATCAGCTTCGAGACGACGTACTCGCAGTAGAACGGGTACGGCGAGTTGGCGCAGCCGTTGAGGACCTTGACCACCTTGCCGGTCAGCACCGGCGTCTTGATCGCCGCGTTGGCCTGGGCGGCGGTGATGACGTTCAGCTCCTGCATGCGCCGCAGGACGACGTCGCGACGTTCCTTCGCCTTGGCCGGGTTGTTCGTCGGGTCGTATCCGGTCGGGTTCTTCACCAGGCCGGCCAGCATCGCCGCCTGCGGCAGCGTCAGCTTGGCCGCGGTGGTGTTGAAGTAGTGCCGGGCGGCCGCCTCGACGCCGTACGAGCCGTCGCCGAAGTTGGCCAGGTTCAGGTACTTCTCCAGGATCTCGTTCTTGGAGAACTCCTTCTCGACCGCGATCGCGTAGCGCAGCTCGGCGATCTTGCGCTCGTAGGTGTCGGCGGTGGCGTCCTTGATCGCCTTCTCGTCACCGCTGGCGTTTGCCTTCTCGACCAGGCTCAGCTTGACGAACTGCTGGGTGATGCTGGAGCCACCCTGCTGGACGCCGCCGCTGTTCTGGTTGCGGATCAGCGCGCGCAGCGTGCCCTTGGCGTCGAGCGCGCCGTGCTCGAAGAAACGGTCGTCCTCGATCGAGACGATCGCCTTCTGCATGATCGGGTTGATCTGCGCGAGCGTGACGGGGTCGCGGTTCTGGTCGTACAGCGTCGCGATCAGCTTGTGATCGGCGGTGTAGATGTACGTCTTGCGCGACACCGGGACCGTCTTCAGCTCCTGTGGCAGATCCTGCAGGGTCTCCGCCGTCTTCTCGGTGCCGAAGCCGGCCAGACCCGCGAACGGGATCGCCAGACCGGCCGCCAGAGCACCCGACAGAACACTCACCCCGAGGAACAGAACCACTGACTGGACGACGCCCCGATCGCCCTTTTCCCTTACGCGCATGGACTAGAGCCTACGGGATCACAGCGCCACGCCAATTCCTCGAATGTGTTTTATGTCACGTCAACCGGAGCGTGAATTCAAGCGTCTGTAGCAAGACGCGCAACAGCCGGCGAGACCCCTTCACAGGGTCCCGCCGGCTGTCTCGTACTACGGTCAGGCGGCGAACTGCCGGGCGTCCACCTGGGCCGGCTCCAGCGCCAGTTCCAGTACCTCGCGGACGTCGCTCACGGGGTGAACCGTCAGCTCCTTGAGCACCGACTCCGGCACGTCCTCCAGATCCGGCTCGTTGCGCTTCGGGATCAGGATCGTGGTCAGTCCGGCCCGGTGGGCGGCGAGCAGCTTCTGCTTCACGCCACCGATCGGGAGTACCCGGCCGGTCAGCGACACCTCACCGGTCATCGCGACCTCGGACCGTACCGGCCGTCCCGACAGCAGCGACGCGAGCGCCGTCGTCATCGTGACACCGGCCGACGGGCCGTCCTTCGGTACCGCGCCGGCCGGCACGTGGATGTGGGTGTTCCGCTCGGCCAGATCGCCGACCGGCAGCCCCAGTTCCGCACCGTGCGAGCGCAGGTAGGACAACGCGATCTGCGCCGACTCCTTCATCACGTCGCCGAGCTGGCCCGTCAACGTGACCCCGGTCGGGCCGGTCTCCTTGTCCGCCAGCGACGCCTCGATGAAGAGCACGTCACCACCGGCACCCGTCACCGCCAGTCCAGTCGCCACACCCGGTAGAGCAGTCCGCTCCGCCGAGTCCGGCGTGAACTTGGGTGAACCCAGGTACCCCTTCAGGTCGGCAGCACTGATGGTCAGCGCCCCCAAGTCCTCGCCCAGGGCGAGCTTGGCCGTCACCTTCCGCAGTACTCGGGCGATGGAGCGCTCGAGCTGCCGTACGCCGGCCTCGCGGGTGTACTCGCCGGCCAGCAAGCGCAGCGCCGAGTCGTCGATGGCGACCTCCTCGACCGACAGACCAGCCCGGTCCAGCTGACGCGGGAGCAGGTGGTCGCGGGCGATGGTGACCTTCTCGTCCTCGGTGTAGCCGTCCAGCTGGACGAGCTCCATCCGGTCGAGCAGCGGTGCCGGGATCGAGTCGAGCACGTTCGCCGTGGCCAGGAAGACCACGTCGGACAGGTCCAGCTCGACCTCCAGGTAGTGGTCCCGGAAGGTGTGGTTCTGCGCCGGGTCCAGTACCTCCAGCAGAGCAGCGGTCGGGTCGCCCCGGTAGTCCGCGCCCACCTTGTCGATCTCGTCCAGCAGTACGACGGGGTTCATCGAACCGGCCTCCGTGATCGCCCTGACGATCCGCCCGGGCAGTGCCCCGACGTACGTCCGGCGGTGACCGCGGATCTCGGCCTCGTCCCGTACGCCGCCCAGTGCAACCCGGACGAACTTACGGCCCATCGCACGGGCCACCGACTCGCCCAGCGAGGTCTTACCCACGCCAGGAGGACCCACTAGTGCCAGTACTGCGCCACTGCGGCGTCCACCGACCACTCCCAGCCCGCGGTCCGCCCTGCGGCGGCGTACGGCCAGGTACTCGGTGATGCGCTCCTTGACGTCGTCCAGGCCCGCGTGGTCCGCGTCCAGGATCGCCCTGGCCTCACGGATGTCGTAGCCGTCCTCGGTCCGCTCGTTCCACGGCAGCTCGAGCACGGTGTCCAGCCAGGTCCGGATCCAGCCGACCTCGGGGGACTGCTCGGCCGTACGCTCCAGCTTGTCGACCTCGGCGAGCGCGGCCTTGCGGACGTGCTCCGGCAGATCAGCAGCCTCGACGCGGGCCCGGTAGTCCTCTTCCTCGGACTCGGCCTTGCCGTCCAGCTCGGCCAGTTCCTTGCGTACCGCGGCCAACTGCTGGCGCAGCAGGAACTCCCGCTGCTGCTTCTCCATGCCCTCCTGGACGTCCTTCTGGATCGTCTCGGAGACCTCGAGCTCGGCCAGGTGGTCCTTGACCCAGCCGATCAGCTTGGTCAGCCGCTCGGAGACGTCAGCCGTCTCCAGCAGCCAGCTCTTCTGCTCGTTGGTCAGGTACGAGGCGTACCCGGCCAGGTCGGACAGCTCCGCCGGGCTGGTCACCTGCTTCACCGAGTTGATGACCTGCCACGCCTCGCGGCGCTCCAGCACGGTCGTCACCAGGGCCTTGTAGTCGCGGGCCAGCTCGCCCGACTTGCTGTCAGTGATCTCGTCCAGGACGGTCGCGCCGACCCACAGGGCCGCACCGGGACCAGTGGTCCCCGCGCCGATCAGGACCCGGGACACACCCCGGATGACGGCTGCCTGGGCTCCGCCCGGCAACCTGCCGATCTGCTCGATCTCGCCGAGCGTCCCGGCCTTGGCATATTTTCCGTCCAGTCGTGGCACCAGGAGCACCTGGTCCGTGCCGGAAGCCTGTGCGGCATCGATGGCGGCGCGTGCCTCGGTGTCGGCCAACCGGACCGGCACGACCATTCCCGGCAGGACCACGACGTCGTCGAGCGGCAGTACAGGAAGATTCAACGTCTCAGTCACGCTGTCACACCCTCTGTTGAAGATTGAGTCTGACAGGCTCAACCACCGTCCCCACCTGGTCATTCCCAGGCCTTCCGGGCGTTCGCTGAGGGTGAAAAAGGTGACGTCAGGCGGTCAGCAGGTCACCGATCGCGCGCAGACCGGACAGATCGTGCACGTCGTCGGGCAGTGCCGGTACGTCGATGGTCGCGATCGACCGGTGGCCGCGCCGGAACCGCTCGGCGCGTTTGCGGTCGCTGACCACCTGCTGCATGCGGTCGGCGTGCAAGCGCAGTACGGCCGCGGTCAGCGCCGACTTGTCGTCGGCCTCGAGTCGCTCAGCGGCTGCCAGAGCCTGCTCAGCGGACACCGAAGGCACATGTGTGGTCGTCACGCGGTTGAGGACGACCCCGGCCAGCGGCATGTTCTCCTCGCGGAGCCGCTCGGTGAAGTACGACGCCTCGCGCAGCGCATCGTTCTGCGGAGCGGCCACCACCAGGAACGCGGTGTGCGGCTCGCGCAGCAGAGCGACCGTCTTCGCGGCCCGCTCCCGGAACCCGCCGAAGAGGGTGTCGAAGGCAGCCGCGAAGGTCTGTACGTCGGTGAGCACCTGCGCGCCGAGCACCTTGTTCATGACCGACATGGCGAGGTTCACCCCCGCCGACATCAATCTGAACGGACCCCTGGCCGGCGCGAGCAGCAGTCGCAGGAACCGTCCCTCCAGCAGCGACGCCAGCCGCTCGGGAGCGTCCAGGAAGTCGAGCGCCGACCGCGACGGTGGCGTGTCGACGACGATCAGGTCCCACTCGCCGGTCCGCTCGGACTGCTTGTACAGCTGCCCGAGCTTCTCCATCGCCATATACTCCTGGGTGCCGGCGAAGGAGCTGGAAAGCGCCACGTAGAAAGGGTTCGCGAGGATCTGCTCGGCCTTCTCGGGGGTCGCGTGCGAGAGCACCACCTCGTCGAACGTGCGCTTCATGTCGAGCATCATCGCGTCGAGCCGGCCACCGTTGGCGGCATCGACATCGGCCACCGCGCGGGGGGTGTTGTCCAACTCGGTCAATCCGAGCGCCTGGGCCAGTCTGCGGGCCGGGTCGATGGTCAGTACGACGACCTTCCGCCCGCGCTCGGCCGCCCTGAGACCCAGCGCGGCCGCGGTCGTCGTCTTGCCGACGCCACCGGATCCACACGTCACGATGATCCGGGTGCTCGGGTCGTCGATCAGCCGGTCGAGATCCAGGGCCGTCACGCGCGCAACTCCTCAGCCAGATCGAACAGGGCGCCGTGGTCGATACCGTCTGGCAGTAAGGCGAGTTCCGTCACTTTCTTGCCCAGGGCATCTATCCGGTCGCGGTTCTCGCGCTCCAGCCCGACCCGTACCGCGTGGTCGTGGGCCTCTTGCGCGAGTGCCGTCGTGAGCTCTTTGGTGACAGTGATCCCGGCCGCCTTGAGGCCGCGGGTGAGCTCGGCGGCGGGTAGTTTCTCCTTCACCGCAAGGGCGAGCGCGTCGTCGTCGAGCGGGCTGTGCCGGACCATGTTGACCACGATCGACCCGACCTTGAGGTCCAGCGACTCGAGCTGCTCGACGGCGTCCAGGGTCTCCTGGACCGGCATCTCCTCGAGCAGGGTGACCAGGTGGATCCGGGTGACGTCCGAGCGGAGCATGCCCATGATCGCGTCCGCCTGGTTGCGGATCGGGCCGACCTTGGCCAGTCCGGCGACCTCGTGGTTCACGTTGAGGAATCGTCCGACCCGGCCGGTCGGTGGGGCATCCAGTACTACGGCGTCGTACGCGAGCCGCCCGTGGGCCTTCCGCCTGGTCGCCTCGTAGACCTTGCCGGTGAGCAGTACGTCGCGGAGGCCCGGCGCGATGGTGGTGACGAAGTCGACGGCGCCCACCTTGTCGAGTGCCTTCCCTGCGCGGCCCAGGTGGTAGTACATGTCCAGGTACTCGAGCAGGGCCGCCTCGGCGTCCACTGCGAGTGCGTAGACCTCGCCCCCGGCCGGGCCGACGGCGATCCGGCGTTCGACGTACGGGAGCGGTGGTACGTCGAAGAGCTGGGCCAGCCCCTGGCGGCCCTCCACCTCGACCAGCAGGATCCGCTTGCCCTGGTCGGCGAGGGCGAGCGCCATGGCGGCGGCGACCGTCGTCTTGCCGGTTCCGCCTTTGCCCGTCACCACGTGGAGCCTCGCCATGGTCCCCAGACTAGGTCGTGGCCCACAGCAGGCTGGGCGGGGCGCCCGTTAGAGTCCCTCCCATGAAGAAGTTCGAGTACGCCACCGTGCCGCTCCTGGTCCACGCGACCAAGGAGATCCTGGACAACTGGGGGCAGGACGGCTGGGAGCTGGTCCAGGTCGTCCCCGGCCTCAACCCGGAGAACCTGGTCGCCTACCTGAAGCGGGAGATCACCCAGTCATGAGCCACCCCGAGGAGAAGCTGGCCGAGCTCGGCCTGAAGCTGCCCGAGGTCGCCAAGCCGGTCGCCGCCTACGTACCCGCCGTGCGGACCGGCAACCTGGTCTACACGTCCGGCCAGCTGCCGCTGCGCGAGGGCGCCCTGATCGCCACCGGCAAGGTCGGCGCCGAGGTCACTGCCGAGGTTGCCGCCGAGTGCGCCCAGCAGTGCGCGCTGAACGCGCTGGCCGCGGTCAAGGCGGAGATCGGCGACCTGGCGAACATCACCCGGATCGTCAAGGCGGTCGCCTTCATCGCCTCCACCCCCGACTTCACCGGCCAGCCCCAGGTCGCCAACGGAGCCTCCGAACTCTTCGGCCAGCTCTTCGGCGAATCCGGCCAGCACGCCCGCTCCGCCGTCGGCGTCCCAGTCCTCCCCCTGGACGCCCCGGTAGAGGTAGAACTAATCGTCGAGGTCAACTGACCCGTCGTCGCCACGGCGGCCGCTCCGCGCGGCCGCCGGGCTCGGCACGTCCCCGATCCCGGAGGTACCTATGGTTCGGGACTTGAAGTCTCACCTGATGTCCGGGCGGATGGCTGCTGAGGCGCTTTCGTTCATCCGTGAGGGCCGAGTGGCAGTCGAGCCTCGGCCCGCGTCGACGGTGATCCTCACCCGCGACACCACAGCGGGTCCGGAGGTCTACTTGCTGCGTCGCCAGCAGAGCATGGCGTTTGCGGCGGGAATGACTGTGTTCCCTGGGGGACGGGTCGACGCGACCGACTCGTCTATCGCGGACTCCTGGTCCGGGCCGGCTCCGGAGTGGTTCGGGGAGCGGATGGGGTGCTCGGCGGAGGCTGCCGCGGCCTATGTGGCGGCTGCCGTGCGGGAGACCTTCGAGGAGTCCGGGGTCCTGCTTGCCGGGCCTGACGCCGACTCGGTGGTCAGCGACACCAGCGGCGACGACTGGGAGGCCGACCGGGTAGCCCTGGAGTCACGGGAGCTCGGGTTCGCCGACTTCCTGCACCGCCGAGGCCTGGTACTCCGCGCCGACCTGCTCGGCGTCTGGGCCCACTGGATCACCCCCGAGTTCGAGCCACGGCGCTACGACACCCGCTTCTTCGTCGCCGCGCTCCCGGCCGGCCAGGTGACCCGCGACGTGACCAGCGAGTCCGACCAAGTCGCTTGGATGGCCGCTGTCGACGCAGTACGCGCAGTAGAAGCCGGCGAGATGCTCATGCTCCCGCCCACCTACCTCTGCTGCCGTGACCTGATCCCGTACGCCGCCGTGCCCGACATACTCGCCGCCGCGACCGACCGCGAGATCCGCCCGATCCTGCCGACGGTACGGGTGGAGAACGACCAGGCCTACCTGGAGACGACATGACAGCCGAGCAGGTCACCGCCTACGCATCCCGAGTACTCGCGGCGAACCCGGGTCCGATGACCCTGGAGGGCACCAATACGTGGATCCTCCGGGCCCCAGACGCGGACACAGCCGTAGTGGTCGACCCGGGACCGATGCTGGAGCAACACCTGCGCGCAGTGCTCGACGCAGTCGCGGAGTACGGGTGCACTGTCTCCGCAGTGCTGCTCACACACGGGCACTTCGACCACTCGGAGGGTGCTGCGTGGTTCGCCTCGCAGGCCAACGCCCCGGTGCGCTCAGTGGACCCGGCCTTCCGGATCCCGACCGACCACGCGCACGGGCTCAACGAGGGCGACGTGATCACCTCGGGCGACCTGCGGATCGAAGTACTGCCCACTCCCGGCCACACAATGGACTCGGTCTGCTTCTGGCTCCCACAAGACGGCTCGCTGCTGACCGGCGACACAGTGCTAGGCCGCGGCACCTCAGTCGTCGCCCACCCCGACGGAGCCCTGGGCCCCTACCTGAACTCCCTGGAAAGCCTCCGCGCCTTCGCCAACTCCCCAGCCGGCGTCGAACGCCTCCTACCCGGCCACGGCCCAGTCATCACAGACCCAGGCGCAGTACTGACCCACTACCTCAACCACCGCCAAGACCGCCTCAACCAGGTCCGCACCGCGCTCGCCGCCGGCTACACAACCCCCGAAGCAATAGTCCAGCACGTCTACGCCGACGTAGACCCAACCCTCTGGCCCGCCGCCAACCGCTCAGTCCAAGCCCAACTGGACTACCTGAACCCCTAACCGCTCCCTCAGGGTGGCTTCGCCTCGCTCGCAGGGGTTCGCCCACTGACCTACCAAGGAGCAAACCCCCACAAGAGGGGCGAACCCCCACAAGAGGGGCGAACCCCCACAAGAGGGGCGAATCCCGCGGACGGGGCTGCTTGTCCACAGTTGGGAAGTCGGGGTGGGGTGGCGCCCTGGATCGCGGCAGGTTGTGCAGTATGAACCCCAAACTTCGGCGCCGTGCCGCGGAGTACGGCGGCACCTTCTCTCGTCAGGATGCAGTGGAGTGCGGCTACACGCCGAGTCAGATTCGGGAGCGGCTTCGGACCGGGCAATGGATCTCACTCAGAAGAGGTCTGTACGCCGAATTGGTACACCCGGTCGACAGCCCGCCCTGGGAGCGCGAGGCGGCTGAGCATCGACTCGCGGTGCACGCCGCCGCGCGTGCTCTTGCCGGGAGTGCCGTAGTTGTCAGTCACCAATCCGCCGTGGTTCTGCATGGGCTGCCGGCGTGGGGACTCGATCTCGACCTCGTTCACGTGACTCGCAGAGACCGTGGTCACGGCCGGATCCTCGCAAGAACGAGCCATCACGTGGGTGAGTTGCCGGCCGGTGTCGTGACGACGACCGAAGGCCTGCCGACCACCACGGTCGCGCGGTCGGTCGTCGAGGCGGCCTGCTCGGCTGGATACGAAGCGGCAGTTGCGCTCTGTGACAGCGCTTTGCACAGTGGGCGGGTCACGAAGGCTGACCTCCGGGCGATCTTGGACCAGATGAAGGCCTGGCCCAGAACCGGTACCGCGCTGGCGGCGGTCGCGTTCGCCGACGGTCTGTCGGAGTCGGTCGGCGAATCGCGGCTCAGGGTGCTGATGGAGACCCACGGCCTACCCGAACCCGAGTTGCAAGTCCAGTTCGGTGCAGCCGATCTCGTAGCCCGGGTCGACTTCTATTTCCGGCGGTACGGAGTGGTCGTCGAGTTCGACGGAATGATCAAGTATCGAGCTGAGGGTCTCGACGCCGTCGTACGGGAGAAATACCGGGAGGACCGACTGCGCTCAGCCGGCCTCCTGGTTGTCCGCGTCACTTGGGACGATCTCAGCCGTCCGAATCGCCTCGTCGACCGCATCCGCCAGGCCTTCGCCTGGTCCGAAACCGCGGACGAGCGGAGGGTTAGCCCCCGGTGACGGGGTTAACCCATTGCCCTAACGATGGGCGAACCCTCCAAGCAGGAGTTCACCCCTTGGAGGGTTCGGTTGGCGCGGCGGGGTCAGCGGGCTCGGCGTTGGAGGCGTTCTATGTCTAGGAGGACTACTGAGCGGGGTTCCAGGCGGACCCAGCCTCGGGAGGCGAAGTCGGCTAGGGCCTTGTTGACGGTTTCGCGGGAGGCGCCGACTAGTTGGGCCAGCTCCTCCTGGGTGAGGTCGTGGTGGACGTGGACGCCGTCGTCCGCGGTACGGCCGAAGCGGCTGGCCAGGTCGAGCAGGGCCTTGGCCACCCGGCCGGGGACGTCGGAGAACACCAGGTCTGCCACGACGTCGGACACCTTGCGGAGGCGGGAGGCCAGCTGGAGCAGCAGGCCGCGGGCCACCTCGGGGCGGCCGGCCAGCCAGCGGAGCAGCTCGTCGTGGGTCAGCGCCATCAGCGACGCGTCGGTGACCGCGGTGACGGTCGACTGGCGCGGTCCGGGGTCGAACAGGGACAGCTCGCCGAACATCTGACCCGGGCCGAGCACGGCCAGCAGGTTCTCCCGGCCGTCGGCGGAGGTACGGCCGAGCTTGACCTTGCCCTCGACGACGACGAACAGCCGGTCGCCGGAGTCGCCTTCGTGGAACAGCACCTGGCCACGGCGCAGCCGGCTCTCGGTCATCGACGCGGTGAGCGCGTCGGCTGCCTCGTCGTCCAGCTGGCTGAACAGCGGTGCCTGTCGGAGCACTGCGGCGTCCACGAATGGGCCTCCTCGGACCTGAACTGCGACTTACGAGCAGGCCTGGAGCCCGCTCGGCGCCGGGCGGATCGCACCCGGTCGCCCCAAAACCGTAGCTCCTACTGTCCACCCACCGCCACGTAGGCCCGCCAGGACTCGCCGGAGTGCCCTCCGGCGGGGTGCGCTCAGGTCCGGAGCACGGGAGGGAAATCCTGTAGGTGGGCGGACGTAGGCTGGCCTGCATGCCGATCCAGCGTGCCGAGGCCCTGGCCTCCGTGGAACCCCCGATCAAGCTTCCGCGGAAGGCGCCCGTTTTCACCGGTGAGACCTCCACTCAGCTGGTCCGGCGGGCACGCAAGATGCACAAGGTGCTGACCGAGACCTATCCGGACGCGCACTGCGAACTCGACTTCAGCACTCCGCTTGAGTTGCTGGTCGCCACCATCCTGTCGGCCCAGACCACCGACGTCACCGTCAACAAGGTGACCCCGACGCTGTTCGCGAAGTACCCGGACGCGATCGCGTACGCCGAGGCCGACCGGGAGGAGATGGAGGCCATCCTCAAGCCGACCGGCTTCTTCCGGGCCAAGACGAACAGCCTGCTCAAGCTCGGCCAGGCCCTGGTCGACGACTACGACGGCGTCGTGCCGAACAAGCTGGAGGAGCTGGTCAAGCTCCCTGGTACCGGCCGCAAGACGGCGAACGTCGTGCTCGGCAACGCCTTCGGCATCCCCGGCATCACCGTCGACACGCACTTCGGCCGGCTGGTCCGCCGGTTCGGCTGGACCACCGAGGAGGATCCGGTCAAGGTCGAGCACATCATCGGCGATCTGTTCCCGAAGAAGGACTGGACGATGCTGTCGCACCGGCTGATCTTCCACGGCCGCCGCCGCTGCCACGCCAAGAAGCCGGCCTGCGGCGCCTGCCCGATCGCGCAGTGGTGCCCCTCCTACGGCACCGGCCCGACCGACCCCGACCTGGCCGCGAAGCTGGTGAAGATCCCAGCGTGAGCAAGCTGTCCAGCCCCCGTACTACGCTCCGCCACGCCGCCCTGATCGGCGTCCTGGCGGCGGCCGGGTTGCTGTTGGCTGGGTGCGGCGATCAAAAGGCGGACGGCCAACCACAGACCGGCCCAACCAGCGCAACCGTCGCCGGAGCCGATCAGCTGACCCCCTGCCCGACCGTCGAATCGCGACCACCGGTGGCCAACGCGCTGCCGGACGTCAGCCTGCCCTGCCTCGGTGACGGCCCCGACATCCGTCTGTCCGATCTACGCGGCCCGCTGCTGGTCAACGTGTGGGCGCAGTGGTGCGGACCGTGCCGCCACGAAGCGCCGTACCTGGCCGCGCTGCATGCCAAAGCGGGGGACAAGGTCAAGCTGATCGGCATCGACTACATCGACACCCGCCCGGACCTGGCGGTGAAGTTCGCGGTCGAGCAAAAGTGGGACTACCCGCACGTCGCCGACCGCGACAAGCAGATCCAGCAAGGACTCAAGATCGGCGGACCGCCGTTGACCGCCTTCGTCGACGCGAAGGGCGCGGTCGTCTATGTGCACCGCGCGCCGTTCACGTCCCAGCAGGAGCTGGATCAGCTGGTACGCGAGAAGCTGGGAGTGACCTGGTGAGGACCAGTACGACGTACGACGTGGAGCTGCCCGAGTTCCTGCAGCCGTTGCGGTCAGCTTCCAAAGCGGTCGACCCCAAGGAGCTGTCCCGCTTCCTGCCGCCCGAGGACGACCCGGGCGTGCGCGGTTCGGCGGTACTGATTCTGCTTGCCGACGGCAACGATGCCGACGGCCCCGATGTCCTGCTGACCGAGCGTGCCTGGACGTTGCGCAGTCACGCCGGCCAGATGTCCTTCCCGGGCGGCCGGGTCGACCCCGAGGACGGCGCCGGCGTCGAAGGGCTGATCCGTACCGCGCTCCGCGAAGCAGAGGAGGAGACCGGCCTGGACCCGGCCGGTGTCGAGGTGTTCGCCGTCTGGCCGTCGCTCTGGGTGCCGGTGAGCAACTTCGCCGTCTCGCCCGTGCTCGGCTGGTGGCGTGAGCCCTCGCCGGTGGCAGTGGTCGATCCGGCCGAGGTCGCCTCGGTGCACCGGGTGGCGCTCGGGGCGCTGGCCGACCCCGCCAACCGGATCAGCTGCCTGCATCCGTCCGGTTTCACCGGCCCGGCCTTCACGGTGGGTGACCTCTTCATCTGGGGTTTCACGGCCGGTCTGCTCGACAAGTTGCTCAAGCTCGGCGGCTGGGCGCGCGACTGGGACCCCGGCAACGTCGTACCGTTGCCCGACCGACTGGTCGAGGCGGCCTGGCGGAGTGAGGGCCGGCGGCCGGAGGACGTTCGACGGCTGACCGCCATCGAGCACGACCTGGGGCGTCCGGAGGGTGTGGAGTGAGCGGTCTCGATATCGCGCTGCTGGTGGTGACGGTGCTGGTGGCGATCTCGGGTTACGTCGAGGGTTTCGTCCTCGGCGCCTGCGCCACGCTCGGGCTGCTGGCGGGCGCGGCGGTCGGCGTGTACGGCGTACCGCGGGTGCTGGACAACTTCCAGCCCAGCGTCGAGGTGTCGTTCGCGGCGCTCGTGCTGGTCGTGTTGCTGGCCTCGATCGGCCGGACCGTCGGAGCGCTGCTCGGCTCCAGGCTGCGCAACAAGATCTCCTGGAAGCCGGTCAAGGCCGTCGACGCGCTGGGCGGCGCGGTACTGGCCGCGGCGTCCGTACTGGTCGTCTCCTGGGTGCTCGGTGTCGCCGTCAGCGGCGCCCGGATCCCGAGCGTGACGTCCGCGGTGCGTGGCTCGCAGGTGCTGGCCAAGGTCGACGAGGCGTTGCCGGGCGGCGCCGACCGTGCGCTGCAGGCGTTCAACGACGTGGTGAACACCGACCTGTTCCCGCGCTTCCTCGACCCGTTCGTCCCGGAGCGGATCCGCGAGACGCAGCCGCCGGACGGCGCGATCGCGCGCAACCCGACCGTGCGGCTGGCGTACAGCCGGATCGCCAAGGTGACCGGCGTCGCGAACTGCTCACGCGGCCTCGAGGGCAGCGGTTTCGTCTACGCCCCGCAGCGGGTGATGACGAACGCGCACGTGGTCGCCGGTGTCAGCTCACCGAAGGTGGAGGTCAACGGGCACTCGTACGACGCCAGGGTGGTGCTGTTCGACTCGAGCGTGGACATCGCCGTCCTGTACGTCCCTGAGCTCAACGTCAAGCCCCTCCTGTTCGACAACGACGGCAAGGCCGACGCGACCGCCGTCGTGCTCGGCTATCCGGAGAACGGGCCGTTCGACTCCGAGCCGGCCAGGATCCGTTCCGAGGAGCGGCTGCGCGGACCGGACATCTACGGCGACAAGACGGTCACCCGCAAGGCCTTCTCCATCTGGGCCCAGGTCCGCCCGGGCAACTCCGGCGGTCCACTGCTCTCCTCGAAGGGCACCGTGTACGGCGTGGTCTTCGCGGCCTCGGTCGAGGACAACCGCACCGGTTACGTGCTGACTGCCGAGCAGGTCGCGGACGACGCTGCCGCCGGCGCCAAGGCAACCCAGGAAGTCTCGACTCACAGCTGCACCTGATCTGATCCTGCTGCAACGGATCGCGTGGTCCGCGGCGTTGGAAGGGTGTGACGATCACGGGCGGGGACACCGAGCGGCTCTCGTTCGACGAGTTGGTGACGTCGAGCGAGCGGCGGTTGCTGCGCCTTGCCCTGATGCTGTCCGGTGGGGTGCACAGCGCGGAGGATCTCGTCCAGACGGTGCTGGCGCGAGCCCATCACCGCTGGGACCGGATCAGCGTCCTCGACAAGCCTGACGCGTACCTGAGCAAGATGGTCGTCAACGAGTTCCTCAGCTGGCGTCGTCGGCTCAAGAACCAGGAGCTGCCACTGGCCGACCTCCCCGAGCCCCCGGCCAGCGACGACATCAGCGCTCGCCACGCTCAACGAGACGCTGCCTGGCGCCTCCTCGCGGACCTCCCGCGGGCGCAACGCGCGGTCCTGGTCCTGCGGTTCTACGAAGACCTCCCGGACGACGAGATCGCCGCCATCCTCGGCTGCTCCCCGGTCACCGTCCGCTCCAACGCCTCCCGCGGCCTGGCCACCCTGCGCGCCAACCTCCCGACCTCCGACAAGGACGATTGAAATGCCCAAGCTGACGGACGAAGAGGTCGGCCAACTCCTCCGCGAAACCTTTACGGAGAAGGAAGAACTGCTAGATCATTTGCCAGAAGCAACAATCCGGCCGGTACGCCGCAAGGCCCCGGTCCTGCTCGCCGCGGCCGCAGTCCTCGTCGTCCTCGCCGGCGTGCTGTCGGTCGCGGGACTTGATGGCGGGCCGCCCCCCGGCCCCACCGCCGGCAAGACGCCGTCGTCGGCTGGTGCTCCGGCAGCCGCTGTGGTTCCGTCCAACCTGGCGACGGTCCAGACCGGCGAGGTGGGCAATCCGGACCTCACCCCGAATCTCACGGCCATCGCCCTCGCGGAGCTGACGAAGTGGGAGCGGCCGGCCGGCGGCTGGCCGGTCGTCAAGGTGCTGGATGCCTCGTACCCGGAGGCGAGCTCTCCGACCGGCGGGCAGGGTGGAAGCACTCCGTTCACTGCGGAGAAGCAGGCGGTGATCACGACCTATGCGAAGGCTTTCAAGGTGCCGATCAGCTGGGTGAAGAGCCGGCCCACCGGAGACCAGGTCTGCGAGCAGGCTGACGGAACGCCGTACGTCACCCTCGGACCGGTCGTGATGGACAAGAGCGGGTCCTCCGCCACGATCGGAATGAGCATGTGGCGAGGTTGCCTGGACGCGCAGTGGCTGACCTACAAGCTGGTGCGGATACCCCCGAAGGGTGGCCAGGAGAACAGCGGTCCTTGGCGGGTGGCGGGGACCGTCGGACCCGTCGCCGAGTCATAAGGACTGCAGCCACTCCAGCAGGAGTTCGTTGAAGAGGTCCGGGGTCTCCTCATGCGGGAAGTGGCCCGCAGTGGTCAGTACTTCGTATTGCAACGGCCCAGCTAGTAGCTCCGGGGGCGTGGTCGAGCTGACCGGGTTAACCGCGCCATCCAGAGCCCCATGCACCTGCAGGACCGGGACAGTGACTGGTGTGCGCATCTGGGCGGAGTACCGGCGGCCGTCCGAGCGCAGCCGCGAGCGGACGAACCAGCGGTGGTACTCGAGAGCGCAGTGCGGTGCAGGCCAGACCTGGAGCGCGGCACGGTACCGGCGGGACGCCTCGGCGTCGGGGAAGGCGCCACCCGGGGCAGACCAGGCACGGAGGAGTTCCTCGATGTGGATGCCGTCATGGGCGAGCAACCTTCGCTCCGGCAGGATCGGCAGCTGGAACCAGCCCACCTGAGCCACCGACCGCAGTTGTCCCGACCGCATCAGCTGCAGCGGGTGTGGAGCCGACACCGCCGCCAGCGCCCGCACCTGCTTCGACGCCAACACCGCGGCCGACCAAGCGACGAACCCGCCCCACCCGTGCCCGATCACTACCGCGTCGGTCGCCCCCAGCGACCTGATGACGCCTGACACGTCCGCCGAGACAGTAAAGGGGTCGTACCCTCGCGGCGTCTTGTCGCTGGCCCCGTAGCCGCGCAGGTCCATCGCAACCGCCCTGTACCCCGCTGCTGCGACTACCGGCAGCTGATGCCGCCAGGCCCACCAGAACTCGGGGAAGCCGTGCAGGAAGAGCACCAAGGGATCGTCCGCCGCGCCACACTCCGCCACGTGGAACCTCGCCCCGTTGGCCGCGACCAGCGAATGCGACCACGGCCCGTCGACGAGCAGATCGGATACCCCAGCGGGGCTCAGCGCCCGGTCCCCGCGACGGTGGCCGATCGGGCCGGCCGCATCAGTCGCCCTTGCCGATCGCCTTGAGGGCCTCGACGGACTCCTTCGAGGTCTCGATCGCGCGCTGCGGGCCCTTGGCTTTGCCGAGCAGCCGCTTGCCGACCAGGACCAGCGCGAGCGCGATCAACAGGTAGAGCACGGCAACGATCAGGAAGGCCAGCGCCGGGTGCAGGCCGAGCGCGTTCACCCCGTACGCCGCGGCGATGGACAGCAGGATGATCGCCAGCAGCGCCAGGAAGCCGGCCGCGCCGAACAGGCCCGCACCGGTGCCGGCCTTGACCGCGGTCGCCTTCAGCTCGGTCTTGGCGAGCTCGAGCTCGCTGCGCACCAGGCTGGACAGATCCTTGCTGGCATTGGCGACGAGCTGCCCGACAGTGGGCTCATCCTCGGTCTGCCCCATCGACATGGCGCTCCTTCCACACTGGCCTGATTCGTTCCACCACTGGCCACGACACTAGCTGGTACCCCGGCGCTATTCCTCGGCGTACGCGCGGTTGCGGCGGAACAGCAGCGCTGCGGCGATCAGGGCGGACAGCAGCGAGGCGACCAGGACCGCGGCCTTGGCGCGTTCGATCTGGGCGAGGTCGTCGCCGAAGGCGAGCTGGGCGATCAGCAACGCGACGGTGAAGCCGATCCCGGCCAGTACCGAGACCGCGCCGACGTCTCGCCAGGCGAGGTCGGAGTTCAGCTCGGCCCGGGTGAAGCGCGCGGTCAGCCAGGACCCGCCGAAGACGCCGATCACCTTGCCGGCCATCAGCCCGGCGACCACGCCGATCGCGACCGGGTCGGTCAGCATCTCGCGCAACGCGTCACCGCCGAGCGTGACACCCGCGGCGAACAAGGCGAACACGGGCACCGCGACCCCCGCCGACCACGGCCGCAGCCGGTGCTCCAGCCGCTCGGCCGGGGACCGCTCCTCGTCGGCGTCAGGGAGGACGCGGGTCACCAGACCGAGCGCGACGCCCGCGATCGTGGCGTGGATACCCGACTCGTGCATGAACCACCAGGCCGCCAGGACGACCGGCACGTACAGCAACGGCGTACGGACCCGCCGGCGTTGGAGGACGTAGAACGCCGCGATGAGGACCAGCGCCGCGAGCAGGTAGAGAAGGTTGATCCCGTGTGAGAAGAAGACGGCGATCACCAGGATCGCGCCGAAGTCGTCGACCACCGCGAGCGTGAGCAGGAAGGCCCGCAGTGCGCTCGGCAACGACCGGCCGACGATCGCCAGCACCGCCAGCGCGAACGCGATGTCGGTTGCCGTCGGCACCGCCCAGCCATGTGGCTTGCCGTCGGCAACGGTCAAGTTGATCGCCGCGTAGATGATGGCCGGCGCCGCCATCCCGCAGAACGCCGCGACCACCGGTACGACGGCCTCGCTGATCCGCGACAGCGTGCCCACCACGAGTTCACGCTTGAGCTCGACACCGGCCAGGTAGAAGAACAACGTCAGCGCGCCGTCGGTGGCCCACTGCTCGACCGTCAACGGACCGAGTTGCGCGTCCCGCAGGTGGTGGTAGCTGTCCTGCCAGGGCGAGTTCGCCCAGATGAGCGCGATCACCGCCGCCGCGACGAGCACCAGGCCGCCGGTCGTCTCGGCGCGCAGCGTGTCCGCGAGGAAGGCGCGCTCGGACCCCAGGATCCGCGGGAAGGCTCGTCGTTTCTGCAGCAGCCGCACGGGCGGCCCCCCTCTGTTCGGGCGTCGTCGGACCGTTCGCCGACCAGACTTCCCGGCACACCAGGCGGCGGAGCGCCATGCCCCACTCTAACCGCCGCCACACTTCGTCGGCCGATGTTGTCGCCAAAGGTATCCATTGCCTGCCAATATGATTACTGGCGACCTGGGGTGCCGGACAGTAATGTCGGGCGTAGTTGGTGGTCTAGTTGGAAACTTTCAGGAGCGCACAGGCTCGCGACCCCCGGCAACCGGTTTGCCGGGCACATTCCCAGGGATACTGACGTCATGGCCCGCCCAAGGAACAACCCCGGTGACCTCGCCGAACTCCCGACGGAGCTCCGCACCGACCGGCCGAAGGGTGACCAGATCCGCGAGATCCTCCAGACCCTCACCCGCAGCCTCAGCGCGGGCACGGTGCTGCCCTCGGAGCGGGTGCTGGCCGAGCGTTTCGGCGTCGCCCGGATGACAGTGCGCCAGGAGGTGGACCGGGTCGTCGCCGAAGGCCTGGCGTCGCGCCGGCCCGGTGGTGGCACGTTCGTCACCGAGCCGCGCCCGGCACAGATGCTCACGTCGTCCTTCAGTCAGGACATGCGCGCCCGCGGCATCACCCCCGGCGCCAAGGTCCTCGAGCACAGGGTCGGTACCGCGGACGAGGCGCTGGCCGCCGAGCTGGAGGAGCCAGTCGGTACTCCGGTACTGCACCTGATCCGGCTGCGTACCGCCGACGGCGAGCCGATGGCCATCGAGCGGACGGCCTTGTCCCTCCGGCGGTACCCGGGCCTGGAGGAACTGGACCTGGCCGAGGTCTCGCTCTACGACTCCTTGTCGACCCGCTGGGGTGTCACCCTCGGCATGGTCTCCGCCTCGATCGTCGCGGCCCCACCGGACCCGGCCGACGCCGAGATGCTGGGCATCGATGCCACCGTTCCCTGCCTGATCATCACCTCGGCGCCGCGCACCGCCTCCGGTGAGGTGATCGAGTTCGGCCGCTCCGTCTACCGCTCCGACCGCTACGACATCACCGTCGCCTACCGCGCCACCTGACGGCTCGCACTAGACCAATTCCGGGCTACCCGGGGAGGTCTGCCGTCAGGGTGTAGTAGCCACCACCGCTCGGCGGGATATCGAAAGCTGTCATCAACAGCATTCCGTCGCGCACGATCGCCGAGGTGAACCCCTGGCGTCCTGGCCCCTTGAGCCGAGCACCGTCCACCACCACCGGCTTCCACGAAACGCCGTCCCGGGTGAACCAGGCCGCAGCGTCGAGCTGATCACCGCTGCCCTCGTATCCCAGCGCCACCAGCCCGTTCGGCACGTTGACCAGGGTGTGCGCGTAACCGGGGCCCGACAGGACAATCGGGCCGGCCGTCCAGCTCGCGCCACCATTCCTGGAGGTCCAACTGGTCCAGCCGCCCTCGGTGTCGGCGGCAGTCCGGTAGTAGTCGCCGATCGCGACCAGAGTGTTGCCGGTCCTTCCCAGCGCACTCACGTTGGCGCTGTACACCTTCTTCGGCAGCGGCAGGCGGATCGGTGCGCCCCAGCTGCTGCCGTTCGGAGAAAGCCAGGCGGCAGGGCTCTGATCGCCAGGATCGCCCCCGGCGACAAATCGGGAACCCACCGCGAGGACGGTGCTCATCTCAGCCTCACCTTGCACAGTGCGCAGACTCCCGGACGTGGTGCGCCGCGAATCGGACTCGGGACCGGCCGGCAGTACCCGCCCACCGCCGCCTTCCGTCCAGGCCTTTCCGTCGGCAGAATGCATCGTCCAGGCGTCAACATGACTGTCGCCGTCGGATCGCTGACCGACAACCACCCAGCCCCCGGCGCCGATCGCGATCGCCTTGGGCGAGGGTCCGCCGTAGGGGGAGTTCGCGTTGACGCCGAAGACCGGTGAGTCGGTCTCGGCCCAGCGGCCGTTCCGGTCCCGGATCCAGACGGCCGCCCGCGAGCCGATCGGCAGACTCTTCTCGCCCATCGCCACCACTCGCCCGTCCGCGGTGGAGGTGGCGTCAGTAAGGCTCACGTTCACGCCGTCGCTGCGTCCGGACAGAGTCGTAGCTCGCCACTTGCCGCCGAGTTGCTGCCACGCGGTCGGCGCATCAGCAACGGAGCCGACGGCGATCACGTCCTTGCCGGCTGCCAGGACGGTGGTCACGCTGCTTGATGCCCGGCCCGCCGATGCCTCGGCCGGCAGAGCAATCCGCGTCACCGCGCGATCGTGGTACCGCCAGGCGGCCGGCTCCGTCGTCCCGCTGCGGTTGTTCGAACCCACCACGACGACGTCGTTGCCAACGGCTACGGAGTCGGTAGCGATCTGATCGCCGCGGCCACGCTGGCTGGCGCCGTCGCTGCGATCGGCGAGTCGCGACCAGCCCGGACCGGCCGCGACCATGAGCTCGACGGTGCCCGCCGTCGTCTGGCTCGACAGCACCCAGTCCTTGCCTGCCTTGGCCAGACTCTTCGGCTCGTCGTCGTACGTCGACCCGGTGACCCTCGGCTCGGCGGCGACCTGCCAGGAGCTACCGGCCGCGCCACCTTCCAGCACGACCCCGTCCCACGAACCGTCTTCGTCGTAGCCGCCGCCCTGCGCGAGGGCGACGAACTTCCCGTCGCCGAACGCCAGAGCGGCGTTGAAGACCCGGTAGTCGGCCGCGATCTCGCCGCGGACGACCGAAGGGCGAAAGCTCTTGCCGGCGTCGGTCGAGTACCAGTACTGCAGCCGTTCGTCCTGCTTGGCGTTGCCGGGAGTGGAGAGCCCGCCGCTGATGACGATGTTGTCGCCAGAAGCAACGATGGCGGTCAGTGACAGTTCACCGTTCGCGGTCGGCTTGAGTCCGAGCTCCGCACCCACGGCGCGCTGCCAGGAGACGCCGTCGGAGGACTGCCAGTACACGATCGGGAACCGGTTGCCGCCCGCGGCGATATTGCTCTGCCCGACGATCGCGAAGCCGGTCGGGATGGCGGTGATGGCGCTCACTGAGTCATTCGCCGTGAAGACCTTCTCGTCGAGGTGACTCCGCTCCCAGGAGTGGCCGTCCGAACTGCGCCACAGGACCGGCCGGCTGTTCGAAGTGCCGATGGCGACGAATCCGGCCGGGCCGGCGGCGATGTCGGTCGGATATTCGATGGTGCCCGACCGCTGCACTGACTCCTCGTCCAACTCACGGCGGACCCAGGTCGAGCCGCCGTCGTCACTGGAGAGGAACAGCGGCCGGCTGACGTTGGAGGACTGGTCGAACCCCGCCGCAACCACCAACTCACCACGGGCTCCGACGGCCTGCAAAGCCTGCGGGGTCCGATCGCCAGGTGGATGGACTCTGTCGGCCTCCTGCCGAGTGGACGGCGCCGCGAAGTCGACCGGCCGCGCCACGGTGATCTCACGCCCGGTGTCCTCGCGGTCAGCTGATTTGCAGGCGCCGGTGGCAAGACCGAGTGCGAGCAACAGACCGATGGTGATGACGCGGAGCCCCAGACGCTTCATGCTGGAAGTCTAGGGAAAACGCGCCCTGGGTCGTCGGTCCTCCCGGCATGGCTGTGGATAACCGCGGTCAGAGGTGTGTGGACAAGACGCCGAGGGCGAAGGCGGAACCGGCCAGCGCCAGCATGATGGTGGCGAGGGTGATCAGCTGGCGTTGCAGGGCCGGGCGTTCGGTGGCGGTGGCGAAGATTCGGCGGGGCCAGTGGTGCCAGGAGACGTAGTAGAAGATGCCTGTCGCCAGCAGGAGCAGGACGGCTTTGAGGGCGTGGATCCACCAGTGGTGGTGGTCCAGCAGGAGCAGCACGATGCCAGTGAGGGCGATCACCGCGATCAGCGCGAGCACCTTGTAACGGTTGCCTGAGGCAATGACTGCGGTGAGGTGCTCGCGGTCTTCCTCGCGGGGCCCGAAGTACTTCTTCAGCTTCGGCTGGACGACGAACAGCGAATAGGCCATGCCGCCGACCCAGGCGGCTGCCAGGCCGGCGTGGATGATGGCGATCAGGGCGGTCATCCGGCGATCATGCCACGGGTCAGTGGCGGTTGCGGGGATGGTTCTTGCCCATCCGCTCGTTGCCGCGTTTGTAGTTGCCGGTCCAGCGGGCCATGACTTCCTGGGGGTCGTCGTCGACCTCGGCGAGGAACTCGGCGGCGCGGGCGGCGCGCAGTACGGTGGCCGGCTTGCCGTGGTGGGTGATGCGGACGGTGCCGTCGGAGCGCGTCTCGTAGTCGAATCCGTTGGGTGCAGGCACGGGGTCATTCCAGCAGCGCTGGAGTCGAGGGAGCAACCGGATAAAACAGCAGCCTGTACGCCGAACACCGGCGTACAGGCTGCTGGGTGGAGTGGGTGTCAGTCCTCGTCGGACTTGCCGGACTCCAGGTTGGTCTTGATCAGGTCCATCACCGTGCTGTCGGCCAGCGTGGTGACGTCGCCGACCTCGCGGTTCTCGGCGACGTCGCGCAGCAGCCGGCGCATGATCTTGCCGGAGCGGGTCTTGGGGAGCTCGGCGACGACCATGATCTGCCGCGGCTTGGCGATCGGGCCGATCTCCTTCGCGACGTGGTTGCGGAGCTCCTGGACGACGTCCGGACCGCCGTCGCCCGCCTCGGAGCGGAGGATGACGAAGGCCGCGATCGCCTGGCCGGTGGTCGGATCGGAGGCGCCGACGACGGCCGCCTCGGCGACCTTCGGGTGGGAGACCAGGGCCGACTCGATCTCGGTGGTGGACAGCCGGTGGCCGGACACGTTCATCACGTCGTCGACCCGGCCGAGCAGCCAGATGTCGCCGTCCTCGTCCTTCTTCGCGCCGTCACCGGCGAAGTACACGCCCGGCCAGCGCGACCAGTACGTGTCCTTGAACCGCTCGTCGTCGCCCCACAGCGTCCGCAGCATGGCCGGCCACGGCTTGTCGATGATCAGGTAGCCGCCGGAACCGTTCGGCACCGACTTGCCCGCGTCGTCGA
This sequence comes from Kribbella sp. NPDC051620, assembly GCF_044453825.1. Classification (NCBI taxonomy): domain Bacteria; kingdom Bacillati; phylum Actinomycetota; class Actinomycetes; order Propionibacteriales; family Kribbellaceae; genus Kribbella; species Kribbella sp. NPDC051620. The sequence goes on from NZ_JBITDB010000004.1 coordinate 913,716, forward strand.
CGACATCGACGCTCACGCCCGGGATCGCCTTCATCGCGGCACCCGGCTTGCCCGCCGTCACGCCCGGCAGCGGGGAGATCATGTGCATGCCGGTCTCGGTCTGCCACCAGGTGTCGACGACCGGCGTCTTGTTGCCGCCGATGTTCTCCCGGTACCAGATGTAGGCCTCCGGGTTGATCGGCTCACCCACGGAGCCGAGCACCCGCAGGCTGGACAGGTCGAACTTCTCCGGGACCTGCTTGCCCCACTTCATGAACGTGCGGATCGCCGTCGGCGCGCAGTACAGGATGGAGACCTTGTACTTCTGGATGATCTCCCACCAGCGGCCTTGGTGCGGGGTGTCCGGGGTGCCTTCGTACAGCACCGACGTGGTGGCGTTGGCCAGCGCGCCGTACACGATGTAGCTGTGGCCGGTGACCCAGCCGATGTCGGCAGCGGTCCAGTAGACGTCGGTCTCCGGCTTGAGGTCGAACACCGCCCACTGCGTGTACGACGTGCCCACCAGGTAGCCGCCGGTCGTGTGCAGGATGCCCTTCGGCTTGCCGGTGCTGCCCGACGTGTACATCACGTACAGCGGGTGCTCGGCGTCGAACGCCTCCGGCGTGTGCTCGGTCGACTGCTTGCCGACGAAGTCCTCCCACCACAGGTCGCGGTTCGCGACCATCGCGGTCTCCTGGCCGGTCCGGTTGACGACCAGGACGTTGCGGACGTCCGGGCAGTCGACCAGCGCGGCGTCGACGGCCGGCTTCAGCGCCGCCGGGGCACCGCGGCGGTACCCGCCGTCGGAGGTGATCACGACGCGGGCGTCGCAGTCCAGGATCCGGTCCTTGAGCGCCTCGGACGAGAAGCCGCCGAAGATGACCGTGTGCGGTGCGCCGATCCGGGCGCAGGCCAGCATCGCGACCACGGTCTCGGGGATCATCGGCATGTAGATCGCGACGATGTCCCCGGCCTTGACGTTCAGCTCGAGCAGCGCGTTGGCCGCCTTGCTGACCTCGTCCTTGAGCTGGGCATAGGTGATCTCCCGGGTGTCGCCGGGCTCACCCTCGAAGTAGTAGGCGACCTTGTCGCCGAGACCGTTCTCGACGTGCCGGTCGACGCAGTTGTACGCCGCGTTGAGCTTGCCGTCGGCGTACCACTTGGCGAACGGCGCGTTGCTCCAGTCGAGTGTCTCGGTGGGCTCGACGGCCCAGCTGATCCGCTTGGCCTGCTCCGCCCAGAAGCCCTCGAAGTCGGCCTCGGCCGCCGCGTAGGCGTCGGCCTTGACGTTCGCGTTCGCGGCGAGCTCGGCGGGCGGTTCGAACCGGCGCTCCTCGTGCATCAGGTTCGACAGCGCATCGGACGGGTTGGACTCGGAACTGGTCACGTCGCGGACTCCTCGTTGAGAGCTGCAAGTCTTCAGCGCGAAACTGCGCGCTACTGCACCTTTCTACCAACGCCGGACCAGCCGCGGTACTGGTGCCTCGCCCAGCTGCCCCCGATCTGCGCCGAACGGGCCGGAATCACGCCGACCGGCGGGAACCGGATCGCGGCTGCGCGCATCGGACCTGATGTGCCGATCGATGAAGGAGTCGCGATGTCGCAGCAGGGTGAAGTGACGACCGAGGCCCCCAAGCGCCGCTTGTCCCGGGCGGCGCGTCGCCGGGTGCACGCCCGGGAGCGCCGCGTACGGCGTACCCAGGCGTCGGCTCGTGCTCTGCTACCGGTCCGCTAGCCCTTGGTGGTGATCGAGGACTTTGGTCAGCAGGGCAGCGAGCTGGCCCCGCTCTGAGGGGGAGAGCGGGGCGAACAGCTCGTCCTGGGCCGCCCGGACCAGGGTTTCCAGTCGCTCACGCTGTACTTCGCCAGCGGCGGTCAGGGTGATGATGTTGCGCCGGCCGTCGGCGGGGTCGGGGGACCGTACGACGTAGCCGAGGTCGGCCAGCTCGTTGATGGCGGCCACCACGTCACTGCGGTCGATCCCGGTACGCCGCCCGAGCGACGCCTGACTGGCCGGCCCGTACTCCGCCAGCGTCGCGAGCAGCCGGTAGTGGTACCCGCGGGCGTTCCCCGCAGCGAAGGTCTCCCCGATGATCCGCTGCGCATGCATCGCACTCTGCGTGAGCAACCAGCTGGGCATCCCTGCCAGCTCACTCGGCCCTGCTTCGTCACCCGTCGCCACAACCGGAGTCTATTCCGTTGGGCCGACCAACGAGCAGCGGCCTTTTGCAGGTTGATGCAATTCGCGATCGAGAGCCTCGGATTGAGCCTGAGCCCGTGCCACGATGCCAATTCGGGACATGGGGGAGGTGGTCGCATTGGCGGAAGAGACTCTGCGGTTGCTGGTCGGCATGCACCGGGTGGTGCGCCATCTGCGCCGGACCGGCGAGACCAGGGCACTGCATCCGACGCAGTTCATCGCGCTGCGGCTGATCGGGGACGAGCAACCGATCCGGATCGGTGAGATCGCGGCCCGGGTGCCGTGTTCGCAGCCGACCGCGACGACGACTGTCGCCGGGCTCGAAGCGGCGGGGTTGGCGCGGCGTCAGCCCGACGTACTGGATGGACGCGCGACTGCCGTCGTACTGACCCCGCGCGGCGACGACATGGTGAAGGCGGCCGGGCAGCACGCGGTCGACGACCTCACCAAGCTGCTCGACCGCCTGTCGGACGACGAGCGGGCACTGCTGCTGTCGGCCGGCGCCGTGCTGTCCCGGATGGCCGACGAGCTCTAGTTTCTAGTTGAGCCCTGGGACGACAGTCACCGTGTACGGCGGGGTGCCGGGCTTGGCGTCGAGCTGGCTGTTCACCCAGAGCAGGCGGTGACCGTCCCGGGCGATCGTGGTCGGGGTGGCATTGGTTGCCCCAGGCATCGAATCCGCGAGCACCTGCGCCTTGGTCCAGTCGCGGTTGAGCAGGGCGAGCCTGGTGACGTACTTGCCGCCGCCGGCGTTGTAGACGGCGTACAGGCGATGGCCTTCGAGGAGATACCCGTCGCCGGACAGGATGCCGTTCGCGCCGCTGATCTCCAGCGTGGTGACCGCTTTGGTGCGCAGGTTGATGCTGTAGGTGACGTCCTGGCCCTGCTCGCCCACCAGCAGCCGGTGGCCGTCGGTGACGATGCCGTTGAGGAAGTACGGCGTCGGCTGGATCTTGTCGCGGGTCAGCCAGGGCCTGAGGCGGCCGAGGCCGTCCTTGGTGAGGGCGGCCCGCCAGATCTGGTTGTGGGCCGAGTCGGTGACGTAGACGGCGTCCTCGGTGAAGGTGAAGTCGTTGAGGAACGAGCCCTCGGCGGCCGGTCGGATCGCCAGCAGGTGGCCGCGGGCGTCGTACATGTAGAGCTTGGAGGTGCTGGCGCCGGCGACGAGGACTCGACCCCAGCGGTCGACGTGGATCCCGGTGGCCGTCGTACGGCCGTCGCTGCCGGCGGGGAGGAACGGTTTTAGCCTCGGCGCACGGACCGTACCGCGGTAGACGGCACCGGTGCCGACGCTGGTGACGTAGATCGTCCCGTCCCGGGTCACCTCGATACCTTCCGGGGTATCGCCGGGGGTGGTCGAGACGACGTACGTCTCCGGACGCTGGTGGTACTGGTGGTGAGCCTGGGCAGTGGGCTGGACACCAGCAGCGATCAGCGGAGCAGCCAGCAGGACAGTGGTAGCAGTACGTCGACGAATCATGCCCGCCACCCTGACCGCGGCCCGGCCCCCGACTCGACCGGTTTCGGCCACGCCCGAAGTCGTATGTCACGCCGGGTGCTTCGGGAGGACGGCGGTCCGGGGACGGCTGCTTCGGGCAGGGCCGAAGTGGGGGTCCGGACGGACCGGTTGACGGGCACAATCGGGGGATGATGCGGCTTCACTTCAGTCCGGCGGACCTGGCTCGGGTGACGTTCCCGGCCGAGCCCGAGCCGCTCTGGGAGGCCGCTCTGGCCGCTCGCGCGCTGGGGGAGCGACCGATGCCGCCGGCCGGCCGACGCTGGCGGCGCGAGGCGGCGCCGCTGCTCCGGCCCTCCATGCGACCCCTCTTCAAACTGATCAGCCCGACCGGTCGCGTCCCGGACTTCCTCACCCCCGAGGTGCCTTCGCCCGGACTCGAGCCGGCCCTGGCAATGCTGATGGACACGCCCGCCGACGTCGTCCGCGACCAACTCGGCCCGTACCTGCCGCCCGAGGTCGACGTCTTCATGAAAGGCCTGCTGTCGGGCAACGCCGAGTCCCGCCGAGCACTCGGCAACGCGGTCCGCGCGTTCCACGAGCACGTACTCGTCCCCTCCGGCGTCGAACTGGAACGCCGCTACGGCGCCGACCTCGCCCTCCGCTCCCGCGCGTTGCTCCAGGGCGGAGTAGAGGGCCTGCTCACCACCCTCCACCCCGACATCGAGTGGAACGCCCCCATCCTCACCACCCACGGGCTAGCCCCCGGTCCCACCTACGACATCCACCTGGAAGGCCGCGGCCTGACGCTCTACCCGTCCTCCCTAACCCCAGAAGCCCTAGCCCTGGACGTCCCCGGCCGCCGCCCGGTACTCATCTACCCCACCCTCGACCTGCCCCTACCCGACGACCAAGCCGTAGACGCCCTGGCCGACCTAGTAGGCCGCACCCGAGCCCTAGTCCTCCGCGCCTTGACCACCAGCGCCACCACCACCCAACTGGCCCGCCGCACAGGCATCTCCCTAGCCTCGGCAAGCGAACACGCCCGAGTACTACGCAACGCCGGCCTCCTAACCACCCACCGCACAGCCGGCACAGCCCACCACTCCCTAACCCCCACAGCCCACCGCCTACTAACCACAGGGCAACCCCGGGGCACCTTGGGGCAGATGAAGAAAATCAAAGCCTGACCGTCAACCGGCTTGTATAGTTGGTGATGCCTGGGGACAGAATAGTCCCCTCGAAGTGGACCCGGCAGCCTTCCGGACGGTAGGTGAGCCGGGTTTCGCGCGTTCAGAGCGGACGCAGCTGGCTGAAGTCAGACACTGCCTGTCGCCAATGCCCGCCGTGCATCCATGCCCAGGCAACGGCATCGGGGATCCATAGCAGCGGATCTGCCTTGGGGACGAGTAGGTTCCAGCGCAGGTCGAAACATCCCAAACGCTGGATCGCCGCGTGGATTACCTGCCGATCACTGTCCATGGTGGACTCGTCGCGTTCGATGAGCAGCAGCTCGGCGGTCGCTGAGTCGCGCACGATGGCTCGGAGGCAGCGCCGTCGGGCAGCCACCATGTCTCCATCCGCGTGATAGAGGTCAACCAGGGCGTGGAAACCGCCGATCACTCCGAGGATCTTCTTCCGGCGGGCGTTGCTCTCGTGGCGGAAGTGCAGGCGTTCCTGTCCTGGTAGCAACAGTCCGCGGAGTGCCTTGCGCTGAACGGCGACCTCGCCCGCCTGGCAGCGCGCGGCGGCCATGAGCAGGCCGCGGGTCTTGGTTTCGTCGACGAAGACGTGGATCGGCATTGCTTGGATTCCCCCAGGGCCTGGAACGCAAAGTCCAAGCCTGGCAGGGGATTGGTGGTTGACCGAGGGGATTCGTGGGGCAGTTCGAACTGCCCCATGATATGGCCGGTGCAAGGCGTGGAAATCCTTGTAGTCTTCAAATGCCTCGCCTCAGGAGAGACGCTTGGAAGTTGGCCCGGCAGCCTACCGGACGGTGGGCGAGCCGGGTCCGCGCAACATGAGGAGCGACCGCCGGATTGGGTTTCGGCGGCCGCTCCTTGTTGTATGCGGCTAATTGCGGGTGATGGTGAAGGTTGTTGTGGTGTTGCGGATGTCTACCGCGTTGTTGGACAACGTGAGGTTGTTGAAGGTGGCGCTGCCCATGGCGGGACCTTCGCCGGGTTCTGGGAGTTCGTTGGCCCAGATGCCGAAGCCGGACTTGGCGTCGAACGCGTCGCCGGACTTGCGGGCGCCGGAGATGGTGATGTTGGTGAGGATGGTGTCGGTGACCGGGAACAGCGGGTTGTTGCTGCCGACGTAGTCGGTCTGGAACATGATCCCGCTGTAGGTCGGGTCCACGATGTCCACATCGCTGATCCGGATTCCCTGGAACACCTTGGTGGCGGAGTAGATCCAGATCCCCGGGAAGGTCTGCGCTCCCCAGAAATGGCCGCCGGATCTGACCACCGAGATGTTCTCCCAGCGCGTCGGCGGGGTGGCGCCGAAGCCGTTCATCGGGATGCCGAAGTCGAGCGAGCTGATCGTGATCCCGGAGTACACCAGCATGTCCGCGACGTACAGGTTGCGGAAGATGTTGTTGGTGCCGCCGTAGACCGCGAAGCCGGCCGCCCGCCAGGTCAGCGTCGCCGAGAGGTTCTCGAAGACGTTGTCCCGGACCTCGCCCCCGCCGCCGTCGACGGCGTTGAAGAGCGCGAAGCTGTCGTCACCGGTGCTGCGGGCGTCGTTGTTGCTGACCAGGTTGCCGGCCGAGCCGTTGGTCATGTTGATGCCGTCGGCAAAGGTGTCCCGGATCCGCGAGTTCTTGATCGTGGAGTTGTCGGTGTTCGCGCCCCAGTACAGGCACATCTGGTGCTCGATCCAGATGTTGTCGATGGTCATGTTCGAGGTGCCGTTGAAGTTGAACACCTTGCCCGGACCGTCGTTGCGGCTGTCGTAGTTGCCGAAGTACGAGAAGCCGCTGAACGTCGACCCGTTCGCCGACGAGGCGGCGTCGAACCCGACGTCGGTGTTGGTCTGGCCGGTCGGCGCGATGAACCGGGTGTACCAGGGACCGGCGCCGACGACCTTGATCGCGCGGCTGTTCACGTTGAACTTGCCAGAGGTCTGGTAGTCACCGGCCGGCAGGTAAACCCCTTGCAGGGTTGAGCTCTGCTGCGCCGTGTTCAGCGCGTTCTGCACATCCTGCTGCGTGAAGCCGGCCGGTACGACGTAACCCGCACCCGGGTTGGCGACCGGCGCGACCTGCTCGGTGTCGATGAAGTCGATCGCGTAGGTGGTGGTGTTGGCCGGGTCCTTCTGCAGCTTGATCTTCGTACCGGCCGGGAAGGTCCCGTCCAGCATGATGTTCGCCTCGTCGTAGATGTGCCTGGCCGGTCCGGCGCCCGGCGAGTTGCCCGGGCCGGCCTCCGCGCCGTACAGCCACGCGTACTTCGAGGTAAGCGGGAGCGCCTTGTGGAAGGTGCCGTTGACGTAGACGTTGATGCTCGAGTTGATCCCGCCACCGCCGGCCGAGTCCGGGATGGAGAACCGGGTGACGAGGGTGTTCGTGCTCGCCTTGGTGGTGAACTCGACGAACGCGCCGTTCGAGTTCAGGGTGACCGCCTTGCGGCCGGACGCCTCACCGGCGAGGTCGCCGATGGTGCGGTTCGGGCCGACCACGACCGCGCCGCCACCGGTCGAGGCGTCCTCGGCCTCCAGGTGGTCGTACGGCATGTTGGCACCGCGTCCGACGAAGAACGGCCGCTCGCTGGTGTTGTTGGTGCGCTTGACGGGCAGCTCGTTCGCGTCGTCGGCGAGGACTACGCGGACGGAGTACCGGCCGTTGGCTGCTGTCCAGGTGCCGAGGCTGACCGGCGTGGTGGTGGCTCCCGCGGCAATCGCACCGGAGTACGAGGCCGTGAGGGTTTTGACGACAGTACTGCCGCTCAGCAGGGTCAAGGTGATGCCGTGGGCGCCGGACGCCGAGGCGATGGTGCCCTGGTTCTTGATCGCGACCGAGAACGTCACCGTGTTGCCGGCGGCCGGGTTGCCCGGGGTCCAGCTCACCGCGGAGGCGATCAGATCGGAGCTCGCGACCGGGGTGACGACGAGCGGGCTCGCGCTGTTACCGGTGTTGTTCGCGTCGTTCTGCTCGATGATCGTGTTCGACTCGTCCACCTTGGCGCTCAGCGGATAACTCCCCGCGTCACGAGCGCCGATCGACGCGGTGACGGTGGCGGATGCGCCGGCGGCGATGGCGCCGACGGCTACGGTACCGACCTTCGTCGTACCGAGGTAGAAGTTGAGGTCGGTCGCACCGGAGGCCGCGGTGCCGGTGTTGTTGACCCGGGCGGACAGCGTGATCGAGTCGGTCTCGACCGGTGCGGCCGGCGTCCAGGTCACGTTGGAGACGGTGAGGTCCGGGTTCGGGGCAGGTGCGCCCATCACCTGGAACTCGGCGACCTGACCGGCGGGGGCGCCGGTGTTGGCGGTGAAGTTCAGCCGGACGTCGGCGATCCGCGCGCTCACCGGGATCGTGACGGTGTTGCCGGACGACGGGCTGAAGTTGTACGAGGCAGAGCCGACGATCGTGCTGAAGCCGGACGCGCTCTGCTCGCGACCGAGGATCGAGAACGTCTGGGTGCGGTTGCCCCACGCGCTGTCCGGGTTGAGCCGGATGACGATCGAGCTGATGTCGGCGTTCGAGCCGAGCTGGGTGGTCAGCGTGGCCGGGTTGGCGTTGCCTTCCCAGTAGGTCTGCACGTTGTCGTCGTTCGCGTTGGTCGCGACGAAGGTGAAGACCGAGCCGGACGCGGTGATCGGCTTGCCGAGCGCGAGGTTGGTACCGGGTCCGCTGCTGCCGCCGCGGGTGACGGTGTTGCTGTTCGGCGACTGGTTGCCGACGGCATCCTTCGCGCGGACGAAGTAGCTGACCGAGGTGCTGGCCGGCTGGGTGTCGGTGTAGGTCAGGACGTTGCCGGCGACGCTGGTACGCAGCGCGCCGTTGGCGTACAGGTCGTAGCCGGTGACGCCGACGTTGTCGGTCGAGGCGGTCCAGGTGAGCTTGATCTGGCCCGCGGCGGGTTCGGTGAAGGCCAGGCTGCCCGGGGCGGTGGGAGCCTGGGTGTCGCCGGTCGCCGGGCCGTAGACCTCGAGTTCGGAGACCTGTCCCGCGGGCCAGCCGGTGTTCGCGGTGATCAGGATCCGGATGTACCGCGCGGTCGAGTTGCCGTAGTCGATCGTCAGCGTGTTGCCCGGCGCGTTGAACGCGCGCGACGCCGACGCGGACAGATCGTTGAAGTTCTGGCCGTCGGTACTTCCCTGTACTGCGAGGGTCTCGTTGCGCGAACCCCAGCCGGACGGCAGCTTGAGCACGACCTGGTTGGTGCTGACCGATGAGCCGAGGTCGACCTGGACCCACTGCGGGAACGCGTTGTTCGCGCTCTCCCAGTAGCTGCCCTGGTTTCCGTCGGTGACGTTGCCGGCGACGTAGTTCTGGGTGTTGCTGCTGGCGCTCGCGGACTTGCCGGCCGCGAGGTTGGGACCGGCCAGTACCGCGGCCGAAGCGGTCGAGCCGCTGCTGTGCGGGCCGGCCGCGGCGAACATCGGTCCGGCCGTCAGCAACAGACTGCCGGCGACTGTGGCGGCCAGCAGCCGCCAGCGTGCACGTGGGGTTCTCATGGCATCCGGGCCTCTCCGGTGGGCGGGGTGGTGAGGGCGGTACGGCTGCCAAGAAAATTGCACGATGCCTACGGAAGTTTCGTAAGTTTGCTGATTTCTTGCGCAGCGCTGGCTCATTGTTACGGCAGCGCTACACAAGCGTCAACGGTTCATGACCGGACGGTTTGCGTCGATGCGGGGTGCTCGAACGGCTCAGGCGGGGATCTTGACCCGGCCGAGCACCAGTTCGTTGGCGAGGAAGTCGCGGCACACGACGTACAGATAGCCACCGTGCAGCGCGAAATCGGCGCCCAGTGCCGCAGTCGAGAAGGAGCCGTCCGGCCGGATCAGCCGGATCGCCTTGCCGCGGGCCTTGTCGAGAATCGCCCTCTGCCCGGGGGTGTACTTGCCGTTGTAGTACTGACTGGTGTCCTGCGGCGGCTCCTGCGTGGTGCCCACCGCAAGCAGTCCGTCAGCGGCCGACATGCCGTAGCTGATGACGCCGATGGCCTGGATGTGGCCTTCCCGCGTGAACGGCGTCTCCGCCACCGGGGCGCCGAAGCTCGCGGAGCCGGTGAGCTGGGACGCCGCGAGTCCGTTGACTGTTCCCGACGCGGTGATGGCCAGGACCGAGAAGTCCACGCCGCTGCTGCCGACGCCTTCGATCCCCAGCGTGAAGGTGCCGTCCGGCTGGGTCTCCAGTTCGTCGATGTGCATCGCGGCGGTCGTGGTCCAGTCCAGGGCGCGGGTGTCGGCAGGCGGCCGGATCGCGGCCGGCGTTGCCGCCTTGGCGGCGGCAGCAGTGGTGAAGTCGGCGGGCCTGCCCGCGATCGTCCGTACCGTCCCGTCGGCCTCGATACGGCGAACCACCGCGCCGGCCTTGCCTGCCCCGCTGACATCCGCGGCGAAGACGAGTCGGCCGTCGGTGTCGACGGTGAACGCAGTGAACTTGCGCGTCGGCTCGCCGGTCGTCTCGCTGGTTGGCCGGTTGCCGAGGCCGTCGAAGCCGGAGAGGGCCGTGTCGTAGTCGATCACCGGTTCTCGGCTGCCGTCGGGCTTGATCCGATAGATGGTGTTCTTCTTCGTGCCGATCCAGAGATCGACGTAGGTCGAGCCGTCCGGCCCGACCGCGATCTCGGTGCCCATCCGCCAGGCCTGGTCCAGCGGCACCACTGTGCGGGTGCCGTCCGGCCGGATTCGCTCCAGCCGCTTGTGGTCGTCCGCGTTGATCAGCAGATTCGCCGTACCGTCCGGCGCGAACTCGACATCCCAGGCCGCTCCGAGGATCTTCGCGTCGAGCGCCTGTTTCGCGTCGGCTTCGGTACCGCCGCCGGCAACGATCTCGAACAGCGGTGCGACCGAAGGTGTTGTGCCCTTGGTCGGCTGCGCAATGCTCGAGTGCGCCGTGCTCGGCTGTGTACTACTCGGCAGGCCGGCCGGGGTCGGGTGGTCTGACGATGGCGAGTCGGTGCTGGTCACTGAGCATCCGGTGATGACGAGGGTCAGGGCGACGGTCGTCGTCAGCAGTCGAAGCACGAGGGTTGACAGTAGTTCGGGGCGGGGGTCAGCGGGAGGTGTCGGAGGTGAGCCAGCGGGTGGGGCGGAACGTCATCAGGGTGACGAGGTTGCCGGGGTCGCCGAGTTCGGTCTGGACGTAGCCCTGGGCGTGCTCTTCGGGCATGTAGCGGCGGGCGATCGTGAGCATCTGCTCGGGGGTCGGCTTGGTCATGGAGACCAGTTCGGCTTCGACGGTCACGTACGCCGGGGGCATCTCTTCGCGCTGGACGACCAAGGACACCACGCCGGCCTGCTTGATGTGCTCGATCCGCTTCGGGGCGCGGCGCTGGGTGCCGGTGAACATCGTGATGTCGCCGCCGGGCTCGTACGCATAGAACGTCGGGACGCTCGTCGGCGGCCGGCCGGGCTCGCCGGTCACGCTCAGGACGCCCACGTGGGTGCCGGCCAGGAACTCTTCGCGCTGTTGCTTGCTCATGGTTGCCATGCACTAAGCTTCATAAAAACAAGTAAGCTTTGTCAAGGGGAGTAGGGTGGTCGATATGACGACGAAGACCTACGGCCAGTACTGCGGGGTCGCCCGCGCGCTGGAACTGGTCGGCGAGCGCTGGGCGCTGCTGATCGTGCGCGACCTCCTGGTCGGCCCGAAGCGCTACACGGATCTGCGCGCCGGCCTGCCGAAGATCCCCACCAACGTGCTCGCCACCCGCCTGAAAGAACTCGAACAGGCCGGCCTGGTCGAACGCCGCATCCTCCCGCGCCCGTCCGGCGCGATCGTCTACGAGCTGACCTCGTACGGCGCCGACCTGGAAGACGTCGTACTGGCGCTTGGCCGCTGGGGCGCCCGCTCCCTGGGCGAGCTCCGCCCCGACGAGATCATCACCCCCGACATCCTGGTGATGGCGCTGCGCTCCACCTTCCGCCCGTCCCGCCTGAAGGCAAAGTACGAACTCCACTTCGGCGACATCACCATCCACGCCCTCATCGACGCCGACAACCTGACTGTCGACGTGGGCTCTCTCGAAGGCGCCGTCGTACTAGAGGCCTTCGCTCCCATCGCCCCCCTCCTCACCGGCGAGGTCGACGGCGCCACAGCCCTGAAGTCTGGACTACTGAAGACCTCAGGCACAGCAAAGGATGTAGATCGCTTCGCCGCAGCCTTCCCCATCGGCCCACCCACATAGCCCCACCCGTGCTCGTGTCGCGGCCCGGCGTCTTGAGCCCACCCGAACCACTGGCGGTCAAGCGCGGCTGCGTAGTCGACTCGTCTCGCGTCGCCCGAGCTGGGCAGCCGCGGGAGGGGCCGATCGGCAACTGGCGTGGTGCTCGACGTGGCCGGTCGGGGTCTAGCACCACGCGTCCGACAGCGTCGAGCACTTCACCCCCGGTGGTTCGGGTGGGCTCAGGACATCGCCACCCAACGCGAGCAGGCGGCGGCCTATGGGTCACCCCGACCGATGCAAGACGAGTCATGCACCCGATGCGTCCCATCGCTGGTAGTTCGGGTGGGCTCAAGACGCCGGTGCGCGTCGCGAGTACGGGTGGGTCCAGGCGCCGGTCGCACCAACGCTCGATGGGTCAGCTACTCGATGCGTCCCGCCGCCAGTGGTTTGGGCGGGCTCAAGACGCTGGCACGCGTCGCGAGTACGGGTGGGGCCATGCGCCAGTACGCCCACGACACCTGGGGTGTCGTGGGCGTACGTAGTACAGGAAATACCTAGTGCTTGCCCGGACCCTCTGCGCCAGCCCCGGTGAGGGAGCGGACGGAGAGTTCGTTGTAGCGGTTCGCGGCGGACTTGTCCTTGCCGACGTACGTGCCGATGACACCCAGCAGGAAGCCCAGCGGGATGGAGATGATGCCGGGGTTCGACAGCGGGAACCAGGCGAAGTCGGCGCCGGTGATCATCGACGTGGGCTTGCCGGAGACGACCGGCGAGAAGATCACCAGGACGACAGCGGAGATCAGGCCGCCGTAGATGCTCCAGACCGCGCCTGAGGTGTTGAAGCGGCGCCAGAAGAGGTTGAACAGCAACGCCGGGAGGTTGGCCGATGCGGCGACGGCGAAGGCCAGGGCCACCAGGAAGGCGATGTTCAGCTTCTGGGCGGGGATGGCCAGCCCGATGGCGACGGCGCCGATGCCGATGGCAGCAAACCGCGCGACCCGGATCTCGTTCTTCTCGGTGACCTTGCCCTTGGCGATCACGTTCACGTACAGGTCGTGCGCGAACGACGACGCCGAGGTCAGCGTCAACCCGGCGACCACCGCGAGGATGGTGGCGAAGGCGACGGCGGCGATCAGTGCGAGCAGGATGGCGCCACCGAGCGAGTCAGCTCCACCACCGACCACTTCGGCCAGCAGTACCGACGCAGTGTTGCCCTTGGATGCGGCAACCGCGGACGACTTGCCCGTATCGAGCAACGCCGCCGCGCCGAAACCGAGCGCCAGCGTCATCAGGTAGAAGGCACCGATCAAACCGATTGCCCACTGCACCGACTTCCGTGCCGACCGCGAGTCCGGGACGGTGTAGAAGCGGATCAGAATGTGCGGCAGACCCGCCGTACCGAGCACCAGCGCGAGTCCGAGCGACAGGAAGTCGATCTGGCCGGTCAGGTCCTTGCCGTACAGCAGACCGGGCTGCAGGAACGCCTCGCCCTTGCCGGAGTGTGCCGCGGCCGCGCCGAGCAGCTTCGACGGGTTGAAGTCGAACTTCAGCAGCACCAGGAACGTGATCAGCAGCGTGCCGGTCATCAGCAGCACTGCCTTGACGATCTGCACCCAGGTGGTGCCGCGCATGCCGCCGATCGTCACGTAGATGATCATCAGCGCGCCGACCAGCACGATCACGCCGGCCTTCAGGCCTTCGCTCTTCACCCCGAGCAGCAGCCCGACGAGCGAACCCGCGCCGACCATCTGGGCCAGCAGGTAGAAGATCGACACGACGATCGTGGAGGACGCTGCGGCGGTACGGACCGGGCGCTGCTTCATCCGGAAGGCGAGCTGGTCGGCCATCGTGAAGCGGCCGGAGTTGCGGAGCAGCTCGGCGACCAGCAGCAGCGCGACCAGCCAGGCCACCAGGAAGCCGATCGAGTACAGGAAGCCGTCGTAGCCGTAGAGCGCGATCTGGCCGGAGATGCCGAGGAAGGATGCCGCGGACATGTAGTCACCGGCGACGGCGAGGCCGTTCTGGGCACCGCTGAAGGAGCGGCCGCCGGCGTAGTAGTCGGCGGTGGTCTTGTTCTGCCGGGACGCCCACCAGGTGATGTACAGCGTCACGGCGACGACCGCGGTGAACAGCGAGATGGTCAGCGCCTGGTTGCCGGGCTCGGCGTCGGCGAGTGGGACGAGCAGGGTGTTCACCGGCGGCGCTCCCTCTTGTACTTGGCGTTCAGGCCGCTGGCCAGCGGGTCGAGTCTGCGGTTCGCGAACCGGCCGTAGACCGCGGCGATGACGAAGGTCGAGACGAACTGGAGCAGGCCGAAGACCAGCGCCACGTTGATGTGGGTGTCGCCGATCCGGTGACTCATGAAGCCGCGGGCCCAGTTGTTGCAGGCGACGTAGGCCAGGTACCAGATCATGAACGCCGCCGTCCACGGGACGACGAAGTTCTTGTACCGGCGTTTCAGCTCCTGGAAGTCCTTCGCCTCGTACACGACCTCATACGCACGAGCTTCTCGCTCGTGCCCAGTTTCCTCGGACATCTGCACCCCTTTTTCCGGAACGCGAACAAGGGCACGTTAGCGGCTGGGGAGCAGTTTGTGTCTGAAAGCAACAAAAACGTTTTCAGGCCAAAGGCTGGAGAGCGAGGTCAGGCCATCGTGCGGCGGTAGTTGGCCAGGTCGCTCGGGCGGGTGCGGTAGCAGTTGGTGAAGTACGGCATCCGCAGCGGCTCGGGCGGCCGGGCGGTGCCGTCGTAGATGGCGTCGATCTGCTCCAGCACCGACTCCCGCCGCGACTCGGTCAGGACCGCGATCCGCGAGTGCGACAGCGCCAGTTGCTTCAAGCCGTTCCGGTCGAGGTCGTGCCAGTGCCGGAACCGGGCTGTCTCGACCATGGAGAACAGGTCTGACTGGAGCAGCGTCGGCATCGGGTCGAACTCGTCCTGGCCGGCCGGGGAATCCTCGCCGATCATCGCGCGGTGCAGCCGGCGGACCCACGGCACCACGGTGTCGGACTGGTTCCAGAGCAGGCCGAGGACGCCGTGCGGGCGTAGTACGCGGGCGATCTCCGGCAGCGCGCGAGCGTGGTCGAACCAATGAAACGCTTGTCCGACGATCACCGCGTCGACCGAGGCGTGCGCCAGCGGGATCGACTCGGCGGCGCCGACCATCGTGTCCACGCCGGCCAGTTTGCGGCAGACGGCGAGCATCTCCTCGGACGGATCGACCGCGACGACGTCGTGCCCGAGCGCGGCGGCGACCTGGGCGAGCTTGCCGGTACCGGCGCCGAGATCGAGGATCTGCAGCCGCCCCGGACCGAGGATCCAGGTCAGCGCGTCGGCAGGGAACGTCGGCCGGCCCGCGTCGTACGCGGCCGCGACGGCGCCGAACGAGTGCGCGCGTGCTGAGTCATCGGTGGTCATCACCGCAAATCATGCCGTAGCCACCGCCTCGCGGGGCGTTACTCGCCGAGCTTCTTCTGCTCGATGTGCGCGTTGAGCGCGGCCAGCTCGGGATGTTGGTCCAGAATCGCGACCAGATCCGCGCAGTTCAGGTCGCCCGCGTCGTACTCCTCGTACAGCGCCGTGAGCAGCTGCCGGTCGTCCTCGGTGTCCAGAGTCAGCCGGTACTGGGCCCCGCCGCCCGCCCATGGCAGGTTCAGTAGGCGGACATCCCCGGCCCGATTCTGGTGCAGATATGACGTCACGTGCTCGCGATCGGCCTGGAGGGTCGCCTTCGCATCGGCCTCCAGCAGCCGGGCGGTCGAGAACACCTCGTAATCCATGCCGCGGGGGTACGTCCGCTCGAGACAGTTCGACAGGTACAGACCCTCGTCGTCCTCGGCGCGCCAGCGGTCGACGCCCGCGGCAACGACCTCGGGATCGATCAACGGGCAGTCGGACGTGACCCGTACGACCGCATCCAGCCCGTACTGCGAAGCCGCGCCCGCGAACCGCGACAGCACGTCCTCCTCGCTGCCCCGGAAGACCGGCAGGCCCAGCTTCTCGGTGAGGATCACGATCGGGTCGTCGTCCACGTTGGTGGTGGTCGCCACGATCACCGGCAGTCCGGTCCGGGTCAGCCGCTCCAGGTGGTACTCGAGATAGGTCCGCCCGGCCGCGGTGAGCAACACCTTGGCGGGCAGCCGGGTGCTGGTCGCGCGAGCCTGGGTGATGATGCCGATGTTCATTGAAACGCTTTCTTTACAGTCCATTGGAACATCTCGCGGATCTCCGCCGGGTGGGCGAGGTTCTCGACGCCGAGCTCGGTGTCGGTGAACTCGCGGGCCTGCGGCAACGGAACGTACGGCTGGTCCATCTCTGGCCACAGCCGCTTGATCCGGGCCTGTCCGCCGAACGACGGGTGCTCGTTCTCCAGCAGCATAGGGTCTCCGTAGACCCCTGGCTGCAATCCGAGCGACGCGCCGTACAGAACCGCCGAGCTGAGCCGGTTGGACGCGACCCGGCGGTGCTTGCGGAGCTCCTTGAGCTGTTTGAGCAGGAAGTCCTTGTCGGTCTTACGCCAGTGCAGGCCGCGGTACCCGTGCGTGATGACCCGGAAGCCGGCCTGCTCGTAGACCTGCCGGATCGCCTCGTTCTGGTACTCGTTCCAGTACAGGCAAACCGTCACCGGGCCCTGCTCGTGCTCGTTGATCGAGGCAACGATCCGGCCGTGGTCGCCGAGCACATGCTGACCTTCCCAGCCGTGGAACGGGTAGAAAATGGTGCCCTGGGCATCAGTGGCGGGAGTCGCCAGCTCAGGATGGTTACGCAGCAGGTAGAGCCAGGGCGCGCCGATCACCGACTGGTTGCGCAGCCCCATCGAAAAACCCCGGCGCCGGACGCTGTCCGACCAGACGAACTTGGGCATCCCGGCGACGAAGGCCGTGTTGTACGCGAACCCGTCGAGGATGTTCCAGCCGTGCTGGAGATAACCCCAGATCCGCGGCGAACCGTGCAGCCCGGCGTACTGCGCCATCACGTGCGCGTGGCCGTAGAAGTGGTTGGCGTGGTGCATCAGAGCCGCCGCAGCCGCTTCACGACCACCCGGGCCGGGTTGAGCACCGCGTGACCGATCCGGTACGGCCGGGAGCGCCGGATCCCGTCCAGCTGACTCTCGAACCAGGTTGCCTGCTCGTTCGCGTCGGCCAGCTCCTGCGACAGCCGCGCGATGGTGGCGAGCTGCTCGGCCTGCCCCTGCGGCCGAAGGTTGTCGAGGGCAACCGTCAGCTCGCCTTCGATCGACAGTCCGGCCATCGAGGCGAGTCGTGCAGTCAATGCCTGAGTGTCGCCCGACCATGGTTGCCGGGAGCCCGCTTCCTGCGCCCGCCGGACGAACCGCGCCAGATGCTCCACGGCGCCACCCGACACCACAACGCCACTGCCGAACAGCCGGTACTTCGTACCGTCCACGATCACGTTGTCGGGGGAAGCGATCGCCGCCGACTCCGGATCCAGCGAGCGCAGCCAAGTGACATAGGCAGGCACGGCACGTCTGAAAGCTGCCTGGTCGTCGACCTTCAGTGCTGCCAGCAACTGTTCTTCCAGCAGCACGCCTTCGCCGGCCGGAATCGACTGTGCAGGAAGGGTTTCTGGCGCCTTGTCGCCGATGACGAAGTACCAGACCGGCGCAAGCTCGCGACCGAGTCCGGCGGCGATCGCATCCTGGATCAGGCGATAGGGATCCATCAGCGTCGCGCCGCTGTGCCGCGCGGCGACGGACCGGCCGATGGCGGCGGCGGTGAGCGGGCCGGCCGGGGTGAGCATCGCGAGATCGGCCGCGACCAGATCGGGGTAGACGCTGTAGACGGTCGTCGCCGAGGCGAGGGCGCCGAGCGCGGTCCGGATCGCGGCCAGGCCGACCGGTGCTTCGACCGTGCCGCCGACGACGCCGGGCCAGTCCGCGTTGCGGGGCACGGTCGCGGTGACGTCGGGCTGGATCAAGCGCTCGATCCCGAACGCGTTCTCGGCGGCCAGCAGGAGGCGGCCGCGCGGGGCCATCCGGGCCTTCAGCAGGGCGAGGCCTTCGGTCCAGGTCATCGACGGGGTGTCGGGGCCGACGAGTCGGGGCAATCCGTCGAGGGCTACGACTACGTCGTACAGGTCGGTGCCGGTGAAGCGGTCGAGGGCGCCGCAGAAGACGCGGCCGCTGACGACGCGGGCGATCTGTTCGGCGTCGGGCGCGGACCGGACCAGCACGTCGACGGTGGCGACCTTGGTGGCGATCAGGTCGAGCAGCTCCAACGAATGCGGGCCGGCGACGAACACCTTGTCGGTGGGCCGCAGTACGGCGTCCAGCAGTGCGGCCGTCGCGGGGCCGCCAGTCGCCGGACGGCCGTCGGCTGGCCGCAGATCAGACCAGTTGAGCATCTCTGCCCCAACCATCAACAAGCTAGGCCACCAGTTTCGTGAGTGTCTCGATGACCCGGTCGACGTCGGCGTCGGTCAGGTCGGGGAACATCGGCAGCGAGAGCTCCTCGCGGTAGAACTGCTCCGCGTTGGGGCACAGGCCGCGCTGGTAGCCCAGTTCGGCGAAGACCGGGTGCCAGTAGACAGGAATGTAGTTCACCTGGACGCCGATCCCGGCAGCGCGCATGCCCTCGAACACCTCGCGGCGGCGATCGCCGAGCACCCGCACGGGGTAGAGGTGCCAGGCGGGATCGACGCCGGGGCGCTGCACCGGCGTACGGAGGCCGTCTACTGCGCTCAGAGCTGCGTTGTACTTCGCGGTGATCTCGGCCCGGCGTTGCTTGAAGGCCGCGAGCCGGCGCAACTGGGACAGGCCGAGGGCGCAGGCCAGGTCGGTCAGGCGGTAGTTCACGCCGAACTCGTGCACCTCCTGGTGCCAGGGGCCTTCGTCGGTGATGGCAAATCGTGAAGGATCGCGGACGAGCCCGATGAAGTGGAACTCGTGGACGCGCTGGGCAACGGCCGGGTCCTTGGCGACGACGGCGCCGCCCTCGCCGGTGGTGAGGTTCTTGGTCGGGAAGAAGGACAGCGTGGTCACGTCGGCCAAGTCGCCGACCGGTCGGCCCTGCGCGAACCCGCCGACCGAGTGGGCCGCGTCGTCGAGGGTCTTCGCGCCGACCCGGTCCGCGATCGGCTGGAGAGCGTCGTAGTCCGCCGGGTGGCCGGCGTAGTCGACAGCGGCGATCACCTTGGTGCGGTTCGTGGTGAGCGCGTCGACGGCGGCCGGGTCGAGCAGGGCGGTGTCCTCCTCGACGTCGGCGAAGAGGATCTTGGCGCCGAGGATCGCGGCGGTCGATGCGGTCGCGACGAAGGTCATCGGGGTCGTGACGACCTCGTCGCCGGGGCCGACGCCCAGCCCGGCGTACGCCATGTGGAGGGCGGCCGTGCCCGAAGTACAGCTGACCGCGCGGTGGCCGCCGGTCAGTTCGGAGATGGCGGTCTCGAAGGCGGTCACTGCGGGGCCGGTGGTGAGCCAGTCACCTCGGAGCACCGCAGTGACTGCTTCGATGTCTTCTTCGGAGATCGACTGACGACCGTAGGGAAGCATCGAGCTCAGTCCTCGAGGAGGATCTTGCGGATCTCGTCGATCGAGTACCACTGGTCGTTGGTGTCCGAGGCGTAGTGGAAGCCTTCGACGACCGGGGTGCCTTCAGCCGGTGCGGCATAACCCCAGCTGGCGAGGTCCGGCTGGAGGACGAAGCGGTTGCCGAGGGTGAGGGCGCGGCGGCCTTCCTCCGGGCTGATCATCTCCTCGTGCAGCTTCTCGCCCGGGCGCAGGCCGATGTCGTGCATGGTCGCGCCGGGGGCGATCGCCTCGGCCAGGTCGGTCACCTTCATCGACGGGATCCGCGGCACGTACAGCTCGCCGCCGGTCATCAGCTCGAACGAGTCGACCACGAACTGGACCGCCTCGGGCAGCGTGATCAGGAACCGGGTGCAGCGCAGGTCGGTGATCGGCAGCGACTGGCCGGCCTCGTGCAGCGCGCGGAACTTGGGGATGATCGAGCCCCGGCTGCCCATCACGTTCCCGTACCTGACCACGCTGAAGCGCGTCTCGTACGCGGCCGCGTAGTGGTTGCCGTTGATGAACAGCTTGTCGGCGGTCAGCTTGGTCGCGCCGTACAGGTTGATCGGGCTGGACGCCTTGTCGGTGGACAGCGCGACGACGCGCTTGACGCCGGAGTCGATCGCTGCCTCGATCACGTTCTGCGAGCCGATCACGTTGGTCTGGACGAACTCCCACGGGTTGTACTCACCGCTGTCCACCTGCTTCAGCGCCGCCGCGTGCACCACGTAGTCCACCCGGTGCATCGCCCGCATCAGCCGGGCCCGGTCCCGCACGTCCCCCAGGAAGAACCGCAACCGCGGATCGTCCCCGAACGCAGCCCGTACTTCCCACTGCTTCAACTCGTCCCGGCTGAACACGATGATCCGCCGCGGATCGAGGTCCTCCAGCGCATGCTTGATGAACGCCCGGCCGAAGGACCCGGTGCCTCCGGTGACGAGAATGTCAGACCCGGTGAGGATGGACACGTAAGCCCCTTCTAGCCACAATTCCGAACCACGCGATCACACCACGCAAGTCCGTACCTTAGCTGGCCCGCCCTACTCGGGCGCCACCAGTTCGATGCTCGGGAAGTAGGTCCGGAAGCGCGCTGTGTCGCGGGTGATCAGCCGGTACCGGTTCACGGCCGCGTGTGCGCCGATGTAGAAGTCGGGCAGTGGCGAGCTCTTCAGACTGCCTCGGCCTCGGTAGGTGACAAAGGCCCGGGATGCGAGGAACCCTGCTGGATAAGGAAGGGCCTCGCGCAGGAAGTCGGCTGCGGGCAACGCTGCGTCGACATCCTCGATCCGGTCGAAGCCGGCGCAGACCTCCGCGTAGATGATCGGGTTGATCACCAGGTCGCCGACATCCCTGGCATCCGCCACCGCGGTGGCGGACCAGTCGGCCCACTTCGCATCATCGGTGAGGATGTCCAGCAGCACACAGGTGTCGACCATGGTCGACACCTGTCGGACGGATTGCAGCCGGCGATCATTCGCCACGCAGCAACTCCATCAGCTCCTCGGTGCTGTGGCCGGTCGTCGCTCTGCCGCGCATCTCGCGGACGAGCCGCTGGCCGTGCGTCTCGCTGCCCTGGGCCCGGACGATCCGCAGCGCGGTGCCGTCCTCGATCACCTCGAGCTCGTCGCCTTCGTGGAGGTGATGCTTGGCGCGCAGCCTGGCGGGGATGGTGACCTGCCCCTTGCTGTTCATTCGCATGATTCCTCCTACGTAGTACGTCACCTACGTATTACATCCTACCTCGGACCGGATACCGTCTGGGCGTGGATCGGGTGATGCGGGTTGGGGTCAGGTGTGATGTGGGGGTTCGGCGGGGGGTTGGGCATGTGATGCGGTGCCTGGCGCTGGCTGAGGAGTTGCGGGGGCGGGGGGTTGAGGTGGTGTTTGTTTGCGACAGTCGGAGTGTGCCTTGGGTGGATGGGCAGATTCGGGCGCGGGGGATCGCGGTAGAGGGTGCCGTGTGGACGGCCGAGGAGCATGTGGCGTTGGCGGGGCGGCTGGGGCTGGATGGGGTGGTGTTCGACTCCTACGACCTGCCGCGGGAGGTGTTCAGCGCAGTGCGGGGGACGGTGCCGACGCTGGCGATCGTGGATGGGGAGTTGCGGGGGGCCGATGCTGATGTGCTGGTTGATCAGAACCTCGGGGCGGAGTCCGATCGGCCGGTGCTGCCTGCGGGGGCAGTGAGGTTGGCGGGGCTTGAGTATGTGTTGCTGCGGGATGAGGTGCTTGGGCTGAGGCCTGCGGAGCCGCCGGTACTACGGGCAGCGGGCGTGCCTCGGGTGTTCGCGTTCTTCGGGGGCACCGACGCCTACGGGGCCGGGCCGTACGTCGTACGGGCGCTGGCGGCGACTGGTGTGCCGTTCGAGGCGACAGTGGTTGCGCCGGGGGATGACCTGGCCGGGGCGATCGGCGCTGTGCAGCTTCAGCCGGGACAGCACGTGCAGGTGATCGGGCCGACGTCAGAGCTGGCCAAGGCGGTCGTGGAGTCGGACCTGGTCGTCAGCGCCTCCGGTACGTCGACCTGGGAGCTCCTGTGCCTCGGAGCCACCGCCGGTCTCGTCTGCGTCGTGGACAACCAGGAGATGGGCTACGAGCGAGCAGTAGCCACGGGTGCGGCCGCAGGGGTCGGCACACTGGCCGAGCTCAAGGCGGATCCGGCAAAAGCTGCCGCGGTACTACGCAAGCTGCTCACCGACCCACAGGAGCGGGCACAGCTCGCCCAGGCCGGCTGGAAGCTCGTGGACGGACAGGGCAGAGCACGCGTTGCGGATGCGCTCGTGGAGCTGATCAGCGCGACTACCTGATCTCGTAGCCCGACTACCTGATCTCGTAGATCGTCGCGTCCAGCGTCGCGTGCCGCAGTCGCACGTACTGCTTCAGCTGCGGCGAGATCTGCCCGGCCCGGTGGTCGGCGTACAGCCAGCGCACACCCAGCTTCCGCAGCCGCTCGATGATGGCCGGCGACGGCGACGTGAAGGTCGCGTCGTTGGCAGCCAACTGCTCCTTGTTCCAGTAGGGCACCTTGCTGGGGTCCACGCCGGAGGTGGCCGAGATCCGGCTCGACCTGTTGGTCCGTACCCAGCCCTCGATCAGCACCTGACGCTCGGACAGCGCAGCGATCCAGAAGTGCCGGCTGTCGCACGTCTCGCCGCGCAGAGCGATGCAGTGCGCGTTGGTGGCGATCAGGTCCTCGGCGGCCGAGTTCTCCTTCAACCAGCGAGCAGCATCTGCCTCAGCCTCGGTCGGCCCATTCCTCCCCGGCCGCCCATAGGCAACGTCGCTTGCCGAAGCGGACACCAGCCCCACCGCCGGCAGCGCCAAGGCCCCGACCATGCACGCAGCCACCAGAGCAGCGAAGAACGCCGTCGGCATCCCGCCACCCCGCCGGCCGGCCTTCCACCCGATCGCGACCACCAGCGCAGCAGCCAGCACCGCCGCCACCGTCCAGATCAAAGGCTCCTTGACCCCGCGCAGATCGGCCGCACCCCACCGACCAAACCCACAAGCCGCCAGCCCGAGCCCAGCAGCACCAGCAACCAGTACCACGCTCCGCCGATCGTCCAACCGCTCGACCAGCCTCGCCAGCCCGACGCAGGACAACACCGCGAGGAACGGAAACGCCATCCGGTAGAACGACAACGGCTGATTCGTCACCAGCGCCGCCACGAACCCGCCGATCGCAAAGCCGGCGACGTAGATCCCACCCGGATCCCGCCAGAACCGCCGCAGGAACAGCACCCCGACGACGGCCAGCCCCCACGCCACCAGGATCACCACCGCGCTGATGAACTCGGCCCGGTCGCCCGCGGTCGCCTTGATCGCCGCATAGGGCGGCAACGCCGAGAACAGAACCCCGAACTTCACCTGCAGCCCCGACGACTCGCCACCGAAGACGACGATCGCCGACCCGACGAACATCCCGAGCGCGATCAGCACCCCGAAGAAAGCGTTCCGCGTAGACCGCCGGAACAGAAAGACCAGCAGAAACCCACACACTGCCATCGGCAGCACACTCGCCTTGGCCCCGGCCGCGGCCAGCGCCACCAGCAGCAACAAGATCCACCGACTCGCCGGTGGCTCTTTGCGCAGCAGGTCGATCGCGATGACGGCAAGCACGAGCGCGAACATCAGCCCCAGGCTCTGCGTCGGACTCAGATACGCCCCCGCCACCATCGAGACTCCACCCACAGACAGGTCGTGCAGCGGCTCCAGCGCGCCGCCGAGACCCGCCACCAGAACGGCCAGCGGCCCAGCCCATACCGCGGCGGCGCTTTCTCCCGCTTGCACAAACCGCTGCATCACCACGAACACCAGCGCACACCCCGCCAACGCAAAGGGCAGCCAACTCAGCGCATAGATCAGCTGAGTGAGCTCCACCCCCGTCGCCCACGACGTCGCCGCGGTGACCTGGTGGAAGAAGGTGTGGAACTTCATCGGCTCGCCACCGATCCACAACGGCACCACCGGTACGTCGGCCTTCGCGCTGGCGGCGAGCGCCTGGTGGAACGCCATCCCGGGATCACTGACCAGCGGATCCGTGTATGCCGGTGCGTAGCGCCCCGGCCCGCTGCGGTAGATCGCGAACAGGACGAGCGAGGTCGACAGCGACAGCAACCAAGCTGTCCAAGGCGCCAGAGGCAGAGCGACCCGGCGCCAGACCCGGTTGCGCACGTCGCGATCCAGCACGCCGAGGACGAGAACGATCGGCGCCCAGCCCCACGACCAGCGCTGCAGCCCGACCGATGCACTGGCCAGGTACACGATCAACTGCACGGCCGTACCGATCGCGAATCCACCAGCGAAGTCCTCGACCAGGCTGCCGCGATAGGCGCCGATCAACCGCCAGATCACCAGCCCGGGCAAGGTCACGCCGACCACCAGGAACAGCCCGTACTTCGCGACGTCGAGAACCGTGGCTCGCGAGATCAGCAGGACCAGGGCCAGCAACAGGACCGGCAGGACCGCCATCCGTCCGGCGAGCGTGCCGGAGCCGGTGTCCTTCGGCCCGCGCCGCCGAGCCCTGGAGTGCATGCGGTCACCCTAATGCCGGAACGGCTCCTTTGCGTAGGCGCGCCATCACTCAGGGGAGTTCGTAGACGAGTGCGTCCGGGGCCTTGAAGCGCAAGGTGGCAAGGCTGTTCAGAGTGCTTGAGACGATCGTCTGAGTCGGGTCGGCGTACAGCCAGCGAACGCCGTACTTCTCCCGCAGCACCCGCAGGTTGTCCCGGGTCGGGGCGACGAAGACGATGTCGTTCTCCTGCAGCTTCGGCTGGTCCCAGAAGGGCAGCGAGTTCGGGCCCATCCCGGTCCCGGCGACGAGGTCGTTGAGCGTGTTCGTGTAGCCCCAGCCCTCGATCAGCACGTGCCGCTCGGACAGCGCCGAGATCCAGAAGTGCCGGGCGTCGCAGCCCAGCGTGTTCTTGCTCGCGCAGTGCGCGTTGGTCGCGATCAGCTCACCAGGCGCCGCGTGGTCGCGCAACCAGACAGCGGCGGCCGCTTGGCTCCTCGAAGGCCCGAGCAATTGCTTGTCGGTCTGCGGCGCCAGTACGACCGGCTTGTACTCCGCCATCGCCTGCATCGGGAGGAACAGGCCGGCGCCCATCCCGGCGAGCACGAAGGAGGCGAGCGCGACCCGGGTCGGCCGCCCGCGCCGATGCCCGCCGCGTTTCCACACCACCGTCACGACTCCCGCGACCAGGAGCAGCAAGCCGATCGTCCACAGCCACGGGCTGATCAGCCCGTGCAGTGATCCGTCGGCCTGCCGGAACGGCTTGGCATCCGCCTTCACGATCGCCCGCGCCGCGGCGGTCGCCCCGATGCCGCCGAGGACGGACGCGAGGACGACGAGATCGGACCACTTGTCGGCGAACCAGAACACCAGCATCCAGACGCCGGCTGCGGCCAGAGCAGCGATGACCGGTACCGCCGTGCGGTGGAAGTACAGCTGGCTGGTGCCCGGCTGGTCGGTCAGGATCATCGCGCAGAAACCGGCGATCGAGATGCCGACCAGGAAGATCATGCCCGGATCGCGGAACCAGCGCGCCGCCGTACCGGTGAGGATGATCAGGCCGGCGGTGCCGAGGACCAGGCCGAGGCAGGCGGTGATCCCGCTGATCCACATCGCACTGTGGTCGAACTGGCCCGACGGCAGCGGATCGGCGATGAGCGGGTAGATGCCGATCTTCGCGAACGTCACCCAGGGCTTCACCGCGAGCCCCGACGAGTGCATGCCGAAGACCACCACGATCGAGGCCGCGAAGATGCCGCCGAGGACCACCGCGATGAGCACCGCGGACCGAGCCAGCCGGCCGTAGCAAAGCCGGACGAAGACGACCAGGGCGAGCCCGCAGATGATCAGCGGCAGCACGGTCGCCTTGGAGCCCGACCCGGCAGCCGCGATCACGACGAACATCACCCAGGTACCGGGCGAACTCCGGCCGCGCAGCAGATCGACGCCGATGAGTGCCAGCAGGGTGATCAGCGCGCCGCCGAGGTTCTGCGTCGGGCTGCCCCAGACGTAGTTCATCAGGCCTTCGGACAGCAGTGAGCCCTGTGGATATGCGCTGACCGTGCCGCCGCTGGAGGCGACCGCGATGGCCAGCGGACCGGCCCAGCGCGAACTCGGAGCGAGCCGGTCGGTGAGAGCGAAGATCAGCGCGGTCCCGGCGATCAGCAGCGGGACCCAGCCGATCGTGTAGACGAGGTCGGTGAGATCGATGCCGGTAGCCCAGGAGGTGGCGGCAGTGAACTGGTGCCAGAAGTAGTGGTAGTCCATCTGCTCGCCGTTGACGTACGGCGCCTGCAGTGGGAAGTCGTACTTCGCACTGGCCGACAGTGCCTGGTGGAACGCCATGTCAGGCGAGTTGGAGCGGGCATCCGTGTACGGCGCCGGCAGGAGGTTCCGGTACCGCCCAGTGCCGTACAGCGGTAGCGCGCAGGCGGCGACGATGAGCCAGGCGGTCACCGGATGGATCGGACGCTCGACCTTGCTCAGCACGCGTCGCCGCCACCTCGGCACCGACACCCCTGCCATCAGTACGGGCGCAGCCCACAACCAGGCCCACTGCTGGAGTCCTAGCGGCGCAATGCCCATGTAGACGAGCAGGAGGATGGCCACGCCGACCAGCGACCCAGCCGCGACGTCCTCGATCAGGTTGTGCCGGAACGGGCTGGCCAGCCGCCACAGGATGAAGCCCGGCAGCGTGAGCCCGAAGACCCAGAACCGCAGCAGCGCCACGATGCTGTCCCCGGACGCATGCCCGGCCATCAGCCAGATCGCCAGCGCGGCCAGCGAGACCCCGGCGCCGGCCTTCACCAGGCGCGCTGTCAGCGTCTCCGGCGCCTGCCGTGCCGCCGGCTGAGGAGGCCGGATGACCGCCCGCAGCTTCCGCGACGACGCCCGCCGCATCCGCGAGGTTGCCCGCAGCCGGGCCGCTTCCCGGAGCCGGGCTTCCTCGATCTCACGGGCTCGTTCCAGCTGACGGGCGGTCTCGCGTCGCTGGGCTGCCTCGCGCCGACGATCGGCGAGGCTGCCGGGGGCATCGCCCGTCACGATTGACACCACCGCAGCCTAGTAGCCTCCCTGCAGGAGGTCAGCATGCCAACCAGTCAGCCCGTTCTGTCCGTCGTCGTACCGATGTACGACGAGGAAGAAGTGCTGCCGATCTTCTTCGAGCGGATGCACCCGCTGCTCGACGGTCTGGGGATCTCATACGAGGTGCTGGTCGTCGACGACGGCAGCCGGGACAAGACGGCCGCCCTGGTCACCGGTGCCACGGCTAGCTGGCCGCAGCTCCGGCTGGTCCGGCTGCTGCGCAACTCCGGTCACCAGGCAGCGCTGTCGGCAGGCTTCCGCAGGGCGCGCGGGGAGTACCTCGTCACCATCGATGCCGACCTGCAGGACCCGCCCGAGGTCATCGCCGAGTTGCTCGCCACTGCGCGGGACAAGGACGTGGATGTCGTGTATGGCGTGCGCTCCGACCGCTCGAGCGACTCCTGGCCGAAGCGGACGACTGCCCGGATGTACTACCGCCTCATGTGCCGTCTGGTCGGCAAGGAGATCCCGTTCGACGCCGGTGACTTCCGGCTCGTCTCGCGGCGAGTGGTGGACGCAGTGAACGGGTTGCCCGAGGACGGCCGGGTGTTCCGGCTGGTGATCCCGTGGCTGGGCTTCCCGAGTGCAGAGGTCCCGTACGTCCGCGCAGTACGGGCGGCGGGCGTCACGAAGTACAACTGGACGAAGATGTTCCGGCTGGCGTTCGACAGTGTGACCGCGTTCTCGGCCGCGCCGCTGCGGCTGGCCACCTGGCTGGGGCTGCTCGGTGGGTTGCTGTCGTTCGCGATGGTGATCGGTGCGCTCATCATCAAGCTGTCCGGCAACAGCATCCCGGGCTGGACGTCGACAGTGCTCGCGGTGGGAGTGATCGGCGCGATCCAGTTGCTGTGCCTCGGGTTGCTCGGTGAGTACGTCGCTCGCTTGTTTCAATCGAGCCAGCGCCGGCCGCAGTTCCTGGTCGGCTACGACAGCCTCGAGGACCCCGGTCACCACAGCTATGCGGAAGCGATCGAAGCCCAAGAGACCGACTAAGCTTCTGCTCTATGCCGGAGCTGTCGCCGATCCCGTTCGTCAAGGCGTACCTGGCGGGTGACGAGCTCGCGTACGTGAGCCGGTCGTTCACCTCGGCCGCGGTCACCGGAGACGGTCCTTTCACCGCCCGGGCGACCGAGCTGATCACCAAGCTCACCGGCGGCCTGGCATCGTTGCTGACCACTTCGTGCACGCATGCGCTGGAGATGACCGCCCTGCTGCTCGACCTCCAGCCGGGCGACGAGGTGATCATGCCGTCGTTCACCTTCGTCTCGACGGCCAACGCCTACGTACTGCGCGGCGCGGTGCCCGTGTTCGTGGACGTCCGGCCGGACACGCTCAACCTCGACGAGACCCAACTCGAGGCCGCAGTCACCGACCGCACCAAGGCGATCGTGGTCGTGCACTACGCCGGGGTCGCGGCGGCCATGGACGAGGTACTGGCGGTCGCGGCGAAGTACGGGCTGGCGGTGATCGAGGACAACGCGCACGGGCTCGGTGGGACGTACCGGGGCCGGCCGCTCGGCTCCTTCGGGGTGATGGCGACGCAGTCGTTCCACGGGACCAAGAACGTGCACTGTGGCGAGGGCGGTGCGCTGGTGCTCAACGACGCCGACCTGCTCGCGCGGGCCGAGGTGATCCGGGAGAAGGGCACCAACCGGAGCCAGTTCTTCCGTGGACAGGTGGACAAGTACCGCTGGGTCGACGTCGGCTCCAGCTACCTCCCGGCCGACCCGCTCGCCGCCTTCCTGACGGCGCAGCTGGAGCAGTTCGACCGGATCCAGGCGCCGCGGCACGCGATCTGGCAGCGGTACGACGAGGAGCTCGCCGTCTGGGCCGCGTCGCGCGGTGTCGGCGTACCGACCGTGCCGGCCGAGTGCGTGCACCCAGCGCATATGTACTACCTGCTCATGCCGTCCCACGAGGACCAGCAAGGCCTCATCGCGCACCTGCGGGAGCTCAACATCAGTGCACCCTTCCACTACCTCCCACTGCACTCGTCGCCGGCCGGTGAACGCTACGGCCGGGTCGGACCCGGCGGTTGTGAAGTCACCGAGCGGCTGAGCGACAGACTCGTCCGCCTGCCGCTCTACAGCCAGCTCACGTCAGACGAGCAGGCCCGTGTGATCGACGGCGTCATCTCCTACAACCTGGTTGCCGCATGAGTTGGTACGACGCCCTGGAGTCCGGCGAGCTGACCAGTCGGCCCGGTGACTACGAGGCCAAGCGGTTCGGCGTCACCGTCGACCGCATCTCGGTCTCAGCCTCCGCCGGTACGCCGCTGGACGAGGTGCTGGCTGCTGTCGACAAGTCCTCGGCTGATGTCGTCATACTCCGCTACCCGGCTCGTGAGGTGACCTGGTTCGCGGCGCTCGCCACTGGGTCGCGTACGGCGCTCCTGGCCGACAGCCTCGTCTACTGGTCGCTCCCGGTCGGCAAGGGCCGTCGTCCGGCGCCACTGGCCGGGTTCAACGCGAGCCTGGAGACAGAGGTCGACGACACGCTCGTGGACGACCTGGTGGGCGACATCTTCGGTGACTACGGGAACCACTACTGCGCCAATCCACTGTTCAAGCGCTCCGAGGCGCTCGCCGGGTATCAGGAGTGGGCCCGGCGCAGCGTGGCCGACGCGGGGGCGGTCGTGCTGCGTGGGCCCGATCGGCGGGTGCTCGCGCTGGCGACCATCGACCAGGAGAGATCGTGGACCGAGGTCCAGCTTGCTGGCGTAGTACCGGCTGAGCAGGGGCGGGGGCGGTACGGGCATCTGCTGGCCGCGGTGGAGGACGCGAGCACCACCCGACGGTTGGTGATCTCGACCCAGGGGCATAACACCGGTGTCCAGCGCGCTTGGGCGCGCTACGGTTTCGAGCCTGTCCACACCCTGCTGACAGTGCACTTAGTAGCCGACCGGTTACTGCTAGCATGACGAATCGATTGAACTGAGCCGAGGAGACCGAAGCAGTTGTGACGCCGCGGCTGAGCGTGGTTGTGCCGTTCTACGACGTCGGGGAGTACATCGGGGACTGCCTCGAGTCGATCGCCCGGCAGACGTTCGCCGACTTCGAGGCGATCCTGGTCGACGACGGGTCGCCGGACGACAGCGCGGCGATCGCGAAGGACTTCTGCGGCCGTGACCCCCGGTTCCGGATCGTCGAGCAGCACAACCAGGGGCTCGGACCGGCCCGCAACACCGGCGTACGGGAGGCTCAGGGCGAGTACCTGACCTTCGTCGACAGCGATGACCTGGTCAGCCGGCACGGGTTCGAGTGGCTGATCCGGACGCTAGACGAGACCGGCTCCTGCCTGGCCGGCGGCAACGCGCGACGATTCAACAACAGCGCCGGCGTCCGGCCGTCGTGGATCCACAGGCTGCCGTTCGCCAAGGACCGGATCGCGACCCATGTGATCGAGACGCCCGACCTGATCCTCGACCGGATGATCTGGAACAAGGTGTACCGGCGGTCCTTCTGGGACGAGCACGGGTACGAGTTCCCCGCGATCCGGTACGAGGACTACCCGGTCACTCTGCAGGCCCACCTGGACGCGGTCACCGTCGACACCATCTCCGCTCCCGTCTATTACTGGCGCGAGCGGGAGTCCGGGGAATCGATCACGCAACAGAAGTTCCAGTTCGGCAACCTGGCCGACCGGGTGACGTCTGCCGAGCTCGTCCTGGACCTGATCGACTCCGGTGGCCCCGGTCTGGGCGAGATCCGGCGGCGGGTGCACTCGCACTTCACCCAGATCGACATGCTGACGCTGATGATGGCCTTCGGCGCGGTGCCGGAGTCGGAGGAGCAGGAGTTGGTCCTGCTCGCGTCCAGGTTCTTGGAGCGGCTCGATCGTTCCGTGCTCGCGCGTGCCCACGGGTACGACCGGCTGCAGCATGCTGCGCTGCGGGCCGGGGACGTCGAGCTGCTCCGGCGGTTGGCGCACTTCCGCAATGAAGGCGGTCTGCGGGGCGGCGCCCGGGCGCTGCCCAAGCCGGGTCGGCGGCGGCAGTTCGAGCACAACTATCCGGGTGTCCACGAGGCGAACACGGCGATCCCTCGGTCGCTCTACCAGCTGCCGGCGCGGGAGCTGACGCTCGCGACCACGGTCCAGGAGGTCGCCTGGCGAGATGGCGGGCTGGCGATCAAGGGCACGGCCGAGATCCGGCACCTGGCGACGGATGCCGCGTCGTCGGCGTTGCGGATCGCACTCGTGGTCGATGGGGCCGAGACGCCGCTGGCGGTACGGCGGTACGAGGCGACCGACTCGCATGGGGACACCGCTCTCGTTGGGTTTGAGGTTCACCTCGACAAGCCGTTGCTGGCCAAGCTGTCCGCGACCGGGGCGCCGGGGCATTTCGCAGTACGGATGCGGGCGGGGAAGGCGCGGCGGGAAGGCAAGCTGCGTGGGCAGAAGGCGGGCAGCCCGGGGTGGCCGCCCGGCAACTGGATCTGCGCGAACAGCTGGGTCCAGCCCGGTCCTGGGGCGGATGGAGCCTTCGTACTGCGCCGGATGGTCGACCCTTGCCGGTTGACGTCCGTCGAGCAGTTCGAAGACGCCCTGGTACTACGGGGTCGCGTGCCCGCCGCTCTCGACAACCCGCAACTGCAGCTGACCCGGCCGCTGTCGGGGCAGGACCAGGTGATGTCGGTCGAACTGTCCAGCGACCGGCGGTTCAGCGTCCGGATCCCTTATGCGCCGATCATCGCGGAGACGAACCCGGACGACCCGTTCACGCAGCGGACCACCTGGGCGTTCCGGATGGTCGGCAGCGACGGTACCGAGAAGCTGCTGCTGTGGACGGCGGAGGACCAAGCCGTCAACCACCTCGAGCAAGGCCGGCTGGTCTCGCTGACCCGGTCGACCGGCGGCTACGTCAACCTGCATGAAGGCCCGGCCCGGCTGGTCGCCGAGCGGGCGCTGGTCGTTGCTGAGAGCAATGAACTGCGGATCAGCGGGCCATGGACGGATGTCTCCCACAGCTTCAGCTGGCGGCGGTACATCGATGACTCCGATGACCACCTGGACGTGGCCTGCCGGAGCGCATTGTCGGACGGGCAGTGGACGGCTTCGGTGAAACTGCCCGCGCTGGTCCCGGAGAATCCGGTCGCGCATGCCGTCGATCCGTTGGCCAGCTTGGCGGACTGGGTGCTCTTCGCGGTCGCCGCCGACGGTTCGGCGCAGGCTGTGCAGTGTGAGCCGTTCCTGGCCAGCCGATTGCCGTTGGTGATCGAGCAGAATGATCACTTGCTGGGTGTGCGGCCGCACGCAGGCACTCTTCACGTCGAGGTTCGCTGATGCATCACCACAATCACTACTACGGGCAAGCGCACATCCTGGCGCGGTACGCCGGGCTGGACGACGCGTACCCACCTCGCCTGCGCGGCTACCTGCAGCACGGCTGGAACATCGGCGACGGCTGGAACCCGGTGCACGAGTTCTTCGACGGCGCCTGGCGTTTCACCTGGAGTGACGCTGTCCGGCGCCGTGGGCATGCGCTGGGGCGGCGGAACTACCACAGCATCGGCGCGCCTTTCCTTTACCTGCTGGATCTCGAGCCGTCGCTGGGGGTCGTACCGGAGGAGGAACGGGAGGGGACCTTGTGGTTCCTCTTCCACGGCTGGGAGGGCGGCAAGATCGAGGGCGATCACAAGCGGCTGATCGACGAGATCCGGGAGACCGAGCCGGGGCCGGTCACCTTCAGCCTGTACTACACGGAGTACGACCGGCCGGAGATCCGTCGGTCGTACGAGGATGCCGGCTTCCGGGTGGTGTCCTTCGGGCGGCGGGGGTTCTCCTACGAGGGTACGGATCCGCGGTTCCTCTACAAGCAG
Organism: Kribbella sp. NPDC051620; assembly: GCF_044453825.1. Classification (NCBI taxonomy): domain Bacteria; kingdom Bacillati; phylum Actinomycetota; class Actinomycetes; order Propionibacteriales; family Kribbellaceae; genus Kribbella; species Kribbella sp. NPDC051620. The sequence continues at coordinate 946,631 of NZ_JBITDB010000004.1, forward strand.
CTCGCGGAGTTGCGCAAGCACAAGCGGGTGGCGGCGAACCGGTTGTCGACCGCGGTGTTCTACGGGATCGCGGCGGGCTGCGAGCCGGCCGTCTACGGCGACCCGATGCAGATGGCGGGCGAGAACCCGCTGTTCGGCGGCGAGGCGCGGATCGCGCGGCTCTGGCCGGAGATGCTGGGCAAGGAGATCGACCTGGCGGCCGCGCGGGCGACCACCGAGCTGGAACTGGGCGTGCCGTGGATGATGCCGCCCGCCGAACTGCGGATGTTGTTCGATTGGAGAGAGCGTGTCTGACAACCAGCTGGCCGTCGAGGTGGTTCGCGGTGAGATGCAGCCGTGGAGCGACTACAACGGCAAGCGTGAGGCTGTCGGGGGCCCGGTACTCCGGACCCTGCTCAACGACGTACTGCCTGCTGGGGCACGCACCCTGATCCTCGGCCCCCACACGGCCGACCTCGTCTCCGTCGTCCTGTCCCGGGCCTCGTCGACCACCATGCTCGTCCGCTCCGTCTCGGACGCTTCCTCCCTGTCCGAACAGTTCCCAGACCTACAGGTCATCGCAGGCGCCCTTGACGGCCTCACCGGTACTACGTACGAAGCGGTAGTCGCCGTAGACGGCCTGGACCGAGTCCTCGGCTACGACAGCCCGGACCTCAGCTGGTCCGAACGCCTGGACGCCTTGGCCGCCCACTGCACCTCGTCCACTGTCTTGGTCCTGGGCTTGGAGAACGAGTTCTCCCTCACCAACCTCCTCGACAGCCGCCTCCCCGCCAACCGCCACGGCGACGACGACTGGCGGCCCCTCCACGACGACCCGGCCCGCCCGGTCTCCGCAGTCCAACTAGCCTCCGAACTAGCCCGAGCCGGCCTGCCGGTGCAGTCCGTCTACGCGTCCTTCAACGGCACCCTGGTGGCAGTAGACGTCGCCGCAGCCGCCCGCCCAGGCACCCTCCCGACCCGCCTGGCCATCGAGTCCCTGGAGTCCACCGAAGTACCGCTCCTTGCTCCGATCGCCGAGGGTGCCGAAACAGCAGCTCGAGCGGGTCTGCTCGCGTCGACTTCGGCGGGCTGGTTGGCGGTCACCGCTGCTGTGAAGCACGCCATCTACACCGACAGGCTGACGGCCGATCGAGCTGAGAACGGCTGGTCGATCACCGCCATCGCCGAAGCAGGCGACGAGACCGCGTCGGAGGTGCGGTACGAATCATCCGCCGTTCCGCCCACCGTGTCGGCGGGGAGCAGCGTTGAGACCGTGCTGTTCCGGCTGGCGGCGGCTGAGGATGTGCCGGCCTTCCGGGAGCTGGCCGGGCGGCTTGGGGAGTGGGCGCTGGCTCAGTCCGGCCGGGTGATTCTGCGATGGGATGACGTTGTCGTCGATGGAGACTCCTTTGGTTTCGGGGTGTCCGGATGGGTTGCCGAGGCAGGCCGGGCTGAGTTGCTTGCGGCTGCTTGGGCGCGCTTCCACGAGCGGTTGATCGGGGGGCACAGACGCCACCCGTGGCCGCCGTGGATGGTCGGGGACGATCTGATCTCCACCTGGCTGGCGATGTCCGGCGGCTCGGCGGATGACGTTGCTCGGGGCAAGGAGTTGGCCGCGGCGTTGTCGGCTGCGCTCGGCAGGGTGGAGACGGCGGCTCCCGACGTACGGACCGCGCTGGCCGATGCTGAGCGGGCCAAGCATGAGCTGTTCGAGCTGCAAGGGCACGTCTTCGGACTGGAGCGGACCCTCGGCTTCCGCGACAAGGCGCTCAAGACCCGTGAGACCCGGCTCCGCGAGCTGCGGCTTCAGGTACAGAAAGCGAACGCCGAGCGCACCCGCTTCCGCAACTCGCGTGCCTTCGCCGCCGCCACCCTGATCCGCAAGATCGCGCTCATCCGCAACCCCCGCAAGTTCGCCTACAAGGTCAAGCGTCGCCTCAAGAAGAAGTTGGGGAACCGCTTCTAACGCCGGGCGATCAGTAGTTGGTGGGTGTCCGGCCAGTCGACGGCCTCGCCGGTGACCGTGCTGAGTGAGGCGACCGGCGCGATCCGGTTGTCGATCACCCAGTCGTTGCGCCAGGCCTTCGACGCCGGGTCGACGGTGAACCCCGCCTGCTCGGCGACCGCGGACCAGCCGGCGAAGTTCAGCCCGCAGAACTGCTCATGCGTCTCGCTCAACCAGTTGTCCACATAGTCCTTGCGGGTCAGGAAGTCCATCGCGTCCGCCAGCCGCAGTACCAGCTTCCCGTCGCGCTCGACGTACTCGAACGGCACCGAAGCATTCCGCCGGAAGTCCCGTGCGAACTGGAAGAACCGCGCCCGCGTCGACAATCCGGAGACATACGCCGCCGGATCCTGCAGCGCCTCCAGCTCAGCAGGCTCAGCTGGGTTCGACCCATCGCTGTCGTCCAGAGCCAGTACTACGCTCCGCTCCGGCTCACCAGGTCCGCACACATCGGAGTTGACCCACACCCCACCCGGCGCGGTGTGCGCGTAGAGCGCATCGGCGAAGCGCTGGACGGTCGCCGGCCGCGACCCATCGGCGTACGACCAGATCTCGTGCGTCAGCGCCAAGGTCAGCGTGGTGTCGATCGAGCGCGCCGGGAACACCGCCGAGCCGAGCATGTTGCGCTGGTAGAAGTAGACGTTCGGGTTGTGGAACAACCCTTGCTCCTTCTTGTGCACGCACTCGGCGTACAGATGCCGCGCGACCTCGACCCCGATCAGATCCGACTCGTGGAACCGTGGATCCGCATCGATGAGCTGCAGCGTCGCGCCGGTCGCACAGCCGATGTCGAGGATGCGCCCAGGCCGGACGAAGTCCTTGATCTGCTGCCATTTCCGGTCGGCCGCCGTCTCGAAGGCGTCCGCGTAGGTCTTGTAGTCGCGCGTAGTGGTCAGCCCGCCGTCATCCCCGATGACAGGGTCGTTGACGCAGCGCTGGATCTGCGCATCGAGGCGGTAGCGATCGAAGACATCGACAGTCGCCGGATGCGCCAGCTTCCGCCACTCATCATTGCCGGCAGCAACCATCAGCAGGACGTCCCAGGGCCGCGGCTCGTCCTCCGGCTCCACCCCGATCACCTGGTACCCGAGCTGCTCGTACAGTTTCGCGACCTCCACCGTCGAGCACGCGACCACCGTGTTCGACGGATCCAGCTGGACCTCGTCGTCGGTACCGGCTTCGACTGCCTTGATCGTCACGTCGGCGAAGTCGTCCGTCGGTGGGGTGTCGACTACGCCGATCACCAGCGACCGGATCCCGACGGCCACGCTGAGCCGCTCGATCGCGGCCTCGCGCCGGTCGAACGGGACCGGGTTGCGCTTGGTGGTGTGGTGGTTGGCCGAGGTCACCGCCCAGACGATCGTCGCGTCGTACCGGCGCAGGAACTCCGCCTGGTAGCGCGTCAGGACGTGATGGCGGCCGGGGAACAGCAGGTACTCCATGGTCAGTCAGCCTCACGCTTGATGTCCGGATGGGCGTCCACGTCGGTGCGCTCGCGGATCACGTACGTCGGCCGGCCCATCGACCCCGAGTGCAGGCGGCCGACGTACTCACCCAGTACGCCGAGCGCGAGCATCTGCGCGCCGGAGAACAGCGCGACCATCGACGCGATCGTGGTGAACCCGGCGACCGTCGTCGCGCCGGTCACGTACTTGACGATGATCACGCCGAACAGCCCGACGCCGAACACCGCGCAGATGAACCCGAGGTACCCGACCAGCCGCAGCGGCTCCACGGAGTACCCGGTGATCAGCGTCAGCGCATGCTTCATCAGCATCCAGGTCGTGTAGTTGGACTGCCCGTCCGCGCGAGCCTCCATCCGTACCGTCGTCTGCGCGATCCGCGTCGTCGACCACGACAAGGCGACATCCACCGACGCGTGCGGCCCGTCCAGCCCGTCGAACCCATCCCTCAGAAAAGTCCGGAACGCCCGGAACGCACTGATCGACCGCGCGTCCCGCACCGCCATCGCGGACGCCAGCGCCCCTTTCACCAGCCGCGACGAGAAGCTCCGCGCAAACCCGTGCTCTTCCTCGGCCGGTACGCCGTACACCAGGTCGACGTCATCCGTCAGCGCCCGCAACAACACCGGCACCTGATCAGCAGGATGCTGCAGATCATCGTCCATCGTCACGACGACTTCGTACCGGGCGTTCCGAACTCCCGCGATCAACGCATTGTGCTGCCCATAATTCCGAGCCAGCCGCATAGCCCGCACTTCGCCGTACTTGTTGGCCAACTCACTGGCCACCTGCCAGGTGTCATCCGGACTCCCGTCCACCACCAGCACGATCTCGAACCCGGTGGTCGCCCCCGGCAACACCTGCGTCAGATCCTCGACCAGCCGCGGCAAAGTCGCCCCCGACCGATAACACGGCACCACAACAGAGACGAGCACAACCAAGCCCTTCTAGGCAGTTACAGGAGATCCCAGGTCAGCGGGGTGCCTGCGACGGCGTCGATCCGGAACGGGCGGCCCTCGACGGTGGCGAAGGCGTCGGGTTGGAGGCCGCCGGCGGGGCGGACTGAGCGGACGTTGTCGGGGGAGACGCGCTCGCCGGCCTTGACGTCGCGGGTGACGTAGAGGGAGCGACGGAAGCGGAGTACGTTCTGCTCGGCCTGCTTCGGTCCGATGATCGGTTCGCCGAGTGCCTCGTGGGCGATGGTGGTGCCTTCGACCAGGGCCCTGACCTCCTGCGGTTCCAGCGAGAACGCTGAGTCGACGCCGCCGTCGTCGCGGGACAGGGTGACGTGCTTCTCGATGACGGTGGCGCCGAGGGCGACCGCGGCGATCGAGGCGCCGATGCCCATCGTGTGGTCCGACAGGCCGACCTGGACGCCGAGCGCGTCGCGGAGTACCGGAATCCCGCGCAGGTTCGACTGGTCGGCGGGGGCCGGGTAGCTCGCGGTACAGGACAGTACGACGATCTGCTCGTTGCCGGTCGAGCGGGCGGCGCGGACGGCCGCGTCGATGTCGGTCAGCGTCGCCGAGCCGGTGGAGATGATGATCGGCTTCCCGGTCGCCGCCATCGCCCGGACCAGCGGCAGGTCGCCGATCTCGTTCGACGCGACCTTGTAGCCGGGGACGTCCAGCTTCTCCAGCAGGTCGATCGCGGTCTGGTCGAACGGCGAGGCGAACGCGACCATGCCGAGCGAGTTCGCCAGCTCGAACAGCGGCTCGAACCAGGACCAGGGCGTGTGTGCCTCTTCGTACAGTTCGTGCAGGTGCCGGTCGGCCCACAGCTTGTGGTCGCCTGGCAGCCGGAACGCGGGCAGGTCGACGTCGAGCGTCATCGTGTCCGCCGTGTACGCCTGCAGCTTCAGCGCCTGGACGCCGGTGTCGCCCATCGCGCGGACGATCTCCTTGGCCCGCTCGAAGTCGCCGTTGTGGTTGCCGGACATCTCGGCGATCACGAACGGCCGGTGCTCCGGACCGATCGGGACGCCGCCGAAGTCGATCGTCCGGGTGGCGCTCATCTGGGCTCCTTCGGCTTGCGGCGGTCTTTTCCGGCCAGCTTGATCGGGATCACGGTGAGCTCGCGGCCGTCGGCGTACCGGAGCTCCGGCTCGCCTTCGGTGAAGCGGAACCGGCGGTTCATCTGCCGGACGACGGTGTTGTGCTCGAGTACCTCGCCGGTCAGCTCGTCGAGGCCGAGGGTGTCGAAGGCGTAGCCGGTGGCCTCCTTCATCACCTCGATCCAGGCGGGCAGCGTCTCGCCGGTCTCGGCCAGGCCGTCGGCGTCGAGGAAGAATCCCCAAGCACCGGTGCTCTGCTGAAGGTCGAAGAAGTTGACCACCCCGGCGGTCCGGCCGTCGCGCTCGTAGATCAGCACCCGGCGGCTGGGATCGACGCTCGCCTTGGCCCACCAGCCGGCGTGCTCCTCGGCGGAGATCTCGTGCGTGGTGATGCTGACGTCCCGGTTGGCCTGCTGGTTGCGCAGTGCCCGGATGGTGTCGACGTCATCGTCCGTGGCCTCGCGCAGCATGGCCCAACCGTACCGACCTCTTCTACGCCCGGCCCAACTGTGTAACTATTTTTCCACTTCTTTTGGGCAATCGGTCGGAGAGTGACATGAGAGTCTGGCGGATCATGAGTCTTCTCGGCGCGTCAGCCTGCTTGGTGGCCGGCGCCCTTACCGGTACTGCGACGGCCGCGGCCCCGGACGCCGCTGCAGCCTGTACTCCGAACCCGAGCACTCCGCTGCGCCAGTTCCGCGCGAGTTGGGTGGCGTCCGTGGTGAACATCGACTGGCCGTCGCGGACCGGGCTGACCCCTGAGCAGCAGAAGGCCGAACTGCTCGGCTGGTACGACGATGCGGTCCGGCAGCACCACAACGCGGTCATCCTGCAGATCCGCCCGACCGCTGACGCCTTCTGGCCGTCGAAGGTCGAGCCGTGGTCGCAGTACCTGACCGGTACGCAGGGTGGAGACCCCGGCTATGACCCGCTGGCGTTTGCTGTCGCTGAGGCGCACAAGCGGAACCTGGAGCTGCACGGGTGGTTCAACCCGTACCGGCTCTCGATGGGCACCAACCTCAACGCACTGGTCCCGACGCATCCCGCTCGGCTGCACCCGGACTGGGTGGTGACGTACGGCGGGAAGCTCTACTACAACCCGGGTATCCCGGCCGCGCGCAAGCTGGTCGAGGACGCGATCATGGACGCCGTCTCGAACTACGACCTCGATGGCGTGCACTTCGACGACTACTTCTACCCGTATCCGGTTGCTGGTCAGGTGTTCGACGATGCGGCGACCTATGCGCAGTACGGGGCAGGTTTCCCGACTGTGGCCGAGTGGCGGCGGAACAACATCAACCTGTTGATCCAGGAGCTCCAGCAGCGGATCAAAGCGGCTAAGCCGTGGGTGAAGTTCGGTGTCTCGCCGTTCGCGGTGTGGCGGAACAAGGGGACGGATCCGCTGGGATCGGACAGCACTGCCGGCGTACAGACCTATGACGACCTTGCTGCGGACACGCGGCGGTGGGTGCGGGAGGAGTGGATCGACTACATCGTGCCGCAGGTCTACTGGGCGGGTGGGTTCGCGCCGGCCGACTACAACAAGATCGTGCCGTGGTGGGCGGAGCAGGTACGCGGTACCGACGTGCATCTGTACATCGGGCAGGCGACGTACAAGGTCGGTACCTCGACGCAGTCGCCCGACTGGTCCGATCCGGCCGAGTTGAGCGATCACCTGGCGTTCAACAGCACGGTGCCGGAGGTGAAGGGCGACATCTACTTCTCTGCCAAGGACGTCCGGGCGGATCGACTCGGTGCGACGACGCTGCTCAACAACAACTGGTACTCGCGCCCGGCGCTCGTCCCCGCGATGCCCTCACTCGACTCGCGAGCCCCACTGCCGGTGCACGCACTGCGCTCGTCCCGTACTTCGGCCGGCGTACACCTCCAGTGGAAGCCAACCTCAGCTGACAGCACCTCCTACGCGATCTACCGCCGCGACCTGACAGCCGGCGACTGGTGCGCCGACACAGACGCCCGCAACCTGCTCACCACCCTGCGCGGCACCACCTACGTCGACGCCACCGCCCAGAAGGGCCACCACTACCTGTACTCCGTAACAGCCCTCGACCGAGCCGCAAACCAGAGCCTGCCGCTTCCAACCCTCGGCTAGCGACCGCTGGTTGGCGGAGTGGACGGCGTGAAGCTGGATGACGGTACCCCGCTGGGTTGCGGGGACGACGGGAACCCACCGGGCGTCTGACTTCCGGTGGGTAGCCCGGTCGGCTGCGAGGTGGGGAAGCTGCCGGTCGGCTGCGAGGACGGGAAACCGCCCGGTGTCTGCGAGGACGGGAAGCCGCCGGGAGTCTGGCTCGTAGAGCCCCGGGTCGGCTGAGACACACACGGGTTCGGCGACGGCGTTCCACCCGGCGTCGGCGTCCCGGTCGGAAAGCCGGGCGTCTGAGACGAAGGGAACCCGCCAGGAGTTGGGGAGGTGGGGAAGCTGCCGGTCGGCTGTGATGTCGGGAAGCTGCCTGGGGGCTGCGATGAGGGCGGGCCGCTCGGGGGCTGGGATGTCGGGAAGCCGCCGGGCGTGGATGGCTGGCTGCCGGGGGTTTGGGTGCCGGTGGGGAAGGTGGAGGGGGTTTGGGTGGGGCAGGGGAGGGTGTTGGTGGGGCTGGGGTAGAGCTGGTAGACGCGGACTGAGCCGTAGTGGAAGCGGAGTTCTGCGAGGCGTTCGAGGGCTACGGGGGGTATTGCGAGGCGCTCGTCCAGCAGCAACCACTGGACGTTGTACTGCGTGCGCAGCGTCTCCAGGACCTCGCGGGTCGGCGCGGTGAACGCCTCGTCGTTGAGTCGTAGGCGCTCCGGATTCCAGAACCCACCCTGCACCTTGGAGTCCGCCACATAGCTGTCGTCGACCCGCTGGGTGTACGCCCAGCCCTCGACCAGCACCCGCCTCTCGGCGTACCCGGCGATCCAGTACGACCCGGTCAGGCAGCGATCGACCCCCGCCTCGCGACAGTGCACGTTGGTAGCGATCAGATCGCCCGGTCCGGAGTTGCGCCGGATGAAGCGAGCCGCCTCGATCCCACCCGGCGCGATCGACTCGTACGCCGTCAGCGCGGGCGACGCGAACTCCTTCAGCGACCCCAGCGTCGGCGACACCGTCAACCCCAGCACGACCGACACCGCGACCACTGCCCAGAGTTGCCGCTTCAACCGGAACAGCAAGCAAAGAACGCCGACCCCGATGACAGCGATGACCAGAGCGACCACGATCGGCTGCCCGAAGCAGTTCGCGCTACTGCACGAGTCCTCCGACCGGTAGCGACCCCAGTAGATCGCCGCTGCTCCGATCAGCAACGCCGGCGCGGCAACGTAGTACTGCTTCCGCTCGAGCGACCCCAGCCCCCACGTCGCGAGCAGGACACCGTAGATGACGCCGGTACGCACGAAGAACACCTGCGTCTGCCCACTGTCGTACAGCAGCCCCACCGCGACGACCGAGCTGACCAGACTGACCAGCAGCAACAGCACCATCGGATCGCGAGGCACCCGCCGCCGGATCAACACGGCACCCACAGCAGGCAACAGCCAGCCGAGCACCACAACCACTGCGATCACCACCAGCGCAGCAGTCGTGTGCCGCGCGGTCATCACATCCATCATGTGCCGGAAGGTCCGTGCCGGATGGAACTCGATACCGGACGGCTTCCCGCGCAGTACGACGAGGAAGGTGAAGCCGTAGCAAGCCGCGACCGCCACCCCGAGCCCCAGAGCGCGCAGGTTGAGGCGGCGGGCTCGCACGGTGAGGTAGATCCACGCAGCAGCCAGCCCAGCGGCGTACACGGGTAGTGCGGACGCCTTGGTCGCAGAGAGCGCCGCGATCAGTACTGCGGCCGCCACCAGCATCCCGATGACCTGTGCCCGCGTTTGCGTGGGCTTGCGCCGCAGCAGCAACGCAGTAACTGCTATCAGCGGCAGGAGAAGCACAGTGGAGAACGACTGCGAAGGGTTGGTCAGCCAGCCCATCGAGAACGGGCTGTCGTTGAACAGGCGCGCGTCGACCGCCCACGGCCAGGCAGCGAGATCCCCAGCGGCCACTGTCAGCCCAGCACCGATCGGAGCGGCCACCGAGCGGCCAGTCAGTACTACGCCGACCGCGGCCGCGCCGAGCACGGTCAAGAGGAGGAAGGCGAAGGGCGCCATCCGCTGCGTCAGCACGTCGAGCTCGATGCTGGTGATCCAGTGCGCCGACGCCAGGTGGTCGTAGACGCCGAAGTGGCTCGTCAGCGGCCGGCCGGACGCGTAGGGGATCTGCGGCGGGAAGTGATGGGCCAGCTCGCCGGCCAGCGACAGGTTGCGGGCTGCATCCGAGTCGGACCGCAGTGCCGCCGGTCCGTCCAGGGGGATCAGTTGCGAGCCGACCCGGACGAACCAGGCCGCGACCACGCCGACGGCGACCATCACACCGGCCATTGCCCACCAGGGCGTCGGCTTCACCGGCAGCTTGCTGCGCGGTACGCCGCGATAGACCCCGAACGCGAGGGCCGGCATCAGCAGGGCGGCCAGCGGGATGTCGAAGTACCGGCCGATCGGGTAGATCAGTGCCTCGACGGCCAGGCCGAACGAGGTGCCGAGCGCGGCGTCGACGGCGAACCAACCGGTACCACCGGTCAGCCGGCGCCAGAACAGCGTGCCGGGGACGGCGATCACCAGCAGCAGGTAGCCGAGATAGGCGATCGACATCCACGGCTTGTGGTCCTGCAGCGCGATGAACCAAGCGAGCGGCAGCACCGGCAGGCTCGCCAGCGAGGCAAGCCCCATCGCTCGTCCTGGTCTCGTCATCCCGGTCCTCTCAGTCGCGTCCACGCATACGGAAGAGAGCCCCGGACGACGAAAAGTTCCCTGCACTTCACAACTGCTGTCACAGCAAAGGCTGATAAGCGGTCAACAGTGTATGAGCCGTTTACCAGGCGACGGCGCACGCCTACACTGAGTAGGCGAACTCCCCCTGGTCCGTCACACAGCGCACGGGAGGTCACGTTCATGCCTGCCCAGCACATCGCGGGAATGCCGGTCGAGGAGATTCTGCTTGCCGCGCTCGCCGCCGCCACTCCGATGATCGCGCTGATCGGCTGGGAGATCCGGGACCGCCTCCGGCGGTTGCGCGGAAAACTCTCCCGCACCCCCGCCACCCGAGCAGACCGAACCCCAGCGAACGCCGCAGCCGACCCAACCGCAGATCCAGCCCCGGAGGTGCAGTAGACCGTGTCAGACCCCGGTCCACAGACGCTAGGCTCTGTGGTCATGGCTGAGCTGACGCGGGAGCAGATCCGGGACCTGATGGGAGCGGTGCTGACGGCGCAGGGCAAGACGTTGCCGGCTGATGACGGCGCCGACCTGCGGGAGATCGGCTTCCGCTCGCTGGACTTCTCCGAGCTGGCGCTGCGGGTCGAGGACGAGATCGGCGACGAGCTGAACTTCGACGCGCCGGGGCTGCGTCAGATCGCCAAGGTCGGCGACGTGCTGGACTTCATCGAGCAGCTCCAGTCGGCGTGACCACGCGGCGCCGGTCCACTGCCCTGATCGGGGACGACAACACCGTCGTCGCCGGTGGCAAGACGGTGACGTGGCGGACCCTGCACAAACTGCCGCAGTTGCCGTCGCCGGCCGCGGTCCTGGTCGACAACGGCGCCGACGCGCTGGCCGCGGTACGGCATCACGCCGTGCACGGCACCGAGCTGCTCGTCGCGACCACCTCGCGGGTCGACCTGAGCATGCGCGAGGAGCTCGCGGACTCCGGCTTCGCGATCGTGATCGCGAAGGGCGACGAGCACTCCGTCGAGCCCGCGAAACTCAAGCGGGTGGAGGAATCCGGCCGCGCCTGGCTGCTCACCTCCGGCTCGACCGGCCGCCCGACCCGGATCGGCCACACCCTCGAATCGCTCACCACGGTCACCAACCAGCAGCAACCCCGCACCTGGCTGCTTCCGTACTCGCCCGGCACCTACGCCTGGTGGCAGGTCGTGACGATCTCGCTGACCCAGGCCGACCAGGGCCTGGTCGTGATCGAGCCGTCCGAGCTCGAGATCTGGCCGTCCATCGCCGCCGAACACGGTGTCACCGCAGCCTCCGGTACGCCGACCTTCTGGCGGCAGACCATCTACCGCGACACCGACGCCCTCACCAAGGTGCCGCTCGAGCAGATCACCCTCGGCGGCGAGCCGGTCGACCAGACGATCCTCGACCGCCTGCACGAGCTCTTCCCGAAAGCCCGGATCTCCTGGATCTACGCCTCCTCCGAGGTCGGCGCCTCGATCGTCGTGCACGACGGCAAGGCCGGATTCCCCAAGGCCTGGCTGGATCGCGAGCCGAACGACGAACGTCCGACGCTGTCGGTCGTCGGCGACGAGCTCGTCATCGCCTCTCCGCACCACGGCGCGGGAATGGACGGCGCGGTCCATACCGGCGACCGGGTCGAGTTCGCCGGCGACCGGGTACTGATCACCGGCCGGCTCGACAGCGACGAGATCAACGTCGGCGGTTCGAAGGTTTCGGCCGGTGTGGTCCGCAGTGTGTTGCTGGCCCACCCCGGCGTCGCCTGGGCACGGGTCTTCGCGCGCAAGGCGCCGCTGGTCGGCCGGATGGTCGCCGCCGAGGTGGTGGCCAATCCCGCTCTCGGGCCGATCACCGCCGACGACCTGGTCCAGTGGTGCTCGCATCGGTTGCCGGACTACGGCGTACCGCGGCGGATCAAGCTCCTCGATGAGATCCCGCAGAAGGAGACGTTGAAAAGCGATGTCTGAGCCGACTGCAGTGCCGCCGTCCTCGGTGGTGCTGGTCTCCGGTGGTTCGCGCGGGCTGGGCCTGGCGATCGTCACCGACCTGCTGGCGTCCGGCGTGAAGGTCGCCGCGTTCGCCCGCACCGTGACCGCCGAGCTGACGGCGCTGGCGACGAAGTACCCGGATGAACTGCATGTCGGCTCGGTGGACGTGAACGATGCCAAGGCGACGCAGGCGTTCGTCAAGGAGGTCGAGGCGAAGCTCGGGCCGATCGACGGGCTGGTCAACAACGCTGCCGTCGGCCAGGACTCACTGCATGTGCACACCTCGGCCGAGCAGCTCGCGGGCATCATCCAGACGAACCTGACCTCGCCGCTCGTACTCACCCGGTTCGTCCTCCGTCGGCTCCTCGCCAAGGGCCTGAAGGGCCGGATCGTCAACGTGACCTCGATCTGCGCACAGCGCGGTTACCCGGGGCTGGTGGCGTACTCCGCGACGAAGGGCGGCATGGACGCGGCGACCCGGTCGATGGCTCGCGAGCTGGGCGGCCGGGTGCTGGTCAACTCCGTCGCGCCCGGCTTCTTCGCCTCGGAGATGTCCGCGGTGCTCGGCCAGACCCAGCTCGACCAGATCGTCCGGCGGACCCCCACCGGTCATCTGACCGAGCCGGAGGAGGTCGTACCGGTCGTCCGGATGCTCCTGCTCGACCAGACCAACATCAACGGCCAGGTCCTGGTCATCGACGGAGCAGCGTCCGTCTAGGCCGAATAGGCGCCGATGCAGGTGGCTTCCTCGCGGACCAGGTCGCCGTCGAAGCGGTCGCCGAGGTTGCGCTGGAACTCCTGGAAGGCGGCCAGGTCGAGCAGGCCTTCGCCGTTGACCACGTGGACGAAGGTGACGCCGTCGGCCAGCCGGAAGCTGGCGTAGGTCAGGTCGGGCGGGGCGGCGGCGGTCAGCTCGGCGAAGACCTTCTCGATCAGGATCAGGTTCTCGTCGGCTGCTTCCGGCTTCGTGCGGTAGCGGAACACTGCGGTAGCCATGGTTGCTCTCCTTCAGAGGTTGTCACTGGTTCAGACAGTTCAGGAGGCCCGAACTCATCGCAGCGATGAGTTCGGGCCTTCCGGGTTGTCAGTACCTGTGACAGCGAATTCCTGGAGGACACGTGAACAGCAAGATCGGTACGACCGGCGAGCAGCGCTGGGTACTGGGGCTGACCGCGATCGGCGCGATGATGGTGGCGCTCGACGCACTGGTGGTGGCGGCCGCGCTGACCACCATCCGGCAGGACCTCGGCGCGACCGTCGAGCAGCTCGAGTGGACCGTCAACGCCTACAGCCTGAGCTTCGCGATGCTGCTGATGACGGCGGCGGCGATCGGGGACCGCTGGGGACGGCGCCGGACGTTCGCGGGCGGCCTCGCCCTCTTCTCCATCGCCTCGATCGCCTGCGCGCTGGCTCCCTCGGTGCCCCTGCTGATCGCGGCCCGTACGGTCCAAGGCGTAGGCGCGGCGGTCGTGATGCCGCTGGCGATGAGTCTGCTCGGCGCCGCGTTCCCACCCGAGCAGCGCGGCTGGGCGATCGGCATCTTCAGCGGGCTGACCGGCCTGGCCGTCCTGGGTGGCCCGATGATCGGCGGCGCCGTCACCGAAGGTCTCGCCTGGCAGTGGATCTTCTGGATCAACGTGCCGATCGGCGCGGTGGCGATCCCGCTCGTCCTCGCGAAGATCCCGGAGAGCCGGGGTGCCGTCCGCCGGCTCGATCTGCGCGGTGCTGCCCTGATCACGCTTGCGGTCCTCGGCATCGTCTGGGGTGTCGTCCGTGGCGCGGTGGCGGGCTGGACGAGTCCGGAGGTCCTCGGCTCCTTCGTCGCGGGAGCCCTTCTGCTGCTGGGCTTCCTGGCTTGGGAGAGCCGCGCTCCACAGCCGATGCTGCCGCTGAAGTACTTCCGCTCGCGCGCCTTCTCGGCGGGTAACGCGGCCGGCTTCTTCCTCACGGCCGCGCTGTTCGGTGCGGTCTTCTTCCTCGCCCAGTTCATGCAGGCGACCTTCGGCTCCGGCCCGCTCAAGGCCGGGCTGCAACTCCTGCCGTGGACAGCCACCCTCTTCCTCGTCGCGCCGATCGCCGGACGCCTGGTGGACAAGATCGGCGAACGTCCACTGGTCTTCACCGGTCTGCTCCTGCAAGCAGTCGGCATGTTCTGGATCAGCCAGGCCAGCAAGGGCGCAGTCCAGTACTCCGACCTGGTGCCGGCCCTGATCGTCGCCGGCTGTGGAGTCTCGCTGGCGATGCCTGCGACCCAGAGCGCCAGCATCGGCTCCCTACCCCGGGAGGCGGTCGGCATGGCGTCCGGTATCTACGCCATGATGCGGCAACTGGGCGGAGTGGTGGGTGTCGCAGTACTGGCGGCCGTGTTCGCGGCAGCCGGGGGATACGAGTCCTTCGAGACCGGCTTCGCCCGGGCGCTGGCAGTCTGCGGCGTACTGTCGTTGCTGGGAGCATTGGCTGGCCTAGGGATCGCTGTGCGACGTAGTACCGGCGTTGTGGTGCTGGAGCCGGCGGAGGAGTTGGGATGAACCTGGAGGACGAGTTCGCGCAGTACCGGGGTGAGTTGGTCGCCCACTGCTACCGGATGCTCGGGTCGCTGCATGACGCGGAGGATGCGGTCCAGGAGACGTACCTGCGCGCGTGGCGAGGGTTCGCCGACTTCGAGCAGCGCTCCTCGGTCAAGACGTGGCTCTACCGGATCGCTACCCGGGTCTGCCTGAACGCCCTGCAGCACAGCAGCCGTCGGATGGTCCCGTCGGCGTTAGGGGCTCCAGGGGTCGACCCGCACGACATCGAGTCGCAGTCGCTGGAGACCAGTTGGCTGGAGCCGTTCCCGGATCTCCTGCTGAGCACTGACCCGGCGCAGGTTGTGGGGACTCGGCAGAGCCTCCGGTTGGCGATGGTGGCGGCACTGCAGCACTTGCCGGCGCGGCAGCGCGCAGTACTGATCCTGCGGGATGTCCTTGCCTGGCAGGCGTCCGAGGTAGCTGGGTTGCTCGAGACAACGACTGCTGCTGTGAACAGTTCGCTCCAGCGGGCCCGTGCGGAGATGGCCAAGCTTGCGCCGGCCGAGGACGACTTCAGCGAGCCGGACGAGCCGGTACGCCGGGCCTTGCTCGACCAGTTCGCCAAGGCGTTCGAGAAGGCTGATCTCGTGGCGCTGGAGGGCCTGCTGACGCAGGACACCCGCTGGGAGATGCCACCCATCCCGACGTGGTTCAGCGGGCGGGACGACGTACTGGCCCTGCTGGCGACGAAGCTCCTGCGCGGGGAAGGGCGTCGGATCCTGGTGGAGACCGCGGCCAACGGGCAGCCTGCGTTTGCCATGTACGTGCGTGGCGGCGACGGGATCTTCCATGCGCACTCGGTCAAGTTGCTGACGTTGACGAAGACCGGGATTTCCGCCGTCATGGCGTTCCACAACCCGGGCCTGTTCCCAGCCTTTGGTCTGCCGATCGACCGTTATCCACAGGACTGAAGGCGCGGCCTGCGCGAGGTTGGGCTCGGGTGACAAACTCGTCCGCGTGAGTGACTCCGAGATCCTGCACCTGCTGCCGTCGGCGGCCGCTGCCGTCGTGCTCAACCACGAGGAGGCGGACGCGTTCCTGGCCCGCCTCGGTGGGTATGACGAGCGCGACCAAGCGCAGGTCGATCGCGTCCTGCAGGAGTTCCTGCGGAAGCTGATCCGGTCTGCGTGGGAGCGTGGCTGGACGCCCGGCGACGTGGTTCAGCATGCGCGGCGCCGGTTGGAGCCGGGGGTGGAGCCGTTGCTGCTGGCGGTGATCGCCTCGGAGCATCGGGCCTATCACGAGGTCGATCCGCGCTGGCTGGATCAGTTGCTCGACCTCGGGATCGACGCGCCGTACTCCGAGTTGCAACTGACCCCGTGGGCCTCGGAGCAACGGCTCGGCCGCTATCTCGCTCTCCACACGGCTCTCACGATCGCGGGTTTCCTCCAGTCGTTGCCCGGGCTCGCGAGACTGTTCCCTCTACCCGGTACGCCGGTGCAGGCGCGCGCGGCGGCGACCGGCGTACCTAACGACAAGATGCTCGGGCGGATCAGAGCCCTGCTGGCCAAGGCCGAGGCGACCGACTTCCCCGACGAGGCAGAGGCGTTGTCGGGCAAGGCGCAGGAGTTGATGGCCAAGTTCTCTCTCGACCAGGCGCTGGTGGACGCCGACCCGGGGCTCGACCTGCCCGACGACTCGGGCGCCCGGCGGATTTGGGTCGAAACTCCTTATGTTTCAGCGAAAGCCCAACTCGTCGGAGCAGTCGCCTCCGCCAACCGTTGCCGCACGGTCTCGATGGAACAGCTCGCCGTCGTCACGATCGTCGGCGCCGAGCTCGACCTGCAACTGACCGAGCTGCTCAGTACGTCGCTGCTGGTCCAGGCGAATCGCGCGATGCTTGCTGCTGGCAAACACATCGGCAGGCGCGGCGAGTCGCGCACCCGTTCCTTCCGGCAGTCGTTCCTGATGGCCTACGCGCAACGGATCGGCGAACGGCTGCAGGCGACCACGGACGCCACACAGGCCGCCGTGCCGGCTGCCGACGCCGATCGGCTGCTGCCGGTGCTGACCAGGCGTGAGGAGCAAGTGGAGAAGCTGTTTACCAAGCTGTTCCCGGACACGATCACGCGGCGGACCCGGATCACGAACGGCGCCGGCTGGGAGGCCGGGCTGACCGCGGCCGACCAGGCGCATCTGCAGGCCCGTCCTCAGGTACGCCGATAGGCTGCGGGCCATGCCGAGCGTCAAGCAGACCAGCATCCCGGGACTCCTGCAGATCGAGCTGGACCTGATCGAGACTCCGCAGGGGTGGTTCAAGGAGAGCTTCCAGCAGGCGAAGCTGGTCGATCGAGGGTTCCCACAGGTCGAGTTCGTGCAGAACAACATGGCTTACACGACCGAGGTCGGCATCACCCGCGGGATTCACGCGGAGGCCTGGGATCGGTACATCTCGCCGGCGCTCGGGCGGCTGTTCACCGCGATCGTGGATCTGCGCGAGGGAGCGACGTTCGGCCGGCTGGAGACGTTCGAGCTGACGCCCGGGCAGGCGATCTTTCTGCCGGAGGGTTGCGGGCACTCGTTCTGCACGCTGGAGCCGAACACGGTCTACACGTACCTGCTCGCCGCGCACTGGACACCGGAGGCGCCGCGGACGATGGTCAACCTGTTCGACCCGCAGCTCGCAGTGCCGTGGCCGCTGCCCAAGGACCAGCTGCAGTACGTCGAGGCTGACGCGACGGCGCCGTACCTGGACGCCGTCACACCGATAAAGCTGTGACGCCGATCAGGGTTTGAGGCCGGCCAGGACGATGTCGAGCAGGCGGTTGGCCTGCTCGGGGGACATGTCGCGGCCCATCGTGATCCCGCCGACCAGCCGCAGGATGTCCATCAACTGCAGGTCCTGGCGGACCGAGCCGTCTGCCTTCGCCGCGTCGAGCAACAGCTCACCGGCCTCGCGGACGTTCACCTTGCAGGCCGTGAAGAATTCCGAATCCTTGCCCAGGGCCACCGTCAGCTCCCCGGCCAGGCTCTTCTTCGAGATGCTGTAGCCGACGAAGCTGCGCAGCCAGGAGGCCAGCGCGTCGAACGGGCCGAGCTTCTGGGCGAAACCGTAGGCGCGGTTGCAGACCTGCTGGATCTCGTCGACGTAGACCGCCTCCAGCAGCGCGGTCCGGTTCGGGAAGCGCCGGTACAGGGTGCCGATGCCGACGCCGGCCCGGCGGGCGATCTCCTCCAGCGAGGTGTCCGTCCCGTGCTCGGCGAACGCCTCCCGCGCGGCGGTGACCAGCAGGTCGTAGTTCCGGGCGGCGTCGGCGCGGGCAGGCCGGGTCGTCGGGAGTGGTGTCGAGGTCATCCGGCCCTCCTCGCCGAGGTGTCGTGAACGGCGCGACGAAAAGTCGCACCCTAAATCCCTTGATAAAGCGGAGGGGGCCTCCGTATGGTGGATCCGGAGGAACTCTCCACTTCGTCTCAGCACAACTGTAGCCCCTTCGGGGTAAGGAGCAAGTCACACTATGTCGGCAACAACCGCGGCGCCGGCCGGCGCCGGAACCGGCTCGCCCGCGCGGCGGCCGGGGGTAGTCCTCGCAGTCATCCTGGTCACCCAGTTGATGGTGATCCTCGACGGCACCGTCGTGAACATCGCGATGCCCAAGATCCAGCACGCGCTCGACTTCAGTCCCGCCAGCCTGTCCTGGGTCCAGAACGCCTACGCCCTCGCCTTCGGCGGGTTGCTGCTGCTCGGTGCCCGGGCCGGTGACCTGCTCGGTCGCCGGCGCGTCTTCATCACCGGCGTCAGCGTCTTCACGGCTGCCTCGCTGCTCGGTGGCCTCGCCCCGAGCGCCGAGCTGCTGCTGGCAGCTCGCGTCCTGCAGGGCATCGGTGGTGCGATCGCGGCGCCGGCAGCCCTGACCCTGCTCATGCTCACCTTCCGCGAAGGCCCGGAACGGCTGAAGGCTCTGGGTCTGTACAGCCTGGTCTCGTCCGGCGGCGCCAGCGTCGGCCTGGTCGTCGGCGGCATGCTGACCGACTGGGTCTCCTGGCGCTGGGGCCTGTTCATCAACGTCCCGATCGGCATCGGCCTGGTCTTCGCGGCCCGGCAGGTGCTGTCCGAGACGGCGCCGGAGAAGGGCAAGTTCGACGTCGCCGGCGCGCTCACCTCGACGCTCGGCATCACCTCGATCGTCTTCGGTTTCATCCGGGTGGCCGAGGTCGGCTGGACGTCGCCCGAGGTGCTCGGCGCGTTCGCGATCGGCCTGGTGCTGCTCACCGCGTTCGTGCTGATCGAGCGCCGGGTGAGCCACCCGATCGTGCCGCTGCGGCTGTTCCGCAACACCGACCGGGTCGCGGCGTACCTGACCATGCTGCTGGTCGTCGGCACGATGTTCGGGATGTTCTTCTTCCTCACCCAGTATCTGCAGGGTGTGCTGGAGTTCAGCCCGCTGCAGGCCGGCCTGGCCTTCCTGCCGCTGACCGGTCTGCTGTTCGCCTCGTCGCGGATCGTGCCGCGGCTGCTCGGCCGGATCGACGCCGGCAAGCTGATGATCAGCGGTTCGGTGCTGGTCCTGGCCGGGATGGTCTGGCTGACCCGGCTCACCGAGGACAGCAGTTACCTCAGCGGCGTCGTCGGTCCGCTGGTCCTGTTCGGGTTCGGCGCCGGGATGCTGTTCATCCCGAACACCGGCCGGGCGCTGGCCGGCGTACAGCCTCAGGACGCGGGTGCTGCCTCGGGCATGCTGAACGTGTTGCAGCAGGTCGGCGGCGCGCTCGGCCTCGGCATCCTGGTCACGATCTTCGGTACTGCTAGCCGCAACTCGGACGCCGCGTCGAAGATCCCCGCCGAGCGCATCCGCGAGATCCTGACCGATGGTGTGCACGCAGCCTTCGTCGGCTCCGCGATCTACGCGGCGCTCACGCTGACTGTCATCGTGCTCGGCGTCCGCCCGTGGAACCGACGCAACCCTTCACCGGCGGTCGAAAGGATTGAAGAAGTCCCCGTCGAGCTATGACAGTGAGTGCATGACCAAGACCCTCGCAGTCATGTTCATCGCGGGAGCCGGCGCGGCGGTACTGACCGCCGCGCCGGCTTCGGCTTCCGTCGAGTCAGCACCCGGCCGGTGTACGTCACCCGTCCTCATCCGCACAGCAGCGAGCACGGGCGGGATGGGCAAAGGCATCTGCCAGCCGACCCACACCACCACCGCGAATTGCAAGGTCAATGGCCCGGTCGTCGTGGTCGGCGGCGTCGCAACCAGCATCTGGTACTACATCACCGACCACACCATCAGCGTTTCCGGCTACGTCAGCGCCGCCTACTACGAGACCGACGACTGGGCTGTTCCGTACTGCTGAATCAGGTCAACGGCAGGCGGTAAGTCGTCCACTGGGTGTGCTGCTTGAAGCCGAGGCGTTCGTAGAGGCTGAGGGCGCCGGTGGGGTTCTGGGTGTCGACGCCCAGGGATGCGCGCTGGAAGCCCGTTTCGGCGGCCTGTCTCATCAGAGCCGTCAGCGCCACGGCGGCCAGTCCGCGGCCGCGGTGCGACCGGACCGTACCGACCTGCCCCACGTACACCTCGCGGATGCCGGTCGCCGCGGTGTCGGCGTCGTACTCGAAGCCGTTCGCGTAGGCGACGATCTGCTCGTCGTCGAGGACCAGGAACGACAGCCCGGCCCGGAACGCGCGCGACCCGGTGAACCAGACCTTCCAGGTCTCCTCGTCCTTCGGAGTCGAACCCCAGTGGTCCATGAAGACCTCGTTGTGGGTCAGCCGCAGCGCCTCGTCGTACGCCGGTTCGAACGGCACCACCCGAAGCCCGTCCGGTACGCCGACAGCCGGGATCGGCAGGTCGAGCGGGCGCTGCAAAGTGAACGAGTACCGGCACTCGTCGAAGCCCAGCTTGGTGAAGAGCGCCGCCGCTCCGACGTTCGTGCTGATCACGGTCGAGTTGAGCTCCGCCTCGGCAACGTCCGGGTGGTGCTCCTGATGCAGCTCGCGAGCGCGCCCGATCTCCCAGCTCAGCAGCGCCTGCCCGAGCCCGCGGCGACGCCAGTCGCCCCGGACCGCCGAGTCGGTGTTGAGCCGGTCGACGTCGACCAGATTCTTGCGCCAGTAGACGACGCCGTACGCCACCATCACCCCGTCGGCCCAGAGGCCGACCGTGTCCCGGGCGGTGTCCAGCTTCGGATCACCGAGCTCCTCGACCAGATCCTCGGCGCTGTAGTTCTCACCGTTCTGGTCGGTCACCTGGACGTCGTTCATCAACGCCGCCCACTCGCCCGCGTCGGTCTTCTCGATCGGCCGCGCCTCGACCCACTCCGGAAACGTCCCCATGCGCAGAACGGTAGGTGCCGGGCCGACCGCCCGGCACCCCATTTACCCGATCACGCAGTCAGTTGCCGGCAGAGCCACTCGACGGCGAGCGGGTAGCGGTACTCGATCCCGCCGTGCTTGCCCTCGAAGAGCTCGAAGTACAACCGCTCTTCCGGTACTCCGGCCTGCAGCGCCGCCCGATGAAACGCCGTCGCCCCAAAGTCGAGGTAGTACTCGTCCTGCTTGCCCGCATCGATCCACACCGCTCGCATCGACCCCAGCGCCTCGGCGTACCGGGTCTCCGTCGCGACCATGTGCACCGGATCCCGGCTCAGCCAGCGCTCCCAGACCTCCGGGATGGTGCGGCCGAGCTCGTCATAGGGAAGCAGCACCGTTCCGTCCGGCTCGGCCGAGTACGCCGCGGCGTACCCGTACATCTCGAGGAACTCCAGATCCTGGCCGGTCGTCCGCCCCGCGCGGCTCTCGAAGTCGGCGAAGAACTTCGGGTACGACCCGTCATACCGATCGCGGAGCAGCCGTGCGGCCAACGGGAACTCCGGCTGGTAGCAGACCTCGAACGCCGCGTCGCCGGCATGCGTGGCCAGCGCGCCGAACACGTCCGGCCGGAGCAGCGGAGTCACCATCGCCGCGTAGCCGCCGCTCGACTTGCCGGTGATCGCCCGATGGTCGCGATCGGCGATCGTCCGGTACCGCTCGTCGACCCACGGCACGATCTCGTCGCACAGATAGGAGTGGTACTGCCCGGTGCCCGGCGAATCTAGGTACTGGCTGCCGCCGAGCTTCGTCCACGCGTCGACGAACACCACGATCGCCGGCGGCACGTCGCCCTTCGCGAACAACGCGTCGAGCAGTTCCGGATAGGGCTGGCGGAACGGCGTCCGGTTGAACCACATCCCGAGATGCCCGGTGTAGCCCATCGCCACGTAGATCGACGGGTAGCGCTGATCCGATTCGTCGTATCCCGGTGGCAGGTAGACGAGCACCGGCCGCTCGTGCGGATCGCCCAGCGGGTTGCCGCGCAGGAACGCGCTGTCGAAGATCGTCTGGTCGAACCGTCCGGCAAGCTCCGCGGACCACGGCAACATCGGCGAGCCCCTCTCAGATCACATCGCGTCGGGCGCGCTGATCCCCAGCAGCCCCAGGCCATCCTGCAACACCGTGCGGGTCGCGACGCACAGCTTGATCCGGCTGGTCCGCACGTCGCCCTCGCTGCTCAGCACCGGGCAGGTCTCGTAGAACGCCGACAATGCGGCCGCCACCTCGTACAGATAAGTGCAGAGCCGGTGCGGCTGCAGAGTCTCGGCTACTTGTTCTATGCAGTCCCCGAACCCGCTGAGCAACAGCGCCAACCGTTGCTCCGCGGGCTCTGCCAGCACCGTCACGCTTGTTGGAGCCTCGCCGGCCTTGGCCAGCAACCGGGACAACCGCGCGTGGGCATACTGAAGATAGGGACCGGTGTTCCCGGTCATCGCGACCATCCGGTCGAGGTCGAACACGTAGTCGTTGATCCGGTCGCTCGACAAGTCCGCGTACTTGATCGCCCCGATGCCGACTGCGGCCGCGACCCTCGCCTTAGCGTCGTCGTCCAGCGCATCCCGCTCATCGAGCAACGCCCGGGCCCGCGCCGTCGCTCCGTCCAGCAGCGACGCCAACCGGACCGTGCCGCCATCTCTGGTCTTGAACGGCTTCCCGTCCGTCCCCAGAACGGTGCCGAAGGCAACGTGTTCGGCCGGAACATCGTCGGGCAGCCAGCCGGCCGCCCGGCAGAGCGCGAAGATCTGCTGGAAATGCAGCCCCTGCCGATGGTCGACCACGTAGACGATCCGGTCAGCGTGCAGCTCGTGGATCCGATGCCGTACCGCCGCCAGATCCGTCGCGCTGTACCCGAACCCGCCATCCGACTTCCGCACGATCACCGGCAATGGCGAACCGTCCCGTCCCGCGAACCCCGGCAGGAAAGCGCACAACGCGCCCCCCGACTCGGTCAGCAACCCAGCGGCCGTCAGATCGTCCACCACGCCTTGCAGCCGGTCGTTGTAGGCGCTCTCGCCGACCACGTCGGCCCGCGTCAACGGCGACCCCAGTTGCGCATAGATCCGGTCGAACTCGGTGAGAGACACCTCGACCATCTGCCGCCAGATCGCCAGCGTCTCGGCATCGCCCGACTGCAGCAGCACCACCCGTGCCCGGGACAGGTCGACGAAGTTGCTGGAGGCATCGAAATGCTTCCGCGCCCGTTGATAGAGCTGCTGCAACCCCTCGATATCAAGGGTTTCCACCGCCAGGTCCTCGAACAGCACCTGCTCGACCAGCATGCCGAACTGCGTACCCCAGTCGCCGACGTGGTTCTGCCGGATCACCTCGTAGCCGACGGACCGGAGTACGTTGCACAAGGCGTCGCCGATCACCGTCGACCGCAGATGGCCGACGTGCATCTGCTTGGCCACGTTGGGCTGCGAGTAGTCGACGACCACCCTCTTGCCGCGTGGTTTGAAAGCGATCGGCTCGTTGACCGCCGCCGCGAGTGTCGACGGCAGCAGTGTGAGGTTGATAAACCCTGGCCCGGCGATCTGTGCAGGTTCACAGAGCCCGGTCAGGTCGAGCGCCTCCACCAACTGCTGGGCGATGGCCCGCGGTGGTTGTTTCAGTGAGTTGGCGAGCCGGAGTGCCAGGTTGGTCTGGTAGTGGCCGAACTCGGGTCTGGTGGCGGCCCGGAGCTCAGGATCGAGTCCGCCGTACTCCGCGCCGAAGGCGGCCGAGGCGGCGGTGGACAGCTTGATGGCAAGGGCAGACAGCGCTGCGGACATGGCAGAGTCCTTGAGAAGAGAAGCAGCTGGAACAGGGTTGAGGTGTTCAGACAGTGCTTCGTCGTCGCAGGCCGAAGCGATCGCGCGCGATCACCGGGCTGCTCGACATGCCCCCATTATGCACAACCGGTGGCCGCAGCTCACTTCAGAGCTGGTGAGGTGACGGCGCCGGGTGCCGGTCGGCGAGCGGGATGATCGGCGGCAGCTCGGTCTCGCCGAGGAAGATCCGCCGGACCACCCGCTCCGCCGCCCGTCCGTCGTCGAACTCGCAGAACTTCTCCCGGAACAGCTGCCGGTGCTTGGCCGCCTCGGCCTTCGCGAACGCGCCGGTCTGCAGCGCGGCCAGCAACTCCTCCGGCGACCTCGCCACCAGTCCGGGCGGAAACGCCGTGATGTCGAAGTATGTTCCGCGCGTGCTGTCGTAGGCGCCGAGGTCGTCGACCAGCAGCACGATCGGCCGATCGAGATTGGCATAGTCGAAGCTGATCGACGAGTAGTCCGAGATCAGCACGTCGGCCGCCAGCATCAGATCCTCGACCCGCGGATGGCTCGAGGCGTCCACGACCCGGTCGGAGTGTGCGGTCGGGTGCTTCGACAGCGAGTAGTGCGTCCGGACCAGCACCCGGCCGTGGTCGCCGGCCGCCGCGGCCAATTGGTCCAGGTCGAGATGGATCCCGTCGCCACCCAGATCGACCAGGCCGGACGGCGTACGGACCGAGTCGACCCCGTCGCGAAAGGTCGGCGCGTACAGGACCACGAGGTGCGAGTCGTCGAACCCGAACGAGGCCCGGATCGCCCGGACGTCGTCCACGGTCGCGTTGAGCAGCCGGTCGTTGCGGGGGAACCCGTACTCGAGTTCCTCGAAGTGGGCCGGGTAGGTGCGCTCCCAGATCTCCGACGAGTACCGGTTCGACGACAGGTTGAAGTCCCATCGGTCGACCTGCCGCATGAGTTCCTCGAGGTCGAGGTCCTTCGCGGCCAGGGGGTAGTGGCGCAGATCGGTCCCCATCGTCTTCAGCGGAGTACCGTGCTGGGTCTGGATGTGGATCTGCCCGTCGCGCTTGTCCAGCTCCTTCGGCAGGTTCATGTTGCTGACGAAGTACGTCGCCTTGGCGACCAGCTTCTGGTACGCCGGTGAGCCCGCCACCACGTACTCGACGCCCTCCGGGATGGCGTCGACATGCTCCTCGTCGATCACCCAGACGCCGCGCAACTGGGGAGCCAGCTCGGCGGCTTTCTCGTAGATGGCTCGCGGGTTGCACGCGTACTGCTTGAACCAGTAGGCGCCGTAGACGGCCAGGTTGGGGTCGAGGTCGCCGCGGTGCAGCAGCTTGTCGACCGCCTTGCGCGGGCTGGGTACGGCAAGCATCTTGGCACTGAGCTTGAGGGTCGTGTACGTCGCGTAGTCGTCGTGCACGATCTGCCACCGGCGGAAGCCGCGCCGGGTCTTGTCGACCACGTACCCCTCGGGCTTCCACCGCTTGGCGAAGGCCGCGGCGGCGTGGAAGAACTCGGCCCGGTCCTCCGGAGCGAGCCGCTCGGGCTTGTCGAGCACGGCCAGGATGTGGTCGAGCGACCGGTCGAAGGCGAACCGCCGCCAGCCAGCCAGCTCCGGGTCGGAGGTGATGAAGGCGTGCACCCGGTCGTACTGGTCGAAGATGTCGAACTGCTGCCGGGTCGCGGTGGCGTGGATGTTGCCGCCGGTGCGGTGCTGCCGGTAGTGCACGACGACCTGGTCCAGGGTCGCGATCCGCTGCGCGGTGAGCATCGTCGAGTACGTCCAGGGCGCGTCCTCGTAGAAGCCGGCGGTGAAGACGAAGCCGTGCAGGGTGAGGAAGTCGCGCCGGATCGCCTTGTTCCAGACCACCTCGAGAAAGGTCAGGAAGACCGGCCGCTCGGCCGCGGTGAAGACGCCGGCGCCCTCCCGGGCGAACGCGTCGTGCCGCTGGTTGCGGACCACCTGGCCGTCCCAGAAGATCCGCTCGTAGTCGAACATCACGATGTCCGGACGGCCGGTGTCGTCGATCCGGGCGGCGATCGCGGCCAGCGAGCCGGGCAGGTAGACGTCGTCGGCGTCCAGGAAGAGCACGTAGTCGCCGCGGCACTCCTTCAGCCCGGCGTTGCGGGCCGGCCCGAGCCCGACGTTCTCGCTCAGGTGCAGCACCCGGACCCGCGGGTCGGCGGCGGCGTACTCGTCCAGGATCCGCCCGCTGCCGTCCGGGCTGGCGTCGTCCACCCCGATGATCTCGAAGTCCGCGCACGACTGGCTCAGCGCCGAATCCAGGCACGGCCGCAGCCAGGCCCGTGACGCATGACACGGGACCACGATGCTGAACCTCGGGACCCCGGCGGAGTCGGTGCTGGCGGCCATGAGACTGCATCTTAGAGTGCGGTCCATGAGCGCAGACGTCTTCGAACCACTGGCCAGTCTCGAAGGGGTCGGTTCGGCGGCCCGGGCGGCCAGGGATGCGGTCGACGTGCTGCTGCGCGACCGTGGGCTGCGGAAGGTCGGCGCGGACATGACCGCCGAGGCACTGCTCCGGGGTGCCCACGCGTCCGCCGCGCTGGCCGGCAGTTCGGTTTCCTTGGATGAGGTACGCCGGGGAGCCGGTGACGCTCTGTCTGCGGGTGCTGTCCGGATGACGGGCGAGCTGATGAGCCTGGCGCCACGCGTCGACACCGCGCCGGTACAGGTCTGGACCAGACTGCACCAGTTGGCGGCGGTGGAACTCGGTAGTGAAGACCAGTTGGGTCACCTGCGGACCAGTCGGGAGCCGATCCCGGACGACATCCCCGGCCTCCCGCCGGCGCCGCCCGCCGACGAGATGTGGGAGCGCCTGCACGGTCTGGCGCGGGCCCTGACCGTCCCGACCAAGGCTCCGGGGCTGGTGGTGGCCGCGATCGTGCACGCGGAACTCGCGGTACTCCGGCCGTTTCCGGTCGCCAACGGGCTGGTCGCGCGGGCGGCCGAGCATGTCCTGTTGGTTGCTCGTGGCATCGACCCGTTGTCGGTGACCGTGCCTGAGGTCGGGCACTTCGAGCTGGGCGGGTCGTACGCGCAGGGTCTGCGCGATTACGCCGGCGGCGGGCTGGTCGGCGTACAGGCCTGGTTACTGAGGAGTTGTGAAGTGATGGCGCTGTCGGCGGAACGGTCGCCGCTGAATCTTTCTGCCCAGTAACAGAAATTGCGAACGGCGCTCTCCGGGGAGAGCGCCGTCGCGAGCACAACATCCTGGTTACCAAGCGTGCACCTTGTCTGCCGCCCCATGGTTTCGGCGTTGGCCGAAGTCTGGGGTCGTGCTGCCCGGTTGGGATGGGCTGGTCGCCGCGTGGGTGCCTGGTTGCCGTGCGATTCTCTACCGGATCCGAAGATCCTTTGTGCTTCCTTTGTACTCTTCAGATCCCTTCAGGGGAAGGGCTAACGCCACCTTCATGAAGCTGAGAAGAACGGAGCCGGCCTCAACTTCCGGCCGGCCTGGCACGCCGGCGGGCGGCGTACAGGAGCACTCCGGCCGCGGCCAGGACGACGCCGGCGAGGCTCGCGGCGACGGCCGGCCGACGGACCTCGCGGAGCCGTTTGCGCTCCTCGAGCGCCACCGGTTTGCTGAAGTCGAGCACCGGCCAGTCGCGCGAGACCGCGAGCCTGCGCAGCGCCTTGTCGGGATTCACCGCGAACGGATGCCCGACCGCGGCCAGCATCGGCTCGTCGGTGATCGAGTCCGAATAGGCGTAGGAAGCCAACAGGTCATAGCCTTCCGCGGCGGCCAGCTCGGTGATCGCGGTGGCCTTGTGCGGGCCGTAGGCGTAGACCGAGATCTCGCCCGTGTACTTGCCGTCGGCAACTACCATCCGGGTGGCGATCACCTTGTCGGCGCCGAGCATGGCGCCGATCGGCTCGACCACCTCGGCCCCGGACGAGGAGACGATCACCACGTCCCGGCCGGCCGCGTGGTGCTCGGCGATCAGTGCCACCGCCTCGTCGTAGATCATCGGCTCGACGATGTGGTGCAGGGTGTCGGCGACGATTTCGCGGACCGTCTGGACGTCCCAGCCTGTGCACATAGCGGACAGGTACTCGCGCATCTTCTCCATCATGTCGTGATCGGCGCCGCCGAGCAGGTACACGAACTGGGCGTAGGCGCTGCGCAGTACGGTCCGCCGGTTGATCAGGCCGCCGGCGTAGAACGGCCGGGAGAAGGCAAGCGTGCTGGAGCGCGCGATGATCGTCTTGTCGAGATCGAAGAAGGCGGCCGAGCGGGACGTCCCCAGGTGCTCCATGGGGACGAGCATAGGAGACCGGGGGGAAGGAGTTGAGCAGAGCTTTCGAAACGCCGAGGGGCCCGGGCTTTCGTGTGGGCGGCTCTCCCGTTAGACTGTTGAGCAGTGTGACAGTGGCACTGGCTTGAAGGCCTCTGATCGAGGTCCAGGCACCGGTTGTTCAGGCACTTGGTTGAAATAGAACTGAGATGTGTGAATACCGGATTCGGGGGGTACATACTCCTCGACAGTGGCAGACTGTCGCCTCCTGATCGGCCCCCGGCTCCTCCCCCCGAGCCCGTGGCCGAAGACGGCCCCCGGTCACCCCCCCGCCGGGGGCCGTCGCCTTTCCTTGTACAGGTCGAGCCTTTTCCGGCTCCCTCTTTCGCTGGCTGCAAGCGCTTACCGAAATGGCCTTTCCTGCCCGCTGCCGGGCAGATGTCGGCTGCCGAACCTCAAAAAGCCATATAGTTTTCACTTTTGTTGAGCGTGAGAGCGTTCCCACTTTATGCAGGGTCTTGACAATGTAGTTGACTGGTCACACTTTGTGTCACATGAACCCGCGTACGAACCGCCCCCACGCCGCGGTCATCTCAGTCCTGTCAGCCCTGCTTCTCGCGATCACCGGTCTGGTTCTGATCACGCAGACCGGCTCCGCCGCGACCAACCTCGTCACCAACGGGACCTTCGAGACCGGCACGCTCGCCGGCTGGTCCTGTACGGCCGGCTCCGGCGCCGCGGTCAGTGGCTCGGCCCACACCGGTACCTATGCGCTGCAGGCCAGCCCCGGTTCGAACGACATCGCCCGCTGCAGCCAGACCGTCTCGGTCAAGCCGAGCTCGACGTACACGCTCTCGGCCTGGGTGAAGGGCTCGAACGTGTACCTCGGTGCCGACGGCGGCACCAGCACCTGGACGACGAGCACCGGCTGGGCCCAGCTGAGCACGACCTTCACCACCAGCGCGTCGACCAGCAGCGTCGTGGTCTACACGCACGGGTGGTACGGACTGCCGGCGTACCAGGCCGACGACGTAGTGCTGGACGGCCCGGGTGGTACCGGTCCGCCGCCGGACACGACGCCGCCGACCGTCCCGGGTGGTCTCACGGTCGGTAGCCCGACCTCTAGCTCGCTGCAGCTGAACTGGTCGGCCTCCTCGGACACCAACGGGGTCAGCCGGTACGACGTGGTCCGCGGCACCGACGCCCCGCAGAGCGTGGGCAACGTGACCAGCTGGACCGCGTCCGGCCTCAACCCGAGTACGACGTACAGCTTCAAGGTGCGTGCCTGTGACGCGGCCGGCAACTGCTCGGCCTACGGCGCGGCTGTCTCCGGTACGACGTCCAGCGGGCCGACGCAGCCGCCGCCGGGCAACCTGCCGAAGCACGTGCTGACCGGGTACTGGCAGAACTTCAACAACGGCGCGACCGTGCAGAAGATCTCCGACGTGCCGGCGGCATACGACCTGATCGCGGTCGCCTTCGCCGACACCGGTGCCCAGCAGGGCGCCATCACCTTCAACCTCGACAGCGCCGGCCTTGGCGGCTACACGGTCGCGCAGTTCAAGGCGGACATCGCCGCGAAGCACACGGCCGGCAAGAAGGTCATCCTGTCCGTGGGTGGCCAGAACGGCACCGTCTCGGTCGCCAACGCGACCGCGGCCGCCAACTTCGCGTCGAGCGCGCTGTCGCTGCTGCGGGAGTACGGCTTCGACGGG
Source organism: Kribbella sp. NPDC051620 (assembly GCF_044453825.1). Taxonomy (NCBI): domain Bacteria; kingdom Bacillati; phylum Actinomycetota; class Actinomycetes; order Propionibacteriales; family Kribbellaceae; genus Kribbella; species Kribbella sp. NPDC051620. The sequence continues at coordinate 976,521 of NZ_JBITDB010000004.1, forward strand.
ATCGACATCGACCTGGAGAACGGCGTCAACGCGCAGTACATGGGTCAGGCGCTGCAGAGCCTGCGGAACAGCTTCGGCAGCGGCCTGATCATCACCATGGCGCCGCAGACGATCGACATGCAGGCGACCACGTTCGAGTACTTCAAGCTGGCGCTGGCGATCAAGGACATCCTGACCATCGTCAACGTGCAGTACTACAACTCCGGTGCGATGAACGGCTGCAACGGGCAGGTGTACTCCCAGGGCACGGTCGACTTCATCACCGCGCAGGCCTGCATCATGCTGCAGGGCGGGCTCCGGCCCGACCAGGTCGGTCTGGGCCTGCCGGCCTCGAGCCGGGCGGCCGGTAGCGGCTACGTCTCGCCGACGATCGTCAACAACGCACTGGACTGCCTGGCCAGGGGTACCAACTGCGGAAGCTTCAAGCCGAGCACCACGTGGCCCACGCTGCGCGGCGCCATGACCTGGTCGACCAACTGGGATGCGCTTAACGGGGGCGGGTTCGCGAACCAGGTCGGCTCTCACGTCCACGCGTTGCCCTGATGCACAACTATCGACCTGCTCCGGTGTTGGAAGCACTGGGTGTCTGCTCCGAGGACGAGCAGCTCTACCGGGCGCTTCTGGCCCGGCCGGAAGCAACTACGACCGAACTGGTAGCTGACACGGGCTGGGCCACCGCACGGGTGGCCCGGCACCTCCGGTCACTCCTGTCCCTGGGTCTGGCGTCCCGTACTCCGGGGCGCCCGGCCCGCTACACCCCTGCGGTGCCCGAGGCCGCTGTGGAGCTCCTGGCGCTCCGGAAGCAAGCGGCGATCGTGCAGGCGCGTCTCGGAGCGGCTGCGCTGACCTCGGAGTTCCGGGCTCGCGGCGACGCCGGGCCGTTCACGGTGATCCGTGGGCAGCAGGCGATGGCGCAGCGGTTCTACCAAGCGCAGCAGAGTGCGCAAACCGAAGTACTGGTACTCGACAAGCCGCCATTCGTCGTACTGCCGATCGAGCCGCGACGGGCTCATGGAGTCGCCTACCGGACTGTCTATGACATGGCTGCTCTGGTGGAGCCCGCGGAGATCGCTGCTGCTCGTAGCGCTGGGCCGAGCTGTCGCATGCTGCGCGACGTACCGCTGAAGCTGGTGGTCGCCGATCGGCGCATCGGGTTGATGCAGACCGGGCACGAGCTCATCGAGATCGGGCCGTCGACTCTGCTGGACGCTTTGCTGCGACTGTTCGAGCTCCTGTGGCAGCAGGCGACTCCGCTGTCCCCGTCGGCCTCGGACGGGCCGTTGACCTTCGAGGACCAGCAACTGCTGGCCTTGGCGGCTGCCGGACTCACCGACCAGGCGATAGCTCGCCGGCTCGGCGTCGCCCAGCGCACGGTCGAGCGACGGATGCAGAGAATCCTGAAAGCACTCGACGCGACCACCCGCTTCCAGGCGGGCCTTCGCGCAGGTCAGCGAGGTCTGCTGACCTAGGGCGAAACGCCTAGTCGGTGACGTCAGCGACCGTGGCGTCGAGGGCCTTGAGCAGGTCCTCGGCGTTCACTGTCATGCCGACTCCGTGGTCGCCACCGCCGATCGAGATCGTGCCGGTGATCCGCTCGTCGGCGATCACCGGCCAAGGGCTGGTGCTGCCGAGCGGGGTGATCGTGCCGCGCACATAGCCGGTCACCGCGAGGGCTGTGTCGGCGCTGGGCATCGAGATGCGGTTGATGCCGAGCAGCGCGCGCAGCTTGGGCCAGGCGATCTCCCGGTCGCCGGGGACCAGGATGAACCGGTAGTCGTCGTCGGAGAGCCGCACGACGATCGTCTTGATCAGCTTGGCCGGCTCGATGCCACGGGCGGCCGCGGCCTCCTCCAACGAGTTGACCCTGCCGTGCTTGGTGACCTCGTACGCCAGGCCCTTTGAGTCCGCCGCCTCGGTTGCTCGCGTCATGTGGTCAGTTTGGCACTGCGCCTCAACAGGAGGGCCAGGACCAAGGTGATGAGGAGCAGAGCGCCGGCCTCGGCTGCCACTCCAGGCCAGGCGGCGTGCGACCACGCAGTACCGGCCAGGCCGCCGAAGACGGAGGAGCCCAGGTAGTACGCGAAGAGATAGAAGCTGGCCGCCTGACCGGTACCACCGCCACCTGCATGAGCCCGTACGGCGACCCACCCGCTGGCGACTCCATGGACGGCGAAGAACCCCGCTGTCATCACGGCGAGCCCAGCGACGACCAGTGGCAGCGGTGTCGCGAGAGTCAGGGCTACGCCGGCCAGCGTGACGAGGCAACCGACAGGGACTACGGCGCGGCGACCGTACGAGTCGGCCAGCCTGCCCGCCACTGCTGATGCTGCCGACCCCACCAGGTAGACGGTGAACACCAGACCAGCCAGCCCTGGCCCCAGGCCGTACGGCTCGACGGCGAGCCTGAAGCCGGTCGCGTTGTAGACGGCGACGAAGGCACCCATCGCGGTGGCCGCCGTGCCGTAGAGACCGAGCAGGGCTGGGTCCTTGAGCACTCGGAGGGTCTGGCGGCTGGCGGTGGCGCGGGTGAAATGCTGCGAGTCGGGGAGTAGTACTGCAACTAGTACTGCACAGGCGACGGCCAGCAAGGCGATGCCACCGAGCGCTGCTCGCCAACCACCTAGCTCTGCGAGGCCACCGGCGACCAGCCTGCCGGTCATACCGCCTACTGCCGTGCCGGCGATATAGAGGCCGCTCGCTCTGGCAAGGCTGTCGTCATGGACCTCTTCCCGCAGATAGGCCATGGCAACGGCCGGCAGCCCCGCCAGCGCCACACCCTGGAGACCTCTGAGCGCCAGGAGGATCGGCCAGCTCGGTGCGAGGGCGCAGAGGACGGCTATGGCGGCAGCCGCGGCAACCGACCAGCGCATGAGCTTGGTGCGGCCGATGACCTCAGAGGCCGGCCCTGCGACCAGGAGTGCGACTCCGAGGCCCAATGTGGCCAGAGACACACTGAAGGCGCTCTGGCTCGGCGACACCCGGAACACCCGCGCCAGCTCGGGCAGTAGGGCCTGAGTGCTGTAGAGCATCGCGAAGGTGGCCAGTCCTGCTGCGAACAACGCCACCGACAACCTGCGATAGCCGGGCTCACCAGGTCGATAGCCATGGGCGGAAGCGCTCTGCACACAGCCGACTATGCCCGGTCAAACAAGAAAGACTTCGGACATATATAAAGTGCCCCCGTGAGGAAGCTATTGAGTGGGGTCAGGCCGAATCGGCGACAAGTGTTCATGGCAGGGGCGGTAGCGGCGGCGTCCACGGTGGCGACCACCGGTACGGCTGCCGCCGACGGCTACGGATCGGGGACTCTCGGCGAGTGGAGGGGCCTGTCCAAGGCTGTCGCGACCGAGGCGACGATCGAGCGGGTGCTGTCGGTGAACGGGGTGTTCATGTTCGGCGACAGCATCGCAGTACAGGATGGAAAGGCGTTCGCCCTGCGCCTGAAGAGCGAGCTGGGCCTGGAGCTTGCCGTGAACAACTGGTCGGGGCGGCCGACGAAGGACACCGTCGACGCGTTGGCCAACTGGCGGGCGAACTACGGGCTGCCGCGCCGGATCGTGATGGCGTGCGGCACCAACGACATCTTCAATCCGCCCGTGATGGCGGCGCAGATCGACCGGGCGATGAGCCTGGTCGGGCAGCGGACCACAGTGTTCTGGGTGAACACCCAGGTGGCCCGCACCGGTCCGGGGTACACGACGCAGTTGGCAGACCAGCGCAACAGCGCCTGGGTCAACCTGCAGTTGGCCGACGCTCAGCGGCGGCACTCCAACCTGCGCATCGTCCGCTGGGCCGAGTGGCTGGCCGCCAAGCCGCAGCGGCTCAACACCTACCTGCGCAAGGGGATCCACACCTCGGTCCCCTACGGCCAGGACGCCCGGAACGAGCTCATCGTCCAGGCGATCAAGGCCGGCTGACCTGTACTGAGCACTGCGGCGGGCCGGGGTTGCCAGCCCGCCGCAGTACCGGTCAGAACCCTGCGGTGATGCGGGTGAAGTCCCAGTCGCCCTGGGCGATACCACTGCAGTTGGAGACGACGCCGCCGCCGGCGCAACCGCGGTCACGGTTCACGCTCCAGAACGCCAGCCGGGCCAGGCCGTTGTTCTTGGCCCAGGTGGTGATGTTCTGCCAGGTCGCCGTGGTGGTCAGCTCCTGCTGGTCGGACAGACCGTTCATCCCGGAGATGCCCTGGTGGGCGTAGGCCTGCGCGGTGGTCCAGCCGAAGACGGACTTCAGCTTGTTGTTCAGGCCGGTGGAGGCGCCGACCGTGTCGTTGTAGATGTTGCTGCTGCCGAAGTCGAACGGCATCAGGGTGAAGATGTCGATGTTCGCGCCCAGCGCCTGGGACCGCTCGATCAGCCGGTTGCCGTAGTAGTTCGGGCCGGTGGTCGAGGTGCCGAAGGTCAGGATCGTCTGGATGCCGGGGTTGTTCTGCTTGACGATCTTCAGCGCGGTCAGGATCCGGTCCTGGACCGCCTCGTTCTCGAACTCGTCGCTGTTCTCGATGTCGATGTCGATCGCCTTCAGGCCGTAGGCGTTGATCACCTGCTGGTACGCGCCGGCGAGTGCTTCCGGCGTGCTGCAGTTCGGGCCGAGCTTGTTGCCGCTCCAGCCGCCGATCGACGGGATGATGTCCCCGCCGGCCGCACGGATCTGGGAGATCGCGGTGGCATCAGCGCTGCCCTGGAGCGGCCTGCTGCCGTCCCATGCCGCGTTGCAGCCGCCAGACGACAGGATGAAGGCCATCGTGAACCACTTGATGCCAGTGGCGTTCATGACGGTCGCCGGGCTCGGCGGGTTGCCCCAGCCCATGTAGAGGTACGGCGCGGCCCTGCGACCAGGAGCCGGGTCAGTGCCACCAGGCTTGGTGGTCACCGAGATGGAGCCCGTCTTGGGTCCTTCGCCGGCGCTGTCCGAGCCGCTGACCTGGTAGCTGTAGGCCGTGCTGGCGGTCAGCCCGGAGTCGGTGTATGACGTGCCTGTCGGCGTACCGACCTTGCTGCCGTTGCGGTAGACGTTGTAGCTGGTGGCGCCGCTAGCCGCCGACCAGGTGAGGCTCACCGAGTTCGCTGTGGAAGTACCGGCCAGTCCGGACGGTGCACCCGGCACTGTGCCGCCGCCACCGCCGGTGCAGGAGCCGCCATTCAGTCGGCAGGCGGAGATACCGGGGAAGTTGCCCGGGCTCCCGTTGAAGCCGAAGGTGACACTGGCGCCGGGAGCGAGCGGCCCGGCCCAGCTGGGAGGCGTGAAGGTGTGGGTCTGCCCGCTGCTCACGCGGGTGGCGTCCCACGAACTGCTGATGGTGTAGCCGGACGGGAAGTCTAGGGCGACCGACCAGGTGCTGATCGCGGCGGAGGTGCCGTTGGTGACGGTCACCTTGCCCTCGAATCCGCTGCCCCAGTCGGACACCTTCGTGAAGGCCGCGCTCACCGGTGCGGCCGAGGCCGCGGGGATGAACAGGACGGACATCACCACTGCTGCTATCGCCGCGATGGCGACCGAAATGCGCTTGCGTTTCATCATGCTCCGATCAGTGGGCGGTACGTGATCAGACCCGGCCCCAGAGTGCGGGGACGTTCGGCGGTTCCCATCCGGTCAGCGAGGTGTGGCCCTGGATGCACTTGTAGGTGACGCCGTTGTAGGACACCAGCGAGCCGGTCGCGTAGGCCGTGTTCGGAGCCCAGGGGGTCGCCGTCGGAGGGGTGGTCGGCGGCGTGGTGGGAGGTGTCGTCGGGGGAGTGGTCGGCGGCGTCGTGGGAGGCGTCGTCGGCGGTGTGGTCGGCGGTGTGGTGGGAGGTGTGGTCGGCGGGCCGCTGCAGCCAGGGGTGTCCGCGTTGACCGAGTTGACGACGCTGTTGAACAGCGTGACGCCCGGGTCGAGCGCCTCCAGGCTGTACATCATCGCGCCGGCCAGGCCCTTGCAGTGGCCGTAGTCGGCCTTCTCCTTGATCGACCGGGCGTTGTCGCCGGTCCAGAAGGTGCCGTTGCTGTAGAACCACGACGACTTGCTGGCGTCGTCGAAGAACGTGGCCGACGGGTTGTCGACGAAGCCGGTCAGCTCCTTGTAGAACGAGACGCCGGGCACGTTGCCGCTCAGCGCGTGACCGTCAGCAGGCCCGGTGGCCGTCTGGTACTTGCCATTGGCCGTGGCCGGCACACCCTTCCAGCCCCGGTAGTAGAAGGGGTATCCGATCGTCAGCTTGTTCGCCGGGAATCCACCGGGGATCCCGTACGCCGGATCGCCGGTGGTCCAGGCCTGGACCGCGCCGTCGATCGAGTACTTCTTGGTGCCCGGCGGGATCGGGTTGCTCGGGTCGCCCGGTGCTTGGTACAGCGGGTCCTGGAAGTTGGTCGGACCGGTCGCCTCCCAGCCACCGTGCATGTCGTACGTCATCACGTTGTTGTAGTCGAGGTACTGACCGATCTTGTCGGTCTCGATCGTCTTGATCTTGTCCTGCCCGGCCGGCGTCGCGGCGGTGAGGTACATCTTCTTGCCGCCGTTCGCGCTGCCGAACGCGTCGAGCTGGCGGCGGAACTCGGCAAGCAGCAGGGTGAAGTTCTGCTTGTCGGCCGCGCTGTAGTGGTTGCCGAGGTGGCCGTTGGGCGAGCCCGGGTACTCCCAGTCGATGTCGACGCCGTCGAAGATGCCCGCGGCGCTGCCCGGACCGCCGAAGCCGTCCACCATCGGCAGGTCGCCCTTGATGAACATGTTCACGCAGGAGGTGACGAAGGCCTTGCGCTTGGCGTCGGTGGAGGCCGCGTCGGAGAAGTACTTCGAGTAGGTCCAGCCGCCGATCGAGATCAGGATCTTCAGGTTCGGCTGCTTGGCCTTCAGCTTCTTCAGCTGGTTGAAGTTGCCCTGGATCGGCTGGTTCCAGACGTCGCCGACGCCGTCGACGCTGATGTCCGCGCCGTACGACTTGCCGTAGTCCGCGAACGCGTCGCCCGCTCCGTCACCCGCGTTCGGATTGTTCTCGTCCTGCGAGGCGGCCTGGTTGGCCATGAAGCAGGTGTGGCTGGTCGGGTGGATGTTCGCGAACGCGTAGTTGAGGAAGTCGAGCTTGCTCGCGACCCCGGTGGTGATCAGGTTCTTGGGATAGAACGCGTTCTGGTAGATGCCCCACTGGGTGAAGTAGGCCGTCTTCACGCCGCCACTGCTGGCGGCCACGGTCTGCGATCGGGCATCGGGGGCTTGGGTCTGGGCGGTGGCGACCGAGACGCCGGCGACGGCGATCAGGGCGGTTGCGGCCACGGTGGCCGCGGCAGCGACGCTGCGCATTCGACTCATGGGGCGGACCTCCATCAAGGAGCTGTGAGGAGTGCACGGGTGTCCACTTAGTTAAGGACGCTTCGAAAGGAACCGTAGCTCTTCGCCGCCCGCAGGTCGCCGGGTCGCGATGGCGGATTGCCGCTCCTGACGGATATCCGACAGTTCTCCACAACCTTGGTTTTTGTTTCGGCCTCCCGCCGGAACAACGGCACCTTCTAAGACATGAACAACCACGCCATCCACCCAAACGTTCTGCTGGCCACAGCCGACGAACTGCTGCTCGACGACCTGCTCCGCCTGGCCGCCGCCGCAGAGGTGACACCCCACGTCGAAAACGACCTCCTGGGCCTCCGCCGCATCTGGCAGACCGCCACCTTCGTAGTAGTAGGCGCCGACCTCGCCAGCCTCCTGGTCCAAACTCAGCCGCCACGCCGTCCAGGCGTCCTCCTGGCCACGCGCGCCTCCACCCGACCCGCCCGACTTCCCCCGGACACCCAGCGACTCACTCCGGCGACCTCCACGCCTCCGGACGCCCCCGACGCCTACCGTCTCGCACTCTCGATCGGTGCCGAAGGCGCCTTCGTCCTCCCTGCCGACGAAGGCGAGCTCAGCGCCAAACTCTCCGACGCCCTCGACGGCGGGACGCGGACAGCCATCACCCTCGCCGTCGTCGGCGGTTGCGGCGGTGCGGGCGCCACCACCCTCGCGGCAGCTCTCGCCATCACCGCCGGCCGCCGCGGCCTGCGCAGCATGCTCATCGATGGCGACCCGCTGGGTGGCGGTATCGAGCTAGTCCTCGGCACCGAAGACTACGAAGGCTCCCGCTGGCCGGCCCTCCTCAACGCCGCGGGCCGAGTCAGCGCCAGCGCCCTACGAGCCGCCCTTCCCTCAGTGGACGGGCTCGCCGTCCTTTCCTGGGACCGCTCCGACGTGACAGCCCTACCACCAGAGGCGATGCGCTCGGTGCTCGGCGCCGCCCAACGCAGCAGCGACCTGGTCGTCGTCGATCTCCCGCGCCGCCCGGATCCGGCCGCAGAGGAAGCCTTCGTCCGTGCAACCTCGACGCTTGTGGTCGTGCCTCGCGACGTCCGCTCCTGCGCCGCCGCTGCTCGACTCGTTGCCCCGTTGCGCGAGGTCGCCCACGACCTGCGAGTGGTCGCCCGCGAGCCTGGGCTCAACGGTCTCTCCGCCCTCGACGTCGCCGACCACCTGTCCTTGCCGCTGGCCGCCAAGCTCGGCTATGAGCGGGACCTCGCGACAGCACTCGACGACGGCCGCTTCGATCCACGGCCCCGGAGCGCGTTGGGGCGCGCGGCAACCGAAGTACTCGACCTGTTCGGTCTCCACGGTCAGCTCGCGGCATGACAGTCTCACCCGAACTCCTCGAGCGCGTCCGCAGAACCCTTGCAGAGAAAGGATCCGAGCCAACCCCGACCCTGGTGGCGGCAGCCCTCCGCGCTGACGGCAGCCTCGTCGGCGACTCGATCGTGCTCGCCGTCGTCGCCGCCCTCCAGCGCGAGGCGATGGGCGCCGGCCCGCTCGACGGCCTGCTGTCCGAGTCCGGCATCACCGACATCCTCGTGAACGGCCCCAACGAGGTCTACGTCGACCGCGGCTCGGGCCTCGAACGCATCCACTTGAGAACAGGCGACGAACCAGCCGTACGCCGCCTGGCGACCCGCCTGGCCGCCGCGGCCGGCCGCCGCCTCGACGATGCAACTCCGTACGTCGACGTGCGCCTCCCCGACGGCACCCGATTCCACGCCGTCCTCTCGCCGATCGCCGCTCCGGGCACCTGCCTCTCGCTCCGGGTTCCTTCCCGAAAGGTCTTCACTCTCGACGACCTGGTCGCCGCAGGCTCCCTCCCAGCAAGCGGTGCCTCCGTACTCCGGGACCTCCTCGATGCCCGTGTCGCCTTCCTGATCAGCGGCGGCACCGGCACCGGAAAGACAACCCTCCTGAACTCCCTGCTCTCATTGGTAGATCCGTCCGAACGGCTGGTCCTGGTCGAGGACGCGTCCGAGCTCTACCCGGACCATCCCCACGTCGTCCGCCTCGAGGCCCGCCCACCCAACGTCGAGGGTGCCGGCGAGATCTCCCTCCGCGACCTGGTCCGCCAAGCCCTCCGCATGCGCCCCGACCGCCTGGTCATCGGCGAAGTCCGAGGCGCCGAAGTAGTAGACCTCCTCAGCGCCCTGAACACCGGCCACGAAGGCGGCTGCGGCACCGTCCACGCCAACTCCGCCGCCGACATCCCCGCCCGCCTGGAAGCCCTGGGCGCCATGGCCGGCCTGACCCGCGAAGCCATCCACAGCCAGATCTCCTCAGCTCTCCATGCCGTGATCCACCTGACCCGCTCCTCCAACGGCACCCGCCGAATCACCGAAATCCGAGCCATCACCCGAACCTCCGGCGGCCAGGCGATAGCCGTCCCCGCCATCGAGTTCCTCGTCACCGGCCCACCCAAACTCCACCAAGCCGCCGCCCTCCTGACCCACCACCTGGCCGGAGCAGCCTGATGCGAGCGCTGACCGCTCTCTTGGCGTCCGTCACGGTCCTCACGCTGCTCCCGACCCCAAGCCGAGCTCTCCACCGCCTCAGCGCGCCGCGCAGCCAGTCCCAACTGTCGGGCGGCGGGAGTGCCTTCGCTCGCTCAACAACCTGCCGCCTTGGCGCCCTCACGGCAATAGTTGCCCTCAGCATCTTGCTCGCGATATCGACTGATCCATCGGTGGTGGTGACTACGCTGGCCATCGGCGTCGTGGCCTTGGTGGTGCTCAGCCAACGCACTCGAACCGCCAAGGCCCGGATCGCCACCGCCCGCCGAGCCACCGTGATCGAAGCCTGCGACGTCCTCTCAGCTGAACTGACCGCCGGCCGCCCACCAGCGGCCGCGTTGGAAGGCGCCGCCACGGTGTGCCCAGACCTTCAGGTCGCCTCAGCAGCAGCCAAGCTGGGCGGCGACGTCCCATCCCTCCTGGAACTGATCGCCGAATCCCCAGGAGCAGAAGGCCTCCGAGCCCTCGCCGCAGCCTGGCGAGTAGCCGACGAATCCGGCGCGGCCTTCGCCGTCATCACCGAACGCCTGGCCGACTCCCTCCGCGCCGACGAATCCATCCGCCGCCAGATCCTCACCGGCATGGCCGGTCCCCGAGCCACCGCCCGCCTGTTAGCCGTCCTCCCCCTGTTCGGCACAGCGCTCGGCTATGCCCTGGGCGCCAACCCGCTGGCTTTCCTGACCCAAACCCCACCCGGCTGGCTCTGCCTGGCCCTAGGCCTGTCCCTCTCCGCCCTCGGCCTCCACTGGACCAACACCCAAACCAAACCACCCAGCCTTGGAATGCGATGACCGAACCCGTTCTTCCCGCCCTCGCAGCAGCTCTTGCCGTAGTACTGCTCCTACCAACCCCACCAGGTCGCCGCCGGCTCGGGAGACATCGTCCACTCGGCGCCCGCTGGCCCTTCAACCTCGCAACAACAAAGGAAGTACCGTCAGCCACCCGACGCACCCACCTCGTGGTCGCGACCATCGCCGCAGCCGCTCTGCTCCTTCTGCTAGGCATCCCAACCGGCGCAATCCCAGCAGCCGTCGCGTTCTTCGCCACCCCGATAGCCCTCAGTCGCTTGGAACCCGCAGCCACCCGCCAACGCGCGGCGCGCCTCACCGCCGACCTCCCCTTGGCGGTCGACCTGCTAGCCGCCTGCCTGAAAGCCGGCCGCCCACCTCAAGCCGCGATCAGCGTCGTCGCCAAATCCCTCGGCGGCCCACTCGCCGACCTCCTCACCGAGGTCGAAGGCCGGATGAACCTGGGGACCGACCCGATCGACGCCTGGTCCACTCTCCTCAAGGAGCCGTCCTGCGCGGCCTTCGCCCGCGCCACCCAACGAGCCCTCCGCTCCGGTGCCCCATTGGCAAAGATCCTCGAACACCAAGCCGACGACGTCCGCCAGTCCCGCCGCTGGGCCGCCGAAGCGCACGCCCGCGCAGTCGAATCCCGCTCGGTCGTCCCACTCGGCCTGTGCTTCCTACCGGCATTCATGCTGCTGGGCATCGTCCCCACCATCGCCAGCTCACTCTCCGGCCTACTCAGCTTCCTAGGCTGACGGCTTCTCCCGATACGGTTCCAGCGCCGCCGCGACGTTCGTCGCCAGGAACCGCGTGACCCTGTACTCGCAAACTCCCGCAACAGAGAACGGATCGCCGGCCACCAACTCCTCCATCGCAGCCCGATCATCGCCAACGGCAAGGATCACACCACCATCCCGCGGCTCCTTACGCCCGGACGCCACGAACACCCCAGCGTCGTACTGCGCCTTCACCCAGGTCAGATGATCTGCCATGAATCCATCAACACGATCGAGCGGCACGGTATAGGTCAGTTCCAGGACAAACATGCCGATCACGCTAACCCGGTGGTACCGGCGGTTGGTCACTCGCCCTGTTCGGCTGCCTCGAGCAAAGACTCCGCTGCCGAGGTTCGCGCATACAGAACAACCCGCCCGACCCGATGCGGAGTGACCAGCCCACCCGCCCGCAACGCACTCAAATGCTGCGAGACACCTCCAGCGGTCATCCCGATGCGCGCAGCCAGCTCCGTCGTCGACCGCGGCGAGTCCAACTGCATCATCACCTCCGCCCGAGACCGACCCAGTACCGCGGCCAAGCCGGCCGAGGTCCCGCGTACCGGCTCGCTCCAGAGCGTCGCCACTCCACGAGCCGGATAGGTCAACGTCGGCTGCCACGGCGGGATCGTGCTCGAGTACACAGTCGGCCAGACAAAAGCCGACGGCGTCATCAACAACCCCTCGCCGGCCAGCTGCCGCACACCCTTGAAGCGCCGGTGCCTGATCTGCAAAGACCCATCGCGCCATCTCACGGTGTCAGCCAGATCGGCGAACAGTCCGGCATGCCCCGCCTGCCCGAGCCTCCGCCCGCGATAGAGCAGATCCCCTTCGAGCAACGCCCGGATCCGCCCCCAATGCGGAGCGATCGCCAACCCCCAGTACGCCTCCACCTGCTCAGCCAGCCGCTCGACACCACCCCGCGGATCGCCATAAAGCTCAGCGATCGCAGCCGTCGGCATACCGCTGGCCCTACCGCGAACGCTCGTGGTGCCGCGAACACTCGCGCTGACTCTGGCGCGGGCGCTGGAGTCGCCGCTGGCATCTCTCCGCCGGCGGGGGAGGGTTACCTCGTCGAGGGAGCCGATCGGGTTCTTGCAGGCGTAGGCGAGGACATCGAGATCTGCGCGGACCTGGTCGGTGCTGACTCGTCGTAGCGCGCCCAGGTCCGTCGCCAGGTCAGGTACCGGAGTCTGCGACGGCGGGGTGAGGAAGTCCGCGAGATACCAGACGCGCGGATCGACCAGATCGAAGAGCAACCCGAGCTCGGCACCCGACCGATTGATCCGTTCCGTCGTCGTCTCCGCCCAGCGCCGATGGAACGTCTGCGACCGCGGAGTCTTCAGCAACCGGATGCTCGCGACAACCTCCCACAACGGCGAGACCGCCAGCCGCGTCCGGGCCAGGTCCTCCACGGTGAAGGTGATCGTCAGCATCTCGGTCGCCTTGTCGATTTAGTAGGACCTAAATCATTGCAGAAGCCCACCAGAACGCGGCGAGCCTGTCGGTATGACTCTGGAATCAACACGACCAGTCCAGCCGACGATGACGATCGGCGACCTGGAGGTAAGCAGGCTCGGATTCGGTGCGATGCGGCTCACCGGATTCCGGCCGGCGGAGGACCGAACCGAGGCGATCAAGGTGGCGCGACGAGCAGTCGAGCTCGGCGTGAACTTCATCGACACGGCCGACTCCTACGGTGTCGGCGCCAACGAGGACCTGCTGGCCGAGGCCCTGTATCCGTACGCCGACGGCCTGCTGATCGCCACGAAGGTCGGACGGACGCGACCATCGCCGAACGAATGGACACCTCTGGGTCGCCCCGAGTACCTGAGACAGGCGGCCGAGCTGTCCCTGCGACGGTTGAAGGTCGAGCGGATCGACCTGCTGCAACTACATCGCATCGACCCGTCCGTGCCTTTTCAGGACCAACTGGGCGCATTGGCGCAACTGCAGTCCGAAGGTAAGGTCAGGCACCTCGGCCTGTCGGAGGTGACCGTCGAGCAGCTGGAGGAAGCGCGCCAGGTGATCGACGTGGTCAGCGTGCAGAACCGGTACAACCTGACCGACCGCGAACACGAGGCTGTTCTGAATCATTGCGCTGAGCAATCAACAGCCTTCGTTCCCTGGCTCCCCATTGCGAACGGCGACCATGCCTCTTCGCGGACTCTGGCCGATCTCGCCACTGAACTGGATGCCACGCCCGCGCAGATCTCCCTTGCCTGGTTGCTGCATCGCTCACCCGTGGTGGTCCCGATCCCAGGAACGAAGTCGGCCGAACACCTTGAAGAGAACGTGGCGGCAGGCCGGATCCGACTGACCGCGGAGCAGTTCGAACGCCTTTCGGCGGTCGACGGGCGACAGTTGTCCCCAGGCTGAAAACTCCTTCTCTGCAAGGCCTCCGGCGACGGCATCTTGTCAGTAAGCCGTGCCGGAGCAGCCGGGCGGCAGATCAGGAGGTTCGACATGTCCAAGGCGCTGGTACTGGCCCGCCGATCCCGCAACCGCACCGAGCGCGGCGCCGCCACCGCGGAGTACGCCGTGACGATGGTCGCGGCCTGCGGGATCGCCGGCATCCTCATCGCGCTCTTCAAGTCCCCGGCGATGCTGACGTTGCTCAAGGCGATCATCAACTACGCGCTGAAGGCGGCGGGGGTGGACGGCGTACAACTCTGACGCACCGCAGTAGCCTTCCGGCCGCGGCGCCTCGCATCACCGCCGCGGCCGGCCACACCCGCCTGGAAGGACCTGTCACATGCGCATCCGAGACGAGAACGGCTCAGTCACCGCCGAGGCCGCCTTCGCTTTCCCTGTCCTGCTTGCCGTACTGGCCTTCGGTCTCTGGCTGGTCGGCACCGTGATCACCAACGTCCGTTGCATCGACGCGGCCCGGGACACTGCCCGAGCCGTCGCCCGCGGCGAGACCCTGGAGTCAGCCCGCGAACTAGGCGAACGCGCAGCCCCGCCAGGCGCCACCATCACCATCACCCGACAAGACGTCACCATCCACGTCGAAGTCACCGCCACCCCTTCCCAACCGCGCGGCCTCCTCGCCGCCCTACCCCACCCGACCCCCAAAGCCACCGCCGTCATTCAAACCGAGCCGGCCGAATCCGATGACTGACCGGCCGGGCCCGATGACTGACAGAACAGACCGCGGCAGCGCAACCCTGCTATCCCTCGGCATCGCTACCGTCCTACTGGGCGCCTGCGTGATCGGAGTGCTGTGGGCCGCAGTATCCGTAGCTCACCACCGAGCCGACACCGCCGCCGACCTGGCGGCCCTCAGCGCGGCCCAGGCCCAACAATCCACCCCTGGCCAAGCCTGCGCCACCGCTGTCCGAATCACCGACGCCCAAGGAGTCTCATTGAAGTACTGCCATGTCGATGCGGACACGGTCACAGCCGCGGTCACCGTAAGACTCCACCTAGGTGTCTTCGGCACGCCGCTCGTGACCAGCGAAGCCCGCGCGGGACCGATCGGAGGAGCAGACTGGCCAGGTGACGGATGACTCGACTGAGCTACTGGTGATAGACGCCGCGAACGTGGTCGGCTCCCGCCCCGACGGCTGGTGGCGCGACCGCCCAGGTGCAGCCCGCCGCCTGCTCACCAAACTGCAAACCCTCCCGGCCCGACTCGACACCCCCACCGAGATAGCCGTAGTCCTGGAAGGAGCAGCCAAAGCCGCGGTCGAATCCGCCCCTGACCCAGCCTTCCCAGACCTCCGGATAGTCCTGGCCCCAGCTTCCGGCGACGACGCCATAGTCGACCTGGTCACCGAAGCCGTTGCCCAAAACAACAACCGCCCCGTCACCGTGGTCACCGCCGACCGAGGCCTCCGCGCCCGCCTGGACGCGCTAGGCGCCCAATCCACCGGCCCATCCTGGCTCTGGTCCCAACTACCCTCCTGACCTACGCCAGCCCGGGCCGGCTTGGTCAGGCGCCGGCGCCGCCGTCTATGGGGATGATGGCGCCGGTTACTACTGAGGCACGGTCGCTGAGGAGCCAGGCGGCCAGTTCGGCGATCTCTCGGGGGTCGGCCATCCGGCCGAGTGGGGTGCTTGCGTTGATGCGGTCGACGACACCCGGGGTCGCCGCCTCCCAGGCGTCGATCATCTCCGTTGCGGTGCCGCCCGGGGTGATGCCGTTGACGCGGATTCCCTGCGGAGCCCACGTCACTGCGGCTGTCTCGGTGATGCTGTTGAGTGCGCGCTTCATTGCGCCGTACGCGGGGAGGGCCGGGTTCGCGCGGCGGCTGCCGATGCTCGAGGTGTTGACGATCGCTCCGCCACCGCCTCGTCGCATCAGCGCGTACTCGGCGTTCATCGCAGTCCAGTGCGCCCGGAAGTTCACCTCGAACTGTTCCTCGATGTCCTCGTCGCTCGTCGTGTCGAGCGGACCGGGCGCCCGCTGAATCGCCGCACCGTTGTTGAACGCCCCGTCCAACCGCCCATGCAACTCGTCGACCCGATCGACGGCCGCGCGAACGCTCGCCCGGTCGGCGAGGTCCACCGTGACGGCATCCGCGACTCCGCCGTCACCGCGGATCTCGGCGACAAGCTTCTGAAGAACGTCGGTACTGCGGGAGGCAAGCACGACGGCGGCTCCCTCCGCGGCGAACAACCGCGCCGCGGCCGCCCCGATGCCGCGGCTGGCGCCCGTGATGAGTACGACCTTGCCGCTGAGCAGGCCGATGGGTGTGTTCTCGATATTCGTGGTCATGTCCCCAGCGTCAGGCGGTAGCCGATCCGGAGACAGGCACAGGCTGTACCAGGATCCGCCGCCGCGTTGCGGGCAGACTGGTGACATGGACAAGCAGGAACTCGGAGCGTTCCTTCGGAGTCGTCGTGAGCGCCTCCGGCCGGAGGATGTGGGGATGCCTTCGGGGGCTCGGCGGCGTACGCCGGGGCTTCGGCGGGAGGAGGTAGCGGTGCTTGCCCACATCTCCACCGAGTACTACGTGCGGCTGGAGCAAGGTCGGGCGCCGCGGCCGTCGGGGGAGGTGCTTGCTGGGATCGCGGGGGCGTTGAGGCTCACGGATGCCGAGTCGGACCATCTGCATGTGCTTGCGGGTACTGCACCCACTCGGACGGGGTTGCATCGGCGGGATGTGCGGCCGAGCATCCGCACGCTGCTCGAGCGGTTGCCGCAGACGGCTGGGTTCGTGACGTCCGCGATCTTCGAGGTGCTGGCGTGGAACGATCTCGCGGCCGCGTTGATGGAGGACTTCGAAGAGGTCGCTCCGGGGGATCGCAATCTCGCTCGCCGGGCCTTCCTCGCACCGACACGCGACGGACTGCCGCTCTATGGGGTGTCCGACGCGACGGAGTTCAGGCAGCACGTCGTGATGGAGCTCCGTTCCACCCTCGCCCGCTACCCGTCCGACCCTGCGGTGACCGACCTCATCGACGAGCTGCGCACCGGCAGCTCCGACTTCGCCAGACTCTGGGAGCAACACGACGTACAGGCTGCGCCGATGCTCACGAAGACCTTCCATCACCCGGTGGTCGGCCAGGTCACCGTCGACTGCGACTCACTGGCCCTCACCGACCGCGACCAGCACCTCGTCCTCTACAGCGCGCCCGCGGGCTCCCGAGACGCCGAAGCTCTGGCCCTCCTCAACGTCCTCGGCGCCGAAACCAACAACTACCGCCGCTAGCCCACCCAGCTCACCTAGGCAGTCCCGCCTGAGGAACTGGCCGGGATGGTTGCGGGGTCAGTCGAGGAGCCAGCCGTTCTGTTCGGCGGTTTGGATGGCGTCGGCTCGGGTGCGGGCGCCGGTTTTGCCGATGGCGGACCAGAGGCGGGTGCGGACCACGCGTTCGGAGACCTGGAGGTTGCGGGCCATCAGGGCGATGGTGCCGCCTTCGCGGGCGGCTCGGAGGGTTTCGGTTTCGCCGTCGTTCAGGGGGCTGTCGGCGTACCGGAGGGTTTCGGCGGCGAGGTTGGCGTCGACGACGCGCAGGCCGAGGTGGACCCGGCGTACGGCGTCGGCGAGTTGGGGTGCGGGGCTGCCTCTGAGGGCGAAGCCTTTGGCGCCGGCCTCGAGGCCGCGGCGGAGGTGGCCGGGGCGGCCGTAGGTGGTGAGGATGACGACGCGGCACTCCGGCATCGAGGTGCGCAGCCGACTGGTGACGCTGAGGCTGTTGGCGCCGGGGCCGGCGGCGTCGAGCAGGGCGACGTTGGCGCGGTGCTGTTTCGCGGCGCCGACGACGTCGTCGGAGCGGCGGAGCTCTGCTACCACCTCCAAGTCCTGTTCGCGTTCCAGACCGCTTCTGAGCACGCCTCGGCTGAGGATCTGGTCGTCGACCAGCAACAGCCGGATGCGGTCGGGCAAACGAGCCTCCGGGGGACCGTCCGGGCACCGGGGAAGTGTGTCCGGGAGGAGATGAGCATGACGTCGGTTCCAGATCATGGAGCCCTGAACTCAGCGCGTCCACATCAACGCGACATCTCTACCAGATTGCGACCAGATCGCGACCAGACAGAACCCGCAAGCAGCAACTCCAGAGTGCCCCCGAGCCAGGGAGGTACTGCAGATGCCGTTCCGGTATCAGCAGGGTGAATGACAGGAACGGTTGCCGGGGATGAAGAGTGCTGTGTCGCGCCTCGGCAGCAGGCGCTACGAATCCGCACGGGGCGGAAGGGGCAGAGGGTGCCATCGGCAGCCAGGGGAGCGGCACCGCGCCGGGCACACATCGGCACCCCGGCACCGGCATTGGGGCCTTCGGCACCGGCACCTGGCACCGGCACCGGCATCTCGGGCACTCGACGCCGGCATCTCGCACCGGCACCTCCCACCGACACCGGCACCTCCCACCGACACCGGCACCTCCCACCGACACCGGCACCTCCCACCGACACCGGTACCTCGCACCGACACCGACACCGGTACCTCGCACCGACACCGGTACCTCGCACCGGCACCGGTACCTCGCACCGGCACCTGGCACCGGCCACCTGGCACCGGCCACCTGGCACCGGCCACCTGGCACCGGCCACCTGGCACCGGCACCTGGCACCGGCACGGCACCTGGCACCGGCATCTGGCGCTGGCACATCTGGTGTTGGTGGTGGCGCATTCTGCGGTGGTAGCTAGGGGACTTGCGAGGCGCAATGGTGGGTGGAGTGGTGGGGGTGGTTAGGCGGTTAGGGAGAGGAAGCGGTTGGTGGGGGTGATCAGGGCTGTGCCGGGGGTGGTGGGGGCGGGGATGGATTCGTAGGGGGAGCGGATGGGGTGGGGGGTGCCGTCGGGGGTTAGGAGGAGGGTGTTGGGGGCGTCGATTACTACTAGTTCGTTGTCGTTGTGGAGGACCAGTGGGGCGTCGTAGCCGGCGGAGATTGCGGTGCGGCCGGCGGCTAGGCCTTCCAGGACGGCGGGGACCAGTTCGTCGGGGCCTTCGGCGGAGGCGTCTATGGCTATCCAGGTGGTGGGGATTCCGGGCGTCGTCAGTGAGGACGGGTTGTGGTAGTCGCTGCCGCCGATGGGGATGGTGCCGAGGCCCCAGGCCTGCCACCAGGCGACTGGGCCGCCCCAGTGGTGGTCGAGCCAGGAGGAGTGCCAGATCTCGGCCAGTGGTGGGTGTTCGGGGAGGGGATGGCGCCAGGCGCAGTCGCCGCTCAGCGGGTGGTTGATCGAGAGCAGGCCGCCGCGACGGGCTACCTCCGTCACCCAGGTTGATGCTGGTTGGCGGAAGTCGATCGTGCCGATGGCGCCGAAGGCGTTGGCGTGGCCGGTGTCGGTGGTGACCTCCTGGCCCGGGATCAACCCGATGCCGATCTGCCGGCTCAAGCCGGCGAGCTCGGCGTGATGTGCCTCGGTGTTGTGGTCGGTGATCGCCATGACGTCCAACCCGGCCGACACCCCGAGGGCAGCGAGGTTGGCGACCGGTGTCGAGCCGTCCGAGTGCAGTGAGTGGGCATGAAAGTCACCCGCCACCCAGCGAAGGCCGTCGGCGGCAGGCAGTACCCGGCGCGGCGGACGAGCCGGTACGCCGACAGCAGCCGTCAAGGCGACGTACTCGTCCAGTCCCGGGATCACCGAGACCGGCCCGGTCACCGCCTCGACCACTAGCTCAACACCCTCGACCGGGACCCGGTGCAGCCCGATCACCACGAACCAGGTGCCCTCCTCCAATTCGCCGGGCACGTAGCCCGGAGTCGCAGCAGTCGAGGTGATCGCGAAGGACTGCCGCGCACCGCCGGACCAGCCGCGCCAGCCGCCGGCCCCCTCACAGCCGAGGTCGATCACGGCGCCTTCGACGTCGGGGACAGTCAGGGTGACCAGCAGTCCCGGGCAGCCCGCAGGGATGTCGACCGGCAGCGAGTGCCAGACGGAGGCCGCCCTGTCGTCCAGGGTCCACCGCTGCCGGTACGTCGTGATCGCCATCAGCCGACGACGGCAGGCTGGCGGGCGAGCAGTTCGCCGGACTCGCGGTGGTACAAGAGAACCCGCTGCGCAGGAGCAGTCAGTACTACGGGAGTCCCCGGCGCGGGCTCGTCCTCCTCCGGCACAGTCACGCCGACGAGCACACCGTCGCACTCCACGCTGACCAGAGACATGGTGCCAAGGTTCTCGGCCACCACCACCGACCCGCGGATGCACGGACCGGCCACGTCGCCAGTCGACAGGGTGAGGTATTCCGGGCGGATGCCGACAGTCACCTCGGCGCCGGCCGGCACGGCTGAGATTGCCGCCGGCAACCACCCACCAGCCACCGACACGACCCCCAAGCCGCTCGAGCCACCCCAGCCGTCCCCGAAGCTGGCCGAGCTGGCCCCGGAGGTGCCTGAGCTGATCCCGGAGGTGCCTGAGCTGATCCCGGAGGTGCCGGAGCGTGCCCCGACGGTGTCCGAGGGGGACTCGCCGGCGCCCGATCCGACCGACTCCGAGCCAGCAGCGCCCCAGTCAGCCAAGCCCGAGCCCGAGCGTGCCCCGACGGTGTCCGAGGGGGACTCCCCGGTGCCCGAGCCCGACTCCGAGCCGGCGGCGCCCCAGCTAGCCGAGCCCGCGCCGGCCAAGCCCGCGCCGGCCAAGCCCGCGCTGGCCGAGCCCGCGCCGGCCGAGCCCGCGCCGGGGCCGGGGCCGGAGGTGACTACTCCGGGGAGGAGGTTCATTGGGGTTGAGCCGATGAAGTTGGCTACGAAGGTGTTGGTGGGGCGGGCGAAGACTTCGCGGGGGGTGCCGAGTTGGCGGAGTTTGCCGGATTGCATCACGGCGATCCGGTCGGCCAGGGCCAGTGCCTCGGCCTGGTCGTGGGTGACGAAGACTGTGGTGATGCCTAGGTCCCGCTGCAGCTTCTTCAGGAAGGTGCGGGCCTCCAGGCGCAACCGTGCATCCAGGTTGGACAGCGGTTCATCGAGGAGGAGCACCTTGCCCTCGGAGGCGATCGCGCGAGCCAGCGCGACCCGCTGCTGCTGGCCGCCCGACAGCTGCCCCGGTCGCCGTTCGAGCAAGCCCTGCAGCGACAGCTCGCCCGCCGTGCGCGACGCAACACCGGAGCGAGTAGCCGCAGCGACCCGGCGTACCTTCAAGGGATAGGTGATGTTCTCCGAGACGGTCATGTGGGGAAAGAGCGCGTAGTCCTGGAAGACCATCGCCACCCCACGCTTGCCCGGCTCGAGTCGCGTCACGTCGGCCGAGTCGATCCGGACGGACCCTTCCGTCGCGGACTCCAGCCCGGCGATCGTGCGCAGCAGCGTCGTCTTGCCGCACCCGGACGGTCCGAGCAGGGCGAAGAACTCGCCGTCGGCCACGCTCAGGTCGAGTCCGTCGACGGCGCGGACGCCGTTCGGGTAGACGGTCGCCAGGCCTTCGATCTCGATACCGGCCATCAGCTCTTGATCCCTCCATGGAAGCGGAACCCATAGCGCGAGTTCACCAGCAGATACAGCACGACGACCGGGATCGAGAACAGCAGCGAGAACACCGGCAGAACCTGCAGATTGACGCTGCCGCCCTCGTCGGTGAAGGTCTGCATCAGCACCGGCCCGGGCTGCAACTCGATCGACCGGATCAGCAGGAAGGGCACCAGGAAGTTGCCCCACGAGTTCACGAACGCCCAGACCAGGATGGTCGCCAGTCCCGGCCGGGCCACCGGCAGCACGACATCCCGCAGGATCTGCAGCGGCGAGGCGCCGAACACCCGGGCGGATTCCTCGTACGACTTGGGCACCGCGTCGACGAAGTCCTTCAGGATGAAGATTGCCGCAGGCAACAACCCGCCGGTCATCACCAGCGCGACCCCGAACCGCGAGTCGATCAGCCCGAGCTGGAACATCATCACGAAGATCGGCACCATCGCGGCGGTCCCGGTGACCACCGACGACAGCAGCAGAAGCCCGTACAGCAAAGCGTCCCGTCCCGGGATCCGCACCCGCGACAGCGCATAGCTCGCCAACGCCGCGAACACAGTCACCGCGACAGCCGTACTACCGCAGATCAGCAGCGAGTTGACCATCGAGTGCAGCGCATAAGGATGCTCGAACGTCTTCCGGACGTTGTCGAGCGTCCAGTCCGGCCAGTGCACGCCGAGACCCGGCGACGAGTCGAACGGCGCCGAGGCGATCCACAGCATCGGTACGGCGAAGAACAGCGTGATGACGCAGATCATCACGTAGAAGCCGATCCGGCGTACTACGTAGGCGGGGTTCACGAGCGCCTCCGCAGCAGTCGCAGGTAGAGCAGCGCGACGAGCAGGTTCGCGATCAGCAGCAGGAACGAGATCGCCGACGAGTAGCCGAGCTCACCGCCCTGCAGCGCGACGTTGTAGATGTAGACCGGCACGGTCTCCGACTCGTGGTTGGGTCCGCCGCGGGTCAGCAGGAACGGTGAGAAGTCGTTCGCGGTCCACAGCGAGATCAGCAGCGTGTTGGTCAGCACGTGCCCGCGGATGTGCGGGAGCACGATGTCCCGCAGCGTCTGCCAGCCCGACGCCCCGACCATCCGCGCCGATTCGAGCTGCGACGGCGGTACCGCTTGCAGTGCCGATGAGTAGAGCATCATGGAGAAGGCGGTACCGCGCCAGGTGTTGAACACCACCAGGCAGACCATCGGGTAGTCGATCAGCCAGGCTGTGCCCTGCGTCCCCAGGATGCTGTTCAGCGTGCCGGTGTCCCGGTCGAAGAACGCGATCCACAGGTACGCGACCACCGTCGACGGCAGGATCCAGGCCAGCAGAACAAGGCCTTCCACGGTACGCCGTACCGCCGGGCGAGCTCGCCGCATCGTCCAGGCGAGCGCGAAACCGAGGATGTTCTGCCCGATGATCGCCGAGCCGAGCACGAACAGCATCGTCAGCCACAGCGCGTTGTGGAACAGCGCGTCGTTGAGCGCCTTGGTGTAGTTCGACAGTCCGACGATCGACGGTGACACGGCCTCGACGCCGGTCAGCCGGTAGTTCGTGATGCCGATGTAGATCGTCCAGATCGCCGGGAAGACCAGGAACGCCCCGATCAGCAGCAACGCCGGCGCCACGAAGCCGAGGGCCCGGCCGATGCCGAGCCCCGCGACGTCCTGGGCCGGACCCCGGACCCGTGCCGGGCGGCCCGGCACGGGTTCGATGACGGCAGCCATCAGTTGCTGGTGACCTTGTCCTTGCTACCCGCGGCGGCCTCGACGGCCGTCTGGTAGCTCTTCGCTGCGGCGTCCACGGACTTGCCGCCGACCACGTCCGCGGTCGCCTGCTGCAGTGCGGCCGAGATCTTCGGGTACTCCGCCATGCCCGGCCTGTACTGCGTCAGCGGCAGCACCTTGGTGGCGACGAAGTTCAGCATCGGGTCGCCGGCCAGTACCTCGGCGTTGACGTCCGTCCGCTGGGTGATCTTGGCAGCCCCGGCCAGTGATGCCTTGACCATCTCGGCCGAGTTCATGAACTGCAGCAGCTCCCAGGCCTGCTGGGGGAACTTGGTGTTCGGGTTGATCACGGTCGCGCCGCCACCGGACATCGAGACGAAGTCCTGGCCCTTGATCCCGGCACCGGGCTTGCTGGCCGGGATCAGCGCGTAGCCGACGGCGCTGTCGCGGTCCGCCATCTTCGCGACGCCGGCCTTGGGCTCGACGACGCTGCGCCAGAAGTAGTCGCCCTCGAGCAGGATGCCGATCTTGTTGGCGGCGAACTCGGCGAACGACTTGTCCCGGCCCTTGGCCTCGCGCTGCAGGATCGGGTCGCCCAGCCCGGTGCTGTAGATCGACTTGTAGAAGTCGAGCACCTGGCGGATCTGCGGGGTGTTGCCCAGCCACTTGCCGTCGGTGTTGATGGTCGCGCCGGTGCCCACCAGGAGCGGCAGGATGCCCTGCATGGTGGTGGCCTCGCCCATCGCCGTACCGGCGTTGAGCTGGATCGGCGTCACGCCGGCCAGCTTCTTCAGCGCCTGGCCGGCCGCGGTGATGTCGTCCCACGACTTGGGCTGCCAGTCGGCCGGCAGCCCGGCCTGCGCGAACAGCTTCTTGTTGAAGTACAGCACCCGGCCGTCGGTTCCACCCGGTACGCCGTACCGCTTGCCGTCGAAGCTGCCGAGCTGCTGGACCGAGTCGGGGATCTGCTTCCAGCCGTCCCAGCCGTCGACCTTGCCTGCGTCGCCGACGGTGTCGGTGAGCGGCTTGATGTAACCGGCCTGGGCGAACTCGCCGACCCAGATGCCGTCGATGCTGAACAGGTCCGGGCCGGACTTGTTCGACAGGCTGAGCGCGAGCTTCTGCTTGTAGACCTCGTCGTCGGAGCCGTCGCCCTGGAACTTGACCGTGACGTCGACGCCCTTGGCCTTCTGCGCCTCGACGAACTTCGGGATCAAGACGTCCTCGGTGAACTCGGCGCCGGCGCTGCTCTTGCCGCCCTTCACCGAGTTCGAGCCGATCACCAGCTCGATCTTCTTGGCGTCGGAGTTGCGGTTCGCGTCCTGGTCGCCGCTGCCGGAGTCCGACGAGCCGAGGCAGCCGGTCAGCAGCACGGTGGCAGCCGTTCCTAGTACGGCCAGCCGGAACAAGCGCGGGATACGTCGCATCAGGGGCTCCTTGCGGGTCTGTGCAGCCAGTGCGGGTTCACCTTGGCACTCCGCGAGAACTTTGTGAAGACTTTTATACGGCGAAGGAAGAAATGTTGTTACTTTCCAACGTAATTCCGTTGCCTTCGGCTACATCCATGGCCGGCGGAGGCTGTCAAGTCCGATCCGGGCGGCAACCATTGCGGAAAAGTTAAAGTGCGCTCGCGGTTGGATGACAAAGAGTAGGGGAGTAGATACAGAACGTGAGATCGCGCGGTAGCGTCAGTGCCGATCGGATCAACGGAAGCGGAGGTGAAGAACATGTTGCTCGGACTTCTCCACGGCCTGCTGGATGACTGCTACTACTACTGGCACTGCCACCACGGCTGCTGGTGGTGACCCGCTGACCGGGCTCCTCCGCTGACGCGCAAGCAGCGGATCGCCTACCGAAAGGAAGGGGCCGGTCCCGAGAGATCTCGGGACCGGCCCTCCTCTGTGTGGCTGAGGATCCTCCTCGTTACTTCTGGGCCAGCTGCATCATCTGCTTCGGCAGAGTCGTCATCTGGGCCGGTACCGGAGTCTTCGCCTGCAGCAGGCTGAACAGGCTCGACGCGGCGTTCGCGATCGGCAGCGGCAGGGCCAGGCCCAGCGATGCCAGCAGTGCGTTCACGAGTGCCAGAACCGCGCCGAGGATGTCCAGGCCCGGCAGCGGCAGCGCGCTCCACCCCTGGTACTTCGCCCCGCTGGCCGACTGGACGCCGGTCGGCTGGGCCTGCTTCTTCACGCCCTTGCCGAGCAGCGAACTGAGTGCCATTCCGTTCGCCGCGTTGACGAACGAGCCGGACGACTCGTCGTAGTTCCACTTCTGGCCGTCACCGTCGCGGCAGGGCAGCACCAGGACCGGTGCGTTCTTCGGCGTGGTGACCAGGTCCGCACCGGTGTCCAGGCAGGCGCCGGTCTTCGCAAGGGCGCCACCGACGCTCTTGCTCATCGCGACCTGCAGCTGGCCCTTGTCGGTGAGCACCCATTGCTGGGTCTTGCCCTCCTTGCCGGGAGCACAAGCCATCATCACCGCCATCGGGACCTTGTTGGACGTGACGAAGGTGAGGCAGTACCGGGTGTCCGCCCGGTTCGCGATCTGCTTCACCACGCCGACCTCGACGCCGGGTGGGGTGGCCGGGGCCGGAGCCGCCGCCTGAGCGGGGATCGCGGTGGCCAGGGCGACGCTGACGGCGAGGACTGCCACGCCGGTGCGACTCAACATTCTACGGATGATCAAGACAACCTCCAGAGGTCGTGCTATCTCGCGGCGTCAGGTCGTCGGGACCCCGAGGCGAGAGCGGCCGAGCCTGGTTCCGGGAACCGCGACGAGCACCCCATTGCGCGTGGGGCGAGTTGCGGGTCGATCCCCCGATGAGGAGGCGGTGTGGCCCGGAAGGCCGGCGGTGACTCAACGCGACGTCGACGCCACGATCAGTAGTACACAGGACCGGAGGAAGTGGCTATCGAGATCGACGGGAACTTGATGCCAATGGCAACTAACTGCCATGGATGAATTGTTGCGTCAGGCATCGATATACGGCTGGGTGATCGCCGTGCCGCGGCTGAGTGGCGGCTGTGCCCGGATTGAGATGTTACCCCGAAAACCGTTGCGGGGCACGTTCCCTGGCTGAGCCGGTTTCACCTTCTGGGAAAGGTGAAACCGGCTCACGCGGTAAAGCTCAGTGCGGCTGTTTCGAGTCGGTGCCATCGGCAACGATGTGCCGTTCGGCGGCCAGCCGCTCGCCGTCCGACACGTCGACGGTCCGGGCGTCAGGGTCGTCGTCAGCCAGGGCCGGCGAGCTGGTCGGGTCCGCGGTCGCGGAGTCCGCGGCGTGCCGCCCGACCGGTTCCTCGACCTGGTCGGAGGCTGACGCGTCAGGCTCCACCGCGGCCACCCGCTGGCGGAGCTGGCGTACTTCCTGGTGCCGGCGGTAGCCGCGGCCGAGTCCCTTCTTCGTCAGCCACAGGCCGAGAGTGATGGCGATGCCGGCGGCGGCACCGAGGAAGAACAGGGTGGGGACGGCGAGTCCGAAGTCGACGCCGAACACCGACATGGTGGTCGAGTCGCCGGACGAGACGGAGACGCCCAGGCCGAAGAGGACGGCAAGGACGATCAGGACGATTCCGAGAGCCAGCATGATCGCTGCCTTTCTTCCAGCAGCCTGGTGCTGGAGGTTTCAGGCCTCACTGCGAAGAAGTGCGGTAAGCAGCGCCACGGCGCCGCCTTTGTCGAGCGGGTTGTTCCCGTTCCCACATTTGGGTGACTGTACGCACGACGGGCAGCCATCCACGCACTCACAGTGTGCAATCGCCTCCCGTGTCGCGGTCAACCACTCGCGCGCCGCGGCGTACCCGTGTTCGGCGAAACCGGCCCCGCCCGGATGCCCGTCGTAGACGAAGACCGTGAGCCGGCCCGTGTCGGCGTGCTTGGCGGTCGAGACGCCGCCGATGTCCCAGCGGTCGCAGGTGGCGAACAGCGGCAACAGGCCGATCGAGGCGTGCTCGGCCGCATGAGCAGCCCCCGGTACGTCGCTCAGCCCGAGCTCCTCGACGAGCTGGTCGGGCATGGTCCACCACACCGCTTTGGTGCGCAGTGTCCGCTCGGGCAGATCCAGAGGTTGCTCGTCGAGCACATCACCGGTGACGAGCTGCTTGCGCTGGAACGAGATCACCTGGTTGGTCACCTGGACCCAACCGCGGGACAACTCGGCCGCACCCCACTGCCGCGTCTCCTCGGTCGCCAGGATGCTGATCTCGGTGACGTCCCGTGCGAACGTCGTGTAGTCCGGCGACGCGGCTTCGACGATCGCCGCATGGTTCTCCAGGTCGAGTGTGCGCACCAGGTACGACTCGCCCGCGTGCACGTAGACCGCGCCGGCGTGGACGCTGGCGTGTGCCGAGCCGCCGTCGACGGTACCGAGCAGCCGGCCGGTCTGGTCCTCCACGATCTGCACCGTCTTGCCGCCTGCTGAGCGGATGTCGATCGCGTCGACCGCCCGGTCGCGCCGGGTCCAGAACCAGCCGTGCGGCCGTTCCCGGAGCAGGCCCTGTTTGACGAGTTGCTTGATGACGGTCTCGGTGGTGGCGCCGAAGATCTCGTAGTCGTCCGGCGTCAGCGGTACTTCCTGGGCGGCGGCGCAGAGCTGTGGGCCGAGGATGTACGGGTTCTCCGGGTTGAAGACAGTCGCTTCGACCGGCCTCCCGAAGATGGCGGCCGGGTGCCGGACCAGGTAGGTGTCCAGGGGGTCGTCGCGGGCAACCAGGACTGCCAGGGCATCGCCACCCGATCGCCCTGCCCGTCCAGCTTGCTGCCAGAGGGATGCGCGCGTCCCCGGCCAGCCGGACAGTAGTACTGCGTCCAGCCCGGCTATATCTATGCCGAGCTCCAACGCATTGGTCGCGGCCACTCCGGTCAGCTCGCCGCTCTGCAGCATGCTCTCGAGCCGCCGCCGCTCCTCGGGCAGATAGCCCGCCCGGTACGCCGACACCTGCTCGCTCAGCGCCGGGTCGACCTCCGCGAGGTTCTGGCGAGCAGTCATCGCGACGGACTCTGCTCCGCGGCGCGACCTGACGAAAGCCACGGTCCTCACGCCTGACACCACCAGGTCGGTCAGCAGGTCGGCCACCTCGGCCGGGGCGGACCGGCGTACCGGCGCTCCGTTCTCACCACGCAGGGAGGTCAGCGGCGGCTCCCAGAGGCCGAAGGAGATGCCACCTCGGGGTGAGCCGTCCTGTGTGACCTCCACCATCGGCAGGCCGGTCAATCGCTCCCCGGAGACAGCCGGCTCCGCCACGGTCGCCGATGCGCAGACGAAGACCGGGTGCGCCCCGTACTGCGCGCAGACCCGCCGCAGTCGGCGCAGGACCCCGGCGACATGTGCCCCGAACACACCTCGGTAGTGATGGCACTCGTCGACCACCACGTACTGCAGTGCTCCGAGGAACCGGGCCCAGCGTTGGTGGTTCGGCAAGACGGACCTGTGCAGCATGTCCGGGTTGCTCAGCACATAGGTGGCGTGGTCGCGAGCCCAGTCCCGCTCGGTCCGCTCCGAGTCGCCGTCGAGGGTTGTCGGACGCAAGCCGGGCACGGAGTACGCCGAGACCGCGCGCAACTGGTCGTGGGCCAGGGCCTTGGTGGGAGACAAGTACAGAACAGACGCCGTCCGCCGATGTGGTGACGCCGCGTGCGCGATGCTCAAGGTGGCGAACGCCGGCAACAGGTAGCCGAGCGACTTGCCGGACGCAGTACCGGTCGCGACCACCACGTGCTTGCCGCTGTACGCCGCTTCGGCCGTCGCGACCTGGTGGCTCCACGGCGCGGTGATACCGGCATCCGCCAGCTGGGCGATCACCTCGGGTGGCGACCAGCGTGGCCATTCACTCGTTTGACCTAGTCGGGGTGGCACTGATTCCACATGCGTCAGCCGCTCGGCGCGGCCAGGTCCCGCGGCGAGCCGCTTGAGAATCTCGGCTGCCTCACTCACCCTGCCGACCTTAGTCAAGGCCATGGACACAACGACATCCGAGAGTGCACGGGCGAATGCGCAACGCGTGTGCAAATGCGGATGCACGCGTCAGTTTGGACAGCCGGCTCGACGCGGGATGCACCGAAATGAAAGAGTTTTGGCACACGGCCCTACTCACGGTCCGTACATGGTTGAATGCAACAGTTCACGGGATCGGAGGCCGAAGTGGATCTGTCGCTGGCGACGCGCGCGGAGGGCGCGCGCATTGTCGTCGAGGTGGGTGGGGAGATCGACGCGTTCGCCGCGCCGAAGCTCCGCGACAAACTCGACCAGCTGATCGAGGCGGGCAACCACCAGCTGGTCGTCGACCTGGAGAGGGTGGAGTTCATGGACTCCGCCGCGCTCGGCGTGCTGGTCGGCGCGCTGCGGAAGATGGAGGCGCGCGACGGTTCGCTGTCGCTGGTCTGCACCCGCGAGCGGCTGCTGAAGATCTTCCGGATCACGCATCTGGACAAGGCTTTCGAGATCCATCCGGACGTCGCCTCGGCCATCTGAGGCGGGCCCGGTCCGATCGCGGGGCAAGGGAAAAGGTGTCCCCGCGATCACAGCCGGTGAACTGCCGGCCGTCGGCGGCGGGTATGACGTAGACCACCCTGTCATCAGGTCTGGTAGTTGACCCGTTAGAGTGACCCACCGCGCCAGGCCTTTGGCGCTGTGTCGTAATTCTCAACCCTTCGGTGTGCGGCAGTACGGGGGCCGTTCAGCCCTGAGGGGTTGCCTACAAGGAGGACGGATGTCGTCGCTTGCTGTACAAGCGGTGGATCTTTCGTCGAGCAACACCACGCTGGTCGCCGTTGTCGGAGTGATCGCGATCCTCGCGGTCGCCATCGCTCTGGTGTTCCGTCGTCAGGTGCTTGCCGCGAACGATGGCACCGAGAACATGAAGGTCATCGCCCAGGCGGTCCAGGAAGGCGCCGCAGCCTACCTGTCCCGGCAGTTCAGGACGTTGTCGATCTTCGCCGTGGTGGCGTTCCTGCTGCTGTTCCTGTTGCCTGTGCACAGTGACGGCGGCAACGAGACCACGCTGAAGATCTTCCGGTCGGTCTTCTTCCTGATCGGGGCCGGATTCTCGGCAGCCATCGGCTACCTGGGGATGTGGCTCGCCACCCGCGCCAACGTCCGGGTCGCCGCGGCTGCCCGCGACGAAGGCCGCGAACCCGCCATGCGGGTCGCGTTCCGGACCGGTGGAACCGTCGGCATGGCGACCGTGGGCCTCGGCCTGTTCGGCGCCGCGCTGGTGGTGCTGCTCTTCAAGGGTGATGCCCCGACCGTGCTGGAGGGCTTCGGCTTCGGCGCCGCCATGCTCGCCATGTTCATGCGGGTCGGCGGTGGCATCTTCACCAAGGCCGCCGACGTCGGCGCGGACCTGGTCGGCAAGGTCGAGCAGAACATCCCCGAGGACGACCCGCGCAACGCCGCGACGATCGCCGACAACGTGGGCGACAACGTCGGTGACTGCGCCGGTATGGCCGCCGACCTGTTCGAGTCGTACGCCGTCATGCTGGTCGCCTCGCTGATCCTGGGCAAGGCCGCCTTCGGCGAGCAGGGCCTGATCTTCCCGCTGATCGTGCCGGCCATCGGCGCGGTCACCGCGGTCATCGGCGTCTTCCTGACCAAGCCGCGGGCCGGCGAGAACGGTCTGCGGACGATCAACCGGGCGTTCTACATCTCCGCGGCGATCTCGGCCGTGCTGTGCGCGGTGGCGGCGTTCGCCTACCTGCCGAGCAAGTTCGCCGACCTGACCAACGCGACCGCGGCGATCGCGGCGCAGGACGGCGACCCCCGGGTCATCGCCACCGTCTCGGTGATCATCGGCATCGTGCTGGCCGCGATCATCCTGGCCCTGACCGGCTACTTCACCGGTACCGAGGACAAGCCGGTGCAGGACGTCGGCCGGACCTCGCTGACCGGTGCGGCCACCGTCATCCTGTCCGGTATCTCGGTCGGCTTCGAGTCCGCCGTCTACACCGCCCTGGTGATCGCCGCTGCTGTCTACGGCGCCTTCCTGGTCGGCGGCTCCGGTGTGCTCGCGCTGTTCGCGATCGCGCTGGCCGGTGGCGGTCTGCTGACCACCGTCGGCGTCATCGTCGCGATGGACACCTTCGGTCCGGTCTCCGACAACGCGCAGGGCATCGCCGAGATGTCCGGTGACGTGGACGGCGAGGCGGCCCAGATCCTGACCGAGCTGGACGCCGTCGGCAACACCACCAAGGCGATCACCAAGGGCATCGCGATCGCCACCGCGGTACTCGCGGCGACCGCGCTGTTCGGGTCGTACACGGACTCGATCTACGCGGTGCTGAACGACGCCGGCGACGCCGCGTTCAACATGGACGCGCTGGTCTTCGACCCGTCCACGCTGGTCGGCCTGATCATCGGCGCGGCCGTCGTCTTCATGTTCTCCGGACTGCTGATCAACGCCGTCGGCCGGGCCGCCGGCGCGGTCGTCTACGAGGTACGTCGCCAGTTCCGCGACATCCCCGGGATCATGGAAGGCACCGGCAAGCCGGAGTACGGCAAGGTCGTCGACATCTGCACCCGCGACTCGCTGCGTGAGCTGGCCACTCCTGGTCTGCTCGCGATCGCGGCCCCGATCGCCGTCGGTTTCGGGCTGGGCGCCTCGGCGCTGGCCGGTTACCTGGCCGGCGCGATCGCCAGCGGCACCCTGATGGCCGTCTTCCTGGCCAACTCCGGTGGCGCCTGGGACAACGCGAAGAAGCTGGTCGAGGACGGCAACCACGGCGGCAAGGGCTCGCCGGCACACGAGGCCACCATCATCGGTGACACCGTGGGCGACCCGTTCAAGGACACCGCCGGCCCGGCCATCAACCCGCTGATCAAGGTGATGAACCTGGTCTCCGTGCTGATCGCGCCGGCCGTCGTCGGGATGTCGTCGATCGGTGAGGACAAGAACACGGCGCTGCGGATCATCATCGCGCTGGTCGCGTTCGTCATCATCATCGCGGCCGTGG
This sequence comes from Kribbella sp. NPDC051620, assembly GCF_044453825.1. NCBI lineage: Bacteria > Bacillati > Actinomycetota > Actinomycetes > Propionibacteriales > Kribbellaceae > Kribbella > Kribbella sp. NPDC051620. Next base: position 1,008,435 of record NZ_JBITDB010000004.1, read on the forward strand.
TGGTCTCCAAGCGCCGGGAGTCGGTCATCTCCGACACCCCGGCCGAGGCCAGCATCGCTGCCTGATTTGTCTTGACCTAGTACCGACGTAGTACCGCCGAAAGGCCCGCCGGAGTTCGCTCCGGCGGGCCTTTCTGTTCGGACAAGACGTTCGGCCATCGACCGTCGACTTTGGTCGGATGCGCCCGGTGGTCTTCGTACGGCATCGTCGGGGTCGGGTCAGGGGGTCAACCGATGGCATCCCGGGTCCGGCAGGCGGCAGAATCCACCTGCGGGTGGACACACCGGATCCGCCCGGGGTGCGATGTGATGACCCGTCCAGGCCTCGATACTGAGGTGGACAACCGCCCGCCCATCAACTCACTGGCGCGCCACCGAACGAGGAGTACGGGATGATCGAGGCAAAAGGCCTCACCAAGCGATACGGCGCCACCGTTGCCGTTGACAACCTTTCATTCGAGGTGAAGCCGGGGAAGGTGACCGGCTTCCTGGGCCCGAACGGGGCCGGCAAGTCGACCACCATGCGGATGATCCTGGGCCTGGACACCCCGACCTCCGGCGACGTCCGGATCGACGGCCAGCACTACAGCGACCTCAAGCAGCCGCTCCGCAAGGTCGGCGCCCTGCTGGACGCCAAGTGGGTGCACCCGAACCGGTCCGCGCGTGCCCACCTCGCCTGGATGGCAGCCTCCAACAAGCTGCCCAAGGCGCGAGTGGACCAGGTGCTCGAGGCCGTCGGCCTGACCCCGGTCGCCGGCAAGCGCGCCGGCGCCTTCTCACTCGGTATGTCCCAGCGGCTCGGCATCGCCGGCGCGTTGCTGGGTGACCCGGAGATCCTGCTGTTCGACGAGCCGGTCAACGGCCTCGACCCCGAGGGCATCGTCTGGATCCGGAACTTCATGCACCGGCTGGCCGACGAGGGCCGCACGGTCTTCGTCTCCAGCCACCTGCTGTCGGAGATGGCGCTGACCGCCGAGGAGCTGGTGGTGATCGGCCGCGGACGGCTGATCTCCCAGACCAGCACCAAGAACTTCGTCGACAACGCCAGCGGCAGCAGCATCAAGGTCCGCAGCCCGCAGCTGGACCAGCTGCAGAGCCTGTTGCAGCAAAGCGATCTGATCACCCGGATCGAGGACGTCGAGGACGAGGGCAAGGTGCTGTTCGTCGACAGCGAGGTGACCACCGACTCGATCGGCGAGGCGGCCGCCGCGCAGGGCATCGTGCTGCACGAGCTGAGCCTGCAACGCGGTTCGCTGGAGGCCGCCTTCATGCAGATGACCGGCGACTCGGTCCAGTACCACGCGCACGACTCGGAGCTGGCGCCCGCGCTGGCGGCCGCCGAGATCGTCGTGGCCGAAGAGGAGAAGAACTGATGTCCCTGATCACCGTGGAGCGGATCAAGCTCTTCACCACCCGGTCGCCCTGGTGGTGCATGGTCCTCTCCCTGCTGCTGTTCGACGGCGTCATCACGCTCCCCTATATCTTCGCGCCGGACGACACCAAGTGGACGACACCCGACACCCAGTCCTTCTACCTGTTCGGGTTGGTCGTGATGATGGTGATGGCAGCCCTTGCCGTCACCACGGAGTACCGGTTCAGCACCATCCGGACCAGCTTCCTCTCGGTCCCGAAGCGGACCCCGATCCTGGTCGCGAAAGCCGTGGTGGTGTCGGGCCTGAGCGCCGTGGTCGGCCTGGCCTCCGCGTTCCTCTCCCTCCTTCTCGCGAAGTTGCTGGTCGCGGACGCCGGCGGTCTGACTCTGAAGACCGCCGCGGACTGGCGAGCGGTGGCGGGGATGGGGGCGGTGTACTTCCTGGCCGCGCTGATCGCGGTGGCGATCGGCATCCTGGTCCGGCAGAGCGCGGGCGCGATCGCGATCGCGGTCTGCTGGCCGCTTCTGCTCGAAGGTATCGGCCTGACGATCCCCAAGGTGGGCGACTTCGTCAGCGACTGGGGTCCCTTCAGCCGGGCCGGATGGTTCATCACCGGTACCTCCAGCGGCCCTGACGCAGCCGACGCGTTGATGTCGCCGGGCTGGTCGCTGGTGTACTTCGCCGGCTGGGCGATCGGCCTGCTGGTGGTCGCCCTGGTGGTCGCCAAGAAGCGCGACGCCTGACAGACGGCCGCCGGGTGGGTTTCCCGCCCGGCGGTGCGAGACCCGGCCGGGCTGAGGGGTCCTGGTCGCCACGGCTCGTGAAATATCCGGTCTTCCGGATATTTCACGAGCCGTTCCTCATTTCATTCTCTTTGTGGTTCCGGCTTTTTCCGGTCAGCGGCAGTTCTTCTGGCCGACGATCTTCCAGTCGCCGGTGTTCGGCACGATGCGATGCTGGTAACAGGCATTCGCCTGGATCTCGCCCAGGCTCTTGATCGTCTTGAAGATGCCGATGAGCGAGATCTTCGGCGCGACGTCACAGATCACCTTGACGATCTTCTGGACCGCTCCGGGCAGCTTGGCGATGCCCTTGCAGGCGACGTAGGCGCCGGCACCACCGGCGGCGATCAGCGCGCCGAGCGTCAGCTGGATCTCGGCGCCCAGCATGTTCAGGTAGATCCCGCGGCCGTAGGTCAGCTTCGGGTCCATCGTGATCGGGTACTGGGCGCCGGCCCTGTCGACGCGCTGGACGAGTTCGTTGCCCGTGGACGCCTCGTACCAGGTCTTGAGCGTGCGTCCGGTCGCGTCCACCGCCCAGGGGGCCTCCACGACGCCTACGAGGTCCGTTCCGGGCTTCGACAGCAGGTACCCGGCCCCGGCCTGCTCGAGGCGCCAGCCGGCCGCGAGGGCGAGCTCGTACCGTGCGGTGTCTCCGCTGCGCAGGACCGTGATGACCTGGCCGCCGTCCGGGAGTTGCCGGACGACCGAGTTGCGGCGGTCCTTGGCGCTGATCGTGTGCGAGACACCGGCCGACGAAACGGTCACGCTCTTCGTGGAGTCGCGTACCTCGACCGCCGGCCGGGCCGGTCCGGTCGCTTCTGGGCCGCGGGCCGCCAGCGCTTTGCCGACAACCGCCGCGGTATCCGGACTCGCATTGGCGACCTGACTGCCGGCCAGAATGACGCCGAACGTCAGCGCAATCGAAACCATCCCCCGAATGAATTTCATTTCTTCTCCTTTGCCGAAGTGATATTCGGAGACTAAGGAGAATGTCGCGGAAGGTGGCAACCCTTTCTGCAGCAAGCTGCAGATATCCAGCCGCGGAAGTATGGATCGAGCCGGAACCGCAATGTGGCCGGGCTTGCGGTCGTCACGACTGTTCACCGGAGCGGGCTGCCGGGCGGCCGCCGGCTTTGTTAGCCTGCGGGGCATGACCGATTGGGCGCAGGTGCGCGCGGACGGGTTCGCCGTACCGGCTGGTCGACCGGTGGAGGAGTTGGTCACCGAGCTCTCGGCGATGCTCCGGTCGCCCGATCCGCTGATCCGCGACGCGCAGGCGTACTCGACGCTCGCCACCTGGATCAGCAACGGAGTGCTCGGGCCGACGGAGTTGCGGGCGCTCGGGGACGACATGGTCGGCCGGTTCGCCGACTCGGAGATCCAGGCGCGGACGTTCGCGCCGCTGATCCTCGACTCGATCGTCTCGCACGGCGTCTTCGAGCCGTCCTGGGTGCCGCCGTTCGAGCGCTGGTACGTGGCTGAGGAGGATCTGCGCGGCTTCGACCCCAAGCTTGGGTGGCTGCACGCCGTTGCGCACGGGAGCGACCTTCTGGGAGCGCTGGCGCGGGTCAAGGCCGTCGAGCCGGTGCAGATGCTCCGGCTGGGCATCGGACGGCTCCTGACGCCGACCGAGTACGTGCTGCGCGATCTCGAGGACGACCGGCTGGGGTTCGCCCTCGCCGTCGCGCTGACCCGGCACGATCTGTCCGAGGAGGACGCGGTCGGCTGGCTCGATCCCGCCATCCGGGCCTTCGGCACGCTACCGGCCGCCGGCTTCCGCCCGGAGCAGACGAACACTCTCCGCACCCTCCGCGTCGTCTACCTGCTGGCCGACCACGGCGTCCGCCTCGACGACGACCACCCGAACGCCCAGCTCCCACACCGCGACCAGGTCAAGTCCAAACTCCTAGACCTCTTCCGCACCGCAACCCCGTACTACTTCTGAAGTGACCACCGAGGCGATCCGCGCCAACTACGCCCGGGTCGCCTCGACCTATGCCGGTGACTGGGCAGAAACCCTCGCAACCCACGGCCGAGCCCTCGCAGACCGCCTCCGACCGGCTGTGACTACCGGACGAATCTTGGAGTTGGGGTGTGGCCCGGGCTTGGTGCTCTCGCATCTGGCAGCAGTGAACCCGGGGGCTCGGGTGGTGGGGGTTGATTTGACTGAGGAGATGTTGCGGCTGGCTCCGGCGGGGTTCGGGCGGGTTGTTGGTGATGCTCAGGCGTTGCCGTTGGGGTCTGGGGTGGCTGATGCGGTGCTGATGCCGTTCGTGCTGTTCCATCTGCCTGAGTTGGCGGTGGCGCTTTCCGAGGCACGGCGCGTGTTGGTCCCGGGTGGGTCGTTCGGGGCCGTCACCTGGGCGGGGCATGATCCGCATCCGGCGTACGAGGTGTGGGTGCGGGTGATCGACGAGCACGGTGCTCCGCCCGACCCATCGCCGCAGATGCCGTCGAACGACATCACCTCCGATCCCGTGAAGCTCCGGATCGCCTTGCAGGCGGCGGGGTTCGGTGAGGTCGAGATCAGCGTCGAGCGGTTTCGGCACCAGCCGACCGCGCGGGAGTTCCTGGCGCATTCGCAGGTGATCGGCGCGATGGCGCGGCGGATCGAGCAGCTTCCGCCGGATCGGCGTGCGGCGTGCCTGGCGGTCGCGGAGGAGGAACTGAGCCGGCTGGATTCCGATGCGTTCATCGAGTCCGGCACGGTCCTCTACACGACCGCCAGAGCTAGCTGACTACTGGAAGGTTGCGGTAGCGGTCAGGGTGGGGAACGTCACCGTGCCCGAGGTCGGGGTGGCGCCGGAGTCGATGGCTGTGTAGGAGAGGACGCTCTTCGCGGTCAGCTGGACGACCTTGGTGGCGGCCGGGACGGGGACCGGGATCACGTCGAGGGTCTCGGCGCCTGGGACTGGCGGGATCGGGGCACCGTCGGCCGTCACCGTGAGGAAAGGCGCCACCCAGGTCGTCTTGTAGAGGATGTAGTTGTAGTCCAGCTTCGACTCTGTCTGGACCCGCAACCAGGCCTTGCCGGCTGGAGCCCAGCCCTTGTCCGGATCCCAGGGGGTCAGGACCGCCTTCTTGAGCGAGAGCAGGTAGGAGCTCTTGTAGTACGCCCCGATGTTCCGGACGGTGAGCGGGAACGACTTGTTCAGGTTGGCGACGACGCCGGTGCGGTAGTACGCCGCCGCGACATCGGTCGTCGTGCGCTCGCCGGTGGTGAGCGAGAGCTTTTGGACGACGCCGGCGTTGGTCGCTGTCAGCGACAGGTCGGAGGTGTCCTTCGGAACCGACACGAGCAAGGTCCGCTCGCTGGCGGAGGCTTCCGCCCCCACACCGGGGAACACCTCGACCGGGCGTTGCTCACTGCCGACCGTGACGGTCCACTTGGTCAAGGCGGACTTGGCGGTGCCCGCGTTGACCGCCGAGGCACCGATCAGTGGGTCGACGGTCGGCGTGGTGCTGAAGACTGCCACGACGAACTTCTCGCCGCTGGCGGGTGCCTTGACCTCGGTGCCCGCGCCGATGGTTTCCGGTGTCGCGAGGCCCTTGAGGGCCAGGGTGCCGTCGGGGACGACCAGCTTGCCGGTGGCCGGCTTGAGGTCGAGCTTCTCGCTCTTGTCGGTGACCGTGGTCAGCCCGGCCTGGGCGGCCGGCGCCGGCGGCGCGGCCAGCGCGTCCGCGTTGTCGTCGGCCTTCTTGTCGTCCGGTCGCCACAAGGCGCTGTTGTCCGGCCTCACCTGGGACTTCTGCCACTGGTCGTTGTCGGCCGGCTCGAAACCCGGCTTGTCGCCGCCGGTGGTCTGGATCGGGAGCACGTCCCACACCTGGCGCTCGGGCGTGCCGAGCCGGCGGAGCGGGCCGCAGGCCACCGTGCCGAGCGATTGCTTGCCATCGGCACCGGTCACGAAATAGCAGCGCGCCGACGGGTCGAGGTTCTTGTTCGACTCGGCATCGACCTCCTTGTGCCAGTCGCCCTCGGTGGTGGTCAGGAATGCCGAGGCGGTCTTCTTCTCGACCGTTCCGGCGCCTGTCTCCAGACCTGACGCCCCGCAGCCGGCCAGGACCACCAGTCCTGCGGCCAGGGCGACACCCACTCGCGTCTTCATCGCGTTTCCCCTCGTTCGACAAGCATTGATTGTGCTGACCTCCGACACCTGAAATCCTGCCAGTTCACGGGGCCTCCCGACCGGGCGTTCGCAAAGCTGTGGATAACCCGCCGGGATGCCGGCTGCGGCCTGCGAGGATAGCGACATGGAAGAGCAAGAGCTGGCCGCGGGTCTGGTCGATCGGCTGCGGGCCGCCTTCGAGGCGGCGGCGTACACGGTGGAGGGCGTTGCGGCGCGCTTGGACGGATCAGCCAACAATGCGCTGGCGCGCAATGAGACTACCCTCGCTTTCCAGCGGACGGCCGCCGGTGACTCGCTCGACACGATGATCAGGCTGTTCCTGCTGCAGCGGGCCGTGCCCAGAGATCTTGTGGAGAAGGCATTCCCGGGCGACACGACCGAACTGATTGCCCTGGGCATCTTACGGGAAGCGGGTCGTCATCAGCTCGCGGCGGCGCTCGACGTCCGGCCGTATGCCGAGGACGACCGGCAGTGGTGGGTGATCGCTGATCTCACGCCGGGGCTGGACGGCCGGCGCGAGCCGATGCGGCCGGACTATGTGCTGGGGATCGCGCCGGCGAGTCTGAGCCTGGTCAGGCTGACCGTGCCGATCAAGGCCGGGAAGGCGCTCGACATCGGCACGGGGTGCGGCATCCAGGCCTTGCATCTGGCCGATCGGGTCGGCCAGATCGTTGCCACCGATGTCAATCCGCGTGCTCTTCGCCTGACTCGCTGGACGGCAGCGCTCAATCGGGTCGAGCTCGAGGTACGTGCTGGAAGTCTTTACGAGCCGGTCGCGGGGGAGCAGTTCGATCTGATCGTGAGCAACCCGCCGTACGTGATCGCGCCGCCGGCGGCCGATGCGCGGCTGACCTATCGCGAGACGGGTTTCGCCGGAGATGCCGTTGTCGAGCAGTTGGTTCGGCAGGCTCCGCGGCATCTGACCGAAGGCGGCTGGTGTCAGTTGCTCGCCAACTGGACCTGCGTTCGGGGGCAGGACTGGCGGGAACGGATCGCGGGCTGGACCGGGGATCGGTCCGGCTGGGCGGTGCAACGCGAGCAACTCGACCCAGCGGAGTACGTGGAGTTGTGGTTGCGCGACGCGGGTCTGCAGGGGCGTCCGGAGTACACGAGCCGGTACGACGCCTGGCTGCGATGGCTCGACGAGCAACAGGTCGAGGCGATCGGGATGGGATGGATCAACCTGCACAACGTCGCGGGCAGCATGGATGCGGAGGAGTGGCCGTACGAGATCGAGCAGCCGATCGGGCCGCATGTGCTGGATCGGTTCGAGCGGGTCGAAGGACTGCCGGCCGAGCTGACCGGGCTGCACCTGACCATGGCCGAGGATGTCGTGCAGGAGACGGCGGGTCAGCCTGGTGCCGAGGATCCGGCGACGATCGTGCTGCGCCGGCAACGCGGGATGCGCCGGGCCGAGCAGGTGGACACGGTGCTGGCCGGCTTCGTCGGTGCCTGCGACGGCGAGCTCAGCGTCGGCCAGATCCTCGACGCTCTCGCCAGCCTGCTCGAGCGCGACGACCTGCACGCCGACTACCTCCCGAAGATCGCCGGCCTCATCACCGAAGGCTTCCTTCACTACTAGTCGGTTCGTAAACCATCGTCACTTGGCGTGATCAAATAGGTAGCATTCAGTCACCGTTGGTTGACTGGAGGGTGCCTGATGGATCTGCGGCCGGTTCGGGTCGAGCTGACGGGCAGCGTGCTGGTGATGACGATCGATCGCCCCACTGCCCGCAATGCCGTTGATCGCGGGGTCGCCAAGGCGCTCAGCGCGGCCCTCGACTACCTGGAGACCCATCCGGAGATCACCGCCGGGGTGCTCACCGGCTCCGGCGGGCATTTCTGTGCGGGAATCGACCTCGAGGCCTTTCCCACCGAGGGAGTCCCGGTCGTCGGCGAGCTCGGACTGGCCGGTCTGACCCGGCGGCCGCTGACCAAGCCGTTGATCGCGGCCGTCGAGGGTTGTGCCGTGGCCGGCGGGTTCGAGCTCGCCCTGGCCTGCGATCTGATCGTGGCCGGTGAGTCCGCGCAGTTCGGGTTGCCCGAGGTGCAGCGGGGCCTGATCGCCGGCGAAGGCGGTGCGATCCGGCTGCCTCGGCGGTTGCCATACCACCTCGCCATGGACCTGTTGCTCACCGGCGACCCGATGCCGGCCACGACCGCGGCTACCCACGGCCTGGTCAACCGGCTGGTCCCCGATGGCGCGGCGCTCACCACGGCGATGACCCTTGCCGCCCGGATCAGCCGCAACGCTCCGCTCGCCCTGGCGGCGGTCAAGGAGATCGTCCGCGCGGTCACCGAGGACGCGGCCTACGCGATCCAGGATCCCTTGTATCGCAGGGTTTCCAGCTCCGAGGACGCGCAAGAGGGCGCGCTCGCGTTCGCCGCGAAACGCCCGCCTCGCTGGCAGGGACGCTAGTTCGTGCGGCGGCGGCGTTTCTCTTCGTACATCCGGCGGTCGGCGACGGTGAGGAGTTCGGTGATCGAGGTGCCGTCGGTGCTGCTGGCTTGGCCGATGCTCAGCCGGAGCATCGCGAACCAGGGGTGAGCGGCGCCCCGGGCGACGAGGTCCGCGGCTGCTTTGATGCGTTCGACCAGTTCGCCGGCGCCTCGTTCGTCGGGGTTGTCGAGCACAACGACGAACTCGTCGCCGCCGGCCCGGGCGACGACGTCGTCGGCGCGGCATTGCTCGGTCAGGAGTTGGGCGACGCGGCGCAGCACCTCGTCGCCGCAGGCGTGGCCGTGGCTGTCGTTGATGACCTTCAGGTTGTCGACGTCGATCGCGAGCACGGCGATCGAGCGCCCCGAGTCGAGCGCCGCGCCCATCCGCTCGTCCAATGCGCGGCGGTTGCCGACGCCGGTCAGCGGATCCTCGCGTGCGGCCCGCCACTCCGCGTCGTGCCGGATCGAGAGCTCATGGGTCGCGAGCGCGCTGCGTACGGCGTACAGGCCGCGCAGCCGCTCGGCCCACCAGCCGCGGGTGATCGCTCGCGCATACTGCAGACCTGACGACGCTCCGCCATCCCCGGAGTCGGCGACGATCTGTACCGCGGTATGCCGCACAAGCGCCTCGACAGGCGGGTCAGAGGTCGGCGGCAGATCGGTCGCAGCCCGCTCGGCCGCCTCCGTCGCCTCCTCAAGCCGGCCCATCGCCGCATAGGCCTGCGCCAGATAAGCACCGGCGATCGCAGCCATTTCGGGCGAACCCAGCTTCACCAACTGGTCGCGACAGTCCTTGAGGATGACCGCGGCCTCCGCCGGATCCGCCTCGAAATCGCTGGCCGCGAGCCACATCCGGCCGGCGATCGGCCAGTAGCCGATCAGGTTGGCGCGGACGATCACCTCATTCGCCTCCGCCGCCCAGTGCTTGGCCGCTTCACGCCGGCGGATGATCTCGGCGTCGTACACCGGATCGCCGAGCCGCTCCATCTCGTGGGCCCACCGCATGTTCGACTCGGCCAGGTTCATCCGGTTGATCGCCGGCGACTCGGGCAGGCCGAGCGGATCCACCCCGGCCGCGGCGGCGAACTCGAAATGCGGGATGCACAACTCGAACAACCGCAGCAGGTCGTACGCATAGCCCAGCCCGGTATGCGCCCAGCTCGCCAGCCCCGGGTCCTTCGTCCTGGCCAAGGCGTTCTCGGCCGCGACCAGGTCGGTCACCGAGTCACCACCCTGCCCGGTACGGATCAAGGTGACGATCCGGACCGCCAGCGCATTGGCCTCCCAGCCGGGCTCCTCGATCGCGCGGGACACCCGGATGCAGCCGTCGACGGCGTCCAGCGCGGTCTCGGCGTCGCCGGTGTAGTGGGCGGCGACGGCACGGACGTACTCCGCGGCCGCACGCTCGCTACTCGGCTCGGGACCGAGCTCGGCGAGCAGCAGACGGATCTCGGTCGCCGCTCCGGCCGGGTTGCCCGACTGGGCCCGCGTCATCGCGGCAGCGATCCGCGCGGTCACCCCCGACGTCTCCCGCACCCAGCCTCCCCGTTGTGTTCTGCCGATGGTCCTGCACCGATCACCTGGAACGGCGCTTGTCCTCGTACAGCCGGCTGTCCGCCATCGGGATCAGCAGCTCGACCGGCACACCTTCCGCGGTCGCGGCGTACCCGATGCTGAGGCTCAGCTTGCTGAGCCACGGCTTGGCGGTCGTGGCGGCCACCAGCGCCACCGCGGCGCGGATCCGCTCGGCCAGCTGCGCGCCGCCTTTGGCGTCCGGCTGGTCCAGTACCACGAAGAACTCGTCCCCTCCCGATCGAATCACGGCATCGGTGGCACGTGCCTGTTCTACCAGCAGATCTGCCACAAGTTGCAGCAATTCGTCCCCACAGGCATGCCCGAAGGTGTCGTTCACGATCTTGAGGTCGTCCACGTCGATGGCCAGCAACGTCACCGCGCGCTGCGAGTCGCGGGCCGCTGTCAGCCGCTCGTCCATCGCGCGCCGGTTGCCGATCCCCGTCAACGCGTCCTGCCGGGCCGCATGCCATTCGGCATCATGGCGGGCCGAAAGATCGTGCGCGACCAGGGCCTGCCGTACTGCGTTCAGCCCACGCCGGCGTTCTTTCCACCAAGCGCGAGCCACCGACTGGGCGTAGTCGAGCGAGGCCGCCGCGCCGGGTTCACCGAGCTGGACCGCCAGCTCGGACCGGGTCTGCAGCACCAGCAACTCGGTCGACGGATCGGACAGCGGAATCAGATCCTCGATCGCGCGACCGGCCGCGATCCGCGCCTGCTCGAAGTCGCCCTGCTCGGCGAAAGCCCTTGCCAGGTAGGAGCCCGCGATCGCCAGCCGCTCGGTCTCGCCGAGTTTGCTGAACTCGTCGCGGCACTCCGCCAGGTCCTTGGCCGCCGCGGCCGGATCGGTCGAGGTGGCGGCCGCGGCCAGCCAGAGCCGCGCGCTCAACCGCCAGAACACCTGGCTCTCGTCATCGACGATGACCGTCTCCGCCTCCCGGGCCCAGTGCGCGGCCGAGGCGAGCCGCTCGGTGATCTCCGACCGGTACGACGGGTCACCGAGGCGCTCGAGTTCATGCGCCCAGCGCAGTTGCGTCTCGGCCAGGTTGAGCCGGTCGATCGCCGGCGACTCGGGCAGTGGCAGCGCGTCGTCCTCGATCCCGACGGCGATCTCGTAGTGCGGGATACAGAGTTCGAACAGCCGCAGTACGTCGTACGCGTAACCGAGCCCGGTATGCGCCCACCCGCGAAGCCCCGGATCCGTCGTCCGCTCCAGCGCGTGTTCGGCCGCGACCAGGTCGTTGATCGTGTCGCCACCGCGACCGCTCCGGGCCAGCGTGATGATCCGGATCGCCAGCGCGTTGGCCTCCCAGCCCGGCTCGTCGATCGCCCGCGCGACGGCGAGGCACTCGTCCACCGCCGCGAGGGACTCGTCGGCGTCGCTGGCGTGATGCGCGGTCACCCCACGCACGTACTCCGCCGCGGCCAGGTCATAACACGGTACGCCGGCGAGCTCGGCGCGGATGGCGTCGATCTGGGCAGCGGCGACGACATGCCCGCCGGACTGGGCAAGCGTCATCGCTGCCGCGATCTGTGCGGACAACCGCCCCGCCTCCATCGCCCGCCCTTCCCTTGTCGTCACCCACCGTCCAGGTGAGACCGCCCATTGTGGCGGCGCGGGGGCTCGCTGTCACGAGCTGACAAGTTCCGGCCGGTCCGGTTCAGCCGGCCGCCTGCTGTGTACTGGCCACCGCGTGCAGCTGGACCGGCAGCGATTCGACTCCGTAGACGATGGAGAAGTCGCGGAACCGGAGCTGGTCCTCGGAGACGGCCAGGGACAGATCCGGAAAGCGGTTGGCCAGCGCAAGGAAGGCCGCGCGCAGCTCCATCCGGGCCAGCTCGGCGCCGACACAGCGGTGCATGCCGTGGCCGAAGGCAAGGTGTGCGGCAGGGGCGCGGCGAGGCCAGAACTTCTCGGAGTCGTCGCCGAAAACGGCCCTGTCCCGGTCGGCGCCGGACAGCGAGACCGCGACCAGATCACCCTTCTTGACCTGCTGGCCGAACAGTTCCTGATCGTGCTTGGCGAACCGCGGGAAGGCGACCTGGACGACGGTCAGGTACCGCAACAGCTCCTCGACGATCGCGTCGACCGACTCCGGCTCCGTGCGCAGCTGGGCGAAGATCTCCGGGTCGCGGAGCAGTACCAGGGTGCCGAGCGCGAGCATGCTGGCCGAGGTCTCGTAGCCGCCGAGGAAGACGCCGTCGGCGAGCCCACCGAGCTCGATGTCGTCGATCCCGTCGCCGTGCTCGCGGATGATCGAGCCGATCAGGCCGTCGCCGGGGTTCTTGCGCTGCTTGCCGACGATCTCGAAGAGGAACTCGCGCGACTCGCTGGCCGAGCCGAAGACGCCGATGCCGCCGCCGGACAGGTCGAACCGGGCCGGGCCGAGGGCGCGGAAGCGATCGCGGTCGGACTCCTCGACGCCGAGCAGGTCGGCGATCAGCAGGAACGGCACGTTGAAGGCGAAGTCGGTGACGATGTCGACCACCGGGCCCTTGGCCTCCATCAGGTCGAGCTGGTCGTTGACGATCTTCTCGATCATCGGCTCCAGCCGGGCCAGCCGGCGCTTGGTGAACTCGGGCGTCAGCAGCTTGCGCAGCCGGGTGTGGTCCGGCGGGTCGGTGAAGCCCAGGCCGCCGATGCCCTCGGACGGCTTGTTCGGGTCCGAACCGATCATCGGCCGGATGTCGTTGCTGAAGTTGACCGAGTCGGCGAGCACGACCTTGGCCTCGGCGTGGCCGGACACCATCCAGACGTTCAGCCCGAACAGGTTGGCGAGCTTGTGCATCGGCTCGATCTCGCGGATCGCGGCCAGTTCGGGCACCGGGTCGAGGCCCGAGCGCCGCAGCGGCATCGAGACCTGGCGCGGAAAGACCCGCATCTTGGACAAGTTCAGACCACCCTTGCGAGTGGTTCGGCTCAAGACGCGGCTGCCGACCCATCTCTTCAGGTATGTCGCAACCATGACTCCCACGCGCCCTCTCTGAAACCACTGCCCCCGACGGCTTTCGTCTTCTTCGAAAGTAGTCGTACCGGGGACCAGATCTGATGGTGTTGGCACCACTTTCGCGGTGGCGTTGGCACCACCATGGGAGGGGGCCATGGCGCTGCTTCGTGTTGCCAGGTCAGACCTTGTCATGGACCAGGGCCGAGATACCACCGGAACCCACCTGTACCGTCCCCTGGGACGGCTGACAGGTGGGTTCCGGGGCAGCTCAGGGAAAGTCCAGCCGAAAGTCGGTTGCGCCGGCTGCGGCGGGCTGCTGGGTCAGGCGTTCTTGCAGGTCAGCCGCGCCTCCGCCCAGTCTGCATGGTCACTGGTGACGCCGTCACCGGCATCGGTCACCTGCAACGTCAGGAGCTGGCCGCCCGTCGTGTCGACGCTGACGGGCACCGTGGCCGAGGTTCCGGTGAGCAGCTCCGATGTGTACTTCGCCACACCGTCGACGAGCACCTTGAAGCTGACCTTGCCCCGGTCCTCCATCTCGTCGTCCACCCCGACCTTGGCGGTGAAGCCGGTGCAGTTGCCGCCGAGCCGCACGGTCACCGACGACGGCGCGTGCGTACCCAGGCCCTTCGCGTACTGCGTTCCGTCGAGCGTCAGGGTCGCGCCGTCACCGGCCGCGTCCTCGCCGTTGCTCTTGTCCCGCTCGACCGGACCCCAGCCGTTGCTCGAGTCGACGAACTCCAGGTCGCTGACCCAGGGCTGTCCGGTGGGAGCCGGAGGCAACGGCTTGTCCGCCACGGTGGCAGCGAAGAACCCGAGTCCGCCGCCGGGCAGCTTGATCGCCTTCACCGTCTTGCCCGGGGTGAGGGGTACGGCGGTGTAGAAGACCCGGTAGTCGGTGGTGGTGTTGGCCAAACCGGATTGTGTATACCGGCCCTTCACCGAGACGGCGAGTTTCGCGCCGCCGGTCGCGGGGTCCTGGCAGCACCAGTTCGGCAATTGCAGCGCCGACTTCGACTCGGTGCCGTCGGAGTAGATGATCGTCACCTCGCCCTTGGCGTTCAGGCTCGCGCCCGCACCCAGCAGGGCCAGCGACGATCCGGTGCCCGAGACGAGGATCGGCGCGGACTGGTTCTTCACCAGGTTCGGCGTACCGGGCACGCCGGTCGGCCAGGTGAAGTCTGCGCCCTGCACGGTGACCTTGGCGCCCGGGGTGTAGCCGGCCGCGGCCAGTGCTTCGCCGTTGAAGCTGTTGCCCGAGCCGTCGAAGTTGCCTTGGGCAAAGCTCTTCGCGTCGCTGATGCCGACCACGGTGGCGGCCTGCGACAACGATGCATAAGGCAACTGTGCTGTTGCCACCGTGCTGTTGCTGTAGATGTCCTCGTGGACCAGGTACGAAGCGTCGAGCCGCAGTGTGAAGGCAGCCGGCTTGACCGAGGCCGCGGGAGTCACCGCGAGCCTGGTGGTGACCGTCTTGCCCGGGTCGACCTTGGCGAAGGTGCTCGTGCCGGTCGCCGTCCAGCCGGTCGGGAGGTCCAGTGCGAGTTTGACCTCACGCATCGTCGAGGCGGTCGGGTTGGTGAAGGTGGCCGTCAGTTCGGTGGCCTGGCCGGGGGCGTTCCACAGTGCCGGCGAGGAGAGCTCCGGCGTACCGGTGGACTCCAGGACGGCCTTGCCGCCGCCGACGGAGGTGGTGCCGCCGAGCCGGACGGTTGCTGCGACAGCCGTGGAGATCGACGCGGTTTTGACGAGCACGACGCCGTTCTCGTAGTACCAGCCGGTGCTGGCCGCGAGGTACGCATCCTTGGTGGCCTGCTTGGTGAGCTGGACGTTGTCCACCGAGACGTCGCGCGGGGCGGTGCCGGTGTGGACGGTCAGCTCGTACGGACGTGCGCTCGGCTTGCCGGCGTACGAGCCCTTGCTGGCGCCGATCTTGACGGTGACGTCGCCGCGGGCCGCGACCGGAGCGGTGACCTCCAGGAGTTGCGAGGCCGACTTGTCCTGCTTGTAGTCGCGGGTGACGCGGTCGTCCTCGTAGAGGCTGAACGACGACTTGCCCTCGGGGTAGATGTCCACGGTGAGCCGGTCGCCGAAGCCCTGCTCGGCAGCGCTGTTGATACCGCTCTTCCACATCGGTACTACGGCGCCAGCCTTGACGAACAGCGGCAAGGTGTCGAGCGGTGCGTGGTAGCCGTTGACCGTGGTCGGGCCTGTGTAGACCTTGCCGGTCCAGTAGTCGACCCAGTTGCCCTTGGGCAGGTAGATGCCGCTCTTGACGTCGTCAGCGCTCCAGGACGGTGCGACTAGGAACTCCTTGCCGGCAAGGAACTCGTACTTCGCGGCGTCGCCCCAGGTGTTCGGGTCGTTCGGGTACTCGAGCACCAGCGAACGGTCCAGCGGAGCACCGGTCGCGTGGGCCTCAGCGGCGTACGAGTAGAAGTAGGGGAGCAGACGCTCGCGCAGCTTCAGGTACTTGCGGTTGATCGAGGTGTAGGGCTCGCCGTACGTCCACGGCTGCTTGAATGCCGGGGTAGCCCAACCGGACATCGTCATGAAGGCCGGGTTGAACGTCTTCCACTGCAGGTCTCGCGTGTAGCTGGTGGGGGAGCCGCCGAAGATGCCGTCGACATCCCCTGCGCTGTAGGCGATGCCGGAGTTGCCGGAGCCGGTGATAGCCGGGATCTGCCACTTGATCGCGTCCAGCGAGCCGCTGTGGTCGCCGGTCCACTGCACTGCACACCGCTGCGCCCCTGCCCAGCCCTCGACCATCCAGGCGTAGCCACGGGCGTTGCTGTACTGCTCGATACCGTCGTGCGCGGTGTCGCAGGCGCTCAGCGCGTACCGGTAGCCCGGGCCGACCCAGGCGACGTCCAGCTTGCGTACCCGGACTCCTGCGTCGCCTACCTCGGCCGGCTGGCGGTCGAGCGAGGACTGGGTCCACAGGCCCATCTGGATGTTCCGCTTGCGCAGCTCGTCGCCGGTCTGCTTGAGCGCGGGGATGTCACGCTTGCCCCACCAGGTGCCGTCGACCTGCTCCGAGTCTGTATTGGCCGAGTAGCCGCAGCCGTAGTCGTCGTTGACCAGCATCCAGCCGCCGGGCATGTCGTTGTCCTGGAACTTCTGCGCGACCTTGACCGCGTCCAGCGTGGTCGTCTTCTCCGGGTTGACCTTCCAGTCGTTGCTGGGGTCCGGGTCGGTCGCGTAGTGGCCGCGGTTGTAGCAGTCCGAGTCGCCGTACTCGAGCCCGTAGATCGGCGGCATGAACGGCCGGCCGGTGAGCTCGGTGTAGCGGTCGAGCGAGGTCTTGAGGTCGCCGACGAAGTAGTACGCGTCGAACCGCTTCTCGTCGTGCTCGGTGACGACAGGACTCGTGAAGCTGTAGCTACCGGGGGCGAAGGTGTTCCGCAGTACGCCGTACCCGGCAGTGCTCATGTAGTACGGAGAGGCGTTGGGGTTGCCGCCGTCCTCCCAGTTGAAGTCCCTGGCGACCGTGATGGTCTGGTCGCGATGGGAGAAGCGGCCGTTCTGCATGCCGCCGCCGAAGAACTGCTCGTCGGCGCCACGGCTCAGCGACTGCGTGGTGGAGCTGTCGGTCCAGGACAGGGGTGCCGTCTCGGACCAGACCTGCTGCCCGTTCGCCCGGTAGAGCGAGAAGCGCAGCGGCGACTTGTTCGCCCGTACCTCGACCTTGCCGGTCGTCAGCGAGTAGTAGCTGCCCTTGTCGGTCCAACTCGTCGCGGGCTTCGCGTAGTCGGTCTTGGCGACGATGTTCGACGCCGGGGCGGTGGGGTCGGTGGGTGGGGTGTTCGCCGGGTCGGTGAACGTGCCGTCCGGGGCCAGCCAGATCCGGAAGACGTCGTCCTTGACGAAGACGACCCGCACCTTCGCAGTACCGGCCGACAGCGTGTACTTCGCGCCGTCGGCGGCGAAGTCGGTCACTGCGCCCAACGAGGTACCTGCCGAAGCTGCGCTGTTTGCTGCGGCTGCGGCGGGTTCTGCGCTGGCGGGGCCGACCGCGTTGGCCAGGGCACCCGCTACTAGGGCCAGGGATGTCCCGGCGATGACTACTGAACGTTTAACGCGGACAAAGATGCTCACGAGTGCCTCACTTCACGCATCTATGAACAGGATTGCGCTATTGATAACCCACCGGTGCACCGCTTGTCACTAGTTCGGGCGCTGCTGTTGTCATGAAGTTGAGATGGCGACTCCATCGGGTGATGGCACCGTGCCGGCGGTCACGAGGGCTTTGATGATTCGCATGACGAACAATCGAAGCTTCAGCCGCCGCCGGGTCCTTGGTGCCGGCCTGGCGGCGAGCGTCTTCTGGTCGGTCCCAGCGCTGGCCGGCGCGTACCCGATCGGCGAACGCGACAGCGGGCCGGCTGTCAGCGGCGCCCTCGCCGCGACCGGCGCCACGACGACGTACCCGCCGACGAAGATCCACGTGCCCGCTCCGAGCGGACCGGACAAGATCGGCACGATCGAGCTGCACCTGATCGACCCTGCTCGGGACGACGCGAGCGCGCCGGGCGGCAAGCGGGAGCTGATGGTCAGTGTCTGGTACCCGGCGCGGCCTCGCGCGGAGGGGCCGCTGGCCAAGTACATGCCGCCGAAGACCGCAGACGTGCTGAGTCACAGCCTGGCCATGGCGGCCTTCGGTCTCAAGGACCCGGTCTTCGACTTCGCGGGCAGTGACACGCATGCGCGGGTCGGCGTACCGGCGCAGCTCGGCCGGCATCCCGTCGTGCTGTATTCACCGGGCTACCCGCTCAGCCGGTTCTACGGGACTGCTCAGGTGGAGGAGCTGGTCAGCCGCGGGTACATCGTGGTGACGATGGACCACACCCACGAGGGGCCGGTCGAGTTCCCGGGTGGGCGGTTCGTACCGGGTACGGACGTACTGCTGCCGACCGCGGACGAGACCAAGGCGGCCGTCGACGCTCGAGTGGCGGACGCGCGGTTCGTGCTCGACCGGATCTCGCTGCTGGCCTTCGGGCTCAACCCGGATGCCGAGCGGCGCCAGTTGCCGCGGGGTCTGCGGCAGGCGATCGACATCAACAGAGTGGGGATGTTCGGCTTCTCGGCCGGCGGCCACACGACGGCCAACGCGATGCTGGCCGACCCGCGGATCAAGGCCGGGGTGGATCTCGATGGCACGCTGGCCTACGACATGCAGAAGGGTCCGCTCGGGCCGGCCGCTCTGCACGGGCTGGACCGGCCGTTCATGCTGTTCGGCTCGGACGGCAGTCAGCGCACTGACCCGAGCAACACGGACACGTTCGACCTCTCGTGGGCGACGTTCTGGCAGCAGCAGAAGGGCTGGAAGGTCAACCTGCAACTGCCGGGGACGAACCACCTCGGCTTTTCGGACTACCAGTTCTTCTTCTACGACATCTTCTACGGGCTGACCGGGGATGACGACGGCGCTGTCCAGGTCCAGGCGAACGTGGGCGGCATCCTCGACCGGCACCGGATGCTGCTCTCCCAGCGGACGTACCTGACGGCCTTCTTCGACCAGTTCCTCCAAGGCCGGCCGCAGCCGCTGCTGCAGAAGCAGTCCCAGGCGTTCCCCGAGGTGCAGTTCGTGTCCTGATCGGGCAGGTGCGTGCTACCTGGGGATGACCTGGAGATCACGCCTTAGGACGATTCGCCGGGGCGGCTGCTGGGATTGGCTGGGGGCATGATCCAGCGCCGAATCATCGCAGCCGCCCTTGCGACCGCCTTCGCAGCGCTCGCAGTACCCGTCGCTACCCGGGTCGGCCCTCCGGTGGCTACGGCTGCTCCAGTTGCCGAGGCGGTCGCCGCTAGTACGCCGTACCGGGTCGTACTGCCCGAGCCGACCGGGCCGTACGGGATCGGGACGGCCGAGGTGCACCTGGTGGATGCCCGGCGCGCGGACCCGTGGCAGCCGGGGAAGTGGCGAGAGCTGATGGTCAGCGTCTGGTACCCGACTCGGGGTATTCACCGGCAGTTCGCTCCGTACGCCGATCCGGCCGTCGCCCCGGCTCTCGGCGCGGAGATGGCCTCTCTTCTGCGGCTGCCCGGCGACAGCGTCGACCTGGGCGGCAGTACTACCCACGCCCGGCACCACGCCAAGCCCTGCGGGCGGCACCCGGTACTGCTCTATTCACCCCCGTCGGGCGTCTCCAGGGTGATCGGTACGAACCAGGCTGAGGAGCTGGCCAGCCGGGGGTACGTAGTGGTGACCATCGACCACACCGGGGAGGCGCCGGTCGAGTTCCCCGGCGGTCGGGTGGTGGATGCGCTGCTGCCGTGGACCGCGCCGGGAGCTGTGAAGAAGGCCACGGACACGCGGGTGGCTGATGTGAGATTCGTCCTCGACTCGCTGCCGGGCCTGCCGCGCCGGCTGAGTCATGCGATGGACCTGAGCCGGATCGGGATGTACGGGTACTCGATGGGCGGCTCGACGGCTGCCTCGGCGATGCTCCTGGATCGCCGGATCTCCGCCGGGGTGAATCTGGACGGTGGGATGCGGGATGGGGAGGAGCCGAGCGAGGTGAGCCGGCGGGGGCTGGACCGGCCGTTCCTTTTGGTCGGCGGCGGAGCGCATTCCCGGTCTACGGACGCCACCTGGTCCAGCTTCTGGACGGCGCAGCACGGCTGGAAGAAGGAACTGGTGCTGCCGGACGGCGGGCACGGGTCGTTCGGTGACTATCAGTTCACCCTGCCCGGCCTCGCGCGCGCGTCTGGTATCGACCCCGCGGTGCTGTCGGAGGGCCTCGGTACGGTCTCTCCTGACGTGTCGGTCGCCTTCACGCGACATGCGCTGAGCGGGTTTTTCGGCGAGTTTCTGAAACCCTGATGAGGGTGATGGGGCCCCGAGCGGTTACCGTGCGTTGAGAAATGCGTTGCTGTCGGCCGTACTCTGTCCGTGGACGGGTGCCCAGAACTTCGGAGCACGGCCTGGTTCGGGGGAACAAGTTGTCCGGCCGCAGGCGTTTGAGGGCACAAGTGGAGCGTTGACAGGCAAGGAGCGCAGTGGCAGGGGCAACAGGCACGAAGACATCGTCCGGCAAGTCGTCGACGGCTGCCGGTGGTCAGCGCCGCCTGGTGATCGTCGAGTCGCCGAAGAAGGCGCGGATGATCGCCGGCTTCCTGGGCGCCGGATACGTGGTGGAGTCGAGCTTCGGCCACATCCGCGACCTGCCCAAGGGTGCCGACGAGATCCCGGCCAAGTACAAGGGCCTGCCGTGGGCGCGCCTCGGGGTCAACATCGAGGACCACTTCGACCCGCTGTACGTCGTACCGGCCGACAAGAAGGCGCAGATCCGCAAGCTGAAGGACCTGCTCAAGGACGCCGACGAGCTCTACCTGGCCACAGATGAGGACCGCGAGGGCGAGGCCATCGCGTGGCACCTGCTGGACGAGCTGAAGCCGAAGATCCCGGTCAAGCGGATGGTCTTCCACGAGATCACGCCGAAGGCGATCCAGGACGCGGTCGGCAGCGCGCGGCAGATCAACGACGCGCTCGTCGACGCCCAGGAGGCCCGGCGGATCCTGGACCGGCTGTACGGCTACGAGGTCTCGCCGGTGCTCTGGAAGAAGGTCATGCCGAAGCTGTCGGCCGGCCGGGTCCAGTCGGTGGCGATCCGGATGGTGGTCGACCGCGAGCGGGAGCGGATCGCGTTCCGCAGCGCGTCGTACTGGGACCTGGACGCCAAGCTCGACGCGGGCGAGGGCAAGACGCCGCGGATCTTCCCCTCCCGGCTCGTCTCGGTGGACAGCCGGCGGGTGGCCCAGGGCCGCGACTTCGCCTCGACGGGTGAGCTGAAGAGCCAGAACACCGTCCACCTGGACGAGTCGACCGCCACCGCGCTCGCCGCGGCGCTGCGGGACTCGACCTTCACGGTCCGCTCGATCGAGTCCAAGCCGTACACCCGCAAGCCGTACGCGCCGTTCCGGACCACCACGCTGCAGCAGGAGGCCGGGCGCAAGCTCAACATGTCCGCCTCGCAGACGATGCAGATCGCGCAGCGGCTGTACGAGAACGGCAACATCACTTATATGCGTACCGACAGCGTGACGCTGTCGGACACCGCGATCACGGCGGCCCGGGCTCAGGTCCGCGAGCTGTACGGCGCGTCGTACCTGCCGGACAAGCCGCGCGTCTACACCTCCAAGGTGAAGAACGCTCAGGAGGCGCACGAGGCGATCCGGCCGGCCGGCGAGCAGTTCCAGACCCCTGCCCAGACGGGGCTGAGCGGCGCGGAGTACCGGCTGTACGAACTGATCTGGATGCGGACCATCGCGTCGCAGATGAAGGACGCGGCCGGCAACAGCGTCTCGATCAAGATCGACGCCCGGGCGTCGTCGGGCGAGAACTGCGAGTTCACCTCGTCCGGCCGGGTGATCACCTTCCACGGCTTCCTGAAGGCGTACGTCGAGGGCGCGGACGACCCGTCCGCGGAGACCGACGACCGGGAGACGCAGATCCCGGACGTGTCCGAGGGCGACGTGCTGCCGGCCACCGAGGTGCTCGCCTCCGGCCACGAGACCAAGCCGCCGGCCCGCTTCACCGAGGCGACGCTGATCGCGCAGCTGGAAGACCGCGAGATCGGTCGGCCGTCGACCTACGCGTCGATCCTGGGCACGATCCAGGCGCGCGGCTACGTCTACAAGAAGGGCACGGCGCTGGTGCCGGCCTGGCTGGCCTTCGCCGTCGTGCGGTTGCTGGAGCAGCACTTCACCCGGCTCGTCGACTACGCGTTCACGGCCTCGATGGAGGACGTGCTGGACGACGTCGCCGCCGGGAACCTGCAGCGCGAGGGTGTGCTCGGGCGCTTCTACTTCGGTGACGACGGGATCGAAGGCCTGCAGTCCATGGTCAGCGATCTGGGCGACATCGATGCCAGAGAGATGTCGACGTTCCCGGTCGGCGACGCGGACAGCGGGATCGTGGTGCGGGTCGGCCGGTACGGGCCGTACGTCGAAGGGCCGGACGAGACGCGGGCGAACGTACCCGAGGACCTGCCGCCGGACGAGCTGACGGTCGACAAGGCGCGCGAGCTGCTGTCGCAGCCTTCCGGTGTGGAGCTGGAGCTCGGCGCTACGCCGGACACCGGGCTGAAGGTCGTCGCCAAGGCCGGTCGGTTCGGGCCGTACGTGACCGAGGTACTGCCGGAGGACGCGCCCAAGAGTGCGAAGCCGCGGACCGGGTCGCTGTTGTCGACGATGTCTTTGGACACCGTGACGCTGGATGATGCGCTGAAGCTGCTGTCGCTGCCTCGGGTTGTCGGCAAGGACCCGGAGTCCGGGGACGAGATCACGGCACAGAACGGGCGCTATGGGCCGTACCTGAAGAAGGGGACGGACTCGCGGTCGCTGCAGACCGAGGACCAGATGTTCGACATCACCCTCGAGGAAGCGCTGAAGATCTACGCCGAGCCGAAGCAGCGTGGACGCCGCGCTGCCGCGCCGCCGCTGAAGGAGCTGGGCGCCGACCCGGAGTCGGGTCAGCCGGTGGTGGTGAAGGAGGGGCGCTTCGGTCCGTACGTGACCGATGGCGAGACCAACGCGACCCTGCGCAAGGACGACTCGGTCGACACGATCTCGCTGCTGCGGGCGGCTGAGCTGCTGGCGGACAAGCGGGCGCGCGGGCCGGTGAAGAAGACGGCCAAGAAGGCTCCGGCCAAGAAGACCGCCGCTAAGAAGACTGCTGCGGCGAAGAAGACTGCGGCCAAGAAGACGACTGCGAAGAAGACGACTGCCAAGAAGACTGCGGCGAAGAAGACCACTGCCAAGAAGACGGCCGCCAAGAAGGCCTGATGCCTGATACCGCGAAGGGCCCGGCCGAGGTCACCGCGCAACGCCTCCGTGAACGAGGCGAACGCGTGACCCCGGCTCGGCTCGCCGTGGTCGAGGTACTGGCCGGCACCGACGAACACCTGAGCGCCGAACAGATCGGCGAACGGGCGGAGCAACTGCGCCCGGGCATTCACCGGGCGACGGTCTACCGCGCGCTGGACGCCCTTGGCGAGTTCGGCCTGGTGACGCACGTACACCTGGGCCGAGCCGGCACCACGTACCACCTGGCGGGGGACTTGGCACCCCGCCACCTACACCTCCGCTGCAGCGAATGCGGCACGGTCCTCGACGTAGCCGGCGACATCCTCGACCCAGCCCGCCGAAAACTCCTCCGAGAACTAGGCTTCCACCTGGCCCCCGAACAGGTAGCCCTAGTCGGGCTCTGCAAAGACTGCAGCAGCTGAGGTTCCGGCTCGTGACGCTTGGCGTCACCTCGCGCCTGGAGATGACGACGCCAGCGTCGGCCGATGCCTCCGACCAGCCTCGTGACGCTTCGCGTCACCTCGGCGTATCACTACGCACGTGGCGGGGTCGACGTACGCGCTACGGCTGAGGATGTGCAGCCGAGGTGGTGCCAAGGCGGCCAACTGGCAGGTGGCTGGCCGGCTCGTGACGCTTGGCGTCACCTCGCGCCTGGCGGGATGGCGTAGCCCCACCCGGCATCTGGTCGGCTCGTGACGCTTCGCGTCACCTCGCACCTGGGATTCGCCGAGCGGCAGCTGGCCAGCAGGCTCGTGCCCGGCTCGTGACGCTGGGCGTCACCTCGCGCCCAGGGGATGGTGGTGGGATAGCCCGGCGTTGGCTGGAGACCGACATGCCGATCTGCTCGTGCTGTGCGGGGTCGCTGCCTTCGGGTGGTGGGCGAATTGGTCGCCGCGACGGTTCCTCGGCGCATACCGAACCTCCGCAGGTAAGCGATTACCTCGGCGTGTCGGGGCGCTCCGCGGCAGTTAGGTACGCGTGGCGGTGCGGTGCTCCGTTGCAGCGCGGCCAACGGCCCCAAGAACCGGCGTACCGGCGTTGGGCTGTGGCGCAGTCCGGCGTGCGGGGTGGTTCTCGTCAGGTTGATGGGGGTGGGGTGTTGTCGCCGGGCCAGGTCCAGTGGGGGACTTCGTGGAGGGGGTGTAGGTCGGCGTCTGTGGTGGCGTTGGAGTTTTGCAGGGCTACTTGGGAGCCGAATTCGACGTGTTCGCGGACTGCTTCGCGGAAGGCGGGGTCGTCGGGCATGGCGGCTGTGTCCAGGGCGGTCATGTAGAGGTCTACGAATCGTTGGCGTTGTTGTTCGGTGATGTGCAGGCCTCGGTGGATCGCGATCAGGTGGGCGAAGCCCAGTTCGCGGGAGAAGCGGTCTGGGCCGCCGAAGGATTCGGCGGTGAAGGCGGTCAGGTGGTCGACGTGTTGGGGCTGGCCGGCGCCGAACAGCGGTTGCAGGAGGGGGTCGTTCAGGACGCTGTCGTAGAACGTCTGCTCCAGGCGGTGAAGGCCCTCGAGGCCGCCGGCGAATTCGAAGAGTGTGGGCACCAGCATCCTCCGGCCTGGAGCACGACACCGCGCTCGTTGGTGCAGACGCTATCGGCTGGCGGCCGGTCGGGCGATAGGTTCGGTGGATGGTGGCGGTTGGGGAGTCGATCTCACGCGACAGCGCGCGGCGGATCGCGTTGGTGGCGCAGGGGTTCGGGGTGGCGCGGCCTCGGCGGGTTGACGTGCGGAAGGTTCGGCGGGTGGTGGAGCGGGTCGGCGTACTGCAGGTGGACTCGGTCAATGTGGTGTGCCGGTCGCACTATCTGCCGGTGTTCAGTCGGCTGGGGCGGTATGACCGAGCGACGCTGGATCGGATGGCTTGGGGGGATGCCCCTGAGTTGTTCGAAGGGTTCTGGGGGCACAAGGCGAGCTTGATGCCGGTGAGTGCCTACCCGTTGGTGCGGTGGCGGATGCGGGCGGCTGAACGGCAGGTCTGGAGTGAGCCGGTCGGGCCCGAGGTGTCGGTGCCTTGGGCTGTGGTGGTGGGGATGCAGCGGCTGGAGAAGGAGCGGCCGGGGTTGGCGGGCGAGGTTCTCGCGCGGATCGCGGCCGAGGGGGCGATGACGGCGGGTGAGGTGGGAGCTGGGGAAGTACGGCGCAGAAAAGACGATCCGGATCCGGACCCGTCGACCGGCTCGATGTGGAACTGGCAGGACGCCAAGATCGCTGTCGAGTATCTGTTCAGCACTGGGCAGCTGATGATCTCGGGGCGGCGGAACTTCGAGCGCGTGTACGACCTGACCGAGCGGGTGCTGCCCGATGCCGTACTACGGACGCCCGAGCTCACCGCCGACGACGCCCAGCGTGAACTGGTGCGGCTCTCCGCCCGGTCGCTCGGGGTCGCGACGGCTCGTGAGCTGTGTGGCAAGACGGGCGGCCACTATCCGTTGCCGGCGGCAACCACCAAGCGGATCGTCGCTGAGTTGGTCGAGGCCGGCGATCTCATCCCTGTGCAGGTCGAAGGTGTCAAGCAGCAGAGCTACTTGTCCTCGACTGCCACGGCAGATCCGGTCGACGCCCGCGCGCTGCTCTCACCGTTCGACACGCTGATCTGGAACCGCGACCGCACCCAGCACCTGTTCGACTTCTTCTACCGGATCAGCATCTACACACCGGCGGCCCAGCGGGTCCACGGGTACTACGTCCTCCCGTTCCTTCTCGGCGACCGCCTGGTGGCCCGGGTCGATCTGAAGGCAGATCGCAAGACCTCCACCTTGGTCGTGCCCACCATCACCGCCGAGCCCGCTGCCCCCGATTTCACCGAGCCGCTGGTCGCGGAGCTGGAGCTGATGGCCGAGTGGCTGGGGCTCGAGCGGGTTCGCTTGCTCTGACGAAGTCGATTGCTCTGACAAAGTCGATGAATGTCTGTCCATATCTGTTCATCGGTGTGGATTTATGAACAGATCGGCCGTAGGCTCGATGCCTGTGACCTACGACCACAGTTATGTCGAAGACTTCGCCTCGGGCGCGGGTGTGTTGGCCCCGCGGGCGTGGCTTGATGACGATTCCCCACGGGTTGGGCTGGGTGGGGAGTGGAGTTTCCGGCTCTCGCCGAGTGTGGCGGAGGCGCCGGACGACCTGAAGGACCCGGATGTGTCCGGGTGGGACACGATCGTGGTGCCGGGGCACTGGCAGCTCAGTGGGTACGGCAAACCGGCGTACACGAACATCGACTACCCCTTCCCGGTCGATCCGCCGCATGTGCCGACGGCCAATCCGACCGGCGACTACGTGCGTACCGTGCGTGTTCCGGCGGAGTGGGACGGGTCCCGGATCGTGCTGCGGTTCGAGGGGGTGGACTCGCGGTTCGCGGTGTTCGTGGACGGGAATCCGGTCGGCTGGTCGTCGGGGTCGCGGTTGCCGAGTGAGTTCGACCTGACCAACTTGGTTGCTCCAGGCAATGAATTCACCGTCGCGGTCCGGGTCCATCAGTGGTCGGCCGGCAGTTACGTCGAGGACCAGGACATGTGGTGGCTGTCCGGGATCTTCCGTGAGGTCAACCTGCTCGCGCTCCGGCCGGAGGCGGCGACCGACGTGTTCGTGCACGCCACCTACCTCGATGGCGCCGGCACGGTGAAGGTCGATTCCGACGTACCGGGCACTGTCACGGTCGAGGAGCTCGGCCTCGAGTTCCCGACCGGGTTCGAGACGCCGGTACCGAGCGTTGAGCCGTGGAGCGCCGAGAGCCCGAGGCTCTATGACGCCGTACTCCGAACCGCCGGCGGCACGGTACGTCTCAAGCTCGGGTTCCGCACCGTGGCGATCGTCGACGGTGTGCTGACCGTCAACGGCAACCGGGTGCTGTTCAACGGCGTCAACCGGCACGAGTTCCACCCGGATCGCGGCCGCGCGCTGACCGAGCAGGACATGCTCGACGACGTGCTGATCATGAAGCGCGCCGGGATCAACGCGGTCCGCACCAGCCACTATCCGCCGCACCCGCATTTCCTCGACCTGTGCGACCAGTACGGGCTGTATGTCGTGGACGAGTGCGATCTCGAGACGCACGGCTTCGGGTACGAGCCGCAGCCGCCGAACCTGCCGAACCCGGTGATGGATCCGCGGTTCGAGGCCGACCTGGTGCAGCGGATGCGGCGGATGGTCGAGCGGGACAAGAACCACCCGAGCATCGTCATCTGGTCGCTCGGCAACGAGTGCGGGATGGGCGACAACCTCAAGTCGATGTACGCGTTCGCGCACGACCGGGACCCGTCGCGGCCGGTGCACTACGAGCGGGACACGCATGCGGAGTTCGTCGACATCTACTCGCAGATGTACACGTCGCCGGAGGATGTCGAGCGGATCGGGGCGGACCGTACGTCGTACCGGGGGCTGCCGTTCATCCTGTGCGAGTACGGGCATGCGATGGGGAACGGGCCGGGTGGGTTGTCGGACTACCACGCGCTGTTCGAGAAGTATCCGCGGTGCCAGGGTGGGTTCATCTGGGAATTCATCGACCACGGGCTGCGGACGACGGTGGACGGGCGGGAGTTCTACGCGTACGGCGGTGACTTCGGCGAGGAGATCCACGACGGCAACTTCGTCTGCGACGGCCTGCTGTTCCCGGACCGTACGCCGTCACCCGGCATGCTCGAATACATCAAGGTGATCGAACCCCTGGTCATCACCGGCGACGCCACCGGTATCACCATCACCAACCGCCAAGAGGTCCTGGACACCAGCCACCTGACCTTCCGCACGGTGACGGAGGTTGCCGGCGAGCGGGTGGGATCCGGCGTCCTCGACGTACCGCCGATCGCGGCTGGCGAGACAGCATCAGTTGACCTCCCACCCGTAGACGCCTCCCAGCCAGAAACCTGGCTGACAATCACAGCAGAACTGACCGAAGCCACCCCCTGGGCCGACGCCGGCCACCGGGTGGCCTGGGGCCAGGTCAGGCTGGACCAGCCAGTCGGCCCACGCCATGCCGGCACCAAGGCGCCCGAGGAAGCCGCGTCTGCCAGCACAAGCGCAGCCGGCGCCCCCTCCTCCTCTGTCCGCGCCGAGGTCGCCGGAGGCGACGAGGCGCGGCATGCGCGCGGTGATGCGGGTGAGGATGTTGTTGCCGGAGTGCACGGCATCGACGTTGCCTCGCTTGGCGTCAGCAAGCTGCGGTTGGATGTTTGGCGGGCTCCTATTGACAACGATGTGATTCCTGGGGTTGTGGACGGTTGGAAGGAAGCGGGGCTGCATCGGGTGCAGCAGCGGGTGGTGTCGGCTGGGCTGGTTGATGGGGCTTGGGAAGTGGTGACCCGTACTGCGCCGCCGGCTCTGCAGTGGGGGCTGGTTGCTACCTGGCGCTGGACTCACGGGCAGGACGGGTCGGTAGTACTGGACCTGTCTGTGGAGCCTGAGGGGCAGTACCCGGCCACGCTGCCTCGGCTGGGGATCACCTTCGAGTTGCCGAAGGTCGGACAGGTGGAGTGGTTCGGTACCGGGCCGAGCGAGGCGTACGTCGACACGCGCGCCGCCGCGGCCGTCGGCAAGTACTCGGCCAGCGTCGAACAGCTGCAGACGCCGTACATCCGTCCCCAGGAGAACGGTCACCGCATCGACACCCGCTGGGCCCAACTGGACTCCCTGCGGGTGGAGGCGGCCCCCGACCTCTTCGGCCTGACCGTGCGCGACTGGACGACAGCCGACCTGGCCAATGCCAAGCACGCCCCGGACCTGGTCGCCGGTGACACCACCTACGTCACCATCGACCTGGCCCAGGCAGGCATCGGCTCCAACTCCTGCGGCCCGGCCCTCCCGGACCGTTACACCCTGCATACAGCTCCTGCCTCCATGTCACTGCGCTTCACCCGCTGACGAGATCAGGCGATGTGAGAGTTGTCGGCACACCCGACTAGGCTTTCGGGTGTGCCGGAGGTGTATGACCCGCTGACTGATCCTGCACCGGCGCATGATCTGCGCGCGGTGTTGCGGATCCGGGCGTTCCGGCGGCTCTGGATCGCTTTCGGGTTGTCCAGTCTGGGCGACTGGATCGGGTTGCTGGCGCTGACCGCGATGGCGAAGGCCTTCGCCGGGGACGACTACCAGGCGGCCAACTTCGCGATCGGCGGGGTGCTGTTCCTGCGGGTGCTGCCGGCGCTGGTGATGGGGCCCGTCGCCGGCTGGGTGGCCGATCGGCTGGACCGGCGCTGGACGATGATCGTCGGGGATCTGATCCGGGCGGCCTTCTTCGTCAGCATTCCGATCGTCGGGACGCTGACCTGGGTGCTGGTCGCCACCGTGCTGATCGAGATCGTCAGCTTGATCTGGGGGCCGGCCAAGGACGCCAGCGTGCCCAACCTGGTGCCCCGGCACCGGCTCGAGGCGGCCAACCAGCTCAGCCTCATCACGACGTACGGGACGGCGTTGCCGGCGGCCGCGATCTTCACCGCGATCACCCTGGTCACCCGCGGTCTCGGCGACTTCTTCTCGATCAACCTGGCCGTCTACGTCAACGCGGCGACCTTCCTGATCTCGGGTCTGGCGATCGTCTCGGTCGCGGAGATCGGCCGGACCGGTCAGCACGACCACGAAGAGCACCCGACGTTGTGGCGCACGATGGTCGAGGGCTGGTCCTACGTCACCGGTACGCCGGTGGTCCGCGGGCTCGTCGTCGGCATCTCCGGAGCGTTCGCCGCGGGTGCCGTGGTGATCGGGCTGGGGCGGACGTACGTGGAGGATCTGGACGCCGGCGATCCGGGGTACGGCGTACTGTTCGGCGCTGTTTTCGGTGGGCTGGCGCTCGGGATGGGGTTTGCCCCGCGGGTGTTCTCGGGGTTGTCGCGGCGCAGGTTGTTCGCTGCTGGGCTGGTCGGGTCCGGGATCGGGCTGGCGGGGTTGGCGTTGATCCAGCAGCTTGAGATCGCGACGATGATCGCGATCGTGCTGGGTTTCTGCGCTGGTGCGTCGTGGGTTTCCGGGTACACGCTGCTCGGGCTGGAGGTGCCGGACAACGTGCGGGGGCGGACGTTCGCGTTCGTTCAGTCGGCGGTACGGACCGTGCTGGCCGTCACGCTGGCGGTTGCGCCGTTCGTGGCCGGCGCGATCGGTCGGCGTACGGTCGATCTGCCGGGCGATGGGTCGGTGACGTACAACGGCGCCTCGATGACGATGCTGATCGCCGCGATCCTTGCTGGGGTGATCGGGCTGGTTGCCTGGAAGCAGATGGACGACCGGCCTGGGGTGCCGTTCTGGCGTGATCTGCGGCGCAGCTTCGGGAAGACGCCGGGCGTGTACCCGACGACGGGGCTGTTCATCGCGCTCGAAGGTGGTGAGGGCGCGGGCAAGTCGACGCAGTCCGCGCTGCTGGTCGAGTGGCTCCAGGAGCAGGGTCAACAGGTGCTGCTCACCCGCGAGCCGGGCGCGACCGATCTCGGGAAGAAGCTGCGGCAGATCGTGCTCGATCCGGCGACCGGTGAGATCTCGCATCGGGCCGAGGCGCTGCTGTACGCCGCGGACAAGGCTGAGCATGTCGACTCGGTGATCAAGCCGGCGCTGAAGTCGGGCGCGGTGGTGATCACTGATCGGTACGTCGATTCGGCGCTGGCGTACCAGGGGTCCGGGCGTGATCTGGATCTGGGCGATGTCGAGCGGGTGAACCGCTGGGCAACAGATGATCTGCGGCCCAACCTGACGATCTTGCTGGATCTGCCACCGAAGAGCGGGCTCGGCCGGTTCGAGGAGCGGGACCGGATCGAGGCGCAGTCGGCCGACTTCCACGAACGCGTCCGCAAAGCATTCCTCGAACTCGCAGCTGCCGAGCCGCAGCACTACCTGGTCCTGGACGCCACCCAGGACCGCACTGCCTTGGCCACCCAGATCCAAACCCGCCTACTCCCAATGCTCCCGCCCCTGCAGCAACCGGCGAAACCGCGCGAGCAGTCGGAGCCGGGGGCGGGGGCGGGTGGGGTCTTGCAGCCGGGGGCGTCTCAGTCGGAGGTGGGGCAGCAGTGAGTGTTTGGGATGACTTGGTGGGGCAGGAGCCTGCGGTTGAGGTGTTGCGGCGGGCTGTTGCGGGGGCTTCGGCTCGGTTGCGGGGGGAGGGTGGCAAGGCTACGGCTGGGATGACTCATGCGTGGCTGATCACCGGGCCGCCGGGGTCTGGTCGGTCGAACGCTGGGCGGGCGTTTGCGGCCGCGCTGCAGTGCCTGGATGGCGGATGTGGTGAGTGTGCGGTTTGCCGTACTGCGCTCAACGGCGCCCACCCGGACGTCACGCTGATCCGCACCGAGATGCTGTCGATCCGGGTCAGTGAGATCCGCGAGCTGGTACGCCGGGCTGCGATGAGCCCGACCCAGGGCCGCTGGCAGGTGATGTTGATCGAGGACGCTGACCGGCTGACCGACCAGGCCGCCGACGCGTTGCTGAAGAGCATCGAGGAGCCGGCCCCACGTACCGTCTGGGTGCTCTGCGCGCCGACGGTCGAGGACGTCGTACCGACGATCCGCTCGCGCTGCCGGCTGCTGGTACTGCGAACCCCGCCGGTGGCAGCGGTCGCCGAGATGCTGACCCGCAAGTCCGGGATCGAGCCGGAGCTGGCCAGCTTCGCGGCCCGGGCGGCGCAGGGACACATCGGGCGCGCGAAGGCACTGGCGCGGGACGAGGTCGTCCGCAGCCGGCGGAACAAGGTGCTCGAGGTCCCGTTCGAGCTGCACGACATCGGCGCCTGCCTGAACGCGGCCCAGCGACTCGTCGACGCGGCGAAGGAAGAGTCCAAGGCGAGTGCCGCGAAGGTCGACGAGCAGGAACGGACCGAGCTCGAGCAAGCACTCGGCGTCGGCACGAAGGGCGCCAAACCGCGTGAGGCCGGTGCTGCCCTGAAGGAGCTCGAGGACGGGCAGAAGGCGCGCGCCAAACGCTGGGAACGCGACGTGCTCGACCGGTCGCTGGTCGATCTGATGGCCTTGTACCGCGATGTTCTGGTCGTTCAGACCGGTGCGGGAGCAGAACTGATCAACGCCGAGCTCAGCCAGGACATCCAGCGGCTGGCCGGCCGGACCAGCCCCGAACAGACTGTCCGCCGGATCGACGCGCTGACCGGTTGCCGCGAGGCGATCGAGGGCAACGTCGCGCCGCTGCTCGCGCTCGAAGCGATGACGATCGCCCTGTTCGAGGGCTGAGACCCGCGTCTGACTCGCGGACACGCTTGTAACGAAGGCGAGGGCGTGCGCGATGTTGGGGTGGCCAGGCTGACCTGGACTCCCCAGTGTCGTTAACCCCCGCGAAGGATGCTCTTTGACCCAGCCGCCCCCGCCGATCCAGCAAGGACCGGTCCAGCACGGGCGGACTCCGCTTCCGTCGGCCGAGTCCTGGCTGGAGGGCGTGCCGACACCCGCGCAACGTCGGCTGGATCGCTATGCCGTCGCGGCGTTCGCGACCAGCCTGCCGGGGCTGGTGCCGCTCGCGGCGGTGCTCGGGCTGGTCGGGATCCGGCGGATCCGCAAGTCGGGTGCGCGCGGGCGGGGGCTGGCGATCGGCGCGCTGGTGATCTGCGGGTGCTGGCTGATCGCGCTCGGGGTCGCCGCCGCGCTGAACCTGTACGGCGAGCGCCGGGCCGGCATCGGGCGTACCACGGGCATCTCGCAGGTGGAGGTGGGGCAGTGCTTCGACGCCGATCTCGAGGTGGCGACGCTGCGCCAGGTGAAGATCGCGGACTGTGCGGTGCCGCACACGGGTGAGGGGTACGCGAAGGTCCGGGCGACGTTGACCGGGCTGGCCGCGGACCAGCGGACAGCGGCGGCGACGCAGCAGTGCGCGACTGCTTTCCAGAGCTTCGTCGGCAAGGCGTACGAGCAGTCCGAACTGGACATCTACTACGTCGTACTGGAGGATCGTGCCGTTGCTGACGGCAACGTGCTGTGCATGGTCGGTAAGCCCGGCGAACAGTTGACCGGCTCCATGCGCAATTCTCAGCGCTAGGGGGCCAGCAGTGAGCAATATGTCCGAGCCGGATCCGGACCGTCCGCAGGACGACGTGACGCGACCGCTGCCGACCTCCGGTGAGCCGGAGACGGCCGAGTATCCGCAACAGTCGCCGCAGTCGCAGTCGCAGTCGCAGGCACCGCAGCCGCAGGACGGGCAGGCGCAGTGGCCGCGGTATGGGCAGCCGGAGCAGCCGCAGTACGGGCAGCCGGAGCAGCCGCAGTACGGGCAGGCGCCGGAGTATGGGCAGCAGCCGGAGTATGGGCAGCCTGGGTATGGGCAGTCGTCGCCGTACGGGCAGTCGGAGCAGGCGCAGCAGCCGCCGTACGGGCAGGGGCAGGCGCCGCAGTACGGACAGCCGGGGTATGGGCAGGCGCAGCAGCCTGGGTATGGGCCGCAGTACGGGCAGGCGCCGCAGTTGGGGCAGGGGCCGGGGTATGGGCAGCCGCAGTACGGGGCAGCACAGCACGGGCAGGGGCAGTACGGCCAAGGGCAGTACGGGCAGGGACAGTACGGCCAGGGACAGTACGGGCAGTCGCAGTACGGGCAGGGGCAGTATCCGGGGCAGGCGCCGGCGGCGTACGGGTATGGGTATCCGGGGGCGCGGGGCGACAAGACCAATGCGCTGGCGATCGCCTCGCTGGTGTGCGGGCTGGGCGGGCTGGTGGTCGGGATCACCGCTCCGATCGGCGTGATCCTGGGCATCATCGCCCTGGTGCAGATCAAGAGCAAGAAGGAGTCGGGCACCGCGATGGCCGTCGTGGGCATCATCGTCGGCGGCCTGATCACGCTGATCGGCATCGTCCTCATCCTGGCCGTGGTGGCCTTCGGCGACGCCAACGACTTCTAGCGAAACCACCTCCGACTTTTCCAGCGAAACCGCACACCCGGGGCCGTAGCGTCCACCACAGGACGGTTTGCCACGTACTCTGGCGCGGTGGGCATGGTGATGGCGGTGTCGTTCGAGCGGTACGGGCGGCTGTACTACCTGGACCCCGGCCCGCACAGACCGCGGGTCGGGGACAAAGTGCTGGTCCCGACCGATGACGGGCCCGAGGTCGCCGAGTGCGTGTGGGCGCCGCAGTACGTCACCGAGGAGATCGGTGGGCTGCCGCTGTGTGAGGGCGTCGCTACGCCGGCTGACCTCGACCGCGACGAGCAGAACCGGCAGCGCCGGGCCGATGCGCGGCTGACTGCCAAGCGGTTGATCCGGGAGCACGGGCTGCCGATGAAGGTGGTCGGCATCGACTTCGTGGACCGGCGGCCGGATGTCGATCAGCTGGTGATCGTGTACTTCTCCGCGCCGCACCGGGTGGATTTCCGGGAGCTGGTCCGGGATCTCGCCCGTGGGTTGCGGGCGCGGATCGAGTTGCGGCAGGTGGGTGCGCGGGACGAGGCGCGGCTGCAGGGTGGGATTGGGCCGTGTGGTCGGGATCTGTGTTGCGCGACGTTCCTGAAGGACTTCGAGCCGGTCAGTGTGCGGATGGCGAAGGACCAGGATCTGCCGCTCAATCCGCTGAAGATCTCCGGTGCTTGTGGGCGGCTGATGTGCTGCCTGAAGTACGAGCACCCGTTGTACCAGGAGTTCAACGCCAAAGCCCCAGCCGCTGGTACGCAGGTGGAAACCCCCGCCGGTGACGGTGTTGTAGTCGGCCACAACGTCCCGTCGGACACGGTAGTAGTCCGCCTAGCCGCCTCCGGCCGCCGCTGCGCCTGCAGCCGCGCAGACGTCTGCTCCCCCCGCCAACAGTACGAAGCCTCCGACACCACCACCCCCGACGCGCCCGCGGTCGAGCCCGTGCAGTCGGTGCAGTCGGTGGAGCTGATCGAGCGGCCGGCGACCGCTGAGCCGGAGCCCGAGGTACAAACGGAGCCGGAGAGCGATCGGCCTCGTCGTAAGCCGCGTCGGCGTCGCAGGTTGAGTCAGGGTGAAGGTGACAGCACAGTGCCGGAATCGGACGAGGGTACGGGAGATAGTTCGCTGTGATGATTCGTCGGGCGACTGTGGTTGTGGTTGGGCTCGCAGTGCTGGTGGCGGGGTGTGGGGTGGCTGGTCGGGCGCAGGATGCTGGTGGGGGTGGCGGGAGCGCGCCGAGTAGTGCGCCTAAGGGGCCGGCTGGGCCGGTGCCTGCGGGGTTGGAGAAGTTCTACAACCAGCAGCCGGACTGGGAGCGGTGTGGGTCGGGGAATCAGTGCGCGACGATCAGCGTGCCGCTCGACTACAGCAAGCCGGATGGGAAGACGATCGAGTTGCGGGCGCGGAAGGTGCTTGCGCGGGATCGGGCCGGGCGGATCGGGACGCTGTTCATCAACCCGGGTGGGCCGGGAGCATCTGGGCAGCAGTTCGCGGCGTCGGCTGGGTTTGTGCTGGGGGCGCCGCTGCTGCGGAAGTTCGACGTGATCGGCTGGGACCCGCGTGGCGTCGCCGACTCGACGCCGGTGCGTTGCCTCGACACCGAGCAGCTCGACAAGTTCATCGCCACCGACGGCAGCCCGGACGACGACGCCGAGATCGACGCGCTGAACACGCAGGCCAAGGCGCTCGCTGACGGTTGTGAGCAGCGCTCGGGCGACCTGCTGCCGCACGTCTCCACCAAGGATGCCGCCCGCGACATCGACGTACTGCGCGGAATCGTCGGCGACCAGGAGCTGTACTACCTCGGGATGTCGTACGGGACGCTGCTCGGCGCCACCTACGCGGAACTGTTCCCGAAGAACGTCGGCCGGCTGGTGCTCGACGGTGCGGTCGACCCGTCGAAGTCGTCCGAGGACAACAACCTCGCGCAGGCCAAGGGCTTCGACACCGCGCTCGACGCCTTCGCCGAGGACTGCGCGCAGCGGTCCTGCCGGCTCGGCAGTACCAAGGCCGAAGTACTGGCGAAGGTCGACAAGCTGATCAACGACAGCGACGCGACTCCGCTGCCGGGTGACGGCGATCGCGAGGTGACGCAGGCGCTGGTCGTGCTGGGCGTGATCTTCCCGCTGTATCTGAAGGACTACTGGCCGCGGCTCGAGGATGCGGTCGTCGACGGCATCGCGGGCAAGGGCGCGCGGCTGCTGGCGCTGGCCGACGAGTACACCGACCGGACGCCGAAGGGCTACGGCAACAACCAGAACGAGGTGATCTACGCGGTGAACTGCATCGACCGCCCGGATCTCACCTCGGTCGCGCAGGGCAAGGCCGAGGCGGCGAAGTTCAAGGCCGCGTCGCCGCGGTTCGGCTCGTTCCTGCTCTGGGGCTCGCTGCCGTGCGCGAACTGGCCGGTGAAACCGGAGGACAAGCCGCACAAGATCACCGCGGCCGGTTCGAAGCCGATCGTCGTGGTCGGTACGACGCGCGACCCGGCGACGCCGTACGACTGGGCGGTCGGCCTCGCCGGGCAGCTGGAGAACGGCGTGCTGATCACCCGGGACGGCGACGGCCACACCGGCTACAACGAGGGCAACCAGTGTGTCGACGACGCGGTCGAGACCTACCTGCTGAAGGGCACGCCGCCGACCAGTGACCTCAAGTGCTGATCGGCGGCGTCCCGAAGTACTAGCTCGAGGTACTAGTTCGGGCGGGTGTCGCCGACGTCGGTGCCGGAGATCTGCAGGGTGTCGATCGCCTTCTGCAGGACGGCGCGCAGGCCGGCCTCGTCCTGCGGGCGGCCGCCGACGGTGATCTCGACCAGCGTGCGCTGGCCGTTGGCGGTCGGGCGGAAGCTGGACAGGCCCATCCGCGGGCCACGGGTCTGATCGGTGTAGGTGTAGATCAGCGTGCCGTCGTCGCGGCTGATCACCTGCAGGTCCTTCTCGTCGATGCTCTTCTCGCGCGCGGCCACCAGCTCGTCCGGCGTCTGCTTGCTGCCGCGGGTGTCGAAGCGGATCTGCCAGACGCCGGTCGGATCGACGTACTTCGGTCTGGTGTCGCCGGTCGCGCTCTTCCAGCCGGTGGGGATGTCCGCGGTCGCCGGCGCGTCGTCGGCGCCGAACGCCTGCGACGTGAACTGGAGCGAGTCGGCCTGCAACCCGTCGCCGGTCTTCGGCGTCTGGGTCGGCTGACTCGTCACCACCTGGCTGGACGGGCTGTCACCGCCGCGTGAGTTGATCGCCAGAACGGTGCCGAAGACGGCGACTCCTACGGTCATTCCCGCAAGCGTCGCCACTAGCGCCTGGTGCCTGGGCGTGAGCATCCCGACCTCGTTTCCGCGTCTCGGTGCGCAGCTCGATTATCGGGTACGAAGGGGGCGTGAGCGAAACCGCGTACCGTAAGCGCCTGTGGAGATGGACGAAGCACTGCGCCGGTACGACGCCGGCGACGCCGGACGGACCGAACTCAAGCTGCTGGTGAAGGAGCTGCTGAAGCTCCTCGTCGCGAAGGCGCCCGGCCACGCGGTGGAGGTCCGCGTCCCGCCGTACGGGGCGGTCCAGTGCATCGAAGGCCCCCGCCACACCCGAGGTACCCCCGGCGCCGTCATCGAAATGCCCGCCGACATCTGGATCCCGTTGGCCCTCGGCAGGGTCACTTGGTCGGATGCACGTCTGACGGGCAAAGTCCGGGCCTCCGGAGAACGCACTGATCTCACCAACCTCCTCCCTCTCCTCCCCAACTGAAAGTCCGCCGCGGCGCTGCGCGCCGCGGCGGACGATGTTGAAGAGGGCGGGCCCAACTGGACTGGGCTGTTGGTAAGTGCAGGGCTTGGAGCCCTGGCCAGGTGACCAGCTGGTGGTGAGTGCAGGGCTTGGGCCCGGCTAGCTGGCGGGGGTTGGCTGGGCTACTTGGCGGTCCAGACTGTGGTGCGGCCCCAGATTAGGTTGAGGGTGCCGGTGTTGGTCAGGGTCAGGACTGCGTCGTGAGGGGTGGCTTTGGCGGACCAGAGGGTCTGCTTGCCGGCCGAGAGGACGGCGAAGCCGCCGAGGTCGCCGCCCTGGACGAGGGCGTAGGAGCCGGGGTGGCCGGCGGTGTTGCTGTGCCAGAGGACGGTCTTGCCGTTCTTCAGCAGCTGGAGGTCGCCGGTCTTCTGCATCTTGAGTGAGTAGATGTGGTTCGGGGAGACCATCACGTTGTCAGTCCGGAGCGCCTCCGTCTGACCCATCCGGCCGAGGATCATGTGGTGGTTCCAGATGGCGATGCCACGCGCGTTGTAGAGCGACAGGATGCCGTCGTTGTGGATGATGAGGTTGGCGTTGGGCGCGTACGTGCCCAGCTTCCAGATCGTCGTCCGCCCGTAGATCAGGACCAGATTGCCGTCGGTCTGCAGCCGCAGGACCGCACCCGGCTTGGAGACCGGCGTCGTCCAGGTCGCGTTGTAGCCGGGGCCACGGGTCAGCTCGGCCCACCCCTGGGCGTCCTGAGCAGGTACTTGCCGTCGTTCGACCGCAGGTACTGGCCGACCTTCAGCGACTGACCCGGCTTCAGCGTGTCGGAGACATACGAGGCCTGAGCAGTGGACGTGGTGGCGGCGCTGGCCGGTGCGACCGCCAGTACCGCAGTACCGGCGATCAGTGCCGCGGCAGAGGCGGCGAGAGCTGCGGTGGCGCGCAGTTTGTTCTTCATACGAGTGGATCCCCCTAGGTCAGAAGCTTTCACCCGTATGACGCCACCGCAGCCCGCATGGTTCGATCAGTGCAGCTTCTTCGCCACCGTGCGCCCACGGATCAGCAGCAGCGAACCGTCGTCGCGGAGCTGGAGTACGGTGCCGGGCATCTTCGTGACGACCGACCAGGTCGGGATGTTGAAGTTGTTGTAGACGGCGAAGGTGCCGTCCGGCGTCAGCCTGGCGATCGAGTCCCGGGTCTTGCTGGGGTCCGGCGCCCGCCACAGCAGCGTCTTGTTGTTCTTCATCAGCTCGAGATCGCCGTTCGGACGGATCTGCACGGTGTAGACCCTGGACGGCGAGAACAACGACATCGCGATGTCGCGCGGGCCGGCCGGCAGGATCTCGCTGCCCGCCCACAGGGTCCCGATGATCATGTGGCGGTTCCAGACCGACTTGCCCTGCGGGGTCAGGATCTTGAGCAGGCCGTCGTTGGGCAGTACCAGCTTGGCGTTCGGGCTCTTGGCGCCGGCGCTCCAGACCTTGGTCCGGCCGTAGATGATGCTCAGGGTGCCGTCGGTCTCCATCCGCAGGACGGAGCCCTTGCGCTCGGTGTTGATCGACCACTCCCTGGTCGAGCCCGTTCTGATCAGCTCCAGTACGCCGGTGGCCCGCATCACGAGGCTCCACTGGTGGTCCTTGGAGCGGATGTACTGACCGGCGGTCAGCCGCTGACCAGGCAGCAGCTGGTCGGCGATCGCGGTCGTGGCGGTCGTAGCGGTCGTCGTGGTCGGGGCTGCCTGGGCGGGTGTGACCACCAAGGCGGCTGCCGTCGCGAGCGCGGCAGCGAGAACTGCGGAGAATGCCTTCATCTGTCAGACGGTAGGGCTTCCGGCGGGCCAACAGACCGGACCGCCGTTGCAGGTTGATGCAACGGCGGTCCGAGTAGTGCGGGGGTGGTGGTCAGCGGCCGCCGGTGCCGCTCGCCCAGACCGGCGTACGGCCGTAGACGACGACCAGGTTGCCGTCGTCCTGCATCTGCAGGACCGAACCCTTGCGGGTCGTCCTGCTGGACCACAGCGGCTTCTTGGCGGCGGAGTAGACGACGAAGTTGCCGTCGGTCTGCATCGTCGCGAACGCGCCCTTGCTGATCGTCCGGGTGCTCCAGATCGGTGTCTTGCCGTTCTTCACGATCACCGCGTTGCCGTCGGGCTGCATCTGCAGCCGGAAGATCCGGTTGTGCGAGTACAGCATCTGGCCGGTCGGCAGTACCCGGCCGGCGCCGAGAGTGACCATCACCATCCAGCGCGACCAGGCTGCCTTGCCACGCGAGTTGTAGATCACCAGGTTGCCGTCGTTCTGCACGGCCAGGGTGGCGTTGGTGCTGCCGTGCGTGCCGCTGGCCCAGACCGGCGTACGACCGGAGATGACGACCAGGTTGCCGTCCTTCTGCATCACGATCGCCGACGACTTCTTGTTCGTCACCGTGCTCCACACCGGCGTCCTGCCGTTCTTGTACAGCACCGCGTTGCCGTCGGCCTGCATGATGAACGTGTAGACGCCGCTCTTCGAACGACGGTACTGCCCCGGCTTGAGGATCTGACCGGGCTTCAGCAGGTCGCTGACCGCGGTCGCGGCGGTAGCACTCGACACCTGGGTGGCAGCGCTGGTGTTCGCCTGCGCGACTGTCGGGACCAGCAGCACGGTGCCGGCGACTGCCGCACCGGTGGCGAGAACGGCCAACGCCCGGGCACGGGCTTTGAGATTCGGGATCATGCGGCCGACAGTAGGGCGGAAGTGGGTTCATCGATGGCCGATACAGGTGTCACTATGTGCCAGTGGCAACAAGTTTCCGCACCCGGCTGGCCCGTCTGAAGATCGATCTGACGCCGTGGCGGGGGTCGCGGGACTTCCGGATCCTGGTCGTCTCCGGCTCGGTCTTCTTCCTCGGCGGCATGGTCGGTTACGTGGCGTTGCCGTTCCAGCTCTACCAGTTGACCGGCTCGAACTTCGCCGTCGGCGCGATGGGCCTGGTGACGATCGTCCCGCTGGTGATTTTCGGCCTGTACGGCGGTGCGCTGGCCGACCATGTCGACCGGCGCAAGATGCTGGTCGCGACCGGCGTCGCGCAGGCGCTGATCTGCGCGCTGATGCTGACCAACTCGCTGCTGGCGCATCCGCAGGTCTGGCTCATCTACGTCTGCGGCGGGTTGAACGCGATCGCCACCTCGCTGCAGCGGCCGAGCCGGGAGGCACTCTTCCCACGGGTGGTCAAGCACGACGAGATGGCCGCGGGTGTGGCGTTGATGTCGCTGACCATGCAGATCGGCCAGCTCGCCGGTCCCGCGCTGGGCGGCGTACTGGTCGGCACGGCCGGGGTGAGCTGGGCGTTCGGGATCGAGCTGACCGGCCTGGTGATCGCCACCAGCCTGTACGCCGGGCTCGGGTCGTACAAGACGAACGAGCACAGCAAACCGCCGAGCCTGCGCGGGATCGGCGAGGGCATCGTCTACGCCTATCGCCGCAAGGATCTGCTCGCCACCTATCTGGTCGACATGGTCGGGATGTTCCTGGCGATGCCGATCGTGCTGTTCCCGGCGTTCGCGACCGACATCTTGAAGGAGCCGAAACTGCTCGGTCTCCTCTACAGCGCCGAGGCGATCGGCGCGATGTGCGCCAGCCTGACCAGCGGCTGGGCCAAGCGGGTGCATCACCAGGGCCGGGCGGTCGTCTGCGCGACGATCGTCTGGGGCGCGTCGGTCGGGATCGCCGGGCTGGCACCGAACATCTGGTTCGCGATCGGCTTCTTCGCGATCGCGGGCGGCGCCGACATGGTGTCGGTGCTGTTCCGGTCGGTGATCTGGAACCAGACCATCCCCGACGAGATGCGCGGCCGGCTGGCCGGGATCGAGATGCTCGGCTACTCGCTGGGCCCGCTCGGCGGTCAGGCGCGCTCGGGGCTGGTGGCCGACCTGACGACCGTACGGACCGCGATTGTCAGCGGCGGAGCGCTCTGCGTGGTGGGAGTCGTCGGTACTGCGGTGTGGTTGCGGCAGTTCTGGCGGTACGACGCGCGCACCGACGAGCACGCCGTCCGGCAGCGGGAGTTGCGGACCGAATCGACGTAATCGGCCCGCAAGGCGTTCCTGCCGGGCGTTGCGGGAGCGAGCGGGTAGCTTCGGGAGCATGGTGCTGCTCGTCGTCCTGCTCGGCATCGTGGTGCTGCTGATCGCGGTCGGCATCCATGACGTGGTCCAGAAGAAACACTCGATCCTGCGGAACTATCCGGTGATCGGGCATCTGCGCTTCCTGCTGGAGAAGATCCGGCCGGAGCTGCAGCAGTACTTCATCGAGCGCAACTACGACGGCCGCCCGTACGACCGCGACACCCGCTCGACGATCTACGCGCGGGCGAAGGGCACCAACGAGGAGCAGCCGTTCGGGACCGAGCGGGACGTGAACGAGATCGGGTACGAGTACCTGGTCCACTCGACCGTGCCCCGCCCGGTGGCGCGGGAGATTCCGCGGGTCAGGATCGGCGGGCCCGACTGCACTTCGCCGTACGAGATGGCACTGCTGAACGTCTCGGCGATGAGCTTCGGAGCGATCAGCGCCAACGCGATCGAGGCGCTCAACCGGGGCGCGGCGCGCGGAGGCTTCGCGCACGACACCGGCGAGGGCGGGATCAGCGAGTACCACCGCAACGGCGGCGACCTGGTCTGGGAGATCGGCAGCGGGTACTTCGGAACGCGCGACGCCGATGGCGGATTCGACCCGGAGCAGTTCCGCGACAAGGCCGCCGACGACCAGGTCAAACTCGTCTCGCTCAAACTCAGCCAGGGCGCGAAACCCGGCCTCGGCGGAGTACTGCCCGGCGCCAAGGTGACTCCGGAGATCGCAGCCGTCCGTGGCGTGCCGGTCGGCAAGAAGGTCGTCTCACCGCCGTACCACCAGGTGTTCTCGACACCGCGCGAACTGGTCTTGTTCATCGCCCGGATGCGCGAGCTGGCCGGCGGCAAACCGACCGGTTTCAAGCTCTGTGTCGGCTCCCGCACCGACGTGCTGGCGATCTGCAAGGCGATGGTTGCCGAGGGCATCACTCCGGACTTCATCGTGGTCGACGGCGCCGAGGGCGGTACCGGCGCGGCGCCGCAGGAGTACGAGGACCACGTCGGCACGCCGCTGACCGAGGGACTGATGACCGTGCACAACGCGCTGACCGGCGTCGGGCTGCGGGACCGGGTGAAGATCGGTGCCAGCGGCAAGGTCGCCACCGGCGTCGACGTCGTCAAGCGGATCCTGCAGGGCGCCGACTACACCAACGCGGCCCGCGCGATGATGATGGCGACCGGCTGCATCCAGGCGCAGACCTGCCACACCAACACCTGCCCGGTCGGCGTCGCCACCCAGGACCCGCGCCGGATGCGCGCGCTCGACGTCGCCGACAAGACCAGCCGGGTGGCGAACTACCAGCGCGAGACCGTCGCGTCGGCGATGCAGGTGATCGCGTCGATGGGGCTCGACGGCCCGGACCAGCTCGAGCCGCGGATGCTGCTCCGGCGGATCGACCACACCCGGACGGAGAGCTATGCCGAGCTCTTCGATCACCTTGCGCCGGGACAGTTGCTGGGCGGCATTCATGACGTGTCGAAGGCTTGGGCCCGGGACTGGGTACAGGCGGATCCGGACGTATTCAGACCATAGGGAGCTGCTGCTGTGAGTACTGTCGCTGAGCTACTGGTGGAGTCGCTGGCCTCGCATGGCGTCACGTCGGTGTGGGGTGTCGTCGGCGATGCGCTCAACCCGGTCACCGATGCGATCCGGCGCGAGGACCGGGTCGAGTGGATCGGCGTACGGCATGAGGAGGCGGGTGCCTTCGCTGCCGGCGCGCAGGCGTCGCTCACTGGTCGTCTGGGGGTGTGCATGGGGACGGTCGGGCCGGGGGCGATCCATCTGCTCAACGGCCTGTACGACGCGGCCAAGTCGCGGGTGCCGGTGTTGGCGATCTGTGGGCAGGTGCCGCGCGAGGAGATCGGCAGCGACTTCTTCCAGGAGGTCAACAACGACGTGCTGTTCGCTGACGTCGCCGTCTTCACGGCGACGGTGTCCACTGCCGAGCAGGCGCCCGGGCTGATCGAGCAGGCGGTCAATGCGGCGCTGGCGGAGCGGGGTGTCGCAGTACTGTCCATCCCTGGTGACGTCGGCGGTCTGGAAGTGCCGCACGGTACGCCGGTGCCGCGGTTCCTCGAGCCTGCATCGCATTCCGTGCCTGACGCGGCTGAGCTGTCGCAGGTGGCGGCTGTGCTCAATGCTGCCGACAACGTGACGCTACTCGTCGGCGCCGGGGCTCGGGACGCGCTGCCTGAGGTGCAGGAGCTCGCCAGCGTTTTGGCCGCTCCGGCGGTGCTCACGCTGAAGGCCAAGGAGCGGTTCGAAGAGAACCTGCCGCAGGAGGTCGGACAGTCGGGGCTGCTGGGCAATCACGCGAGCAAGGTGGCTTTCGACGGGTGTGACGTGCTGTTCCTGGTGGGGACCGACTTCCCGTACCGGGAGTTCCTGCCGTCGGGGAAGACCGTCGTGCAGCTGGATCTGCGGGGTGCGCACATCGGGCGGCGGGTACTGGTCGATCACGGGCTGGTCGGGCATGCGCAGCCGACGCTGGCGCAATTGCTGCCGCTGCTGCACCAGAAGACTTCCACTGCGCATCTGGACAAGGCGCGGAAGTCGTACGCGGCTTGGCGGGAGCGGCAGGTGCAGTTCACGGATCCTGCGTTCGACCGGAAGCCCAAGGGGTTGCTGCGGCGCAAGGTGGACAACCCGGACGCGCGGATCCGGCCCGAGCTGCTGGCGGCGGCTGTGGATCGGCATGCCGCTGACGATGCGCTGTTCACGAGTGACACCGGGATGTCGACGGTTTGGCTGGCGCGGTACGTGCGGATGCGTGGGGATCGGCGGTTGATCGGGTCGTACAACCTCGGGTCGATGGCCAACGCGATGCCGCATGCGCTGGGGTTGTCGGCGGTGGATCGGTCGCGGCAGGTGGTGGCGTTCTGCGGTGACGGCGGGTTGTCGATGCTGTTGGGGGACCTGATCACGGCGGTGGCGTACGAGTTGCCGGTCAA
Organism: Kribbella sp. NPDC051620; assembly: GCF_044453825.1. Taxonomy (NCBI): domain Bacteria; kingdom Bacillati; phylum Actinomycetota; class Actinomycetes; order Propionibacteriales; family Kribbellaceae; genus Kribbella; species Kribbella sp. NPDC051620. The sequence goes on from NZ_JBITDB010000004.1 coordinate 1,053,086, forward strand.
GTTGGTGGTGTTCAACAACGGGCGGCTCGGGATGGTCAAGCTGGAGATGGAGCAGGTCGGGTTGCCGGAGTACGGGACCAAGCTGGCGAACCCGGATTTCGCCGAGGTGGCCAGGGCGATCGGGCTGACCGGGATTCGGGTCGAGCGGCCGGGTGACGTGGATGAGGCGGTCTCACGCGGGTTGGCGACTGGGGGGCCGGTGCTGATCGACGTACTGACGAATCCGGACGAGATCGCGGTGCCGCCGTCGCCGACGGTGCATCAGGGGTGGGGGTTCGCGATCGCCAAGACGAAGGAGTTCATCGAGAGCCACGAGTAGGGCCTGCGGTTAGGCTCTGTGACCATGCGTACTCGGTTCGTGGTCGCTCTGGTCGGCAGTACTGCGTTGCTGGCCGGGTGTGGCGGTCCTGGGGGCGAGACGGCGCCCAGTGTGCCGCCGCTGGTGTCGGTGAGCACTACGCCTACCGAGACGCCTAGCCCGACGCCTACGGAGACGCCGAGTACGCCGCCTACCTCCAAGGTGGCGGACACCTTGTGCGTGCGGATGAACCAGGCGCTGGTGCAGTCGACGCTGGGTGTGCCGGTGGTGCGGATCCAGCCGAAGCCGGTGCTGCCGGAGCTCGGCTTCCCGACGTACGACCAGTGCCAGCTGGGGTTGAGCACAAACTCGTCCGGTCCGGTACTACGAGTCGGCACGTCCGTCTTCTACGCGACGGCCGTGGACCTGGCGGCGGTCCGCAAGGCCTACGACGCCACCAAGGGGGAGCCGGCCAAGCCGCTGACCGTCGGGCAGGGCGGATTCGCCACGAGCCGCTTCGTCGTGTTCTTGGCCGACGGCAAGCTGCGCAAGATCAGCGGGCCGCCCGCGACGCCGGCGAAGTACGCAGTACTGGCCCAGGACGCGGCCCAACAGACCGGGGGCCTTCCAGAGCCCGCGCCGTACATCACCCGCCCGGAGTGCGAGCGCGGCACGTCCGCCGCCACCAAGGTGATGGGCATCGAAGCCTCAGTCCGCCGCGACAGCGAAACCGACGCCGGCGACATCGTCTGCGCCTGGCTCACCAAGACCCGCGTCCTCTACTCCAGCGCCCGCCGGGTATCCGACGCCCAGGCCGTCACCACCCCCATCAGCAAGCTGCCGACCTCCTTCCCCATCCCCCTGGGCGACGAAGGCTACGTAGACACCGCCACCGGCCGCGCCATCATCCGGGTAGGCACCGACAAACTCATCGACCTGGTCCCCCTCCCCGCCGGCACCACCGACAAAGACAACATGATCGCCTTCGCCCTAGCCATGTCCGGCCTGTATACCCGCTGACCGAGGCTCAACTGACGTCTTTGTGAGCCTTGGCTATCAGGGTGATGGCTTCGGTGAGTTCGGTGGGGGTGCGGGCGGCGTAGCCGAGGACCAGGCCGGGGGATCGGGGGTGTTGGTGGTGCCAGGAGAGGGGTTGGGTTTTGACGCCGCGGGCCAGGGCGGCTGATGCCAGGGCGATGTCGTCGAGGGTGTCCGGGAAGGTGATGGTGAGGTGCAGGCCGGCGGCGGCGCCGTGGACTGTGGCTGTGGGCAGGTGGTTGCTGATGGCATCGATCATCGCGTCGCGGCGGGCGCGGTGACGGCGGCGGACGAAGCGGAGTTGGCGTTCCAGTTCGCCGGATTCCATCAGGTGGGCGAGGGTCAGTTGGGGCAGGCCCGCGTTGCCCAGGTCCGCGTGGCGTTTGGCGGCGATCAAGGCGCGCCGGTTGCGCGGCGGCGGCAGCATCCAGCCGATCCGCAGGGCCGGGGCGAGGAGCTTGGAGATGCTGCCCGTGTAGATCACCTGCTCGGTGAGCATGCCGCGGATGGCGGGCACCGGCGGCCGGTCGTACCGGTGTTCGGCGTCGTAGTCGTCCTCGATGATCAGCCCGCCCTCGATGGCCCACTGCATGAGTTCCCGTCGCCGTTCGCCGTCCAGTACTACGCCCGTCGGGAACTGGTGCGCCGGTGTGACGAGGACGGCTGGGGCACCGGTGTCACGCAGTACGTCGACCCGCAACCCGCTGTCGTCGACCGGGACGGGAGGGGTGCGCATGCCCCAGATCTGCAGGTGCTGGCGGGAGCCGAGTGAGCCCGGGTCTTCGACGGCCAGTTCGGTGATGCCGTCGCTGCCGAGTACCTGGCAGATCAGTGCGAGAGCCTGTGAGACACCCGCGACGATGATCAGGTCGGTCGGGTCCGCCTTGATCCCGCGGTTGCGCGCCAGCCAGTTGGCGACTGCTAGCCGCAAGGCCGGCGTACCGGCTGGGTCTCCGTAGCCGAAGGCTGATGCGGAGAGGTCGGTCAGTACTGCCCGCTCCGCCTTCAGCCAGGCGGCCCGGGGGAACGCGGCCAGGTCCGGCACCCCGGGCGTCAGATCGATCCGTGCCGGCGCCGCTCGCATCGTGTCGAAGATGTCTTGATCCGGATCAGCCAGCGTGAGCTGCCCAACCCGCGCCCGCTGTGTCCCGTCCACCGACAACCCAGCAAGGCCGACAGGTGTGCCGGGCGGCTCTTGGAAGACTGCAGGTCGGTCGATGGGAGCGGCCGCTACCGTCGTGCCGGCCCGGCCTCGGGCGGTGATGTGGCCGTCTTCGGTCAGGCGTTGATAGGCCTCGGTTACGACGCCTCGGGAGACCTGGAGTTCGGCGGCCAGTTGACGAGTAGCCGGGAGGCGGCTCCCCAGGGCCAGGCGGCCGTCTGCGATTGCCGTGCGGAGTTCGGTGGCCAGCCATTCGGCGAGGCCGCCGGGTGGGGCGTTCTCGGGTCGGAGCTGGAGGAAGTCGGCGCCGGCTTTGGACCTACCGGCAGCGCGATGATTGGACCTGTCCACGGGACCATTCTGCGCGCACCTTGGAGGTGAGGGAACTACCGAGTCGGAGGTCGGAATCTTGACGCTGAACCGGGTGTGCCGGGTTGGGTGCGGCTGGTAAACAAGGTGCATGTCGCCGACCGAACAGCTTGAGATCGAGACCAAGTACGACGTCGACGAGCACGCGATCCTGCCGCTGCTGCTGGAGCTGCCGGGAGTCGCGAGCGTCGCGCAGCCCGTCGAGCTGGACCTGGAGGCCGTGTACTTCGACACGGCCGGCCTCGACCTGGCCGCCAACAAGGTGACGCTCAGACGCCGGACCGGCGGCGAGGACGACGGCTGGCACGTGAAGCTGCCGATGGCCGCCGGTGAGCGGCTCGAGATCCGGCACCCGCTCGGCAAGTCGGCGAACAAGGTGCCGGTCCAGGTGGTCCGGAGCGTCCGCGTGCACGCCCGCGACCGTGAGCTGGTCCCGGTGGTGACGCTGTCGACCCGCCGGATCGTGCATCGGTTGCTGGACGCCGAGGGCGAGGTGCTCGCCGAGATCGCGGACGACCACGTGACCTCGACGGTCGACGGCGAGTCGGAGAGCTGGCGGGAGTGGGAGGTCGAGCTGGTCAACGGCGAGGCCGACCTCCTCGAGGCAGCCGAGCCGCTGTTGCGCTCCGCCGGCGCCACGCCCGCGTCCGGCCCGAGCAAGCTGGCGCGGGCGCTCGGCGACCGGGTGCCGAAGCGGGACGCCTGGGAGCTGCCGAAGAAGCCGACCACGGCCGACCTCTTCCGCGCCTATGCGCTCGCGCAGGTGCAGGCGATTCACGAGCGCGATCTCGGTGTACGCCGGGACGTGCCCGACTCGGTCCACAAGATGCGGGTCGCGACGCGGCGGCTGCGGTCCGCGCTGGCGACGTACCGGCCGGTCATCGATCGCGAGGTCGGCGACCGGTTGCGCGACGAGCTGAAGTGGTTCGCGGGCGAGCTGGGTGGCGCGCGCGACGCCGAAGTACTGCGTGAGCACTTCAGCACCGCGGTCGACCAGCAGCCCGTCGAGCTGGTGATGGGCAGGGTCGGCGCCTACATCGACACCCATCTGCGGTCGGTTTACAAGGCCGCCCGGGTCGAGGCGCTCGCCGCGCTGGAGAGCGAGCGGTACTTCCGTCTGCTCGACGCATTGGACGAACTCGTCGCGAACCCGCCGCTGATCGGCGAGACCCGCAAGGCGTCCAAGCAGCTGCCCGAGCTGTTGAAGCACGACTGGAAGCGGATGAGCAAAGCCGTCCGCCGGATGGAAGCCGCCGAGGACACGGCCGAGCAGGACCACGAGCTGCACGAGGTACGAAAGGCCTCCAAACGACTCCGGTACGCCGCTGAGTCGGCCCTCCCGGTCCTCGGCGACGAGGCGGCCGGCCTGGTGTCGCGGGCCAAGGAGGTCCAGGAGGTGCTCGGCGACCATCAGGACAGCGTGGTGGCTCGCGACTTGTTGCGGCTGCTCGCGGTACAGGTGTTTCTGGATGGCGGGAATTCGTTCAGCTACGGCCGGCTGCATGCTGCTGAAGAGCAGCGTGGTGAGGCTTCGCGGATCGCGTTCCTCGAACTTTGGCCGTCGCTCAAGCTCTGAACAAAGCGAAAAACCCGGAGGGCCAAGCTGGGTGCTTGGCCTCCGGGTCTCGGGGTGAAGCTGTCAGGCAGGTTCGCGACGTTTCAGCAGGGCCTGCCTGACAGGTCTAGTGGGTGGTTGCCTTCTCGGCACCCGCGCCGGTGAGCGAGCGGACCTCCATCTCGGCGAACTTGTCGATGTTGGTGCCCTCCTTGCTGGTCAGCGTGCCGATGATGCCGAGCACGAAGGCCAGTGGGATCGAGACAATGCCCGGGTTGTCCAGCGGGAACCAGTGGAAGTCGATCCCGGTGTCGGTGATCATCGACAGACTCGCGCCGGTCTTCTTGTCCACCTTGCCGGAGACGACCGGGCTGAAGATGATCAGGAAGATCGCCGAGCCCAGACCGCCGTAGATGCTCCAGAGCGCGCCCCGGGTGTTGAAGCGCCGCCAGAACAGGGAGTAGAGGATCGTCGGCAGGTTCGCCGACGCCGCGACCGCGAAGGCGAGCGCCACCAGGAAGGCGATGTTCTGGCCGTTGGCGAAGATGCCGCCGATGATCGCGACCGCGCCGATCACGACCACGGTGATCCGGGCGACCCGGACCTCGCCGTCGCCGCTGACCTGGCCCTTCTTGATCACCGAGCCGTAGATGTCGTGGGCGAAGGACGCGCTCGCCGTGATGGTCAGGCCGGCCACGACCGCCAGGATCGTGGCGAAGGCGACCGCTGAGATCACGCCGAGCAGGATCTCCCCGCCCAGTTCGTACGCCAGCAGTGGAGCCGCCGAGTTCGCCTTGCCGGGAGCCGCGCGGATCTTGTCCGGCCCGACCAGCGCGGCCGCGCCGTACCCGAGGACGAGGGTGAACAGGTAGAAGATGCCGATGATCCAGATCGCCCAGCTGACGCTGCGACGAGCTTCTCGCGAGTTGGGGACCGTGTAGAAGCGCATCAGTACGTGGGGCAGGCCGGCCGTACCGAGTACCAGTGCCAGCCCGAGCGAGATGAAGTCGAGCTTGCTGATCCCCGTTGCGCCGTACTGGAGACCCGGGCTGAGGAGCTTCTCCCCGGCGGCGGGACTCTTGTCCACGGCGGCGCCCAGCAGGCCGGACAGGTTGAACGTGTACTTCGCGAGCACCCAGATCGTCATGATGCCGGCGCCGATCACCAGCAGGACCGCCTTGACGATCTGTACCCAGGTGGTGCCCTTCATGCCGCCGACCAGCACGTAGGTGATCATGATCGCGCCGACGACCGCGATGACGATGTTCTGTCCGGCCTTGCCCGAGACGCCGAGCAGCAGGGCGACCAGGCCACCCGCGCCGGCCATCTGGGCCAGCAGGTAGAAGAAGCAGACGCCGAGCGTCGAGATGGCCGCGGCCATCCGGACCGGACGCTGCTTGAGCCGGAACGACAGTACGTCGGCCATCGTGAACCGGCCGGTGTTGCGGAGCAGTTCGGCGACCAGCAGCAGGGCCACCAGCCAGGCCACCAGGAAGCCGATTGAGTACAGGAAGCCGTCGTACCCGTTCAGGGCGATGGCGCCGGCGATACCGAGGAACGATGCGGCGGACAGATAGTCGCCGGCGATCGCGATGCCGTTCTGCGGGCCGGTGAAGGACCGGCCGCCGGCGTAGAACTCGGCCGCGCTGCGGTTGTTGCGGGAGGCCCGGATCACGATGGCCAGAGTGGCCACCACGAACAGCGCGAAGATCGCGATGTTCACCTTGGGGTCCCCGACGGTTGCCAGGGGCAACAGCATTGGCGCGCTCACTGGTCGTCTCCCTCGATCTGGTCACGCAGGTGCTTGGCGTCCGGGTCGAACGACTTGTCGGCCCAGCGGACGTACAGCAGCGTGATCGCGAAGGTGGAGACGAACTGGCCGAAGCCGAACAAGAGCCCGACGGTGATGTTGCCGCCGACCTTGTGCGACATGAAACCGTGCGCGTAGTCGGCGAGCAGGACGTAGAGGAAGTACCAGGCCAGGAACAGCCCGGTCATCGGGAACACGAAGCGCCGGAACCGGCGACGCAGCTCGGAGAAGTCCGGCGACAGCTGGACATCCCGGTACGTCGTCAGTTCCGGATCGCCGGCCGCGCGGCGCGTATCGCTCATCGCGGGACCTCCAGACGGAATCAGGCCGGGCGGAAGAACCGGCACGCAGGGTTGCTGCTCGTACTGTGGTCCAGCTCACTCTCACCCAACAGCACCGAACCGCACCGAGCGCCCAGTGGCGCGCACCCTTCGACCGGCGGCGGACCCCCCTGCGACAAACGGTCCAATTCCCGCGACGAGCGGCCGCCACCCCGTCGGGCACCGCGTGTCGGGCTGCTCGCGATTTCAGGGGTTCACCCCTCATCTGGTGGGTTGCCCCCCGTGATACCGGGGTGGTAACCCACCACTTCGGGGGTTAACCCCCGCAATGGTGGCGATGGGTCAGGGCGAGGGGAGGCCGCGGTCTACGTCTACTGCTTCGGGGGTGTGGAGGCGGACCATGCTGCGGGGAGTGCCGCGGGGGATTTTCTGGGGGGTGAGTTTGGAGATGGTGATGACGGTGATGAAGGCCAGCGGCATCGTCCAGGCGGCGGGTTGGGCGATCAGGGCCTTCGGCCAGCCGGCGTGGGGTGGGCCTAGGACGTTGAACAGTACTGCGGTGATCGCGGCGACTCCGCCGACGATCAGGCCGGCCGCGGCGCCGACGGTGGACATCTTGCGCCACCAGATTCCGAGCACCAGCAGGGGACAGAAGGTCGAGGCGGCGACGGCGAACGCCAGGCCGACGGTGTCGGCGAGGCTGAGTGCGCCGGTGATGTTGAAGGCCACGTAGGGAAGGGCGATCGCCAGCAGGGCCGCGATCCGGAAGCTGTTGACGGCCAGGTAGTCGCCGCCGGTCAGCCGGTGGAGGCGGTTGCGGAGGAGGTCCTGGTCGATCACGCCAGCGATGGCGACGGTCAGCCCGGATGACGTCGACAGGAACGCGGCGAAGGCTCCGGCGGCGACGAGTGCGCCGAGCAGATCGCCTGCTGTACCAGGGAAAATGCGGCCAGGCAGCTCGAGGACGACGGTGTCGGCGCCGCTGCCGATCAGGTCAGGCGCGAAGGTCCGGCCGAGGATGGCGTACAGGGGCGGGAAGAGGTAGAAGGCGCCGAGCAGGGCCAGCACGACGACCGTCGTACGGCGGGCCGCGCGGCCGTCGGGGTTGGTGTAGAAGCGGACCAGGACGTGCGGCAGGCCCATGGTTCCGAAACAAAGGGCCAGGAGCAACGAGTAGGTCGCGTAGAGCGGGTGGTCGCGGCCGCCTGCTCGGGAGAGCGGCTCGGCCCATTCAGCGCCGGCACCTTGGAGGGAATGCAGGACGCCGACAGGGTGGTCACCCGAGCGCCAGGCGATGAAGATGACGAAGATCGGCGCTGCCAGGGCGGTGAGCTTGAGCCAGTACTGGAAGGCCTGGACGAAGGTGATCGAGCGCATCCCACCGGCGGCGACGTTGATGACCACGATGAGCGCGACCAGGGCGGCGCCGACGGCGGGAGGTGCGCCGGTCACGGTATGGACGGTCAGGCCGGCGCCGCGGAGTTGGGGGAGCAGGTAGAGGGTGCCGATGCCGACGACGAGGCAGGAGCAGATCCGGCGTACGACGGCCGACTCGAAGCGCGTTTCGGCGAAGTCGGGGAGGGTGTACGCGCCTGAGCGCCGGAGTGGAGCCGCGATCAGGACGAGCAGCATCAGGTAGCCGACGGTGTAGCCGACCGAGAACCAGAGCATGTCGGCGCCGTTCACCAGCACCAGGCCGGCCACACCGAGGAAAGATGCCGCTGACAAGTATTCGCCGCTGATCGCGGACGCGTTCCAGCGTGGCGTGACGGCCCGGCTGGCGACGTAGAAGTCGCTCGTGGTGCGGGAGATCCGCAGCCCGAACAGCCCGATCCCGATGGTTGCCGCGATCACCAGTCCGATCGCGGTCAGACTCATCGCCGGGTTCATGCTGTGCTCCTCGACCGAGATCCTGTGGCACTTGCGGCGCGGAGCACTACTTGCGCCCGACGAACTCGGTGAACTCGGCTTCGATGCGTTCCGCGTGGCGGACGTAGATGCGGGCGGCGACGTAGACCACGGGGTAGACGATGACGCCGAGCAGGAGCCATGGCAGGGGGATGCCGAAGATCGGCAGGGTGCGGGTCGCGGGGACCAGCAGGAAGAGCAGGGGCAGGCCGCCGAGGGTGACGGCGGCGCCGGCGATGACGGCGAGGGCGAGCCGGAGCTGGGACTGGATCAGCGAGTTCATGTAGACCTCGCCGACCCGGGTCTGCTCGTCGATCTCGCGGGTGCCGGTGTGCGCCGTCATCCGGCGCGCGGCGCTCGTCCGTGGGCTCGTCACACGCACCCGCCGGGGCGGCTGCTCCGGAACGCTCATCGTGGTGCCCCAGGGCCTTGGTTGCGCCCTCTGTCCTTCCTAACTAAGTCTAACCGCGAGGGCCTCCCAGCCGGCTGGGTTATCCACAGGGTGCTCACAGTCAGCCCCTCAAGGAAGTTGAGCGGACCAGGAGGTCGCGGAGTTCGCGGGTGTGGCGGCGGCTGACTGGGAGCCAGTCGTCGCCGACTCGGACGGCGCAGCGGCCGCCGTCGACGCGCATTTCGTCGACGTGGGCCAGGGCGACGAGGGTGCTGCGGTGGATGCGGGTGAAGCCGGCGTCGCGCCAGCGCTCCTCCAGGGTGCTGAGCGGGATCCGGACCAGGTGCGAGTTCTGGCCGGTATGAAGCCTGGCGTAGTCGCCTTGCGCTTCGACGTACCGGACGGTGGACCGCTGGACGAACCGGGTGACGCCGGCCAACTCGACCGGGATCGTCTCGTCGTCCGTGGACTCCGCCTGCGGTGGTACGGCGGTCGGTGTACCCAGGTTGACCACCCGACGCACCGCGTCGCTCAGCCGCTCGGCCCGGACCGGTTTCATCACGTAGTCCGCCGCGTCCAGCGCGAAGGCGTCGACCGCGTGTTGGTCGTACGCCGTGACGAAGACGATCTGCGGCCGGCTCTTGAACTTGGACAGGATCCTGGCCACCTCGATCCCGTCCAGGCCGGGCATCTTGATGTCGCAGAACACCACGTCCAGGTCGCCGTCCTGCAGGATCTTCAGCGCCTCGGTCCCGTTCGAGGCGGTCTTGATCTCGCCGATCCGGGGATCCTGGCGCAGCAGGTAGACCAGCTCGTTGAGCGCCGGCTCCTCGTCATCAGCAACGAGGGCACGCAAGGGAGAGTCGGTCATGCGGCCAGACTAAGCGGACGCGTGCACCCCTGAGGAGTATTTGGGCACCCGGAAGCTGACCTTTGTACCGGCCTCCGGGGCGGTCTCGACCACCAGGCCGTAGGCGTCGCCGTAGACCTGGCGCAGCCGGGCGTCGACGTTGCCAAGGCCGACCGAGTCGCCGCTCGACTCGCCGGCCAGCGCGGCGCGGATGACGTCGGGATCGCTGCCGGCCCCGTCGTCCTCGACGCTGATCTCCGCCTCGAGCCCGCGGTCCTGGGCGCGGATGGTGATCCGGCCGACGCCCGAGGTCCCGTCGAGGCCGTGCCGGACAGCGTTTTCGACGAGCGGCTGGACGACCAGGAACGGGATCGCCACCGACAGCACCTCGGGGGCGATCAGCAGTGACACCTTGAGCCGCTCGCCGAACCGGGCCTGCTCCAGTACGAGGTACCGCTCCACATTGCGCAGCTCGTCGGACAGCGTGGTGAACTCACCGCCGCGCCGCAGCGCATACCGGGAGGAGTCGGCGAACTCGAGCAGCAGCTCCCGGGCACGCTCGGGGTCCGTCCGGACGAAGGAAGCGATCGCGGCCAGCGCGTTGTAGATGAAATGCGGGCTGATCTGCGCCCTGAGTGCCCGCAGCTCCGCCTCCATGGCACGGGTCCGCTCCTTGTTGAGCTCGGCGAGCTCTACCTGGCCGGAGACCCACCTGGCCACCTCCTCGGTCGCCCGGACGAGTGCTGCCGACGAGCGAGGGCTATAGGCGACCAGTACGGCCACTACTCGGTCCTCGGTGACGATGGGCGCCACTACCGCAGTACGGATTGGGCACTGCGGGTCGCCGCACGCCACATCGTGGATACCCAGTACTGCGGTACGCCCCGTGCGCAGAGTCGCCGCCGCGAGCCCCTTGACGTCCCCACGGTGGTTGCTCTCGTATGGACCGCCAACCCCGTCCCAAGCGAGTACGCCGGAGGAGTCGCAGATGGCGATGGCCGCTGTACCGAGGAGGTCGCGCAGATGCTTGCTGGCCTTACCGGCCGCCGCCGGAGTCAGCCCCTCGCGCAGGCTCGGGGTGGCGAGGGAGGCGGTGTGCAGCGTCGCGTACGTCGCCTTGTCGGCCGGTGTGCCGAAGTGCTTCCGTCGCCGCGCGAACATGCCCTGACGGTAGCCGCTCACACCTCCGAGCGCGGCCTGAACGCCTCTAGCGCCTCGGTGTCGGAGTAGTTGGAGCGCAGGTACGCGTCCAGCCACTCCTCGATCCCCGGGTACGACGAGTCCTTGGCCAGCTGGTCCGCAGCGGTGTCCGGGAGCACGGTACGACGCAGCTGGACACCCCCTGGAGTCAGCAGCGCCCAACTGGCGCCGGGTGCGCCGTACGGCATGCCGACACTGCCTGCGTTGACCACCAGTCGCCGGTCGACCTGCCGGGCGAAGGGCATGTGCGTATGCCCGCAGACGACCGTCCTGACCTCTTCCGGTACGCCGCCGAGCACCGTCGCCCATCTCGCGATGGGGCTGTCGACCAGCACCATCTCCTCGTCATCCCGAGGCGTCGCATGGCAAAAGAGGGTGTCGCCGAGTGTCACCTGCGTCGGCAGGTCGGCGAGCAACGAGACCTGGTCGGCCCGGAGTTGCGAGGCGGCCCAGGGGCTGACCGGGTCCGGTGGATCGCCCTTGAACGACCCACGAGCCATCTCCACCAGCTCCCGGTCCGCATTGCCCCGCACCCACACGGCCCGCTCGCCCAACCCCACCAGGAGGTCCAGCGTCTCCACCGGCTGCGGCCCGCTGGCGATGTCCCCCGCCAGCACGATCACATCTGCGGCAGCCACATCCGGCTCGGCCAGTACTGCCTCCAAAGCAGGCAGTACACCGTGTATGTCGGCCAGCACCACGATCCGGTCCATCTGGGTAGTCTGCCGCCGATCCGTCCCGGCCAGGGCGCTCGTTAGCTGCCGGCAGACAGGTCAGGAGCCGAGGTGGACGTTGCTGTGCGGCGTCAGCGGGGTTGCCAGCTCGCAAGCGCCGGTGGTGATCGTGCAGCGGATGATCCCGCGCTGGCCGTACCCGTCCTCGCCGCCGCCGTTCAGGGCGTCGGCGACGATGAGCAGGTGCTGGTCGTCCTCGGGGACGGTCTGGAAGAAGCAGCTCTTCCACTGCCGCAGGATCACTCCTGTCTGGGCATCGAGCGCAGTGGCGGTCCCGGAGCAGTAGCCGTCGGCGTACGCGTCGCCGCCGAACGCGGTCCTGGCGTCCGGGGTGAACCCCTCGATGGCGCTCTCGCAGGTCTTCCAGAGCCGCTTGCCGGTCGCGAGCTCCTTGACGTCCGAGCAGGATCCACTGTCGGAGATCAGGCCCATCGAGACGACCAGCCGGCCGTCCGAGGAGATGCCGGTGGGCGAGGTGACGTCGAGCTGCGTGGCCTTTGCCGCGCCGGGCGTCCAGGAGTAGAGCTTCGATCGTCCGCCTTCGGTGGTGGCGTACTCGAAGTAGACCTTGCCGTCCACGACGGACAGGACGCGCAGGCCCCACGCGTTCGGCAGTTCGAGCTTGTGGCTGTCCAGGCCGCCGTTGTCGGAGTACACGGTGCCGCCCTTGAGGGCTTCGCTCTGGCTGCCGGTCCGGGTCGCGGAGTACGCCGCGATGGTCGCGTCAGCGCTCGTCACCAACGTGGTGACGTCCGGGACCCGCTCGACGGAGCCGGTCCCTGGTCCGAGCTTGAGCAACTCCGTCCCGAGGCCCTTGGTGACGACGGCGAGCACCCGGCCGTTGACCCGGGCGATCTGCTGGATGTCCGCCTTGCCGGGAATCGTCTCCGGTCCGCCCGCGCCGCCGTTGACCACCCGGCCGACGAGGTACGCCACCTGGGGATCGCGGCCCCGGGGCAGTTTGGCCAGGTTCAGGGTGATCTTGACCGGTCCGGACGGCTTGTCCGGCGTCGTGCTGGGCGTGCTGGGCGTCAGCGTCGGTGTCTTCGAAGGAGTGGCCGGCGGCGCGGTCTTGGTGCCCGGAGCAGTCGCCGACGCGGACAGCGGCGCCGCCGTCCCGCCCTCTGAGCGCGGCCCCTGCTGATAGGCGACGACGCCGCCGATCACCACCGCGGCGACCGCGACGGCGGCGACGAGCACGACCAGCCGGCCGTTCTTCTGCAACATGACGTCGTTCCTAACGCGCTGAGGGGTCGAGACCGATCATCGCAGGATCACGCTCTGATCGAGCGCGTCCGGCGTCGCGCGTTCGCACTGGCCGGTGGGGATGCTGCACCGGATGATCGCCAGCTTGAGGGTGCCGTTGACCGGATTGCCGGACACGACGGTGACGGCGAGCAGGTGCTGGTCGTCCTCGGCGACAGCGTCGTAGAACTGGCCGTTCCAGGTCCGGAGCAGCTTGCCCGTCCTGGCCTCGTGCGCGGTGAGAGTCTCCGAACTGCCCTCGAAGGAGGCGCCGACGCCGACCGCGATCCGGCTGTCCGGGGTGAATCCGACCAGCCGGCTCTCGCAGGTACGCCAGAGCTGGGTGCCGGACTCGATCGCGGTGACAGTGGCGCAACTGCCGTCGTTGAGTTGCTTCAGCGAAGCAGCGATGGTGCCGTCGTTCGTGACCGTGACGGGCGACGCGGCGGCCTTCAGCGAGGTGGCCTTCGAGGTGCCCGGCTTCCACTGGAAGAGCGTTTGCTGGCCTCCACTGGTAGCTGCCGCCCGGAAGTAGACCGATGCGCCCCGGTAGGCCAGTACCTCGACGTTCCAGCTGTTCGCGAGTTCGAGCCGCTGGACGGAGTCGTCGACCTCGGCGTACAGGTCACTGCCCTTGGTCCGGTCGCCCTTCGCGTCGAACCGGGTGGTGGCGTAAGCCACCGCGGACTGGTCCTCCCTGCCCACGAGAGACGAGACGTTCGGGGTCTTCTCCACTTCTCCGTACCGGACCTTGACCAGGTCACTGCCGGAGGGGAACGGGTCCTTGTCCGTGCTGGCGTGCTCGACGACGGCCAGAGCGGCTGTGTTGAGCCGGGCGATCGCCAGAATGATCCCGGTGCCAGGGATCTTCACCGGGCCGCCGGGACCTCCCCGGACCTCTCGGCCGGCCAGGTACGGCAACTGCGGCGCCCGGCCGTCGGCCAGCTTGTCCACCACCACATCAACCGTGGCCGGGCCGGTGCTGGAACCAATACCGGTGCTCGGCTTGTTGCTCGGCCGAGTGCTGCTCACCGCGGTGCTGCTCGGTAGTGGCGTCGGTGGCGTGGCCGTGGCGGGCGATGGGGTGGACGGAGGCTTCGGGGTTGTGGACGGCGTACTGCTCGGTCCGGGTAGCGGTGCCGCGCCGGAGTCCCTGTCAGCCGGCCCCTGCTGGGAGGCGAACACACCACCGGCCACCACCGCGGCCACCGCGACAGAAGCGAGCCCGGCGGCCAGCCGCTCGTTCTTGCGCATTAGGTCGAGCTTCAGGGATGGGGCCATCAGGTGCTCAGCAGGAGTCGGTTCGAGCTCACGGGTGTGGCCAGTTCACAGTCGCCGGTACTGATGGTGCAGCGGATGATCGCCGACTTCGCGTTGACGCCCTCGCCCGACGCGGACGCGACCATCAGGAGGTGCTCGTCGTCCTCGGTGCTGATGCTCTGCAGGCAGCCCTTCCACTCGCGGAGCAGCCTGCCGGTCTTCGCGTCGAGGGCAGCCTCCGCCGAGGAGCAGTAGCCGTCGTCACCGGACGGTACTCCGAACACGGTCGCCCCACTGGGGCTGAAGTCGTTCAGGTAGTAGTCGCAGGTCTTCCACACCCGCAGGCCGGTCTCGACGGCGGTGACCGCGGAACACGAGCCGGTGGTGTTGACCAGCAGGGCCGTGGCCGCGGTCTTGCCGTCGGCTGCCATCGTCGTCATGGACGAGAGCGCCTTCACCAGCTTGGCTTCCGGCTCACCCGGCGACCAGACATACGTGCTCCAGCTCGCGCCGCTGCCAAGTACGTCCGAGGACTCGAAGTAGACCTTGTCGCCTACGTAGGAGAGCACCTTGAAGTTCCAGCGCTTGGTCAGCTTCAGTGCGGTCAGCGACGTGCCGGTGTCGGCATAGATGGTGCCGCCCTCGACCGGGCCGTCAGCACCGAAGGCGGCGTACGCGGCACCGCTCTGGTCGGCGTTGGTCTCCATGTGGTTGACGTTCGCGACGCTGGCGACGCCGTTCGCCTCCAGCCGCAGTACCTGCGAGCCGTTCCCGTTGGTGGTCAGCGCGAGGACCGAGCTGTTCACCCGGGCGATCTGGAGTACGTCGTCCTTGCCGGGGATGCTGACCGTGCTCCCGGCACCGCCACGGACCTCGCGGCCGGCCAGGTACGGGATCTGCGGCTGCCGTCCGGTGCCGAGTTTCGACAGGGCCAGGGTGACCTTGGTCGGGCCGGTCAAGGTCGGTGTGTCGGTGGGGGACGGCGGTGCGCTCGGTGCGGGTGTCGACGGCTTGAGGGAAGGCGTGGTCTTCGGTGTCTGTGCGCTCTTGGAAGGAGTCGTGGCCGGAGTGGTCGGGGCTGGCAGCGGCGCTGCATAGGCGGTGCTCTGGCGCTGCGGGACCTGGCGAGACGCGATGGTGGCGCCCAGTACTACGGCAGCGACCGTCACGGCGGCGACCAGCGCCACCAGGAGACCGTTCTGCCGCTTCATGACCAGCCGCCCATCACCCGGAGCGAGTCTCGCCGAGCCGTCTTGGCCGGCTTCGTCGCCAGTTCGCAGGCGCCCGAGCCGATGCTGCAGCGGATGATCGCGCTCGCCGTGTTCTCGCCGGTGTCCACGGCCATCAGCAGGTGGTCGTCGTCCTCGGCGGTCGTGGTGAGGAACTCAACTCCGGTCCACTGCCGGCGTACCGTGCCTGACTTGCTGTCGATCGCGGTGGTGGACGGATTGGAGCCGCCGTTGTGGAAGTCCGGGGTCGCGTAGACGGTTCGGCCGTCCGGGGTGAAGCCGTCGAGTGAGTACTCACAGGTCCGCCACAGCTGGGCGCCGTCGGCCAGCGCGCGCACCGCGGAGCAGAAGGTCTGCGCGGCGCCCTCGAGCTGGTCGACACCGTTGGTGCCCTGGAAATCCACGCCCGCAGGGGTTTTGAAGGACTTCAGCAGGTCGACCTTGCCGGTCTGGGTGTGCCACGCGTTCAGCGTCGCGTCGGGCTCGTTCGGGTCGGTGCCGGCGGCGAAGTACACGGTCTGGTCGACCACGGCCAGGACGGTCGAGTACCAGTCGTTCGGGCGGTTCAGCTTGTTGTCGGTGAAGGCGTTGCGCCAGTAGACGGCGCTGCCCTTGCGGCGGGTGTGGTCCGCATTGGACCGGGCCGTGCCGTACGCGATGGCGTCCTCGTTCACCGAGGTCACCAGGCTCGCGACGTCGGGAGTGCGCTCGGGGAGGACGCGGTCGAGATTGACCCGGACCAGCTCGGAGCCGCCCAGGCCGACTTCGCGGACCACCATCGCGTCGCCGTCGTACCGGACCGCGCGGAGGATCTCCTGGCTGCCGGGGATGGTGACGTCGCCGCCGAGGCCGCCCTTGAGCACCCGTCCGTCCAGGTAGGCGACCTGCGGCTCCCGGCCGGTCGGCAGCTTGGCCAGGTCGACCTTGACCGTCGGGATCGCCGGACCGGAGAGCGTCGTGACCGGCGTGGTCGATGGCTTCGGGGTCGTCGACGGCTTGGCTGACGGTTTGGGCGTCGACGGCTTGGGCGTGGCGCTCGCGGTCAGCGGCTGAGCGGCAGCCGATGGGGACGTGGCCGGGCCGCGGCGGGCCGCGAGGGCCCCACCGCTCACCACAGCCAGTACTGCGACCGCCGCCACCCCCATGGCCAGCGGGCCGTTGCCCGTTTTCACGTTCGGTCGTCCAATCGGTTCGTCCCCGTCCGGGATAGGACGCGGGCCGACGCGGTTTTGTTCGTCATGAGCCGAGAAGAAGTGTTCCGGACGCCGGCGGGGCCGCCAGCTCGCACTTCCCGGAGCTGACCGTGCAGCGGACCAGGGCCGACCGGGACCCGGGTTCCGGCTTGTCGTGCCACGCCAGTACTACGTGATCGCCGTCCTCGGGTCTCGCGTCGCGCAGGGACGGGCCGGTCCACTTGCGGAGCTGGTTGCCGGTCTCCGGGTCGAGGGCGGCGTTCTCCAGATCGCCGTACGGATCGCTGCCGGCCGGGATGCCGATGGTGAACGTGTTGCCGGGGCTGAAGCGGGTGAGCTGGTATTGGCAACTGCGCCAGCGCTGGGTGCCGGTGGTGGCGGTCATCAGGGTCGTGCACATGCCGCTGTCGTTCTGCGAGGCCAGTCCGGCGACCAGGGTGCCGTCGCCGGAGACCGCGATCGGGGACCGGACGGTGCTGATCCGGATGGGCGTCGGCTGGTCCACCTGCCAGCGGTAGAAGTTCCAGGGCCCGGTCAGGTCGTCGCTGGACCGGAAGTAGACGGTGTCGTTGGTCACAGCGAGGACGCGGACGTCGTGCACACGAGGTTGGGCGAGCCGCTTGACCGGCCCGGTGGCAGAGCGGCGGTAGTAGACCGTGCCGCCGACGTGCTCCTCCGGGGCGTACCGGCCGCCGGAGGCATAGGCGGCGGCCTGGCCGTCGGTGCTGGTGACGACCGAGTCGACGCCGGGGACCTGCTCGATTTGCTTGCCAGAGGCATCGAGTATGACCAGGGCCGGGTCCCGGACGGTCTTCAGTTGGACGGTCAGGACGGCATCGTGGAGGCGGCCGACCGCGTCGATCTCGAGACGCCCGGGCACGCGTACCGGCGTACCGGCGCCGCCGTAGACGGTCCGGTCACGCAGGTAGGTGGGGTGGGGAGCCGCGCCGACGGGCAGCTTGCGCGCGTCGATCGGGACGACCGCGGGCCCGGTGAACCTCACCGGCGAAGGAGTCTGCACCGGGGCGACCAGCGGCGCCGCTGCGCCGAGCTGCGACTCCGGCGTACGCCGGGACGCGACGAACCCTCCGGCCACAACCGCCGCCACCGCGACAACCGTGACCATCAACACCCGGACGTTTCGCACTCCTTAGGCCCCGTTTCGGTCTCGAACCACCGCTCCGGCGACCAAGTCGCAGGAAGGATCGAGCATAATGCGGGGATGGACCAGCCCCAGCGGATCGGCCGGTACTCCCTGGTCCGCCGGGTGGGTGCCGGGGGTTTCGCGACCGTCTGGCTGGCCAGGGACGAAGAGCTCGACGCGGACGTCGCCGTCAAGATCCTGTCCGACAACTGGATCGACGAAGACGACGTCCGGCGCCGGTTCCTGGCCGAGGGCCGGTTCCTGCGCCGGGTCGACTCGCCGCACGTGGTCGGCGTGCACGACGTCGGCGAGACCGAGGACGGCCGGCCCTATCTCGTCCTGACCTATGCCGACGGCGGATCGCTCGCCGACCGGATCAAGGCCGGGCCGATGGAGATCGCCGACGTCGTCGACGTGATCGCCCAGGTCGGCAGCGGACTCAAGCAGTTGCATGCGCGCGGCGTGCTGCATCGGGACGTGAAGCCGGCCAACGTGCTGTTCCGCCTCGACGAGGACGGCGACCGCGCGATGCTCGGCGACCTCGGCCTGGGCAAGTCGCTGGAAACCGTGTCCCAGTTGACGATGCCGGGCGGTACGCCGGCCTACGTCGCGCCCGAGCAGGTGATGGGCGACCGGCTCGACCACCGCGCCGACCTCTACTCGCTCGGCGCCGTCGCGTACGCGGCCTTCACCGGCCAGGCGCCGCACGGGGTGATCAGCCTCGGCGCGGTGATGCGGATCGAGTCCCCGCCGCCGTCGATGAGCACCTTGCGCGACGACGTGCCCGACGCGATCGACGCCGTCGTACGCCGCGCCCTCGAGCCGGACCGCGACAAGCGCTGGCCGGACCTCGACAGCTTCCTCGACGCCCTCCAAGAGGCCCATAAGACAGGCAAGATTCCCGCCGGCCTGGTTCCCGCCGAGGCCCTCCCCGGACCGACCGGCCCGGCCGGAGTCGACCAGGAAACAGCCCTGTCAGCCGCCAACGCGCCCACAGTCGGTTCAGCTCCCGCGGTAGACGCCACGACCGCGCCCGCTGCTCTGCTGGCGACACCAGCGAAGGCTACGAAGCGCTCAGCCCGCGCATGGGTGATCACTGTCGTCCTCGCCCTCATCCTGGCCGCAGGCGGCGGCTACGGCGGCTACCGCCTCGTGATGAGCCGCCCGGTCACCGTCGAGCAGGACAACATGTCGGTGAAGGTGCCGCGTTCCTGGGATCAGAAGTCGACGGAGGACAAGACCAAGCTGCTGGTCAGCCCGGACACCGCGAACTGGGTGACCAACAGCACGGTGCCGGGCGTCTATCTGGAGAAGCTGACCGGTGAACTGCCCAAGATCGGCAAGGTGCCCGTTGGCTGTACCTCAACCGGCCCTGCCGTCCCGGGCAACAACATGGTGACCTTCTACTACCAGTGCCAGGACCCTGCGACGAAGGTGACCAGCACTGTCGGCGAGCGCTACCAGACGGCCATCGCCGGGACGGTGCTACGGACCCAGGCCCGTGACACCGACAACGCAGAGGTCCAGCGCGTCCTCGACTCGGCGACCCTGATCCCGTAGCTCTACCCGACCAGGGAGGTCAGGGACGACACCGTGGCTTTGTGCATGCGGGGGATGACGTTGAGGGTGGCTGAGTCGCCGCTGTAGAGGTACGAGCCTGACTCGTAGACCAGGTACGCCGTGCCGTTGTACTCCGTGATGCCCTCGGTCATGCTCGGCGCCCGGAAGCAGCTCAGCGCGGCCGCGTCCAGGTCCTTCTGGCCCCGGCGTACGACGTACAGGTTGCTGCGGTTGTCCCGCCCGTACGACGTGCTGTAGACGAAGTGGTTGGCGGTGACCATCAGGCCCTGCGTCTTGGTCGGTACCTCCCAGGCGCCGGCCAGCGTGGTGAGCGTGCCGTCGTCGGCGATCTTGTACTCGTACATGATGCCGCGGCCGGTCTCGTTGAAGGTGCCGGAGAAGATGGAGTCGCCGTAGCTGGTCAGGAACGAGGAGCCGGCTACATCTCGCGCAGTACCGACCTGGGCGAGGTACGGCGTACCGGCCGCCTTCAGCGCGTCGCGGAGCTCAGTGAGCCGGTACTTCCGGATGGAGCTGCCTGCACCGGCCACGAAGGCCCAACCCTTGCTGGTGGTGATCCCACCGACGTGTGACTCGGCAATGGCGACCACACCGACCGTGGAGCCGGTAGCGGGGTCGATGCCGTAGATCTGCGAGTCGGCGCCCGCACGGTACGAGGCGACCAGCAGCAGGTTCTTGCCGGAGCCGTCCCAGTTGTACCAAGTCCCAGCCCCCTGCGGGGTATGCGTGCTCAGGTTGGGGATGCTCGCGTGTTGCTGAACCGGGCGTCGTACTTGTTGGAGGCCGACGGCCCGTCGTAGAAGGTGCTGCCACCGGTGGTCGCGGTGTCGCAGGAGATCGCGGCACTGGCCGGCGCGCTGAAGGCGGTCAGCGCAGTGGCGGTCGTGATGAAGGCGGTCAGAATGGCGAAGCGACGCGTCATGATGTCCTCTGGGGTTTGGGCGATAACCTTCGAGATGTTCTCGGTAGACGGTAAGTGATTGACCCGCAGTACGGTAGGGCGCATGACCGACCTGCGTGCGGCGATCGACCGCGTTCTGCCCTCTGTTCGTGCCGACCTCGAGGACCTCATCCGGATTCCCTCGGTCAGCGCGGACCCGGCCCGTGCGGCCGATGTCCAGCGATCGGCGGAAGCGACCGCTGCTCTGTTCGAGGCCGAGGGCTTCGAGATCCAGATCGTCCGGGCAGGCTCCGGCGCGCCCGCGGTGATCGCGAAGAAGCCGGCGCCGGAGGGCAAGCCGACCGTACTGCTCTACGCGCACCACGACGTCCAGCCGACCGGCAACGTCGAGGAGTGGACGTCGGAGCCGTTCGAGCCGACCGAGCGGGACGGCCGGCTCTTCGCGCGCGGCGCCGCCGACGACAAGGCCGGGATCGCGGCGCACCTGGCCGCCGTACGGGCCTTCGGCAACGACCTGCCGGTGGGCGTGACTGTCTTCGTCGAGGGCGAGGAGGAGATCGGTTCGCCGACCCTGCTGCAGCTGCTCGACGAGTACGCCGACGAGCTCACCGCCGACGCGATCGTGATCGCCGACTCGGGAAACTGGGCGATCGGCCAGCCCGCCCTGACCGTCTCGCTGCGCGGCCTGGTCGACTGCTTCGTCGAGGTCCGGACGCTGAAGCACGCCGTCCACTCGGGACTGTTCGGCGGCGCCGTACCGGATGCGCTGTCGGCCCTGTGCCGGCTGCTCGCCACCTTGCACACCGACAACGGCGACGTCGCCGTCGACGGACTGCACGCGACACGCGCGGCGGAGCTGGACTATCCCGAGGACCGCTTCCGGTCCGAGTCGAGCGTGCTGGACTCGGTGAAGCTGATCGGCTCGGGCACCCTGGTCGACCGGCTGTGGACCCGTCCGGCGATCGCAGTACTGGCCATCGACGCGCCGCGGGTGGCCGACGCGAGCAACACTCTCGTACCGGTCGCGCGGGCCAAGGTCAGCCTGCGGGTCGCTCCCGGTGACGACGCGGTGAAGGCGATGGAAGCCCTGCGCAACCACCTCGAGCAGAACGCGCCGTGGGGTGCCCAGGTCACTGTGACAGAAGGCGATCTCGGCCAGCCGTGCTCGATCAACGCGCGCGGTACGGCGTACGACGCGGCCCGTTCCGCCTTCGCCACGGCGTGGGGTGTCGAGCCCGTCGACACCGGGATGGGTGGGTCGATCCCGTTCATCGCGGAGTTCCAGCAGGCCTTCCCGAACGCGGCCGTCCTGGTCACCGGCGTGGAGGATCCGGACACCCGGGCCCACGGCATCGACGAAGGCCTGCACCTGGAGGAGTTCACCAAGGTCTGTCTGGCCGAGGCACAGCTTCTTCAGAACTTGGCCTGATTGGCGGGACCGGGCTTTCCGGGCACCGTGTGTTTGGCATAGGTTTCGGCGAGTGAAGATCGCAGTAGTGCGAGAGACCAGACCGGCCGAGCGCCGGGTGGCCCTGGTGCCGGAGCAAATCGTCAAACTCGTCCAGCTCGGCTACGAGGTCGCGGTCGAACCCGCGGCCGGCGAGCGCGCCCTGTACTCCGACGACGCCTATCGCGACGCCGGGGCGGAGGTGGCCTGGGGAGCCGACCATGCGGCGACGGTGGTGGTGTCGGTGCAGCCGCTCGAACGCGAGCGACTGCAGCGGCTGCACGCCGGTACGGCGCTGATGTCGTTCCTGCCGACGAACCCGCCGGACGTGATCCGGGCCGCGACCCGGGCCAAGCTGACCGCGTTCGCGATGGAGATGATCCCGCGGATCTCCCGGGCGCAGTCGATGGACGCGCTCTCCTCGCAGGCGCTGGTGGCCGGCTACCGCGCGGCCATCGTCGCGGCGGAACGCCTGCCCCGGTTCTTCCCGCTGAACATGACAGCAGCCGGTACGGTGCCGCCGGCCCAGGTTCTCGTCCTGGGCGCCGGTGTCGCCGGGCTGCAGGCGATCGCGACCGCTAAGCGCCTCGGTGCGGTCGTCAAGGCGTACGACGTCCGGACTGCCGCGGCCGAGGAGATCGCCTCGATGGGCGCGCAGCCGATCGAGCTCGAGCTCGGCACGCTGGACGGGCCGGGCGGCTATGCCCGCGAGATGACCGAGGAGCGCGCGCAGTTGCAGCGTGACCTGCTCGCGCCGTACATCGCGGGCGCCGACGCGCTGATCACGACCGCCGCGGTACCGGGGCGGACCGCTCCGATGCTGGTGTCGCGGTCGATGGTCGAGCAGATGAAGCCCGGCTCGGTCGTGGTCGACCTGGCCTCGGAGTCCGGCGGCAACGTCGAGGGCTCGGTGGCCGGTACCGAACTGATGATCGGCAACGCGCTGGTCTGGGGCGGCGCGAACGTGCCCAGCCAGATGGCCGGACCGGCCAGCCGGCTCTACGGCCAGAACATCGCCAACCTGATCGCGCTGATGACCCGGGACGCGGAGTTCAACCCGGACTTCGACGACGAGATCGTCGCCGGCTGCTGCCTCACCCACGACGGCACGGTCCTGCACGAGCCGACCCGCGAGCTTCTGGAAGGACCGACGGCATGACCGAGACCATCGCTCTGTTGACCATCTTCGTGCTCGCGGCGTTCGTCGGCGTCGAGGTGATCAGCAAGGTCTCCTCGACCCTGCACACCCCGCTGATGTCCGGCGCGAACGCGATCCACGGCGTCATCCTGGTCGGCGCCATCATCGTCACCGGCCAGGCCGACTCCACCCTGGTGGTGATCGTCGGGCTGCTGGCCGTCGTACTGGCCACGGTGAACATGGTCGGCGGGTTCGTCGTCACCGACCGGATGCTGGAGATGTTCCGCGGTCCGGCGGCGCGCAAGAAGGAGCTGCAGAAGTGATCGACACCTGGGCCCAGATCGGGTACCTGATCTCGGCGGTCTGCTTCATCGTCGCGCTGAAGGCTCTCTCGTCGCCGAAGTCGGCGCGCCGCGGCAACCTGCTCGGCGCCGCGGGCGCGGTGCTCGCGGTGATCATCACCTTCGTCGCGTACAAGCCGGACCACCTGGCCGCGATCCTGGTCGCGCTGGTGATCGGCACGATCGCCGGTGTGGTCGGCTCGCGCCGGGTACAGATGACACACATGCCCCAGCTGGTGGCGCTGTTCAACGGCGTCGGCGGTGGCGCGGCCGCGCTCGTCGCGCTGATGGAACTGGGTGAGGTCCGGGACGGCGAGACGATCGCCGCGATCGCGACCGCCTTCACCATCGTGGTCGGGGCGATCAGCTTCTCCGGTTCGGTGGTGACGTTCGCCAAGCTGCAGGAGCTGATGACGAGCCGGCCGGTGACCTTCCCGGGTCTGCCGGTGCTGTTCGTGGCCGGCACCCTCGGCGGGGTCGCGCTGTCGGTCTGGCTGGTCACGGATCCGCGGGTCTGGGTCGGCGTGCTGCTCTGCCTGGTCGGGCTGGCGCTCGGCGTGATGCTGGTACTGCCGGTGGGCGGTGCCGACGTGCCGATCGTCATCTCGCTGCTGAACGCCTTCACCGGCCTGACCGTGGCTGCGGGTGGATACGTGCTCGGCAACGCGCTGCTGCTGATCGCGGGAACGCTGGTCGGTGCGGCCGGTACGTTGCTGACCAAGCTGATGGCCGACGCGATGGGTCGCTCGGTCTTCAACATCCTGTTCGGCGCGGTCAAGGGCGGCTCGACGCTGGGTGGTGGCGTCGCGTCCGAACGGCCGGTCATCTCCGGTACGGCGACGGACGTGGCGATCCTGCTCGGGTACGCGCAACGTGTCGTCATCGTGCCCGGGTATGGGCTGGCCGTGGCCCAGGCCCAGCACACCCTGCGCGATCTGGTCGAGGAGTTGCAGGGCCGCGGGGTCAAGGTCGACTACGCCATCCACCCGGTGGCCGGCCGGATGCCCGGCCACATGAACGTGCTGCTCGCCGAGGCCCAGGTCCCGTACGAGCAGCTGCGCGAGATGGACGAGATCAACGGCGACTTCAAGTCCACGGACGTCGTCCTGGTCGTCGGCGCCAACGACGTCGTCAACCCGGCCGCCCGCAACACCCCCAGCGCCCCCATCTACGGCATGCCCATCCTCAACGCCGACGAGGCCCAGCGAGTCATCTTCCTGAAGCGCTCGATGCGCCCAGGCTTCGCCGGCATCGAGAACGAGCTCCTGTACGACCCCAAGACCACCCTCCTCTTCGGCGACGCCCGGGAATCCCTCACCAAACTCCTGGCCGCCGTCAAGAACATCTGACCCACGCCTAATTCCGCCGAACGTATGGTGTATTCAAATGCTTCGGTCAATCCTCGATTGGTCTAGCCCAAAACTCACCGAACCGAGCCCCACCGAGCCATCCGAAAGCCGCCCCGAAGCCCCGGCCTGCTCCCCAAGCTTCGCCGCCCGCCGCCGGGCGGTCCGCAGGACGGTCACCAGCGTCCACACCGCCTGATCGTCGGCAGTTTCAGGACGCCGCCATCGAACAACAGCATTTCCAGCCGCCGTCCGCAGGCGAATCATCCGGAAATCCGAACCCGCCTTTTAGAAGGCGGTTGGATGAATTGTCTCCGGCGGCTGGTGGAATAGCGTTCCATTCGGCGCCGGCGACTCGAACAATGTCAGACCCAGCCGCGTTTGGCGGCGGCTACTCCCAGTTCGAAGCGGGAAGTGGCGTCGAGGCGTTCGGAGAGATTCGCGGTGATGCGGCGGGCGGTACGCAGCGAGATGCCGAGGAGGCGGGCCACCTGCTCGTCCTTGGCGCCGCCGGCCAGCAGGCGTAGTACCTCGGCCTCGTGCGGGGTGAGCGGGTTGTTGTCGTCGCGGTCTTCGGGGGAGAAGATCTCGTCGGCCCGGGCCCAGTAGGCGTCGAAGAGCGCGAGGGCGACCGCGACCACGGCAGGACTGCGGTGGATGACCGCACCGGCTGCCGGGTTGTCCGGGTCCATCGCCATGATGGCGATCTCCTGGTCGAAGATGAGCAGCCGCATCGGCAGGGTCGGAGTCACCCGCACCTCGCCGCCGAGGCGGTGCAGGGTGGCGGCGTAGTCCATCCCCGGCTTGGAGACCGTCATGCTCTGCAGGTAGATGCTGCGCATCTTCAGGCCACGCTCGAGCAGCGGCATGTCCGGCGAGTCCGAGATCGGCTGGATCTCGTCGTCCAGGTGGGCCGGAATCATTCCCCAGAGGGTCTCCCGTGCCTTCAGGCCGAGCTCCTCGATCCGCTGGGACGCGTTCGCGCGGCCTTTGAGCACCTCGACGTCCCCGCTGCTGCGGGCGGTGAGGAGTTCGTTGTACTGCTCGGCGATCACCTCGGCCGACGACTCGGCCTGGTTGAGCTCGTTGAGCATCCGGTTCAGCTCGCCCCGGCGGCGCTCCGCCAGGCTGGACAGCCCGACCCGGGGATGGACCGCGTGCTCGGCCTTCGGATCGGCCCAGGTGGGGACCAGGAGCTCGAGCTTGCGGAGCAGCTCCATGGTGTTCAGCACCTGCGCCAGCGGCTGGTTCGCCAGCACCGCGATCTGCTCCGGTGTGCTGTCCGGATGGCTTAACAGGGCGTGGTAGACCGCGAAGGTGGCATCATCCACACCCAGCGGTTCCAACACAGCTGTTCACTCCTTCAGCGCCTGTTCGGAACCGACCATATACAGAATGCGTCGACAATGAGCGCTTGTTTGGTTGACGCACATTATTTCGAGGGGACGAGCTGTGATCAAGAAGTGTCTTACTGTAGTCGCTTCCGGCCTGCTACTCGCGGCGGTCGCCGGTATTTCGGGTGGGCTGAGCGGTAGCTCACAACCGCAGCCGGTCGAGGCGGGCGCCAGCCCCGCGTGCCCGTCGGCCAATGCTTGCTGGTGATCCAGGTCCCGTACACTGGGCCGCGTGGCTCGTGGCGATGGTCGGCTCACTCATGATCTTGACCCGCAGGACCTAGGACCGCAGGACGCTTGTGGCGTCTTCGGGGTCTGGGCTCCGGGGGAAGAGGTTGCCAAACTCACCTATTTCGGGCTCTACGCTCTGCAGCACCGGGGGCAGGAGTCGGCTGGCATCGCGGTCAGCAACGGCAGTCAGATCCTGGTCTACAAGGACATGGGGCTGGTCAGCCAGGCCTTCGACGAGGCGACTCTCGCCTCGCTGAAGGGATATATAGCAGTCGGGCACTGCCGGTACTCGACGACCGGATCGAGCGTCTGGGCGAACGCCCAGCCGACGTTCCGGTCGACCGCGACCGGCTCGATCGCGCTCGGGCACAACGGCAACCTCACCAACACCGGTGAGCTGGCCGCGACGCTCGGCGGCCGCGACGACCTCGACCTGGGCCTGGACCTGGACGTCGAGCACGCCAAGGCCAACGCCAAGCACGGCGCCTCCTCGGACACCGACATCCTGACCTCGATGCTGGCCGGCTACCCGGACCTGACCATCGAGCAGGCGGCCGCCAAGGTGCTGCCGAAGGTCAAGGGCGCCTACAGCCTGATCTTCATGGACGAGTCCACCCTGTACGCCGCCCGCGACCCGCAGGGCATCCGCCCGCTGGTGCTGGGCCGGCTGGAGCGGGGCTGGGTGATCGCCAGCGAGACCGCGGCGCTCGACATCGTCGGCGCGAGCTTCATCCGCGAGGTCGAGCCGGGCGAGATCGTCGCGATCGACGAGGACGGCCTGCGCTCCACCCGGTTCGCCGAGCCGGAGCCGAAGGGCTGCCTGTTCGAGTTCGTCTACCTGGCCCGCCCGGACACCCAGATCTCCGGCCAGCGGATCCACACCACCCGGGTCGAGGTCGGCCGTCAGCTGGCCCGTGAGCACCCGGTCGAGGCCGATCTGGTGATCGCCACCCCGGAGTCCGGTACGCCGGGCGCCATCGGGTACGCCGAGGAGTCGGGCATCCCCTACGGCTCCGGGCTGGTCAAGAACGCCTACGTCGGCCGGACCTTCATCCAGCCGAGCCAGACCATTCGCCAGCTGGGCATCCGGCTGAAGCTGAACCCGCTGCGCGAGGTGATCGAGGGCAAGCGCCTCGTCGTCGTCGACGACTCGATCGTCCGCGGCAACACCCAGCGCGCGGTGATCAAGATGCTGCGCGAGTCCGGCGCCAAGGAGATCCACGTCCGGATCTCGTCGCCGCCGGTGAAGTGGCCGTGTTTCTACGGCATCGACTTCGCCAGCCGGGCCGAGCTGATCGCCAACGGGCTGAACACCGAGGAGATCTGCCGTTCGATCGGCGCCGACTCACTCGGCTACGTCAGCCTCGACGGCTTGATCGAGGCCACCTCGGTGCCGAAGGACAAGCTCTGCCGGGCCTGCTTCGACGGGATCTACCCGGTCGCGCTGCCGGAGCCGGAGCACCTCGGCAAGCACCTGCTCGAAGTACCGGTGAGCACCGACATCGACGGCCTGGCCACGGTGTCCGGTGGCGCGGGCGCCGCCGACGCGCTGTCCCGGCCCTGACCACCAGGCCCGCAAGCCCCCTGAGAAAGTGAGAACCACAGTGAGCGAGGGCGCGAGCTACGCGGCCGCCGGCGTCGACATCGAGGCCGGTGACCGGGCTGTCGAGCTGATGAAGGAATGGGTGGCCAAGGCGACCCGGCCGGAGGTGGTCGGCGGGCTCGGCGGCTTCGCCGGGCTGTTCGACGCGAGTGCGCTGACGGCGTACCGGCGGCCGTTGCTGGCGACCTCGACCGACGGCGTCGGCACCAAGGTCGCGATCGCGCAGAAGATGGACCGGCACGACACGATCGGGTTCGACCTGGTCGGCATGGTCGTCGACGACCTGGTCGTCTGCGGCGCCGAGCCGCTGTTCATGACCGACTACATCTGCACCGGCAAGGTGGTCCCGGAGACGATCGCGCAGATCGTCAAGGGCATCGCCGAGGCCTGCGTCGAAGCCGGTACTGCGCTCGTCGGCGGCGAGACCGCCGAGCACCCGGGACTGCTGGAGGCCGACGAGTACGACGTCGCCGGCGCCGCGACCGGAGTGGTCGAGGCCGACGAGGTGATCGGCGCCGACCGGGTCCGGGCGGGTGACGTGGTGGTCGCGATGGCGTCCTCCGGCTTGCACTCGAACGGTTACAGCCTGGTCCGGCACGTGTTCTTCGACCGGGCCGGCTGGCAGCTCGACCGGGAGGTGCCCGAGCTGGGCGGCACGCTCGGTGACACCCTGCTGATCCCGACGCGGGTGTACGCGAAGCACTGCCTCGAGCTGATCCAGGAGCTCAACGCTGGTGACGAGAAGCCGTTGCACGCGATGTCGCACATCACCGGCGGTGGCTTCGCGGCGAACCTGGCGCGGGTCATCCCCGACGACCTCGCGGTACGAATCGACCGGTCGAGCTGGAGCCCGGCACCGATCTTCGGCCTGGTCGGCCAGCTCGGCGGCGTCCCGCAGCTCGAGCTGGAGAAGACGCTGAACATGGGTGTCGGCATGGTTGCGGTACTGGGCGCTGCCGCGGCGGACCGCGCGATCGCGGCACTGGCCGAGCGCGACATCGACGCCTGGGTGTGCGGCGAGGTCAGCTCGGCCACCGACGCGAAGACAGGCGTCGAGCTGCAGGGTGACTACACGAACTGAGGTACATGCCGGGACGCTTCACCGGTGCCCACAAAGCTTTCTGGGCACCGGAGAAACGCCCCGGACCTCAACGTGTCGAAAGGGCAGGCTCGAAGGACCTGTCCTGCCGTGTGGTGGAACTACGTCGGCCAAGCACAGTCGACCTGTCCGAGCGCCCTGAGGCGCTGGACAGGTCAGAGTGCTGCTGCGGCTTTACCGACGGGGGTGGTAGTCGTCGGCGTCATCGCCGACGTCTGTGTCGTTGTTGCCGTTCGCAGAGGTACCACCCTCGTCCCCGCCGGACAGCTCTTTCTTGAGCTGGTCCAAGTCGGTGTCCCAGGTGCGGTACTTCAGGTCGCGTGCGACCTTCGTCTGCTTGGCCTTTGCACGGCCGCGCCCCATAGCGTCGACCCCCTCGCACAAGTCAACCGGGTACGCAGCGTGGCGCCCACGGATCAGTCGTCAGTAATCGTGGTTACAGGTTACCCGGAGCCGGTGTCCGACACACGCACCGCCCCCTGACTGGACCCCCGAAGAGGTCCGATCACGGGCCGGGAGGCCTGTCCGGTCCCCTCAAACCGGCCAGGCCTCCCGCGTTTCGGACCCCTGAGAGGGGTTACTTCACCTCGCGACGTGAGCTTGCCCACAGTCCGACGATGGTCGGCAGCACCACCCAGACCGCGATCGCGGTGAGCGTCTCGGGCAGCATCCCGTTCAGGTCGCGCTCGGCGATCCGGCCGAAGGCGCCGAACACATCCAGCCAGTTCGCGTTGTCCTTGAACAGGGCAGGCCCGGCCAGGCCCCAGGCGGTCGGGGCGACGAAGAAGACCAGGATGGCGACGGCGGTCTGCGCGATCACCGCGCCGAAGGCGGCACCCATCACGACGTTGAGCGCGGTCGACAGGTAGGCCCCGGCCAGCGCGCCGCCGATTCCGGCGTACGACGCTCCGCCGCCGTCGATGGCGCCGCCGATCGCGGTGGCGGCCAGCGCCATCACCGCGGTGACGCTCAGCAGGACGACGCTCAGCACGATCGCCGAGGCGAACTTGGCGAACTGGACCCGGATCCGGCGCGGCGACAGCGTGAAGGTGGTCAGCGCGGTCCGCTGGGTCCACTCACTCGTCATCGCCATCACGCCGATCACCGGCAGGATCAGCAGCACGCCGGTCGACGCCGCGGCCAGGTAGCCGTCGAAGCGCTGTACGCCGTCGTCCAGGTGCGTGAGCTGCCAGGTCAGCGCGGCGACCGCCAGGGCCAGGATGCCCAGGATCAGGTACCGGCCGCTGCGGGTGTTGACGGACTTGCGCAGCTCGATCGTGACGAGCTTGAGGAAGGACTGGCCGCGCGCGGGCGGCAGAGAGGTGGCGACGGCAGCCCGGTGCTTGCCCGGAACGGCCGAGACAGCCGGTGAGGTGATTTCGGTGACAGCCATGATGTTTGTACTCCTAGAAAGTGTGTGGCGGGTCAGGCAGCAGCTGCGGCGGGCGTGGTGAGCTGGAAGAACAGCTCTTCCAGGCCGGCGCCGTCGCTCTCGCGCAGTTCGATCAGGACCTGGCCGGCGGCGGCCGCGGCGCGGCCGACCTGCTCGGCGGTGGCGTCGACGCGCAGCGCGCCGTCGTACAGGGGCTCGAGGTTGAGGCCGGCCGCGGTCAGTGCCTCGTTCAGGCCGATCGGGTCGAGGCCGCGGACGAGCGTGCCGCTACCGGCGAGCAGCTCCTCCAGCGAGCCGTTCGCGACGATCTTGCCGCCGCCGATGACGACCAGCCGATCGACTGTCGCCTGCACCTCGCCCAGCAGGTGGCTGGACAGGATCACCGTGCCGCCGCGGGACGCGAAGTCCTGCAGCAGTCCACGCATCCAGCGGATGCCCTCAGGGTCCATACCGTTGGCCGGCTCGTCCAGGATGAGCGCGGCCGGGTCGCCCAGCAGCGCTGCCGCGATGCCGAGCCGCTGCCGCATCCCCAGCGAGTACTGGCCGACGCGACGCTTCGCGGCCGAGGAGAGCCCGACTGCCTCCAGCATCTCGTCCGCCCGGCTGTTCGGTACGCCGAGCAGCGACGCGTTGAGCAGCAGCGTCTCGCGACCGGTCCGGCCCGGGTGCTGGGCCGCCGCGTCGAGCATGACCCCGACGACGCGCCCGGGGTTCGGCAGGTCGGAGTACTTCTTGCCGGCGATCGTCGCGCGGCCCGAGCTGGGCGGGGTGAGTCCCGTCAGCATGCGCAGGGTGGTCGACTTGCCGGCGCCGTTCGGGCCGAGGAAGCCGGTGATGCTGCCCGGCTCGACCGTGAAGGAGACGTCGCTGACCGCCGCGTGGTGGCCGTAGCGCTTGCTGAGGTTCTCGACTGTGATCATGCCCCTTACTCAACCGGTCACGACCCCCTCGCCACATCGACCGACCGTCTGGAGTCACCCCCTACTTAAGTCGCCGGGAACGCGACCGGCCCCCACCCGATGGGGGACACCAGGCATCAACGGAAGAGGGACGTAAGTCCTGACGTGCCGCGACTACGCTGACTCAATGCAACGGTTGCGGCGCTGGTATGCCTGGTTCGTCCGGCGCGCCCCGCGCATCCGCGACCTGATGTACATCGGCTTCAGCCTGCTCACGATCGTCGCGCAGGCCGCCTCGGGCAAGCCTGGCTGGCACACAGGCGACTGGATGGTGCTCGGCGTCGGCATCGTCGCGTCGCTGGCCCTGTGGTGGCGCCGGAAGTACCCGGTCGTCGTCACGGTCATCGCCGTCGTAGCGCTCGGCTCGGTCGGCATCTTCATGCCGGTCGGGCTCGCCCTGCTCACGCTGGCGATCCGCCGGCGAGACCTGGCAATGGGAGTGCTGACCTTCGCGGCGTACGTCGCGTACGTGCTCCAGAATCGGCCGCCCGATGGCGATCTCTGGGTTCCCATCTTCAGCGGCCCCTTCCTGATCGGCGCCTGGGTGGCGGTCGGCGCCTACATCGGTGCCCGGCGGGACCTGATGGCGTCGCTGCGGGATCGCGCCGAGCGCGCCGAGGCGGAGCGGGAGCTGAGAGCCGAGCAGGCCCGGCTGGGCGAGCGGGCCCGGATCGCGCAGGAGATGCACGACGTACTGGCCCACAAGGTCTCCCTGATCGCGCTGCACGCCGGCGGGCTCGAGGTGAACCCAGCCGTCGGTGCGGACAAGGTCGAGAGCTCGGCCGGGCTGATCCGCGAGACCGCCCGGCAGGCGATGGAGGACCTGCGCGAGGTTCTGGGTGTACTGCGGACCGACCTGAGTCAGGCCGGCGCCGACCTTGCTCCGGTACCACGTGCCGCCGATCTGGAGCGGTTGGTGGAGGCGTCGCGCGCGGCCGGCGTCCAGGTGACGAGCTCGCTGATGCTGCCGGACGACGTACCGGCTCTGGTCGGGCGGACGGTTTATCGGGTCGTCCAGGAGGCGCTGACCAATGTGCACAAGCATGCGCGCGGGGTCCATACCGAGGTACTGGTCGAAGGCGCGCCCGGGACCGGGGTCAATGTCCGGGTGACCAACGTCCGGCCGGTGGCGGCTGATTCACTGTTGCCCGGCTCCGGCGCGGGGCTCGTCGGGCTGCGCGAGCGCGTGACGCTGTCCGGTGGGCGTCTCGACGCCGGACCTACTCAGGACGGCGGGTGGCGAGTGGAAGCTTGGCTGCCCTGGTCCGATGGCAAAGAGGGAGAGCGATGACGCGGCTGTTGATCGTGGACGACGAGGCGCTGGTGCGGGCCGGGCTGAAGATGATCCTGGAGTCGGCCGACGATCTCGAGGTGGTCGCGGAGGCTGATGACGGCGCCGACGCGGCCGCGATGGTCCGCCAGCACCGGCCGGACGTCGTCTTGATGGACATCCGGATGCCGCGGCTGGACGGGCTCGCCGCGACCCGGGAGGTCCAGGCGTTGCCGGATCCGCCGAAGGTCGTCGTACTGACCACGTTCGACCTGGACGACTACGTGTTCCGGGCGCTGCAGGCCGGGGCGAGTGGGTTCCTGCTCAAGGACACCCCGCCGCGGGAGCTGGTCCAGGCGGTTCGGGTGGTGGCGGCCGGCGACGCGATGCTCTCGCCGGCCGTGACGAAGCGGCTGATCGGGCACTTCGCGGCCGATCCCCGGACGGACCGGCAGCGGACCGCGCGGGAACGGCTGACGGCGCTCACCGATCGGGAGCGCGAAGTACTGGCGGCGGTCGCGCGCGGGCTGTCCAACGCGGACATCGGCCGGCAGCTGTTCATGAGCGAGGCGACCGTGAAGGCGCACGTCTCCCGGGTGCTGGTGAAGCTGGACGCCACCAACCGGGTCCAGGTCGCGATCCTGGCGCACGACGCGGGTCTGCTCGATCTGTAGACATGGACAACCGGCCGGGCGTCGTCGGGAGGGGTGGGGGGTGACGACGCCACGACCGGTTGTCAGGTCAGCGGCCGGTGGGGGGAGTCAGACCGCTGACGGGTTGGATCCTCAGACGCGGCCGAAGGCCACGCTGCTGGTCCAGATCTTCGCCTTGCCGATCGGCTTACCCGGCTTGGAGGCGTGCCACAGCATGTTCGACCCGGCGTAGATGCCGACGTGGTACACGCCGCCACCACCGCTGCGGAAGAACACCAGGTCGCCCGGCTTCGCGGCCGTCCGGCTGATGTGCTTCGTCGCGCTGTACTGCTGACGCGACGTACGGGGCAGCTTCTTGCCGGCCTTCTTGTACACGTAGCCGGTGTAGCCGGAGCAGTCGAAGCCACGGGTCGTCGTGCCGCCGTAGCGGTACGGGGTGCCCTTGAGCTTCGCGGCCTCACGCAGCACCTTGGCGCGGAAGGTCGTGGTGGTCGTCGTACCGACCTTGCCGTAGAGCACGCCGTGGTTGGCGGCCCAGGTCAGCCGGCCCCAGGTGGGCTTGTTCATGTAGCCGGTCGCGCTGAGGCCCCAGGAGCGCTGGAACTTCTTCAGCGCGCCGACGGTGCCGTTGCCGAACCAGCCGTCCTGACGCAGGCGCAGCGTCTTCTGAACGTACTTGACGGTTTTGCCCGAGTCGCGGAAGCGAATCAGGGGGCGACTGGCGATGCTCGCGTTGCCGCGGATCTGGCCGGCGGTGAGCTTCGCGGTGGTTGCTGCCGAGGCGGTCTGCGGAGCGGTGACCACGCTGATCGCGGCTCCACCACCGACGGCGAGGCCGACCGAGAGGACGGCCGCCGCGGCGCGAGGGGCGGCCGCGGACTTGCTGGACTTGCGGTGCTTCGCCAACCCGCGGCCGGTGGGCCGGGTACTGGCATCGCTGGACTGACTGACGGCGCCATGAAGCGCTGTCCGTCGGGCAGTGACGGGCATGGTTGTCTCCCGACGCCTGTGAAGTTAGCTGTCGGGTTCGGGCTGAGAGTCAATAGCCCGGTCCGCTCCCGCGGACTTCACCCCAGGGACCCGACCACTCACGGTCGGGACCCAACTTCCTGGGTCCCCCACTCCTGCCATGTGGTGTTCGAGGGGAGCGGGTGTGCCTGGCAGGACTCGGCGTTGACACACTCGCAGTTCGGCGCATTTGTCGAACCGCCGACGACTGTATAACAGAACGATCACGACGCAAACCCTCAGATCCACAGAGACCCTCCGGAAAGGGCCTGAACGGCTCTCTGACGGCTCAACGATCCAGGGTGAACACCAGGTGTCCTGAGCGCGTCTGAGCGTGTCTCAGGCGGCCGCACAGCGAATTGCTGTGACCCCGGTCACATCCGGAAGTCGCTTTCTGTGACAACGGGCACAGTGCGTACTCAGGCTCCCCTTGGCTCAGCGCTTTCCGAGCAGCTCCAACCACCGCTCCAGGCCCACGTTCCCGCCGGAAATCACCACTCCGACGCGCTCGGGCAGGTTCTGGATCCGGCCGGCCAGCAAAGCCGCCAGCGCGCAGGCGCCACTCGGCTCGACGACCACCTTCAGCCGCTCGAAGACGAACGTCATCGCGGCCCGGATCTCGTCGTCGCTGACGAGCTCGACGCCGTCCACCAGCCGCTGGACGACCGGGAAGGTCAGTTCGCCCGGCGTGGAGATGGCCTGTCCGTCGGCGATCGTCCGCGGTACTTCGATCTCGACCCGCTCGCCCGCTGCCAGCGACCGGGCGGTGTCGTCACCCGCCGCCGGCTCGACACCGATCACCCGGATGCCCGGCGACAACTCGGTCGCTGCCGTCGCGCACCCCGCGATCAGGCCGCCGCCCCCGATCGGTACCAGCAGGGCGCCGAGTGGGCCGACCTCCTCGATCAACTCCAGCGCGACTGTGCCCTGGCCGGCCATCACGTCGTAGTGGTCGTACGGCGGAATCAGGGTCAGCCCGCGCTCCTCGGACAACTGCCTGGCCAGGGCTGCCCGGTCCTGCCCGTACCTGTCATACGTCACCACCTCGGCGCCGTACCCGCGGGTGGCCGCGACCTTGGTGGGCGGCGCATCCTTCGGCATCAGGATGACGGCCGTCGTCCCGGCCAGGCGCGCGGCCAGTGCGACGGCCTGCGCGTGGTTGCCCGACGAGTACGCCGCGACGCCGCTGGCGAGCTGCTCCGGCGAGAGCCGGCTGATCGCGTTGAACGCGCCACGGAACTTGAACGCCCCGATCCGCTGGAAGTTCTCCGCCTTGAGGAACACCTCCGCGCCCACCCGCTCGTTCAGCGTGCGCGAGGTCAGTACCGGCGTCCGGTGCGCGAACCCCTTGATCCGTCCGGCCGCCGCCTGCACGTCCGTGAAAGTCAGCTCAGTCATGACCAGAAGCTATGTCAAAGTGGCGGAGCCCGCTCCGTACTGATCACGAGAGGTTCCCAGCGGGGAGCCGATGGCAAAGGAGAGATCGTGAAATATCTCGTTGTGCTGAACATCAACCCGGACGTGCTGAACGCGCTGAGCGAGGCCGAGCAGCAGGCGATCTTCAGCGGGCACGAGAAGTTCCTGCAGGTCGTCCAGGAGTCCGGCGAGTTCCACAGCACGGTCGCGCTGGCCGAGCCGGCCAAGACGTCGGTGGTCAAGGTGCGCGACGGGGTGCCGGCCGTGACGGACGGCCCGTTCCTGGAGGCGAAGGAGTTCCTCGCCGGGTACTACCTGCTCGACTGCGCCACGCCGGAACGCGCCCAGGAGCTGGCCGCGATGATTCCGGACGCCGCGATCGAGGGGCTCGGCGTCGAGGTGCGTGAGGTCGTCCACGAGCTGGGGCTCTGACTCGTCCCCGGAACGACACAACGGCAGGAGCTCCGCTTCGGGGAGTTCCTGCCGTTGTGTTCGTGCGCGTTCAGGCGGTCTGGTCGTCCACGTTCGCGTCGCCGGCGTTCTTCTTCACGGACTCGATCCCGTTCAGGGCGCCGTCCTTGGTCTTGTAGCTCTCGCTGACGGCGATCACCTCGCCGTTGCCGGCCTTGAGGCGGAACCGGAACCCGCCCGACTTGTCTTCGTACAGCTCGAACTTGCCCGCCATGAGAAACCCTCCGTGTAATGGTCTGACTCCGTTTCGGAGCGTAGACCCCGCGACTGACTTGTGGCGGGAGGCCGGAAGGTGTGTGTCGGGCTCAGCCGTGCAGATCCGCCCGCACGCCGCGGATCCCGGCGACGACGAGGTCGACGCCGAGGTTGTAGTACTCGTCGTGTGAGGTCGGGCAGATCAAGGTGTCCGCCGCCGCGGTGATCAGCGGATAGCGGTGCGGGGAGAGAGCGGCGAGTGAGGCGCGCTTGGCACGCAGGCCGTCTTCGCGGGCGACCGGGTCGGTGTCCTCGGTCGCGCCGGGCTCCGCCGTCACCAGCGTGATCAGCGAGCAGACCGACTGCCGCCCCACCTCCGCCGCGTAGTCGGTGGAGAAGCCGCCCTGGACCAGCAGCTCCATCGTCCGCTCGGCGAGCGCGAGCCCGTCCAGCGAGACGAGGATCCGGTACAACGTCAGGCCCGCCGCCTTGGGATGCGGCCGGAGCGCCTTCACCAGGGCGGCCAGTACCGCGCGCAGTTGGATGTCCCACGGCTCCTCGGTCGGCTCGGGCAGCGCGATGTCGGCCAGGATCCGGTCGCCGACCGCCGCGAGCAGGTCGTCCTTGTCGCTGAAGTGCCGGTAGAGCGCCATCGGCGTCACGTCGTGCAGCTGGGCGAGCCGGCGGATGGTGAGCGCGTCCAGCCCTTCGGCGTCGGCGATCTCCAGCGCGCTGGTCGCGAGGGTGTGCGGGTCTAGCCGCTTGGCGGTCGGGCTGCTGGTCGGGGGCACGTTGACAAGTTTACAACGTAGACCTACGGTTTACGAAGTACGCATACAACGTATACATACAACGTAGACACTCTCCCTGTGAGGTAAGCAATGCGACGCAGTCCCTGGTCGACGCTGGCGGTCCTGGCGCTGGCGCAGTTCATCGTGGTGCTCGACGTGACGATCGTGAACGTCGCGCTGCCCGACATCCAGGCGGACCTGAAGTTCTCCGCCGACTCACTGCAATGGGTGATCAACGCCTACACGCTGCTGTTCGGCGGCTTCCTGCTGCTCGGCGGCCGGATGGCGGACATCCTCGGCCCGCGTCGGGTCTTCGTCGGCGGCCTGGTGCTCTTCGGCGCCGCCTCGCTGGTGGCAGGGCTGTCCAACTCGCCCGAGTTCCTGATCGGCGCCCGCGCCGTCCAGGGTCTGGGCGGCGCGTTGCTGTCACCGGCGGCGCTCGCGATCCTGACCGTCACCTTCGCGCACGGCCGGGATCGGAACATCGCGATGGGCGTCTGGGGTGGGCTGGCCGGCCTCGGCGGCACGCTCGGCGTGGTGGCCGGAGGCCTGCTGGTCGACTCGCTGAGCTGGCAGTGGGTGTTCTTCGTGAACGTGCCGATCGTGGTCGGCCTGGTCGCGCTGATCCCGGTCTACATCCGCGACACCCGGCACAACGAGAACGGCAACCGCGCCTTCGACACGGCCGGCGCAGTGCTGGGTACCGCGGGTCTGCTTGCTGT
Source organism: Kribbella sp. NPDC051620 (assembly GCF_044453825.1). NCBI lineage: Bacteria > Bacillati > Actinomycetota > Actinomycetes > Propionibacteriales > Kribbellaceae > Kribbella > Kribbella sp. NPDC051620. The sequence goes on from NZ_JBITDB010000004.1 coordinate 1,090,712, forward strand.
CGTCTACGCCGTCGTGCGGTCCGAGCCGAAGGGCTGGGGTTCGGCTGAGGTCGTCACCTTCCTCATCGCTGGCGTCGTGCTGCTGGCCGCCTTCGTGATGGTCGAGCGCCGGTCGAAGGCGCCGCTGGTTCCGCTGCGGCTGTTCCGGTCGCGGGCGCTGAGCGTTTCGAGCGGCGCGCTGGCGCTCAACGGCGCGGGCTTCCTGTCGATGTTCTTCCTGACCGCCATCTACCTGCAGCAGGTTCGTGGCGACTCCGCGCTCGAGGCCGGTCTGCACTTCCTGCCGATGGGTGGCGCGGCGATCGTCGGCGCGGTGCTCGCCTCGCAGCTCGTCCAGAAGGTCGGCACCAGGACTGTGCAGCTGGGTGGCGCGGTGCTCAGTCTGGCCGGGCTGCTGCTGCTCTCGCAGGCCGGCGCTACCGACAGCTACGCCGGGCATCTGCTGCCCGGCTTCATCATCTTCGGCTTCGGCATCCTCGGGGTCGGCGTACCGGGACAGATCACGGCGGTCTCCGAGGTCGAGCACCACGAGGCCGGCGCCGCGTCGGGCGTGGTGAGCGCGATGTACCAGGTCGGTGGCGCCCTGGGCCTGGCGATCGTGACGACGCTGTCCATCACCCGTACCACGGATGCGCTGGCCAGCGGAGTCGCGCAGCAGCAGGCGCTCGTCGAAGGATTCCAGCGTGGCCTGTTGGTGGCCGCCGGGTTCGCGGTCGCCAATGTCCTGCTGACGTTGGCATCGCCGCAACTGCAGCCCACCGCGGAGCAACTGACCGAGGCAGCAGCCGCCGCCTGAGTGTCGTTGCCTTTGGCCCCCATCTTGTGGATGGGGGCCAAGGGCATTCAGTACGGTCGGGGAAACATGTCACCGTCCAGAGCGCTCCCCGGTGCGAGGTTCAAGGGATCGGTCACCGGGTGGGGCGCGCCGTTGTATCGGGTGCCCTCGTCCATGTAGATGGTCACGTGGGCCAGGCGTGCCAGGTCGGTGCGGTTGGGGAGCGCCATGTGGCCGGTGTAGCTGTTGTGGAACGTGCAGTCGCCGGCTCGCAAGGGGACGGTGACGCGAGGGATCCAGCGCAGTGCGGGAGCCACCTGGAAGAGGTCGTCCTCGTCGTGCAGGTTCTGGGGTTGCAGCGTGGTGTGGTGATGACTGCCGGGGAGGAAGGTCATACAGCCCCGCTCGGGCGGTACGTCCACCAAGGCGATCCACGCCGACAGGGAGTGGCTTTCGTTCGCATGCGGCCAGTAGGGCCTGTCCTGATGGAACTCGGTCGCCGCATTGTTGTGCAGCTCCTTCACCAGCAGCTGGTCATGCCACACCCGCACCGGTACGCCGGCCAGCCGCTCCGCCACCCGAGCCACCCCTGGATGCAGCGTGAGCTCCCGTCCGATCTCGTCGTACTGCCACACGTTCACCAGTTGCGCGAACACCCCGCCCTTCTCCAGACTCTCGCTCCGATGCTTGGCCAGGTACGCGGTCGCCGCCTCCCGGAAGCGCTCGACCTCTTCCGGGCCGAGGATTCCCGGAACTCGGACGAACCCGTTCTGCCGGTACTCCGCAACAACCTCATCGCTCAGCTCACTCATGACTCCAGCCTGGCCAGCCGGTACCCGCGACGCCTAGGCGGATCCCGGCCAACGCTCGTACGATCCCGACATGCCCGAGACTCTCCACGAGCACGCGCTGTTCGCCGGCAACTCGGTCCTGGGCGCAGTACACACGTTGAGCGACGCAGTACCGGCCCATACTCACGACTTCGTCGAGCTGGCCGTCATCGGCCCAGGGGAGGGCCGGCATCTCACCAGTAGTGGCGAACGCCCACTCCAGCACGGCGATGTCATCGTGCTCCGCCCTGGCGCTTGGCACGCCTTCACTGGTTGCACTGACCTCACAGTGGCGAACTGCTGCGTCTCCACCCGGGCACTGCACGCCGAATTGGCGGGGCTGCGCGAGTTCCCGGAGTACCGGCGTCTGCTCTGGACAGAGCCGTCTGCGCCCGGCTCGTACGGCGTACATGTCGCTACTGTCGACTCAGTGGCGGCCACTGACGCGATCACCGCAATCGCTGCCCTGGAAGCACATCTGAGGACTGGTACTGCTGCGTGGGGCCGGTTGCTGGGCCACCTGGCCACTGTGCTCGGCATCCTCGCCGACGCACGCACGCCAACGGCAACATTTAAACGCCATCCAGCAGTGGCAACCTGCCTCGCCCTGCTCGAAGCCGACCCGGCTAATGCCTGGCGCTTGGACGACCTGGCCGCTGCCGTCACGCTCGACGCCGCGTACCTCGGCCGGATCTTCCGCAAGTCGACCGGCCTCTCACCGCTCGACTACCTGGCCCGCCTCCGAGCAGAACGCGCAGCAGCCCTGCTCGCCAACTCGGACCTCCCGATCGCCCGCATCGGTGCAGAGGTCGGCTGGCCCGATCCAACCTATTTCGCCCGCCGCTTCCGCACCCTGTCCGGCTTGACGCCAACGGAGTACCGGCAGCGGTCTAGCTGATCGGGTAGGCGACGTAGGCGAAGTACTGGCCGTCCGGTGACCAGCTCGGGACATTCATCGTGCCCTGGCCGCCGAACACCGTTGCCACCTCGCGGATCCGTCCGGTTGTCTCGAGCAACCGCACCCGGACGTCCTCGACGTCGGCGGGATGACCTTCGGTGCCCGGCGGGAAACTCACGTACGCGACCAGCGAACCGTCCGGCGACGGATGCGGGAACCAGTTCACCCGCTCGTCGAAGGTCAACTGCTCGACGACCTCACCCTTGATCCGGAACAACTGCGCCTGTCCGGCCCGCTCGGAGTTGAAGTAGATCCACTCCCCATCAGGCCCGTACTCCGCGCCGTCGTCGGCGAACTCGTCGTCGGTGATCTGCAGATCGGCCCCACCGGCCGCCGGAACCGTGTACACGTTGGTGATCCGCCGCCCGTCCCGGTTCTCCAACCCGATGTAGGCCAGCCGCTCACCATCCGGCGAAATCCCGTGCAGGTAGTGGTGAACGCCATGCTCGTTGCTCACCCGCCGGCCGACTCCGCCGGTGAGCGGTACGGCGTACAGGTGCCCGTCCTCCGCCGATACATAGACCGTCGTTGCATCCGGGCTGACGACATGATCGTTGTTGATCTCCGGTACGCCGCCGAGCTCGATCGGCTCGAGCTCGCCACCACCGGCCGGTACCGCGAACAACCCGCCGTCCCCGTTGACGATCAGCCGATCGCCGGCCCAGTTGGGCGCCTCGAACAACAACGTCGAGGACCTGAACACCAGCCTCGACTCAAATGTCACGACATCCACGACGTAAAGCTCGGCCAGCTGATCAGCACGAAGTTTTCTGGGCACGTTGCCACCCTAGGCCCTGTTAGGGAAACGTCAGATTTGCGTCACGGCTGTTTGACACTCCGCGATCGCGGACACACTCACTGCGGTGCTGTCACAGTTTTGTCATGCGCTGTCGACAGTGCGGAGACGCACGGAGGGGGTCGGCCTTGGAGTTCCAGGTGCTCGCCGCGGACGACTGGCAGCTGTTGCGGGACGTCCGGCTGCAAGCCCTCAAGGACTCGCCCGGGGCCTACATCTCCAACTACGAGACCGAGGCCTCCTGGACCGAGGCGTCCTGGCGGCGTTCCTTCGCCGACGCCCTCTGGGTGGTCCTGCGCAACAGCCGCCGGATCATCGGCCTGGCCCGTTCGTTACGGGTCGACGGCCGTCCACCCGACGAACGCCACCTCGAAGCCGTCTGGGTCGAGCCACGCCACCGGCGTACCGGCGTGATGCGAGCACTCCTGGTCTACCTGACCGAGCTCGAACCGGACGTCCACGACTGGCTCCTGTGGGTCCTCGACCACAACGCCGAGGCCCTGGAGGCCTACGAACGCCTAGGCTTCGAACCCACCGGCGAACGTCAGCAGCTCACCGACGCCTCGGGCAGAACAGAGGTCAGATTCCGGCGGAGCGCGCTGTCCATCCCGTAGCCGTCCTGGCGCCCGTAGCCACAGGAGATCCAGTTCGTCAGCCCGAGCTCGTCGAGCGCGTCGCGCTCGGTGAGAGCGGTCCCGTCGGCGCTCAGTGCGGACTTCCAGCGGACCTCGTCCTCGCGCCAGGCGGCGATGAAGTCGACACAGGTGCCGGGGGAGATCCGGTGCAGCTGCCCCTCGGCGGCATCGAGCGAGTTCAGTGCCTCCGCGATCCGCCAGGTGTCGACGCCAGGGCCCTTGTTCATCAGGGTGTTCAGCCGCTGTCTGGTCTCTTCGATGACGAACCAGCGGCCCTCCTTGACGTGCTCCCAGAACCGCGGACTCGCCGCAACGCGCAGTTGGTCGTTGAAGGTCCAGCCGTGCCGGCTCTCGAACGCGGTGTACATGCCCTCGGCGAGCAGATCGCCGAACTCCTCGCGCTCGGCACGGGCCGGGTCGGCGAACGGTTCGTACTCGTCCTGGCGGACCTCGCCGACCTTGGGCAGCGATCGTTCGGCCGCGGGCCTGGAGAAGAAGAACCAGTCCTCGTTGTAGACGTCGGGGAAGAAGGACATCTCAGGATGCTGGGTGTTGACTCCCAGCACCGCGCCGCTGACGAAGACGTCCTGCCGGAACCCGGCCAGCCGCCGGGCGTGGCAGACCACCGAGTTGTCCGGGAAGTACCGGCTGGCCATCGACGCGACCGGGTGCCGGTCGAGCTGGGCGGCCAGCCGGTCCACCTGCTGCGCCTTGAACGGGAAGATGTCGTCGTCGACGAAGAGGATCTTCTTCCAGCCGCGCATCCGGGCCAGCCGCAGCCCGATGTTCCGCTTGGCACTGAGATCACTCGACCGGCCGGCGCTGGCCTGGTGGAAGTCCGGTGCCGAGGTCAGCGGATGCCAGGACTGCGGGTAGCCGGCCGGTACGTCGATGATCAGGCCGCGGGCGCCGAAGGTGTTCCGCACCCGCTTGGCGACACCTTCGATCTGCGCCTGATGGCTGCACAGGACGACCAGCGGCACCGACAGCGCCGTGGCGAGCGTGATCAGATGCTGTGGCAGCGAGGCGCGTGCGGCGGGAACCACGATCGCGTCGAGACCGCTGCGGGTGAGCGGCTCTGAGGCCCTCGACACGTCGCTGAGCAACGACGCGTGCGACTGCCGGTGTTTGAACTGGCTCATTCCCTCTTCACCTTGTGGTCTGGCTCCCACTGGTAGAGCCGGTTCTCGGAGATTTCCAGGTCGGGCGAGATCGCTTCGCCGTTGACCACCGGCACCTTCAGCAACATCGCGAACAGGCCGTCCGGGAAGTGCTGGGACAGGTAGGCCTCGTTGCGCTCGCGGACGGCGATGTCGGTCAGCGTCCGGACCGCTCCCAGCACGCCGCGGCTGTGGATGCCGTTGCAGATGGTGATCGTGCGATTGCTGTTGAACGGATTGCGCAACCGGGTCAGCAAAGCGACGTCCTCGACCAGTTCCGGTCCGTCGTCGCCGTCCTCGAACACCGGCCGGAACTCCTGACCGCCGGCGCCGCTGGCCTTGAAGATCTCGCCGGTCTTCAGGTCGGAGACCTCGAACTGGGAGATCGGCATCTCCCGCAGCGTCTTCAGCAGCCGCCGCGTCACGTGGTTCCAGCCGATGCCGCCGAGCAGCACGAGGTGGCCGGACATGTCGTCGGCCTTGACCTCCGACGGCAGCCGGTGGGTGATCTGCAGCTCGGGGTTCGAGGCGCGCAGGTGCCCCCACAACTCCATCAAGGCGTCGAGGTCGGCGTAGCGGTACATCCGGGTGTAGTTGGGGTCCTTCTCCTTGGCCAACTCCGGGCGCTCCTCGGTCGGCGCCTCCGGGCAGATGATCGTGATCGGCCCGTGGTCGAAGTCCCAGGTGTAGGACCCGCCGCTCGACGAGCCGGCGGAGGTGCCCTGGAGGCGCGCCGCAGCCTCACGCAGCCCGAGCAGTTCCTCGTGGAGTTCCTCGAACCGCTCCTTCTCGTCCGCCGTCAGCTCGCGCTCGGACACCATCTTCGGCGTACCGTCGGCGTTGGTCCGGTCCGTGCAGAAGAACAACGCGTAGGAGCGCAGCCGCTCGGCGGGCGGCAACTTCGGATTCGTCACCGACTCCCACGAGCTGATCGTGGCGATGGCCACCCGGTTGTCGTGGCTGAGCGCCTTGGCCAGCTGGGACTGGGTCAGCCCGGCGTCATGGGAGTCGCGCAGGCCTCTGAGCCGCCTGGCGAGCCGTACGGCCTCCGCAGAAGGGGCCACTCTCACTCCTGTATGTCCACGCCCGCGGACGTCCTGCGGGCCAGTTGAAACGCGATGCTACACCCATCTACACCTGAAAATACTCGTAGCACTTCCTACTACCTGAAGCCGTGTGTTGCCTTGGCCGGCTGGTCTGGTGGTGAGTTGCCGGGAAAGCGACCGTTTGAAGCAGAACTCCCACCGCGGGTAATGCAACGTAAACATTATGTAAGCAACTCGCCTGATATGGACAGGGCCCCGGTGTAGTTCTACCTTAAGTACAGAGGTTCAGCGTGTCACCACCGAAGCTACTCCGCTAGATAAGTAGAGCGGAGTAGCCAGGGCCACCGATCGCCTGAGGCGAGAGGGTCGGCAGCCCATCCGGCGGGTCGTTTGACGAGAGCAGGTGCGCCATGAGTTCCGCAACCGGCGTGACCGATCCGATTCTCGCGCTCGAGATCGGCGAGTGGCGGACAGCTCAGCGTCTGCTGCGCGACGACCGCCGGTACGACGCGATGCTCGGCGCCGAGTTGCGGACGATCGCCCGGGCGATGGCCTACCGGGCGGCCGGCGAGCATGGCGCGGCCTGGTCCACGCTGGTCGTCACGGCGGCGAACTTCCGTCGCCGGTTCCCCAAGCTCCCCGTTCTGCGGCCCAACGGAATCGATGCCATCCAGCTCGCGCTGCCACCCGAACCCGAGCCGGGCAGCGCCGGCCGGCCGGCGTACGACACGATCCGGCTGATCTGCCGCGAGCAAGGAGAGCTGCGGCAGCTCCGCCGGCAGGCCGGTGAAAGCGCGAGCGGTCTGACCGAGGACCGGCGGATCCTGGTGCTCGCGTTCATCGAGGCTGTCTGCTGGGTGGAGCTCGACCTCGACACCTGGGCGCCGAAGAGCCCGCCGGACGACGAGATCGCAGTACAGGAGCGGCGGATCGCCGAGCTTGCCGACCGCCGGCGCGACGCCTTTCTGCGCAGCGCCTCCAACCTGCGACGGCTGGCCCGTCCGACGGCCGGCGACATGACCAAGTCGGTCTGGGACCGCGCCGATCAGTACTCCGGTCTGCGGTACCTGGCGCTCGGCGAGCTGGCCGGCCGGCCGCGGCCGCCATGGTCGGAGCCGGCCCTGCTGGGCCGGCTGCCGGTCCGGACCTGGGCGCGGAACGCCTGGCAGATGGCGCGAAGGCCGCAGTCCGACGGCCTTTACGGAACAACTGGTTGAGTCTTAACCTTTGACAACGGCCACGTTCCTTCGCGGTGGCAGACTTCGGGCCTTCATCCTCTTCAGGAGCATCCGGCCGGCGACGGTGTACCGCCTCGGTTGGCGCGTGAAAGTGAGGTCGACCTATGTTCGCCTTCGTGACCGCGCCGGAGTGCACGGTGCAGGACGCCTCGCCCGAGATCCAGGTGAGCGCGCCGGATCCCGGCGATCTGTGCTGGCCGACCGATCTCGGGACCGGTATCACCGTCGAGGTCGATCTGGCCCGCCCGCGGCGATGGCACTCGATCTCCATCGCCGAGTGGGAGCGGGCCGATCCCGCCTTGCTGGCTGCTCTGATCGGGCGGGACGCGAGCTGGCGGCTGGCCCGGATGCGCGCCGAGCTGCTCTCGTCGGACCGGCTTTCCCGCGAGGACGAGGTGACCGTCACCCTGGCGCCGACCAGCCCCTGGCTGCGGGTCGCCGTGATCGACGCGCTCGATCGATGGCTGCATCTCGACCTCGACCAGACGCTGGTGAACGCCGAGCGCGCGGTCGCCCGAGGTCGCGCGGCGACGACCTTCAGACCGGGGCCGCTGCGGGATCGCTTCCTCGGTGAGGCTTTGACGGCCGCGCGGTTCGCAGCAAGTGGACTGACCAGCAAGTTGTCCTCGCTCGCCGACTCGGCGGCGCCGTTGCCGATGGAGCTGTACTCCGGCCTGCGGCGGCTCACCAACGGCTACGCGGCGCTCCGCCGGGAAGGCGCCGACGGGCCGGACAAGGAGCTCGCCCGGGTGGCGAGGGCCTGGGCCGGACTCAAGGACAGGGTGCCGATCGCCAAGCGCGGTGCGAGCGACCACGCCTGTAGCGCGGCACAGTACGGCCTGCGGGACGAGGCTGCGACGAGCGGGACGGTCTTCACCAGCACGGTGGATCCACGCCAGCTGCCGGCCCGGGTCGTCGGCGATGGCGCATCGGTCACGGAGATCCGGATGGAGACGGTCTACGAGGACCGGGAGCCGGCGGTTCTCGTCACGGTTCCCGCGTTCTGTTCGCCTTTGCCGTCGGCCGTGGTGACGGATCGGCTCCTGGTGCGACTTGTGGATCGGAGCTCGGGCAAGGTCCATCAGCCTGCTCTGCTGAACCTGGTGACCGGTGACGAGGCCGACCAGTTGGGCGCTGATGCGCCGGTGTTCGCTCGCGTAGTACCGCTGCGTGGCGCGGCTCCGGAGAACGTCCGGGCCGATGTCTTCGTGGCGGACAGCGATCGGGCGCCGGTCAGCGCCGACACCGATGACGACCTGTTGCGTTCGCTGCGGTCGGTGTCGGTGTTGTCCGAGTGGCGATCGATGGCGGCCGAGGCACGGCTCAGCGGGGATCAGTTGGCACGCAAGCGCCGGCTGACGCAGTTGGTCGACGACCTGGCTTCGGCTGGCTCCGGGCAACCGCTGTTCCTCGGGGGGCCGACCCTTTCGGAGCTCGTCGCGCTGACCGAGTCGGCTGCTGCCGGTCCCGAATGGTCAACCACGCAAGGCCCCGCGGACCTCCTCGTCGCGGAACTCGCCGCGGCACACGCGAATCACTGACCAGTCGCCGACCATTCGCTGACCGGGCGATGCCGTCGGGGCATCGTTGTGCAGTGAAGCAGTAAAGATTGACGTGCAATAGGGGGTCAGGGGCAGCGTCTCTCACGAGGAAGGCGTCTGCTCCCTCGACCGAGGAGCGCGCCATGGCCCAACTTGACCTCCTGCCACCGCGACCGATCGTCGCCGTCGACCAGCTGACGCATGAGGCCTTGTCGGACTTCGTCTACGCGAGGCCTCCGCGCGACCGGCGCCGGGTCGCGCTGGCCCGGCGTACGACGGTGGCTTTGTGGTTGCTGCTGGCGGTCGGCATCTTCTGTTGCGTCGAGCTGCTCGCGATCATGGACAGTACTTCGGGATGCGGCGGAGCAGCTTGTTCGGCCGCCACGTTCGGCGGGCATCCCTTGGTCACACTTGTGCTCGCTGCGGTGGGTACCAGCGGGCTGCTCGTGGCGGCCGCCGTCACCCGTGGCTTCACTCGCGTGAGTGGAAACGCCTTCTGGCTAACGGTTCCCGCCGGGTTGACGCTCGCTTCCGTGGCCGGCCTGCTCGCTGTCTTGGTCGCGACGGCGCTGATCCTGATCGTCGCGATCCTCGCGGTGACCGTCTGCTGCGCCTTCTTCGCCGATCACAGCTGACCTGGCCAGCTTCAGCCACCGGGAGACCGGGGCGCCGGCCGGGAGGTCGCTGAGATCGACGGCCACCCATCGAGCCTCGATCAGCTCGGCATTCAGCCGGAACCCGGCCGCGGCCGGCGTCGCTGCGACGATCGTGAGATTGTCGAGCTTTCCTTCGAGCTCGGTCGTCAGGGTTCGCAGTACGGTCGGCGGCTGCTGGATCGTCAGCGCGAGCTCCTCGGCGACTTCGCGGACCGCTGCTTGTGCGGCAGTCTCTCGCTTCGGGTTGTAGCCACCGCCGGGCAGCCCCCAGCGGTCCTGATCCACATACGAATGCCGCACCGCCAAGCACTTTCCGGGATCCTCGGGATGAATCAGCAAAGCCTTGACCCCGTACGTGGTCGGCCGCCGCAGCCGCCACCAGAGCCGCAGCGCGCGATGCCCCCATTGCATCAGGCTGGGGCGAAGCACGGGTTTGGTCGCGGGTCGCGTGGTCACGCCGGTCAGCGTAGTTCCCGAAACATCACGATTCTCGCGCCACACGATCATCGCGCTCGGCGGCCATCGACCCTTGAGAGTCCCTCATCGGTCTGCCGGGGGCGGAGTGGGTGTTCCCCGGATGTGTCCGACGGTCTCCCCGGCGCAGGGTGGTTGCTTGACTGAGGGAGGTCGAGATGAAGCGGACGCTTCGGGTGTTGACGGCTGGGGTGGCGGTCTTGGCGGTGAGTGTGGCGCCGGCTGTCGCCAGTGCAACGGTTGGTGCTGGTGCTGGTGCTGGTGCTGGTGCCGGTGCGGGTGCGGGTGCGGGTGCGGCTGCCGGTGCGGCGGCTAGGGGTGGGGCTGTCGGGGTGGATCGGGGTGGGTTGCAGCGGGGGCTGGATGGGGTGGTGGCTGGTACGGCGGTGGGGGCGTTGGCGGAGGTACGGGATGACGAGGGGGTGTGGCGGGGGGCCAGTGGGGTTGCAGTGATGGGGACTTCGCGGGCGGTACCGGTTGATGGGCTGTTCCGGGTGGGGAGTATCACCAAGACGTTCGTCGCCACCGTGCTGCTGCAGCTGGTCGACGAGGGACGGTTGCGGCTGGATGACTCGGTCGAGCGGTGGTTGCCCGGGGTCGTACCCAACGGGCGGAACATCACCTTGCGGCAGTTGCTCAACCACACCAGCGGTTTGTACGACTACGTCCGGACTCTCGCGATGCCACCTTCGCCGGAGTTCTTCGCCGGCCGTTGGCGGACGTGGACCGCTTCCGAGCAGATCAGCCAGGCACTGGCCCACCCGCCGACGTCGGAGGTGCCGGGTTCGGAGTACGCGTACTCGAATACGGGTTATCTCCTGCTCGGGGAGGTCATCCAGAAGGTGACGGGACGGACGTACGGGCAGGAGATCGGACGTCGGGTGATCCGGCCGCTGGGGTTGCGCGGGACCGTAGTACCGGGGACGTCGCCGTGGATTCCTGGGCCGCATCCGTACGGCTATCTGCCGACGGACCTGAGCCTGACGCGCTACATCGACTACACGGAACTGAACCCGACCCTGTTCGGCGCGGGCGGCGACATGATCTCGACAACCAAGGACCTCAACCGCTTCTTCGCCGCCTTGCTGGGCGGTCGCCTGCTCCCGAAGCACCTGCTGAAGGAGATGAGGACTGCCGGTACACCCACCCGCGACTACGGCCTGGGCCTGTCCTGGAAAACCACTACCTGCGGCATCCGCGTCTACGGCAACGATGGCGATGCCCTTGCCTACAACGCCTGGTCTTTCTCCACCACCGATGGCCGGCACCAGGTCACGATCGCCCTCACTCCGAATTTCCGTGGCGACCCTGACACTGTGGTCAACACCTTTATAAACAAGGCAATCTGCGGCTGAACAGACTTCCGTGATTGTCGATCTGGAGGTTCGAGCCGGTGGCGGCCAGCAGCGACCAGAGCAGTAGCTGGTTTGCCTCCAGGACCAATTGGCCGGTGCGGCGTTCGAGTTCTTCGATCGTTGAGGCGGCGCGGAAGCCGTTGCCGGCGAAGAAGATGGCCTCGGTCGAGGTGTCTACATGGGTGCTGACGTACTCGATCACCTGCTCGGGCAGCACCTGTGCCGGGTCCTTGGGGAGCGAGGTCGCGGTCAGGGTGACGGCGTCGAGTTCCTGATCGTGGAAGTACTCGGCGCCGAGCTCCGTCATCTCGTCCTCGAACCACGGTGGATGGATCAGCGCGACCCGGCGTACGCCGAACGCCTTCAAAGCCTGCGATGCGGCGAGCCCGCTCGTCACAACCGGTACGCCGGCCAGCTCCCGGAGACGTCTGGCCAACTCGACCTCGGCCGCGGACCCGATCGCATAACCGGAGGTGGTCGACGCATAGGCGATGACATCGACCGACGCCTCCACAAGCGCCTCGAGTGCCGGCCGCAGGGCTGAAGGAGTCGCCAGCGTACGAAGATCAGCAGCCGCCGAGGGAGGCGCCGGCCTGGTGGAGTCCTCGAGCTGCGACACGCGAGCGACCACCACGTCGAGACGTGCCGACGCCATCTCGGGGATCTCGACTTCAGGGCCCGGCGCGGCGTGCGGCGTCAGCACCCCGACCGTGAGCCTCACGGCGATACTGGGAAGACGAGGTGGGTGACCCGATCGCCCTGAACGCACGTCGTCGGGTTGCCGAGCACGGCCTCGCCTGAAGCGAGCTGGCCGAAGAAAGGCCGGTTGCCCTCGCCCATCACCACCGGCACCAGGTCGACGGCCACTTCGTCGAGCAACCCCAGGTCCAGGCATTGCCGAGCGATGGTCCCACCCGCCACGGCGACCACCTTGTCACCGGCCAGCTCCTGCGCTCGTACGATCGCCGCCTCCACCCCGTCGGTCACGAAGTCGAACGGCGCGTCGGGGTGAGCCTCGACCCACTCCGTCGGCACCCGGTGCGTCACCACCACGACAGGCACATCCAACGTATGCCGCCCCCGCCACCCCTCAGCCACGTCGAACAACGTCCGCCCGCAAACCAGCGCGCCGAGCGACGACGTCCACTGCCGCAGGTGTTCCGCGCTCTGCGGGGTGAGGTGAATGGCGAAGTCGCCGGCCGGAGTCGGCATCTCCACCTCGCCGTTCTGCAGCCAGTCGAACAACCGCCCGATGCTGTTGTCCTGCTTGGCGACATACCCATCCAACGACATGTTCGCCTGCGCCACTACCTTGCCCATGCTGCCTCCTCCTCAGATCTGCCGCTCTCACTGTCCCGGCATCGACGGTCACCCACCGCCCTCACTCTGTCCGACAGCCGCAACCCAGTCGTCACCAGATCTGATGGTCTTGAGTCCCGGCGGCATATCCCTCAACCACCGCACACCCGCCCCCACGCCACCACCTTGAGCACCGACCAGTCGCCCCTACGCCGATTGCGCGGCTGCCCCGTGCTCAAAGTCAACGATCGGATCCGGGGCAGTCGACTTTGAGCACCCCGCAGTCGCCGGAACGACGTCCTGGCGACTACTCGGTGCTCAAAGTCGACGCCGGTCGGCCGGTCGGTTGGGGTGGGGGCGATGCGCCCCACCCGCAGTGCGCGTGCGGGTGGGGCGGCTAGGCCTAGGAGTTGATGCGGTCCCGGGTTTTGCGGCGGAAGTCGCGGCCTACTTGGATGACCTCGGCTCGGTGCAGGTCGGTGACCGCGATTCCCGGCGTACTGTCCGCAGGGCCCTGGACTGTCCAGTTGCCGGCTGGGTCGGAGATGCCCGAGTTGATGCCCGCGCCCGGGTTGGCGGGGACAGCGAGGCTGACCCAGTAGGTGTTGCTGACGGCGTGCCCGCGAGCCTGGACTCCGATGTGCTCGTTGTGGTCGACGCCTGTGCTCGCGTACGAGACCAGTACGCCGTCAACCTCGAGCCGGTCGTACTCCGTGAACAGTTCGGCGAACAGTACGTCCAGCCCGCAAGCGAGTCCGAACCGGTACCCGTCGACCTCGAAGGTGACCGGCTTGTCCCCAGGCGTGTACATCCAGGTGGCCTTCGTCGTCGACAGCATGCGTTCGTCGTACCGGCTGACGATCTTGCCCTGGTCGGATACGACGTACATGCTGCTGTACGGACGCGCCGGCTCGGGCAACCGGTGTACCGACGGCAGGACCGTCCAGATCCCCAACTCACCCGCCAGCTTGGCGATGCTGTCGAGCTCGGACTGGAGCACGGCCCACTCGGCCTTGCTCCAGTCGGACGGGCCGATCTCGTCGGGGCCTTCGGACATGATCACCTTGTCCGGGAAGCAGAGCGCTCCCTCGGTGAAGTGCACCAGGCGAGCCCCGTTGTGGGCCGCCTCCTTCATCAGGCCGCGTACTTCGGCAGCGCTCGCACGCAGCCCGTCGGCGTCGGTGGGGTCGATCCGGACCGTCGACTGGGCGACGGCGATCCGCAGGGTGGTTTCCGGCATCTTTTCTCCTGGTGGAGTCGGACGGAAGTGCCGGAGGGCAGCCGTGTAGGACTCGCCCGTTTTGGCGGCGCGGGCTCGAACCCGTCGCTTGAAGTTCCTGTGCGCTGTCATCTGGCCTTCCACGCACTCGCACGCGATCCCCCAGCGATCCCGCCCGAGGCGACAGACCAGGACGAGCGGCCCGAGACCAGAGATCCCTTTGCCTTCTCAGCGGACCAGGCTGGGGCCGGTCAACGAAGGTGAGGCGCGGACCGCGCCGACCCACATCCTCGCCGACAGCCGGGCCCCGGGTCAACTGTCCTATGCTGCAACATGGCGAAGATCGCGGTGCAGCTGGACAAGCTCACGACCCGGGCGCTGACGCCCGAGACCTGGCCCGCGTTCGCGGATCTTGCCGAGCGGCACAACGGGGTGTGGGGCGGGTGCTGGTGCACCTTCTTCCACACGATGGAGAGCGAGAAGACGCACGACGCCGAGGACAACCGGGCGCTCAAACAACGCCTTGTCGCGGAGGGGCGGGCCCATGCGGCGCTGGTCTTCGACGGCGCGGAGGCGGTGGGCTGGTGCGAGTACGGGCCGCCGGCGGAGCTGCCGAACATCAACCACCGCAAGGAATACGACGCGAAACTCGTCACGCCACCCGACTACCGGTTGACGTGTTTCTTCGTCGATCGCAGATACCGCAAGCAGGGTGTTGCGGCGGTGGCACTGCGTGGCGCGTTGGAGTTGATCGCCCAAGCCGGCGGCGGAGTCGTCGAGGCGTATCCGCAGGACACCGGCGGCAAGCAGATCACCGCGTCGTTCCTCTACAGCGCGACCCGCAGCATGTTCGCGGACGCCGGGTTCACCTACGTTCGCCCTAAAGGCAAGAACCACTGCGTCATGACGAGAACGATCTAGGCGCTCAGTTCAGCTGGGACGAGCCTGGGCCGGGCTGCGGCTGGCCGGGGTACGGCTGGGTGGGCTCACCGGCGTACGGCTGCGTCTGGTCGTACGGCGACGGCTGTGCGTACGGCTGGGGCTGCGCCGGAGTGTTGGGGTAGGGCTGTTGTGGGGGAACGCCCTGGTACTGCTGGGCGTGGGCGCCCTGGTACGGCTGCGGGGGCGTCTGCTTGGCCATCACCGAGCGGACGAAGTTGACCACCAGCAGCGCAGGCAGGATGAAGGCCTGGAAGAACATCATGTAGCTGCCACCGTCGAAGATGAACCCCAGGTAGATCCCGTACCCGAGGAAGGCGACTCCGGCCAGCACACCCAGCGCGCGCGACCCCGCCGACTGCTCGCCCTTGTTGATCGCCCCGAGCACGACCATCACGATGCCGCTGAGACACAGCAACACGACGTACCACGAAAAGACCGGATCGAGCCCGAAATCAAGATTCACAACAATCCCCACCCTAGTGAAAACCCCACCTCAACGGCCGAACGCTACGTGACGCCGCCCGCCCGCCACCACTCAATTGCAGCTTTTGTCATTCCGCCCCGGCGCCGGCCGCCCTGGCGACCCGTTCGATCTCCAGCCGCCGGCTTTCCCAGAAGGCCGCGTCGGGCTGCGAGTTCGCGCGCCGGGGGATCGTACCGATCGAGCCGTCGAGTTGCTCGCGCAGGATGTCGGCGTGGCCGGCATGACGGCTGGTCTCGCTGAGCATGTGGACCAGGATGTCGAACAGCGTGACGGTCGGCGTCGGCCACCACGGCACCTCGCCGGGAGCATCGATGGCAAGGGCAACGATCGTCGCGTCCGAGTGCTCCCAGACGCGCCGGTACCGCCCGATGATCTCCTCGCGCGTCTCGTCCTCGGTCGCCCACATGTCGGTACCGCGCGCCTCCAGGTCGTCCCACGGGGGCAGCACCTCCGGGAACGGACGGCCGAAGACCTCCCCGAAGTACCGGGACTCGTAGAGCGCCAGGTGCTTGACCAGGCCGAGCAGGTTCGTCCCGGTCGTTGTCAGCGGGCGGCGTACGTCGTACTCCGGCAACCCGTCGAGCTTCCAGACCACCGCCGCCCGGAGGTCGCGCAGCTCACCGTGCAGGAACTCCTTCGCGTGTTCATCGATCATGCGCAAAGGCTGCCATGCCGGGCCTGCGTCGACAGGCCCGGCATGGCGAGGTCAGCGGACGTGGATCGTGACCGTGGCGGTCTTCAGGACGGCTGGGAGCTTGGTGGTGTCGACCTTGAGGATCTCGGCGTTGTCGGCCTTGCCGGTGGGCGGCAGCACCTTCTGGTGGACCGTCCACTTGCCATCCGGGTCAACCACGATCGAGTCGATGCCGAAGTCGTCGTCGTTGGACAGGTACAGCGTCCGGCCGCCGTCCGTCGTCGCGACGCCCTCGACCTTGTCGTGCCCGAAGAACTTGCCGGTCGGGTCGAGTTGGCTCACCAGCGTGCCGACGGCGACGTACGGCTGCTTCAGAGCAACCTGTACGCCGGCACCGGTCAGCGCCGCGAGCGCAGCATTCGTCCCAGCCTGTCCGACGAACGCCTCAGGTGACTTCCCGAGGATCGTCAGCCCGCTGACATCCGTGGCGCCGTTGATGTCGACCGCGTTGAGGCTCTTCAGCGCGAACGGCTCGAAGTTCCCATCCCGCTCGTCGACGAGGAACTTGGTGTTCGTCAGCGCCGTGATCTCGCTGCTCGCGCCACCGGTCGACTTCGGATCGTCGAGCAGGTACAGGTACTGCTTGGTCTTGTACGTCCGCAGGTCGATCGTCACGATCCGACTCGGCGAGACGTTGCCCGGCTTGATCGTGCCCAGGTCCGGCTGCTGCAGCGCGGACTGCATCACGCCCACGAGCGTCGACCCGTCCGGCGTGACCGTCAGCCCCTCCATCCCCTTGTTCTTGGCGCGAAACGCGAGCTCCGCCGGCAGGTACCCGATGATCTTGTGGAACGCGTTGTCCGGGCTGTTCCGGTACGGCGTGAGCCGCCCCAACTCGTAGCCGTCGGCATCGAAGTGCGTGACGTAAGGCCCGTATTCGTCCGAAACCCAGAACGTCCCGTCCGGCAACGCGACCAGGCCCTCCGAGTCATACCCATACGGATCCCTGGCGACCGGTACCGGCGTACCGCCGTTCGCGTTGGTGGCGGCGACGTCATCGATCACCTCGCTGGTGTCATGCGGCGGCCGCCCGCTGTACTTCACCCCGCCAAGGCTTTTCGGCCCCTTCAGGGTGACCACACTCTGCAGCCGTGCCTTGCCGTCGACCAGCTTGAACCTGCCGATCTGCGGCGTGAAGTCGAGCAGCATCTCGGACTTGTTGCCGTCCGGCGCATCCGCGTTGGGTCCGCGGTCGGTCAGCCCGTAGAACGAGCCGGCCTTCCCCGGTACTGCGGTGAGCGCCGACCCATAACCCGCCCCGGAGATCTCCGTCGTCGTCCCACCCGGCCCCGCCACCTCCGCCAGCGGCGGCAACGGCTCCCCGTTCGACTGCGTGCTCTTGAACAACTGGACAGCGTCAGAAGCCGTGTAGGTAAAGGTGTCCACACCCTTGAACCCAGCCTTGGGCACATACGCGAACGTCCCGTCCGCGTCCACCGAAACCGTGCCGTTGGCCGGATCGGTATGCCGCACGACCGCCGTTGCACCGTGGTCGTTCCGCAGCACGTTGCCGTTCACCCGGCCATGCCCGGAGAACCCGTCGCCGACCACCCGGAAGTCATGCGACGGATTGGCCGGCCAGCCAGCGGCCTGGGTCGCGACGGTGCCGGTGCCGACCACGGCAGCGGCGGCACCGATCGCGACGGCGATCCGGGTGCGCCGACGGAGAAAGAGTCGTGAAGTCATACCCCTGAACTTGTCCGGCACCGATGAATTTCGGGCCGACCTTCGATGAACTCTCAGCTGCCGCCTTACGACGCGGTCGCCCCATCCACTAAAAGCAGTCGCGTTGTCACTGTCTGTGCTTGAATTGCCAACACCCTTGCCACTGTCAGTGGTGCGGGTTCAGGATGCGTCGGGGAGGAAACATATGAGAATCCGTCGTTTGGTTGTTGCAGCCACCATTTCGTCCGCACTGGTCGCCGGGGTGGTATCGATCCCCGCCGCGACCGCGGTACCGTCGTCGCCCCCTGCCTCGGCAGGCTATACGCCGCCACCCATCGCGTGGGGCGCATGCACCGTTCCACGCCTGGTGAATGCCGGCGCGCAATGTGGCTTCGTCACCGTACCGCTCGACTACGACCGTCCGAACGGCACGAAGATCCAGCTCGCGGTGTCCCGGGTGAAGCACAAGACGCCCGACGCGCAGGCGCAGGGCCCGATGCTGGTCAACCCGGGTGGTCCGGGCGGCTCCGGCCTGATCTACGCGATCTTCGGCGACTTCGTTCCGGCCGGCGCCGGTGACGCGTACGACTGGATCGGCTTCGACCCCCGCGGCGTCGGCGCGAGCAAGCCCGCGCTGAGCTGCATCCCGGACGTTGCCGGCTACAACCGTCCGTACTACGTGCCGATCACGCCGAAGATCACGCAGACCTGGATCAACCGCTCCAAGGCCTACGCGAAGGCCTGTGACGCCAACCAGCACGCTCTGCTCGGCCACCTCAAGACCATCGACTCGGCGCGCGACATGGAGAGCATCCGCAAGGCGCTCGGCGCACCGCAGATCAACTTCTACGGGTTCTCCTACGGGACGTACCTCGGCCAGGTCTACGGAACGCTCTACCCGTCGCATCTGCGCCGCGCCATCTTCGACGGCGTCGTCGACGCGCGCAAGGTCTGGTACCAGGCGAACCTCGACCAGGACATCGCCTTCAACAAGAGCATCAAGGTGTTCTTCGCGTACGTCGCCGCGCACGACTCGACCTGGCACCTCGGCAAGACCGAGGCCGCCGTCGAGCGCCGCTACTACTCCGAACTGCACAAGCTGATCGGCCACCCGGCCGACGGCAAGATCGGCCCCGACGAGTGGAACGACATCTTCACCCAGGCCGGGTACTACGTGTACGGCTGGGTAGACGTCGCCGACGCCTTCGCAGCCTGGGTCCACGACCGTAACGCCGCACCGCTGGTCGAGCTCTACGGCGGCCCGCCCTTCGACGACAACGGCTACGCCATCTACCTCGGCGTCCAGTGCACCGACACCCAGTGGCCGACCAACGCCAAGAAGGTATGGATCGACAACTGGCGCACCTACGCCCAGGCGCCGTTCCTGACCTGGGGCAACGCCTGGTTCAACGCCCCCTGCGCCTACTGGCCCGCCAAGGCCGGCCGCCCCGTCAAGATCGACGGCAGCAAGGTCAAGAGCCTCCTGCTGATCAACGAAACCCTCGACGCGGCCACCCCGTACTCCGGAGCCCTGCAAACCCGCAAGATCTTCCCCCACTCCTCCCTCATCGAAGGCGTAGGCGGAACCACCCACGCAGGCTCCCTCTCCGGCGTAACCTGCACCGACGACCGAATCGTCGCCTACCTACAAACCGGAGCCCTGCCACCCCGCAAGCCCGGCAACCACTCCGACCTCCAGTGCGACCCGGTCCCAGCCCCCGAACCAGCAGCAGCCCTGGCCCCCACAGCCAAGTCCGCCGCCAACTCAAAGGCCGCCCTTAGGGCATCCCTACCGACCTACCGCTGACGAACGGACGGCGAAGGACGCCCACGCGCCCTTCGCCGTCCGCTCCTTCGTCGCTCCCAGCTCCGGGACGCTCCCACCCACCCCTATTTCCGCTCCTGCGTCGCGCGATGCCGCTCCTGCGTCGCGGTCGTCGCCCGGTGCGTGATGTCCTTAGGGCCGAACCCGTAGCCGTCCGCTCGGCCGGCGAAGCGACTGACCTCAACGAGTCCTCACGGCGTGAGGACGCCGAGCTGGTCCGCCACCTCGATCACTTCACCGAGCAACTCGAGCCATTCGTTGCCCAAGGCGCTGGCCTTCCGGAGCTGGAGTGCCCTAGCTCGGGATGGGCGGCGCCGGTGATCTCCGTCGCGCTGCGCGTAGCACTCCGATGACTGCGCCGATGAGCCACAGCGCGAACACCACGGATGCCATCCCGCCGCTCCAGAAGCCGGTCAGACACAGTACGGCGACGGCATAGGACACCCAGACGGCCCACGACGGCAGGGCGCCTGCCTGCTGGGCGATTCGCGTCGTCACGGCGACCAGCACACCGCAGCCGATCAGCCCGGTGAGCGCGAGGACTTGCCCCGACATACCGAGCGCGCGGACCGTGTCCGGGTCGGCGGTGAACTCGTCCGACCAGGCCGCGAACGCGCTCCCCACATCGAGTGACACACCGGTGATGATCAGCCCGCCGAACATCGCAGCAGCCGGCACGATCGCATGCGCGAGCGGGTCGCCACCGGACAGTCGATCCAGCACCCACCGCAGACCGGTCGCGAACCAGAGCAGCATCGCGACCCCCGCGGCCAGCACAGGCGGCGCGAATCCCGCGGCGGCCTGCCGCGCATCGTCGTTGAGCCTCTCGAGGATGGCCGCATCCGACATACCGGGCTCGTCGACGCCGACCAGATAGCCCAGCACCACCCCCGCGACGAGCAACACAATCGAAGCCGCGCCCGCCCATCCAGCGCGTCGAAGAGCTCGTGACTCACCCATGCCGCCTCCCACGACCCAGCGCCACCCCAAGTCTGCGCGCCCCCCGAACCACCAGCAAGGGGCTGATGTCAGGGCTTCAACAACTCGGCGGCAGTGATGCCGACCTCGAAAAGGATCTAGAGATCGGCGTGCCCTTCCGGCGGCGCGAAGTACTTGGCAAGCATCTCCGTCGGCCAACTGGGCTGGCGGATCGGGCCCCGAGGACCGAAGTCGGCAAACCAGGGCTTGATGTCGAGGACCGGCGTGCCATCAACCGCATCCAGCTCTTCGACATGCAGGTCCAGACCATCGACCTCGAGAAGCCGGCACCGAGACACTCCCAACCAGTTAGGCCGCCGCATGTTGCGATGGGCAAAGATCCCCGCCACCGGCCAGTCCGGGTTGTTGCGGGCCGAGCGTGCGTCGAGAGGAGGGTCCGATTGGTCAGTCACGTGAAAGTGAAAGACCACCTCCAAATGAGAAAACTCCTCAAGCCCCTTCGTCGACTCGGCATCAAGCCGCGGATCATCGATGCGAATGATCGCCCGAGTACCACCCCAGTAATCGTCGGTAGGCTCAACCCGCCCACCAACAACATGAGCAACAGGCTGCAGCGTAATCGACTGCTCAGTCATGGATTCCCTTGCAAGTAAGGCGCCGTCAGCAATCGACCGCGCTGAGGTGAACACCACGATGCCTCTAGGCAACGTGGCTCCCATTCAGACTAGATACCGCGAGCTTCTTGGCTACCGCGGCCTCGCCGAAAATAGGGGGACCGAACAGGATCACAAAGGTAGCCTCACCAGATCATGGAGATCCCTGACGTCACCCGCGCGATCGCCGCCGTGACTTCCCTCGCCACATCGCTCAACCTGCCCACCACCGACGCAACCGTTCTCCACAACTCCAACAAACTGGCCGTGCGGCTAACACCATGCGACGTCCTGGCAAGGGTCGCTCATGTAGGCCAAGAGGTTGCCAAACTCGAAGTAGAGCTCGCTCAACGCCTCATCGAGACCGGAAGCCCAGTAGGCGCCCTCGAGCCCCGAGTAGACCCCCTTGTGTACACCTGCGACGGCTTCGCAATAACCCTGTGGACCTACTACGAGCCCGCAACCCCTCCCGTCACACCAGCCGACTACGCCAAGGCGCTGCAACATCTACACGCAGGCATGCGCAAGCTCGACGTAGCGACCCCACACTTCACAGATCGAATCGCCGGGGCCCAAAAAATCGTCGCCACCCCGGACCTCTCACCCGACCTCCCCGCCGCAGACCGCATATTCCTCAGCGACAAACTGACCACCCTGCGCCGAGCCATCGAGAACCGCAGCGGCCCCGAGCAGCTACTACACGGCGAACCACACCCAGGCAACCTACTCAGCACCAAGCACGGCCCACTTTTCATCGACTTCGAAACCACCTGCCGCGGCCCGATCGAGTTCGACCTGGCCCACGCCCCCGAAGAGGTCTGCAACTACTACCCAGACCTCAACCAAGCCCTGCTAGCCGACTGCCGACAACTCGTCCTCGCCATGGTCGCCGCCTGGCGCTGGGACCACACCGACCAGTTCCCAAACGGCAGACAATCCGGCCAAGAACTCCTCCGCTCACTACGAGAGGCCTAACCCCGGAGCCTTCGCCGCAGCAAGGTTCCAATTGTTGGCGCCGTAGGTTGGGGACAGGCTTGTGCTAGTGCAATGGCAGTGCGTGGGGCATCATCTCCCCATGGTCGACGATGCTGTGCCGGAAGATCTGAAGGACGCCGTAGGGCAGCTCCGAGAAGCTATCCAGAAGCTTGGCAACGATGAAGGTTCCGAAGCGTTTGGAAATCCTACCTACGACAAGTACGGGCGAACCCGCCTGATGGGTGCGGCCAATCGCCTGATCGCGGCACTTCAGGTCGGACTCAGCGGCGATGTCCTGCTAGCGGAGAGATTCGACAAAGGTATTATTCGCGCCTTCGCCAGAGTCGTTGGTGACCTGGCTTTCGGTGACATCTGGAGTGAATCCAAGGCATTCGAAGTTGCGTACGAAATCGAACTGGCAATCAATCAACAAACATCGAAACTCATACGGCCTGATTCGGTATACCGGGAAAACCCAAGTCGATATAAAGAACTCCTTCGTATCGACCATGAAGCCGAATCGGCAGCTACCGGGATCAAGCAGGAGCAGCACCTGCTCAGTCAGGTCGCGCGAGTAGACGAGATCGTCAATGATGTCGAACAGGCCGCTGGCGTTGTCGCCGATAGTGAACTGGCTAAAGCGTTCAGCGATCACGAGCGGGCCGAGGCTGAATCTGCAAACCGTTTCAGAATCGGCGCGATAGCCATCCTGATGGGAATTGTCGCCTTCTCGACCTATACGGCGATAGAAATTCCAGCAACTCTAGGATCATCTCTTGCGCATGTAGGTATCGCCTTCTCGGGCTTAGCTGCGTTCGCCTACCTGTCCCGTGAGTCCGCCCAACATCGCAAGGTCGCGAGATGGTCGGCGATGATGGCGGTGCAACTCAAAACCCTGAGCGCCTTTTCTGCCGGCCTTAGCGAAGGTCAGCGAGAAAACCTTCGATCTCAGTTCGGCCAAAGAGTGTTCTCGGAGATGCCAACTTCCGGCGTCGACACGCCGTCCAACGGCGCTGACTTCAGTCCGACCATCCAGGCGGTGGTGGATATTTTGAAGTCCGCCCGCGCAAATTGAGATCGTTGACCGAGCCAACTGTCAGTCCCCGCGCGAGCTTCCTGCTGCCTTGACCTGCGCGTGGGAACGCCGCGTGTCAGGCCACGCGCGGCTTCTCAGGGGTTCAGATCAGCCTTCCAGGGGCTGTTGGCTCAACAACCCGGCGGCCATGGCGGATGCACGAGTCAAGCCGCATCAACTCGCTGTTGCGGCGCGATGTGGCCTGCAGGCGCCGGCGAATCACCAACGAGCCGAAGATGGTCGGCGACTTCGCGCGGTCGGCCGGCGGCCGGATTGTCACCGGCCATCGCCGCCACCGCTCATCTGTTCCAGGAGTTGGTCGAGGGTGTCGACATCCGCCTGACCATCGTCGCGGGGGAGTTCTTGTCGGGGTGCCTGACGACGTGCGACGGGGAGTGCTTGACCTGCTCCGCGAACTGCGGCTTGCCTTCGCTGCCTTGACTTCAGGGTTGTTCCTGGGCGTGGCTGGATCTTTCTCGAGGCCAATCCCAATGGACAATGGGCCTTCATTCCTGAGCTGCGGGATCGGATCGCTCAGGCGATCGCCGACTTTCTGGAGAGCAGTTGCCGATGAGCGAGCCGACTGCGAGCTTCGATCGCCAGGCAGCACAAGACCTGGACAAGATGGTCAGTGAACTCGTTGCGAGTGGCAACATCACTAATCCGCGTTGGCAGGAGGCCTTTAGGGCAGTGCCGCGCCATCTGTTCGTGCCGCGGTTCTATCGCAGCGATCAGAACGGCAACTCGATCGTCGACTCAGCATCCAGAGACGAGTGGCTTGCGGCTGTTTACTCCGATGTTCATCTGGTCACGACCGAGGATGTCAGGTCGTCGTCGACAGCGCCCAGTTTGATGGCGAGCATGCTCGAAGCGCTTGAGTTGACGGGCGACGAGCGGGTTCTCGAGGTCGGCACCGGGACCGGTTACAACGCGGCGCTCCTTTCGGAGAGGCTGGGAGCCGGCCAGGTGGTGAGCGTCGACATCGATCCAGATTTGATCGCACAGGCACGGGAGCGGCTTGAGGTGGCGGGCTACAGGCCGCTCGTTGCGGTCGCAGATGGAGTGAACGGTTACCCGGACGGCGGGCCTTATGACGCAGTTATCGCGACCTGTCGGCTCGACTACGTTCCACCCGCTTGGCTTCAGCAGCTTCGGCCCGGGGGAGTCATCGTGACTCCGATGGGCGCCGGTGTTGCTGTACTTCGGAATGCCGCAACCGGTTATGGCGGCGGGCCATTTCCTGCCGAACTCGGCCTACTTCATGCCCTTGCGTCACCAGCCGGAGCCGAGCGCTATCGGCGAGCTGATCCAGGTTGCCCTGAACGGGTCGGGGGTGAGCCGGCCCTACCGCTTCGAGACGTCGATCTATCGTGACGACGAGGCGCGGTTCTGGCTGGATCTGACCAATCCTGGCGTCCGTGCGATGGCCGTCGACGGCATCTCGGTGGTCGTCGCTCAGATGGCTCCTAGGCCCGCCTGACCGACGGCAGGGTGGTTCAAGGCGGTCCTGGCATGGTGTGGGACGACGTTGAGGCGGCGCATGGTGATTGGCTGGCCGCTGGACGGGCGTCTCGTGAGCAGTACCGCTTGACGATTACCGGGGCGGACCAAGACGTCTTCCTTGCTGGCGGTTGTGGCCTTCGGCACAGGCTGGGATCGCCGGGCGTCTGACCGGGCCGGGCGGCAGTGGTCATGCGCGACAGCGCCAATGTGCGGCTGCGAGGCGCGCGTGGGAAAGAAGATCCCTCCCCGGTAGGCCGGAGAGGGTGGTGTGGTCAGGGGCGGTCTCGAACCGCCGACCTTCCGCTTTTCCGTTCGACAGCGGCCCTCAGGTCCAGTGAAGACGTCGTAGGACAGCAGCGGTGACGGCGGTGCGCTGTCGATGGCTGGCGCTAGCCGTTGCGGTCTCCGCCCGGCAAACCCTGAGACGTGGGCACTACCCTGAGACGATGACTGGCGGCGAGATCGTGCCTGCTGCGAAGATCGCGGCGGCCGTAGCGAAGAAAGCCCTTAGCGACGCCGACGACCAGGCGATGCTTCAGGAGTTGGCGGCAGAATCCCCGAGGATGAGGGCAGCTGCGGAGAGTTACGCGCGCAGGACCGCAGTCAAGCAGGCTGTCCTACTGAGGCTCTACCAGCCGCTGGCAAGGTTCCTGGGCGTCTCGCGGACCTACTTCGACACCGACTTCCACTCGGATATGGCCGAAAAGCTGGCCTGCATACCGGACGAACACCTATCTACGCCCTCTGCGTCCGTCGCGATCCCGGCCATGGAGGGGCTGAGGTACTCCGTGGATGAGCCAGCGCTGAAGGAGATGTACCTCAACCTCCTAGCGACTGCCACGGACGCACGGACTCAGGAGACCGCCCATCCTTCGTTCGCCGAGATCATCAGACAACTCTCACCGCGTGAAGCCCCTATGCTGCTCGATTGTCTCCGACAGGTGCACACGCTTGTCCGGCTCAGGCGCAAGTCTGAGGATGGTAGAGGCGAGACGCCGGCCGCCAACCACCTCATGTATTTCACCAACGCTGAAACGTGGGAGCAGGTCGAGGAGCCCTCGCTGCCAGTGTGGATCGACAACTGGGCTCGGTTGGGGCTGGTGGATGCGAGCTACACCAGAAGCTTGACGGACAAGTCCAGGTACGACTGGGTGGAGACGAGCCCCCAGTACATGCGCCTCGCTGAGCTCGACCCTCGCGGAGGCGAGTCTCTTAGAATCGCGCAGGGCTTGCTTGGTCCGAGCGACTTCGGCGCACAGTTCCGCTCCGCTGTTTCGTTCGATGGAGTGCCGATGACAGGTGCTCCTGGCGTGAGGCCAGAGCGATCCGATCAAGCGTCGCCAACCTCGCCTACTGCGGCCGCAGAGCTTCCGATTATTGCGGGCTAGCAACGTGGCCCATGCCCGGGGTCGTGCGCTGGCTGCCGATGGCGCTGGCTGTTGCTGGACCGATTGCTGGACCTAGGCCACGTGTCACGTGCCACTTTGGGTCGCCTTAGCCAGCGCTCCACTCACCGCGAATTGAACGGAACTGGTGCGAGTCGGCCCTACCGTTTCGACACCTCGATCTATCGCGACGACGAGGCGCGATTCTGGCTCGACCTGACCAACCCCGATGTTCGCGCGATGACCGTGGACGGTGTGTCGATTGTCTTCCGCTCGGACGGAGCCTGGGCTCACCTCATTGAGGACCTGGTGGTCCAAGGCGGTCCCGGCAGTGTCTGGGACGACGTCGAGGCTGCACATGACGATTGGCTCGCTGCGGGTCGGCCGTCACGCGAGCAATACCGGTTGAGGATCACGGACGCTGGGCAGGATGTCTTCCTCGCTGGTCGTCCTGGCCCGATGCACCGGTTGAGACCTTTGCCCGGCTGAGATCGTCGGGGCGTTCGGCGCTGGGCCCACGACGGACTCGAGTTGCTGGGGGCGACGACTGAGTACACGACGGCGACGATGGTGGTCGAGGCGTGCGACAGCACGCAGAGCACGCGGCGGCAGCCGCACGGCCGGCGAAGCCGGAACATCGGCGTCAGCCGCAAAAGGTCGGCGATAGCCGGTAATCCCGGCGGCAGCCGGCAAGGTGCCGGCGGAGCCGGAGGGTGGGCGGGAGCGGGCGTAGCTGGCGCCTGGAGGAGCGTAGCGACGGAAGGTGGCTGCGGAGGTCGCGTGGGAAGAAAAACCCTCTCCGGAGGACGGAGAGGGATGGTGTCCAAGGTGTGGTCAGGGGCGGTCTCGAACCGCCGACCTTCCGCTTTTCAGTTCGACAGCGGTAACCGGGGCATACTGCTGAACAGTCGGAGGCTAGGTCTGCCAACCGGGATCTGGTGGTCGCTGGTGCTGGCTGTTGCGGTACCTGTTGCGGTAGTCCCTGCGCTCATCCGCAGCCGTTAGATTAGAAGCGCAGACGGCGCGGGGACTGTGGTGTGACGGTTGGCTTGCGTGAATCCTCCGGGAAGGCCGATGGCAGTAGTAAGGTTGTTGGGTGGTTGATCCGTTTTCTGAGATGCACCATCTCGTGTCGAAGGCCTATCAGTGGAACTTTGCCACCGAAGATCGCCGAGTTGCCGTCATTGATGCCCGCACGGGCAAGATCATTGATCGAAGGAGAGCAGTCAAGCACAACTTCGCCCGCGCGGGTTATAGTGCCGTGGTCGATCGTGATGGCGTAGCGGATTCGCGACTGGAGCGGGAATTCTCCAAGATAGAGACCCCAATCCTTCATCAAATCAGACAGGTTACAGCTGGTGGTCGGGGGCGTGAGCAGCGTGCGGCCGTAATCAACCTGTTTGCGCTCCATCTCGTTCGCAGTGAAGCATTCGAGGCGAAACACGGTCGGATTGTCGAGGATCTTCGGCGCGAGTGGCTGCCAGATCTTGCGTCTAACCAGG
Organism: Kribbella sp. NPDC051620; assembly: GCF_044453825.1. Taxonomy (NCBI): domain Bacteria; kingdom Bacillati; phylum Actinomycetota; class Actinomycetes; order Propionibacteriales; family Kribbellaceae; genus Kribbella; species Kribbella sp. NPDC051620. Next base: position 1,118,336 of record NZ_JBITDB010000004.1, read on the forward strand.
AGCTTCGCGAGCAATATGCCGCTGAACTTGGCGTAGACTCAACTGACGAAGATATCATCGAGCTTGGCGAACGAATCCTCACGGAGAATGTTCGCAGTAATCGAATGCACGTTGACGGTATGGTGAGAATGCACAATAAAATCGCCGACCAACTCGCGAAATTCCATGTGCAGGTGATTACGTCTGAGCGGTTGGGGATGGGGTTTGCGCTCGGCGATATTCCGGTGGTTCATGCCAATACCAAGCAAGGGCGCTATGGGTTCCGAGATGATCTTGCTATTGGTGACGCGGATCTAATAATCGGTCCTCTTACGCGCACAACTGCGGCGGCATTGACGGTGCGGCCGGTGGATTCGGCCAAGTTGGCCGTCAAAAAAAGGATGCAGGAGATAAATGCAGTGTTCGCGCGAGCGGCGCTAAATGAGGTTGCCTGTCATCCCGATGATGTGGCTGATGTGCGCCGAGTGTGTGAACAGCAGGACCGATTCTCGACCAAGTGGCTTGCTGGCGGCTGAGGCGATATGTGGCCCAGGGGTCGGAACTCCAAAGTCTTCAGCGGATAGCTGTCAGGAGGTCGTGCATGGTTGTCAGCACGGCGTCGCAACCGGCGTCTTGGAATGCCTCGACCTTGCCCGGTTTGTTCGCGTAGCCAATGGTCGAAACGCCAGCTGCGCGACCGGCCTCAATATCCGTGGTCTGATCACCTATGAAGACACATGAGGATGGGGCTACGTGGAGCGCCCCGAGCGCTCGTTCGATGAGATGAGGGTCGGGCTTCATTAGTGTTGGATCGGATGGATTCCGTCCCTCTACGTGGGAAACCTCCTCGGTGAGTCCGACTTTGGTTAGGTACTCAGTGACAGCCTCCGCGTAGTTGTTGCTTACCACGGCGACCAGTCGCCCGGTCGCGACGCATGCTGCGATAGATTCTGCCGCGCCGGGTGTTGGGCGGGCCGTTTCGATAGCTTTCAGTTCGGCCTTCTGGAGGGCTACTTCCAGTTGCTGAGCTAGGTCCGGGTCACCCGCTGCTGCGAGGAGCAGCTCGTGCGGGCTTGTGGCCTGCGCCAAGGCAGGGACCAGCTCGCCGCGAAGCTGGCGCGTCAGATCTAGGAGCTCGCGCGTGATCTGCGGGGCTGGATAGCCGTCAAAGACTGAGCAGATGGGGCCGTCGAAGTCGAAGAGCACGACTCGGGCAAGGCTGAGGATCTTGGTCAGGGGATCAGTAGTCACAGCTCGCGGACCTGCCCTAGCGTCTGCCAGATGCTGTCGAACCAGCGGCGTGCCTGGTCGACGTACTGCGAACCGGTAGCCCGGTCGTCGTCGCTGATCGAGTGGTGGAAGAGGACGGTGTCCTTGCCGACGGCATCGAAGGTCGAGACCGGTTTGCCGTCGATCTCGACGTCTCGCTCTACGACTGGGTAGAAGCCGAAGAACACCTCTTCTTCGTTCAGGGCATAGAGCTTGAACATCATCGGTAGACCGATGACGCGCAGTTCAGCGGCGACCTTGGAGACCAAGCCCAGCTCGCCTAGCTCGCGGATCGACTCAAGGATCTCTCCGGCTGACCGGTTCGCGATCTTCTCAACGCGTGCTCGGACGGCCGGATCGTCACCGGGATCCTTGCCCGCGCGCGACGGCACGGCCATGGGCTGGGAGAGGTCCGGCAGGAGCATCCGGATCGTGATCGACTGAGGGGTAAGGCGGCCGCGTCTGATGCGGTCGATGGGCTCTTCGAGAGCGCCTAGGAGTGTCTCGCCGGTTAGGCCGGCAAAGTCGATCGTGACTGTGTCGCGCTCGAAAGCCTTCTCGATGTGGGGGCGGAGGCCGACGGCCTGGTCGGCCTGCTCGCGTACATACACGCCGCTGCCGACTCGGGACACGATCAGACCCTCGTCCCGCAGTACCCGTAGGGACTGCTGGATGGTCATGCGGGCTACGCCGTACTGAGTCGATAGGTCGTTCTGGGACGGGAGTTTCTCCCCCGCCTTGAACTTGTGCGTGAGGATCGCCGCGCGCAGCGCGTTAGCGACCTGCTTGTACGGCGGGCGCGGGTCAGTCGGGTCTAGCTGCTGCTCCATGACCCTGATCCTACTACCTGACTAGGCAGGCTAGGTGAGCTGTGCCGAAAAGCTTGACCTGACTAGCCAGGCTATGTAGGTTAGCCACATGACGACCTGGCTAGGCAGGTTGGTCAGGTTGAAGCAAGTTTGAGAGCGACGCCCCGGTGGCTGGAACCACCGAGGCGTCTGGGTCGCACTAGTCCATTGCGTAGAGGAGCACAACCCGTGAACATCATCCCCCTTCTGGCCGTCGAGGACGACGAGCCGACCCCGGCCGATCTGGCCGGTATCGAGCGTGAATGGCCGCTGCTGGCAGCCGAACTGGAGTTGCTGGACGCCGAGATCTCGTTCATCAACGCGGGCCGGAACGCGTCGGAGCTGGATCGGCGCCGGATCCGCCGTGCGGAGCACCGGGTCTTGGAAGCCGCCCGTGATTTGGCCGACCGTGAGCCGGAGTCGGAGGACGTGGCGTGACTGGCATCGATCACACACAGGAAGCCGTCCTGAACCTGAAGGACGCCGACGACGCACTGAGCGCCGCGAGCGAGCTGTACCGCCTCCGCCGCGCCCAGGTCCACGCGACTCTTGCCCTCGCGCCCGTCAGTGACGGCGAGCTGGCGAAGGCTCAGAAGGTTTACGACTCGGTTGCCGGGTCGATCGGTAAGGCCGACGCGAAGGCCGGTTTTGTCGCCACCTTGAACACGGCGGTTCTGGCGGGTGTTGTGGCGCTGGTTCACCTGAACCGGCTCGGTAATGCGGGGCGGGTGCTGGTGGCGCTGGGTGTGGCGCTGATGGTCGCTGCGCTGCTGTGCGCGGTCGCGGTGGTGCTGCCGATCCTGCGGGCTCGCCACACCAAGCACGGCAGCGGCAATGTCTTGTACTTCGGCACCGTCCGGCACTACACCCCGGACGAGCTGGCCGACCGGCTGGCCGGTGAGGACACCGCCCGCGAGATGTGCGCTCAGGCCGTTGTCCTGAGCCGGTTGAGCTGGATCAAGCACCGGCTCTTGCAGGTGGCCATGCTTGCCACGATCGCCGGGGCCACCGTCACCGGCCTGACCCTTCTGCTGACCGGAGGCGTGCGATGAGCCGCCATCGGCCGATGACGTTTCGCGCGGTGCTGTCGGTGCGGTTGGGCGTCGATGAAGACCGCCTCTATGACGAGCTGGAGTCCCGACTCGGAGAGCTGCTGGCCATCGTGTCCGGCGATGTACCGGGCACCGATTCGGCCGCTGTCGCGGTCGCTCACGCGGACCTGTGGGTCCTCACCGGATTCGTTGACGACGCCCGCCGCGCGCTTGCAGGTAAGGAGATTCACGCATGAGCACCCCGCTGCGCACGACCTACCCGGTACCGGTGGAAGACCTGATCCCGGCGGCTCGCAAGCTCGCTGACGAGGCAGGCGCGGTGCCGTCGCAGAACCGGCTGATGAAGCATTTCCGGATCGGCAAGGAGAAGGCCAAGGCGGTCCGCTTGGCGCTGATCGGGGAGGACGCTGCGGTCACCGGGACGCACCTGCACACCGTGCCGGACCCGGTCGAGTCCGCACCTGAGACCGAGGCTGATCCGACCGTCGAGGAGATGCCCCGCGCGGTGGCCGGAGGGGCATCTCCGCAGGTCACAGCGCCTGTAGACCCGGTGGCCGTTGCCGACTCACCCCAATCTGAAGGGGTTCCCGCGGCTGCCCTTCCGGTGACTGCGAGCGAGCCCAGTGAGGCGGCTCGGTCGGTGCGGTCGTGGCCGGTGCTGCTGTTGGCGCTGCCCGCGTTCGTCGCGGTCTGGTCGGGCTGGGTTGGACTCGGCACTCTGACCGGGTTTGGTGTCGTTCACCCGCTGCCCGGTATCGCGGACGGGTTCACGATCAACTCCGCCATCACGCTCCCGATCGGTGTCGAGACGTACGCCGCGTTCGCGCTGCGGGTCTGGCTGTCAGGTCAGGTCCCGGCATCGGCTCGCCGGTTCGCGAAGTGGTCGGCGCTGTCCGCGCTGGTGCTCGGTGCGCTCGGTCAGGTCGCCTATCACCTGCTAGAGGCAGCCGGGGTCACTCGCGCGCCGTGGCAGATCACCACCGTTGTCGCCTGTCTGCCCGTCGCCGTGCTCGGCATGGGTGCCGCGCTGGCCCACCTGATCCACGCCCGTCCCGCCCAGAGCGAGGGGAACTGACATGAGCGAGCTTCCGAACGAGACCGTGCCTGACCCGATCGACCTGGACGCTCACCGCGCCCGCCGCGATGATGCCTCGCAGACGCCGGACGACAATGCCGGCAAAACCGTGCCGCTGTCGGCTGGTGAGGTCGAGCGGATGGATACCGCCTATGAAGTCGCCCTAGACGAAGACGCTGAGACCGGCGCGAGCAAGGTGCTGGTTCCGGTGGATGCGCCTGGTCAGGCGGTTCCGGTGACAGCGGGCGAGCGGCTGCCGATCATCCCGGTTCATCTGCTTCCGCAGAACCTCCGCGCCACCATCCGCCGCGCGGTCGCCCGGTCGGGCCACGTCGCCGCGTTCCACGCGGTCCGGTCGCCTTGGTACGGCTGCAAGCTCGCATGGTTCGCCGGGCGCGGCTTCACTCGCGTGGTCAGCAACCAACTGCGCTGGTGGTGGGTGCCGAACTCGTTTGCCCTTGAGCAGAAGGCTGCTGACGGAAACGAGCTGAAGGAGTGGGAGAAGATCCACCGCGAGCTGAAGAGAACGAGGCTTTGGCGTGGTGGCGTTCTGGCGGCCCAGAACATCGGGCTAGCCGTTAGTGCGCCGATTGCCCTGAACGCGGCTCCTACGGCCGCTGTGGCGCTTGCTGGTGCTGGTCTGGTCGCGGCTGCTGCGCACTACGGCCGCCCGGCCGGTCAGACACTAGTCGGTACTGCAGTGGTCGCGCCGCGCTTCCGGAAGCTGAACTCGGACATCGTGCTGCGGGCCTACTACGCGGCAGGACTCGGCAAGCCCGACCGCACTGACCAGGAGGTGCGGTTCGGGTCGCAGATGTCTCGCGATGCCCGCAACACCGGGTCACAGGTGCTGGTGGATCTCCCGTACGGCAAGGGCTGGACCGACGTGGCGAACTGCCGGGAGAAGATCGCTTCGGGTCTGGATGTCCATGTAAATCAGGTGTTTCTGACGCCGGATAAGACCAGCTCGCGACGGCACACGTTGTTTGTGGCCGACCGTGATCCGCTCGCGGTGCCGGTGGGCCGGACGTCGCTGCTGGACTGCAAGCGTCGCTCGATTTGGAAGGCGTTCGTGATCGGGCGCGATGAGCGGGACTCGCCGGTCAAGCTGTCGCTGATGTGGAACTCGCTGCTGGTCGGTGCCCAGCCCCGTAAGGGCAAGACGTACTTCGCCCGCCTGCTGGCTCTGTATGCGGCGCTGGATCCGAATGTGCGGTTGATCGTTGTTGATGGCAAGAACTCGCCGGACTGGCTGGCGTTCAAGAAGGTTGCCCACCGCATCGTGTTCGGTACCCATCCCAACCCGAACACCGATGACCCGATCGAGACGTTCCGGGCGATCCTGGACGAGATCCTTGCCCACATCGACCGGGTGAACTCGATCCTGACCACGCTGCCGGTGGAGCTGTGCCCCGAAGGCAAACTCACCGAGGAACTCCACAACGATCCCCGTTATCCCGACCTGCATGTCCTGGTGTTGGTGATGGAGGAGTTTCAGGTGTACTTCGAGACCGAGGACCAGGCGGTCAACAAGGAGATCGCCGCCAAGCTGTCCCGCATTCAGGCGGTCGGCCCGTCGGCTGGTGTGATCATCGAGTCCAGCTCGCAGAAGCCGTCCGGGGTCGGCGCGGGCGACGTGGCCCGGCTCTTCAACCGGTACAGGGATAACCACACCCTGCGATTCGCCCTGAAGTGCGGCAACCGGGTCGTTTCGGAAGCGATCTTGGGCGGCGACGCCTACCAGGAAGGCTTCGACGCCGCCACCCTGCCGGTGGGTGATGAGTACCGGGGCGTTGGCTACCTGTACGGCGCTTCCGACGCGACACCCACGGTGCGGACCGAGCTGGCCGACGCCACGGACGCGGACAAGATCCTGACCGCCGCGAGGGTGCTGCGGGAACGGCTCGGGCTGCTGTCCGGCATGGCCGCAGGCGAGGAGATGCGCCGCGCCAGCCGTGACGTCCTGGCCGACATTCTCACGGTGATGGGTGCCGACAGTGCCGCGCACTGGGACACGATCGCTGGTCGGTTGGCCGAGCAGATGCCCGAGCAGTACGACGGCACAACTCCCGACGCCATCAGCGCCCAGGCGCGCGGCCTGAACGTGTCCAGCGTCAACGTCAAGCGGGACGGTGCGACCCGCAAGGGCGCTCGCGGCGACGACATCCGGGCCGCGATCGCTCGCCGCGACGGCACCGGCAGCTAGTACGCCGGCAACGCGGAGAGTAACCAACTCAACAGGGGCAGCGGGACACCAGAAGTAGCGGCCTGGCCGCTACCGGTAGCGGCAACGCTACCCGTCCCGCTACCCCGCAACCCAGACCTGACCTGGCCGTTTGTTTCCGCGTAGCGGGTAGCGGCCACGGCTCCTCACGCCCAAAAACAGCTCTCTGGAGGCATTCCATGCCCACCACCCCCGCTACCGCTATCCCCGAGGCCGCTACCCACGGTAGCTACCTGGGTAGCGCCACGCTCGACCTCACCGCTACCGCCCACAGCCTCGCCCAGGCCGCCACCGTGGCACTCATCGTGACCGGCGTCGCCGCGTTCTACCTGCTCACCTGTGCTGTCTGGCCGTTCGGGAAGTGCCGCCACTGCAAGGGCGTCGGCAAGTTCAAATCGCCGTTCGGCAACGCCTTCCGGCACTGCGGCCGGTGCGACGGCTCCGGGCTACGGGTCCGGTTCGGTCGGAAGGTCATCGGCTACTACCGGCGTACCCGCAGCCTGGGTGACAACTCGACCAGCAAGGCGGACAAGAAGTGACCGCGCCGCTGATGGAACGCGCGTCCCTGCACCCGGCCGCGTCGCGCTACATCACCTTGTGGGACGGGCGAACCGTCATCGGATGGGACCACGGCGGAACTCCGGTGTTCCGGTTCAAGTGGGCACCTGCCGGACTGGTCACCCGCCGCCAGCTCCGCGCGATGCGGATGTGCCCAGGCGGTCACGAGCCCTACGCGCTGCTGGTGTGGCGCAACGGGCAGCGCTGGGCCTGGCTCTACCGCCTCGACCTCGCCAAGCCGTCACGCGTCGCCTCACCGGCCCAGCTCAACGCGCTGGACAAGGCGATGGAAGCGCGCCGCCGCTGCAAGCTCTGCGGCCGAGTCACCACCTACTGCATCCCGACCAGCGATGGCCGCTGCGTCGAGTGCATGACCGGCGACTACCGCAACGCCACACCCAACGCCTACGCCGCCTGAAATACCTCGAGGGGAGAACTCACCGATGAACGAGATCCTCACCGCAGCACTCGCCGCCGCAGGACGCGGCTGGCCGGTGTTCATGCTCGGCCGCTCTAAGCGGCCGGTCGCCAACTGCGACGCCTGCCGCGCCGCCACCGACCACGACCCCGCGACCTGCGGGCACCTGACCTGCCACGGCTTCTACGCCGCCAGCACCGACCCGGCCCGCGTCACCGCGAACGTCGCCGCTGTCCCGCGCGGTCAGCTCGCCGTCCGGACCGGTGCTGTGTCCGGGCTCCTGGTGGTCGATGTCGATCCCGCGCACGGCGGGACGAAGAGCATGACCGATCTCCTGAACGAGGGCTTGCTGCCGCGCACGCTGCGGGTCGTCACCGGCTCGGGAGGGCAGCACCTGTACTACCGCCACCCTAGACAGCACATGCCGTCGCGGCCGATGCCTGGACGGCCGGGAATCGACGTCAAAGCCGATGGCGGATACGTCGTCCTGCCGCCGTCGCTTCATCACCGAACAGGCTTGCCGTACCGGTGGGCGACCGTCAGCGGACCGGACGTGGAGGAGATGCCCCCCGCTCTGATCGCCGCGTGCCTGCCGCCTATGCCGGCCGAATTGGCCACCCCACACACCAGGCCGACCACCGCGCAGCCGGGCGGGGGCATCTCCCATCCGGACAAGCTCCTCGCGGCTCACCTGGACGCCGTCCGCCGTGCCCCGAAGGGGAAGCGCCGCGCGACTCTCTACGGCGCTGCGAGGGGGATTGCGCGGATGGTCGCGGCCGGTGCCATCGACCAGGCCGACGCCGTCACCGCCCTGACCTTCGTCGGACATCAAGCCGCCCAATCCGAGCGAGACATCAGAGCCGCCATCGCTGGCGGTTTCCGTGACGAAGGGATCGCCGCATGACTGACGACAACCGCGACCAGGCCGAGCCCGTCGACGGTGCCGAGTTGCTCGACGACATGGCCGCGACCATCACCCGCTACGTGATCCTGCCGAGCACGTCAGCGCTGACCGCAGTCGTGCTGTGGACTGCAGCCACGCATGCCATTCCGGCCTGGAACTGTGCGCCCCGCTTGGTGATCCGGGCGCCAGAACGGCGCTGCGGAAAGTCCCGATTGCTGGACATGGTCGAGGGCATGTCGCACCGGCCGTTGATGACGGTCAACGCCTCACCGTCGGCCGTGTACCGGTCCATTGGTGTCGCGCCGTCTGATCCGCCGACTCTGTTGATCGACGAGGCCGACACGATCTTTGGCCCGAAGGCAGGCGACAACGAAGATCTGCGCGGCCTTCTGAACGCTGGTCACCAGCGCGGCCGCCCTGCGCTGCGGTACGACGCCAGTAGCAAGTCGGTGGAGAAGATCGCCACGTTCGCCATGGCCGCACTCGCAGGGATTGGCGCGATGCCGGACACCATCGAGGACCGGGCCGCTGTCATCCGGATGCGTCGCCGTGCACCGGGGGAGAAGGTCGCGCCGTACCGCGTCGGCCGCGACGGTCCCGAGCTGGACGAGCTGCGGCAACGGCTGAACCAATGGCTCACCGGCCACGTCAAGGAGCTGCGCAACGCCACCCCGGACATGCCGCTCGAAGACCGAGCCGCCGACACGTGGGAACCCATGATCGCCATTGCCGACCTGGCGGGCGGCCAGTGGCCACGCGCCGCCCGTAAGGCCGCCGTCGCTCTCACCAGCGACCGCGACGCGGGCGACGAGAGTTCCATCCCGACCCGGCTGCTAGCCGACTGCCGAACCGCGTTCCAAGACGCCGACGCGTTGCCGACTCAGCTCTTGTTGGAGCGGCTGCGCAGTGACGCTGAAGGGCCGTGGGCATCGATGGGCGCGGCCGGACTGACCGCGATGAAGATGGGCAATCTGCTGCGCGATTTCGAGATCCGCAGCGACACCATCCGGTTCCCTACGGGGCAGGCCAAGGGCTACTACCGCAGCGATTTCGCCGACGCGTGGAACCGCTACTGCCCCGAGTCAAAACCAGCCGCTGGGGAAGCCGTACCAGCCGTACCAGCCGTAACTTCGCAGGTCAGCCCCGAAGAGGCTTCTGCCGTTGGTACGGCTCAAGCCGTACCAACGAACCAAGCCTCCTTGACCCTGACCTGCGAAAACGAGGCTGGTACGGCTGGTACGCCTTGGGGCCCCCGGCCTGTACCGCCCCTTGCCGACGACGCACACCCGAACCGCGAGATCGCATGAGCATGCCCGGACAGAACGGAGCTGCACCACTGATGACCACGATCCAGATTGCTGACGCGGACCGGCTGTTGATCACCACGGAAGACGCTGCCGCACGGCTGGGCATCCATCGCTCGACTCTCTACGACCTGATTCGTAGCCGGAAGCTCAAGACCGTCAAAATCGGCGCTCGCCGGTTGGTGCGGGTCTCGGCTCTGGAAGAAGCAATCCAACTACTGGAAGAGGAGACCGCAGCATGAGGGCCGCTAACGGTGATGGCTCGATCTACTACCGGGCCAGCAAAGATCTGTGGTTTGGAGCGGCCTATGTCCTCCAGGCCGACGGGACAACCGCTCGGAAAGAGGTGTCCTCCAGGAACCGAGATGTGGTGGTTCAGAAGCTCCGGAAGCTCCAGACGGACTCGGACCAGGGGATCCCGGCCGAGGCGACGAACTGGCAGCTCGAAGCATTCTTGCGCTACTGGTTGGAGCACATCGTGAAACCCGCGAGGAAGCCAAAGACCTACCAGGGGTACGAGCTGGTGGCGCGAGTGCATCTCATCCCCGATCTTGGAAAGAAGAAGCTGCACAAGCTCACCGGCGCCGATGTGCGGTTGTTCATGAAGCGTCTGCGGAACACCTGCCTTTGCTGCAAGCACGGATACGACGCACGACGCGGCGACAAGAAGCGGTGCTGCGCAGTTGGGCGGTGCTGTGAACGGCATCCATCAGACAGGCTGGTGGAGCAGGTTCACGCCGTACTGCGGAATGCGCTGCAGGCCGCTGTTCGCGAAGAAGTGCTGCGGCGGAACGTGGCCAAGCTGGTCCAGGTGCAGGGCGCGCAGTACGACACGAATCGCGGAGCCACCGAAGAGCAGGCGCGGCTATTGCTGAAGGCGGCCAAGCCGACCCGGCTTTACGCGCTGTTCGTATTGGCCCTGTTCATGGGGCTGCGACGCGGCGAGCTGCTCGGGCTGAAGTGGGATGACATCGACTGGGCCGAGAAGACTGTGACTGTCCAGCGAACTCTTCAGCGCGTCAATGGTGCGCTGCGAGCTGTCACCCCGAAGACCAAGAAGTCTCGCCGGACGGTGCCGCTGATTGAGCTGTGTCTAGAGGCGTTGCGGGTTCACAAGGTGCTGCAAGCAAAGGAGCGGCTCGCGGCCGGCAAAAAGTGGGTCAATACCGGCTACATCTTTACGACTGAGATCGGGACGCCGATCGAGCCGGACAACCTGCGCAGGGATTGGTACCCGTTGCGAGTGCAGGTCGGGTTGGGGGAGATGCGCTTCCACGATCTGCGGCACTCATGCGTGACCCTGCTTCTCCGGCTGGGTGTTCCGCCTCACATCGTGCAGGCGATCGTCGGGCACGCTGACGTACAGGTGACGATGGCGATCTACGCGCATGCATCGCTTGAGGATCAGCGGAAGGCGCTAGAGCAGCTTGGGGAGGCAGTCGCCGGATGAGGTTGCGGTACCTGTTGCGGTACTAGCGGGGGAGTCGGCGGATCTCGGACCGAGATCCACGCTCAATTATGTGTGGTCAGGGGCGGTCTCGAACCGCCGACCTTCCGCTTTTCAGGCGGACGCTCTACCAGCTGAGCTACCTGACCGGGAGAGATAAATGGCGGCGGTGTGTGGACACCCGCCGCCACTCTCCTGGCGACCCAGACGGGACTCGAACCCGCGACCTCCGCCGTGACAGGGCGGCACGCTAACCAACTGCGCTACTGGGCCTAGCAACTCGATGATGCTACACCATCATTCGAGCCTTACTGACATTGGTCTTTCGACCGTATCCCCAACGGGATTCGAACCCGCGTTACCGCCTTGAAAGGGCAGCGTCCTAGGCCACTAGACGATGGGGACTCGGACCGCGGGAGCCGAAGCTCCGGGGACATCGGTAAGCATAGAGGACACTTCGCCGAGGTCCAAAACGGGTTCTTTCGCAACGGTGGGGACGAGGGCTGCCGGCCCTCCATCGACTACTGGGCAGGCGAATGGAGGCCGCCGTACGCCGGCTGGTCAGGGCCGGCCGGCGTACGGCGGGGAGGGGCGCATGGGGTGCCGGGGGAAGGGGGAAGGGCACGCCCACGCTGCAGGTAGGAGGTCAGCTGGTGGCGTCTGGGGCGATCAGCTGGGGGTACTGCGCCTTGAAGAGGTCGAAGAAGGTCAGGGCCGGGAGGATGTGCCCCTGGGGGCGGGCGGAGTCGGCGACACCGTAGGCCCACAGGGCGGAGCGCATGCGCTGGTTCGGGGTGCCGTGGTGCTCGTTGGCGGTGAAGCCGCAGTCGCCGATCTGGAAGAACATCTGGCTGAACAGCTGGACCCGCTTCCACTGCATCGCCGCGCCGCGGGCGTGGGTCAGGAAGTACGCGCTGAACGTGTCCGCCGACAGCTCGGCCCAGCGCGACGCCTCCGGCGCCGGGAGGTCGGCCCGCATCAGGTTGTCGGCGTACTGGATGTGGTGGCCGAACTCGTGGGCGAGGATCGCCTGCGGGGCCACGTCACCCAGACCGACCTGGTCGAAGCCCTCCATCACGCCGTCGCCGAACGCGATCCGCTTGGGCGTCCGGCCGACGCCGGGCAGGTCCTCACCAGGAGCGGCGTACGCGTTGAAGGTGAAGATGGGCAGGTCGCCGTACCCCATCGCCGCGGAGTTCAGCTGCTTGGCGACGAAGTCCGCCGAGAACCTGGAGGGGGCGTCCGCCAGGTGGTAGACCTTCGTGAACACCCGGTAGTTGAGCTCGGGATCGAGCATCGCGCGGCCGTGCGCGGGGATCAGCTGGATGTCACCGGACGGGATGTCCCAGAAGTTCTTCAGGTCACGGAAGGTGTGCGTGGCGGCAATCGTGTACTGGCCGTGGGAGCCGAACGTGAACGGCCCGGTCTGGGGCAGGTAGGCCGCGTCGACCAGGGCCATGTTGTAGATCAGTACGTGCAGCGCCGCCAGCAGTTGGTCGAAGTTCCATTTCGAGGCCGGAGCCAGTACCGCGGCCAGTACCGGCGGGGTGGCGTTCGAGCACTCGTACTGCGTGGGGTCGATCGCGTCGATCAGGGCCCGCTGCAGGCTGTCGTCGATGCCCAGCTCGGCGTTGAGGGCCTCGGCCCGCTGCCGTGCTGCCGGCAGCTGGTCCAGGAGGTACTGCTGCTCGGGTGTCAGGTGTTCCGGGATGGCGAGCTTCGTGATGCCGGTGGCCGGGGCCGTAGCCGTGGTGGAGGCGAGGGCGGGGGTGGCCGTGAAGCCGAGAGCGGCAGTGGCGATGACGGCCGCCCAGATCGTGGGCTTTCTCATACGGATCTCTCCTGGAACGGGGGGACGGAAGAGGCCGGTCGCCGGGACGCGACCGGGATGTCCGTCAGTATCCGCAGGAGGTAGTGGTTGCTACGAGGGCGAGTGATGTCTGAAACCGGCATGTCAGGAAGCTGACGGGCAACGCTCACCGAGTGTGGACTGGCTCACTACGCTGGGCCTGTGATCGAGATGAGCCGGGCTGATTTCGAGTTGCTGGTGTCCGAGGCGCTGGATCAGGTGCCCACCGAGCTGGCGGGGTTGATCGACAACGTCGCGGTGTTCGTCGAGGACGACGCGCCGAGCAGCGACCCGCACCTGCTCGGGATCTACGAGGGCATCCCGCTGACCGAGCGGGGGCACTACTACGGCGGCGTGCTCCCCGACCGGATAACCATCTACCGCAACCCGACGCTCGAGATCTGTGAGACGGTCGAGGACGTCGTCGAGGAGGTGCACATCACCGTGGTGCACGAGATCGCGCACCACTTCGGCATCGACGACGCCCGGCTGCACCAACTCGGCTACGGATAGCCCGAAGAAGGCCTACGACCGCTTGAAGAGGAGCTTCCACGGCATCAGGGCCGACTCGAGCTGCACCTTGATGCTCATCTTCGAGGCGCCGATCGTGCGCTCCTCGAAGCGGATCGGCGTCTCGGCGATCCGGCGGCCCTGGCGCACCGCGCGGTAGTTCATCTCGACCTGGAACGAGTACCCGTTGCTCTGGATCGTCGTCACGTCGATCGCGCGCAGCGTGTCGGCCTTCCACGCCTTGAAGCCGGCCGTGGCGTCCTTCACATGCAGGCGCAGGATCGTGTTCACATAGACGTTCGCGAACGCCGACAGCAGCCGCCGGTGCCAGGCCCACTCGGCCGCGGCCTCGCCACCCTCGACGTAGCGCGAACCGATCACCACGGCGGCGTCGGTGGTCTGCAGGATCTCGACCATGGTCGGGATCACCGAGGCGGGGTGGGACAGGTCGGCGTCCATCTGGATCACGATGTCGGCGTTCTCGTCCAGCGCGCGGCTGATCCCGGCGATGTAGGCGCGGCCGAGGCCGTCCTTCTCGGTCCGGTGCAGGACGGAGACCTCCGTCGGCGCGGCCTTGGCCAGCTCGTCGGCGACGTCGCCGGTGCCGTCGGGGGAGTTGTCGTCGACCACCAGCATCTGCAGCCCGGGCAGCTTCAGCTCGGACAGCAGCGCCGCCAGCACGGGCAGGTTCTCCCGCTCGTTGTAGGTCGGCACCACCACGATGATCTTGGCGCTCTCAGCCATTCTCATTCCTTCGTCAAAGCCTTCACCGGACAAGTGTCCCGTACCGGGTGCGGGACACAGGACGCTATCGCATCAACTGTTCGAACCCCGCAACGGTGACGGGATCGAAGATTGCAGTACTGCGTACGCGGCCGGGCCGGCGCCTTCGCGAGGGCCTGTGCGAGCAGGCCGCCGCGAAGGCGCTGGCGTGGTGGGTTGGCGGATGGGCTAGCGGTCGATCAGTAGGCGGCGGCCCACTGGTCGACCAGTTCGCTGACCATGTGCAGGGCCAGCAGGTGCATCTCCTGGATCCTGGCCGTCTCCTCGGCCGGTACTACGAGCGCGAGGTCAGCCGCCGCTGCCAGGCCGATCCCGCGCCGGGAGGTGAAGGCCACCGAGCAGGCTCCGGCGTTTCGGGCCGCCTCCAGCCCCTTGACCACGGTCGGTGAGGTACCGGACGTGCTGAAGCCGACGACCATGTCGCCCGGTCTGACCAGGGCCTGGACCTGACGGGAGAACACGTCGTCATAGCCGTAGTCGTTCGCGATGCAACTGGTCACGGCCGCGTCCCCGACCAGGGCAACGGCGGGCAGCGGCCGCCGCTCCCTGAGGTAGCGGCCGATGAGTTCACCGACCAGGTGCTGTGCGTCGGCAGCGGATCCACCGTTGCCGTAGGTGTAGAGCACTCCGCCGGTGTCCAGTCGGCGGATGAGCTCGTCGGCGATCGCCTGGATCGCGTCCAGCTGGCTGTGCATCGCCTCGGCGACCTCGGTGTGGCGCTCGAGCTGCCTGGCGATGACCCGGTCTACATAGAGTTGTGTCATGTGCCGGTGGTACGCCAGAAATTCAGTTTCTGGGAGCGGGTCCGGTGGATCCGCGGACAACAAGACGTGGCGCAACCCGGACAATTCGCCGCCGGGCGGGCAGTTCGTCCCTGATTCTGGCCAGTAATAGTTGCGCAGAGCTACGACCCAGATCCACAGTGTGCTGATCCACGGTCGTAATCGCGGGTTGGACCAACGACATCCACGGCACGTCGTCATATGCGGCGAGGCTGATTTTGTTCGGTATCCGGAGTCTCCGGCGCTTCAATTCGGCCAATGCGCCCTGTGCGAGCACGTTGTTGGCCGACAGGATCGCGGTCACGTGCTGCTCGTCGAGCAGCTCGCGGGTGGTCTGCTTGGCCGCCTCCGCGTCGAAGCTGGTGAAGACGATCAGGTCTTCGTCCAGCTCCAGACCGGCATCCTCGTACGCCGCCCGGAACCCGGCCAGCCGGCCCGCGCCGGTCGACCACTTGGTCTCGTCGATGAGCAGGCCGATCCGCTCGTGGCCGAGCCCGAGCAGGTGCTCGGTCAGCTCCCGCGCGCCGGCCTTGTTGTCGCTCAGTACCGCGTCGCCGCCGCGCCCGAGCTGCCGGTCGGCCGAGACCACATGGATCCCGTTGTCCTGCAGCATCTTCGGGCAGGCCGCCGCGACCGGCGTCACGATCACCCCGGCGACCTGCATCGCCAGCAGGGTCTCCGCGGCGTGCATCTCCTCTTCGGGGTCGCCGTTGTCGTTCACCAGGATCATCTGGTGCCCCTCGGACCGGAGCACCTCCTCGATCCCGGCGGCCAGATCGGCGTAGAACGGGTTGCGCAGGTCGGAGATCAGTACGCCGATCGCGGTCGACGTCCGGCTGCGCAGGTTGCGGGCCATGTGGTTCGGCACGTAGCCGAGCCGCTGGGCGGCCTCCTGGACCCGTTCGCGCACCTCCGGTGAGGCGTAGCCCCGGGTGTGCAGGGCGCGCGACACAGTCGATGGCGAGACGCCGGCCTCCCGGGCGACGTCCTGCACGGTCGGCCGGCTCTGCTGCTTCCTGGTATCCCCGGTCACACGCGTCATGTTAGGGCCAGTACCGTCAATTAGTGCCTCTTTGGCTCCATCGTGAGCAAAGCGCCGCACAGGTGAGCGCCGGTACTGCGTATTTCGCGCCCCCGCATCGGAATGACGATTGCCCGCTCAGCGTCCGCGAGCGGCTACAGACCGTTGCGCCAGCTGTTGTTGATCGCCACCCGGGCGTTCGGCGAACGCAGCCGGATCGTCGCCCAGACGAGCTTGCCCCCGCTCGACGTCGGATTGGCGCCCCAGGAGGTCGCCAGGGTCGCGACGATGCCGAGCCCCATCCCACCGTCGCGCGCGCCCAGCGGACGGCGTACGGGCAGATCTGGGCTGCCGTCGGAGACGGCGACGGTCAGCACCTGCCGGCGTAGCTCCAGGCGTAGGTCGGCGTCCGTGTGGGCGTGCCGGACCACGTTGGCCACCAGCTCCGAGGTGATCGCGACCGCGTCCTCGGAGACCTCCTCGCAGTGCCACAGCTCGCAGATGGAGGCGACGAACCGCCGGGCGGTCGAGGCGCTGTGCGGCTCGGGAGCCAGTCTGAGCTTGCTGAGCTGCCTGGCCGGCGGGTTGCGGATGGAGGCCAGCGCCGTGGCGAGGTCGGGGAAGACCGGGATGAAGCGGGAGATCAGCTCGGAGTGCCGCTGCAGCTCGTGGCTGCGGTTGCGGCCGGTGACGAGGACGAACGGGGTGCCGGACCAGTCCGCGACCTGCCGGGCGAGGTTGGTGAAGACGCTGAGCGAGTAGGCGCGGGCGAGTACGAGGTCCTGCAGCATCACGATCACCGCTCCGGGCTGGTCGGCCAGCCGGCGGGCCAGGAAGGTCCGCAACTGCGGAGCGGTGGTCAGTTCGAGTGTTCCCGACGGGCTGACCACGACCGCCTCCCCGACGGTCCGGACGCCGATCGCCAATGAAGTCCTTCGACCCATCAGCATCCCCCTCCCCAGGCAGCCGCGACGTATCCCCCGCCGGTCGTGCGGCAACGTTGCCATCGCCCGATCAAGGCCCGGCAGTAACTCAGCGTTCCCGCCCTCGGCGCCGGTCAACCATTTCCGGTCGGCCCGGTATCACACAGTTACCTCCGGAACGCCGGTAAGCCCAGGAACCGCGACGCTCAGGAGGGCCGGTGCTGGAGGGCGTCTTCGACCGAGGCGAAGATGCTGAAGTCGCGGCCGAGGCCGGTGATGGTCAGCGGGCGGTCGACCGGACGGCCGACACCGACCAATGCGAGATCGATGCCATGTTGCCCGGCCAGTTGGCGGGCCTCGACCAGATTGCCCAGCCCGGCCGAGCTGCAGAACGTCACCGCGGACACGTCGATCAGCACCAGTCGCGCGGGTGGCGCGATCGCCGCCCGGATCGCTTCGGCGGCGAAGTCGGTGGTGGCGATGTCGATCTCACCGGACAGCCGGACCACCAGGATGCCGGGCTGAAGTTCCTCGCTGACGGCGCCGAACGTGGTCCGGATCATCTCGCCGTCACCGTGATCGGGCTGACTCGTCACGCTGTCTTCTCCCCCGGGTGTTCCCGCGACGCCGGTCGGTCCTGGCGCGGTGGACAACAGCCCTGGTATCACCGTATGCCCGAACGCTCCGGGGTCACAACGGTTGTTCTGCCGCTGACCCCGGAGCAATGCGAAATCGTTTACTTCGAAGCGGGCTGGGTCTGCACGTTCAGCTCCTTCCACCGAACCCGGTTCGCGGGATCGGTGCGCGGGTCATCGATCCGGAAGACATCGAAGGCCTTGACCGACTCGGTCCCGTAGATGGCGCCGTTGTAGTAGTACACGGACCAGTACCCGCCGAAGTCGGCCGGCTGGATCGGCGGCCGGTCGAAGTACCCGATCTCGCGCGGCTGGGCCGAGTCGGTGAAGTCCCAGACCGAGAAGCCACCCTGGTACCAGGCCTGCACCATGATGTCGCGGCCGCGGACCGGGATCAGCGAGCCGTTGTGCGAGACGCAGTTCTCCTCGGCTGCCTGGTGCCGTGGAATCTTGAAGTAGCTGCGGAAGACGAACTTCTTGTGGTCGAGGTCGAAGACCGCGGTGGCGCCCTTGTTCGGGCCGACCTCGGCGCTGCACTCCGCGCCGCCTCCGCCGCCGAGCTCGTCCATGAAGACGACCTTGGTGCCGTCGCCGTTGAAGGTGGCGCCGTGCCAGAACGAGAAGTTCGCCGCGTCCTGGACCCGGTCGAGCACCTTCGGCCGCTCGGGCTTGGAGATGTCGAGCAGGATGCCGTCACCCATACAGGCGGCCGCCGCGATGTCGCGCGCGGGGAAGGCGGTGATGTCGTGGCAACCACTGGTCGCGCGGCCGGTCGGGCTGCCGGGGAATCCGCCGTCGGGGAACAGTACGGGCGAGGCGACCACGGCCGCGTCCTCAGGGTGCCGCACCGGGACCTTGATGATGTCGATCAGGTCGTTCGGCGGCTGGCAGTCCGGATACGCCGCGTTCGGGTTGTACGACGAGTTGTAGATGTAGATCTCGCGCTTGGACTTGCCCGGGATCAGCGTGTGCGTGTGCGAACCGCAATGGGTCTCGACAGCAGCGACGTACCGGGGGTTCGCCGGGTCTTTGACGTCGAAGATCTTGATCCCTTCCCAGGACTCCTTGATCGTCGCCGACTGCGCGACGCTCTGGCAGGAGTTGTCGCTGCGGGAGGAATCGGTACTGAGGAACAGCAGCCCGTTCGAGACGCTGATGTCGTTCTGGCTGCCGGGGCAGGACACCTGGCTCACGAGTCGCGGATGCGCCGGGTCGCCGATGTCGTAGATCGCGAAGCCGGCGTAGTTGCCGACGTAGGCGAGCTTGCCCGCGAACGCGATGTCGGTGTTGATCCCGTCGGCGAGCGGCCCGCTCATCGGCGCGCTGGCCAGGTGGGTGATGTTGTCGCTCTTGGCGGCGCCGGTCTCCGGTGGCGCGGGCGCCTCGGCACTCGCGATACCGGCTGATCCGGCGACGAGAGCGAGGGCGAAGGTGAGACTGGCGAGCGTGCGGGGGCGGCCTGCGCGCATGCTGTGGTCCCTTCTGAAATAGTCGGGCGGTTCTCCAGCCTAGGCGTGATAGACACTGTCCGGAAGCGATTTGCCACAGGGAGTGAGGCCGGCGTGACGTTTTCTGCCCGAACGTGCTGGATGTCCGTGCTGCTGGCCGCCGTGACGGTGACCGGATGCAGCTCCGATCCGAAGCCGCAGTCCGGGCCGGCGCCGACCGGTCCGCCGGTGATCGTGCCCGGTACGCCGGGCGGGCCGAACAAGACCGTCACCGCCCTCCCGAGCATGGTGCAGACGGTCGACCCGGACGACGTCAGGTTCCTGAGCGACATGATGATCCACCACACCCAGGCGCTGCAGATGGCCGAATGGGCCGGTACTACGGCATCGAACGAGCGGGTCAAAGCGCTGGCCGACCGGATCCGGGTCGGCCAGGAGCCCGAGATCGCGTCGATGCGCCAGCTCCTCACCGCGGCCGGCCAGACCCCGCCGGACCTTGAGCACGTGCAGCACCAGGACCACAGCAAGATGCCCGGGATGGCGACCCAGGCCGAGCTGACCACTCTGCAGCAGGCTCGGGGCAAAGCCTTCGACGAACTGTTCCTGACTCTGATGATCAAGCATCATCAGGGGGCGGTGACGATGAGCTCCGAGCAACTCGAGAACGGCTCGAACATCCGGGTCAGCGAAATGGCCCAGGAAGTCAGCGTCACCCAGACAATGGAGATCAGCACGATGAAGGCGCTGCAGAAGGAGCTCTAGTGTCCGTCGACGACCTGCTTCGCGAGATCGACGCGGCGGCCGATCCGGCCACTGCCGAGACGCTCGCCCGCTACTTCCAGGTCAAGCCGGGTGGCTACGGCGAGGGCGACCAGATGATCGGCGTCAAGCTCTCCACCCTCCGCCTCATCCTCAAGCCGTACCTCCGTGCCGAGCTCCCGTTGCCGGCGATCGAGGAGGCGCTGGCCAGCCCGATCCACGAGCACCGCCTGGCGATTCTCTGCCTCCTGGCCGACCGCGCTGCCAGGGCCGCCAAGCCCCGTACTGCGAACCCCGCGGAGCTGACCGCGATCTACGACCTGTACCTGCGCAACACGAAGTACATCGACAACTGGGATCTGGTCGACTGCAGCGCCCCCGAGATCGTCGGCGCCCAGCTCCTCGACCACCCGCGCGACCCGCTCTACCAATTGATTGCCTCCAGCAACCTCTGGGAACGCCGCATCGCCCTGGTCGCCACCTACAAGCTGATCCGCAAGGGTGAAACCGCCGACACCTTCGCCCTGGCGGCCAGCGTCCTCGACGATCGCGAAGACCTCATCCACAAAGCCTCCGGCTGGATGCTCCGCGAGGCCGGCAAGCACACCGCCCCCGCCGAGCTCCTCGCCTTCCTCGACCAGCACGCCACCCGAATGCCCCGCACCATGCTCCGCTACGCCATCGAACGCCTCCCCGCCGAGACCCGGAAGCACTATCTCCATCTCGGTAAGTGACGACCTCTTCACAGTCTGCGAGCAGCCGGGTACTCTCCGGTAAAGATGAAATTGGCTCAGCTTTCACGGACTGGACTGAGGAGACTTCATGCGCCGCCGCCCCCGCTCGCTTGTTGCTGTACTCGCCCTGGCCCTGGTCGCCACCGGAGTGAGTGTCAATCGGACCACCTCCGCGCAGGCTGTTGATTCGGCGTACCTGGTGGGCCGTGGGATCTCCGACATCACCGGGCCGGCCGCCGAGAACGGGATGATGGGCTATTCGAAGTTCGGGCAGAACACGACTGGCATCCATCAGCGGTTGCGCGCTCGGGCCTTCGTCGCGGTCGAGCAGGCGACCGGGCAGCGGGTCGCCTACGTCAACTCGGATCTGGGGATGATCTTCCAGGCGCAGCGCGATGCCGTGCTGGTGAAGCTGCAGGCGAAGTACGGGGACCTGTACTCCGAGCGCAACGTCTTGCTGTCGGCAACTCATACGCACAGCGGGCCGGGTGGGCAGTCGCACAATCTGGCGTACAACCTGTCGATCTACGGGTTCCAGAAGCAGGCCTTCGACGCGACCGTGGACGGGATCGTCGAGGCGATCACCAAGGCGCACCAGAACCTCGCGCCGGGCACCATCAGCCTCGGCAGGTCGACGCTCACCAATGCCAGCGTCAACCGGTCGAGGATCGCCTTCGATCAGAACCCGGCTGCCGACAAAGCCGCGTTCCCGCAGGCGATCGACCCGGCGGTGACCGTACTGCGGTTCCAGCAAGGCGGCTCCGACATCGGGGCGATCAGCTGGTTCGCCACCCACGCGACCTCGATCACCAACGAGAACACGCTGATCAGCCCGGACAACAAGGGCTACGCGGCGTACCGCTGGGAGCACGACGAGAAGGGCGTTCGCTACCTCGACGAGAGCCAGGGCTTCGTCGCCGCGTTCCCGAACACGAACGCCGGCGACATGTCGCCCAACCTCAACCTCAAGCCGGGCTCCGGTCCGACCGAGGACCCGTTGCTCAACCAGCAGATCCTCGGCGATCGCCAGCAGCAGGCCGCCGAGCAGGCGTACAACGGGCCGCGGGCAACGATCACCGGCAGCCTCGACGCCCGGATGCGATATGTCGACATGTCGGCTGTTCAGGTGGACCCGCGGTACACGCCCGACGGCGAGGCGCATCGCACCTGCCCGGGGGTGGTCGGCGCCTCCACGCTGGCCGGCAGTGTCGAGGACGGGCCGGCCATCCCGGTCATCCCCGAGGGCGTGACGAATCCGTTCTTCGAGGCGCTGAAGCCGTTCAAGGTCGACGTCGCGCCGTGGCTGATCAGTTGCCAGTCGCCGAAGCTGGCCGCGGTGCCGACCGGGTTGCTGCAGGCGACGCCGGACATCGTGCCGATCCAGCTGGTCAAGCTCGGCCAGTTCTACCTGGTCGCGATGCCCGGTGAGGTGACGATCGTGGCCGGTCTGCGACTTCGGCGGACGGTCGCGGCGGAGCTCGGCGTACCGATCGAGAACGTGCTGATCTCGGGCTACTCCAATGCCTACAGCTCGTACGTGACGACGCCGGAGGAGTACCAGCTGCAGCAGTACGAAGGCGGCTCGACGCTGTTCGGGAAGTACACGCTGCCGGCGTACCAGCAGGAGTTCGCCGGGCTGGCCGAAGCACTGAAGGCCGGTACGCCGGTACCGTCCGGAACTCATCCCCCGAAGCCGATCACGGCCGAGCTCAACCTGCAGACGGGAGTGGTGTTCGACAGCCCGCCGCCGTTCAAGTCGTTCGGCCAGGTGCTGACGGATGCGGCCCCGCAGTACCAGCGTGGGGCGACTGTCTCGGTGGCGTTCGTGACCGGGCATCCCAAGAACAACCTGCACCGCAACGGCACGTTCCTCGAGGTGCAGCGCCAAGTCGGTGGCCAATGGCAACGAGTTGCCGACGACGGCGACTGGAACACCACCTACCGCTGGGAGCGCGGTGGCCTGGCTGACTCGAAGGCGACCATCACCTGGAAGGCGACCGAACCCGGGACCTACCGGATCGTCCACCACGGCGACTCGAAGGCACTGAACGGCACCATCACACCGTTCACCGGGACGTCGCGTACCTTCACCGTGTCGTAGAAGCAGTCTCCGGAGTAGCCGGCGGCGGAGATACCAACGGGCAGTGCGTGTAGTGCTGCTCCTCCGCGGCCGGCGGCTTCGCGCCCTTCCCCGGAGCCAGCGTCACCCAGGCCAGTACCGCGCCCACGACGGCCAGGCCGGCCGAGATCCACATCGCCATCTGGAAGCCGTCGCTGAACGCGGCCGGATCCCGGTAGGAGTCGCCCGTGATGCCGGCCGCCAGCGGGATCGCGGCGACCGCCATCAGCTGGGCGGTCCGCGCGATGGCGTTGTTGACTCCGGAGGCGACCCCGGCGTGGTGGTCCTCGACCGCGTTCAGCACTGTCGAGGTCAGCGGGGCCACGGTGCACACCAGGCCGATCCCCAGCACGATCACTGACGGCAGTACGGCGGTGAGGTAGCTCGCGCCGGGCTTGACCCGCATCATCAGCAGGAAGCCGGCGGCCATGAACAGCGGTCCGACCGTCATGTGGATCCGGGCGCCGATGATCTCCGACAGGGCGCCCGCGTATCCGGACAAGGTCAACATGAGCAGGGTCATCGGCAGCAGTGCGGCGCCGGCCTCGAGCGCGCCGTAGCCAAGGGCCGTCTGCAGGAAGACGACCAGCAGAAACGTGGCTGTGCCCAACGCGCCGTAAACGGCGATGGTGACCAGGTTGGCGCCGGTGAAGCGCAGATTCTTGAAGATCCCCGGCGGCAGGATCGGGTGCGAGCTGCGCCGCTCGACCTCGACGAAGGCCGCGAGACCGAGTACGCCGATCGCCAGCGTCGTCAGCACCAGGGCGTCGCCGAAGCCGCGGTCGCCGGCGCTGATCAGACCGAAGGTCACACCGGCCAGGCCGATCGTCGCGAGCACGGCCCCGGCCACGTCGAGCTTGCCGGCCATCGTCTCGTCGCGCGTCTCCGGTACGTGCCTCAGCGTGACCAGCACGGTGGCCGCTGCGAGTGGCAGGTTGAGCACGAAGATCCACCGCCACGAACCGCTGTCCACCAGCGTCCCGCCGACGAACGGGCCGACCGCCGCGGCGACGGAGGTGAGCCCTGACCAGGTGCCCACCGCTTTGGCCCGGTCCGAGTGCTTGAAGCTCGTCTGCAGGATCGCGAGGCTGCCCGGGGTGAGCAGCGCGCCGCCGATCCCTTGCAGCACCCGGCCGGCGATCATCACCTCGAGATTCGGCGCCACCGCACAGATGAGCGAAGCGACCGCGAACCAGATGACGCCGGTCAGGAAGGTCTTGCGACGGCCGAGCCGGTCACCGAGCGAACCGCTCAGCAGGATCAGCGACGCGAGCATCAACATGTAACCGTTGACGATCCACTGCAGACCCGAGATCTCGGCGTTCAGATCGTCGCCCATCGCCGGCAGTGCGACGTTGACGACTGTGCCGTCCAGGAATGCCATCCCGGAGCCGAGCGCGGTGGCGGCCAGCACCCAGCGGCCCCGCGCGGTACCGAGGGCGATGGGCCCCGCGGCCTGTGTGTTGACCATGCCGACAGCTTAAGCGCTTCAAACCGCCGGCGTCCCGTGAGCTCACGGCTGCATCGGCAGGTCCAGCTGGAGGACGGCGAGGGACTGGTCGGCGGGGATGCCCTGCTGGATGCCGAGGCCGGGCGGTTCGCCTACCGCGCAACGGGTTTCGGTCATCTCCGGACAGACGGCGTTGAGCAGGCTGCCGCCGGAGATCTGGTAGTTGGTCGGCAAGGTCGGGTCGACGCCGGCCGTGAGCGGGCTGATCGCCGCCGAGGCGCGACCGGTCTCGGACGGCAGGCTTCGTACCGTCGAACCGGACAGCCGATAGACCAGCCGGAGCTTCGTCGCGGCGACGGTCAGCGGCAGGTCGCGGGCCGCGGCCAGCTTGGTGGTCTGCAGCGGGACCGGCTGGCCGTCGGCGGTGATCTTCAAACTCGTCGCCATCGGCTTGGTCGGCCGCATCATCCCGACCAGCTTCGTACCGGACTGCGGCAACTGCAATCGGATCAGCGCGACCTCGGAGCGCAGTACGACATCCTCGGTGATGTCGAAACTGCCGTCACCACGCGGTACCGCGGCCAGGTGAATGCCGGGCGCGGTCAAACCCGGTCCCTCCGCCGTCGGTGGCGGTTGGACCGGTGCCGCGCCGCCCCCGTTGGTCAAGGGGCCAGGGCTGGGCGCGACCGGAGTACCGGCCTGCTCCTCAGCCGAACAAGCAACGGTCGTACTGATCCCCAGAGTCAGCGCGACCACCGCCAGCACGGAGGTCCTCAAGCTGCGTGCGGACAAGCGACATCGCCCCCAATGGACCCGGCCACTTCCTCTGGTGGCCGGATCGACTTCCGCATACGATACGCCGGAATTAGCCTGGCCAGGCAAATACTTATGCATTTCCAAAGGGGTGGGGAAAATGCGGGAACTCAGGGTGTCCGGGCAATCTCCAACAGTAGTGTCCGGGCTCGGGAAAATCAGGACAATGTTATCGAGAATGTCAGGTCCGCATTATCGCAGGGTGATTTCGGTGGTGCTGGCGGTGACGGTGGCCGGGCTGGGGCTGCTGGTCGCGGCGCCCGCGCAGGCAGCCGGCAACGGGGTGCTGCACGTGATCCAGGGCCTGCCCGGCCGGACTCTCGACATCGCCGTGGACGGCAAGACAGTGGCCACCGGGGTGAAGGCGACCGAGGTGGTCGGCCCGCTCACGGTCGCCGCCGGGGCACGGAAGATCACCGCGAAGGACGCTGGGAAGCTGGTGATCGAGCGGCAGGTCACGGTGGCCGCGGACAGCAACCTCGACGTCGTCATCCACCGTCCGGCCTCGCCGACGGCTGCTCCGGTGATCACCACTTACGTCAACAAACTGACTGCCGTGCCGCGTGACAAAGGCGCGGTCCGGGTCGCCCACACGGCCGCGGTCGGCCCGGCCGACATCCGGGTGAACGGAAAGGTGCTTTTCGCCAACGTGGCGAATGGTGAATCACTCGACGTAGTCGTTCCGGCCGGTACCTACTCGGTCGAGATCGTGCCGGCCGGGTCGACCACGCCGGTTGTTCTCGGCCCGTTGAAATTGCCGGTCCGGGCCGGTTACCTGACCCGGGTCTTCGCCGTCGGCGAGCCGACCTCGAAGACGATGAACGTCGCGGTCGCGACGCTGAAGCTGCCCGGCGCCGGGAGTGAGAAGCCCGGCCAGGTCAACACCGGCACCGGTGGACAGGCGGCAGCGCTCGGGCTCACCGAGGAGCACAGGGGCTCATCGCTGCCCCTGCTGATCCTGGTGGGCGCCTTGGCGCTGACCGTGGTGGTTCGAAAGGCGGTACGTCGCTGAGACGGTTCTTGCTCGGATTGCTTCTGGCTTGTGTGGCCCTGGAGGGGTGCGCCGCGCAGGTGAACGAAGCAGTCCCGAGCCCTGGTACGGCGGGCGGCGGGACTCCGGCGGTAGGGCAGCCGGAGCCGTCGTCAGCCGTGCTGCCCGGGAGGGTCGGTACGCCGGCACCGAGCCAGCGGGTGCGATTCGTGCCGACCGAGATTGTGATGCCGGGCGGGGCCGGCGCGGCCGTCTTGCCGGCGTCTACGGTTGCGGGGCAACTCGTAGTACCGGAGCACGTCGAGCGGGTTGGCTGGTGGGACGGGGGAGCCGAGGCTGGTGATCCGTTCGGCTCGGTGGTGATCGCGGGGCATGTCGACTCCGCCAAGGAGGGGATCGGCTTCTTCGCCCGGCTACTGCGGGTCAAGGCGGGGGAGACTGTTGTGCTGCGGGGGGACGGGCACAGTGCGTCGTACCGGGTGGACTCGGTGACCTCGGTGCCGAAGGATGCGCTGGCGACGAAGAGCGGCGCGTTCGACCAGACAGGTGATCATCGGCTGGTGCTCATCACGTGCACCGGTGCGTATGACCGCGGGCGGGGTGGCTACGAGAAGAACCTGGTCGTCAGCGCGACGCCGCTGGGTCTGGCGAAGTAGTAGAGCTAGGCCTACCCGGGATGGGGTGGTCGGTCCCTGTCTGAGGTCATGCGAACCGGCAAGAGTTGGCTGCATGAAGCTCAAACTGCTGCTGCCAGTCGTTGGGATCGTTGCTGGACTCGTCGCGGCGCCACTGTCTGGGCCGCTCGCGGCCAGCGCAGCGACCTCGCTCGACGGGGTCTGGCAGATGGACGGCTACGGCACTGTCGTTGCCATCAGCAACGACAATGCGAAGCTGTTCTCAACTACGTCGATCAGCTGTACTCCTGCGGGTGAGTACACGCGGAACGGCGACCGCTTCACCGCCGAGGAGGAGCAGGCCTTCACCGTGCGGGGGCGCCGGGATCGTGCGGGGATGCACGTCGAGGGCAATGTCGGCGACAAACACCTGCGCAGGTTGGCGAAACTGCCCAAGCTCTGCACGGTGCCGGGTGCGACGGGCACGCTGGCCGTCTTCGATCAGTTCTGGACGACGTACGCCGAGAACTATCCCTTCTTCCGCGCCAAGGGCATCGACTGGGACAAGGTCCGGGCCACCAACCGGCCGCTCGTCACGCTGGACATGTCGGACGATGCCCTGTTCGCCTTGCTGAGCAAGATGATCAAGCCGCTGGGCGACGCGCACACCGCGATCCGTACTGCCGATGGCAAGCTGTTCGCCGGCGTCCGGCCGGGGACGACGCTGCCGACGGAGGAGCTCGAGGCGAAGCTGCGGCCGTACATCGAGTCGACCGCGTTGAAGGGCGCGCGGTTCACGTCGTACGCGAACGACCGGATCGGGTACGCCGACCTGCCCGGCCGGATCGGCTACCTGCGGGTGATCGCGTTCCTCGGCTACGGCGACGTGCCCGACTACAACGCCGAGCGGGACACCTTGAACGCGACGCTCGACCAGATCCTCACCAAAGAGCGCACCAGTGGACCGGGGAAGTTGCGCGGGCTGATCGTCGACCTGCGGATCAACGGCGGCGGCTCCGACCAGCTCGCCCTCGACCTGGCGTCGCGGCTGACCGGCAAGCCGTTCTTCGCCTACGCGAAGCGCGCCCGCAACAACCCGGTCGACGCGACCGCGTTCACGCCGCCGCAGCCGTTGTTCGTGCAGCCGTCGGGGCGGACGAAGTACACGGGTCCGATCGCGATGCTGACCGCTGGCTCGCAGATGAGCGCCGGCGAGACGTTCACCCAGGCGATGATCAACCGCGTACCGCGGCCGGTCCGGATCGGCGAGAACACCCAGGGCGTCTTCTCCGACACCCTGCAACGGACCCTGCCCAATGGCTGGGAGTTCATCCTGCCCAACGAGGAGTTCCGCACCCGCGACTGGAAGACCTTCGACGGTCCTGGCATTCCGCCGGATCTCCGTACTCCGGTCTTCACCGCCGCCGAACTCGCCGGCCACCGCGACACCGCCTTCGCGACAGCCCTGAAGGTCCTGGTCAGGTAGCTCACCGAGGGGTGCCCGGATCCGTCCCTGATCTAGACTCCAAGCCGTTCCCACCAGCCGGGAACGGCTTGGAGAATCACTGTCATGACCACCCCACCCCGGTTCGCCCGGCCGATCCTCACCACCGTCCTCGCCCTGACGACGCTGGCCCTGACGCTTCTGCTCTAGTACCCCAGGCGCTGGCACCGGGCGTACCGCTAGGGTCGGCACATGGCGAGGTATTTCGATGTGCACCCGGAGAATCCGCAGAAGCGATCGATCGGTCAGGTGGTGGACCTGATCCGCAACGACGGGTTGGTCGCCTATCCGACGGACTCCTGTTTCGCGCTCGGCTGCCAGCTCGGCAACAAGGACGGCCTGGATCGGATCCGGACCATCCGGCAGCTCGACGACCGGCACCACTTCACGCTGGTCTGCCAGGACTTCGCCCAGCTCGGCCAGTTCGTGCACATCAGCAACGCGGTCTTCCGCTCGATCAAGGCGGCGACCCCCGGCAGCTACACGTTCATCCTGCCGGCCACCAAAGAGGTTCCGCGCCGGCTGCTGCACCCGAAGAAGAAGACGGTCGGTGTCCGGATCCCCGACCACGTGGTGACCCAGGCGCTGCTGGAGGAACTCGGCGAACCGCTCCTGTCGAGCACCCTGCTGCTGCCCGACCAGGAGGAGCCGATGACCCAGGGCTGGGAGATCAAGGAGCTCCTGGACCACCAGATCGACGCGGTCATCGACTCCGGCGACTGCGGCACCGAGCCCACGACGGTCGTCGACTTCTCCGAAGACACCCCGGAGGTCGTCCGAGTAGGCGCAGGAGACCCCACCCCGTTCGAGTAACTGCCAAGGAATCCCCGGGCCGCAGCTTCCCGCCAAGAGCACCCCCCAACCTCAGCGCCCTCGGGCACAGCGCCCTCACCGCGAGCACCCCGCAACCGCACCGGCTCATCGGCCAGCACCACGGCCCCGCCGCGAGCCCCCACATCCACAGCACCCGCGCACCCCGTACGGCCCGGCCATTCCTCGGGGTTGGTGTTGGTTGGGTGGTTGGGTTGGTGAGGGGCTGTGGTTCGCGGGCTCCCGCTGCGGGAGTGTGCTGGTCGAGGCAGTGCGCGTCAAGAGCGCTTCGCGTCCCTTCGGGATCGAACAAGTTCGACTCTTGACCCGCACTGCCTCGACCAGGGAAGGACGCAGCTATCGGGATCCCGCGGAGGGGTCTGGGTCCAAGGGTCGTCTTTGGCAAAGCCGGTCGCGCCGAGGGGTGCCGACTGCAAGGCGGGTGGGACCGAGGGGTGCTGATGGCAAGGCGGGTGGGGCCGAGGGGGTGCCGACTGCAAGGTGGGTCGTGTTGCCGGGGGATGGCGGGCGAGGCGGGCCGTGCTGCGGGGTGCCGACGGCGGGGTCGGTCGGTTTGGGGGTGGGCTGGTCGGATGGTCTGGTGGCCGGGCGTTGGGCGACTTTGTGCTCGACGTGAGTGGATTCGGCGGTGGGGAATGCTCAGGTGGAGCACAAGGTGGGGTGGGGCGACGGGGTGGATCTCCAGAACATCAATCGGCTTCGGGGGATCGGTTGGCGAGGCGTGCTCGGGGTGCGGTGGGGTGGGATTTGATGGGGTGGGGGTCCGGTTTGCTAGGCGGGTCTAGCTCGGCGTGGGGTCGTTGGCGAGGTGGGCTGGGGCGGCTGCCGCTGGGACGGGGGCTGCGGCTGCGGTTGCGGGGTTGGGTTTGGTTGCTGGTGGCAACGGGCGGTGGGGGGTGCGTACCTAAGTCGGGGGGTAAGCGGTTACTTCGGCGTGCTGGGGTGGGTTGACGGGGGTTGTGTGTGCGTGGCGGGTCGGGTGGGGGCATCGGGTGTGCCCCTATGGGTTTGGTCAAGGTGTGTGGGGTGTGGGTGGGTGGTAGTGGGTATTGGTGCGGAGCATGGCGAACAGGACGTCGCAGCG